>NZ_CP048106.1:2420000-3630000 GCF_010092985.1 Pontibacter pudoricolor | reverse complement strand
TAGTTTCAGCTTTGTTTAGATTCTGGTTAGCATTTGCTAAATCACCTTTAGCCATACTTACAACACCTTTACCAACTATAGCTTTAGCGTGTAGCACTTTATTTTGTGCACCCCTCTGTCGCTCCAGCACCTTATTATATATTAGGTCAGCAGTGATATAGTCTTCCTGATAAATTTTGGTATTGGCTACTATTAACCAGTATGCATCGGATAAGGCGAGAGTAGGGTTTTCAAATTCTGAGGCAGCCTTTAGAGCTTTGTCTATAGTTGTCCTTACAGCAGCCTCGTCGTCGAGCTCTGCATATACACTTGCGAGCTGTACCCACACTTCCATTACTTTATTACTTTCACCCCATGCCGCTTTGTAACTATGCTCTACTGCCAGCAGTTTCTCTACAGCATTCTGGTAGTTACCTAACATTTCATCCAGTAAAGCTGCATCTTTCAACGTTTCGTGATATTCTACAGATGCTATACCATTTTCTTTCACGGTCAGAGCAAGTGCCTCTTTTATGTGTTGCTCTGCCAGATCAAATTTTCCTGATAGCAGAGAAGCTCTAAATAAGCCTTTTTCGGTCATGGCCTGCTCGTGGTAAGAAGCACGATCCAGCTTCCTGAAACCTTGCCTTGAACTTGTAAAAAGGGAGGTTGCTGCTTTATAGTTATTAAAGAGCAATTGCTGGTGCCCTTTGTAATGCTGAAATAAGTAATAGTCTTTGCTGCCTTGCTCAGTCATCGTAAACCCTTCTTTTAAGTATATTTCAGATTTGACCAGATCCGCTATGCGAAGTGTATTTACGATCAGATTTTTGAATAGCACAAGCAAACCCTCCTTATGCTTTTCAGGCAAAGTGTTCTGTTTTACTCCTTTAATTATAGTTTCCAAGACCTCTACAGCTTCCTGCCCGTAGCCTTGTGCTACCATATTATCACATAGCCCGATATACAAGTTAGCAAGATCCGCATCCAGCACCTTTTTCTCCTGACTATACTGCTTAATAGCTAAGGTGTAGAGTGAATCAGATTTAGCATAATCATACAAATAGGTATAACATTCGGCCATCCGCTTCCACGACCATACTTTCTCTGTATATAAAGAAGTGTCAGCAACTATCCATTGATCCAGAATACTATCTGCTTGAATATTTGCTTTTAGTGATGCCTCATAGTTTTTGACATCATAATCAGCTACAGCTTTGCAGGCGTAAGCCTTGTATTGTCTTTCTATAGTTCCGCTTATATCTCTAAGTAAATTTAACGAATCGCCTTGTTGCCACTCTAACCAAAGTTCTCCCTCTCGCCGGGCAATGCTTGCAGCCTCAATCGCATCATCGCAATTCCCATTTTCTAAATGTTCTACTGCTACATCACCTACATCATACATCCGGATATTATGAAGCAGAAATTTATTGTGAGGGTTAAGCTCCTTAATTACCAGGCGGTGAGCTTTTGTATAGAGTGGTACTGATATAAAGAACCCGGAAACTATAAGGAGAATTCCTGAGCGATAAAGTAACAGTTTTGTAATTGTCTGCTCCTGACCCTCCAATTTACGACGGTAACTATAGAAAAGGAGATACAGAAATAGGACTGCGTTGGGTGTACAAAAAGCCAGGGTATAGCGCCAGTCCTGATTTACTTTTATAGCAACCGGCAAGATGATCAAAACAAGTCCGAAAGCAAAACCAGCCAGTATAGCCAAGGGTACAGGTTCATGTTCAGCACGTAGTAACCAGTAACTACCAACTATATAGGTTAGTGCAAGCAGCCATAGTTTACTTGTAAGCAAGAACCCGCCTATATCAGCCAGCACTATTAGCGCAATTAGAGTCGCGACAAGTAAAAGAGCTACCTTCTCAAAAAATCTCAAAACTATAGTTAGTTTATTGCGCTTACTGCGCTATCCGCATACTCCTGCAGGTAACTATACTTTTCAGTAAGCTTTCCATCCTTAGCTATAGTTGCTCTTGCCAGCATACCTCCTTCATCGTTGTTAAAGAACTGCGGAAACACATAGTCTATAATATTACGGCCAAAATCGCGGGAGGCGTTGCGGGGCAGCTCGCAGGGCAGGTTATCAACGGCCATTACGGTTATATTGCTTTCCGAACTATAGGGTGCCTCTAACTCTCCTGTTGCCGGGTTATAGTCGTAAACCGGGTCTGGTATAGTGGTGGCGCGCCTGGTGGTCGGGATAGACCCATCCACATCACAGGTAATATCGGCTATAGTATCTATTTTGAAGTCGGGTTGGCGGGTGTCTTCTTCAGAAAACAGCTTAGGAGCTTGCGGATTCCAGTAGGCACAGGCCAGGAGCAGATCGGTTACGCGGGTAAATTTGCGGAAGGTGCTCTCGTACAGCTCCGGGTGGGTATAAAAATCAGGAGAGTCCCACACTTCCACATCAGGCCTTCTGTTATAGTCGCCGGAATGCAGCTGGGCATACACCGGCTCTGTGAACTGCTTATATAAATAGTCGAACACGCTCACCTTCCGGATCTGCATCATATCCAACACTTCCATAGCACCGCCAGCCACACGCCCGCCACCGGTTACTGCTATTTTAATAGGTGGCAACTTCACTTTAAAGAACTCTTCCTGCATGTCGTCCATGTCGTGGCAGAGGTAGGCAGGTTTCAGATCAAAGAGCTTATGTTTTTTCCCGTAAGTGAGAATGCCGTTATAAGCCCCAACGATGCCGGCGTACCGGCCAAAGGCAACTACACGGTGGCCATCCTTATCTGTCAGCAGTTCATAGTCTATTAATGTGATCTTTTTATCGAGTATAGCACGCAGCAGTTTGGCATTGTGCGGCTGCTTCTTTATCGTATGCGAAAAGAAGAAATAAGTCTTGTTCGGGATCAGTTGGTCTACAGGCACTTCTTTCACGCCCATCAGCACATCACAATTACTCAGGTCCTGCTGCAGCGGTATCCCCAGCTCTGCGTATTCTTCATCCGAAAAACATCTTACTTCGCTTGGCTGCACCAACACTTCAAGGCCAGGAAATTCCTGTGTAGCTTCCTCGCACTTTTTTGGTGTTAGCGGCACCCGCTTATCTACAGGCACCTTTCCTTCTTTAATAATACCTACTTTAACCTTGGTCATGTGCAGATTCCTGAATTGTTCTTAGATTTCTGATGTTTGAAACTATAGCCAAGCCCTCTGTAAGGCTAGCGCTAAACAAGACGCCGGATATTGTGTTTAACAGTTATACCTACACTATAATTATATATATAAGTAGCACCCGGCAAAGGCATTAAGTATTTGCCTTTCATGGTTCAATATAAAAACAAATACTGTTACTTTTGTAGAAAATCAAAGAAGGCCTGAAATCCTTAACTTTCTAAGAAATTAATTAACCCAATTTCCCAATCAATATTTCATCGTTATGATATTTAAAACCAAACCTGCAGACGTGTTTAAGGAGCGCCACAACGGCCCTGACAAAGAGCAGATGCAGGACATGCTGCAAACCATCGGGGTAGACTCGCTGGACCAGCTGATTGAGGAGACCGTACCGGCCGCCATCCGTTTAAAAAGACCTTTAAATCTGCCAGCAGCCCTGACGGAGACAGAGTTCCTGAACCAGTTCTCGCAGATCGCGAAGCAGAACAAAATATACAAGTCGTACATTGGCTTAGGCTATAATGATACGATTATGCCTCCGGTAATACTCCGTAATATTATGGAGAACCCGGGTTGGTATACAGCCTACACCCCTTACCAGGCCGAGATCGCACAGGGCCGCTTAGAGGCACTGATCAATTACCAGACCATGGTCATGGACCTGACAGGTATGGAGATCGCCAACGCATCGTTGCTGGATGAAGGTACTGCTGCCGCTGAGGCGATGGGAATGTTCTTTGCAAACCGCAAAGGCGCCCGTAAAAATGCCAACCGCTTCTTTGTATCAGAGCAGGTATTGCCACAAACTATAGATGTACTTACTTCGCGCGCTATACCAATCGGCATTGAGCTGGTTATTGGCGATCACCGTGAGGTTGACTTCTCTGACGAAACTTTATTTGGCGCCCTGGTACAGTACCCTGCTGCCGACGGTGCCATCTTCGACTATACAGACTTTATCGCGAAAGCACATGAGAACGAAGCATTTGTAGCTGTTGCTGCCGATATCCTTTCGCTTACCTTATTAACATCTCCGGGCGAGATGGGTGCTGATGCTGTAGTTGGTACTACCCAGCGTTTTGGCGTACCGATGGGCTTTGGTGGTCCGCACGCTGGTTACTTTGCTACAAAAGATGCCTTTAAGCGCGTTATCCCGGGCCGTATCATTGGTATTTCGGTAGATGCGGAAGGCAACAGAGCGTACCGCATGGCCCTGCAGACACGTGAGCAGCACATCCGCCGCGAAAAAGCTACTTCCAACATCTGTACGGCACAGGTATTATTAGCGGTTATCGCTGGCATGTATGCCGTTTACCACGGCCCGCGCCGCCTGAAGTATATCGGTTTAAATACCCACTCACTGGCTCAGCAACTGGAGAAAGGCCTGAAAGCACTGGGTTTTGAGCAGCAGAACGAGCAGTATTTCGATACGCTGAGAATCGCTGTTGAGAGCGCTGAACTGAGAGACGCTATCCGTACGGAGGCTGAGGCAGCTGGTATCAACTTCCGTTACTTCGGTGAGAACAACATCGGTATTTCACTTCATCAGAATACAAACCTGGCAGATGTAAAAGCTATAGTTGCCGTGTTTGCAAAAGTAGCCGGCAAGTCTGCGGATGTGTTAACTATAGATGCGTTGCCGGAAGAAACCGATGTAACATGGGCTGATAACCTGATCCGTAAGAGTGAGTACCTGACGCACGAAGTATTTAACAAGCACCACTCTGAGCACGAGATCCTGCGTTACATGAAGTACCTGGAGAACAAGGATATTTCTTTGGTTCACTCGATGATCTCCCTGGGTTCGTGTACCATGAAGCTGAACGCTACGGCCGAGATGATCCCGGTTACATGGCCGGAGATCGGGCAGCTGCACCCGTTTGCTCCTGCTGACCAGACAAAAGGTTATGCACAGATCTTTAAAGACCTGGAAGCATGGCTTTGCGAGATCACCCGTTTTGATGCGGTATCATTGCAGCCAAACTCAGGTGCACAGGGCGAGTACGCTGGCCTGATGGTTATCCGTGCTTACCACGAGTCACGTGGCGATCATCACCGTACCGTTGCGCTTATCCCATCTTCTGCACACGGCACTAACCCGGCATCTGCGGTAATGGCCGGCATGAAGGTAGTTATAGTTAAGTGCGACGAGAAAGGTAACATTGATGTAGCTGACCTGCGGGCGAAGGCTGAACAATATAAGAATGAACTGTCTTGCTTAATGGTGACGTACCCGTCTACACACGGTGTATATGAGGAGTCAATCGTTGAGATATGCCAGATCATACATGATAATGGTGGCCGTGTGTACATGGACGGCGCCAACATGAACGCCCAGGTAGGGTTAACGTCTCCGGCGCATATTGGTGCTGACGTTTGCCACCTGAACCTGCACAAGACCTTCTGTATCCCTCACGGTGGTGGTGGTCCTGGCATGGGCCCGATTGGTGTGGTAAAAGACCTGGCTCCGTTCCTGCCTGGCCACGCTGTAGTTGACCTTGGCCGTAAAGATGCGATTCATGCGGTTTCTGCTGCGCCTTGGGGTTCTGCTTCTATCCTGCCTATTTCTTACGCCTACATTGCCATGATGGGCCCTGATGGCCTGACAGAAGCTACGAAGTTTGCTATTCTGAATGCCAACTATATGAAAGCGCGTTTAGAGAAGCACTACCCGGTACTTTATGTAGGCTCTAAAGGCCGTTGCGCACACGAGATGATCCTGGATTGCCGTGAGTTCAAGAAGTTCGGTGTGGAGGTAGAAGACATTGCGAAGCGTTTGATGGACTATGGTTTCCATGCGCCGACCGTTTCGTTCCCGGTAGCGGGTACGCTGATGGTAGAACCAACGGAGTCTGAAGCACAGGAAGAACTGGACAGATTCTGCGACGTGATGATCTCGATCCGTGAAGAAATTCGTGAGATTGAAGCCGGCAAAGCGGACCAGAAGAACAACGTGCTGAAGAATGCGCCACACACCCTAAAAGTTGTGATGGTTGAGAACTGGGAAAGACCTTACGCTCGCGAAAAAGCAGTATTCCCGATGGCTTACTTGCGCGACAACAAAGTATGGCCAACTGTAAGCCGTATTGATAGCGCGTATGGCGACCGTAATTTGGTTTGCTCCTGCGCTCCGATCGAAGCTTATAATGAAGACGGAAATGAGATGGTAGCTATCGGCTAACCGAATTATCCTATAGTTTGAAAAAGCCTGGCCAATATGGCCAGGCTTTTTCTTTTACCGTTCCCTCTAAAAGTCATGATAAACTCCTGAATTTCATCGACAAACCACCACTTTTGTTAATAAACTGTACTTTTCCAACAAAAATCTAAATCCATAATCCGAATATTAAGTTTTTTTAAAAAAAATTTCAAAAAAATTCATTCCTGAAAAAGGCATTTAATTGCCTTGAACGCACTTTTGGCATTATCCCAATAAAACTATATGATTATTTTTTACATATTCTGCTTTTTGTATATATAAAATCCATAACTTTGCAACCGTTAAATCGTTAGAGTAGTCAAAAAACTATAAACAATATGAAAAAATCAGTATTACTAGTTGCTTTTGTTACGATTTTGGTAATTAGTTATACTTCTGCAACGGCACAAGTAGCTACAACAGGTAGCAGCTTAGCCCTACGGTTAGCACAAGGAGTTAACACTCCATCTGGTGCAGCCATGTTAACTTCCGGTGGTATAGTTGCTACAGCTGCCGCTAAAGTTCACGTTTCAGTTATTCCTGCTTTTGCTTTACCAACTGAAAGCGTTGCGACTCCGGTTGCTGCTCCGTTCTCGGTAGAAGCAACGGTAGCCAACGAAACTACGATGGCTGAAGAGCTGAATACTTTTATTGCACAGGAGCGTGCCCTTAAGCAGCGCAGCTGGTTTCGCAAGAAAAAGTAATTAACGCCTTAAGCTGCAGGCCTTTGTCAGCCATTGCTCCGGGTAGTGCGTATAGTAACATTATTCGCCACCAACCCTCACAGCAATGTACCACGCACCAAAAGTATGCTACTTTAAGCTGCGGCTGATACCGGCCTTATTCTTACTGCTGCTCACCAGTTGCACAGTTGGGCCGGACATAAACAGCAGCTACAACAGCGCATCAAACTTCAGAGTTTACCAGACCTTCGCCTGGCACAGTGCAGAGCTCCCTACCCCAACTATAGGAAGCGGCCCCGCCTACAACCCACTGCTGGATCAGCAGATAAAACAAGCTATTGAAAGTGAATTAGTAAAAGTAGGGATGCGGCCTGCAGAGGAATCTCCGGACCTGCTCATTGCCTATGATATTGCGTTGCCCGCTACTCAGAAACTGGAAGCGGACATGGCTTTTGCACCCGGCTTTGGTTACGGCTATAGTTACTGGTATGGCTACAGGTTCCGGTATAGTGTATCGGGGCTGCCGGCTTACAGAAGCGTACGTGACCTGCCACCTGGCACCTTACTAATAGACCTGGTTGAAGCCAGCACGAATAAGCTGGTATGGCGCGGCTGGTACGAAGCAGGAATAGACCCAACTGCCCTGGGCGGCTACGACCTGAACAAAGCAGTTGCTAATATTATGTCGCGGTACCCACCTGTACCGGAAAGCACGCAGTAGCCTTATTTAAAACTATAGTTCAGCCTGATTCCGCCAAAATAGTTACGGTCCGGGGCGGGCTGGTAGAAGCGGCCGCCAAAGGCATTCAGGTCATTTCCTAAGCTATACTTTTCGTCTGTCAGGTTATCAGCTCCGGCAAAAATATCCAGCTGCAGCTGTCCGGCTATAGTTGTTCGGTAACCGGCTTTTGCGCCCACCACTATAAACCTGTCGGCATAAACTGTATTCTCATCATTCAGCGGAAGCTCATCTGTATAGTTCGCTGTTGCGTTAAAATATAACCCTGGCTTTGTTGTGAGATCTAAACCGGCTGTGGCCGTGTGTGGCGCTACGCCTGTCAATTTATTGCCGCTAAAGTCATCTTCGTCCTGCTGATATTCTTTAAACCGGAAGTGGTTGTAGGTGTAGCTTGCCCAGATCTTAAACAGGCTTACTGCATTTGCAGGTTCATCCACTATGGTATAGTTTAGCGCGGTTTCTATGCCTTTCTGCGAAGTAGAGCCTACATTCCGGAAAACAGCCACGCTCGATACATCCTGCCGGCTAACTATAGTTTCTTTCAGCCTGAAGTAAAACCCGACCACATCAAAGCTCAGCCTGTTCTGCAAACTATAGCCGCGCACTCCCACTTCATAGTTTGTCCCTTTTTCCGCTTCCAGATCTTCGTTTAAGGTGCCATCCGAAGTCAGAATTTCTTCTTCGGTAGGTGGCGAGAAGCCGGAGCTTACACTGGCATGGGCTGAAATCCGGTCTGTTAATCTCTTAAGCAACGCAACTCTTGGCGAAAGCACGGCCTCAAAATCTTTGGTATAGTTTATTGTTGGTGTCTGGGCCAGTCGTATGATCTCGTATTGGGTATCGTTCAGGCTGAGGGCTGCGATAAAGATGAAATCAGATGGCAACTCCAGTTCTGTCTGGCTGAAGATGAAACCGGTTTTAGCTGTTACTTCATCGTCGGTGCGCAGGGCACCTACGGCGCCCCCGTTGTTGTCATAGGTCCGGGCCGCCTCAAAACCGCGCTGAAATTCGCCACCGAAAGTATAAGTTGCCGGTAATGTAGCTATAGTTGTTTTGTAGGTAAAGCTGCTGCGTCCGCCATATTCCTGGTTCGCGTTGCGTTCGTAGTCGGTGTTAAACGGATGGTCGCGGAAGCGGTGCAAACTATAGATGGCCGTTGAATTACTGAAGTTATCTGTGAAACGATAGTTTTGCTTCAGGCCGATGTTTATACTTTCCTGGTTCATGGCGGCTTGCTGCTTTACACTCCCGAACTCGCCGCCACGTGCCTGCCTTGGGTTCTGGTCGTACTGTTCTTTTGTGATGCCGCCGGGCAGTTCGTAATACAGATCAGAGTAAATAATATGTGAGGTTATCGTTTGCTTATCAGACACATAAAACTCCGGCGAGATGAGCAGTACTTTTCTATCGAAGGCAGATTGTTCGCGGTAACCATCGTATTGCTGATGCGTGTACTGTACCAGCACATTGCTTTTAGCTGATCCTGCGCTGGCTGTAGCGGCATACTTCCTGAACCCATACGACCCCATGGTTACGCCTGCTCCAATTGCTGTACCCAGCTGCGCACGCTTTGGCTCCAGCAGCACGGCACCACCTGTTCCCGCGCCATACACGCTGGCCGTTGGGCCTTTCAGAATTTCTATCGTTCCGATACTTGCTGCGTCTAATCCATTCAATGCCGAAGTACCGTTTGCTTCGCTTAGCGGGATGCCGTTAAAATATAGTTTCACATTCCGGATGCCGTAAGGCGAGCGCAGCGTACTACCCCGAACCGAAATGCGGTAGCTGGCCGGCGCACGTTCATCCATCCGCACACCCGGCACTGTGTTCACCGCCCTCACCAACGAACTTTCATCCGACCTTTGTATCACGTCACTATCAACTATACTGATGGCGCCAGCAGTTTGTAGTAAGGGTCGGTTAGTCTCAAAACCCTGCACCTGCACTTCTTTTAAAATATTCTGATGGGGCTGTAGTTCGGTATAGTAAACTATAGTTTGCCCATGTTGTATGGTGATGGTATCAGGCAAAAACCCAACATGCGAAACGATGATACTAGTGGCCTGCGCCGGAACTGTTAAACTATAGCTGCCATCTGTAGCGGTTTGCGTAGCCTGGCTGGTGTTGGCTCTGACTATAGCGCCTGGTATAGTTTGCTGGCTTTGTGCATTCCGGACGACACCTTTCACTATAGTTTGGGCCATAGTCGCCGGACAGATAACAAGCAGGATGAAGTTTAAAAGCAGAAGTATTTTCATGGAGTAGGTACAGAAACTCATTTCAGAACGTGCAACGGGGCACATTGTTTATAGTTAAACTATAGCTTGCCAACTATGGGCAACAAAAAAGCTCCGTCAGAACCTGCGGAGCCTTTCCAAACTATGAAAGCTAATGAGATTTTTATATCAATTCAATTGATGTTTCTTATTTTATCTTGAACTCGGTTCTGCGGTTCTGCTGGTGCTCCTCTTCCGAACACTCCACATTATCGCCGCAGCCGTTTACAAGTCGGGTTTTACCGTAGCCTTTCGCTGTCAGGCGACGTTGATCTATGCCTTTTGATACCAGGTAATCTACAGCAGCTTTAGCTCTGCGCTCAGAAAGCACCTGGTTATAGTTCTTGCTTTCGCGGCTGTCGGTGTGCGAGCTCATCTCTATTTTAATTTCCGGGTTGTTCTGAAGCACTGTTACCAGTTTGTCAAGTTCTAAAGCAGCATCCGGTCTGATGTCCCACTTATCCAGGTCGTAGTAAATGTTTTCCAGCACGATCACGCGGTCCAGCTCATTCTTATCGAACACCAGCGCCACTTGTATGGTATCGCCGGCTGTCTCCGGTATCTGGGTAACTGCCTGCTGGGTAAGGTAACCGTCTTTTGTGCCTAGCAGCGAGTAGTTAGCGCCTTTAAAGCCGTCCATAAAGTATTTCCCTTTTTCATCAGAGATAACCGTAGCAGAGTCAGTTTTATTCTCCTGCGAAATCACCACTTTCACCTGTGGCAGTGGCACTTCTATGTTCTTCTTTTTCTCGTTCTGCTTGCGCTCTAAGGTTGTAATGGCTAACACAACCGGCTTCTTCAGCACTTTAAAACTATAGATGTCTTCGGTGCCGTTGTCGGAGTCGCGGTTAGATGATAACATGCCGCTTTCGCCCGGCTCTGTAAACATAATGCCATAGTCGTTCTTTGGTGAGTTGATCGGGTTACCCATGTTGCGCACGCCAGCCCAGTTGCCGTGCTCGCCAAGGGCAGCAAAAATATCCAGGCCACCCATACCTGCATGCCCATCGGATGCAAAGTATAGTTTACCGTCGGCATCTACATACGGGAAGCTCTCTCGGCCCGGCGTGTTTATAGTTGCACCTGCGTTTACAGGCGTGCCCCAAGTGCCATCGGCCTGGCGGGTTGTATAAAAAATATCAGTGTCACCCAGGCTGCCGGGCATATCAGAGGCAAAGTAGAGGATCTGCCCATCAGCCGACAGCGCCGGATGACCTACTGAATACTCAGTAACATTATTGTAAGCAAATGGCTGAATGTTGCTCCAGTTGCCATCTGCCTTCTCAGCCGAAAATATTTCCAGCCGGTTAATGTGCTCCGGCTTCTCGGCCTCTTTTACCCAGCTGGTAGGGTCAGGGTTTACATTGCTGCGCTGGCGCACCATATGCGTTCTCGTAAAATATAGTACCTGGCCATCTTTTGCGGCCGACGCTGTTGCGTTATGGTACTGTGAGTTTACCACGTCCTGCAGGGCGGTGGGAGCTCCCCAGTTGCCTTGTGCATCGGGCTCAGCAGTAAAAAGTTGCAGGTAAGGGCGACCGGTCCAGCCATACACATCTGCTTTTGCATCAGCAGAAATTCCCCTGTCCGATGTAAAGATGATGCCTTTGCCAAACGGGGCCGGGCTGAAATCAGAAAAGCCACCAACATTTACGCCGGCCAATGCCTGTAATTCGGCAGTTGGTTCCTGCTGCATCCACTTTATAGTTTGATCAGTAGCTGCAATTAGCTTCTGTGCATTCTCAGCATTTTCAGGCATCGCTTCGCCCCATTTCATATACTCTTCCCTGGCTTCGGCATATTTGCCGTTGCTCCGAAGGGCTTCTGCATAATAAAAATGGTTCATAGGGTTGCTGCCCGGCAGTTGCACAGCTTTGGCATACCATTGCTCGGCCTGGTGCGTCTGGCGCGTCATGCGGTAAGCATCTGCAATACGCTGCGTGGTTTCGGCATTGGGTTCGCGCTTTGCTATAGCTGATTTATAGTTCTCCAGTGCCAGTGCATAGGCATAGTTATCAAAATGCTTGTTAGCCTTCCGGAGGTCTGATTGTGCCTGCGCCACCGAGCCAAAGCTCAGCATGGCTGCTACAACTAGATATAAGGATGTAGATTTATAGTTCATATGCTTTCAGGCTATAGATTAAAAGTATTGTGGTGTAAGCATTTTGGTATCTGTCTTTCTGAAGAAGTAATACCCCACCGATATTTCATGTGTGTTAAAAGAATCCAGGTCGTTGAGCATCTTATCGTAGGCATAACCCAACCGTAGCGACTTATGGATCTGCAGTTCCCCGATAAAGGCGATGGCCGTGCGGTTTTTTATGTTATTATTGTCCGGAGTCTCGTTAAACAGCTGCATGCTGGTGCGGTACGATCCGCCTAGCCATAACCTGTCGGCTAACAATACGAAGGCATTTAAGTCTACTGCTGTCGGGGCGTTAAAATCCTCTTTCACAAGCATGCTTGGCTTCAGCTTTACAAAAGGACCTACATCAAACACATAACCTGTTGTAAAGTAGTAATGGCGCTCCGGCTCAATGTTGTCCATATCCTTGTACTGCAGCAGGTCCGATGCCGAAAGGCCCGCATAAAAACGCTGCGTATGAAAGTAAGCGCCGATCTTGATATCCGGACGGATGTTGCTTTCTGAGCCAGCAGGGATAGAAGGGTCATTTTCAATGCCCAGTTCGTTACCATCTACTTTGGTTTGTACCAGGCCCGGCGCCAGGCCCAGGCTAAATACGCCCGTTTCGCTTACCGGCAACTTTACCGCAATGTTGGCATACGCCGATATGGCAGACTGCGCCCCGATCTGGTCGCGGGTTATTGCCAGGCCAAGCCCCAGTTTGTTGCTGGCCGAAATACCGTCTATGCTAAGCGCCTGTGTGGTTGGCGCTCCATCAATGCCTGTCCACTGCGAGCGGTGGAAGGCATTTACGTTGAGCACATTCTTGCTGCCAGTATACGCAGGGTTAATGCCCATACTGTTGAAGATGTATTGTGAGTACTGTGGGTTTTGCTGGGCGCTTGCCGAGAAGGCTAAAAGCAGGGCCAGCAGGGTATAAACTATTCTCATTTTCTTAAATGTTTTGTCCTTTTGAGTTGGCCTGATGCTTAGCGGAAGATGGTTACATAACCTGTAAACGCCTGCTCTTTACCGTCGCATTGCTTCACGATCACTTTATAGAAGTAAGTGCCTTGCTCCAGTCCTTTTCCGGTCCAGTCGTTCTGGTAGTTCTTCTGCTTGTAAACTTCCGTACCGTAGCGGTTAAAGATCATCACTTCGTTGCCGTTGTATTTCTCCAGGTTAGTGATCTTCCAGGCATCGTTTGTGCCGTCACCGTTCGGGCTGAAGGCTTTCGGGAAGTTCAGGTCACCGGTAACCAGCGACATATCCAGCGCGATCACAGATTCAGGGCTGCTGCAGCCGTTTGTATTAGCTACCACCTTTATGTCTCCTGTAACCTTTGCGTTATCCGCTTTCACTTTGATAGATGTTGTACCCTGGCCAGAGATGATCGTGCAGCCTGCAGGCACCGTCCAGGTATAGCTTGTAGCACCTTCTACTGCAGCAATGCTGTAAGAAAGGCCTTCGCAAAGCGAGCTGTTATCGGTTATCGGTCCTGCCGAAGTTGGCGGTGTGGTTATGCCAGCTGCAAATACGCCTGCATCGCTGTCGCCGCACGCATTGGTTATGATCACGGTTACCTGGCCGCCTGCATCGCCTGCCGTTACAGTAATGGTGTTTGTATTGTCGCCTGCTGTTATTGTCCAGCCGGTTGGCACTGTCCAGGCATAGTTGGTAGCACCTTCTACAGCTGTTACACTATACACATTGCCTGTGCTGCCTGCGCATGTTTCTGCCGGGCCTGTTATAGTTGGTGTGGCTGGTTTAACCGCTGGCGCTACTGCCATCGTTGCTGTTGCACCTTCACCGCAGCTGTTGCTTATCGTTACAGTTACATCGCCGGTTGCTTCGCCTACCGTTACTTCTATAGTTGGCGTGTGGTTTCCGCTTACTATCGTCCAACCCTGTGGTACTGTCCAGTTATAGTCTGTTGCACCATCAACAGGAGTTACACTATAGGTTAGCGGAGATCCGATACAGGCTCCGGCGCTGCCGGTTATAGTTGCTGCTGCCGGCACATCGCTGGCTGTTACCGTAAAGGTTGCTGCTTCGCTGCTTCCGCATTCGTTATCGGCAGTTACCGTTACGTTACCTGAAGTCGCGCCTGCTTTTACTGTTATCTTGGTTGTGTTCTTACCTGATGTGATTTCCCAGCCTGCTGGTACTGTCCAGGTATAGCCTGTGGCGCCAGCAACCGGAGAAATTTCATATGTCGGCGTGATATCACCAGCACATACTTCGCTTGTACCAGCCAGTGGTGTTGGTTTTTCAGGTAAAGGAAGTATAGTTATAGTTGTAGTAGCAGGATCGCTCTCAAAGCAGCTGTTCTTAACTTTTACAGAGATTGTTCCACCTGTTGCGCCTGCATCTATAGTTGCTGTGGCAGCACCTGGCTCACTTGTAAGTGTTATACCGCCGGTTACGCTCCATTCGTAGGTTACGCCTGCACCGGCACCAACTACAGTGTAGGTTAGTCCTTTTGAATTAGCACAAACCTGCGCCGGACCGCTTATAGTTACAACTGGTTTTGTTGTTACAACGATGTCTTTAACTACGGTATACTCATTTCCGCACAGGTCCTTAACTTTCACTTTCAGTGTACCACCAGTGTTGCCGGCTTTTACAGTTATAGTTGTAGCCGTTCTGGATACTTCTGTAAAGCCTGTAGGTAAGGTGTAATCGTAAGTCGCACCAAATACTTCTGTTATCTCAAATTTTATTTGTTCACCAGCGCAGAGGTTACCGTTGCCGGTTATAGTTAATGTCGGAGCATCGCAGGTAACATCTATTGTTTCTTCGTCGGTGTTATCGCCTGGCGTTGGGTCTGGTAGCGTAGGATTCATAATGGTAGCCACGTTCACAATTTTACCGGCAGCTACTATCTTGGCAACTATAGTCAGTGTTACACTTTCATCTTTGCCCAGCGTTCCTACTGCATAAATACCTGTAGTCGGATCGTAAGTACCTTTTGTTACGGTGTGGCTCTGGTATTGCAGGCCAACTGGCAGCACATCTGTTACCACTACATTTTCAGCCGCATAAGGCCCGCTGTTGCTGGCAACTATAGTATAAGTTACTGATCCGCCTACTTTATAAGGTGCGCCGCTTGCTGTCTTTGTAATGCTAAGGTTTGCAGCCGGCACCGGTACATCAATTGGTTCTTCTTCCGTGTTATCGCCTGGGTTCGGATCCGGGTCTCTGCTGACAACTGTAACGCCATTTCTGATATCACCTGATGCGGTTACTTTAAATACCAGCTTAAGGGTGGCCGTGCCTGTGTTTACAAGGGTCGGTATATTCCAGATATGGGTAGTCTCATTATAAGTACCATCTGAGATTGACTCAACACGCACGAACTCAAGTCCTGCCGGGATGTTCTCTTTTACTTGTACATCGGTAGCCGTACCAGGACCTTTATTAGTAGTTGTTATAGTATAAGTTACTTCTGAGCCTACTGTATAATTTCCTTCAGCCGCTTCTTTGGTAACGGCAAGGTCGGTAACTACTACGTTTGGCAGGAATACGTTATTTGAGGTCAGGTTAATCTGCCCTGTTAAAGACATTATCCTGCCAATGACTACCACGCCGGCATCCAGTGTTATATCTCCCTGCGCGAGTATCGTCCCCTGGAAACCAGTAGAACCTCCCAGGATTACATCACCTGTTACGACCCAGTAAATATTGCTTGGCTGCGCGCCGTTCATAGTCAGTACACCTGCCGCCGGAGCATCCGTAAGCAGGTTACCATCTATTATAAACACGAAAACGGAGTTAACATCTCCGTGGCCATCCACTGCAAGCACGCCTTTAAAACTGGCATCCCCTGAAATTTTGTAAGTACCAGGCCCTAAAGGCAAAGCACTTTCGCCCAGGTTCCCAGCTATGCTAGTAGTGGGGGTTCGGGCATACAAAGCGTTGTAGGCAACCAGGGCATCCTGAGCCGCATTAACAGCAGATGGTGTGTTTTTTTCAATTTTGCCGGATTTCACAACAAGCCCCGACTCTCCATTAATGGTGCTACCCGGGCTTACACCCACGTTTCCGGTAACGCCTGTCTGGCCGGTGTTGTTGATCTGAGAGGAAGCGAGCACTGCATAACTACTTGCATTGCCCAGTACATCTTGTGTCTGTCCATAGCTAAGGGTAATGCCGACAGATAAGATGGCACAAATCAGCAGTAAAATTTTATTCATATGGATATGTTGAAATGAAATATTATCGGAATCAGATATATATAGATTTGACTATACGTATTGAACAATTTCATTTACTTAAATTATCCGAATATGTTGTGCTAAATTCAAAAAATTATAGACTTATATATAAAGAAAGACATATATATAAAATAAATTATATTTTTACACAAATTACACAAAACTCAAAATTTATAACACACCATGCACTTGCGTTAAAATAAATATCAGAATCCTATAATTTACAGGGTCCTGAATTTGTGAAGAGGGCAGGAGAGGTAATGCAGATCAGAATATTTGTGTCTTGACAGAAGAGATAAAATTTTTTAAATATTTTGGTGAAGCTGGAATTTTATAGTTGACATTACCTCTTTCTCCTATCCTTACCTGGAGGGAGATTCTGTTGTTGCTATAGTTTGAGGCTGGAGTTCTATAGTTACTGTGTTACCCTTTATCCATTCCTTGTCTAAAGCGGGGAGCTTTGGGGCTACTTCTCTGTCTGTCATCCTGAAGGGATCCTGGCAGAAGTAAGATAAGACCTTTAGCTATAGTTTAGGTTGTAGTTCCATAGTTAAGGTTTTAACCCACCCCTGCCCCTCCCGAGAGGGGAATTTCTGTTGTAGTTATAGTTGGAGATATAGTTCTATAGTTTCCGTTTTACCCCTTCCCAGCCTTCCCCTTTAAAAGAGGGCCCCTACCCCCAAAACAGGGGAAGGAGCTTTCGAGCTTTCGCTATAGTTTGAGTTATAATTCTATAGTTGCTGTTTTAACCTGCCCCTCCCAGGAGGCAAATTTCTGTTGTTGTTATAGTTGGTTTTATAGTTTTATAGTTCCCGTTTGTCATCCCCCTTGCCCCCTTCAAAGGGGGACTTTTCTGCTACTGCTTGCCCAACTGTCATTTCGACGTAAGGAGAAATCTGAATTAGCTATAGTCTCCTCTGTAGTTCTATAGTTACAGACCAAGATCGGACAGGTCGCGACCTGTCCCTACGGAAATACAACCACGGTAAAGCGATGCAACTATAACTTCTCATAACTATAAAGCTAGCTATCGAAAGATCGCAGTCTTTGGGTTGAGCGCCTTTGCTTTGTTGCGGTGCCGTCAGGCAACCCGAGGCACGAGGGTAGCAAGAAAGCAGCAGCGCGATGCCCGAAGACGGGGCCTCCCGGCCGTGAGGGCACCAAAGCTAACTATAGAACAATAGGCATGTAGAGCTCCCAGGATTAGAAGTAACTATAGAAGAAAAGGCTTGGTTAAGGTTGTAGGGAATCAGACTATAGCATTCAGATTTCTCACTATAGGTTGAGATAGATTTCTCACTTCGTTCGAAATGACAAATAGTAAAGGACGCATAAGATTTCTCGACTGCGCTCGAAATGACAAAAGAAGAACTATAAGACGTATAAGGTCCCTTGGTTACGCTGGCTCTTTTCAACTCGCGTCTCAAGTACGCTCAGGATAACAGAAGAAGAACGTTATATAGCAAAAGCAGAGCATCCCAGATTACACTGAAAAAGAATGAAAACAAAAAAGCCCTGTTGCGCTGGCAACAGGGCTTCCGAAAAGATAGTACTCAAACTTATACATTCACGTGGCGCTCGGCGTGGTACGACGAACGAACCAACGGACCTGACTCCACATATTTGATACCTCTGTTCAAACCTTCTTCGCGGTAGTGCGCAAACAGGTCCGGGTGTATAAACTCTGCTACTTCTATATGTAATTTTGTTGGCTGTAAGTACTGGCCAAGCGTCAGGATATCGCAACCGTTGGCAGCAAGATCATCCATTGCCTGATACACCTGTTCGCGGGTTTCGCCTAACCCAAGCATAATGCCGGTTTTTGTGCGCTTACCATACTCTTTCGTACGCTTTATCTGCTCCAGGCTTCGCTCATACTTAGCCTGCGGGCGCACCTGGCGGTATAGTTCTTTTACCGTTTCCATGTTATGCGACACCACTTCCTGGCCAGCTGAGATCATGGTTATCAACGCATCCCAGGTTCCTTTTACATCTGGGATCAGGGTTTCTATAGTTGTGGCCGGCGACAGCTCTTTTACTAACCTCACCGTTTCGTGCCAGATAGCGGCGCCACGGTCTTTCAGCTCATCGCGGTTAACAGATGTGATAACGGCATGTTTTACGCCCATCAGCTGAATAGCTTCTGCTACACGGCGTGGCTCATCCTCGTCGTACTCGTTCGGGCGGCCGGTAGCCACAGCGCAAAAAGAGCAGCTGCGTGTGCAAACGTTACCCAGAATCATGAAGGTGGCCGTGCCTGCTCCCCAGCATTCGCCCATGTTCGGGCAGTTGCCGCTTTCGCAGATGGTATGCAGTTTATATTCAGATACTATGTTGCGTACTTTAGCGTATTCCTGCCCTACAGGCAATTTTACGCGAAGCCAGTTTGGTTTACGTATTTTGCCGTTTTCACTCAGTTCTGCAGGAGTGGTATTGGGCTGTATTACCGGAAGTGATATGATTTCATCCATGCTGCAAAGATAGGAAGTAATGTGTTAAGAGACATTAGTTTTATGGCTCTTTCCTTTGCAACAGAAGTGTACTAAAATTTGTTCGGAATTATTTACGGCGCCCGTAATAGATGTTAAGGTACACAGATGTAAAGCGGCTGTTATTGCTTGCTTCCGGAATAATGACCAGTTCCTTTGTATACATTTCTACCATCACCCCAACCTCTACACCAGCTATACTTTCGTTATAACGGCCATATTCGAAGCTCAGGCCTGCTTTTACATGGGCACCTATGTTCAGAGCTGATTCTCCTAAGCCTGTAAATACACCGCCGCTGCCCTGTATCCTGGCCAGGTCCTTGTGGTCTTGCGGATTATATTGCTCGGTACGGACGCCTTCGCTTGTGCCTTGCAGGCCGTAGTTGTAGCGCACATAATAAGGCACCAGGAAACCCAGCGAAGGGCCAATGGCACCAATGGCATTCACCTGTACCCCCGACTCGGCGGCCTTCCGGAAAAGCACCAGCTCACGGCCATATTGCGGACGCACTACAAATAAATAATTCTGCTTACCCCGGATATAGGAATCCCCGGTTTCGCCGCTGTAAAAGCGCTGCTCCCGAGGGTGTTTTACTTCCACAATCTCCAGGGCTCCAAACTGCAGCATATTATGGTTCATGGTGTAAGCCGACCGGACAAAAACACCGCCAATCAGGCCACCGTTAGAGTTCAGGTTTAAACCATAGCTCAGTTCGTTATCAAAAGACTCCTCTTCTTCTTCAGACTGGGCGAGCGCCGGCAAAGCAATACCTGCAAAAGCGAGCGTAAGCACGAAAGCGATGTATCGGATCACTTAGAATAATTTATAGTTTATTTAAAAGTAAGTAAATTCACGCTTTATTCAAATCAATACTTGTTATGGCAACTATCCAAAATAAATACCAGGGCAATTTGCGTACGCAAGCCCAGCATCTGGCTTCAGGCAACACCATTATTACGGACGCACCACTCGACAATAACGGCCGTGGAGAGGCATTCTCACCTTCGGACCTGGTTTGTGCTGCACTTGGCAGCTGTATGATGACCATTATGGGCATTGTAGCTGAACGCAACAGCATCGCCATTGAAGGCATGGAAATAGAAACCACTAAAATTATGGTTGCCGATCCACGTCGTATCGGTGAAATTGTGCTAACATTTAAAATGCCGGCTATAGCCTATACTGCAAAAGAAAAAGCTTTGTTGGAGAACGCGGCCCGCACCTGTCCGGTTGCAATGAGCCTTCATCCGGAAATAAAGCAATCGGTAAGCTTTAACTACCAGAACTAGAACAGAAGTTGCTGCATCTTTAGCCAGATGCAGCAACTTTTTTCTTCATCTCATCTAAGTTTATGCTTAAATGCGATGCGTTATAAGTACACATTCCATCCTGCAGCAGCAATATCTGCGGCGACTCGTGGCGTACCTGCAATACTTCTGCTATTTCGTTAGATACCGGGCGATAGGCCAGCAAATCCAGGTAATATGGTTTAATATGGTCAAGTCCTTTGCCATCCCATTGGCGTTCCAGGCGGCTTTTGGCTGTTGAGCTGATCGAACAGGAAGTACTGTGCTTAAAGATCACAACAGGGGTGTGTTTCGACTCTTCCAGTATAGTGTCCAGCTGTTCTGTGCTATTCAGGGGGTGCCAGTTCATAATTAGGTTTTGTTTGTACGTAGTGTTTTACCCGCCAGCCTGCTTACTGGTTGTCTTCCTGCGCAGAAATGTTTTCTTTTTCAGCGGTTTACCTGCTTCATCAAACTTATACCGGCGGCGCTCATCGCGTTTCTTTACTTTTTTTCGGGCAGCTTCTCCTTTTTTAAAGGTATAAGCATCCGTGTTCAGGTGGCTGTCTTTGTAAGTGGATTCTGTTTTCTCGGCTTCCTTCAGAAAGCGCCGTTGTTCCTTTTTCTGCTTATCGTCGCTCAGGTTCTTTATCTGCGCCATGGCTGGCACCACCCCGAGAAATAACAGCATCATAAAGCCGACTATCCCTTTCGTAAACATTTTCATCATAGGCCTCCTCTCATATAGTATAAGTATAGTTTACGAGGGTCGCCCTTAGAAGAACAGGAATTTCTTCTTCTTTTGTACCAGTCCATCTTTGTTGGTAGATACCCTGATCGCTTCGAGGCCGGCAGCACCTTTTGCCTGCACCTTTACACTTTTGCCATTAGGCGAGGGACAGGGAATACCCTTTTTACCACAGCCTGTAGCAACAGAAAGCATTATAGTTACCAGTACCAGGTAAAAGATTCGGTTAAAGGTCATAGCTGATCAGGTAAAGTATGTTATTAATACGCAAGTATCGCTTCTACCTTTTCGCGGAGGCGTTGCTTTGGCAGGAATTCTGCTTCCAGTGGCGGTGCAAAAGGTATGGCAGTATCAAGGCTGGCTACTCGGGCAACGGGCCCGTCCAGGTGCTCAAAGCAATTCTCCCCGATCCAGGCTGCAATTTCGCCGCCTATGCCACCTGTCAGGGTGTCTTCGTGTAAAATTATAACGCGGCCGGTCCTGGCTACAGTATTTCGTACGGCCTCTTTATCCCAAGGCAATAATGATCGCAGATCCAGGATCTCAATACTTGTACCCGGCATTTCCTGCTGTAGTTGCTTAGCCCAGTGCACGCCCATACCATACGTTATAATAGACAGGTCTTCACCTTCTGCTACTGTTTTCGCTTTCCCGATCTCTATCGTGTAATAATCATCCGGAATATCCTGCGAGATGGAACGATAAAGCAGCTTGTGCTCAAAATACATTACCGGATTCGGATCTTCGATCGCAGCATTCAGCAACCCTTTGGCATCATACGGAGACGACGGATAAACGATCTTCAGGCCCGGCGTGTGGAAGAACCAGGCTTCGTTGCTCTGTGAGTGGAACGGCCCTGCAGCAGTACCGGCACCGGTCGGCATACGCACTACCACATCGGCGTGCTGGCCCCAGCGGTAATGGCTCTTGGCCAGGTTATTCACGATCTGGTTAAAGCCCACGCTCACAAAGTCGGCAAACTGCATTTCCACCATGCTCTTTTTACCCTTAACAGACATACCCAGTCCAATACCAAGTATAGCTGACTCGCAAAGTGGTGTGTTACGCACGCGCTCTTTACCGAATTTATCTACAAAGCCTTCTGTAATCTTGAAAACGCCACCGTATTCGGCAATGTCCTGGCCCATTAAAACCAGTTCCGGGTAACGCTCCATGCTCTGGCGCAAACCATCCGAAATAGCATCAACAAAACGCTTTTCAGTTTTAGCACTTGATGCCGGCGCTACGGGCTGCTGTATGTATGGCTTATACATGTCGGCAATTTCTTCCTGGCGGTCAGCAACAGGCATTGGAGTAGCGAAAGCAGTCTGTAAACCTTCTTCAATTTCGGCTTTCAGTTCTTCACGAATGCTTTCCACTACTTTCGGGGTAAGTACCAGTTCATCCAGCAAAAACTTCTCATAGTTCTCTACCGGATCTTTCTTGGCCCATTTCTCGAACAGCTCCTGCGGCACATACTTGGTACCGCTGGCTTCTTCGTGCCCACGCATCCTGAACGTCATGGCTTCGATCAGAACAGGGCGCGGATTCTTGCGCATGCTGGCTGCTGTCTGGCGTACGGTATCGTATACTTCCAGCAGGTTATTGCCATCTATCTGCAGGGCATCCATACCATAGGCAGGGCCTTTATCTATAAACTGCTTAAACTTGAACTGCTCGTTGCTTGGCGTAGATAAACCATAGCCGTTATTCTCGATCATGAAAATAACCGGCAGTCCCCATACGGCTGCTACGTTCAGCGCCTCATGAAAGTCTCCTTCACTGGCTCCGCCATCGCCACTATACACCAGCGTTACTTTTTCTCTTTTATCCAGTAGGTCAGCCAGTGCAATACCGTCGGCTACAGCCAGCTGCGGCCCCAGGTGCGAGATCATGCCTACAATGTGGTGCTCATTAGACCCAAAGTGGAACGAACGGTCGCGGCCTTTTGTAAAGCCGGTTTTCTTACCCTGAAACTGGGCAAATAATCTATCCAAGGGCACATTGCGGCTGGTAAAAACGCCCAGGTTACGGTGCAGCGGCAATATGTATTCGTCCTGCTCCAGCGCCATGGCCGATCCTACAGAAATAGCTTCCTGGCCAATACCAGAAAACCACTTGCTTACTTTTCCCTGTCGCAGCAGCACGAGCATACGCTCTTCTATCATGCGTGGCTTAAGTATAGCACGGTAAAGGGAGATCAGTTCGTCCTCTGAATATTCTTTGCGGTTATAGTTCATCTCAGAAATTGGAAACTTCGTTATAGGTAGGCAAGTTAGTATATTAGGCGAAGCTATAAAATATGTCGCTAATTTATACTTTTGTTTCTATTTATGGCTAAATGGCTGCATTGTTAAATGGTTGAAAAAGATACGTCAGAGAATAACAATTTAACCATCAGGCAATTTAACAATTAAGATATGATACAGTTTAAGGAATTTACACTTGATAACGGATTGCGCGTGATCGTGCACGAAGACCATACCTCCCCGATGGCAGTTTTAAACGTGCTGTACGATGTTGGCTCGCGCGATGAAGTGGAACAACACACAGGTTTTGCCCATTTGTTTGAGCATCTGATGTTCAGCGGGTCTAAAAACATACCCGTGTACGATGAGCCGCTACAGCGTGTAGGGGGTGAAAATAACGCCTTTACAAGCCCGGATATTACCAATTATTACCTGACGTTACCGGCACAGAATATAGAAACCGGTTTCTGGTTGGAGTCGGACCGCATGATGGACCTGGCTTTTAGTGACCATGGCCTGGAAGTGCAGCGCAAAGTAGTGGTAGAAGAGTTTAAACAGACTTACCTGAACCAGCCTTACGGCGATGTATGGCTGAAACTACGCCCCTTGGCTTACAAAAATCACCCGTACAAATGGGCAACTATAGGCAAGGAGATCAAGCACATAGAAGACGCCACCATGGACATTGTAAAAGCCTTCCATAAAAAGCACTACTCGCCAAGCAACGCTATTTTGGTAATTGCCGGAAGTATAACCTTTGACCATGCCAAAGAGCTGACCGAAAAATGGTTTGGCCCTATACCGGCCGGCGAAAAGTACTCGCGCCACATCCCTAACGAACCGAAGCAAACCGAGCCACGCGTGCTGGAAACTACTGCTGATGTGCCACTAAGCGCTATCTATAAAACTTACCACATGCCGCACCGCATGCATCCGGATTACTATGCGATCGACCTGATCAGCGATATTCTGGGCCGCGGCAAGTCGAGCAGGTTATATGAGCAGTTGGTAAAAGAGCAGAGACTGTTCAACTCTGTTTCGGCGTCGGTTACCGGAAGTATAGAACCAGGCTTACTGATTATACAAGGCAAACTGAACGAAGGCGTAGACCTGCAGGAAGCCAATGCGGCCATCGAAAAGATAAACCAGGAACTGATGGATACGCTGGTAGATGAGCATGAATTGAACAAAGTAAAGAACCAGGCCGAAACCAGTTTAGTATTCTCTGAAATAGAGTTGCTGAACCGCGCTATGAACCTGGCATACGGTAAGCTTTTGGGCGATGCGAACTTTGTGAATACCGAAGGAGAAAAGATACAGGCCGTAACACCACAGGATATACAGCGTTGCGCCCGCGAGATTCTTGACCCTAACAATTGCTCTACACTGTTTTACAAGGCTGAGAAAAAAGAGCAGGAAGTAACGGCAGAACTATAGTTTATAGTTGCATAAAGTAAAAGGCGTACTGGCAACAAACCAGCACGCCTTTTTTATAATACTATAGTTTACCTTCCTGGCATCTTTAACAGCATGAGGAATGCTGTAACTGAACCCCTTCCTGCCTCTCCTGAGCAGGGGGCATCTGTTATGGTCCAGGCTATTGTTTTATGGTTGCTTTCCCTTATACCCTTCTCCTGAAACAAGAAGCTTTCCTGCTGCTATAGTTTGATCTATAGTTCTACAGTTACCATTACCTGTCCCTTCAAAGGCAGGAGCATCTCATTTTCTCAAATTTATTTTTCGTGAAAGGTTCTTGTTAGCTTCCGGAGTGACTCTGCCTCCCTTCGCCCGGGTTTATTTAACAGAACGACAGGCAATTTTAGCTGGCCTTAAACAGTGTGGCTCGATCCTGCCTTTTGCCCAGGTAGCGTTGGGAAATTAATAACTGAACTTATCTATCCACCTCGCCCAGCACGATATCTATGGAACCAACTATAGCAATCAGGTCGGCAACCATGCAACCGCGGCTTATCTCGGGCAATACAGAAAGGTTTACAAAGCTCGGCGCACGGCCATGGCAACGGAAAGGCACATCGCTTTTATCAGTAGTTCTAAAAAAGTAGCCCAGTTCGCCCCGTGGTGTTTCGCCCCGGAAGTATAGCTCCTGCGAGCCAACCATACGCAGCTTTTTAGGACAGGCTGCCTGCGGATCAAAATCAGGGGTACGCTTATAGTCGCCAGTCAGTCTATCGAGGCACTGAACTATAATTTTGGCAGATTCGCGGCACTCCAGGGCGCGTACATAGTTGCGATCCCAGCAATCGCCGGTGGTGCCCACCATGCCTGTGCCAATCGGAATTTCAAAATCCAGTTCCGGATACACACTATAGCCATCTATGCGGCGCAGGTCGTACTTCAGGCCGGAGCCGCGCAACATCGGGCCGGAGCAGCCATAGTTTATCGCTACATCCAGCGGCAGCACACCTACATTGGCAGTGCGGTCTATAAAGATCTTGTTATCTAAAAGAATAGTGTCGAGTTCGTTGAGTTTGGGTAGCAGGTAGTTTATAAACTCGCGGCAGCGGGCCTCAAAACCAATGGGCAGGTCGTAATACAAGCCACCCACCCAGATATAGTTGTACAGCATACGTGCCCCCGAAACCCACTCCAGCAAACGCTGAATGTGCTCACGGTCGCGGAGCAGCCACAAAAACGGTGTAAAAGCCCCTATATCAATAGCATAAGTACCAATAGCTACAAAATGCGAAGCCAATCGGTTAAGCTCAGCCAGCAACACGCGGATGTACTCTACCCGTTTTGGTATCTGGTCGGTAATACCCATCAGTTTTTCCACGCCCATGCACCAGACGTGCTCCGAGTTCATGGCAGCCAGGTAGTCCATGCGGTCTACGTAGGGGATGGTCTGGTTATAGGCCATGTGTTCGGCGTGCTTCTCGAAACAGCGGTGCAGGTAGCCAATGTGCGGCGCTACCTCCTGTATCACTTCGCCATCGGTTATTACCTCCAGGCGCAGTACGCCGTGCGTGCTCGGGTGCTGCGGCCCCATGTTCACGATCATCTCGCCTGCCTTCAGGCCATCCAGGCTGAACTTGTTCGGCTCCGACTGCAGCAGGTAGTTTTGGTAGATGGTGGACAAGGCGCGTTAGAAAGTTAATGAGTTTAAGAGTTAGGCAAAGTTCGGAAAAAAGGGGGAATTCTGCAGGGGTTTATATTTAATGGCTTATAGTTAAGTTAATAATATATTATTAACAATATATAGTATATTCGTTAGTCCAGTTACGTTTATCCGACTAACGGTAGTTGGCTAAACGTAATAGATTTCGTTTATACTATAGTTAGACCTCATAGAAATTAATAGAAGAATGACCGCAGTTGAGATAGAAAGAAGAAAGCCTGTTTGGTCAGCACTGTCTGAGTTCTATCTTGACACAGAATTGAGTAAAGAAGAAATAAGCAGAATTGCCAAAGTCTTCAGCGAAAGCAAATTTTCATTTGAAGAGCTAAAGGAAATAAACTACTCTGAAGTTGGTCCTGTAGTAATCACCAATCTGTACAGCACAGCAGGAGTATGGAATGGGTTTGACAAAGAGTGGCTTTTTGAACAGATCATAAAGCGACTGAACAAGAAAAAGGGGAAAGGATTGCTTGCGAAGATGTTCAGACCTGTATATAGGAAACAGATAGATAAATTTTGTAGTGATTATTGGCAAGCAGTAACTACAGAAATGAAGAACCACGTGGTCTAACCACACCTTTACTGTAGCTATGCTACAGCAAAGCCAAGCACGTTAGCGAACATTTAATATATCAAATAGAATTTCATGACACCATTTGGACTAACTAAATATCATTTCAAAATTATTGGAATGATATTAGGCGTTTCAATAAGTATAATGCTTATCCTTTTATTATTAAATGGAATATATCTACAAGTTGCTGGTATATTTTGGTTTGCAATAATTACATCTTTTGCAGCACAATTGAGTATTAAATTTCTAAATGCAAAAATAAATTATCAGATAGCATTTGGAATAGGAGTTTTGACTCTCTTATTAGCACATTTAACATTGATGCCCTTATGGATAATTGTTGGAAATAACGATATAACTTTCGATACTTTTTTGCTTACATATCTTTGATTATCATAATTGGGGTAATTCTGCAATTACTTATTTCATTAATATTTATAAAATTCAGTAACCCCGCTGGCGCGAGCTTGTAGCTCGTGCTTCTGTATATTCACAAAGCAATACTCGGAAAGCAGTATGCCGGACACGAGCTACAAGCTCGCGCCAGCAAAAATGCCATCGCCATTTACTGAGATTAATTATACCCCAATAAACACCTCCACAATAAACGAAACCTACTCCAACCATGAATACAGAATGGCATTTCCCGGTAATGATTTTTGCCTCTTTAGTTGTTTTCTTTCTGGTGATCAGAGCGGTTTTACCAGCGCAGGAGTTCAGACAGAAAAAGTATATGGTTGCACTACTCTCCGTTTTGGTAGTTATAGTAGGGATGCTGTTTGGTAAATACGGCGCTACATGGGGATTGCCCTGGTGGGTATATTACCCGATCCCCATGCTGATGACGGTATTGTTGCCGCCATTCGTCCTGAAACTGAGAAAGACTAAAACGGTCCTGTACCTGATTCTGAGTTTTATATCGGCACCTTTCATTCACATCTTTTTCTCCTTCTTCTTCGGCTGGACAGAATACATGCCCTTTTGGGAAATCCCATCCGCGCAGATCATATTTCAATAAATCAGCTATAGTATAAACAAGCTGGATGACTGAAGTTTCTTTTGATCATTTGCCACAAACCTTCCCTTGTCTCCGGAAACCACTTAACAAAAACATAAAGTGCTTAGGCAACAAGTATAAAGTATAAACCTTATCTTTTGCAGGTAATGAAAGCAGCAGTACATACCCGATACGGGCCACCCGAAGTGGTAAGCGTAAAGGAGATTCCCAAACCTGAGCCCAAAGACAATGAGGTGCTGATACGGGTTTATGCCTCTACCGTTAACCGTACCGACAGCGGGTTCCGGAGCGCCGAATACTTCGTTTCGAGGTTCTGGAGTGGATTATTACGGCCTAATTACCAGATACTTGGTTGTGAGTTCGCCGGCCAGGTGGAGGCTGTGGGCAAGGCAGTGAAATCAGTGAAGGTGGGGGAAAGAATATTCGGCTATAACGACAAGAAATGCGGCGGGCATGGCGAGTACACAACACTGGAGGAAAACGACGCCTTCACAACTATACCGGAAGGCCTGACCTACGAAGAATCCGCCCCGATCACAGAAGGAGCACATTATGCGCTGGGGCACATTCGGGCAGCAAAAGTAAAAGCCGGTCAAGCTGTATTGGTATATGGGGCAACGGGTGCTATCGGCTCGGCAATGGTACAATTGCTCAAACACTTCGGGGCACATATAACGGCAGTATGTCATACCAAACATGTAGCACTTGTCAAATCCCTGGGGGCCGATGTCGTCATCGATTATACACAGGAAGATTATGCCCGGGCAGGCCGCATGTATAGTGTTGTGTTCGATGCTGTCGGGAAAACGTCGTTCGGGCATTGCAAACCGGTGCTAACGGAAAAAGGCATTTACATCTCTACAGAACTCGGCAAAAACTGGGAAAACATTTACCTGGCACTTTTAACACCGCTCCGGAAGGGCAAAAAAGTATTGTTTCCGATACCTACCATCAGCAAAGCGGACGTAGATTTTCTAAAACAACTGGTGGAGCAAAAGCAGTTTAAACCTCTACTGGACCGGACATATCCGTTAGAACAAATCGTTGAAGCCTATAAATATGTGGAGACAGGCCAGAAAATAGGTAATGTAGTCATCACGATGCCTCACTAAGTAATCCCCAACCCCGCAGTATAAAAGCTGAAGGAGAGTATTCCCGCTTACACAGCTATAGTTACCTGCACTATAGTTGTGTAAGCGGTTTCAATTTTACCGGACAGATAGTATATAGATCTTATAATATATAGTATATTCGTTAGCGGAGGCCCAATTGCTGGTTGCGTTCTGCTGATAACCATTATTTTATATCTTCTTTTCTATAGTTTCCGGCCATTTAAACCATTATGAAGCAGTTAATTGCACTTGTCATCTTCCTGGCGCTCACAAGCCTCTGTTCCGCACAGACTTTCCAGGCCGATTTTAACAGATATTGCCAGGAAAACGACACGCTGAAGCAAAGGGAAACATTATTGAAATGGGAGAAAGCCACCCCAAAAGACCCGGAACTCTTTACAGGTTACTTTAACTATTATTTCCTTAAGTCAAGAGAAGAAGTTATTTCGCTTACCGCGACGCAGCCAAAAGGAGAAAGCCTGGTGCTTTCGGACAATACAAATAAATCGGCCGGGTATATGGCCAGCGAAGTTGTCTTTAATAACTCCACGTTAAAAAAAGGGCTTGAGAAAATAGACGAGGGAATTAAACTATACCCTGACCGGCTCGACATGAGATTTGGAAAAATATACGCGTTGGGGCAGGCAGGCGATTGGCAAAGCTTTACAGACGAAATAGTTACCGCCATTCAATACTCGAAAGCGAACCAGAACCAATGGACATGGACCAACAACGAAAAACGTCCGGATGGTAAAGACTTTCTCCTCTCCAGTTTACAGAATTATCAACTGCAGCTGTATAATACCGGAGACGATGAGTTGCTGAAAAATATGAGAACTATAGCAACTGAAATTCTGAAGCTGTATCCCGATCATATTGAAAGCCTGTCAAACCTGTCGATTACTTACCTGCTGACCGGCGAGTATGATAAAGGAATTGCCCCGCTCTTACAGGCTGAGAAGTTGAACCCGAAAGATGCAATTGTGCTGGCAAATATCGCCCAGGGGTACAGGCTAAAGGGTGATAAGAAAAATGCGATCGAATACTACGAAAAAGTGATTCGGTTTGCTGATGATGCAGAAATGATTTCGGTTGCCAAGAGGCATATTGAAAAATTAAAGTAACCATTACTACCAGGCATAGCCTGCCGCCGCAAAAGCCAACTATAAACTATAGCAGGCAGCTAAGCATAATTAAATACCAGTTACAGATTAAGAAGCCCATAAACCACGCTTATACATGAAGCAAATTATAGCATGCCTGTTAGGCTTTGTACTTTTTATAATGCTCTTTAGCTCCTGCGGGAAAGAGAATGAGGCGCCGGCAGATATTCTGCTTTCTGCTACCTGGAAACCGGGGATGCAGGATAAAAACCCGGCCACTAACCCTCCCGGAAAGGTAAGATATTTTGCTGTTCTGACATGCCAGCAGGATGATATTTACCACTTTGATGCGAAGGGTACCTTAACAATTAATCAGGGAACAACTAAGTGCAACGCCGGTGAGCCTACAATTGCAACTCTGCCTTACACCTATAACCGGACCACAAAAGAGTTGATAATTGACGGCATGAAGTATACAGTAGCAGAAGAGTCTGGAGAACAGGTAAAATACTATGCCCCTACGGCTTCCGCTACAGAGTTTGAGTACCTTATTTTTCTGCTCCATAAAAACTAATCTGCCGGATACCATTTTGAATACCTCCCGCTTATGAAATTTAAATACTTGTTGCTACTTGCCCTAGTGCTTATCGCTGACATTTTTGCTTATACCGAAGTAGTGGCTCTGATCCGGCAGCCATCCGACTCGTCAGTTATAATTGGGCTTTTACTTTTAGCCTTACTTATAGTTGTTAATTTTATAGTTATCCGTTACACCCTTTCTAAATTCAAAGCTTAATGAACCGCCAATTAATTACCTGGGCTATAGCTGCCGTGCTTATAGTTGTATTTTCTGTTACCGCCATGACCTCCTGCACCCGTATAGATGCCGGCCACGAAGGCATACTGGTTAAGTTATATGGCACCGATAAAGGTGTGCAGGACGTAAGCCTGGTAACAGGGCGTGTATGGTATAACCCGTTTACCGAAGAAGTGTACCAGTTCCCGACTTTCGTGCAGACTGTAGACTATAGCCCTTTTACAGTTAATGCCAAAGACGGTTCTGTTTTCACAGTTGATCCCACGATTTCGTTCAGGGTACTGCCTGGCGAGAGTCCGCGCATTTTCAGCAAGTACCGCAAAGAGATCGGACAGATCACCGAAACCACGCTTTATAACTATACGCGCGATGCCTTCCGTATTCAGTTCAACAAATACTCTACTGACAGCATCATTTCTAACCGGCAATCTTTTGAAGACAAGGTACAGCTGGCGCTTGGCGATGCCTTACGCAAAGAAGGCTTCGACCTGGAGCAAATGACCAGCGGCTTGCAGTACCCGGAAGTGATTGTGCAGGCGGTAAACCTGAAAAACAAAGCCGTACAGCAAGCCATGCAGGTAGAAAACGAATTGAAAGTAGCCGAAGCCCAGGCCCGTAAAAAAATAGTGGAAGCCGAAGCAGAAGCCAAAGCCAACGAATTACGCCAGCGCACATTAACACCGTTGCTAATACAACAGCAATTTATAGAAAAGTGGAATGGCAGCACCCCGCTTTATGGCAACTCGCCTACGTTTTTTAAGAATGTACAGTAAATTATAGTTGCTGATATGATAAAAAGGCTGCCAGATTGGTAGCCTTTTTTATTGCTGGTGGTTGATGTCATCCTGAGCGAAGCCGGGAAATCTTAATTGTTCTATAGTTGTAGTTCTTACAACTAGAAACAAGACGCAAAGTATTGCGTCTCTACAATACCCCCTACGTAGGGACAGGTCGCGACCTGCCCGCTCAACAGGCTGAAACTATAACACTTACACGCTAACTATAACACCAGCCTAAATTCCCCTCCCCGTAGGGGCAGTAGTGGGTTAAAACAGCAACTATAAATGATAGCCTGAACTATAGCAAAGGCTGTAAACCTCCTTCCCCTGTTCTGGGGGTAGGGGTCCTCTTTTAAAGGGGAAGGCTGGGATGGGGTAAAACGCCAACTATGCAACTATAACCTAAACTATAGCTATAGCCCAATCCTAAAAATCCATTAAATCTCACTTAATCCCGGTTAAGACAATGGCTTTCCCTTTCAGGCCAGTTACGTCGGGAGACGCAACACCATCGTAAGTCACGAGTCTGGAGACTCGCGCCAGCAACATGAACTATGGGACTAAGAACAACTATAGCAAATACAGAAACTTCCCTTCGCTAGGGCAGAAATGGGTAAACCCCAACTATAACCCTACTCCGGCTTTCCCCGCATGTCCGGGAATTGCTCGTGCGGGTGGTTTGTAAGCTTGATTGGTTCGCCACGGAAGCCGCTGTTCTCGTTGTGTTCGTCGTAGGGCACTTTAATGCCGTGGTAGTAATCCTGGAGTTTATAGTCTTTGCGGAGCGGGTGGCCTTCCCAGTCGGCGGCGCAAAGAATGCGGCGCATGTCGGGGTGGTTGGTAAAGTAAATACCCAGCAGATCAAATATTTCACGTTCCTGCCAGTCGGCAGTGCGCCAGATGTGGCTTATAGTTGGTATGGCAGGTATAGGTTCGTTTTCGGTATTACGTGGCACCTGTACCTTTAGCGTCAGGTGATGATCGTACGGAATGGAATACAGGTTATAAACAACCTCCATCGTGCCGGCTTCAGAACCATTATCTATACCAGTAATGCAGGAAAGAAAATCGAAGTAGGTTTGTTCGTTGTCGTGCAGTTCCAGGCAAACGCCGGCGAGGCGCTCGGTTTGCAGCACCAGGTAAGGTTGCAGGTTATCGGCCTTCTCAGCAACTATAACCTCAGCACCAAACTTCGCAACTATAAAATCCCTTAATTCCGCAAACTCCATATCTTAATGATTAATTAGGAATGATTAATGAGTAATATCCGTAGAGTAAGAAGTCTAATTATTCATTCCTCATTAAACATTATTCATTCTCTTTGCCATTATCTGCTGCACGGCTCTTGGGGCACGTATTGTTTCCTGCCGGATGATCTCCTGTAGTTTCAGGAAACCTCCGATCAATGCTTCAGGGCGTGGCGGGCAACCAGGCACATATACATCCACCGGTATAATCCGGTCTACGCCTTTTACCACGTGGTAACCGTGCTCCCAATACGGGCCGCCACAGTTAGAGCAACTTCCCATGGATATCACATAACGCGGCTCCGGCATTTGTTCATATAGTCGTCGCACACGGTCAGCCATTTTAAAAGTAACAGTGCCAGCCACAATCATCACATCAGACTGCCTCGGAGAAGCCCGCGGTATAATGCCGAAACGGTCCAGGTCGTAACCCGACGCGTAGGCGCCCATCATTTCGATGGCACAGCAAGCCAGACCAAAACCCATCGGGAACAGCGAGGTTAGTCGCGCCCAGTTCAGCAGGTCGTCCAGTTTGGTAATTACAATGCCGCCTTCTCCGGTTTTATCCAAAATAATGAATAATGATTAGTGAATAATGATGAATGACTCGGGTAAACTATAGTTTGTTTGTCCTTTGCCCTTCTTCTCTTGCCTTACTGTTATAGTTACGTTCGTTTACGCGCTGGTATAGGTCGGCAGGTATTTTAGAGCGGCTTTTAGGTATAATCGGAGCAGGTTTTATCCAGTCTAAATGGCCTTTTGCCCAGGCATACGCCAAACCGAGTACCAGTATACCGATAAAAATAAACATCTCGATCAACGAGAACCAACCCCACGTGCCATCAGTTGCTTCAATCAGGTCTCTGCGGCCAAACACCGTTGCCCACGGAAACAAAAAGGCCAGCTCCACATCGAAAATAATGAAGATCAGCGCCACTACGTAAAAGCGCGGGTTAAACTGCACCCACGAGTTGCCAATAGGCTCTTCCCCCGATTCGTAGGTTGTCAGCTTCTCAGCGTTTGGCCGGCTCGGGCGAATCATCTTTGCCGTTAGCAGGCCGATGGCCACAAATATGGCCCCACCTACCAGAAAAAGCAGGATCGTTCCAAAATCTGAAGCATAGGTTTCCGCCATAGTTAGCCGTGTTTACACAAATTTACGATAAAATTAATTACCCCGCCCGTGCCGGGTTAAATTCACGGGAGAGGGTATTTGTCTGAATCAGGATTTACAGGATTTTAAGATTTTCAGGATTAAGATGTGGCACCGTGCGAAGCTCCTGGTAGTGTCTGGCTAAAGCAAAGATATAAGCCCCTGCTCCTCTCGGGAGGGGAATTTCTGATGTTGCTATAGTTGGATTTATATATCTATAGTTGGCATTTTACCCCTTCCCTAAAAACAGGGGAAGGAGCTTTTGGACTTTGGTATAGTTCAGGTTGTAGTGCTATATTTGGCGTTTTAACCCACCCCTGCCCCTCCCAAGAGGGGAATTTCTGCTGTTGTGATAGTCTAGCTATAGTTCTATAGTTTCCGTTTGACATACCCTGCTGAGCCTGGCTCGCAAGTTTCGAGCTCCCGTTCTCACTTGTCCTCAAGGGGACAATTCTGTTAGTACTTTACGTCCTGTCACTCTGCCCTCGCTCGCGTCCCGCGAGTGTGAATTACATAGTGGCGTCCCGCCACTTGTGCCTCAGGCACAGGTTAAAGCGGCCAGAGTCCGAAGGTAACTCACACTCGCGGGACGCGAGCGAGGGCGAATTAGGGAATGAAACGGCCATGCCCTCAAGGGAACAATTTCACTATTAGTTTTCGAGCTGTCATTTCGACCTGCGGGAGAAATCTGAGTTTGCTATAGTTACAGCCTGTTGAGCGGACAGGTCGCGACCTGTCCCTACGGAACTACTACCACGGTAAAGCAATACAACTATAGCTTATCACTCAACTATAAAAATTACTATCGAACTGATCGCAGTCTTTGGGTTGAGCGCCTTTGCTTTGTTGCAGTGCCGTCAGGCAACCCGAGCAGAGCGAGGGTAGCAAGAAAGCAGCAGCGCGATGCCCGAAGACGGGGCCTCCCGGCCGTGAGGGCACCAAAGCCAGATTGAAACGATAGATAAGTAGAGCTCCCAGGATTGAAGACGGCTATGAAAGAAAAGGCTTGGTTACAATTGCAACTATAGCTAACTATAGAATGTACTCCTCAACTATTAGCAGAGATAGATTTCTCACTTTGTTCGAAATGACAAAAGATAAACTATAGAACACATAATGTTTCTCGACTACACTGGCTCTTCTCAACTCACGTCTCAAGAATGCTCGAAATGACACAATATATTTAGTGCTACAAACTATAGCAAAAAAACCTTTCCACTTCTAACCGGGTAATTATAAACTCAATGATCAATCTATAAAAAACCATGCTGACAGGCCGCGTAAATGCTCCGGACCTAACTACTGCCCACGGCTGGCTGAACACCGACCGGGAATGGTCTATCAAAGACCTGCGGGGCAAAATTGTGCTACTGGATTTCTGGACATTCGGGTGTATCAACTGCCAGCATATTGTGCCCGACCTGAAACGACTGGAAGAAGAATATAAAGATGTGCTGGCGGTGATAGGCGTGCACTCGGCTAAATTCGATGCCGAAAAGCAAAGCGAAACTATAAAGCAGGCTATCCGGAAATTCGGGATTGAGCACCCGGTAGTGAACGACGCCGACTATAAACTATGGGACCAATATGGTATAAAAGCCTGGCCAACGATAGTTCTGATAGACCCGAACGGAAAAGTGGTAGGGCAACATGCCGGCGAAGGCGTTTACGATACCGTGCACCCCTACATCCAACGACTGAAAGATGAATTTAAAGACTCGCTGAACTATAAGCCTGTCCGTTTCCACGTGGAGCATAGCGAAAGCACTATTTTATCCTTCCCATCCAAACTCATCAGCGACAACGAGGGCAATATTTATCTTTCTGACAGCGGGCACAACCGCGTTTTGAAACTGAACCAACAAGGGCAAATACTGGAGACAATTGGCAGCGGGGAACAGGGCTTTAATAACGGCGGCTATGCAGATGCTACTTTTTACGAACCGCACGGACTGGCCCTGCACAACGACACACTTTACATTGCCGATGCCAAAAACAACGCTATCCGGAAGGTAGACCTGAAACACAAAATGGTAACAACCGCAGCAGGTACCGGCGAACTGGCGTATTATTTCCTGGATGAGAAGGATGGCGAACCTGTAAACCCGAACAGCCCCTGGGACCTGCTTATTCACGGGCAAAATATGTTTATTGCCAGCGCCGGCAACCACCAGGTACTGCGCATGGACCTGGAAACCGGCGAAGTATACCGTTTTGCAGGTTCCGGGCGCGAAGCCCTTACAGACGGGCCTCTGCTCGAAGCTGCTTTTAACCAGCCCAGCGGATTGTCCATAAGCGGAGATGTATTATTTGTAGCTGACGCCGAAGCCAGCGCTATTCGGACGATAAATTTAAGCACCGCTATAGTTCGCACACCGCTTGGCAGAGGCTTATTCGATTTCGGGGATGTGGATGGTGACGTGGATGATGCGCTGCTGCAGCATTGCGTGGGCGTAGAGATAATAGACAGCGACGTGTACATTGCCGATACCTACAATGGTAAAGTAAAAGTGCTCGACCTGAGCCGTAACCGCATCCACACCTTAGCCAAAGGCCTCCAAGAACCCAACGACCTCATTTTCCTGAATGGTAAACTATGGGTAACCAGCACCAACAGCCACCAGCTCTTTAAAATAGACCTGAATACCGGCGAAAAGGAAGAGGTTATAGTTGGTTGATAATTATTGATTGTTATCCTGCAACGTTGTCATCCTCCTAACCCCTTCAAAGAGTGACTTGATCTGCTATAGCTTATCTTGTCATCTCGAATGTAATGAGAGATCTATCTTAAATTCTAAATAGATTTCTCGCTTTGGCTCGAAATGACAGGTGTAATAGTGCTGCAAGTATTTATGACTAACAATCAACAATTAACAACCAGCAATCAAACTCAGGCTGCTGCCTTCACTATAGCCTGCCTGCTGTTTTACTTTTAAAGCCTGCTGTACGTGGCGTTCCTGGTGCATAACTATAAATTCCAGTGTTTCGCCGATACGCATTTTAAGTAGCTTAAAGAATTCGACAGGGATGGCTTTTTTGTTCAGGTTGGAGTTTTTAGCGGCTTGCAGCAGTCTTTGTAATTCCTGCTGATGCTTTAGAAATGCTTCTATAGTTGCCAGGCCTAACGCACTATTAGCAGGATTCATGTGCTTTACTGTTTTGTGTTTTTTGCCGTTCTGTGGGCGCACCATGTCCAGCGACTTCTTTCCTAGCCAACTATAGGTAATAGTAGCGACATTGCTGCCATCGGAGTTATCGGCAATAGCCCTGGCAAGGGCTGGGTTATAGTATTGGCTGTAGCGGTTAAGGTGCTCCAGGCATTCCAGTATGCTCCAGCTTTCGGAAGTTGGCTTATAGTTCAGAGCAGCAAGATCCAGTGCCGAAAACTCATGTACTATAGTTTGCTGCAGTTGGCTGTTGGTTTGCGAAAGTTGCTCTAAAGTAGTCATAGCGTTATAGTTTTATAGTTTACACTACAAGGGTGTGGAGCATTATTAAATGTTAGACTATGAAATTAGGTCAGCTTCTACAATCGGGCTATCTTCAAGTATCCTTAGGTACAAACTATCATACTCTATAGGAGATGAAAGTTTCTCAATCAGGAAATCCACCCAACTTGTAGAATATAAGTATTGAGAATTAGGCAAGTCAAAAACACAAAACTCAGATTTAGTTATAGTTGGATTTGAGGCTCCATTATCAGGCCTAACTTCATATTTCTTCCAACATCTAGTGTGGGTATCCATTGTAAACATGTCAATCATACTACCACGACGATTAATTTTCTTATTACCTAAACCAAGTTGAACATTCTTAACTACTGTTGAAGGTTTTAATAAATCTAAATTTGAGACGGGGATATGTTTGTTTTTAACTAAGGCAGCTACTCGTTCAATATTATTTTTTCTTGTTGGCTTAATTTATCATATGAGATAAATTGAATAGGTAATGCATTGGCAGATTTATGATTAGCTACCTGTATTAGGAAAGCTTTAAAAGCATAGTCTCCACTACTTAAAGTTTCAGTAGAAATTGAACTTCTGTATTTCTTTATAAAATCGGCAGCGGGCTTAGTTTGTGGGTTAGATACTACAGCATCGATTAGGCTTTTTGCCGATGGATATAACTGTAGTGAAAAAGATAAACTCTCTCGTATACAATACTCTTTACCAAATTCTTTCTCAATAATCTTATCGAAATTCAATACCATCGCTTGGCATTCGGCAAATATGTCGGAATCTATTTCTGGTAATGATTTATGCTCAATTATATTGCGTAAAGGGATAAAGAACTCTAGATTCTTTCTTATAGCATTAGTCGTATCACTGCCAAAATACTCTCCCAAACATTTGTCAAGCTCCCAATAACAATAGTCACCATCTCTTTTCAAAAACCTATTCTTTTCTTTATAAAATGGCTTTTTCTTCCTCTTAAAGATAACAGCATGAAATAATGCTGTCCAAGAAATAATCATTAAGACTATAAAGCCTCCAGATTTGAATTTTATTGCAGGTTTGTTATAAAGTTCAACTGCAAGCAAAGCAGAATCAGTAGCCTTTTCTACACATCTCTTTACAGCTTTGGGTAACCTATGAGCCATAATGTATTTGAATATTTGATTATAATATTAAATTAGTAAAATTTAATATTATATCCCCCTAATCTTCACCTCCGCTGCTCAAACTTCTCAAAACCCTCCAACTCACCTAACTCCTTCACCTCCACTTTCTCGACCTTCGCACGGCTTGGGCCCTGGTGCGCCCAGTCTTCCAGTTGTTTTATAGTTTCGGGGTTGCCTTCGGCTTCCAGGTAAACAGTACCGTCGGGTTCGTTCTGCACAAAACCGGTCAGGCCTAATGCTTCGGCTTTCTCCTGGGTGCTGGCCCTGAAAAACACGCCCTGCACTTTTCCAAAGACCCTCATGGATACATGTTTATAGTTGCTGCTCATAGTTTATAGTTGTGCCTGTTGTACCTGATGACTAACGCAGGAAGAAACCGCTGGTTTGCGTAAACATACCAAGTGCTGCTCAGAACAAATCCGCCCTCCGCTGTTGTTATAGTATGGGCGCAAACTATAGGGTGTTCCTGAAATTTAAATTATCTTTAACGCCCTGCTGTTAAGGTGGCAGATACATAAAAGGAAATACGTATGTCATTATTATTCAACGATTTTAAGAGCTGGGGCAAGCATTGCGCTGAAACCGGCGAACCATTATATCAGGCTGTACTCGAATACGAAATTGAGCAGAAGGGCCGCACCGAAGAATTTATCTGGGAAAATATTGCCAAAGCTTACGAAGTGATGAAGGACGCCGTAAAAACCGGCCTCACCGAAAACATGACGTCGCGCTCGGGCATGGTAAATAACAGCGCTAAAAAAGTGGCCAACTCGCCGGTAACGGTATTGTCGCCGGAGTTCCAGATGCTGGTGTCGCGGGCTTTGGGCGCAAAGGAAGTAAACTCGTGCATGGGCCGTGTGGTGGCTGCTCCTACGGCAGGTGCATCAGGCATTTTGCCGGGTACATTTACCACCTTACAAGACCTGCATGGCCTGGAGGACAGAAAAATACACGAAGCCTTGCTGGTTGCGGCAGGTATCGCGCTTATTATTGAGCAGAACGCTTCGCTGGCCGGTGCCGTGGGCGGTTGCCAGGCCGAAACAGGTAGCGCTGCTGCCATGGCTGCCGGAGGCATTGTTTACTGCCTGGGCGGTAACGTAGACCAGGTTTTTAATGCCGTAGCTATAACGATACAATGTATGCTTGGCCTGGTGTGCGACCCGGTTGCAGGCTTGGTAGAAGTTCCCTGCATCGTACGTAATGCCAGTGCGGCAGCTATTGCCTATTCATCGTCGCAGCTGGCCATTGCCGGTGTAGACCCTGTAATACCTGTAGACCAATGCGTGGCAGCCCTCGGCGAAGTGGGCGAAAGCATGGAACGCAAATACAAGGAAACAGCCGAAGGCGGACTGGCCAACACCCCAAGAGCCCGCGAAATCGAAAACTTTGTACTGGTGCAGGATGTGGAAATACTACCTGACGAAGACGCGGTATAGTTTGGGAGTTTAAAAGTTATGTAGAGACGCAATATTTTGCGTCTAAAAGGGGTAGAAAGCCAACGTGGTTTTCTACCCCTTTTTTATTTTATAGATAAGGCAACCGTTTTATAGTTTAGTGCTCTTTATAGTAGAAAGCTATAGTTCATTATTGTCATTCCGAACATTCTTGAGACGTGAGCCGAAGAGAGCCAGCGTAGCTGTGAGAAAACTTATACAGCCTCTGTAAAGGGCCAATAAGTTCCCCCGGTTCTGCCCGGTATGACAACGAACAAATTTCCCTCCCTGGAGGGTTAGGGGTGGGTTTATACGCTACCCAAAAATCAACCCTTACTATACTTTGCTTACAGAACTCATCACTGCTAACTATAAAACTATGAAAAAGTACCTGTTAATCGCATCGGTGGCTGGCACCATGATCTTTTCTTCCTGCTCTGTGCCGCAAATGGCCGTGGAGTCCGGGTTTAAACAGCAGGCCGAGGAATTGCCGGTAGAAGGCCGCAAAGCATTTAAACCAAACGGCAGCTTTACGATCGGCAACTATACAGTAGCAAATGTTGATCGGGGCTGGGCGAACGTGGGTGGTTTTTCTATCTTCAGTTACAACAATGTAAAAGCTGAGCAGAAATACCAGTTTAGTCTGCAGAACGGCCAGGGCAGAGAATGGTATGTGTTTGGCGCCAGCAAACTACAGGAGAAATCACTGAAAGACAATACAGGCGTAACTATAGAAGTAGCCCCGAACATGGAATATTACGCCAGCCATTTTACTTCCCCGGAAAGCGGACAGTGGCACTTGTTAACGATAGATCCACGCCATTACCTGGAGCGCAAAAAGTTTGAAGGCGAATTATCCAACGGTTCTGCTACTTTTAAAATAGCCCCTGTTTATAAATTCGAAGGCAAGGCGCTGCCACTATCTGAGATTATCGGGTATGAGTTCCGGGATGGGGAAACTATAGTTGGCGCGGTGCAGGTAGTGAACAATGGCAACGTTTGGCTAAACCCTCGATTAACACCCGATACACGCATGGTTCTGGCCAGCGCCATGGCCTCTTTGTTACTTTACGATAAGCTGAACGAACCTGTAGAGAACGTTGAACTTAACTAAGCCGGACTGCTGTTGCGGTTTTAACCCCCTTTTCATCACATTTTACAGGATGTTCGTCACATTTACGGCTTTAAAAGTATAAAAGTCAGTAACTTGCGGCAGTTAACACTACTGACGCTATTTCAACGTCAGTCCTACTCTGTACAGGTACTTATTTACATGAAGAATTTTTTTTGGTGGTGCGCCGGCGCCGACGACACCATCCTGGAAAAGTGTTCCAAGTCTGAGCACATAAAATATGCCGGCGTGGGCGCTACCGTTTTGTTTACAGGCGTATTGGCCAGCATTTCGGGTGGTTATGCCCTTTACACTGTTTTCGATTCGGTGCCGATGGCCGTGGCTTTTGGTCTGCTATGGGGAGCTGTTATCTTTAACCTCGACCGTTTTATAGTTTCCACTATCCGCAAGGAGGGCCGTTTCTGGAAAGAGCTGCTGATGGTTACGCCGCGTATTTTTCTGGCACTGGTGCTGGCCGTGGTTATTTCCAAGCCGCTGGAGCTGAAGATATTTGATAAGGAAATTCAGGCTATACTTAAAGAGAAACAAGCTGAGCTGGCAATTCAGCACAAAGCCCTGGTTGGCAAGCAGTTTGCTGAAGTAGATTCTGTTAAAAGTGAAATTATTGCCATCCGTACCGAGATTGAAGCCAAAATAAAAGAGCGCAACAAACTATACGAACTGGTAGCTGCCGAATCGGATGGCACAGGCGGTACCGGCAAAATCGGCAAAGGCCCTATTTACGAAGAGAAAAAACGCCAGTACGATAAAGTAGACGAAGAACTGAAATTGCTGCAGGCCAGCGCTGCCGACAGGATACTGGTAAAAGAGAAGCGCATTGCTGATTTGATGAAGCAGTATGATGCCACGGTAAACGAAGGACAGGAAAGTTTCTCGAACTATGATGGTTTGATGGCGCGCATAGATGCCCTGAATAAACTGCCATGGTTGCCGGTATTCTTTATTACGCTGCTGTTCATTATGCTCGAAACAGCCCCGATCTTTACAAAACTGATTACCAATAAAGGCCCTTACGACGATATACTGAAAGGTGTGGAACATGAGCGCACCACCCAGGAAATGCAGCGTGTAGCCGAGCGTCAGAAGCAGTTTGACCTTAAGCTAACTATAGCCGAAGCCAAATTTGCGGCCCGCCAGGAATTTGAAACAGAAGCCAAGCGCGAAGAAGAAAAGCTTAAATCAGATGCCCACCTGGATACTGTGCGCGAATCGGCAGCTGTCTGGAAGCACCGCAAACTGGCCGACATAAACCGCAGCCCCAACACCGCCGCCGAAATACTGAACGACGGAGAAGAAAACGGTTACTATAAGTGGTAAAGCTGGTATCGTAAATCATCTCCTGCCTCCTTCAAATGGAGACTTTTATTTACCTCTTTTGTCATCCTGAAAGGATCTTGGGGCTAAGAGCGAAGGCTTAACCTCTCTTCAACCTAAGATTCTTAACAGAATGACAATTATGTTTGAGCATGTTCACATTTGCTGTTTGCCCCTTTGAAGGGGGATGACGACTCAGGAGATAAATTTTGCTGACAAGAGCATATTTACACTAGTTTAATCTATAAAAACCGCCCGGGTAAACTATAAACAGTTTGCGCGGGCGGTTGAGTTTTACAGGTTTTTTGCCGGTAATGTGGGCAATACTTTTCCGGAAATCGTAACTTGCAGTAACCAAACCCAACATAGCATGACCGTTTCAAAAATGGCTCAAAACCTGATCGGCTCCGAAATTATAAAGGTAGCCGGCGAGGTAAACTCCATGATAGCACGTGGAGAACAGATCTGTAATCTTACCATCGGAGACTTTGATCCAAGTATTTATCCTATTCCGCAGGAGCTGAAAGAAGGCATAACCCAGGCTTATAATGAAGGACATACCAACTATCCGCCTGCAAATGGCGTGGCTGTATTGCGGCAGGCTGTAGTTGCTTTTACAGAAGATAAGCTGGGCCTGAAATACCCTGAAAATGATATTCTGGTAGCTGGTGGCTCGCGCCCATTGATCTATGCTACCTACCTTGCCCTGGTTGACCCAGGCGATAAAGTGGTTTTCCCGACACCATCCTGGAACAATAACCACTACTGCCATTTGTCTGGCGCAACACCGGTAATGGTAGAGACCCGTGCCGAGAACAACTTTATGCCGACGGCTGCTGATGTGGCTCCGCACCTGAAAGGCGCAACCATGCTGGCCTTGTGCTCCCCGCTTAACCCGACGGGCACCATGTTCTCTCAAAAAGACCTGCAGGAAATATGCGACCTTGTTATTGAAGAAAACAAAAGCCGCAAAGAGGGCGAGAAACCACTTTACATACTATACGATCAGATCTACTGGATGCTGACCTTCGGGCCCGAGCACAAACATTATGACCCGGTTAACCTGCGCCCTGAGCTGCGCGATTATGTCGTGTATATCGATGGTATTTCGAAGAGCTTTGCTGCTACCGGCGTGCGGGTAGGTTATGCGTATGGCCCAACTATAGTAATGGATAAAATGAAAGCTATACTTGGCCACGTAGGAGCCTGGGCTCCAAAAGCCGAACAGATCGCTACAGCCCGTTACTTAAAGCAACCGGAGCAGGTGTATAGTTTTATGCACGAACTGAAGCACAAAATCCAGCGCAGCCTGAACGTGCTTTACAAAGGTTTTAAAGACCTGAAAGAAAGTGGTTTTGCGGTTGATGCCATAGAGCCGATGGGTGCTATTTACCTGTCAGTAAAAATGGACCTGGCCGGTAAAACAAACCCGAACGGCGATCTGCTGCAAACAAGTAAAGATATTACCTACTATATTTTGTCAGAAGCGAAGCTGGCTATAGTTCCCTTCTCGGCCTTCGGGTCAGCGCCTGATCTTAACTGGTTCCGGTTATCGGTAGGTGGTGCTTCGCTGGAAGAAATAGAAAACTCCCTTAGCCGCCTGCGCACTGCACTTGAGAAACTGAAGTAAACTATAACTATAAAGAAAGCGCCTGAATCTATAGTTCAGGCGCTTTTCCTATTCTATCGTTATCTGGCGGTTTATACTTTCCTCCAGTGATATAAATGTTTCGGTGCGCTGCACGCCGGCTATAGTTTGCAGTTTTTCGTTCAGCACTTCGCGCAGGTGTTTTGTATCCCGGCAGATGATTTTTGCGAACATACTGTAAGAGCCGGTCGTGTAATGCAGCTCTACAATCTCAGGGATCTGGCGCATTTGCTCTACCGCCTCCCGGTACTCCGAGCCTTTCTCCAGGAAAACACCGATAAAAGCACAGATATCATATCCTAAAGAGGCCGGATCAACTATAAGCTGGCTACCTTTTACCACACCCATCTCAGTTAGCTTGCGCATCCGTACATGTATCGTTCCGCCGGATACGCCTAATTCCTTTGCTATTTCTGTATAAGGTTGTACCACATCCTGCATCAGCAGAATCAGAATCTGCTTATCCAGATTATCAATTTGATAATTCATACCACTAATATCAGCTCTGTATTTAAATATTTTCAATATAAACGCATAAAAATTAAAATTACAACACTGTTATCAACTGTTTTTTGGAAAATATTTAAAATTGCAGTGTAAGTGTTAACATTCTACACTTATAAAGTATTAACCAATAAACCAGTTTAACATGATGGAACCACCAGTTTTAGAAACCCCCACCGCTATAGACCAGATGCTGGACCGACTGAGCAGGCCTGCCCTGCCAGGGATATTACAGGTGCAGCAGGGCATTGTGCGGGCTTCGCACGAGTTTATGTTCAGGAAAGGACTTACGCAGCTTATGCCGCTGATGCTGTCACCGATTACAGACCCGCTTAACCATGGGGTTGTGGATGCAAGCATACCGTATGCCGATAAGCGCTGGAGCCTTACCAAATCCATGATCTTCCATAAACAACTGGCGCTGCTCAACCCGGCATTGGATAGCCTTTACATCGTGTCGCCGAACGTACGCCTGGAGTTTGCAGACCGTGCCGGAACAGGCCGTCATTTGTTCGAGTTTACCCAGATAGACTTTGAATTTAAGAACAAAGATCGCTTTTACGTGATGGAGTTTATGGAAGACCTGGTAAACTTTGTATTTGCCCGCCTGAACGCTGAATTGCCTGCACTGCTGCTGGAACTACGCGGAGAGCTGTTGCCGCAATACGAGAAATGGCCAGTTTACCGCACCGAAAAACTGGAAGCTGCCCTTGGCCCTGATTATGAAATGCTGCAATCCGGGATGTCTGATTCTCCATTCTGGCTACTGAACCACAAGCGCGAGTTTTATGACAAAGAAGACCAGATGAAACCGGGCACTTACTTTAACTATGACCTGGTATGGCCGGAAGGTTTCGGAGAAGGTTTGTCGGGTGCAGAGCGCGAGAACGACTATAAGCAACTACTGAAACGCATGGCTGAAACTGGAGCTAACAAAGAGATATTTAACGACTACCTGGAAGTGGCGAAAAGAGGTTTATTACCAAGAACGGCTGGTGCAGGGTTTGGGGTAGAGCGCATGACCCGCTTCATTTGCAAGATCAAAGATATTGATGATGTAACGGTGTTCCCGCGCAAACCAGGGCACGCTTCTATGTTTTAAACTATAGCTTTATGAATGAACCTGATAATGGAGATAATCCGGAGAATACTATAAAGTAAAACGGCCTGCTATAGTTTGCAGGCCGTTTTGTTTATATCTTAATCAGGATTTGCAGGATATTAGGATGAAAAGGATGCGGAACTATAGAGCTATAGAGCTCTAAATCAACAATCAGCAATTAAGATCTTTCCTTCCAGAGCTGGTTAAATGATTTTGGCGCTATTTTCATTGCTTCGCGGCGCTTGCTCCAGGTATCTTTCAGAATGTATTTTACTACATAGTTCTTGATGCCGGATGGAGCCATGTTCATAAGTTTGCGGCTCTTCATGGCTTTTAACCAGAACTTAAAGGCAGTTTTTTCCTGCTTGTCGGCAAGGCCCATATCCACGCTTTGCTTGCGGTTAAGCAGCAGCAGGTTATGGATGTTGATTTTAACCGGGCAAACAGAAGTACAGGCACCGCACAGCGAACTGGCAAAGCTCAGGTGCTTGTTCTCGGCCATGCCGTTAAAGTGCGGAGTAAGCACAGAACCGATCGGGCCACTGTATGTACTCTCGTAGGTATGGCCGCCAATGTTTTTATAAACCGGGCAAATGTTAAGGCAGGCTCCACAACGGATACAGTTTAAGGCTTCACGCTTCTCAGGGTGAGACATTAGTTCGGTACGGCCGTTATCCAGCAGAATAACATACATTTCTTCCGGGCCGTCCTTTTCGTTTGGCTGGCGCGGGCCTGTAAATATGGTGTTATAAACGGTTACGTTCTGCCCGGTTCCGCTGGTGCTCAGTAGTGGCCAGAAAAGGTCCAGGTCCATAATAGACGGCAACATTTTCTCGATACCAACTATAGCAATATGCGTTTTCGGGAAGGTAGTTGATAAGCGGGCATTCCCTTCGTTTTCGGTTACGGCCACGCCACCTACATCTGCCAGCAGAAAGTTACCACCCGTTATACCAATTTCGGCAGAAGTGTACTTGTCGCGCAGAAGGCGACGGGCTACGCCAACCAATTCCTGGGCGTCATCTGTAGGGGCTATGTTCAGTTTGCGCACAAACAGCTCGGCAATATCTTTTTTAGACATGTGCATGGCCGGTGTTACAATATGGTAGGGGCGCTGCTCGGCCAGTTGCACAATGTATTCGCCTAGGTCCGTTTCCACCACTTCCACGCCGTTCTTTTCCAGGAACTCGTTCATGTGTATCTCCTCTGTTATCATCGACTTGGATTTAACAACAGATTTGGCACGTTTGCGCTTCATGATCTCGCCAATCTCTTTTAAAGCTTCCTGCGCATCGCGTGCCCAGATAACTTTGCCGCCACGGGCAGTAAAATTGGCTTCAAATTCCATCAGGTACTTATCAAGGTCCTTAATGGTGTTGGTTTTTATATAGGAAGCACGCTCACGGGCAAGCTCATGATCGGAATATTGGGTGAGTCCACGCTGCACAGCGGCATTGTACTTACCGATGTTAAACCTGATGGTAGCGCGGTGGTTCTGGTCGAATGACTTTGTTTCTGAATCGAGCAGAAACTGCTTTAGTTTACTCATAACTATTTCGCCTACTGAATGGGCTGATTTATAGTTGCTGCAACTATAAAAAAGAAAAAACACCCCTAAAGGTATAAAGAGTTTGGGAGTTTAAGAGTTAAAGAGTTTAGGAGTTAGTGATTTAATGAAGTATAAATGCAGAAACTATAGTTTCTTAACCTCACCAATACCAATACTCTTTAACTCACTAACTCTTAAACTCCCAAACTCTCTAACTCTGAAAGTCTACTTTTTATTGCTGTCTACAACAATGCGGTTGTCGCGGTTGGCAAGTTCCCAGGTGGTGTAGAAGGCTAAACGAGCTACTTTTTCGGCGCTGTCGAATAAGATCTTATCTACTGAGTCGCTGGCTTTGTGGTAGTCTGCGTGCACACCGTTAAAGTAGAATATGATCGGAATACCGTTCTTAGCGAAGTTATAGTGGTCTGAACGGTAGTAAAAACGGTTCGGATCGTTCTCGTCGTTAAACTTGTAGTCAAGCTTCAGGTTCACGTACTTCTGGTTCGCTTCTTCGTTAATGGCGTGCAGTTCTGAAGAAAGCTTATCTGCCCCGATCACATAAATATAGTTGCTGTCGTTTTGTTTTTCATAATCGAAGTCCATGCGGCCGATCATGTCTATGTTTACGTTAGCCACTGTGTTAGCCAGCGGGAAAATCGGGTTTTCTGAGTAGTATTCAGAACCCAGCAAGCCTTTTTCTTCAGCGGTTACGGTCATAAACAGAATGCTGCGGCGCGGGCCTTTGCCATCTTTTTTAGCTTGTGCAAATGCTTCGGCTAATTCGATTACGGCTACTGTACCCGAGCCATCATCGTTGGCACCGTTAAAGATCTTATCATCTCCGGGAGCATCTTCTTCCATGCCTACGTGGTCGTAGTGAGCTGTTACAACTACTACTTCGTCTTTTTTATCCGAGCCTTCAATAAAGCCCAGTACGTTTTCGGTTGGCACAGGAGTAGTAATGCGCGAAGTCATCACTTTAACATTTTTTGGCGCTGTAAAAGCAGATGCTACCGGTTTGCCGGCTTTTGCCACATTACCGCTGTGAGCAAGTAATTTCTCAGGGGTTGTGTTCAGTAAAGCTGCACCAGCTACCGGCGATACAAACATTACAGCTGCGTTTTCCTGTTTGCCTGCGCTCTTCAATCCTAAAGACGGACGCGAAGCATAAGACTTGTAACGCTGAGTAAGGCTGTTAAATTCGTCGGCAGATGTGCCGGTAACTATAAGCACGCTTTTAGCACCGCGTTTGGTAGCGGCATTACGCTTGGCACGGTAATCATTGCCCCAGTCAGATGTTTTGGTAGTTCCACTGATCAGGTAGTTTCCGTTGCTTCCTTTTGGCTCGCCGGCTAGTACAACAACCATTTTGCCGGTTACATCTACATTGGCATAATCAGAGTACTTTTCATCGTCTATACCATAACCTGCAAAAACCACATCAGTAGTTTGCTCGGTCTGGTAAGGGGAGCTGCCAAGTACAAAGAAGTCCTGCATCATCATAAACTTCTGGTCGCCGATTAAAATGTGGCCTTCACCCCACTGGCTTTTTTCCAGGTCAAAAGTTTGGTAATAAGGGTTGCTGCCAGCAGTTACGGGGCCTGTTAAGCCATCTTCTTTAAACTCTTTTGCGATGTAGGCTGCTGCCATTTTCTGACCTTTCTCGCCGGTGTTCCGACCTTCGTATTCATCAGAAGCAATAATAGTCAGGTGCTTTGAGAGATCAGCGGCAGTTATAGTCTGGCCATAGGTGGTTGCAGCTGCGCGGAGCTTTTCGGCATTGGTCTCAGGGCTTTTAGCGGTATTGTTGGTAGATGCACAGCCCGAAGCAAGTAGTGCTGCCAACACAAACCCGTAGGTATGGAGGTGTTTCATTTGTTCTAAGGTGAAGTTTAAGGTTTAGTCAGGTTATTGTTTGATGATAAGTACGGTAGCAAAAGCGGCAACACCTTCTTTTTTTCCCACAAAGCCCAGGTGCTCCGTAGTGGTTGCCTTAATAGAAATATCGTGCTCCGGAATGCCCATTACTTTGGCAAGGCAGGCTTTCATTTCCGGAATATGTGGATTTACTTTTGGTTCCTGAAGGCAAATGGTAGAGTCGATGTTACCGATCTCATAGCCTTCGCGGGCAAGCAGGTGCACTACTTCTTTCAGTAAAACCTTGCTGTCGATGCCTTTGTATTGCGGGTCTTTGTCGGAAAAATGAAAGCCGATGTCGCGCATGTTGGCGGCACCCAGCAGGGCATCGCAAATAACATGAACTAATACGTCGGCATCGGAGTGGCCCAGGGCGCCGTGCGTGTGTGGTATTTTAATGCCGCCCAACCAAAAGTCAAGCCCTTCCTGTAGTTGGTGTACATCGTAGCCGAAGCCGGTTCTGATCTTTAATTTCATAGGTATAGGTAAAGCGCTTTTTGAAAAGCGTAAAGTCGTAAAGGTAAATCTAATCGAAAAATACGGTTTTGCTATGGTATAGGTATGGTTTCTTAGACGTTTGTAGGTTGCTATGGTTTAATTGGCTGTAAGAACTTGTCTGAAGCAGCACCTATAGTATAGTGGTGGATTGACCTGGCAATGTATGCAGCTCCTTTCCCGAAAAAATAAGCAACAGGATGACGTAGCCACATTGTGCCTTAAAAGATAAAGCCCATGCCCCTCACTGGCCTAAAATCCAGACTATAGCTACAAGCGCTGTAGAGCACAGCAGCAGCAAGGTTTGTTACCGGCATAAACTTAACCCGAAACCAAACTCAAAAAACTATAGTACCTAGACAGGTTCCGGAATTTCTATAATTTGCGGAACTATAAGCTTAATACAAAAACACGTTATACTTTGAAGCTAACTAAGTTAATTGCGTTACACCTGCTCTGGCTGGGTATGCTGGCAAGCCCGGTTGCAGCACAACAGGCCTCCGTACTGCAACACCAATCACCGGTTGTTGCTCTGGATACATTAAATAAATCCGCTGCAGACTCTGCCCTCGCAGTTCCTGCAGATACGGTTTACCCCGGGCAGAAAAAACCCTTTACAGATGCCCAGCTGCGTGAAGGCAGCAACAAACGTTACCTGAAAAGGGCTGTTTTGCCGGCTGCTGCGCTTATCGGGGCAGGTATTTACACTATACAGGATAACGGCTTTTTCAGTAGCCACGATGCCCGTGATGCCCGGCACAAACACACGCCAAACTTCAGTACCAAGGTAGATGATTACCTGTTCTTCCTGCCGGTGGCTTACATGTATGGGTTTAACGCATTCTCATCCCAGAACCGCCACGACATCCGCCGCCAGACAGGCTTGCTTTTAGCATCAGGGGCACTTACTTCCGCTATAGTCTGGCCCACAAAAAAATTAACCAACATCGACAGGCCCAACGGCGACCCCACCGCTTTTCCGTCCGGGCACACAGCTTATGCTTTTACCATTGCCACTATAGTTGATAAGGAGTTCCGCCATAAAAGCCCCTGGATTAGTGTGGGCAGTTACACCATAGCCAGTGCTACCGGCGTAATGCGCGTACTGAATAACGAACACTGGATGGCTGATGTGCTGGCCGGTGCCGGTGTGGGCATACTTTCGGTAAATACAGTTTACTGGCTACACGATAAGTTCTTTAAAGATAAAGGATTAAATGAGCCGGTAATTGCGCCAACAGTTTTGCCAAACGGTAAGCCGGGTGTTGGCATGTCTGTTACGTTCTAAGGCATAGTCAACTAAACGCTTAAAGGTGCTTTTCCCGTAGCAGGAAGAAGCGCCTTTTGCTTTATCTTTACACCATGCTACAACTACGCCTGTTTTTTCTGCTACTGTTTTGCCTTGCAACTATACCAACTATAGCGCAGGTGCAGGAAGTGCACGGCACTGTACGCGATGCTGAAACCCGGGAAAAACTTCCTTTTGTAAGCATAGCGGCCAACCAGGGCGAAACCGGCACCACTACCAACCTCGAAGGACAGTTCCGGTTGCGCCATACCAAACCCATTACCAGCCTGCGGTTCAGTTATGTGGGGTATATGCCGCAACTACTCCAACCTGATTCCACGGGCAAAGTGGACGTATATTTACAGCCGTCGGCAGCACAGCTACAGGAAGTTATAGTTCGGGCAGGAGTAAATCCGGCACATCGCATCATAGAGCTTGCCACCCGCAACCGCGAACGGAACCGCCCTGAAAACATTCCGGCCTATACCTATCGTACGTATAACAAATTTATACTTACCGCCACCGACCCGCGCAACCTAAACCTGAGCGATACTACTTTTATAGTTGAAGCTAAAGATTCTGCCTACTTTAGAATGCGTAAAATACTGGAAAAGCAACACCTGTTCCTGATGGAGAGCGTGACAAACTTTGCTTACCTGAAACCCAACCGTACCCAGGAAACTATAGTTGCCACACGTGTATCGGGGCTGCAGCAGCCCAGTTTTGGTATAGTTGCCGCCGAAGCCCGCGACTTTTCTGTTTACGCCGACATGCCCATCTTTTTCGGGAAGAATTACCTGAGTCCGCTTAGCCCGGGCAGTACGCGCAAATACGATTTTATATTGCAGGAAACTGTTGTCAGCGGCCGGGATTCCGTTTTTATCATCTCGTTTGCGCCGCTAAAAGGGCGTAATTTTAACGGGCTCAAAGGTTTGCTTTACATCAACTCGGATGGCTGGGCCGTACAGAACATCATAGCCGAATCAGCCAGCGACGCCAAGAGTGGTATAAAACTGCAGCAACAGTTCAGTAAAGTGCAGGGCCGCTGGTTCCCCACCGAGCTCGACGTAGAGATAACGATTCCACAGATCGAAATGAAGGGTCATCAACCGTATGGCCGCATCCGAACCTATATTACCAACATTAACCTAAGCCCAGGCCTTAAAAAAAGCGACTTTGGTGCTATCGCTTTATCGCAATCTCCACTGGCCAACAAACAACCGGAATACATCTGGCAACAGTACCGCTCCGATAGCCTGGATTCATTTGAGCGACGCACTTATACTGTAATCGACAGCGTAGGCAAAGCCCAGAACCTCGACCGCTCGATCCGCATCATGGAGTACCTGCTCACCAAGAAATTACCCATAGGCCCTATCAGTTTAGATTTAAACCGGCTATTGCACCTCAGTGATTTTGAAGGTGTACGGCTGGGAATTGGTGCCCATACCAACGAGCGTCTTCTGGACTGGTTAAGCGTTGGCGGCTATTGGGGATATGGATTTAAGGATGACGAACAGAAGTATGGTGCCGATGCTATATTTACGTTACACAAGCCCACAAACTTGCAGCTCCAGGCGGCTTTTTGGGAAGATGTACTGGAACCAGGTGGCCGCAGACTTCCTTTCCGGCAAACCAGGCTATTCTCCGATTTTCGGCAGCCATTGCTCCCTTACCTGGATTACACGACACACCAACACGTCAGCCTTTCCGGCAGGATGGGGCGCTATCTGCAATTACACACACAACTGCAGCAGGAAGAACGCAGGCCAACTTTATTTGCAACAGATGATCAGCCACAGGCAATCTATAGTATAACAGAAGTTAAAGCAGGTTTGCGCTTTGCTTACGGAGAGCAACTGATGCAGCTTTTTAACCAGACAATGGCCACGCCAGGCAAATATCCTGTGTTATGGCTGCAATATACCCGCGGCCTGGATGGTGTGCTGGATGGCAACTATAGTTACAACAAATACGACCTGCGCGTTGAAGGCAACCTGCTACACCGCACCTTTGGGAAAAGCAAATTCACGCTTGCTGCAGGTTTGGTAACCGGCGATGTGCCTTTTGTTAATTTATATAACGGCTATGGCAGCTACTCCGGTGAGTATGAGGTTTACTCCGGCGAAGGCTTCGAAACAATGGCTCCGTATGAATTCTTTTCCGATAAATTTACGGCCCTCTTTCTGCAACAGGACCTGGGTAAACGACTACTCCGTACAAAGTTTTTTAAACCGGATGTAGTTCTGGTTACCAACATTGGCTACGGAGATCTGAAACAGGAATTGCCAGAGTTTATAGTTCCGCAGGTTAAAACAATGGAGAAAGGCTTTTTTGAATCCGGGTTGATGCTGAATAATGTGATCAGCTCTGCTTTCTCCGGGATCGGGGTGGGAGTTTTTTACCGGTACGGCCCTTACGAATTACCCAAACACAAAGACAACCTGAAATTTAAATTGACGGCAACTATAGCGTTTTAAAAAGAAGTGTACTTCCCTCGCTCGCGTCCCGGGAGTGTGGGTTACTGGTGGCGTCCCGCCACGTTAATACCCGATTACATTGCCGGTTTATAACCTGAATTACAGTTTTGAATTACACGCCAGTTACAAAACGGCGTCATTCTAAGATCCAACTATAGTTAAATCATAACTTAACCTGAACTTAAAACTATAGTATATGTAGGCAGAACCACTAGCCGCTGTTCCACATGAAAATACTTTCCGCAGCCCAAACCCGCGAAGCCGATGCCGCTACTTTACAGTATGAAGAAATTGACTCGTTGGAACTGATGGAGCGGGCAGCCAAAGCCTTTACAGGTTGGTTCGAGAATAAGTTTACACCACAGCAGCAGGTATGCATTTTTTGCGGACCGGGCAACAATGGAGGCGATGGACTGGCAGTGGCACGATTACTCTCCCAAAAACAGTATCACGTAAAAGTATTTATAGTTGGCGACAACCAGAATCCATCACCCGACCATAAGGTAAACCTGCAGCGCCTGCCCCAAACTATAGTTTCGCAAACTATAAGGTCAGTAGCTGAACTGCCGTCGCTTCATAAAAACCATTGTGTAATAGATGCACTTTTCGGGACCGGCCTTAACCGGCCTGTAACGGGTTTATTTGCTGAAGTAATAGCCTATCTGAATAACAGCGGCGCCTGTATCACTGCTATCGACATGCCATCCGGGCTTTATGCCGATTCTCAGACACCCGACGATGCAACTATAGTTAAGGCACACTATACGATAAGCTTTGAATTGCCTAAACTGGCTTTCTTTCTGCCGCAGCACGAGCAATATGTTGGCGAATGGCATGTGGTTCCAATTGGTCTAAGTCCGACTTTTATTGCTGATGCGCCCTCTGAATATCGTTGTATAACTATAGATGATATCCGGAAGATCATCAAGCCACGAAAGAAGTTCTCCCATAAGGGTTTGTACGGCCATGCGTTGCTGCTGTGCGGAGGTTATGGCAAAATGGGTGCGGCAGTTTTGGCAGCAAGGGCCTGTTTGCGGAGCGGTGTTGGCTTACTGACAATGCATGTACCTTCTGCTGGTTACAACATACTGCAAACAGCCGTTCCCGAAGCCATGACGCTGACAGATAATAACCGCAAGCATATTTCGGAACTGCCGGAAAATATGGACAACTATAGCGTAGTAGGCTTAGGCCCGGGAATGGGCAAAGAGAAAGTTACCAAAACTACCATTGGTCAATTGCTGGCCACCTGTTCACTCCCGATGGTGATTGATGCCGATGCCATCAATATTATTGCCAGTAGCGACAAACTTAAATCTCAACTCCCAAAGAACAGGGCCATCTTTACACCACACCCCAAGGAGTTTGAGCGTTTGGTAGGAGCATCAAAAAATAACTATGACCGCCTGCAGGACATGAAAGAGTTTTGCCGTGAATACAGTTGCTACATTTGCCTTAAAGGATCGCATACGGCTATCTGCACCCCGGAAGGAAAAGTCTTTTTTAACACAACCGGCAATGCGGGCATGGCAACAGGCGGCACCGGCGATGTACTGACCGGAATACTTACAGCTTTAGTGGCACAGGGCTATAGTTTGGAAGAAGCTTGTTTACTGGGCGTATATGTGCATGGGTTAGCCGGAGACCTGGCACTTCAGAAAGTAGGCGACATCGCCATGATAGCCTCCGACCTGACCGATCATCTGCCGCAGGCCTTTATGACGCTTACCAGCAATTAGATCTTTACAAAACAGACCAAGGCTGCGTGCAGCAGCATAGCCCCGTCTGCCAGTAACAGAAAGTAAACACGCGGCTTTAACTCTGACGAGAACCAGACTACAAACGCAGCAGCCACAGCCGCAGCAATAAGTGCTGTTTGTATAGTTCCACTCTCCGAAATACTCACTACCACCGCATAGCTCAGCAGCAGCCCCAGCGACAGCAACTTTGTATAGTTCACGCCAATAAGCCCGGGCACCGTTAATGTTTGGGTATGCTTGTCGTAAGTATAATCCCGGATGTCGAAGAGCAGGGCCAGCGCCAGGATAAACAGGAACCTGCGCAGCAGTAACAACAACCCGGGCAGGTCCATAATTTCAACTCCTGCATCTATAAGCGGAAACAGCCCGGTTACCATGGCCCACACATATGCAATCAGGAAAACTTTCAGCAGCGGGACGCGGCGCAGCGGTTGCACACTTTTTCTCCGGTACATAACAGGTATGGTATACCCTATAGAGATGATGGCCAGGTGCAGCACAAACCAGAAATTAAGGCGCAGACCAAAGTAAAAGTAAACGATAGTTGCCAGCGCAATACTCAGCAGCCCAACTATAGCCATGGTTTTCCGGTGCCTGTGCCACCACGACTCAGGATAATAGGTAGCCTGCTTCTGTAACACCACACTTCGTATGCTGCTCAGGTTATAGGTAAAGAGCGTCGCCAGGAAAATAAACACCGCCATCGGGACAGATACCGGAAGGTCGGCAAGCAGGTAGGTTTCTATAGTTAACGCAAACGCACAGATCGAAATGAACACACTGCTGTAGAGCATGCCGTTCAGCACCTTTAACAGCAGACTATAAACAGGGCTTACGCTATAGTTCAGGTTCGTTTCTGTTTCGCTTCGTTTCATCAAGTACTGCAAGTTCGAAACTATTAGGCTTTTATCAAACCAACTATAAGAAGCTGGCCTGTTATTATTTCAGGAAAGCGAAAGAGGCTGCCACAAGAATCTGAAAACAGAAACTAACAGCCCAAAATATAAAATCAATTTACGTACTCACTACAAACAAAAAGCCTGACACAGGAAATCCCACGCCAGGCTAAAACAGGAAAATATATTCTTACAGTACGTTCTGCTTCTCGCCGGTAAACGTAGTGTTGTACAGGTCGATGCTCTGCTGAATGATCTCGTATGCTGCTTCGCGGCCAAGGAACTGCTCCACAATAACTTCTTTCATCTCCAGCTTCTTATAATCTTCAAAGAAACGACGCACTTCCAGCAACGTGTGTGGCGGCAATTCAGAGATGTCGTTTATGTGGCGCACAGACATGTCGTTGTTGGCAACTGCTATGATCTTGTCATCTTCTTCGTTGTTGTCGATCATCTGCATCACCCCGATCACTTTTGCATCGATCAAGCACATTGGCTGTACATCTACCGAGCAGATCACCAGAATATCCAACGGGTCTTTGTCGTCGCAGTAGGTTTTAGGGATAAAGCCATAGTTGGCCGGGTAATGTATGGATGAGAAAAGTACACGATCCAGCTTCAGCATTCCGCTTTCCTTATCTAACTCGTACTTTGCCTTAGAGCCTTTTGGTATTTCAATAATGGCCGTTACCACCCCAGGTGCTTCCTCTCCGTAGCTTACGCTATGCCATGGATTGTTTTTGTCTAAATTATTCATAAATGTAAATGTACTTGTAGCACTCCCTTTGAGCGCTGTTATTTCATATATTCTTGTAATGCTTTTCCTACGCTGCCACTCGGCTCCTGTATATTTAGCCAGGTAGCTATAGTTGGCGAAATGTCTGCAACTTCTGTTGGTGTAGCACTTTCACCCGGTTTCACTTTCCAGCCGTACCATAAAAGCGGTACATGCGTATCGTGGGTAGAGTAAGAGCCGTGTGCAGTACCTTTCGGACCATGTTTCTGCCAGTTAGGTTCCAGTTGCACGATCACATCTCCCGATCTGCGGGCGTTATACCCATTTTCAACCAGTCGCATCTGCCCGTTGTTCCAACTGGTACGCTGCAGCGCATCTGCGGTTATCGTTCGGGCTACACCTTCCAGGGTCATTAAGTACTGAGCCACGTTTTGCTGCACCTCTGTCAGGTTCAGTTTTTTCTCTTTTATAAGTTTATGGTTCAGGTAAACCTGCTGGTTTGTGTATTTTTCAAGCCATTTGCCTTCGCCATAGTTACGGGCCAGGTACGTTTTCACAGAATCTCCAACTGTATAGTAACCTATCGCTCCTGCCGTTACTCTTTCACCGATCATATAAGCCGGCACATTGGCTATACCATGGTCAGCCGTTAAAAACACCAGCAGGTTATCTTTTCCTACTGTGCTTTCCAGTTCCTTTAACAGCTCTGCAATCTCACGGTCCAGGCGGATGTACGTATCTTCTACTTCTATAGAATTTGGTCCGAAATCATGCCCTATATAATCTGTTGAAGAAAAACTAACTGACAAAAAATCTGTAGACTCGCCTCTGCCCAGTTGCTCTGCATGTAATGCTTTTAAAGCAATATCTTTTGTTAACGTATTCCCAAAAGGCGTAGTACGGATCAGTTCGTAATCATTTGCTCTTAACGTGGCCAGCTCATACGGGAAAACAGGCTTCTCTTTACCAGGCAAACCTTCTTCGTAAGGCATGTCATCGGCAGTGCTGTTTGTATACTGTGCTATCGGTAAAAGTGTATTCCAGGTCTGGCTCAGGTATTTATCTGCCAGCTTTTGCCCGTTAAACTCATTTACCCAACCAGGCAGCTCTTCTTTGTAAAATGTACTTGTTATAAAATTGCCCGACTTCGAATCAAACCAGTACGCGCCATCGGCCATAAATCCTCCCGGAATAACAGCTCCTCTATCTTTAAGGGCAACCGCTATAACTTTAGATCTTTTATTCGTAGCCAGTTTCAGCTGATCGGTTATAGTTGTGGAAAGCAGGTTTCTAGGTGACATTTCGCCGGCTTTGGAAGTACTGCCTACTGTCTTCACCGTTTTGTCTTCCACACAGTACATGGTCTTACCTGTTTCGCGGTTAAACCAGCTGTTTGCAATTATGCCATTAACTGCCGGCACACTACCTGTATAAATGCTGGCATGGCCAGGAGCCGTATAAGTGGGTACGTAACTATAGTTCGTGTTCTTAAAATTGAACCCCTGCTTTACCAGTTTTTTAAAACCATCGTTACCATACTTATACCAGTAGCGATACAAAAAATCATAACGCATCTGGTCTACAACTATACCCACCACCAGTTTCGGGCGGTCTATAGTTACGGCATTCTCTTTCTGACTGATGGTACCTGTTTTAGTTGCACACGCTGAAAGCAGCAACATACATACAAATACAACTTTGGCGCTTATAGTTCTCATGTATTCCTTTATGTGATTGCGCTAAAGTTACAACACACATTCTGGTTTTTGGCCTGCTGACATTGTTAAAGTTTAAACCTTAACATTTATTTAATGCCAACTGGTATTGGTACAAAATAACAGCGCCCACCTTAGAGATGGGCGCTGCTTTATCGGTATTTCTTTCTTCGTTATTTTGAAGCAAGGGCCTCGGCACCACCCACGATCTCGAGAATCTCCGTCGTGATGGCCGCCTGGCGCGTCCTGTTGTAAGTAAGTTTCAACTCCTTCAGCAGTTCGCCGGCATTTTCAGTTGCCTTGTCCATCGCTGTCATTCGGGCACCATGCTCAGATGCATTCGACTCAAGCACAGCTTTGTAAACCTGGATCTTCAGTGACTTAGGTATCAGCTCCTGTATGATCTCTTCTTTGGATGGCTCGAATGTATAATCGGCTACAAGCGTTGCTGCTTTGCTATCGTCTACAGGCTGCTCTTCAATAGGAAGGAATTGCTCTGTACGAACAATCTGCGTAGCCACGTTCTTAAACTCATTATAAACAAGCTCAACCTGGTCAAACTCTCCGTCTACGAAACCATCCATAGCACGCTCTGCAGCTGCACGAACAGTATCAAAAGAAAGCTTTGTAAAGATCGTATTGTACTCGCTTATTACGTTAAAGCCACGCTTGGTCAATGCCTCAAAACCTTTTTTACCTATTGTTAAGAAGGTAACATTACCGGCTTCCAGCTGGCGGCTATACTTAGTAGCAGCCAATGTGGTAACAGCCTTAATAATGTTTGAGTTAAAAGCACCAGCCAGACCACGGTCTGAAGTCACAGCAATGATAAGCACTCTGTTCACTTCACGTTTTACAGAGTATTTATTTTCTACTGATCCTTCGGTAAGCGAAGACAGGTTAGCAAGAATACCGCTTAAGCGTTGCGCGTAAGGGCGCATACGCAAAATGTTATCCTGCGCACGTCTTAGCTTCGCAGCTGCCACCATTTTCATGGCTTTCGTAATCTGCTGTGTCGACGATACCGATGTAATGCGGCTTCTAACCTCTTTTAAACTTGCCATATAGTTTTTGTTATGAGCAAAAGTTAAAGGCTAAGAAGTTTTATACTCCTTAACCCTTAACGCATAACTTAAAAATTACTTCTTGTATTTAGCTGAAAGCTCTCTTGCTACCTGACGGATAACACCTGTTGTTTCGTCATCCAGTTTACCGGCTAACAAAGCATTCAGTGTTCCTTCGTGCTGAGCACGCATGGTACGCAGGAAATCTTTCTCAAAAGTTCTAACCTCATTCACCGGAACATCATCCAGCAAACCGTTAGTAGCACAGTAGATAATGGCTACCTGCTCTTCAACCGATACCGGAGAGAACTGTGGCTGCTTCAGAATTTCCAGGTTACGACGACCACGCTCAATTGTAAGCTTGGTAGCAGCATCCAGGTCAGAACCGAATTTTGCAAACGCTTCCAGTTCACGGAACTGCGCCTGGTCAAGCTTCAGTGTACCAGATACTTTCTTCATCGCCTTGATCTGAGCGTTACCACCCACACGAGATACCGAAATACCTACGTTGATCGCCGGACGGATACCTGAGTTGAAAAGGTTCGTCTCAAGGAAGATCTGACCATCTGTAATTGAAATTACGTTAGTCGGGATATATGCAGAAACGTCACCAGCCTGTGTCTCGATGATTGGAAGAGCAGTTAAGGAACCACCACCTTTCACCATATGACGGATTGACTCTGGTAAGTCGTTCATGTTGCTTGCGATCTCATCAGAAGCGTTGATCTTAGCAGCACGCTCTAATAAACGAGAGTGCAGATAGAATACGTCACCTGGATAAGCTTCACGCCCCGGAGGTCTTCTTAGAAGCAGAGACACTTCACGGTAAGCAACTGCCTGTTTAGAAAGGTCATCATAAACAACCAGTGCAGGACGACCAGTATCACGGAAGAACTCACCGATAGCAGCACCTGTAAACGGAGCAAAGAACTGCATTGGAGCGGGATCAGAAGCTGAAGCCGCTACAACCACTGTATAGTCCATTGCACCACCTTCAGTCAGGGCTTTTACAACCTGCGCTACTGTAGATGCTTTCTGACCAACTGCCACATAGATACAGAATACCGGCTTTCCTTTTTCAAAGAATTCGCGCTGGTTCAGGATCGTGTCAATCGCAACTGCTGATTTACCAGTCTGGCGGTCACCGATGATAAGCTCACGCTGACCACGGCCGATCGGAATCATAGAGTCGATCGCTTTGATACCAGTCTGCATTGGCTCGTTTACCGGCTGACGGAAGATAACACCCGGTGCTTTACGCTCCAGCGGCATCTCGTATAAGTCACCAGCAATCGGCCCGCGACCATCTATAGGCTGACCAAGTGTGTTAACCACACGGCCAATAATACCATCACCCACTTTAACTGAAGCGATGCGGTTTGTTCTTCTTACTGTTGCGCCTTCTTTGATCTCGCTGTAATCGCCAAGCATTACGGCACCAACATTGTCTTCTTCCAGGTTCAGAACAAGCGCCTGAAGTCCGTTCTCAAACTCTAAAAGCTCCCCAGACTGTGCTTTGGAAAGGCCATAGATACGAGCGACACCGTCACCCACTTGCAGTACTGTACCTACTTCTTCCAGTTCTGCCTCAGAACGGAAGTTTGATAGCTGCTCTCTTAGTATGGCTGATACTTCGTCAGGTCTTACTTCTGCCATGATTATAGTTTATTAATATAGGAATTGTCTTTAAAATTATTTCTAAGCTTGCGAAGGCTGTACTTCACAGAGCTATCGATCTGTTTGTCGCCTACTTTCAGCACAAAGCCGCCAATAAGGCTCGGATCGATCATTTCTTCTAACTGTATAGTTTTACCGGTTTCGTTAGCCAGTTTTTCGCCAAGCTGCTGGCGAAATGCAGGAGAAAGTGGTGCGGCAGATGTAACACTGGCACGCTGTATCCCTTTCATTATGTTGTACTGCTTTTCAAATTCTGTGGCTACAAATTCCAGTATGGCCTCACGGCTTTTACGGGCAACTATGTTAAAGAAAGAAAGCGTCATTTCGTTCACTTTGCCTTTAAACACAGCATTGATAACCGTCAGTTTTTTATCTGACTTCACAATAGGGTTGTGGAGCAGCAGCTGAAAGTCCCTGTTCTGGGTAACAACGCTTGTAAACAGTTTCATGTCTTCATGCACCTGCTCTAAAACGCCCTTTTCCGCAGCCAGCTCAATCAGCGACTTCGCGTACCTGGAAGCAACTCTTAATTCTGACATATTGCTTTTTATAAAGTATGGCCAGTGCCTTTCAGCACCATCCGTTTTATTATTAGTTAAGCGTTACTTCGCGAATGTAATCCTGCGCCAGGGCTTGCTGCGCCTGTGGGTCGCTCAGTTCTTTTCTCAGGATGCGCTCAGCGATATCTACTGAAAGAGCAGCAGCCATATTCTTCACTTCCGTGATAGCAGCACGCTTTTCATTCTCGATAGCTTCACGTGCCTGGTTGATCATGCGTGAACCTTCTTCGTTAGCTTTGTTTCTTGCATTCTCTAAAAGCGCATTACCGGCATCCGATGCTTCTTTCAGGATCTTGTCACGCTCTAAACGCGCCTGAGCCAACAGTTTCTCGTTCTCAGCTTTTAAGCCTTGCATTTCAAGCTTCGCTTTTTCTGCAGCGCTAAGTGCATTCTCAATAGAAGTCTCGCGCTCGCGCAGGGCGTTCATGATTGGCTTCCAGGCGAATTTAGTAAGCAGGAAAAGAACGATCAGGAACGTTACTAACTGCCAGAAAATTAGACCGAAATTGGGGGTTACTAATTCCATTGTTTATGAAAGTTGACTTTTTAGTTTTTTTGTTTGCCTGCTGCCTTCGCAACTATGGCTCTTTAACTATTTTACTACTTTAGACCTCATCGTCCGGACCATTCGTCCGGACGTGAGATCTGCAAAAGCTATTACTAGCCTTTGAAAGAGATTAGCAGACAAACTACCACACCGAAAAGTGCAACACCTTCGATAAGAGCAGCTGCAATAATCATAGCAGTCTGGATTTTACCACCAGCTTCTGGCTGACGCGCGATAGATTCCATAGCAGAGCCACCGATTCTACCGATACCTAAACCAGCGCCAAGGGCAACCAGACCAGCACCGATACCGGCACCCATGATAGCTAAACCATAATCGGTCGCAACTTGAAGCAACATTGCTAATAACATAATTGTAGTTATATATAGTTAAAAAAAGAATTCAGATTAATGACCGCCGTCGCCATGTCCCATGTCATCCACATGGTCGTGCTCTTCAACGGCTCCGCCAAAGTACATGGCAGAAAGCAAGGTAAAGATATAAGCCTGTAACAACGCCACGAACAGCTCCAGGAAGTTCATGAAGGTAGCAAATGCCACGCTCAACGGACCAACTGCAACGCTCTTGAAAATAAAGATCAGGCTGAACAGGGAAAGAATGATAATGTGACCTGCTGTGATGTTAGCAAAAAGTCGCACCATCAGGGAAAAAGGCTTTGTAAAGATACCGATCAATTCAACCGGGATCATGATAGGAGCAAGCCATTTCGGAACACCTGGTGTTGCAAAGATGTGCCCCCAGTAGCTCTTGTTACCGCTAAACACAGTGATAAGGAGCGTCATGGCTGCCAGAACCAGCGTTACTGCGATGTTACCGGTTAAGTTTGCACCACCTGGCATTAAGCCCAGCAGGTTGTTAAACCAGATAAAGAAGAAGATGGTCAGCAGGTATGGCATATAACGCTCATACTTCGGACCGATGTTCGCTTTCGCTATCTCATCACGGATAAAGATGATGATCGGCTCGAAGAACGACTGCATACCTCTTGGGGCTTTGCCTGCGTTTTTCTTATAGCTACCTGCAATAGAGAAGAACACGAAGAACAACAGGGCAACACTTACAAACATTGAAGCCACGTTCTTGGTGATTGAAAAGTCATAAAGACCTGCTTTATCTTCTGAAGGCTCGCCGGCGGCATTTGCTCTGTAAATATGGCCATGCTCCATTACATACCCTTTGTAAGGCACCACCTCATGCGCTTCGTTATAGAAGTTACTTGACGAGAACACATTCACCTGACCGTTATCTATCAGAATAACAGGCAAATAAAGCACTGCGCCGTCTGCAAAATGCCAGGTATAATCATCTGCGATGTGATGTGTAATCATCTCACCTGGCTTGAATTCTTCACCCTCTGAAGATGCAGCCTGAGCCGTTATCGTTAAGAAGGAAAACAGTAAAATAAATAACTTCTTCATTAAGAGATAGTTAGAAGCAATGGTTGTAAAGAAACAATTTATACTTCGTCTTGCTTTTTCAATTGCGGTGCGAAGTTAGCCAATAAGCTGTAAATTTCAAACCCGGTAAATAGAAAATATAACACAAAGAAGTTGAGCACAAACTGCAGCTCGTTCTCTGAGAACATAAACACATATATAAATATAAGTGCAATGCTCAGGATCATCCGGAAGCCCATAGAGCCGAAATAATAGAGCTGAAAGTTATCGCTGTCGTAGCTTACGCCCAGCCGGGAAACATAAAAGGTAAGTGCCGTAACTATAACCATAAAGCCAAAAAGCCACCACACATGGTTATGCACTAACTGGTTACCAGTATAAAACTGCAGCCCTCCAATCAGCAACCCAATAATCAGCGAATACAACGCAAGCTTTTTAAGAAAATTCACAGGTACTTATTTTTTATTTAAGGAAAGTATAACCAAAACGATAGAGGTTATGACAGCTATCAACAGCAAACTGATTGTAAACCACGGATTCCTGGTAGCAAAATGTTCGTCCAGTTTCATACCGCCCCACGCGGCCAGCACCATTACCCCGATCATCTGAAAAGCCAATCCTGAGTATTTAAGGTATGGTTTTACACCACCATCCTTCTTTTCATCTTCGGGAGTTGCTGCCATAGATTAAATTTTGTGCAAAATTACGTCTTTTTTTGTTGTAAACTGCTGTAACTGATAAATAAGCACTTGAGTTGCCTGTATTTATAGTTCATTAACCCCGCCTGAAACCAAAAGCTTTTCCATATAGTTCATATGCTGGCACCTAAAGCTGTTCCTTATATTATATATTAGTGTATTTTTGTAGGAGATGGGTTGGCTAAACCAGTTACAGGCAGGTGCGTATGCGGCTTTGTTGTGCAACACAGTTATACTTTACAAACCAGCCGCAACGTTATTTTTATTACCTGGCCATAAATTTCCGCATCACGAAATAACTTGAAGCAAAACACACTATACCTTTTTATCCTGTTCATTGCCCTGCTGTCAGTCGGGTGCTCCGTGGAACGTTCAAATCCGCTCAGCAAAACCTACCACAATACTACAGCCAGGTATAATGGCTATTTTCTGGCCCGGGAAAAACTACGAGCTGTAGAAGAAGCGCTGCAGGCACAAATGCAGTACGACTATAATCAGGTTATTCCCCTTTATCCAACTATAGACTCTACCACCGCCAAAGCTGCCGCTGCCGACCTGGAAGATATAGTTAAAAAAGCATCGTTCCCGATCCAGTACCACAAAAACAGCAAATGGATTGATGATAGCTACATATTGATAGGCAGAGCGCGCTATTACCAGCTTGATTTTGCTGATGCAGCCCGTACGTTTAAATATGCCAATACAATAAGTAAGGATAAAGACGCCCGGCATGAGGCGCTGGTCTGGCTGATGCGCACTTACCTGCAGATGGAGGAAGAAGACAATGCAAACCAGGTTTCAGAGTTGCTTCGGCGTGAACGCCTGAATAAGGATAATGCCCGCGAACTATACCTGGCTCGTGCCCAATACCATCGCATGCTGGGCGATACCGCTGCCGTAATTGAGAACCTGGCCTTATCTATCCCTAACTTTGATGAAAAAGACGCTCAGTCGCGTGTAAGGTTTGCGTTGGCGCAACTATACCAGGCCACTGACCAGGACAAAGAAGCCTACAAACAATACAGCAAAATTTTAAAACGCAACCCGCCTTATGACCTGGGCTTTTTCAGTAGGTTATACATAGGCCAGGTTTCGGAGCTAAGCGATGAGCAGGACCAGGAACGTATTGCCGAATTTTATGAGAAAATGCTGAAGGATGAGAAGAATGTGGAGTACAAGGACAAGATCCTGTACGAAATGGCGCAGTTCGAGCTCCGTAAAGAAAATTTCGAGAAAGCTCTTACTTACCTGCAGCGTTCTATTAAAGAGCGGGGCTCGTTGCCAAACCAGAAAGCCTATAGTTACCTGTTGGCCGGCAAGATCTATTTTGATCACCTGGGCAAGTACAACATGGCACAGGCTTATTACGACAGCGCCGTACAGGCATATCCTAAAACTGCACCTGAATACGAAGCTGTGGCTGAACGCCGCGATGTGCTTACTTCTTTTGCCACACAGTATAACACGATACAAACCCAGGACAGTTTGCAACGCATTGCGCGCATGAGCGAGTCGGATAGGATGGCTTTCCTGCAGCAGTTGGTGCAACGCGAGGTAGAAGAACGTCAGCAGTTACTGGCACGCCAGCAGCAGCAAGCCCAAACCCAGAAAGAACAGCGCCGATCCGACATTAACTCGAACGATGCCGTAGCTTTTAACCCAACCACAAACTCGGCGGGAGTTTGGTATTTCGATAACCCGGCTGCGATGGCAAGTGCACGCTCGGAGTTTATCCGTCGTTGGGGCGACAGACCGTTACAGGATTTCTGGCGCATCAGGAGCCGTGGCGAGAGTGGTGGTCAGCAGCAGGTAGCACAACAAACGCAAGATCAAACTATAGCCGCTCCCGATTCAACTATAAGCCCGGAAGCAAGAGCCGAAGCCCAGATCCAGACCTATTTACAGGATGTTCCGCTAACCACAGCCGCCATTCAAAAATCAGAAAAAATGGTAGAGGAGGCTTTGTTTACGCTTGGCAATATCTATAACCAGAACCTGAAAAATTCTGAAAAGGCTACCGAAACATACGAGCAGCTGCTCAAGCGCTTCCCAAATACCGAGCATGCCGCTGAAACTTACTATGCACTTTATCTGATCTATAACAAAGCTGGTAACGAAGCGCAGAAGCAGGTATACTATAACAAAATAAAGCAGCAGTTCCCAAATTCGTCTTTCGCGCAGCTGGTAGATGATGCTGACTTTATGAGCAAAAATGCTGCTGAGAACCTGAAAGCGCACGCGCTGTACGACTCTGCTTACACTTACTATGAGGATGCCAACTATAAAATGGCGCAGCAGATCGTGAATCAACTGGTAAGCCAGTACCCGCACAGCGACATCCAGGACAAAACAGCTTACCTGGAGATACTGATTACTGCACGAACTAAAGAGCCGCAGGAATTGAAGCAGCAACTGGAAAGATTCCAGAAAACATATCCGACCAGCTCTCTGCAAGCTAAAGCGACTAAACTGCTGGAAACCTATAGTTTGCTGGAACAGAAAAATCAGTTGCGCAAAGAAGCGCCAGCTGCAACAGCACCAAAACCGAAAGAAGCTACCTCCTCGTTAACACCCGAAGAAAAAGTTAGCACAATTATTGCATCTACAGCATCAGCACAGCCAACTATAGCTAAACCGCAAACAACTAAAAAGCAGCCAACTATAGCCGATACTACAGCTGTTAAAGATACTACAACTATAGCCCAGCCAGCTACCACGATGCCCGATACATCAGACCTGCCGGATTCCGCAGCAGTGGCCGCCAGTATGCCGGCTCCTGACCCGATGGCCTATAGTTCGGAACCTGACAGTGCGTACTATTTTGTACTGATCTACCCGACAGGCCATGCTTCTTTTAAAGATATAGTTGCCAGGTATGCGCAGTACAATAACAGGTTCTTTAAAGTAGAGGACATAACTATAACGGAAGAGCCGTTTACAACTGGCAAAACAATGCTTGTTGGGCGCTCTATTAATGACCTGAAAGTAGCAAAGTCTTATAATATAAAACAAAAAGGGCCACAGGCTCCGGTTGGTACAATTAGAGGCATAGAATTCGTTACCTTTGTCATATCTTCTGCCAACTATAGTAAATTTATGCAGAAGAAAGATGTAGAAGCATATCAGACTTTCTTCAAAAACAATTATTAAAGTACATGACTACGCGTCAAAAGACCATTACACCAGAGAAAACGGTTTTCCCGAAAGTAATAACCACCCTTTGGCTGCTGTTTGCCGGCGGCTTTGTGGCGTTCATAATTTACGTTTATGCAGTCAGCGTTAACTTCCTGAACCTGTTTGGTGAGTTGCCTAACCTGCGCACCCTCGAAAACCCTAAAAGCGAACTGGCATCAGAACTATATTCAGCTGATAATAAACTGCTGGGTAAGTATTTCCGTGAGAACCGCTCGCCGGTAGACTACGAAGAACTGCCTGAGAACCTAATTAATGCCCTTGTCGCAACAGAGGATATCCGTTTTGAAGAACACTCCGGTATAGATGCCGAAGCCATGGCCCGTGTGGCAGCAGGCATCTTAACAGGCAACCGAAAGGGTGGTGGTAGTACGTTAACACAGCAGGTAGCCAAAAACCTGTTCGATACGCGTAGCGACGAGCTTAACAACGGCGTGCTTAATGACGTGCCGGGGCTTGGCATGCTCATCCTGAAAACAAAGGAATGGATAATGGCCGTGAAGCTGGAGCGTAACTATACCAAGCGCGAGATCATGACGATGTACCTGAACACGGTCGATTTCGGATCGAATGCGTTTGGTATTAAAGTAGCTGCCAGAACTTTTTTTAACAAGAAGCCGGAAGACCTGCAAGTGCAGGAATCGGCTGTGCTGGTGGGCTTGCTGAAAGCGCCGACTGCCTTCAGCCCTAAGTTTAACCCTGAAAATTCGAAAGGCCGCCGAAATGTAGTACTCTCTCAAATGGTAAAGTATGGCTACTTACCGGAGGAAGAATATAACCAGCTGAAAGAAAAAGACATTAAGCTGGATTACCGCGTAGAGAATCAGAACATCGGCCTGGCACCTTATTTCCGTACCGAAGCTGCCAAGTTTTTATTGCAATGGGCTCGCGAAAATGGCTATGACCTGTATGCTGATGGCTTAAAGATCTATACAACTATAGACTCGCGCATGCAGGAGTATGCCGAGCAGGCTGTTGCAAAACACATGGCGGCACAGCAAAAGCTTTTCTTTGAGCACTGGAAAGGCCGCAACCCCTGGGTTGACCGCAATAACAAAGAAATTAAAGGTTTTGCTGAACAAGCTATTAAACGCAGCGACCGCTACCGTAAACTAAATGAGCGGTTTGACGGCAATCAGGACTCTATCAACTATTACCTGAACAAGAAAATACCGATGAAGGTGTTTACGTGGAATGGTGAAGAAGAGCGTATGATGAGCCCGATGGACTCGCTGAAGTACTATAAACACTTCCTGCAGACTGGTTTTATGGCTATGGAACCGCAAACTGGTCACATTAAAGCATGGGTAGGCGGTATCAACTATAAGCACTTTAAATACGACCACGTGAAGCAGGGCGCACGCCAGCCGGGTTCTACGTTTAAGCCGTTCCTTTACACAGCCGCTATCGAAAACGGCTATTATCCGTGCTACGAGGTGATAGATGCGCAGGTATGTATCCCGCTGCCAGATGGCAATATGTGGTGTCCGAACAACGCTGACAATAAATTCTCCGGTGAGAAATTCACCTTACGCAAAGCCCTTGCTGAGTCTGTGAACGCTATCTCTGCTTTCCTGGTAAATAAACTGGGAGCTGAAACGTTGGTTAAAACAGCCAAGCGCATGGGAATTTCTACTCCATTGGATCCTACTCCTTCGTTAGCTCTTGGCACCAGCGATGTTACCTTGTTTGATATGGTTGGCGCTTACGGCACATTTGTAAATGGTGGAACCTGGGTTGAGCCGAACTATATTACCAGGATAGAAGACAAGCATGGCAACGTGTTAAAAGTATTTGCTCCTAAAACTGTGGAAGCCCTTAGTGAAGAAACAGCCTATATGATGGTATATATGCTGAAAGCTGCTGCCGAGCCGGGTGGTACTGCCTACTACGGTTTACGTCACCGCAATGGCCTGAAGAACGAGATAGCCGCCAAAACCGGTACCACTCAGAACCAGTCGGACGGTTGGTTTATGGGCCTTACTCCGAACCTTGTAACAGGCACCTGGGTTGGTGGCGAAGATCGCTCTATCCACTTCAGAACTATAGCACTGGGGCAGGGTAACAAAACGGCCATGCCAATTTATGGGGATTTCATGCAGCGGGTTTATGCTGATAAAACACTGGATGTTTCTAAAGACGCTTTCCCTAAACCTTTAACGCCTTTATCTGTAGAATTAGACTGTGCGAAGTACAATAGCAGTGGTGTGCCGATGGATTCGGCGCAGCAGGATGAGTTCCTGTTAATGCCAACTGAAATTGATTTGGATGCTGAGATCTAATTTGAGCTAAAATGCCTGCTAACGAGAAGCTGAAAGAAACTATATCGCACCTGCCGCACAAGCCCGGCATCTACAAGTTCTTTGACGAGAAAGGCATTATCTATGTTGGTAAAGCGGTTGATATAAGAAAGCGCGTAAGCTCTTATTTCAACCGCTCAGCCCAGCACAATAAAAAAACGCTGAAGCTTGTCTCCCAGATCAAAGACATTGAGTTTACTATAGTTGATACCGAAGCCGATGCATTCCTGCTGGAGAATAACCTCATCAAGCAGTATCAGCCTAAATACAACATTCTGTTAAAAGACGGAAAGACCTATCCTTATATCTGTATAGTTAATGAGCGCTTTCCGCGTGTCATCAGTACCCGTAATAAGATAAACGACGGTTCCCGTTATTTTGGCCCTTATCCCAGCGGCACCACCATGCACGTTGTGCTCGACCTGATCCGCACGCTTTATCCGTTACGCACCTGTACTTACAACCTGTCGCCTGAAAACATTGCTGCCGGCAAGTTTAAAGTTTGCCTGGAGTATCACATCGGTAATTGTAAAGGCCCCTGCGAAGCGCTGGTGGATGAGACAACCTACAACCATTACATTTCGCAGATCAGGAGCATTCTTTCAGGTAACTTAACTATAGCTAAGAACTACTTTAAAGAGCACATGGCAGCTGCGGCGGCCGAATTTCAGTTTGAACTGGCACACCAGTACAAGCAGAAGCTCGATATGCTTGAAGATTTCCAGGTAAAATCGACGGTTGTCAGCAATACGCTTACTAATATCGATGTCTTCACGATTACGTCTAACGAGCAATGTGCCTTTCTGAACTATCTGAAAGTGATGAATGGCTCGATCATTCTGACACAATCGCTGGAGATTCAAAAGAAGCTGGATGAGGCTGATGAAGATATTTTAGCTTCTGTTATAGTTCAGTTGCGCCAGGAGTTTGAGAGTACCTCTCGTGAGGTTATTGCAAACATAGAAGTTTCTCTCCCCTTGGATAATATTACTGTTACTTACCCACAGATAGGAGACAAGCGAAAGTTGCTCAATCTTTCCCTGAAGAATGCCATGTACCTGCGCAAAGAGCGCGAAGGGCGGCAGGAAAAGAACCGTGAAATGAGTGATCAGCGCGAAATAAGAGTGCTGGAAACGATGAAAAAGGATTTACGCCTTACCGAGCTTCCCCGCCATATTGAGTGTTTCGATAACTCCAACTTCCAGGGCGATAACCCGGTGGCCTCTATGGTCTGTTTTAAGAATGGCAGGCCAAGTAAGAAGGACTACAGGCATTTCAACATTAAAACGGTAGTTGGCCCCAACGACTTTGAATCGATGTACGAGATTGTTACGCGGCGCTACAGGAGGTTATTAGATGAGACCCAACCTTTACCGCAACTTATCATTATAGATGGTGGTAAAGGGCAGCTTAGCTTTGCTGTTAAGGCACTGAAAGATCTGGACATCTGGGGTAAAGTGGCTATAGTTGGCATTGCTAAACGCCTGGAAGAAATTTTCTACCCGGGTGATAACCTGCCGCTGTACATTGATAAAAAATCTGAATCGCTCCGCCTGATCCAGCGCATCCGCGATGAAGCGCACCGTTTCGCTATTACTTTCCATCGCAGTAAACGTGATGCGGGCACTTTAAAAACCGAACTGACGGATATAAAAGGGATAGGTCCTGTTATTTCTGATCAACTCTTAAACAAATACAGGTCTGTAAAAAAACTGCGCGAACTTACCCTTGCAGAGCTAACTACAGAAATAGGTAAAGCAAAAGCAACTATTCTTTATAATTACCTCCATAAGCCTGAACAACTATAGTTTGCGATTGAACTATAAATAAAAAAGGAGACCCGTTTCTGAGTCTCCTTTTTTTATTTTCTGCTTTAAAGCTTAGTAGCTCCAAAGGCTGTATTCGTACTCTATAAGTGCTTCTGCAGCATCCTGAGCGGCTAATAAACCTTTCTGTCCACCACCAAACTGGTCTGCTAACGATCTGTCGCCAGCATTAGAGATCTTGGTGATATAAGAACTGAATAACCACAGGTCAAATGCATCGGCTAAGTTTTTATGCTGTGCCGTATTTTGTGCGTTGTACCATATGGCCGTTTCAGGGTTGTTACGGAACACGCGTACCAGATCGCTCATTTTAAATGTTGCTATCGGCTCTTCAAAACCACGTGAGCTTAAAGTTGAAGGAACAATTAACGAAACAGTCTGGATATCATGATACATTCTGGAGCGCTTCTTATCAAACACTACATCTTCTTTGATTTCCAGCAAGTAAAGATCTTTAGGGAAAAACTCGTTGCTAATTGGGCCAGCAGTTTCTGCTTTTTCAACACCGGCAACGTTTGCCCACGGATCTTCTTCTTCCTGCTTACCTAAACCTGCTGCAATCTCTTCTTCGCTCAGTTCACTTCCGGCAGCCTGAGGAGTCATGTTACCTACAAATTCTTCTCTTGTAATTGGTGTATTTACTGAGTCAGTCTTGTATGGCGTTAACTCTCCACTTTTTACAGCATCAATTATGATCTTCGTAATCTGTCTGTTCTGCGAGAACATTGGCTGATTCTGCTTTTCACGCAGGTCTATTTTACGCCAAACTGTTTTCTTGAAGAGAATATCATGCTCAGGAATTGGTCTTGCAGATGCACTGCTTGTAGCAGTTGTTGAAACCTGTTGTGCCATAGCACCTACTGACAGGAGTATTCCTGCTGCTACACCAAATGCTTTTACTAATTTCATATTCCTTTTAAGCTTAAGTATTTTAGTTTAATGGGATATTCCAGCTTAAATCTCTTCCGGTCTTGGCATCAACTGCCTGACCTTTATAGTTTAATCGCTTAACATCTACCACTTCAATGTAAACCATATCTCCTTTTGTCGCTTTAGACGCAAAGTTTGTAAGGTTTGCAGTTGGGCTGTTAAACTCTGCCTGGTCTATCGGGCGGTTATTTCTAACAAGGAATGCTCTCCATTTTGTTACTCTATAACGCGCTTCATTAGGTAATAATTGTTTAAAGCCGTCGTCAGCTATAGCATCCAGCGTTACCTGTCTGAAAGATGATGCCGGAACACCGCGCTTCATATCTACTGGTCTGCCGTTTACTAACGCTACTACTTCTGGTTTAGGTATTGGACGAACCTTAAATGTTTCGGAACCAATGGCATTACCGCCGCTGCTTACTGAAAGTCTAACTTCTGCAGCAGTTGGTATTACGGTTACTAAACCTTTTTTAGCGCCTTTTATAGCTGAACCACCAGATGCACTAAAGCTTGGATCATACGTAGCTCCTAAAGCAGGAACCTGCACATTTAGTTCATTTGCACACTGGAAGTAAAGTGCCTGTACTGCTGCTGATTGTATTTGAATTACAGGCTTAGCTACCACATAGTCTTCTTCCACTGTAAACACAGTATCACGACCATTCTGGTTGATCTTGATCTGCCCTTTCCAAGATTGCTTAGAGTTACCTTCTGCATCATAGTTAGAAGCAGCAGCTGTAAACTCAACTATACCTTTTCCATCTACAACCTTTACAGGCTTACCCTGGAAAGTCATAGTTGGTGTAATCGCATCAGAAGAAGCTGCAATAAACATATCTGCTTTGTACTTTGTACCAGCAGCAACTGTCTTAGACTCAGCGCGGGCCATTGCAAATATCTTCTCAAACTTGATGATATCCGCACCAACCTGCGTAGCTAATTTCTGTAATGCATCTGCTTCATACTTCAGCACTTCGTTTTCTTTCTGAGAAAGAACAGCTAATGCTGCTACAAGCGGAGTGTTTTCGAAGTTTAGTTCAGCAAAGTCTTTGTTGCGCTGCGACTTATCGTTTTTAGCAACAGGATCTTCTTTACCGTCGTTTGCCAGTTGTGCCGGCATATTCGGGTTATACTGCTTTAAGAATTTAGCATACGCGTTAAGCTTATCCTTTAACTCATAAGCTGATCCATTCTTTTTGTTAGCAGCTCCGATCATAGTCATAGCAACTTTATCTTCTGCGCTTGGGTTGGCATACTGATTTGCTATTTCCTCGTTCATACCACCAGTTGCTTTTACCAGCGTCTCACGCAAGCCACGGATATAGTTTACCATATCTGATGTTTGCTTACGTATCTCCTGTGCATTATTTAATACACGGGCATCTGATGATCTGTTACCACCTTCGTTAACGGCAGACTTTATATTAGTTAGAACTCCTGCATTGTCATTCACTGTCTTACTATTCACTTCCAGTAAACTTTCGTCCAGGAACTGAAATTTCAACAGGATAGCAGAGTTCACTTGTAGGGCGAGAAGTGCGGTAAGTACCAGGTACATCATACCGATCATCTTCTGCCGTGGTGTCTCTTTTCCTCCAGCCATGTTATACTATATTAACTGTTTTCTTATGATTTAGAACAATTACAATTAGCCAGGATTAACCTCTCATAGCTGTCAGCATGTTACCATACACATTGTTAAGTGAGTGTAGATTCTGCGTAAGCTTCGAAACTTCCTGCTTGAATTGCTCTGTATCTTTGCTGGCATCAGTTAAATTTTCCATAGCCATGCTCAGGTTACCATAGAACTTGTTCATCGCCTTCAGGTGGTTGTTAGCGTCTTGTAGTTCCATTTCGTACACTGCGTTCAGTGCACCAAGGTTTCTGGTCATGCCTTGTATCTGCTGGTGGTATTCTTTTGCATCTACAGTTGAGCCTGCCATCTGGGCCAGGGCTTCAGCTGTTGTAGCATAAGCAACATTCATTTTATCTAATGAGCCGGATGCTTCTCTGATTCTTAGCGTATAGTCTGATGTAGCTGAAGCTGCCTGGCTAACGTCTGCCATCTGAGCAGCAGTTTCGCTCAGTCTGTTCAGGCCTAGACCTAAAGAGTTTATAGTTTCCGGAGTAATGTTTGCATCAAGCAGCATATCATCCAGTTTGCGGGTCAGACCGTTTCCGCCTGATACACCTGCAGTTGCAGGTACAAGTGCATCACCTGTATAGTCATCAGCAAGCTGAGGATACACTTTTGCCCAATCCGGATCATGCGGTTGCGGCTGGAAAGCACTCAGGAAGAAAATAATAGCCTCAGTACTAAGACCTGCAATCAGCATCACGTCTGCAAGAGGCCAGTGCATGATTTTGAAAAGTGCTCCAACGATAACGACTGCGGCACCAATACCATATACTTTTGGCATCAGGACGTCGTATACAAAGCTGCGTTGTTTAGCGTTACTCATTTTGTTTTCTAATTAATTTGTGAACGATAGTGTTTGGGTTTTGTATTTGGTTGTTTGGGATGTTTCTATCTGAATTCTCTTCCTGATGATCTGCCTAAGTATACCATCGCGTTACGGAAGCCAATATAAGAACGAGCTGAATCCTGGAATTCGAAATTACGCGTTCCTGTTTCCAGAAAATAGGCAATATCTTTCCATGAACCACCTCTAACTACTTTGCGAGGCTCATTATCATCATAATATACCGGGTTCAGATCCCACGTGATCGGAACGTAAGCATCGGCATAAGCATCTTCGCACCACTCGGCCACGTTGCCTGCCATATCATACAGACCATAATCGTTCGGGAAGTATTGTGCTACAGGAGCTGTGTAAGAGAAACCATCGCTATAATAGTCACCACGGCCTGGCTTAAAGTTTGCAAGCAAGCACCCTTTAGCGTTACGCAGGTACGGACCACCCCAAGGATAAACCGTCATATCGCGTCCACCGCGTGAGGCATATTCCCATTCTGCTTCAGAAGGAAGTCTGAAGCTTGGCATAGGAGCCATGCCATTATCAGCATTTGCCTGGTTTTTAAAGTTAGAGCGCCACTTTGAGAAATACTTAGCAGCAAAATAATCAACGCCTACTACCGGATAATCATCAAATGCAGGATGTGAATAGTAATACTCCATTAACGGATCGCCCATGTGGTAAGAAAAATCTTTCACCCACACTGTTGTATCCGGATATAGTTCCGCCATTACCCAGTCCTCACCCAGTACTTCAAGCGAGTCCTGCATGATAACGTCCATAAACTGGCGATATTCATTATTCGTGATCTCAGTTTCGTCCATATAGAAGGCACCAATCGTCACTTGTTTATTCAGGTTAGCCATTGTTGCAGCAATATCCTGATCTGCCTGCCCCATATGGAAAGTTCCGCCCGGACATGCCACCATACCGTAAGGTATTTGCTGTGCATTGTAATCAGGACGGTCGTCTGACCCAACCAGGTCTCCCTGCGGTCTGTTTCTCAATCCGCAACCTGCAAGCAGCAACACCGCCAAAGCGAAGGAAGACAGCTTAAATAGTTTGTTCATGATGACTCTTAAAAAAGGTAAAATTCTTAGCAATGTATTCTTAGCACATTTTTACTGGTGTAGCAAATATATATGGTTTTGCATCAAATAAACAAACAATTACTTGCTACACGCATTTATTATTTTTTAACGGTACAATTAGGGGAATATTTTACAGATTAACCACTATTTTTTTCTGTATTTTTTCAAGAATTGCACTTTACACCAATATCAGCTTTTTTATGTATTCGCTTTTTATTTAGTGAAGTTATACCTTGGTGTTCTTACCGGCGGTTTTAAACGCACTGTAGGCTCGGGAAGCCTGTAAGAAATCATCACTTCGTGTGATGTTGGCGCCTTGGCAACTTTATTGAATATTGTTAAGTCAAATGCGTATCCTACTCTTAATGAATTATCTGTAAATAAACCCAACCCAATTAGCGCTCCAACAGCTTCTTTATGTCTGTAGTTCACTCCGGCCCAATATTTTTCGTCGTAGGTAATTTTTGCGCCTGCGTCAAACGAAAAAGTTTCGGTGTCGTGCTTGAGGAGCGCCATCGGTGTAAGTATAAATATACTTGAAACTGGCAGATGATACCCGGCAGTAGCGTAAATATGATTTTCACTTAGCAGGCTGCCTTTCTTTTCATCATCTATCCCATCCTCTGTGTTCGCAAACTCATACTGTGCTTTTAGCAGATTGGTTACACCTCCGCCTGCATAAAAAGTGCTTGATTCGTACCATATCCCGGCTCCAAGGTCATATTTTGTATCTGAACTGTTGTTAGGCACACTCGGATCGTTATCATCGTTAGGCCTGTAAGTGCCTTTCTTGATATTGTTCATATTTCCCTGTATACCCAGCCCCAGCTTTCCTTCGCCCACGGCTATATGAAAGGCATACGAAAGTGCCGCCGTTGTATAGGTCGTGTTTGCAATTTTATCCCGCATCAGATTTATACCTACACCGCCATGCAGCAGCCTAACAGGTGTATGTGCTGTAAGCAAAAGTGTCTGAGGTGATCCGCCATCATCAAATGTGGCATCGTAGCCTAACCACTGGTACCTGTATATCGAAAGTATTTCCGGCCGGTTAGTTATACCCGCATAAGCAGGACTTAGCTGCATGCCGTTAAAGCTGTAGTGTGTGAACTGCGGCTGCTGCTGTGCAGCCAGGTCCCGGGCACATAACAGAATCAACACTAGTACGGGTAATAGCTTTCTCATAGGCTACTGCAGCAAAGCAAGAACAGTATTGGAAATATCAGGAAGTATAGAGATTTAAATATACTACTTAAACGGTAAAACGCAAAAACAAGATAGTTTAACACTTTCTCATCTTTGCGTTTTAGATAGTATGTATTTCAGAGATAAAAGTTGCAGCAGTAACGCCTTTTTTACTTTTGTTTCTGATTTTGGATGTAAACTTCAATAGCACCCGTCATAGACGGAGCATTAGGCATTGGTGCTTCAATATCAAGCTCCAGCCCTGCATCACGTACAGCTTTAGCTGTAGTTGGCCCGAATGCTGCAATACGCGTATTGTTCTGCTTAAAATCCGGGAAGTTCATAAACAGCGATGTTATTCCTGAAGGGCTAAAGAAAGCCAGGCAGTCATACGTTACATCATCCAGGTCCGACAGGTCAGCCGGCACCGTTTTGTAAATAATGGCTTCTGTAAACTTGATCTTGTTTGCTTCCATAAAGGCCGGAATATCATCTTTCCGGATATTAGAGCAAGGGAACAGGAATTTTTCGTTCTTATGCTTCTTAATAACCTCAAAAAGATCTTTCGCAGTTTTCTCCCCTACAAATAACTTGCGCTTACGCAGTACAATATACTTTTGCAGGTAATAAGCCGTTTGATCAGAAATACAGAAGTACTTCATATCAGCCGGCATTTCTATTTTATTCTCCTGGCAGATTCTGAAAAAATGATCAACAGCATTACGACTGGTAAATATAACAGCTGTATGAGACAGAATATCAACCTTATCCTTCCTGAACTCCTTGTAAGGCACAGGCTCAACTTCAATAAACGCCCTGAAATCTACTTTAATGCCGTATTTCTCGGCTATAGTTACATAAGGTGAATTATCAGTTGTAGGCTGCGGCTGCGTTACCAGTATGCTCTTGATGGGTACTTTGTGTCTTTCAGGATTGGCACTTCCTTTTGCTTTGCTCTCAACCATATATGCGGCTCTTAATTTAACACCTTCAGTTTCTTCGGCAACTATACTTAATTGTGTTTTTAGAAGTTAAACACGATTAGTTTCAGCATGATAGCCAACGGTATAACTTCTGTGGCGCAAAGGTATGAAAATAAATGCAAATTTAGTACTGAAACCTTGGTATTTACAGTCGCAAATACACGCACTATTGTGATTATCAACATGAATGCAACAGCCAGGTTCGATATTATCAGTATTATCTGTGGCATACTTGCGTTAAAAGCCAGGTAAAACAAAACCACAACTGGCAGAAATATACCAAGAAAAAGTATAGTTCTTAAAAACTCCCGGTATTGTAACTGCACTACCTCCTCTAACCCGAAAATAAAGCTCATTGTTTTCAGGAAAAGGTATTTTAGCAGGATAAATAAAAATATGAGAAGGGTATAGAGAATAACCTTGGAACTAATACCTGAAGCTGAAGCCGGAATAAACTGGTTCAGCAGGCGGATATGCATCACCTCTGTATGTATAGCAGCAATTAACAATGCAAGTGAAAGCGAGAACACCAGCACAAATAAGATACTGGACCATGAACTTATAGGTTTTGACAGGAAACCTTCCTGCAACGAGCTTACCCGCATAAAGGAATTGATATTATACAGGCTGCTAAAGTCAGCGGGATAGTTGCTCTTAAGTGCTCCATAAAGCAAGCCCAGCAATAGCGTAAAAATGACAAAAGCATTCAGGTTAACGTACTCCCGCACCCGTACAGCAAAAGTTGAATCTCCCGCCTGCTTAACTTCTCCCTGCCGCAGCACTTCTACATTTTTAAAAGAGTTTACAACGGGTTGCTGGTCCGGATGCCACACTGTTAACAGGTATTTCCCTTGTTTCGGTTTAACGTTACGTGCATAGGGCGCCAGGTTTAGCTTATATACCTCCGTAGCATTAGCAACAAATATCAATTGATTATTAAGGAACAGGCATAAACCCTTTGGACCTACAAAAGAAACTGGAAATGTATTATCAGGAATAATCTGAAGCCACTGATGCAGGGCATGGCTTTCTGTAGTTGCGCCTTCTACGTATGGTATCAGTTCGTTCGTGCCGCTTTTGTATACCAGCCAGTTTGTAGTAATTGAATTTTCCTGCTCTACAGGCAACACCTGCGCACCAGAAGGATGTACAACGCCACAACAAAGCAGCAGAACCCACAATAGCCGGGAAAGAAATTTATGCTTTTGAAACACGCTGTGCATTTCTGGATTTATATACCCCGAGAAAAATACTAAACACCAATGAAAAGATCAGCAAGCTCAGCAGAAGGTAAAGATTCCCCCAATCCTCGAAACTAACAACAAACAAAATCACCAACAGGTTTATTAAGGCCAATAGCAGCACGGTACCGATCTGGTTAAAGCCAAGGGCCAGCAAACGGTGATGCACATGGTTCTTGTCTGGTATAAAAGGAGACTTGCCACTGAATATCCTGATGGAAAAAACACGAAGGGTATCAAAAACCGGAATAAACAATATTCCCAGAGCTACCGAAGGAGAGGCAGGTACATGCCGCATTTCAATGAACTGGATAGCAAGCACCGAAATAATAAACCCGCAGAGTAGTGAGCCGGTATCGCCCATAAAAATAGTGGCCTTATGAAAATTATACCTTAGGAAACCAACTACACCCCCTACCAGGCAAAAAGCAACAGCTGCATAGTTTCCGTAATCCAAACCTCCGAAAAGGTAAAAGTAAACCCCAAAAGTAACTGTAGCGATAAGCACTAAGGTACCTGCCAGGCCATCCAGGCCATCTATCAGGTTTATGGAGTTTGTTATGCCTATTATTACCAGGAAAGTGAACATATAGCTCACGCCGATCTGTAGTTCGCCAACGCCAAATATTCCCTGGAAACTTGTTATCCGGATATCAGCAATAAACATAACGATACCTGTGGCCAATAACTGCACGGCAAACTTCTTCATGGCAGAGATTGCGATCAGGTCGTCTTTTAAGCCTATAAAGAAAAGAATGACACAACCAGCCAGTAATTGCTGCACACCATTATCAAGGTCAGCAAAAATGGTGAGTGCAGACATGAAGCCGGCAAACATAGCCAGGCCACCCAGCCGGGGAGTTAGCTCTGCGTGTATAGTTCTGAAGTTAGGCTGGTCGAGTATGTTTTTAAGGTGTGCAACCCTGATAATAGAAGGAACAGCAAATATAGCTATCAGGAAAGCCCAGGTAAAAGACAGTACCAGATGTATAATTTTTTGCTCCATATAAGAGGGTGTACAGGTAAGGATATGAGCTACAGCAGCATTAATTCACCGATTCGGCACTATTACTAGTAAACTAAGGTATAAATATAGTTAAATCAGGAATGCAATACCCCCTGCATGTTCAGCATACTTATCTCGATCAGGTTATCCTGCGTAATTGATTCAGGAACGAAAACAAATTTCTTATCATATATCTGACGTTCAATGTAATAGCTTACCCAATACTCGTTGTTTATATGAAAGATAGCCGGATCAATTGGCTCTATCTGTACAAAGCTTTTGGCCTCTACGAGTTCAAACATGTGGCGCAGCATCGAGGTCTTTACTTCTTCGCCGTCCAGGATGCCATAACCTTTTGAGGACACCAGCACATTCTCTATCGGGAAAGGATTATTGTTGAGCAGGTATACATTCCAGGCATCTACCCCGGACTCGTTTGGCGTGGTTGCCACCGCCACCGAAATCCCTTCTACCGTTCCGAAATCAATGTCTTTTTTCATGCGTAGCTGTAATAATAGTAGCATCAAACAGGTGAGCAATATGCATCAGTAGCTTTTCTTCTACTTCTGCCAAAGGCAACTCGCGCCCAAGCTCCTGAGCCAGCGATGTCACTTTCTTATCGCTGATGCCACAAGGCACAATATTACTAAAATAATTCAGGTCTGTATTTATGTTGAAGGCAAAACCGTGCATCGTTACCCAACGGCTGCACTTTACACCCATCGCGCATATTTTACGCGGATTTACCTGCGCTTCGTGGTCAAGCCAAACGCCAGTCAGGCCCGGAATGCGCCCGGCCGTAATGCCATACTCCTCCAGCGTAAGGATTACTGCCTCTTCTAAAAACCGCAGGTACTTATGAATATCAGTAAAGAAGTTGTCCAAATCAAGAATGGGGTATCCTACGATCTGGCCCGGACCATGGTAAGTGATATCGCCGCCGCGGTTTATCTTGTAAAATGTAGCGCCTTTCGCTTTTAAGCCTTCTTCGTCTATCAGCAGGTTTTCTTCGTGGCCGCTTTTGCCCAGGGTATACACATGCGGATGCGAACAGAATAACAGGTAGTTTGGTGTTGGTTTCTGCTCGTCTTCCGGTGCTGTGCGGTTCTGGCTTTTGAGCTCCAGTATTTCATTAAAAAGCCTCGCCTGGTAGTCCCATGCTTCCTGGTAATCTATCAGGCCAAGGTTTTCAAATAGTATCTCTTTATTTTCTGACACGGCAGTTTATTCTTTTGAGGCCACTTTTCCGGCAAATCTATAGTTGGTAACAGGTTACACCAAATTCGTATTCAGCTATCTTAAACGCAACTTTAGCACGAAGTTTATAGTTTGGCTACCATAACCTGCTGCAAATTACAAGTTTTACATGGCTTCACCAATAAACAACCACATCCGGACGGGCCAGCTAGGCGAAAGTATGGCGCAACTATACCTGCAGGAGCAAGGCTATACTATACTCGAAAAAAACTATAGGTTTAAACGTGCCGAGATAGACATAATTGCCCGGAAAGATGGATTGCTGGTGTTTATAGAGGTTAAGACCCGAACCACCGATCTGTTCGGCTTCCCGGAGGAAGCGGTTGGCAGCAGGAAAGAGAAGTTGCTGGTAAATGCAGCAGAAGAATTTATAGTTGCCACAGGCTGGCAGCAGGATGTCCGGTTTGATATTATCTCGGTGACTTTAACTACACCACCGGCTATAGTTCATTTCGAAGACGCGTTTCACTGACGCTGTGCCGAGCGCTTATCTATTTTGCCTTTTTCGAAAATGAGGGTGCCGTGGCGATCGTATTCCCTAACTAATTCCGGCTTTGTCTGTGGCTCGTAGGCTGTCTCAGGGTACTGGAACTCGTAATGGCGGCGGTTCTTAAAGTCGTAGTGCTTTATCCATTTGCCTATTTTGCGGCCTTTGTCATAGTTGCCCGTCCATTCTAACTGACCGTTTTCGTAAAACTTATAGTAGGTACCCTGTACTTCGCCGTAAGCGTACGGAATGATCTCCTTTATTTTATCTGTGTTGCCGCCATAGTATGTAATAACAGCGTCTCTTAAAAAGCCCTGGTCATAGTGTGTTTTGTCGGCCAGGGTGCCGTCGCGTTTATATTTCTCCCAGCGCAGGTGTTTGGTACCAATGTAAAAGAAGCCCTCTTCGATCACCACATCGCCATACGTTTTTTTGTAAGGCCCATGCAGCAGCTTGTACTTTTCAGGATCAATTTCACCGCGTACTTTGCCTATTTTTTTGCGCTTTACATCATACACAAACTTTTCCTGGGCATATTCGCGGGGCTCTTTATAGTCTGGCAGGTAACTGAACAGCTCCAGTGTTTCGCGCTCGTCGCGACCGGTGCGGGTGTAACCTCGTTTTACTTTATGGCCCAGGAAATAACGGCTTCGCTTTTTCTTCTTTTTCTCTTTCTTCTCCACCTCATCTTTTACCAGCGAAGTCGAAATATCAGGTTGTGTGGTATCGGCAGAAGCAAGAGCAGAAGAATCTGATTTATTGCTGCTCTTCTGCATGGCCTGGCTCAGGTTATAGTCGCTGTTCCACTTGGGCTCACCACAGCCTGCCAGCATCAGTAAAAACAGCGCAGTTACCAAACTATAAACCAAACGGGGAGAGTGCTTTGCCATCAATATTATATGAGCGACTGTTTAATTGCTGCTTGTTTAATGGTTGATTGCTTATTGTCTGAATCAGGATTTTCAGGATTTAGAGATTAACAGGATTTAAAATTTCTCTTAATCTCCAATCGAGCAGTTAACCATCATTTAGCAATCCAGCAATGTAATCTTAAAAGTGTAACGTAAAGATGCGGATAAATCATATATCTGCCAACTCGCCTATAACTATAGCTGTGGCCTGTAAGTTTCATGAAAATCAAAAAGGCGGCACCATTGGCGCCGCCCTTAAACTGTAGGTATAATACTAATCGTTCACTACTCTTTGTCAATCAGCTCGAAGCTGCGTTTTACGAAGCTGGTTAGGGCTGCACCTGAAAGCATGTTCTGAGACAACAAGGCAAGGTCGAAAGCCTGGCGGGCAATGCGAGCTTTATTATCTTCCTTAGCATTCAGGATGCGCTGGTTCAGGCTGTGGTTGGCGTTTATAGTTACATTATACATATCCGGCATATCGCCCATAAACATCATACCGCCACCACCGGCTTTGCTCATATCTTTCATACGGCGCATAAACTCAGGCAGTGTAATTACCAGTGGCGCATCGTCCGGCGACATGGCAGCCACTTCCACCGTCATATTCTTGTTGTCGATAGCGGTTTCGTAAATGCCTTTCAGCGATTCTTTTTCTTTATCGTTCAGTACGCTTTCCTTGGTTTCGTCTTTCTCGATCAGCTTGTCAGTTGTGTCGGAATCAACGCGCTTCAGGGTAGTTTTCTCCAGTTTCTGCTCCAGCATACCAATAAAGTGGCTGTCGATAAGCGAGTCAAGCTTCAGTACATCGTAGCTGCGGTTCTGGGCGGCTTCGATAAAGGCGTGCTGTTTGTCGGCATCTGTTGTGTAAAGCAATACTAAGTTTCCGTTCTTATCGGTCTGGTTAGCCTGCGTAAGTGCCTTGTATTCTTCTATCGTATAGTATTTGTTATCGATGCTCTCCAGCAACACAAAGTCCTTCGCTTTTTCATAGAACTTGTCATCGCTCAGCATGCCGTATTTTACAAATACATTGATGTCGTTCCAGTTCTTCTCAAATGTCTCGCGGTCTTTCTTAAAGATCTCAGCCAGTTTATCAGCTACTTTTTTAGTTATATAAGTGTTGATCTTCTTCACGCTGGAGTCGGCCTGCAGGAACGAGCGGCTTACGTTCAGAGGAATGTCAGGCGAGTCGATAACACCGTGCAGCAGCATCAGGAACTCAGGCACCACATCTTTTACCTCATCGGTAATAAATACCTGGCGCGAGTACAGCTGTATTTTGTTGCGCTGCAGCTCAAAGTCGTTTTTGATCTTAGGGAAGTAGAGGATACCTGTCAGGTTAAACGGATAGTCTACGTTCAGATGGATCCAGAAAAGCGGCGCTTCCGAGAACGGGTATAGTTCTTTGTAGAAGTTCTTATAGTCTTCGTCGGTCAGTTCAGATGGCTGCTTTGTCCAGATCGGGTTCGGGTTGTTTATAACTTCACCTTCAAACTCTACAGGAACTGGCAGGAACTTGCAATACTTATCAAGGATCGTTTTGATGCGGGCAGTCTCTAAAAACTCTTCTGAATCTGATGCTATATGAAGGATCACATTCGTTCCGCGGGTTTCTTTCTCAGCATCTGTAATGGCAAACTCGGTGCTACCATCGCAGGACCAGCGCGCAGCTTCCGTGCCCTCCTGGTAAGATTTCGTAATGATCTCCACGCGGTCGGCTACCATAAATGCAGAGTAGAACCCAAGACCGAACTGACCAATGATCTGGCTTCTGTCACCGGCCTCTTTAAAACGCTCTACAAACTCTTCGGCACCTGAGAAAGCGATCTGGTTGATGTATTTTTTGATCTCTTCGGCCGTCATACCGATACCCTGGTCAGCTATAGTTATTGTGCGGGCATCTTTATTAACCGTTACTGTTACTTTAGGTTCGCCAAGGTCGCCTTTGTACTCGCCGATAGCTGCCAATCTTTTTATCTTCTGCGTGGCATCAACGGCGTTACTTACCAATTCTCTCAGGAAAATCTCGTGATCAGAGTACAGGAACTTCTTGATAATCGGGAAAATGTTCTCGGTGTGGATCGAAATACTACCTCTTTCTTCCATGTTTATAGTTTGCTATATCGTTATTTAATTTGCTTCTGCGGTTCCGCTTTCAAAAGGTGTTCCATTAAAGCTATACCACCCAAACTGCGACAAGTTGTCAGCGAACAGACCATTTAAGTATAAAAGCACGTTATAGTTGTGTTATTTCTGACAGATTAAACCTTATAGCTGCAAGTCAGTCAAAAGCGGACCGATAAACATAACAATGTACCGGATGTTGCTATATTTGTAAAAGCCCAACTGAATCAAGTGTATCGATTTACCAGCTATATCGCCATTCTGCTGCTCCTGCTCTTTACCAGAGCCATGGTGCCTGATGCGCTTTTGCTGGAACTGCACCCGCATACACACACCGTACATGCCGACTACACCGACAGCCATAAGGCACAGGTTGGCCAGAAGCACAAACATTGCCCCGTAGAAGATATTTTTGATGTCCCGTTCCAGGGCACCATAACAACTATAGACTTAACGCCGGCACAACACCAGACCGTTTATGCCAGCTACTACTTTTACAACTGGCAACTTAGCAACAGCCAATCTCTTTATTTACGGGGCCCTCCTCCTGTAGCCTGACTTTTCACAAAAGCCCGGACTTACGACACTGTAACCGTCCGGCATAGTATAGTTTAATGATGGTAGCTTTACAGTTATAGTTAACTACTATAGTTGCTTTTAAGCCTGTCATAGCTGCATTTCAGCTGTTGTTCTCTTTTAATTGATTATCGTGCTTAAAGATAAAATTTTACGGAAGCTGCTTTTGCTTCCGCTGCTCCTGACTGTAATACCTGTAGCGGCGCAAAGCATGCTGCCACACGTAGGCACCGCCGGCACCGTGCAGGATTGCGGCCTTACTATTTCGGGTAAAGTGCTGGACCACGACACCCGTACCGTGCTGCCCGGTGCAACTATCTATATTCCTCAACTGGACCGTGCTGCCATAGCTGATGCCTATGGTAATTATCATTTCCACCATGTTTGTCAGGGTACCTATACGTTAAAGGTCAGTTTTATTGGCTATACAACCGAGTCTTATAGTTTCAGGATTACAACTTCCTCTGTAAGGGATCTGCAACTACACTCCGATGCGGCCATGCTTCGCTCCGTTGAGGTAGTAAGTACCCGTTTGCTCAGCGAATCTCAGGCAACGGAGGTATTATCCGGCCGCGAACTGAAACAAACCCGGGGTTTATCTTTGGGAGAATCGCTGGAGAAATTACCGGGAGTAAGCTCACTCCAGACCGGGCCAAATGTATCCAAGCCTGTTATACATGGCATGTCGGGCAGCAGGGTGCTTATCTTAAACAATGGCGTTCGGCATGAGGCGCAACAGTGGGGTGATGAGCATGCTCCTGAAATTGATGCCCTTGCTGCTACGGAACTGAAAGTAGTGAAAGGTGCTGCTGGTGTGCGTTACGGATCTGATGCCATTGCCGGAACTATACTAGTAAACCCAAGCCCGATGCCCGACTCTGCCGGCATAAGCGGCAACATAGGCCTGATTGGCAACACCAATGGCAGGATGGGAACGATAGCCGGTTTGCTGCAAGGTCGCTTAAAACAACAACCGATCAGCTGGCGATTACACAGTTCCCTGAAAAAGGCTGGCGACTCTCACACACCGGACTATAACCTGAAGAACACCGGTTTCGAAGAACAGAACCTTGCCGCCACACTGGGCTATAACAAAGAGAACTATGGCGCCGAAGCGTACTATAGTTTATTCCATACCAGGATCGGTTTACTGTCATCGGCACATATTGGTAACACAACAGACCTGCTGCAGGCCATTGACCGCGGAAGACCTGAACAGACCGGTGAGTTTAGTTATACTATAGCCAGGCCTTACCAGGATGTGAGCCACCAGCTACTAAAACTAAAAGGCTACCATACCACCGGCGACTTAGGGAAGCTGCTTTTCACCTATGCTTTTCAGCAGAACATCCGCGACGAATACGACAAAGATGCTTCTAAAATAAACCCCAATGCTCCTGAGCTGCATCTCGATCTGATGACACATACCACCGAACTGGTATGGGAGCATGAGCTACCATCGGCTATTTCGGGGAGCATGGGCGTGAGTACGCTCTGGCAGGACAATACCTATGAAGGACGCATGTTTGTGCCGTTTTACCGGAGCTTTACGGCTGGCGCTTTTGCAGAAGAAAAATGGCGCAGAGATAACGTACAGCTCGAAGCCGGCCTGCGCTACGACTATAAGAATATGGATGTAAAAAGGCGCGACCGCGAAAACAACCTGCAACAACCCTCTTATAGTTTCCATAACCTGTCGGGAAGTGCAGGTGCTTTGGTTGATGCCGGTTACCACTTCACTTTTGGAGCCAACTTAAGCTATGCATCCCGTGCCCCGCATGCGAACGAATTATTTGCCGATGGCATCCACCACGGTACGGCATCTTACGAAAAAGGTAACCCGGATATGGTTTCTGAACATGCCGTAAATGTGAGTGCAACTATAAATTACCATACCAACCCAAAGCTGAACGGCGGCATCAGCTTCTTTTATAACACCATCTCCAACTTTATTTACCTGCAACCCGACACCGTACCGGTGCTGGATATAAGAGGCTCTTATCTTTCTTATTATTATAAGCAGGCTGATTCGCGGTTTTATGGCGCAGACCTGAACCTGTCGTATGCGTTTACCGACAAGCTTACGTTGGACACAAAGGCAACTATAGTGCGGGCTTATAACTTTGAAGAGGAGCAGTACCTGCCCAACATCCCGGCTGACCGCCTGAATGCAGAGCTGCAGTATGAACTGGGAGAGCTGGGGAAAGGCAATTTTTCGGATAGTTTTGTAGCTCTCGGAGGCTTAGCAGTTGCCAGGCAAAACCGCTCCGACAAGCAGACAGATCCATATATGGATGCGCCGGAAAGCTACCTTCTGTTACAGGCCGAGGCGGGCACAACCTTACAGCTTGGCAGGCAGCCGGTTGAGCTAAGTGTATCTGGTAACAATTTGTTAAACACAGTTTATCGGGATTATCAAAATAGATTACGTTTTTTTGCTGCAGAAACTGCCCGAATGTTGCTGATTCGTGTTAACTTACCGCTACTTTTTAAAACAAGATCATAAAATAGTCAGTATCACCAGATTTAATCACCTAAATAGTATATCATCCTAACGTAAAGTATCATTTATGAAGAAGCTTTTGAGACCATACCTTGCCGTATTACTAATGGGTTCCCTGATTACAACAACCAGCTGTGGCGGCGACGACGATCCTGCACCGGTAGTTGATCGCGAAACTATCACAACTGCAACACTTACTTTAGAGCCTCAAGGCAAAGTGGGTAGCACAGTTACTGCATCTTATGAAGATCTTGACGGCCCGGGCGGTAATGCTCCTACAGTACCTCAAATGACGCTTAAGGCGGGTGTAACATATAATGCAACGCTTACTATCTTAAATAAAACAACAAGCCTTAACAGCGAGATCATTGCTGAGGCTAACGACCATCAGGTATATTACACCGCAACCCCATCAAGCCTGATGACCGTAACTATAACCGATAAAGACAGCCAGAACCGTCCGTTAGGTTTAACATCAACTATAGTTACCGGTAATGCCGGCACAGGTACACTTAATGTAGTATTAAAGCACCAGCCTGGCACTAAAGGCAGCGTTACAGCTGGCGAGACCGACGTTGATGCTAAGTTTAATGTAGTTGTTCAGCCATAATAAACTTACAGATAAACAGAAAAGGCGCTCTTAATGGGCGCCTTTTCTGTTTTAAGCCATAGTTGTTTTATAGTTAGACCTTTGCCTGGAGCTTTGCCACAATTTTGCTGATACGTGCCTGTCGTGTTGCCGTACGTCTGGCTTCCAGCACAGCAATTACATGTTCCTTTCTGTCTGTAAACGATAAGTTCTCGAACTGCTCCTGCACATTAGCCTGTTCCAGTGCTTGCTGCAAGTCATCTGGTATTGTTACTGTTTTAGTTAGCCTGTCTATTCCCGGGTAATCCACACCCATTTTAGATGGCACAGTGCGCTCCGCTGCATGCCTGAACCGAAGCGACGACCATGTTTCATCAACCGCAATCTGGCGCACGCCTTCGTAGCCCAGCTCTTTTATAGTTGCCCAGCCCTGGTCGCGGGTAAGGTCTGATTTTATGCCTGATGATTTTTTAGGGTAGGCAATCCACAGCATGCCACCGGGCTTTAATGCCGTAACGGCCTGCGGTGCTAACGTATCCAGTTCTGCTTTTGTGGTAACAAACAGCTGCACCACATCAAACTGACGCTCAGCATTTGTAGCAGATGCTGCCGTTACCTTTCCGCCTTCCTGCTCAAACCCGCCTTTTAAATGATCAGGAGCATTCAGGAGCAGCAAACTATAAGGTGCTTTAAGCTGGAGTTTCTGGCAAACAGAGGGCATACGTAAATCTATAGTTGGTTTTAATTGATGCCGTAAGCTAGTGCAAAATCAGCAAAAACCATATAACCGGCTTATAAACTATAGCTGTTGTTTACACGCAACTGACTGTTACTATAAATCTGGACTCTAAGCCTGGTTGCATCCATTAATTTCAAGCAACTGCCCCGGCTATAATCTCAGCAAACTCCCTGAAGTTATACTACAAAAACGAACCGCGCAACACTACTGATACTTAGCGGATTGCACCCGCATACTTTCCCTTAAAAGCATGTTATCAGTACAACTAATTCAGAAAATTACGAGTATAAATTTATAGTTCCGGTTATAACTTTACTTGCTTATGAAGATACCGTTTACATCCCGAATTGCGGACATATCTTCGTTAACTTTGCTGGCTGTTGTGCTCTATACATCGCAGCCCGAAAAGCAGCCGCCCGCAACTATAGCCCCGCCCGAAGTACAGACACCTGTTACCGTTGCAGCCTTAACCGTACCTACCAACGAAGCTTACTTCGACCTGATTGTGGAAACATCGGAGTGCCTGGGAGAGAATCTCTGGATAGGAGGAAAAATAGAGTGTATACCTGCCGGCAACAACCCTAAAACCAAAAAGGAGCACAGACAGTTTACAGTTAAAGAACTTACAGCCACCGGCTTAAGCACATACAACAGCTATAAGCTCCGCAATAACTACGGCACATTAAAAGCGATAGACGATAAGAATGGCAGGGTATTTTTGCAGCTACAGGAAGGACCTATGCAATTACAGCCCACCTCGGGAGATGCGCCTATAATTGTAGCTTACCAGCGTACCTTACCCGAAGCTATTTATGATAAAGGTGCCGGCAACTGGATCTGTGAGTAAATGCTACCTATAGTCTTCTTCCTGCGACTCTTCATCTTCAAAACCCAGTGATTCCACCCGTTTGTTTCCGGCATCCATGGCGGCCTTCAGTTCCGGATTTTTTTCTACGCGTTTCCCTATTTCCGGGTCAAACATGATCTCGAAGATGGTTTTAAGGTAAGGCTTGCTTCCAGCCCTTTGTTCGAATGCTTCCTTGTCTGCTTCTGTCATGCCTTTTATCCATCGTTCCAGTTCAGGTTTTATCTTTTCAAGTTCCGTTACCAGGTCATTGTTTAACTTATTTACCATCGCAATGGTCTTTTTATCATCTTTCTCGGCAAAAGCAGCTTTCAGGCCATTGGCATACTTTTCCATCAGCTTGTCATATTTGGCTTCGGTAGGGTGCACATCCAGCGCGGCTATAGTTATAGTTCCCGAAAAAGGCACAGCAGCGGCAACCTGCAACAGCCCCAAGCACAGACCAGCACTCAGGAGACAAGAGACAAAAACACATTTCATACTTAAACTAATTTTTAATATGATTTATACGAGAGCAGTACGATTTAGTAGATGAGAATGAAGCCTGCAACCCATCGCTATAGTTTGCGACTTATAGGCAATTGCGCAATTTTAATCGTATGTTTCTGTAAAGCAGCAGCTATTTTGTAATTTTGAGCATGATCTTATACAACGTAACAGTAAGCATAGATAATACCGTGGCCGATGAGTGGCTGCAGTGGATGAAAGAAGTACATATTCCGGAAGTGATGGGCACTGGCTATTTTATGGCAAACCAGATCTGCCGGGTTATGGAGGATGAAGATACAGGTGGAACTACCTACGCGGTGCAATATACCTGCCGCAGCCTAGAAGACCTGCAGAAATACCAGCGCGACCACTCTCCGGCCTTACAGCAAAAAGTTAACGAGCGTTATGCCGGCCGATACGCTTCCTTCAGGACGATGCTGGAAATAGTTGGCGTAAACGTAGAGCGTAAAGACTAACAACAGCCCGGGCTGCATTATAAAAACAAAAGCCTTTAGCACACTTTATAGTTAGTGCTAAAGGCTTTTGTTTAAACTATAGTTCTGTTCAGGCTTTGTAGTCCTGTATCTGCTGCTCGGTCATGGTACAGTTCATCCACTCGCCATCCAGGTCAGCACCAATCTTTTTATAGAAAGCAATCGCCGGCTCGTTCCACTCCAGCACCTGCCATCTGAAACGTTTTGCTCCTAAACGCTTCGCTTCCTCGGCAACAACATCAAACAGCTTTTTACCGATACCGCCACGGCGCAGGCGTTCTGTAACTACTAAGTCTTCCAGGTAAATAGTTCTGCCTTTCCAGGTTGAGTAGGCAGTATAATATAGCGCTATGCCAACTATAGCTTCCTGGTCTTCTGCTACAAAAAACTCAAAAATCGGGCGCTCACCGAAACCATCGCGCTGCATATCTTCCAGCGTGTTTGTTACTTCGTTGGGCGCTTTCTCGTATTCTGCCAGCTCCTGTATTAGCTGCAGAACCTGAGGCAAATCATCTATCGTACCTTTTCTAATGTCTATCATGTAATTATTGATTGCTGTTTGTCTGAATCAGGATTTTCAGGATTAATGGATTAGCAGGATTTGAAGCTTAGTAGCAGACAAGATGCAGAATATTGCCCCTTTACATTTCCTTAACTTTTTAACTTTCTAACTTTCTAACTCCTAAACTCACTAACTACTCCATTCTGTCCTCGCTTGCACCAGTTCTTTGCCTGTCTCCATGCTCGTAAGTTTATGCAAAAGTATAGTTTCTGTTTCACCTTTGCCAGCTTCTGATACAACTGTATCGCCCAATATACTTTCCGCTTTGTAAATGATGTCTACTTCGCGCAGTTGTTTTTCCAGAATTTCGGTTGGCAGCGTATCCAGTATCCATTGCAGGTAGCGGGTGTTGGTAACGTGGCGGTTCAGGTCGATGTCGTGCCAGCGCACGGGCATTTGCTGCGTGTACTGCGTTTCCTGTAGTTGCGGTAGTTTGCCTTTGGCAAAAGGCAGTGGCTCCTGGTTAGGCTCAACTTCTATTCCCGTTATAAAATCGGGCACAGACACCAGCTGGCGTTTTACCACATCCATTACCAGCCACACACTGGTCGCCTGCCCCAGCAGCTCATTATCCAAACTATAGATTCTGAAATCGCGGTGCAGGAAAACACGCTCACGACCTGAGGCCCAGGTTTCCACAACTATAGTTTCGCCATGCTTAGGATAACGGAACATTTCCACGCGCATGCGTTGCAAGACCCACGTCAGGCCACGTTCCAGCAGATCATACATCGAGATTCTTAAGTCTCGGGTATTTTCCCAGGCGGCTTCCTGCATGTAACTTACCAGTGCCGGTATAGTAGCGTTGCCATGGTAATCTATCTCGCTGGAGCGAACTATAAAACTGCTTTTGCCGGGGTATGCTTTCATAGTTGTTAGGTTATCTGTGTATAAAGTAAGTATGGAATTATGGTTCATTGTTTGCCCTCGCTCGCGTCCCGCGAGTGTGAGCTACCAGCGGACTCTGGCCGCGTTTATGTTTCCTTCGTAATTTGTTCTAAACAATCTAGTAACAATGAGCGAATACCGCAATACAGCGCCTGGTGAGTTATACTTTGTAACGCTTACTGTAGCAGGTTGGGTTGATGTCTTTTCCAGAAAAGAGTACAAAGATATCCTGATTGAGAATTTGAAATACTGTCAGGAAAAGTTTAATCTAAAAGTTTTCGTTTATGTTATCATGACGAATCACCTGCACCTTATTGTAAGATGGCAGGATGGAGAGTTAACAGAATTGCTTGGCAGATTTAAAAGCTATACAGCTAAAAAGATTATCGGAGCAATTGAGAATAATCCTCAGGAAAGCAGAAAAGATTGGCTGCTAAATGTTTTTGAGCATTTTGCTCAGAGCAACAAGCAGTATAGTTCTTATCATGTATGGGACTATACCAATCACCCAACTTTGCTACATACAAATGAAGTCATTGATCAGAAGGTTGAATACATTCATCTGAATCCGGTTCGGGCAGGCATAGTAATTGAACCGGAACATTATATTTATAGTAGTGCTTGTGCAGATAGTTCTCTAAAAGTTTCCGAAATATAAAATTTGACGCGGCCAGAGTCCGCTGGTAGCTCACACTCGCGGGACGCGAGCGAGGGCAAAGGCGGAGCGGTAACTTGTGGTTTTACTTGGCCGCCAGTTTGCAACTGGCGTTGCTTTGAAAAAGCAAAACAATAGCAGCAACTATAGTTGATAGCCATATTTTTTCTGCTGCCGCTGAAAGCCAGTTACAAACTGGCACCATAGGTAGCCACAAGTTACCGCTCCGCTCAAACTTGCGGCATATCTTAACTATAGTTCCCTCCGGGACTAAAGCATGCGTCATTTACAAAAAAAGCCGCGCTACCTGATGCAGGCAGCGCGGCTGAAGTATAAATGGCAGATCTATACTTGTGTTATTTGTTCTGAGCTTCGCCTTCGTAAGGATTTACGCCCATGTTTTTGTAGATGAATGCATAGGTATCGGCATACTCCTGGATAACCAGCGATGTTGGTTTACCGGCACCGTGGCCTGCACGCACATCTACTCTGATCAAGTACGGATTACCCGGAGCACCTTTTGCCTGCAGCTCAGAGATGAACTTGAACGAGTGAGCAGGTACTACGCGGTCGTCGTGGTCTGCTGTTTTAACTAAAGTAGCAGGGTATTTTACGCCTTCTTTAATGTTGTGCAGCGGGGAGAATTTGTACAGGTTCTCGAACTGTGCAGCATCATCCGAAGAGCCGTATTCCGGTACCCATGCCCAACCAATGGTAAATTTATGGAAACGCAGCATATCCATTACACCTACCGCAGGCAGGGCAACTTTAGCCAGCTCAGGGCGCTGTGTCATGAAGGCACCAACCAGCAAACCACCGTTAGAACCACCAGCCACGGCCAGTCTTTCAGATGAAGTATATTTCTGGTTGATCAGGTACTCGGCAGCACCAATAAAATCATCGAATACGTTTTGTTTGTTGGGCGTCATGCCGGCTTTGTGCCAGTCTTCGCCATACTCGCCACCACCACGCAGGTTAGGCATAGCATACACACCACCATTCTCTAACCAAAGCATGTTAGCAATGCTGAAGCTTGGCGTCATCGAGATATTAAAGCCTCCGTAAGCGTACAGGTAAGTCGGGTTGGTGCCATCCAGTTTCAGGCCTTTCTTGTGCACAATAAACATTGGCACTTTGGTACCGTCTTTCGAAGTATAGAACACCTGCTTCGTTTCAAAGGCATCGGTATCTACGTTTACTTCGGTTTTGCGGAACAGGCTTACTTTGTTGTTAGCAACGTCGTAACGGTAAATAGTTGGCGGGTAAGTAAAGGATGTGAACGTGAAGAATGTCTCTTTATCTTTCTGGTCGCCACCGAAGCCGCTAACAGTACCTAACGTTGGTAACTCTACCGTATTTAGTTGCTTACCATTCTGATCGTAAACCACTACCTGGCTGGTAGCATCTTTCATGTAGCTGGCAATAATACGACCACCAACTGTAGACACGCTCTGCATTACGTTAGCAGACTCCGGAACTATAGTTTTCCAGTTGGCTTCCTGCGGCTTCTTCGGATCGATCATTACCAGGCGGTATCGTGGTGCATTCTTATTGGTCATCACCAGCAGCTTGTCACCGAAATTATCTACCACATTATACTCACTCTCGAAGTTGTCAACTATAGGTTTTATAGTTGATTTCGGGTCAGCCAGGTCTTTATAGTAAAGTGCGTTTGCTCCGCTGGCACCTTCCGATGCATTCAGGATCAGGAAGCGCTCATCGTCTGTGGTCTGGCCGTAGAAGTTGCGAAGGGCATGTGCTTTGTCTTCGTAAACTAGTTTGTCCTGGCTTTGCGGTGTGCCAATTTTGTGGTAGTATACTTTATGAAATTCGTTCTTATTGGCCAGCTTGTTGCCTTCGGTCGGGGCATCGTAACGGCTATAGAAGAAACCATCCTTGTACCAGCTTGGGCCAGAGAATTTTACCCACTCCAGTTTATCATCCAGCATCTTACCGGTCGCCACATCCATTACCTGGTACGTGTTCCAGTCAGAACCGCCGCTTGAGGTACCAACCGCCACATGATTGCCATCTTTAGAGAAGGTGAACGCGGAAAGCGCTACTGTTCCGTCAGAAGATAGCTTGTTCGGGTCGAAGAATACTTTTGGTTCAGATTCCAGGGTTTCCTGTACATAAAGCACGCTCTGGTTCTGCAGACCGTCGTTCTTATAGAAATAATATTTACCGCCTTCTTTAAACGGAGCACCATACTTAGGGTAATTCCAGATCTCAGTCAGGCGTGCTTTAATGTTGTCGCGGAAGTCGATGTCGCCCAGGTATTCCTGCGTTACTTCGTTCTGCGCTTTTATCCACTGGTCTACTTCGTCGGTATGTGTTTCGAGCCAGCGGTATGGATCAGCGACCTGCTTACCATGGTAATTATCAACGTGGTCTACTTTTTTGGTATCAGGGTAATCTAAATTGGTTTCAGCCGATGCAACTGCGGCTTCAGTAGTAGTTTCGGTATTCACACTTGTAGTTTCGGATTGTGTTGATTTACATGCTGCCATAGCCGTGAGGCCGCCAGCCAGCAGTAGAACAGTGGTTTTTTTCATAATGTTTTCCGTCTGAGTTTAGGTTGTATTACGGGAAAAGCTAAGATAAGTAATTATCCTGAAAAGGGCTATAGTCAGAATTGTATGGCGCGAACCTCCGGGCTTGTGACGAACTATGGTTGGCTGTTCCGCCCATTGCTACACCTTTGAAAACCAGATGATGTCATCAGGCTATAAAATTTGTAAAGGGGCCGGAGGCTCGCGCCATTAGAGGAAAACTATACTTTTACTGGCCAAAATTGATCTCGGTGCTATCGCCGATATTTAAACTATGGCTTAAGCCTTTAAAAGTGGCATCAGAACCGATAATAGAATCGTGCATGACGGCAAAGCGCAGTTCCGAAAATGACCCGATAATAGAATTGCTAAGGATAGTATTGGTAATAGTGGTATTCTCGCCGATGGCTACATTGGGCCCGATCACAGAGTTTACAATTGTACACTCAGCGCCTATGGTTACAGGCGGAATGATAATGCTGCCCGGAAATTGCTGGCTATAGTTGATATGGCGCAGGTGCGGGCGATTTAAAAGCAGCGCGTTGGCTTCTAACAGCGTATCTTTCCGGCCACAGTCAAACCACTGTTCAACATTCCACTTCACCATTTTCTCCCCCGACTTTATCATGTGCATCAGGGCATCGGTCAGGTGATATTCGCCCAGGGTGCGCTGGTCTTCGTTAATAATATACTCCAGCGACTCTATCAGCTTTTTAGGGTTGGCAATTTTATAAAGCCCTACCAGTGCAAAGTTTGATTTTGGGATCTTCGGCTTCTCTACCAGTTTAGTCACAAATTCATCCATTCCTACTTCTGTAACCCCGAACAACGATGGCATGGCTACTTTCTTCACACCTAATACCGAGTAAGGCGCATCCAGAATAGGTTGCAGGTCGGTATCTACTATGGCATCGCCAAGCATGATCAGCACATTCGGTTCGTTCTCGTACGTATGGCGGGCAATCCAAAGAGCATGCCCCAGTCCTTCGCGGGGCTCCTGTACTATAAACTCGGCGTGTATCTGCGGGTACTTCTGCTTTACATAACTTTCGATTTTCTCGCCCAGGTAACCGATGATAAACACAAAGTCTGTAATACCAGCTTCTAAGAGGCGATCAATGATGTGCCCAAGTATTGTATTATCAGCAACTGGCAGCAACGCTTTAGGCTGTGTATGCGTGTGCGGCCGAAGCCTTGAACCTATACCTGCTACCGGAATTACTGCCTTCATAAACTATACTTTTCTGCCAATATATTAAATCTATGCAATAACTTAAACTAAACCCCGTCTGTTCACATAGGCTTAATATTGCTTTTAGTTAATATAAAAAGGCTAACTTTAAACGATGGTGCTGTAATTTCGTACTGATAACGCCTTACGCACTTATTTGTAACGTATACTTACTACCTAACATAAACTCATGAAAAGAATATTATTTTACCTGATCGGATTTGTTGTACTGGCTTCTCAGTCGTCTTGCGGTTATAACGAAATGGTTGCGAAAGACGAAACGGTAGAAGCTGCCTGGGCTAACGTGCAAAATGCTTATCAGCGCCGCTCCGACCTCATACCTAACCTGGTAAATACAGTTAAGGGAGCCGCCAACTTTGAGCAGGAAACCCTGACACAGGTTATAGAAGCCCGCGCCAAGGCTACCAGCGTAAATATCAGCCCGGATAACCTGACTCCGGAGAATATCCAGCGTTTCCAGCAGGCACAGGGCGAGCTTTCGGGGGCACTCAGCCGCTTGCTTGTTTCCGTGGAGCGATACCCGGAATTAAAGGCTAACCAAAACTTCCTGGAGCTTCAGGCGCAGTTAGAAGGCACTGAAAACCGCATCTCAGTAGAAAGACGCAAGTTTAACGAAACCGTGCAGGACTATAATTCTTACATCCGTTCATTCCCGCGCAACATCATAGCCGGCTGGTTCGACTTTGAGAAGAAAGGCTACTTTGAGGCAGACGCAGGTGCACAAAAAGCTCCAACGGTACAGTTCTAATTTCAATTGTTTAATGGTTGAATTGCTTAATTGTTATTATACTTTTTATAATTAACAATTTGACAATCCAACAATTTAACCATCAGTCTTATGCCCAAAGATATTATAGCCCCTGAAGATGAGCAGCTGATACTGGCTGCCATACAGGAAGCAGAACAGAATACCTCCGGAGAGATACGCGTACACGTAGAAAATCATTGCGCAGGCGATGTGCTGGATCGTGCCACCGAAGTTTTCGCAGAACTGCACATGCACCTGACCAAGCTACGCAATGGCGTACTTTTCTATATTGCTATTAAAGATCATCAGTTTGCTGTACTCGGCGATGCTGGTATAAATGCCATAGTTCCGGACCATTTCTGGGAAGATATTACAGAAGAAGTGATCAGCCATTTTAAGCAGAAAAAGTATGCTCTTGGACTGGCCAACGGTATAAAAATGGCCGGCGAACAGCTTAAAGTGCATTTCCCTTATAACAAAGAAGGAGACGTAAACGAACTACGCGACGATATCTCATTCGGACTATAACCAACTATGTTTAAACACATTATACTTTTCCTGTGCCTTTGCTGTGTCAGCCTGCTGGCTTTTGCCCAGGACAGCGACTTTCCGGCACGGCCAAACCCACCGCGCCTGGTTAATGACATGGCCGGCATCCTGACACGGGAAGAAGTAGCTGCGCTTGAACAGAAACTGGTAAACTACAACGACACGACATCCACGCAGATCGCCATCGTTACTATAAAATCTATCGGCGATTATGACCCTAACCAGTATGCTGCTGAGCTCGGCGAGCGCTGGGGAGTTGGTTCTGCCAAGTTCGATAATGGGATAGTTATTCTGGTAGCCATTGAGCAACGCAAAGTAGCCATACAAACGGGCTACGGCATGGAACACCTGGTACCCGATGCTATAGCCAAACGCATCACGGAATACACACTCAAACCAAATTTTCAGCAAGGGGAGTTTTACAAGGGACTAGATGAAGCCACTTCATTTATTATCAGTGTAGCCAGCGGCGAATACCAGGCAGACCCATCAGCTAACGCAGAAGGCGAAGGCGGGCCATCTATCATGTTCATCATTATTATTGCTTTACTGCTCCTGTTCATCCTGTCAAGGTTTGGTAAAGGCGGTGGCGGTGGTCGTGGTGGCAGAGGGTATTCCCGCACATTCGGCGGACCGATCATTATCCCAGGAGGCTTCGGCACCTTCCGTTCGGGAGGTGGTATTTTTGGTGGCGGAGGCGGAGGCGGAGGCGGCTTTGGCGGCTTCGGGGGAGGTTCCTTCGGCGGTGGCGGTGCCAGCAGCAGTTGGTAATGCAGCCCTAAGGTAATTAAGGATTATAGATGAGGAGATGAGGTTTAGGCTTTGTCTCCTTTTTTGTCTGTCCCGGGATTTTCATGTTCAGACATGGCAGCATGCGCAGCTATTGTTATAGTTGAGGTTATCGTTTTTATAGTTGCTGTTTTAACCCACCCCTGCCCCTCCCGGGAGGGGAATTGCGGCTGTTGCTATAGTTTAGTTTCTTGTTTTATAGCTACTGTTTGTCATCCCCCTGCCCTCTTCAAAGGGGGACTTTCTGCTACTACCTGCCCAACTGTCATTTCGACGAAAGGAAAAATCTGAATTAGCTATAGTTACAGACCAAGATCGGACAGGTCGCGACCTGTCCCTACGGAATTACAAACACGATAAAGCGATGCTACTATAACTTGCTACTCAACTATAGTTTAACTATCGAAAGATCACAGTCTTTGGGTTGAGCGCCTTTGATTTGTTGCAGTGCCGCCAGGCAACCCGAGCAGAGCGAGGGTAGCAAGAAAGCAGCAGCGCGATGCCCTTATCGAGGGCCCCTACCCCCAAGACGGGGCCTCCCGGCCGTGAGGGCACCAAAGCCAACTATAGAACTATAGGTAAGTAAAGCTCCCAGGATTAAAGAAGGCTATGAAATAGAAGGCCTGGCTTGAAAAGTAGTGTAGCATACTATAGAATTCAGATTTCTCACGTTGTTCGAAATGACACAACAGAATCTATAGGACGTATAAGATTCCTCACAGCTGCGCTGGCTTCCTTCGACTCGCGTCTCACACTGTTTGAAATGACAAAAGAGAAATTATAGGACGATTAAGATCCCTCGGCTAACGCTCAGGATCACGACAAAAAAAGCGGTGGCTGAAGCATCAACTCCAGCCACCGCTTCAAACTATAGTTTCAAAAAACCTTAATGCGCTTCGAGCCAGTTATCTCCAACACCTAAACCAACTTCCATCGGCACGCTAAGTGGTAAGGCGTTCGTCATCAATTCTACTATTTTCGGCGTTACAATCTCCACTTCTTCTTTCGGCGTATCGAACAGCAATTCATCGTGTACCTGCAGGATCATGCGGGTTTTCAGGTTTTCCTGTTTCAGGTACTCGTGTATGTTGATCATCGCAATTTTGATGATATCGGCAGCGGTGCCTTGTATCGGAGCGTTAATGGCGTTACGTTCGGCAAATCCGCGGATGTTCTGGTTGCGGGAGTTGATGTCGCGGAGGTAACGGCGGCGGCCAAGTAAGGTCTCCACATATTCATCTTCGCGGGCTTTGTTAATAGCTTCATCCATGTACTCCTTCACAGCCGGGAACTCCTGAAAATAGGCTTCTATGATATCGGCAGCTTCGCGGCGCGGTATACTTAAGCGCTCTGCCAGACCGAATGCCGAAATACCGTAAATGATACCGAAGTTTATAGTTTTGGCTTTGCGGCGCATTTCTCCATCTACCTGGTCGAGTGGCACGTGAAACACTTTGCTGGCCGTTGATGCGTGAATATCCAGTCCGTTCTTGAAAGCTTCTTTCATGGTTGGATCACCACTGAAATCGGCCATAATACGAAGCTCGATCTGGGAATAGTCGGCAGAGATAAGCAGGTGCTTGTTATCGCGTGGCACAAAAGCTTTACGTATCTCGCGGCCGCGTTCCGTACGCACAGGAATGTTCTGCAGGTTCGGGTTAGTGGAGCTTAGTCGGCCAGTAGCAGTTACAGCCTGGTTAAACGAGGTATGTACACGCCCATCCAGTGAGCAAACCAGTTGCGGCAGCGCATCCACGTACGTCGATTTTAACTTGGTAAGCTGGCGATGATCAAGTATAAGCCTTACAATTTCGTGCTCGCCAGCCAGTTTAGATAAGATTTCTTCGCCGGTAGCATGCTGACCTGTTTTAGTTTTCTTAAGCTTTGATTTTCCATGAAGTTCTAATTTATCAAACAGGACCTCTCCTAACTGTTTCGGCGACCCGATATTGAACTGCTCTCCGGCTATTTCAAAAATGCGTTTCTCCAGCGTAATGATCTCGCTCTCTAGTTGCGTCGAAATATCGGCCAGTGCATCCGAATCTATCGTTATACCTTCGCGCTCCACATCGGCTAACACCTGTACTAACGGCGTTTCCACTTCATGGAAGAGCTTCATCAGGTTACGTTCCTGCAGCAGGGGCTCAAAGTATAGTTTCAGGCGCAGGGTAACATCGGCATCCTCGCAGGCATAATCCTTCACATCTTCCGGGGCAAGGTCAGCCATCGTTAACTGGTTCTTGCCTTTCGGCCCTATCAGGTCAGTAATCGGAATAGGCGTATAGTTCAGGTACGTTTCCGAAAGCACGTCCATGTTATGGCGCATTTCCGGCTCCAGCAAATAATGCGCGAGCATCGTATCAAACAACGGCCCCTGCACTTCTACGCCATAGTTTTTAAGCACCATGATATCGTACTTAATGTTCTGGCCAACCTTCTGGATAGCCGGATTCTCAAGCACTTTTTTGTAAAGGCTAACGATGCGGAGCGTTTCTTCCTTGTCGTTCGGCGGAACCGGAATGTAATAGGCTTCGCCGGGACGATAGCTGAACGACATACCCACCAGCCTGGCCGTAATCGCATCTATACTTGTGGTTTCGGTGTCGAAAGAGATTTCTTCCTGCTGCTCTAAATAACTTACCAGGCTCTCGTGCAGCTCGGGTGTGTTGATGAGATGATAGTCAGCCATCGAGTTTTTAAAACTGCGCATCGCAACAGGGGCTGCATCCACTATAGTTTCTTCGGCAGGCGCTTCCACCGCTCCGAAAAGCGACGTCTGGCCTGATTCTGAAGTCTTGCGTTTTGCTGTTTTGGTAGCTATACTTGCCGCCGCAGCTGCCATTGGCTGCCCTAACACACGCTGCGCCAGTTGCCGGAACTCCAGTTCGTTGAACAGATTAATCAGTTGCTCTTCGTTGGGTGCGTCGCAATGCAAACCTTCTTCACTAAACTCCAGCGGCACATCGCAGTGTATGGTCGCCAGCTCTTTCGACATGATTCCCTGGTCCGCGAAGTTCTCTACGTTCTCTTTTTGCTTGCCTTTCAACTCATGCGAGTTGGCGATCAGGTTCTCTACGGAGCCATACTTCTGAATCAGCGCTTTGGCTGTCTTTTCGCCGATGCCCGGTATGCCCGGAATATTGTCCACAGCATCGCCTTGCAGCCCAAGTATATCGATTACCTGCTCCACACGCTCGATTTCCCATTTCTCAAGCACTTTCTGCACATCCCATACTTCCACGGCATTACCTAAAAAAGCAGGCTTGTATAAGAACACGTGTTCCGTTACCAGCTGGCAATAGTCCTTGTCGGGGGTCATCATGTACACATCAAAACCGGCTTTTTCGGCTTTGCTGGCCATGGTGCCAATAATATCGTCGGCTTCGTAACCATCCAGGATGAGCACCGGAATGTTGAAAGCTTCTACAATCTTTTTGCAGTAAGGTATGGCCAGCGAAATGTCTTCGGGCATGGCCTGGCGGTTGGCCTTGTAAGCAGCAAAATTATCGTGGCGGAAGGTTTTAGCGGCAGAATCGAAGGCGACCCCAATGTGCGTTGGTTTCTCTTTTTGCAGCACTTCTACCAGTGTGTTGGTAAAGCCAAGCGCTGCGCCCGTGTTCATGCCTTTTGAGTTTATTCTGGGATTCTTGCTGAACGCAAAATGTGCCCGGTAAATCAGGGCCATGGCATCCAGCAGGAACAGTTTTTTTCTTGGTTCGCTCATAGTATAAAGGTAGCGTGTGTGGCTATTATCTGCAAATCTATACTTTATAGTTGCTGTAAAGCTTAAATAGGATTTTACAGATTTTTATTCAGCAATTGATTGTCCGGTTTTGGTTTGTATACGTTAGAAGGGGCAGTGGTTGTAGTTCTTTACAATCCCTGCGTATTCCCTTCTGAATAGAATATTTTAAAGCTTAGCCGATGGCAAAATATTTACTTATCCTTTTCGCAGCTCTGGCTATCTGCATACCTGCCAGCGCACAGAAATCATCCTTTGCTACAAACTATAGTTTTATGCCCTATCAGCCTGTGCTTCCTGAAGAAGTAAAGCCAGTAACTATAGTTGAAGCTAAAGTGACTAGCCTGGAGCGTGAAACGATGGAAGAAACTGCAAAACTCCGGATTCAGGGGCGGGAGGATGCCAGACTTTACTATAAATCAAAAGGCGTTTTCTGGGGAACGATGGGAACAACGATACTTTACCCGGCTGCCGGGCTCGTGACAGGAACCGTGGTTTCGGTGGTGCCTCCAAGTACTGCAACGGTCGCAAATCCTAATGCGCATTTAATGAAAGAGCCGGCCTACGAAGAGGCGTTTAAAAAGCAGGCACATCGCAAGCGTTTCGGAAATGCTGCTGCCGGTTTCGGTATTGGTGTCGTAGTGTTGGGTGTTGTGTCGAAGGTTATAGTGAGCGGGTTGTAAGTTTCTCTTCTGTTATTGCGCCCGTGAGCTGAAGGATTTGGATTCTATAGTTGCTGGCTTCTCATTTAGAGTGGAGTAACAGCACAATCTTCATACTGCCTGTAGTCTCCTTCTGTCATTTCGACTATAGGGAGAAATCTGAGTGCTATAGTTGACTGCTTTACTATCCGAACCAAGCATTTCTTCTATAGTTACATCTAATCCTGGGAGCTTTACCTGCCTATAGTTCTATAGTAGGCCTTGGTGCCCTCATGGCCGGGAGGCCCCGTCTTGGGGGTAGGGGCCCTCGATAAGGGCATCGCGCTGCTGCTTTCTTGCTACCCTCGTTCCTCGGGTTGCCTCACGGCACCGCAACAAAGCAAAGGCGCTCAACCCAAAGACTGTGATCTTTCTCATAGCAACCAGTATCTATAATTTGAACCAGTTAAGCTTCGACCTTTATCGTGGCTATATTTCCGTAGGGACAGGTCGCGACCTGTCCGATCCTGGTCTGTAACTATAAAACTATAGCCGCTAACTATAACTATAGCAGAAAGTCCCCCTTTGAAGGGGGCAGGGGGATGACAAACGGAAACTAAAAAACGATAACTAAAACTATAGCAACAGCCGTAATTCCCCTCTTGGGAGGGCAGGGTGGGTTAAAACAGCAACTATAAAACAAAATCTAAAACTATAACAAAGGCCAAAAGCTCCTTCCCCTCTTCTGGGGTAGGGGCCCTTGATAAAAGGGGAAGGCTGGGAAGGGGTAAAACGCCAACTATAGAACTATAACCTAAACTATAGTAAAGGTCTCATTTCTCTTCTAACAGGATCCTTTCAGGATGACAGATGGAGAAGTAGCCAAAACCTCCTCACCTCAGACTACCGGGAAGCGGGTTCGAAGGTAGCGAGCGTAGTGCAGAGGAGCAGGGCGTTTGGACCAAGGAAACCATAAAACCAGAACTCCAACTAAACCAGAGATAGAAATTCCCCTCAGAGCTGACATGGGTTAAAACGCTGATTATAACGCTATAACCTAAACTACAACTAACCTCAATTCCGGTTCAAGCTATTAAGACAATATACTTATTACAGTTATCTACGAAAAAAATCGTATATAAAGTTTCCATTTACGAAAACATTCGTATAACTTAGTGATGCAGCTGTAACACTTTAACTTTTGTCTTTTAAGAACTATGAACCAGAACCAATCTTACAAACCAACCGAAGCCGAACTGGAGATTCTGCAGGTGCTGTGGCAAAACGGCCCTTCGACGGTGCGTTTTGTGCACGATGTACTCAGCGAAACCAAGGATGCCGGCTACACCACTACCCTGAAGCTGATGCAGATAATGGCCGAAAAAGGCATCCTGGAAGCCGATAAATCAAGTAAGTCGCATATCTTCAAGTCCCTTATGTCCGAGGAAAGTACGCAGCAACGTTTGCTGGACCGCTTCCTGGATACAACTTTCCGGGGATCAGCCTCCAAGCTGGTGATGCAGGCACTGGGCAGCCAGCACACATCCAAAGAAGAAATAGATGAAATAAGAAACCTGTTAGATAAACTGGAAGGAGGTAATAAATGAACCTGATCTCACAACTGGCTTCAGAGGCGTTGGTAAAAGCGCTCGGCTGGACCTTACTGCATTCGTTATGGCAGGGTGCACTGGTGGCGCTAACACTGGCGTTGCTGCTGGTGCTACTGCAAAAACATAAAGCAACGTTGCGTTATTTTATGGGCACTGGCGCTATGCTGCTGCAACTACTTCTTTCAGCGGCTACCTTTTCTTATTACTATAGTTCGGCTCCCGAAACTGCAACTATAGAAGTCCGCAATGGCGCAGTATTACTTTCCGAAAGCACACCTATAGTTGCGGCTGCAGAGGTTGCAACTATAGCAGACCCTTTCACTACAGCACAGCTATATTTTGAGCGGCACCTGCCGCTACTGGTGACGCTTTGGTTGCTGGGCCTTGTAGTTATGGTTCTCCGGTTCTTAGGCGGACTGGCTTTTATGCAGCGTTTACGTTACCGCTCTGAAGTACTCGGAGTTAAGTGGCAGCAGAGTTTGCAGACTATAGCCTCGCAGATCGGTGTAAAGCAAACGATACAATTGGCCGAATCAGCAATGGTAAAGGTGCCGATGGTTATCGGGTTTGCCAAGCCGGTTATTTTATTGCCGGTTGGTGCGGTAACAGGTTTAAGCGCAGCGCAGGTAGAGGCCATTCTTGCCCACGAGCTTGCACATATTCGCCGCAACGACTTTCTGGTAAATCTGCTGCAGTCTATAGTTGATATGCTGTTCTTTTATCATCCGGCCATGTGGTGGATGTCGGCGGTGGTGCGCGATGAGCGCGAGAACTGCTGCGACGACATGGCAGTGGCTATTTGTGGCAACTCACTTGTCTATGCCCGTGCCCTGGCCGCGATCGCAGAAATGCAGCTCCCGGCTACACCAAAACTGGCCCTGACCCTGGCAGGCAGAAAAGGATCTTTACTAAGTCGTATTAAAAGACTGGTAGAACAGCCCTCTTTGCGCCCTACATTTTCAGAAGGATTTATGGCGGCCCTGGTTATAGTTGTTAGCATGGTCTTTTTGTCGGTTGGCGCTATGGCTGGTATGAAAGATGAGCCTGCAGCTAAAATGCTACCTGCTGACGAATCTATAGCTGAAGAAAGAACTGAGTTTATAGTTACAGTACCAGAGTCGGAAGAAAGTTATTCTGCTTACTCGTTTACTGCCCAGGATACCACGGGTAAGAAAAAGGATGTCGTGATCATCAAGAACAAGAAAGGGGAAGTGACCGAATTGTATGTAAACGGCAAGCAGATACCGAAGAAGGACATACCGGAATATAACGCCCTGATAAACCAGCGCCTGGAAGCCGTTAAAAACGCACCTAAAGCCAGCCGCGTGGAAGTAGACCGTGAGATAATCAGCGAACGGAAAGCCGTTGCCGAAGCCCGCAGAAGTAACCGTAACAACCGCGAAGAGCGTCATTACGAGTACAGGGTTCTGGTTGACAAGGATCGGATGGCTGTTCCGCCGCCGCCACCTGCCCACCAGCACCGGGCGTTCGGGCACCTTTAGCGCCAATGGCTCCAATGGCACCTATGTCTCCACCACCAGCGCCTCCTGCTCCTCCGGTTATGCCGCTTAACCTGGATGGCAAGAACAAGACTGAACTAAAAAAACAACAGAAACAATACCAGCAGGATCTGAAGCAGTATGAGAAAGATATGGAGCAATTCCATAAAGACATGCAGCAGTTTCAGGCGGAAATGAGCGCGCATTCGCAGCGAATGGAGGACGAAGCAGGTAAACGTGTAGAAGTTGACGTTCGCCGGATACAGGGGCAGCACGACGCTGCCATGCGCCGCCATGAGCAAAGTATGCGAAGGCACGACGAAAGTATGAAACGCCATGAGGAGAGCATGAAGCGCCACGAAGAGATTTCCGGAGTGCTTGACAAGGTGAACGAAGAGCTGGTAAAAGATGGCCTGATAAAGAATAGCTCCGAAAAAGTGGACTTTAAGATTGACAACACAGGGTTATACATCGATGGCAAAAAGCAGTCGCAGGAAATTTACAACAAGTACCGCAGCATGATGAAAAACAGCGATGGAAAACCGTTTAACTATACTTATAAAAAAGACGGCAAGAACCGTGAGGTCAGGGTTGAAGACTGATCTGTAACCAAACTATACCTATAAAAAGGGCTGCCATGTGCAGCCCTTTTTTATTTACCGGCCTATAGCTGCATGGTATTCTATATAGTTCACTGAATATTACTAACTTGAACTGTAGAACTTGTTTAACCCGCTAAAACGAGATCGGGAGTAAAAAACTGTAACGTGCAACAAACGACCTGAATACCTTTTATACTCTAGTACCGTAATTTGCGTAAAAGCAATTTAGCAGTTGAGCCCCGGTATCACGCGCGCACCTGTTACAACTATACATATAATCTCTTCTATGAATACTATCTACAACGGGTATAGTACAACCTTTAACCCTACCCGCAGCAGGCTGATACTGCTGTGCCTTCTGCTGCTCTTTACCCAGAAGTTATTTGCTGATAATAGGATGCACATGATTCCGGTAAGCCTGGAAAAACGTGTGCAGGCTGCCGATGTGGTGGTTGAAGGCGAAGTAATCTCTAAAAGATCTTTCTGGGATGCGCAGCGCGAAAACATCTATACTTCCAACATCATTAAAGTATATAAACTATTTAAAGGCACGTTGCAGGAAACGCAGCTGGAAGTAATAACCGATGGCGGCACCGTTGGCCTGGATAAACATGTGTACTCGGTGGCGCTGACTTTAAAAGAAGGGCAGCAGGGGCTGTTTTTTCTGAAGCAGCAAAACAGGCTCACCAATACCCCGGGCAATACGCGTTATAGTGCGCGGCCTTATGCCAGCGAACAGGGCTTTATCCGGTATGATGTGCAGGCGCAAACGGCACAGGGCGTTTTTGATAGCTATAGTTCTGTAGAACAGGTGTACCGGGCAATTACCAAAAATACAGGAACGAACTATAGAACTATAACTACCAACAAGAAACTACAGGCTGCGCCACAACAGCAATCGCAGAAGCAAAACAACGTACTGGCTGCTGTTATCACGGGTTTTAGCCCTAAAACAGCAAGCGCAGGCACCAGAACAGTGCTGACTATAACCGGAACTGGCTTTGGCAACGTGCGCGGCAAGGGCTTTGTATCTTTCCGTAACGCTGATGATGGTGGCAAGACCTTTACAAAGTCTCCGGAAGATGCTTACCTCTCCTGGACCAATACGCAGATCAGGATGTACATCCCATCCGCTGGGGAAGATGGGGGAACAGCCGGCACCGGAGAGATAAAGGTAACGCCGGATGGGGGAACTGCTTTTACAACTACAGATAAGATAACGATCATATATGCGTACAGCAATCTCTACGAAGACTCCATCTCGTACCAGCCTGCGCTTATTGATGTAGATGGCCAGGGTGGCTACACGATACACTTTGCACCGAATATGCAGAGCAGCACTAATGCACGCGAGGGGTTTACCAGGGCCATGAACAGCTGGATATGCAACACCAACGTGAACTGGAAAATAGGTGCCCCAACATCTATAGATAAGAGCGCTGCCGACGACCAGATAGTTATCACGTTTAAGCCTGAGTCTACGGTAGGCGAAGATGTGCTGGCCCGTACGCTGAGCCGTTACCGCGGCTGCCAGGTAGTAGCTACCGGTGTAATAAACTGGTGGATGTCTGAATTTGACATGGAAATTAACAGCAACATTACCTGGGAGTATGGCCCCGGGCCTCCTGAGGGCCGCCAGTTCGACTTTGAAACTGTTATGCTGCACGAGTTAGGCCATGCCCACCAGCTGGGCCACGTAATTTTGCCGCAACGCGCAGTAATGCACTACGCCCTCGAGTTTGCCAGAGCCTTCCGCGACCTTAGCCCGGAAGATATTGAGGGCGGCAAAGTAGTAATAGCAAGCAGTACGCAGGAGAACGTAGCAACTGCTTGCCGCAAGCCGGTTATGAAGCCGAAACTGGATGGCGTTTGTAACCTGGCAGAAGAGGTAGCTACCTTACAGGCAGACTTTAACTCGGAGCACGATGTAGTAGTAACCTGGGAGGCAGCAACGGAGGAAAATATTGTCCGTTACGTGATTGAAAGAAGTGAAGACGGCATAAACTTTACAGACATAGGGTCGGTAGATGCCGCTGCTGAAAACAGTTTTACCGATCAGGACCCTCTGCGTGGTACAGGCTATTACAGGCTGCGTGTGATCTATAAAGATGGCTCTTTCAAGCTCACGTTTGTGGCAAGAGTAACAGACCCTAGTTTTCTGTTTAAGTTTGAGGTGGCGCCAAACCCGGTAGGGGCCGACCAGAAATTCACCGTAAGGTTCCTGGTAAACAAGAATACGCCCATGCAGTTGTATCTGTATGACACCTCCGGGAAAATAGTGCGCAACTTCGAAACAACGTTTACGGACATGAACCTGCCGCTGGAGTTCGACATGACCGGTATTTCGGCTGGCGTTTACATTCTTAAATGGAGCTCCGGACAAAGCAGCGGAACTACTAAGATTGTGAAATTATAAGCTACTATAGAAATGGGTGGGCCGGAACAATTTGCGTCAGGCCCACACTTGTTTTATATTTTAAACTATAGTTATATCCATAAAAAAAACGGGCGTGCCACTTGCCGGAACAAATGCACGCCCCACAAACTCTAACACTTTATTTTGCATAGGTGCAATGTCATAATCTGTTGCCAGACAATGTATTTAGAGCTGCCTATTTGTTTTTTTAGCTTGGAAAGGTTCGAAGATCTGTTACAAAAGAATGCCTATAATATCCATTCTGCAAGGCTATTTGCATGCCCTTCGTAACATCAGTATTTTCAGTCTTTGTTTTGCATAAAATGCGTTTACAGCTGGTATTGCAACAAACAATGGTTAAAAAAAAGGCTGTTTTCCTGGCAGTCGTAACATTAGTGTGTTAAAATGTTAGCTGTTAAATCAGGAAATATTTTGAGTGAGGTATTTATTCAGATAAAACTATATTTGATGTATGAACCGCTGAGTTGCGCTACCGATGGCTAAAAAGCGACGTAAATTTACTCAATGCCCCAACTGTGGCTACACTTTTGAAGAAGCGTACAACTATTGCCCTAACTGTGGCCAGGAAAACCACGACCTGAATGTACCGGTTAAGCACCTGATAGCTGAGTTTTTTGAAGGCACACTGCATTTTGATACCAAAATTTGGCAAACGCTGAAGTTGCTTATTCTAAAGCCCGGCCTGCTGACAGAGAAATTTAACATTGGCCAGCGTGCATCCTATGTTCCGCCTTTCCGGTTATATGTGTTTGTCAGCTTAATTTTCTTTTTTGTGCTGGCTGTTACTACCAAAAGCAACCACCAGGAACCGGTTACAGATCAGAAGGGCAAATCGACCAGAACGTTGCTGCCAGGAGTATCCATCAGTACGAGTTTACCAGATACTTTGCTAACAGGTGCTGACTCGGCGCAGGTTAAAAAGCTGGAAGCACTTATGCAGCAGGATAAAGACGTGCAGGCGTTGGAAAAAAGCATTGGCGGAAGCGAATTTGGCCGGGAGTTTTCAGCAAAGTTTAACAGGTTTGTCAGCAAAGATCAGGAATCGACACAAAAGCTGATGAAAAACACGTCGTTTATGATGTTCCTGCTGATGCCGTTTTTTGCGCTGCTGCTATCCCTGTATTACCGTAAGCTAGGCCGCAACTATGTAGAGCATCTCATGTTTTCCATCCACCTGCATACGTTCTACTTTATTCTGATTATAGTTGCCATTCTGCTCGGTAAGCTGCTGCCTGCTATTGATCTCGGAAGTCTTATTATCGTGATCATGTTACTGTACTTATTTCTGGCATTACGGCGGGTGTATAAGCGCTCTTTTATAAAAACATTGGTAAGCCTGCTGCCCATCGGCCTTGTTTACTTAGTTACATTGTTTATTTTCCTGATGGGTACACTGGCTGTCAGCGTACTTATGAGCTAATATTTTTATTCTGTCTCTCACGTTTATTTATGCAACATACAACTACCTGGGCCAAACTGATCTCTAAAAAACGCTTCGAAAGTGCCGATAAAAAATATACTTCGGATGAATCGGTACGGGGCGAGTTTCAGCGCGATTATGACCGTATTGTATTTTCTTCGGCTTTCAGAAGGCTGCAGAACAAGACGCAGGTAATGCCCATGCCCGAAAGCGATTTTGTACATACCCGCCTTACCCATAGTTTAGAAGCATCGGTAGTGGGCCGTACGCTGGGCCGTATAGTTGGCAAAAGCATACTGGAGCGCAACCCGGCGTTAGCACAGGAAAAACACATACAGGAAGCAGATTTCGGGGATATAGTTGCCGCTGCCTGTCTGGCTCATGATATTGGCAACCCACCTTTCGGCCACTCCGGCGAAGATGCCATCTCTTCTTATTTTGAGAGCGAAGCTGCCCAGCCTTTTATGCAAAACCTGACCGAAGCCCAGCGCAAAGACTTATTGAGTTTTGAAGGTAACGCTGCCGGTTTCAGGGTGTTGACTTATACTTACCCGGAACACTGCAATTTATCCGGTGGTTTAAGCCTGACCTATACCACGCTTGCTACTTTCACTAAATACCCGAAAGAGTCGCTGCCGGTTATTAAGGAGACGAAGAACACCAGCGAAAAAAAATATGGCTTCTTTCAGACCGAAAAAGATTGGTTTAACACTATTGCCCAGGAGTTAGGCTTATTGCGTAAAGGCAATGGCGACACTGTGTTTTACCACCGCCACCCGCTGGCCTTTTTAGTTGAAGCCGCCGACGATATCTGTTACCGCATCATAGATTTTGAAGACGGTTTAAAACTTGGCCTGGTGCCTCACAGGCAAGGTATAGAATTGCTTAAACAGATCTTAAAGGATGATCCGAACCGTGTATCAACTATAAAATTCTACGACTGGCGCGAAGAGATCGGTTACCTGCGTGCCCGCATTATAGGCAAGCTGATAGATGAATGCGCTGCCGTTTTCCTGGCAAACGAGGACGCATTATTAGCCGGAACTTTTGATACACCGCTTATTAATCTGCTGGAGTGCAAACCAGTGCTAGACGAGATCAAAATACTTTCCATTAAAAAGATTTACCGTAACAAACCGGTGCTGGAAATTGAAGCCGCTGGCTTTGAAGTGTTGGGTGGATTGCTGGATGCCTGCATGAAGGCCGTATTTCTGCCGGAGTCGAAACGCCACCGTAAACTTGCCGACCTTATTCCAACACACTATATTAAACTGCCGGATTCTGTATCCGATTACGAGCGCATCATCCATATCACCGACTTCGTAACCAGCCTGACAGACCAGGCAGCTATTAACCTGTTCCGAAAGATTAAAGGTATTGAGTTGCCGAGAATGTATTAGGAGAATTACGAATTAGTAAAGCTTAAACACTACTGTCATCCCGAACACACCTTAGGCGAGAGTCGAAAAGGGCCGGCAAAGTTGTGAAAGATTCATTACAGATTATATCTGAGATAGATTTCTCCTTTCGTCGAAATGACAAAAGTGAAGGAAACACTAGCTATAACTATGGTGTTATTAATTAACCAGCGCTGATTTGATCATGATAAACTCGTTGATATTATCTGTGTTGATAACCCCTGCCAGGTGACCGTTCTCTAAAACAGGATATAACGGTGAGCGGGATTTCTGCAGTTCGGTATAAGCCACCGACAACTTATCTTTTACATCAAAGGAAATAAACTCCTGCGTCATGATATCAGCTACAGGCGTATCGGTTTTGTTTTCTTTTAAAGCCTGTATCAGCTGGCTCCTGGTAAGCGTACCGACTACATTTCCGTCCTTCTCTACAATAAATTCGTGCTCGGAGCCCATCAGCAATTTCTCCAGTGCGTCGCGTACGGTGTTGTCCGGGGTTAGGGTAACATAGTTTGTCATCATGCCTTCGCGTACACTATGGCCACGCAAAAAATCCAGGTGCTGCACCATCATGTTTTCGGTATAAGCGCCAAAGAAAACAAACAGGCCGATCAGGATAAGAAATGGATTTGTGAAGAAGCCATAGAAAACAAACACAATAGCCAGCAACTGACCAAGGTTAGCCGCGATCTGGGTGGCACGTACACGCCCCAGTTTAAAAGCCAGCAAAGCGCGCAACACACGTCCGCCATCCATCGGGAAAGCCGGAATTGCATTGAACAGCACCAGCATTATATTTACGAATAGCAGCAGGTAGAAGAAATTAGCTGGTGTGATGCGCAGAAAAAACTCATCGGAAGGAATGGCCTGTAAGCCGGGCAATACCAGCCATAGTACGACTGCGATCGCCACATTAACGGCTGGGCCGGCTATGGCAACCAACAATTCCTGTTTCGGGCTTTCGGGCATTCTTTCGAGGCTGGCAACGCCGCCTATGGGCAGCAGTGTAATCATGCTGGTTTTAATGCCGTATTTTTTAGCCGTGAGCGCATGTCCCAGTTCGTGCAGCACCACGCACGCAAAAACCGAAAGCACAAAGCCAATAGCCAGCAGAATGGTGTTCAGGTCGCTGCCGCGCTGCGCTTCCGTAAAAGCAACCCAGCCCAGTAACAGCACAAAAGTCCAGTGTACCAGAATCCTGATACCAGCAACTTTGCCCAGTGTTAGAGACCATTTCATCAGATGTGGTAGCGTAACTATACTTTATTCCATAACGAAGTGATCAGCCTTTTGTTTGTAAGCCTTTAGACTTTGCCTTTTTAGGGCTGTGCGGCGGTAACGGCATTAACCAATCTATTTTGCGAAATCACATGGGCGGTTTAGTTTATAGTAATCCTTTTCCCTTGTAACCCATGTTGTGCTGGGAAGGACTATATCCAGTCACAGACAATCAAACCTGCTTTTGAGCTCCTGAAAAGTCCTGCAGCTAGTATTACTTCATTTTTACCTCAAGTCGCCATATGCTATAAGTTTGTTAAGAATTTAACCCGCCGGAAAAGCCATCGTGCTGAGCAGGGCGTTTTCTGATTGCCGCGAGTCTAAGCGGGTATGCTGCACCACTACCGGCACATCCGACTCAAAAACGCTGGCATAGTCCGTATCAAGGGGCACTGGTGCCGGGTCTTTCAGGTCGTTAAAGCGCAGGTGTTTGGTGCGTTTTGCCGGAACTGTTACTTCGTATGGGCCAACCGGATCGCGATCGCTGAAGTATATCCATATCTTTACATGCGCGTCCTGGTCTGAGGTATTTAAAATACAGGCTGTTTCGTGACTGGTAAACTGTGGCTCCGGCCCGTTGCTGTAAGCCGGAATATAGCCTTCGGCGATGGCCCATACTTTGTGCCCGATTGCTTGTTTCATAGTATAAGTTTATAGTTTGCGGTGGTAGTTTTATAGGTACTACGGCTATAGTTTACAGTATGGTTTGGTACAGGCTGCGTTATACAATGCTTTATAGTTTATGATAGGAATAAAGGACAGAGAGTTAGAAAGGGAATTACAGTTCCAGGCATCGAGAAGCGGAGGTGCCGGCGGCCAGAACGTGAATAAAGTAGCGACCAAAGTGGAGCTGAGGTTCCATGTGGAAAGCTCTGAATTACTGACCGACGAAGAAAAGACACGAATACAGGAAAAGCTTGCCAACCGGATAACCAACGACGGCTATTTGCAGGTAGTTTGCCAGGAAGAGCGCAGCCAGTTACAAAACAAAGAGCTCTGTATTTCGCGCTTTTACGAATTGCTGCGACAGGCACTTACCCAACAGAAAAAACGCAAAGCATCCAGGCCAACAAAAGCATCGGTAAAGAAACGGCTGGAAAGCAAAAAGAAGCAGGCCGATAAAAAAGCCAACCGTGGCTACCGGGGGGATATCTGATACAGAAGCTGTTTCGTGTTTTATCTGGCTATAGTTTACGCTCTTGCTGTTTGTTTTCACCAGCAAGTGTAAAGAGCCAGCAAATTAGCTTGTTGGTGATAACACCAACAGTGGCTCGTTTTCTACTTCAGAAACTATAAACCTTTAGCAAGTTCCTTGTTAGCTGACGGATAATTATAGTATAAAAACAGATCAGGCGACAATTACAGTTGCCGCCTGATCTGTACAAAAAGTTATAGTTAGTTTGAGGTACCGGAGCCAGTGCCTGTTGGTTTTCCTTTCAGGTAAGTATCCAAAAAAGTGAGGATAGCGCTGTAGCCTTCTATCTGGTTTTCCTTTTTCACAAAGCCATGGCCTTCATCTTCAAACACCACATACTCTACTGGCACGTTGTTCTTCTTCACCGCCGCTACTATTTCATCCGACTCTACTTTTAACACGCGCGGGTCGTTGGCGCCCTGCAATACCATCAGTGGCTTTTTGATCTGGTTTGCAAAAAACAACGGCGACTTGTTATAAAGCGCTGCCGAATCTGTTTCAGGGTTCCCCATCTCTTTATACAGTGCCAGCCTGAACGACTCCCAGTACGGAGGGATACTTTGCAACGTACGCAGCCAGTTTGCCACGCCAAACAGGTTCACGCCGACAGCAAACTCATCAGGGGTAAAAGCAAGACCTGCCAGTACCATATAGCCCCCGTAACTACCACCCATAATGCCAATCTTATCTTCCGCAATGTAACCTGACTTAGCCAGGTATTCTTTTGCCTCTACACAATCTTTCAGGTCCACGTCGCCATGTTTCTGGTCATCGGCTGCGAAAAAGGTTTTGCCATAGCCCGAGCTGCCGCGGTTGTTTACAGCCAGTACAGCGTAGCCATGGTTCACGAGGTATTGCATCAGTGGGTTATAGTTCAGGCGGGTCTGGCCGCCTGGGCCGCCATGTATCCAGAGTACGGCAGGCACTTTATTGCTGGCGCTGGCATTTTTAGGCTTCATCAGCAGGGCCGGAATCTCAAGCCCATCATACGACTTGTATCTGATCACCTCTGCTTTTACCAGGTCGTCCGGGTTTATTTCCGGGTTCATGGTGTTGGTAAGCTGGGTAGTCTTGTCATTCCTGAAATCGTGAACGAAGAGGTTGCTTGAGGAGGTAGGGCTGTTCACGTAAAAAGCCATCATGTTCTCATCATCCGAAAAGTTTATGCCCGTTATATCGCCTGCCGGCACGTCCGGTAACTGCACCTGTTTGCCTGTGGCAGCCTCATAAACCTTTACTTCGGTGCGGGCATCGTTATTAATGCCGGTAACCCTGTACTTTCCATCCCGCGAAAAATAAGTGTACATAATATCCCAGTCGGCTTTCTCTACATCAGCGATTTTGCCGGTGGCCACATCATAGCTCTTCAGTTGCTGAAACTCTCCTCCTTCATCGGTCAGGAAGTATAGTTGCTTATTGTCCGGTGTAAAGGTTTCCGGTGCGTACTTAATGTCCTCTTTATGATCGGTTAATTTTTTCAGCTGCTTGGTTTCTGTGTTATACAGGTACATGTCGCTGCTGTTGGTGTTAATGCTTTTAATCAACCCGATATACTTTTTGTCACTTGAGATGGCACCAACGTCAAAACCCTGCTCATTCTGCATTACCAGCTTTGGCGTGAGTGTTTTCACATCCATTTCATAGAGATCAAAGTATCTCGCGTCGCGCTTGTTAGACAGGAAAAAGAAGCTGTTCTGGTCGTGGCTCCAGCCTGCAAAAGTTGACTTGGCCTTTGGCTCCGGGGTCAGGTCCTTTGAGGAGCCGTCGGGGTTGCGCATATACAGGTGTGTTATCTCATCGCCGCCTTTGTCGCTGGAGTACAGAATGCGCTCGTCTTTCGGAAAGTAGGAGATCACGAATATGGAATTGTCTGTTGAACTGGTGAGCTGGCGCGGCTCACCACCGGTTACAGGCACTTCAAAGGCATTGTAAACCCCCGTTTGGTTACTCGAATAAAGAACTTTTGAATTATCAGGAGAAAAGTCGCTGCCGCCGATGGCAATGGTGTTCATGAACTGCTCGATAGTGTAGGTCTTAGCCACCGTTTCAGTTGTTTGGTTCTCGGGAGTTGTGGTGCTTTGGCACCCTGCAAACAGCACCGCTGCTGCAAAAGCCACAGGCACCCAGCTTAAATGTTTTTTCATATTTTATAGTTTAGAGTAACGAAATCACTGGTTAAACTACTGAATTCCAGGCATAAAATCAACGAACTATAGATTACAAGCCCACAAAGTAACAGCAGCTGCCGGAAAAGCAAACGGAGCAGCTTTTACACTGCTCCGTAACTTTTAATCTGTGAACGATGAACAAGGGATTTATGCTGTTGACATATCAGTTTCAGATAGCCGGCAGTTTTAGCAAAACACCAACTATAGGCCTGTAAGTCTAACGTATTTTATAATAATTATTATTTAATTTTAAATTGTGTGAAGTTTTTTAAATCAGGATAGGGTTAAAGCATATTTTTATCGTTATCGGGAAAGGTTTTTGTAAAGCCCATATAGTTAACACCTGAACCCGATATGAAAATTAAAGCATTACTATTTGTCCTCATCCTTTCAGCACTAAGCATACAGGCACATGCCCAGAAATACCGAACAGCTGCCGGTGCCCGCTTCGAAAGTAACAAGGTTGGCATTTCTGTTCAGCAGAAAGTACATGACCGTGGCACTATAGAAGGTATTGCCTCATTAGGCGAGCGCGAGTACAGCGGCACTGCACTTTACGAATGGCACTTCCCGTTACTGGGAGAACGATTTAACTACTACCTGGGTGCCGGTGCGCATGTGGGCAATCTGAAAGACCATGGCGTTTTTACCGGTGCTGATGCTATTCTTGGAATTGAATATAAGGTGAATGGCCTGCCTTTCCTGCTCTCTGCTGATATCAAACCGGCCTTCCATATTAACCACGAAGATTGGGTTGGTCTTTCCTCGGGTGTATCGGTCAGGTATGTAATCGTGAAAGAAAAAAAGAAAAAGAACCCGATCTGGCCTTTCGGCAATGGCGACAAAAAAGAAGACAAGAAAAAACGTCGCGATAAAGACGAGGATAAAAAGCCCTCTATCTTCGATATTCTGAAAGGCGAAAACCGGTAACTATAGTTAAAAAGCAAAAGGCCCGGCGGGGACCGAGCCTTTTAATCAAGTGCAAGCTACATTGTTGCAGCGGGTTTGTTTTCTGTGCATTGGATCTGTTCAGGCATGGCAGGGGGCTGCCGTTTGCCGTACTGCTTTTTATAACCGCAACAATATTAGTTGGTAAACGGGTTACTTGCACTCTAGCTTAAGAAATAGCCTGCAGGCATATTCCACAGAGCAAGTTTTCACTCTAACACCTTAGACATTGCCCTGCATTGCAAATGTAAGCTATTCGTACCTGGCAAAAAAGGCAATTGGTATATGCTCCGTAACATCAGAAAATCAGACCTATAGTTTTCACAAACTGGCTTTCTAAGGCTTAAACACTGGATAGGTGTCAAAAAAAAGCCGCCATTTACGCATATCGTAACATTGGCGGCTTTAAATTATTAGCTATGAAATTAAAAATTAAGGTGAGGGTGTGTGAAAGCCCCTTCTGAAACTATACAGTTAAAACAGCCGGGACCGGGTTAGTGGCATGCTGGTAAGGGTGAACCAGCATTTCGGGGTAGTTGCGTGGTGACATTAATGATCTGGCGCTTCGTGTTTTTATCCGGGCCAGGTAGATGCACAGGAGTAGCGCCAGCAAAAGCAATAAGGCTTTCATAGTACGGGTAGTTATAGTTGGTGCTTGGTATAGTAGGCAGGTGGCGCGACCTGTGTAGCCGGTGTTATACTGTTACCTCTACAACAGGCAGTAAGTTAGGGTATTGGTTCAGCTGCTTTATCTCCTGCTGAATGGTCATCTCCTCGATATTTTCGACCGCTTGTTTTACAGCAAATCCGAAAGCAATTAAAAGAGCTAAAAGAAGAACGATAATTTTCATAGTTTTTAAATTTAATGGTTTTAGGTATTTTTTTACTGATTAGCTTTTGTGTCCTATCACTTCAACAACAGGCAATAAGTTAGGGTAGGTTTTGTACTGGTTAAGCTCATTCTGGAAGCTGATCTCTTTCTGATCGTCAGCAGTTTTTTTCATGCTGGCCCGAGACCCAGTAGTAATGCGAGAAGCAGTGCGATAATTTTCATAATTTCAGGTAGTTAGTTGGTTTTAAATTCATTTCTTTCTGATGCTTTGTAACTAATAGATGGTACTCATGGTCTAAAGGTTGCTCGGCTATCTATAATTTTTTTTATTCCTGATTGGGATATTACACTTTGCATGCCAAACCTCATAAACCATTGATTTTCAGATATTTACAATAAAACATCAGCTATATAGGCTTGTAAAAGTGTCCGGTGGCGTACACTTTTCTGTTCATAAGCGAACAAATTTTTTATTTCCGGACAGAACAGTTGCGGGGCACATCTCTTAAAATGAGGAGTTTACGGTTAGCTATAGTTGCCACTGGCAGGTAGCGGGGTTATTTTTATCTGAAATGCAGCTGGTTGCATATCAACTAAGGCAGCCAAAACAAAGTATAACTTACATTACAGTTAGCGAAAGCACATATGGAACAGGTTAAAGGAAAATTGATAGCTCTTGGGGGCGGCGATGATGAAGGTCTTATCCGGTTGATACGCTCTGAGATCTGCGACATCAACTCTAACATAGAAGTTATTGCCACTGCCACACCCAAGGCATTGGATGCCGTTGATTCTGGACACGCCTATAAAGAAGCATTTGAAGAGCTGGGCTGCAGTAGCGTGAATTTTATGCGCATAGACGAAGAGCACGAAGCAGACCAGCCTGCAAACCTGGAGCGCATCGAGAAAGCAGATGTGATATTTTTCACGGGTGGCGACCAGCTGCGCTTAGCTAAGTTTCTGAATGGCAGCAAGCTCCTCGACATCATGAGCCGCCGTTACCGCGAGGAAGACATTATCATATCAGGTACAAGCGCAGGAGCCGCCGTTATGTCTGACAGGATGATATACGATGGGTATGGTCATTACTCGCTCATCAAAGGTGAAATGAAAACAACTATAGGCTTCGGCTTTATTAATAATGTTTACATAGATACACACTTTGCAGAGCGGGGCCGTTTTGGCCGCTTAGCCCATGCTGTTGCCCATGACCCTACCCACATTGGCATCGGCCTGAGCGAAGAAACAGGTATCATTATTAAAGAAGGTGACCAGGTAGAAGTTTTCGGGCCGGGAGTGGTAACTATAATTGATGCTAGCAAAGTTAGATTCTCGCGCGTTCGGAAAGCCGAAGAAAACGAACCAATAGCCGTAGAAAACCTGGTAATGCATTTACTTACAGAAGGATACCGCTATTGCCTGCGCGACCATTTGTTCCAGCCGGTTGAGCACCAGACTACCTTAAACGGCAATAGGCTTACAGCATAATAATAACTATAACCCTGCCTAACTATAGTTGCTAAAGTATGAGATGCTTTTCTACCATTTCCCGTCTCAATTTATATGTGAATATGGATTTGGCTGGATGTGTATAGTTTATCTCTTCCCTTAACGCAGAGGGCAGGAGCTCATTTGCAACAACTTCTCCATCTGTCATCCTGTAAAGGATCTTATGGGAAGGGAGGTTAAACCATTGCTATAGTTTAGGTTATAGTTCTATAGTTGGCGTTTTACCCCTTCCCAGCCTTCCCCTTTAAAAGAGGGCCCCTACCCCAGAACAGGGGAAGGAGCTTTCGAGCTGTTGCTATAGTTTAGGCTGTAGTTCTATAGTTGTGGTTTTAACCCACCCCTGCCCCTCCCAAGAGGGGATTTTCTGTTGTAGTTATAGTTTACTTGTAGGTTTTATAGTTACAGCCTGTCGAGCGGACAGGTCGCGACCTGTCCCTACGGAACTATAACCACGATAAAGCAATGCAACTATAGCTTTCAAGTCATATGAACTATAGCTATCGAACTGATCACAGTCTTTGGGTTGAGCGCCTTTGCTTTGTTGCAGTGCCGCCAGGCAACACGAGGTAACGAGTGTAGCAAGAAAGCAGCAGCGCGATACCCGAAGACGGGGCCTCCCGGCCGTGAGGGCACCAAAGCCAAATTGAAACGATAGGTAAGTAAAGCTCCCAGGATTAGAAGCAGCTATAGAATAAAAGGCTTGGTTCAAGTTAGTAGAGTAGCAAACTATAGCACTCAGATTTCTCACTTTGTTCGAAATGACAAAAGAGGAATTATAGGACATATAAGATCCCCCGAATGACAAAGAGAGACCTTAAGCCTGTACGCTAGCGGAAGCTGTGCATTCTGCTGGGCCTTCACTTACCTAGCCAATCCTACTAAGCCTATTGATTCAAGTTGTGGTTGGAATAACAATAAAGCTATAGTTGCAATTACTTTCGTTCCTCGTTCTGGAGTTCAATGTTAATGGCGACACCAGCTCTGGCTCCTTCGGCGGCGGCAACTATAACAAGTTGCATATCGCGGGCGGCATCACCGGCCACAAACAAACCGGGTATGTTAGAGTGCTGCTGACGGCGGGTTTTGATAACTCCTTTGCTGGTAAACTCGCATCCCAGCTGTTCGCCCAGGTCGCAATGCTGCTTACTACCCGTAGAAAAGAACATTGCCTGCTGCTGCCTTGCCTGCCCGTTTGCCAGTATAATGCGCTGTAACATGCCCTCTTCTCCCTCCAGGCGGGCTATTTTATCGATGCATAGCTTTACTTCATTGCGCTCCAGCAGGTCCAGGTCTGTTTTGGTGAGTTTGTTGGTACCATCCGTAAAAAGTGTAATATCCTGGCTCCAGGTTTTCATGGCCAGGGACTGCCCTATACCGTTCCGGTCTTTGCCGTATACGGCAATAGCTTTGTCCTGGCTTTCCCAGCCATCGCAATACTGGCAGTGGTGCACACTTTTTCCATAGTATTCTTCCACACCATCTATTTCAGGCAGATAATCTGTCAGGCCGGTAGCCAGCAACAGCTTTTTAGACTTATATACGGTTCCTTCATCGTCATTCAACACAAATTCGCCTTTAGAGTATGTCGCCGTAACTATAAGTTTTTCAAATACCTCTACACCGTACCGCTTTAGTTCTTCTCTTCCTCTCTTTATAAGCTCACGCGGATTCATGCCATCGCTTCCCAGGAAACCATTCATATGTTTTGCCCAGCGGTTACGAGGTTTACCACTATCAAATACAACCACTTTCCGGCGTGAGCGCCCCAGCAGCATAGCCGCATTAAGTCCGGCAGGGCCGCCGCCAATAACTATAACATCGTACATAAATTCATTTCTATCCCAGATTTAAGACTATGTAAACGTACAGATGCCGGATCGGGTCGTAGCTGAGGAGTAAAATTTATAGTTGTGATCATCTGCGCTGCAGTTTATGTATAGTTGCCCACGCGCCTGCCCGGCGATGCTGCGAACTATAAAAACCGTTATAACAACCTCACTAAAAGCATTTTCAATCGTTTTTCGACTGAAATCAAAAAATATTTGAAAAAAAGCCATACCCGCATTAAGGCTACATATTAAATATTTCTATATTTGTTTAGACGTAAAACACTCTACATTTAAAAGTCGCATTTATGAAAAGCAAAATCTTAGCCTTGCTGGGCAGCACCCTGCTTACGGGCACGGCCATGGCCGGCGGATACCAAGTGAACCTGGCCAGCCAGCGACAGATTGGTATGGGCCATACAGGTACTGGTCTGGTTACAGGAACTTCCAGCATCTTCTTTAACCCTGGCGCGATGGCGCAGGCACGTAACGGCGTAACTATAGGTGCCAGTGCTATTATTTCTAAAATCGCTTACCAGGCTCCGGAATCCAATAACACCATTATGGCCGATAACCCTACAGGTACGCCGTTCCAGGTGTATGGTGTTTACGGCATCACAGATAAGTTAAAAGCAGGTTTAGGTGTATACACGCCATTTGGCAGCACTGTAAACTGGGGTAATGAGTGGAACGGCCGCTTCGGCTTAAACGAACTATCGTTAAAGGCTATTTTTGTGCAGCCAACCCTTAGCTACCAGGTAACTGAAAAGTTAGGCATAGGTGCTGGTTTTGTGTACTCAACTGGTGGTGTAAACCTGAAGCGTTCAATTCCGCTGGAAGGCAACGAAGGTGAAGGAAGAGCTGAACTGGATGGTGACGCAAGTGGCTTTGGCTACAACCTGGGTGTTTTCTTTAAACCAACTGAAAAACTGTCGCTAGGTTTAAACTACCGCTCTCAGGTGGATATGGAAGTAGAAGAAGGTACAGCTGAATTTGATGTTCCTGCTTCTGTTCAGTCACGTTTCCCGGCCAATGGTACAAGCTTTAAAGCTAAACTGCCATTGCCATCTACTTTAACACTGGGTATTGGTTTTAACCCGACCGAAAAACTGACGCTTGCAGTTGATATCAGCCGCGTTGGCTGGAGCGCTTACGAAAAACTGCGTTTTGACTATGGCGCAGATGTGAACGGCAGCAACTTTACAGAGAACGCCCGTAACTACGAAGATGTATTTATTTACCGTATTGGTGCTGAGTACAACGTAACTGAGTCGCTTGCACTGCGTGCCGGCGCTTACTTAGACGAAACTCCTGTACAGGATGGCTACCTTACTCCAGAAACACCGGATTCTGACTCACGTGGTCTTTCTTTTGGTTTAGGCTACTCCATCAACGAAAACATCAGCATAGATGCTTCTTTCCTTTACATCAACAAAAAAGAGAGAACAGATGCATCTAACCTGTCTGGTGGTATAGGTGGTACTTACAAGTCTATAGCTTACATACCTGGCGTTGCTCTTAACTATAACTTCTAATTTCCCTGAAAACTGATATGAAGAATTTTATCTATAAATCTGGTATGCTGGCACTTTTTGCTGGTGTGCTACTTACGAGCTGCGATCCCGAGATCGATGCTCCGAACCCAACAGCGGGCGAGGCTGATTTTTCAAAATATGTTGCACTTGGCAACTCGCTTACAGCAGGTTTTGCTGATGGAGCTTTATACCTTGAAGGGCAGCAGAGTTCTTATCCATCTATACTTGCCCAGCAATTTGCACAGGTAGGTGGCGGTGCAGATTTCAGACAGCCTTTAATGCCTGCCGGTGTTAGCTTAGGTAGCCCGATAATTACAGCTACCGGAGCAGAAGTGCCTCAAAAGCGTATCTTAAAAGTTCAGCCTGACTGTGCTGGTGTTGTAGGACTTGCCCCGGTTGAAGCCGGAGCCAGAGCCGCCTATCCGGCAGCCTTCATAGGTGCAGCCCCTACACAGCAAGGCCCTTATAATAACATGGGTGTGCCAGGTGCTAAGTCTTTCCATTTACTGGCTCCTGGCTATGGTAGCCCGGCTGGTTTGGCTACTGGTACTGCTAACCCATTCTTCGTTCGCTTTGCAACCTCTCCGGAAACCAGCGTAATAGCAGATGCCGTTGCTCAGAATCCGACATTCTTTACCCTGTGGATTGGTAATAACGATGTGTTAGGTTATGCACTGGCGGGTGGTAACGCTGATGCTCCAACAGCAGAAAAGCCTTCTCCAAATTACCCTACTAACCCTACTGCCTTTGGTCAGTACATAGGTGCACTAGTACAACAGCTTACTGCAAAAGGTGCAAAAGGTGCTCTAGGTAACATTCCGGAAGTATCTAAAATACCTTACTTTACAACGATACCCTACAACGCGCTGGTTCTTACTGCTGAGCAGGCGGCACAGCTAACAGCTGGTTATGCAGCGCAAGGTATGGGGCACATTACTTTTACTGCAGGTGCTAATGCTTTTGTAGTGTTAGAAGATGGCATGCCTCGTAAGATGACAGCAGGCGAGCTGGTACTTCTTTCAGCTTCAGACCTCGTGAAGTGCCAGGGCAAAGGCTCTATGTCTCCGTTAGGAGATGAGTATGTGCTTTCTACTGCTGAGCTGGCAATTATTAAGCAACATACAGATGCTTATAATGCTGCGATCAAAAAGATTGCTGATGACAATGGTTTAGCACACGCCGACTTTAATGCATACCTGAATAAAGTATCAGGAGGTTTTACGCTTAACGGTGTGACTTACAGCAGTACATTTGTTACTGGTAACGTCTTCAGCTTAGACGGGATCCACTTTACACAACGTGGCGCCGCACTGGCCGCTAACGAGTTTATTGGTTCTATCAATGCTAAGTATAACGCCCGCGTACCAAAAGTTGATGAAACACAGTACAGCACAGTTGTATTCCCGTAAGTACATCAGCTTATAAACTATAAAAGCGCCGCCTTAACCGGGGGCGCTTTTTTTATGCCAATGCTTTCTGCAACAGGGCAAATCTATGGTTATAGTTCGTCGAGTTATCAGGCGGATTCGTCAGCAAGTGCTATGGGTTCGCAGAATCGTAACACAGGAAAGCCCTTGCATGCTGGGATGCTGACAGTTTTTAGGTTAAATTTAAACGGTGAAGAAGTAACTTATCTATCGTTCTCTTTCACATCAAACAGTATCATTTTACACTTAATAATATATGAAACGTAAAATTATCGCCTGCCTTTTGTGGTGTGTAACCGGTGCAGCTGCACTGGCGCAAACCCAGGGCAACAAGATCGAGTTCACAGAATACACCCTCCCGAACGGGCTACATGTGATCCTGCATAAGGATAACTCTACACCAAACGTAGCAGTTTCGGTACTATACCATGTAGGTTCTAAAAACGAAGTAAAAGGCCGTACAGGTTTTGCCCACTTCTTTGAACACCTGATGTTTGAAGGCACCGAGAACATCGATCGTGGCCAGTACATGAGCATGGTGCAGGCTGCAGGTGGTTCACTTAACGCTAACACCTCTTTCGACAGAACATATTATTACGAATTGCTGCCGTCTAACCAGGTTGCGTTAGGTTTATGGATGGAAGCGGAGCGTATGAAAGGCGCTAAAGTGGATGAAACAGGCGTAGAAACCCAGCGCAAAGTAGTGCAGGAAGAAAAACGCATGCGCGTTGACAACCAGCCTTACGGAACTATACTGGAAAACACATTCGGTTTAGCTTACAAAGAGCACCCTTACAAGATCACCCCGATCGGTACGTTCGAGGATTTAAATAGCGCTAAGATCGAGGAGTTCCGTGATTTCTATAAGACTTTCTACGTGCCTAACAACGCAACACTTTCTATAGCCGGCGATATCAACATCGACGATACCAAGAAAATGATCGAGCAGTATTTTGGCAGCATCCCGAAAGGCACAAAAGCAATACCTCGCCCAACTATAAAAGAGCCGAAGCAGACAGAAGAGCGTCGTAAAATTGTTTATGACAACATTCAGCTTCCGGCAGTTATCCAGGCATACCACATTCCGGCGCAGGGCACACCTGACCATTATGCCTTATCTATGCTGACTACCTTATTATCTGGTGGCGAGAGTGCGCGTTTACCTAAAGCATTGGTTGATAAGCAGCAGAAAGCCGTTGCAGCCCTGTCTGTGCCGTTCCCTACCGAAGATCCGGGCCTGTTCCTGACGTATGCTATTGCCAGTGTTGGCACAGATGCGCAGGCACTGGAAGATGCCATGAATGTGGAGATTGAGCGTGTTAAAACAGAGCCACTTGAAGACAAAGAGTTCCAGAAACTACGCAACCAGATCGAGAGCCAGTTTGTGCAGCAGAACAGCACTGTAGCCGGGCGCGCCGAAAACCTTGCCAACTACCATGTATACTATAAAGATGCGAACCTGATCAACACAGAGATAGACCGCTACATGAAAGTTACAAAAGAAGATATTCAGCGTGTGGCGAAAGAGTACCTGACCAAAGACAACCGTGTAGTATTGCACTACCTGCCAAAGTCAGCTCAGCCTAAACAGTAATTAATTAGACAAAGGTTATGATGCTACAGGACGCCAGAATCATACTTCAGCAACTCCTTAGCCTAATAGCCTTCCGTCAAGTATAAAAAGAGATATATCACTCATGATAAAGAAACTATATACCACACTGGCGTTAGCTCTGGCGCTGGTTTCTGTTGCTCCGGCACAGACAAAGCAGTCTCCGCCTGCTGCGGGCCCGGCTCCTAAAATTGAGTTGGGCAAGTACGAGCAGATCACGCTCAAAAACGGCCTTAAAGTTTATGTGGTAGAAAACCACAAGCAGCCGGTTGTATCTATGTCTTTAGTATTAGACAGAGACCCGATCCTGGAAGGAGACAAAGCTGGTTATGTATCGGCTGCCGGCCAGATGATGCGTACCGGAACTGCTAGCCGTACCAAAGATCAGTTTGATGAGCAGGTAGACTTTATTGGTGCTAACCTGTCGTTCAGCTCTACAGGCTTTAACGCTTCATCGCTTAAGAAGCACCTGCCTACGTTATTAAATCTTACTTCTGATGCCCTGCTGAACCCTAAGTTTACCCAGGAAGAGCTTGACAAGGTTAAAAAGCAGATGATAGCCAACCTGGCATCTGAAAAAGATAACCCGGATGCAATTGCCAGCAAAATGCGCAACATGCTGCTTTATGGCAAAGACCACCCGTACGGCGAGGTAATGACCGAGAAAACAGTAGAAAGCATTACGCTTGCCGATGTTCAGAACTACTATAGCACTTATTTCAAACCAAACATCGGTTACCTGGCTGTAGTTGGCGACATCACTCCGAAAGAGGCGAAAAAGCTACTGAACAAGTCGCTGAAAAATTGGAAGAAAGGCAACGTGCCAGCTAAAACATTTGCTTTACCGGCAGCTCCGGCTAAAACGCAGGTTGTTATAGTTGATCGCCCAAGTGCAGTACAAAGCGTCCTTTCGTTCGTTAACCCAGCCGACCTGAAGCCAGGTGCTCCTGATGCCGTTGCTGCTCAGCTGATGAACACAATCCTTGGTGGTGGCAGCTCTGCCCGTTTATTCCTGAACCTGCGCGAAGACAAAGGTTATACCTACGGTGCTTACTCGTCACTTTCTTCTGATGAGATCCTGGGCCGCTTTAACGCATCGGCTAACGTGCGTAATGCTGTTACTGATAGTGCTACAGTTGAGTTCATGAAAGAACTTACCAAGATACGTAGCGAGCGTGTAACCAACGACGAACTGAACTATGCGAAAGCGTACATGACCGGTAACTTTGCCCGTGGTTTAGAGAACCCTGCTACTGTAGCTGTTTACGCGATCAACATCGCACGTTATAACCTGCCAGCCGATTACTATGCCAGCTACCTGAAAAAAGTAGAAGCTGTTACGGCAGAAGATATCCAGCGTGTAGCTCAGAAATATGTAACTCCTGACCAGTTATACATTGTAGCGGTTGGCAATGCAGGTGATATAGCCTCTAAACTGAAGAAATTTGACCTGGAAGATGGCCAGATAGCTTACTACAACACCGCCGGCGAAAAAGTAGATCGTAGTGCTGCTGCAACCGCTGTTCCTGCTGATGTAACTGCCGAAAAAGTGCTGGCTAACTATATCAAAGCAATTGGTGGCAAAGCGAACATTGATAAGGTAAAAGATATTACTGTAACCAGCAACGCAACTATACAGGGCATGCCGCTTGTAATTACACAGCAGCAGAAAGGCACTGATAAGTTTGTAGCACTGGTAAGCATGAATAACAGTCCACTTCAGCGTGTAGTTATTAACGGCGACAAAGGTAAAATGGAAGCCCCGATGCAAGGCGTTAACAAAGACATGACGAGTGAAGAACTTGCTACCCAGAAACTGGAATCGGATATGTTCGCGCAGTCTCGTTACGACAAACTTGGTGTTAAAACCAAAGTAACCGGCATGGAAGATGTAGATGGCAAGCAGGCGTATGTAGTAGAAGCTACAACCGCAAACGGCCAGAAAACTTTACATTACTTTGATAAGAACACTGGCCTGTTACTGAAAGATGTGAAAAGCCTTCAGTCGCCACAAGGTGTACTTACCCAGACTAAAAACTACAGCAACTATAAGGAAGTAAGCGGTATTAAATTCCCGCACACTGTAGAAACTTCTGTTGGTCCGCAGGTAATTAAAGCTGAAGTACAGAGCGTTGAAGTAAACAAAGGCATCAGCGACGATACGTTCAAGATTTAAAAATCAGTTTCCTAACTATAGCAAAAGCGGCTGCCCTCAATAGGGCAGCCGCTTTTTTATGTCTGAATCAGGATTTTCAGGATTCAAGGATTTACAGGATATCTGAAGGCCTAGCAGTGTGCGCAGCTCCTGCCAGTGTATAAGCTATAATTACCCTTTTACTTTTGTCATTTCGACCACAGTGAGAAATCTGGGTTCTATAGTTTGAAACTCTACTCTAAGAATCAAGCCTTCTTTTCAAATATTCTTTATTCCTGGGAGCTCCGTAAACATATCGTTTCATTTCCAGCTTTGGTGCCCTCACGGCCGGGAGGCCCCGTCTTGGGGTTAGGGGCCCTCGATAAGGGCATCGCGCGGTGTACATTTCTTTTGTTCGTATCTCACAATTCCTTCGGTACCAGAAATCTACAAGGCGCTTAACCCAAAGACTGCGATCAATTCGATAGCTAAATAATAGTTTACTTTAGAAACTATAGTTGCATGGCTTGATCGTGGACGTAGTTTCGTGGGGCCAGGTAAACCTGTCCTGATCCTGATTTGTAACTATAGAACAATAACTTAACTATAGCATCTACAGAAAAACTCCCCGCCTTGGACTACCGAGAAGTGAGTTCGAAGGTAGCGAGCGTAGCTCTGAGGGGTTGGGGGTGGTTGGACCACTGAAACTAAAGAACTATAAATCAAACTATAACAGGTACCTCATCCACTCAAAACAACTCCCCTTGCACAGGCTGCACAAACTTCTTCGGCACTTTCAGATCAAAGCCACATACTTTATTCAGTTGCCCTATCAGGTAAATGGCAAGGTCAGGGGCTAACGTGTTGTCGGGCTCGTGCACGAAAAAGTAGAGCTGCTGCAGACCGTTTTCGAACCATAGTTTCAGGCGCTGCACCCAGGCATCGATCCGGCTATAGTCTGTTGGGTGTAAGCCGTTGCCAACAAACCGTATCATAGCAGATGGAGTAGTTAAGCGCATGTGCAGCACATCGCGGCGACCGGCTACGTCTGTCAAAACAGTTCCAATCCTGTATTTCTCCAGTACTTCAAAAAGCTCCAGCGAGGCGACGTTATCTGTAAACCAATCGGGGTGGCGGAGCTCTACGGCAACAGGTATTGATTCAGGGATAAACTTTACAAACGCCTCCAGGTCGGGTAGCTGGCTTGGGCTAAAGTATGGTGGCAACTGCAGAAAGGAGCTTCCCAGGTTATCTTCCAATCCGGCAATAGCCTCACAGAAGGCAGCTGTCATGCTGTGGGTATTTTGCAGGGCGCTTTCGTGGTTTATGAGCTGCGGAAACTTAGGGCAGAATTTAAAACCACGTGGCACCGAGTTTCGCCAACGCTCTATGGTTGTATCCCCGGGTATGTGGTAGTGGGTACTGTTAAGCTCTATGGTGTTAAACTGCCGGGCATACCACAACAGCGAATCTTTCTCGCGCATAGTTGCCGGGTAAATATTTCCTGCCCACGCTTTATTAACCCATACCGGCAGGCCAATATACACTTCCGGCTTCTCGTCCTGTTTATTCCTGATCAGTAAAGGCTGTGTATCAGGATGATCTGTCGGCAGTGTAAAATCAACGTGATCTATGTTCTGTAGTTTCCCGAAATCCATTCTTAACGTTATTTGCTATTCTATACGCTTTTGCGCAGAAAATTGTACGGACGTATGAATTTATACCATTATGAAAATATTTTCATAAAGTTTTTTATTGCACTTTCTTTTCGATAGCTCCATTAAAATAAGCCTATACTTGCATAAAATGCACTTTTCGCATTATAGCCCTTATAGCAACTTTGTATCATATCCTGTATCCCCCTACATCCAGAGGGCAATATTGCGCTAAAAGCCTTCGTTTAAAAAATTATTCGTAAATTTGCTGTTTCACCAACAATTTAAACTATGATATATAATAGAAAGTGCATCCTCTTAACAGTAATCATTTTTCTATTCATTGGCATCGGCCAGGTAACTATAGCACAAGACATCACGCAAACCGAAACGGGACCTGCCTCCTGGTACGGAAGTAAATACCACGGCAGAAAAACCAGCAGCGGCGAACGTTACAACAAGAACGACATGACCGCAGCACACAAAACACTTCCTTTCGGCACTAAGGTAAAAGTAACCAACCTCGCCAACAACGAATCAGTAGTTCTTCGCATTAACGACCGTGGCCCATTTGTAGGTAACCGCATTATAGATGTTTCTGAAGTAGCCGCCCGTAAACTGGATATACACAGCCGTGGTATAGCTAACGTAAAAGTTGAAGTAATTGAGATAGACGGAAAGACTGTAGCAGCTGCTGCACCCGTTGAGCCGGAAATATATTCTATCCAGAAAGGCACCTATAGTTCGGAGGAGCTAGCGCTGCAGCAAACCGAGCGCTTGAAAGCGTTTGACAAATACCTGACCGTGGAGTTAATGGAAGAGAAAGTTCAGGGTAAAAAGATACACAAGCTTAAAATAGGCCGTTTTGAAGATAAGCAACATGCTGAAGCGTTCAACGAGCTCCTGAAAGATGAAGGGCTGGAAGGCGTAGTAGCTAAGTTGTAATGGCTTTACTAATAACATTAAAAAAGAGCGGAGCTTAGCGGCTTCGCTCTTTTTGTTTTATAGAATTATAGTTTGAAGCTAAGCTTTCGTTATTGTTGTAACTATTGTTTTGGAAGGTCATTGTTTCTACAAACAACCGCAAGCTTTATAGTTGCTTAATCCGCTTCATCAGCTTTCTTGCTGGGCAACTATAGTTTATAAGTAGCCTCTTTCAGTAGCTAGTTTGGCGCCTGCTAACAGGGCAAAGCTCAGTGCGACTTGACAGCTGTATCGTGTGCAACTAAACCTCCAGCCTCAGCTTGGCAGCAAAGGTATCAAGTAGCTGAATCAGCACAGGAATGCACTCCAGGTTCAACGTATGGCCAACTGCCGGTATAATTTCGAGCTCTGCATTTGGAAGTGACTCTGTAATAGCGCGGCCCATCTCCGGGGTACAAAGCATGTCTTCTTCGCCGTGCACAACCAGTACAGGCACCTGCACTTTCTTAAGCTCCTGCAGGTAATTACCACTTTCCTCAGTGGCGCGCACCAGTTTTATCAGGTTGTCTACGCTCGGGCTTTGGGTAGCTTTGCTGTTTTTAAGGGCATCAATCGTGATGATCGGGTTCAGGAAGTAGCTGCGACCCAGCACCAAAGGAAGCATCACATCCAGCATCAGTGGGTAGCCGCCTGCCAATAAAGCTTGTTTCCAACTATAGCCAATGGCATCAAAATAAGCATCTTTATACGGGAAGGTAGAAAGCAGCACGCCAGCCTGCGCCAGCTCCGGGTAATTTACCAGGAAACGTTGTGCAACAGCTCCACCATAAGAGATGCCAACTATAACTGTCTCAGGCAAATTCAATGATTGTAACAGATTTGCTACATCAGCCGCGTGTGCTTCAAAACTGCGGTGTGCAGGTGCTGCATCGCTTTGCCCCTGGAACAACAGATCGATCAGTACCAGTTTATATTTCTCGCCAAGTGCTTTTATTACGCCACCCCACGCTGCCGTAGATTGCGACAAGCCATTCAGGAAAACAAGTGCCTGTGTTGCATCTTCAGCGCCATGTAACTCATAGTATAAACTTAGTCCGTCGGGTAACAGGTGTTTCATGGTGTGTCGTTTATAGTTGGGTTGATGAGGGCAAATCTATATGAAAAATCTTGAAAGCAAAATGTAGCCGGGCAATATGCTTGCAACTATAGTTTAACCTACAACATCTGTAGCAGTGGCAAGCAGTTGTGTTTCAGAAGTACTACTACCCTGTGTTAGCGGTACTGTAAACCAGAAACGGCTGCCTTTTCCTAACTCGCTGCTTACCCAGATAGAACCGCCATTGCGCTCCACAAACAGACGACAGAGCAAAAGTCCGAGGCCGGTACCTTTTTCGTTGGCTGTACCTTTAGTTGTTAACGCCAGTTGTTCCTGGTTAAATAAGGATGCCACTGTTTCCGGCGCCATCCCAATGCCCTGGTCCTCCACTGATACTTCAGCTATACCGCTACCTGTTACCGCAGCGCTTAATTTTATTCTGCTCCCTGCCCCGGAAAACTTAATGGCATTATGCAGCAGGTTCCGGATCACGAAAGCAAGCATGTTGGCATCCGCATATACTTTTAAATTTTCAGATAAGTCTAACTGCCAGTTTATGCCTTTGGCCATAGCCGTATCTTCCAGCAGGTCCAGGTTGCGCTGCACTATTTCCGACAGGTATACTTCTTCAGGGTCAAAACTCACCGTATCGGCAGACCCGGACTGTGCCGCTGACCATTGCAGCAGGTTTTCCAGCAAGGCCTGCAGGTTACGTACCGATAGCTGGGTGTGGTTGGCCAGTTTCTGCATTTGCTCCGGCTTCATCCTGTCCGAAAAATTGATCAGAATATTCAGGAAGGAATCCAGGGTGGCGAGTGGCGTGCGTAAGTCGTGTGAGATGATGGAAAAGAAGCGGTCCTTGATGCTGTTGATGCGCATGAGTTTCAGCTCTGATGCTTTCAGTTGCCGTACGGTATGTTTCAGTTCCTGGGTTTTATTGCGCAGTGCGGCCGTGCGGTTGGCAACAGTTACTTCCAGTTCTTTTTTCTGTTGCTCTATTAGGCGTTTGCGTTCAATTTCTTTTTCACGCTCCATCCGCTCTTTTTCCAGCACTTTGGCCGCAAGCTCGCTGGTAACTGTATTAAGCCTGTAAGCAAGCCCCAACGAGAAAAGCACCACCTGCGCTACAATGCCCACCTGCGCCGAGTAAACTGTGAGTGGTGTATCTGGTACCAGGTGTGTCTCCTTCAAAATAAAAAGCAGCGCTCCTATCACAAACAGCACATTGGCAAACAGGAAGTATAGCGCCGGTCGGTAGCCTTTATAAAGGGAATGTACGCCTACTAAAAACATGACCACCAGTACGGCCCCACCAATAATCCCGATCAGGTCTACGCAAACCTGCAGCAAATCCAGCGGGGTAAAATAGGATAGCAAACCCATTGCTACGGGCAAGGCATACAACAGCGCCAGGAACGTAATGGCCTTATCCCAAAGCGGCATGGTTTGCCGGGTGTTCAGGTAGCTGCGAGTAAACAACAATCGGAAGATACCATTAAAGGTAACTATAAAGGCAAAGCTGTGCGCATTCCAGACAGGGGCTTCGGGCCAGAGCAGCTCCAGGGCAAAGCCATGGTAAAACATAAAGTATAAACCGGTACCGGTCAGGGCCATTACATAATACAAATAGCTCCGGTCACGCACCGACATAAACAGCACCAAGTTATAGAGCGCCATCACGGCAATAATGCCAATAAAAATTCCCTGCCCTAAAAGGCGGTCGTTGTTAACCTGTATTACCTGTTCCGGGGTATGTAACTGCAAGCTCAGGTGTTGGGGTTTATACAGGTCTATATCGCCCTGTAGCCGCAGGTATAGTTGCAGCTGGCTTTTCGGTGCAATCTGCAGCCGTAGATAGGGTTTACTAGATGGCATATCACGTTCCGAAACCGGAATCAGCTGCCCTGTTTGTTGTTTTATAGTTGTGCCGTCGGGTTGCTGGGTAAACAGTTCTATCCTGCTCCAGTCGCCGGCATACAGGTAGCTGTCTTGTTGATAGTTGCTGTTGTTGGCAAGTATTACCCGAACCCAATGTACTGTTTTCCCGGCCAGCAAGGTGGCAGCGGTGTCCAGTTGCTCAAAAGGCGCCTGTTTTATAGTTGCGATCGTCTTTTTACCGCCAAGATCATGGTATACCTGTAGGGGTAACCGTATTTCCTGGCTGCCCGGAAGCAGTGCTATAGTATTGGCAGGCTGAGCAAAAGTAACAGGTGCACAAAGTAACAGCACCAGCCACGTAAGCAACAGGCTATAGTTAAACTCTGAAACGTACCTTACCTTAACCATAGCTAAATGTATAAATAAAACAGACTTCGCACTATAGCCCGCCCTTACAGATTGCCTTATTTATTTTAATTTACATATATTTAGTAGCAGATAAGGGCATCGATCAAAAAAAGTAGTTGCCATTTAAAGTAGAAAATATGGCCCTGGTAAAATTACTGATTGCGGAAGATGACGTGGTGATTGCGCAGAACCTCGCGCTCTCGCTGGAAGAATTAGGGTATGAGGTGTGCAAAACGGTAAGTTCCGGAGAAGAGTTACTATTGGAGATACACCAGTGCAACCCCGACCTTGTGATACTGGACATAACCCTGGAAGGCAAACTGGATGGTATTGACACAGCGGCTATACTGGCCAGATCGGCGCAGGTACCTTTTATTTTTATGACCGCCTTATCTGATAAGCAGACGATAGACCGGGCCAAGCAAACAAACCCGCATGCGTACCTGGTAAAACCGTTTGACATACGCACCCTGCAAAGCAGTATAGAAGTTGCCATACACAATGCCGCCTTACGCCAGCACCCCGAAACGCAACCAAATAACACAGCCCCAACCAGCGAGCCGGCCGATAATTTCCTGCTCCATAACAGCCTGTTCGTTAAAGTCCGGAACCGACTGGAGAAAGTAGCCTTAAAAGAAATTATCTGGGCCGAAGCGCAGGACATTTACTGCAACATCAAAACCCAAAGCCATATTTACCTGGTTAGCCAGAGCCTTAAAAACCTGGAGCAGCGCCTGCCTGCCAAAGATTTTATGCGCGTACACCGCTCGTATATTGTGCGCCTCACCGCCATCGATGCTATCGAAGACAACAACATCCTGATCGGCGGAAAACAGATACCCATTGGCAATACCCATAAAGATAGTTTACTGAGCAGGCTGCAGATTTTATAGTTAGAAAGTTAGAAAGGTTGGGAAGTTAGAAAGTTCAGGAGTTGGGAGTTGTAGAGATGCAATATTTTGCGTCTTCGCTATAAGACTATAGCCAAGCTGTTTTTATAGTTCGCAAATGTGAATAGCAATTCTCAGAAATCTGAACTCAAACACTCCTTCAAGTATTCGAAATGCAGTTATTCGCCAATCTCAACTTACCGCCTCACCTTACACACTTCTGATTTCACCTGAAAATATCCTGCGTTGGCAAGTATAGGTCAAGAGCTATGTAATTAATTATTTACATTATACATGTTTTAGCTTCACTAATACTACCTATTGCATGAATAATTTAGCTCCCTCAGAACTGGTAACGGCAGGCTGGATACTGGTAATTGCATATGCCGCTGTCATCCTGTTCTTCGTAATACGAGGTGCGCTTCGTACCCGCTCTATCGCTGACTATGCCCTTGGCAGTGTCACGTTCTCCCCGGTAGCTGTTGGCCTGGCCATGGCAGCCTCCATGACGAGCGCCGCCACTTTTATCATCAATCCTGGCTTTGTAGCGCTTTATGGCATCAGTGGTGTAATTTCAATGGGTGTTGCTTTGCCGTTAGCGGCGTTGGTATCATTGGTTATACTTACCAAAGGATTCCGGGCGATGGGCACAGCAGTAAAAGCGCAAACGATGGCACAATGGATGGGCGCTGTGTATAAGAGCCGTGGCTATACCTTGTTCTTTGCCTTTCTGTCACTGCTGCTTATCACATTTATAGTGCTTATTTGTGTGGGCTTAACAAAGGTACTGGCCAGTGTGCTGAACCTGAATGAGTTGCATGTATGCGTAGGCGTGGTGGTTTTTGTATTTGGCTACATGATGTTCGGGGGTGCCAACTCTATGGTTTACACCAACGTGGTGCAGGCAGTGCTTATGCTTATAGTTGCTGTTATTCTGTTAACCTCCGGTTACGAACATTTCAGTAACGGTGTGCATGGTTTCCTGGACAAGCTTGCTGCTATAGATCCAATGCTGACTTCCGTTACAAACCATGAGAGCTTCCTGTTCCGCGATAACTTTGAGATTATTTTCTGCCAGATCATCATAGGTGTTGCCATCGTTTGTCAGCCACACATCATCACTAAATCGCTGTTGCTTAGAGATGCGAAAGATGTAAACTTATATCTGATTGTAGGCATTATTGTACAAGCTCTTTTCTTTTCAGTGGTTATTGCCGGACTTTACGCACGCCTTACCTTCCCGGACCTGGCTATAAATGGCAACGATATCCCTGTAGATGGTATTATGTCGGCTTATGTAGTGCAGGAGTTCCCGGTTTATATGGGCTTATTAGTTGTGATGGGCCTTATCTCTGCCGGACTTTCTACTTTAGAGGGATTGATCCAGTCGCTGTCCATTACGATTACATCCGATATCATCACGCCACTGTTTGGTATCAATTCAGAAACCAGAAGTGTCCTGATAAACCGATTGGTAATTGTGGTGCTGGCTATAGTTACCATCCTGCTTACCTTCGATCAGTTACAGAACCCTAACCTGAGCGTTGGCATTTTTGCACAGAATGGCGTGTATGCTTATTTTTCTGCTGCTTTCGTGCCGGTGTTGTTCGGCATGTTCTTAAAGCGTGTGCCACTTATTGCACCAGTTGCAGCTTCTTTAACATCGGTGGCGGTGCATTTTGCCGTGTACTATGGCGGGCTTACTTCTTACATGGATGCCCCGGTACGCAACCCGGGCATTGCTGCGGCGCTGGCTATACTTGCGTCGGTGCTGGTAGGTCTTATCCTATACTTCACTTTCCGGAAACCTGCTGTTACAGAAACTGAAACGGATGCATCATTGGAAACCCTGAAAGAAGTAGTTTATGAAAAATAGCATGAACAGAACTATACTTTTAGCAGGCCTTAGCATGATGCTATGCCTGAACGGTGGATGTCAGCCCCCGGCCACTGTGTCGGCCAGCACTACAACGGATGCGGTATTTGAGAACCTGAACTATAAGTATCCGACAAAGAAAATAACACTGCCTAACGGATCTACTATAGCTTATACCGACCAGGGCAAAGGCGCTGAAACACTTATTATGATACATGGCCTAGGTAGCTATCTGCCAGCCTGGAACAGGAACATTGAGGGCCTCAGCAAAAACTATAGAACGATAGCCATTGACCTGCCGGGTTATGGAAAATCATCGAAAGAGAACATACATGTAGGCATGGCCGCTTATGCGCAAACCGTGCTGCAGCTGATGGATAAATTGAAGATAAAGAACGCCGTGCTGGTAGGCCACTCAATGGGTGGACAAATTGCCATTACAACAGCCTTGCAGGCTCCGGAGCGTGTAAAGAAATTGGTACTGGCAGCACCTGCCGGCTTAGAGACCTTTACTGAGCAGCAAAAGCAACTGTTTAAAATGACGGTAACACCGGAAAGTGTGCAGAATACAAGTCCAGACAAAGCTGCAGCTAACATTAAAGTAAACTTTTACCAGATGCCCGCTGATGCGCAGTTTATGGTGGATGACAGACTGAAAATGGCTACCTCGCCGGACTTTGCAAACTATGGCAAGGCAGTGGCAGCCAGTGTAGCCGCTATGGTGGATGAGCCGGTTTACGAAAAACTATCACAATTACAGACACCAACCCTGATCATATTCGGGGAGCAGGATGCCCTGATACCAAACAAGTACCTGAACCCGACTTTAACCACGCAGGCAGTTGCTGAAATTGGCAAAGAGAGAATCAAGAACAGCGAAGTGGTACTAGTGCCACAGGCAGGACATTTTGTACAGTACGAACAGGCAGAGTCTTTCAACAAAGCAGTCCGGGAATTCATCGACTAAACTATAATAAATCACACCTAAACTATAAAACACAAATTAACTGATCTACTCATGAAAAAACTTTACTTGATCCTGCTGTCGCTGTTCTGTATTACACAGATGGCGTTGGCACAAGGCGGATCCATTACCGGAAGGGTTCTGGGCGCTGACTCTCAGGAACCGCTTATTGGTGCTTCGGTGCTGGTGGAGGGTACTTCTAAGGGGGCAACAACAAATGCTTCCGGCGACTTTACAATTACCGGTGTGCCGGCCGGCAACTATAACCTGCGCATAACTTATGTGGGTTACTCTTATCCTAAAATTCCGGTTACGGTTGCTGCTGGCGGTACAGCCAGTGTAGGCACAATCAGCATGAAAGCATCTTCGCTGATGAGCGACGAGATTGTGGTTTCGGCTACCCGCAGACCGGAAAAATTAACAGAAGCACCGGCTGCCATTGGTGTTATCTCTTCCCGCGATTTAACAGAGTTGCCATCGTTTAACATAGGCGAAGTGCTGAATAAGGTACAGGGCGTGGAAGTGGTTCGCTCTGGTGTAATTGGAGTGGGTATAAACGCACGTGGTTTTAACAATGCCTTCAACGTAAAAATGTACCAGATGACGGATGGCCGTAACTCGATGCTACCGGGTGGTACTGGTTTACCGGCTGGTTTCTATAACACAACTATAAAAGAAGATATCGAACGCGTAGAAGTTATACTTGGACCATCATCAGCACTTTATGGCCCGAACGCACACAACGGTATCATTAACACGATCACGAAAGACCCGCGTCGCCACCAGGGCACAACAGTAGCTTTAAGCGCCGGTAACCAGGATGTGCTGAGCGCACGCGTTCGTCATGCAAGCGTTATCAGCCCGAAATTTGCTTTTAAAGTAACCGGCGAGTACACAACAGGAACCGATTTTGAGTTCCAGGATACGGTTTACAGTGGTGCAGTAGCCATGCCGGAATATGACGTAGACTACAAATTTGAATCGAAGCGTTTTGGTTCTGCTTTATACTATAGCCCGACTGATAAGATTGATATCATTGCAGACTATGGCTTCGGACAAGGTTCAAACCTTGGTGTAACCAACAACGGCCGTAACCAGATAAACGGCTGGACTTTCCAGTACCTGCAGGGCCGTATAGTAACTCCCAGAATCTTTGGACAACTATACGCTACCTGGAACGATGCTGGTGATACGTACCAGATTAACGCCCGCACCACGAACTACTATACCTTGTTAGGCAAAGGAGCTACACCAGCCCAGGCTCACCAATACTCTAAAACAGGTGCTAAAAAAGATGAGATCTTTGCAGGTTCTCCGGCTGTTGCTTTCCCAGGCTTTATAGACCTTAGCCACCGCCTTAATGGTGAACTACAGTACAACAACAATTTTGCAGGTTTCGAGATTATAACCGGTCTTAACTACCAGCGCGATGTAGCTTACAGCCGCCAAACATACTTAGACGATGCGGCAGGCAAGATCATCCTCAACCAATTTGGTGGCGTAGTACAGATAGAGCGTAATCTTACTGATAAGTTCCGTGCCCTGGTAGGTGGCCGTGTAGATAACCATGACAACTATGGTACACAGTTCAGCCCTAAAGCAGCTATAACTTATAATGCGCTGGGAGGTACTTTCAGAGCTACGTATGGTAAAGCCTTCTCTGCTCCATCTATTCAGTTCCAGGAGTTTTATGCTAACACCGGAGCGCTTGCCATACTTGGTAACGGTGCCGGCTTAACTATAAAAAACACAGAGACGGGCGCCATCAGAATGATAGATAAGCTGGAAGTAGAAAAAGTACAGACGTATGAAGTAGGCTATAAAGGTACACCGGTTAATAACCTGTATTTCGACATCAGCAGCTGGTACTCCAAGTCAAAAGACTTTATCTCGCCGCTTACAGCTATAACGCCGATTCTGGGTAAAGAGCGTGTGATCAAAAAAGGAGAGGTAGATGTAACTGAATCTGCAGCAACGTCGCTTAACTACTACCTGACTTACCTGAACTATGGCAAGGTAACATCATGGGGTACTGACCTTGGCCTTAACTATTACTTAGACGACAACTATAGCATCGGGGTAAAGTATTCTTACTTCAACTCTGATATTACAGACAAGGATAACCTGGAGAACGACGCTAACAGCGATGGCAAGGTATCGGATGCAGAAAGCAGTCTGAATGCAGCCAAGCACCGCGCTAACTTTAACTTTACTGCCCGCAACCTGGCTAACAACAAGCTGTTCATGTCGCTTAACCTGCGCTGGTTGCCAGAATTCAACTTCTACTCTGGCCAGCAGATAGCAGCTGATAAAGGTGCCGGCACACGCGTACTGGGCTCAAACTATAACTATGGCCCGCTTGGTGGCTTTACTTCAGTAGACCTGAGCGGTGGTTATAAGTTTACAGACTGGGTAACATTAGGTGTAAGCGTTTCTAATTTATTTGATGATGAGCAGCGCGAGTATGTTTATTCTCCAACTATAGGTCGCTTGTACTCTGTAGAATTACTTTTCAATTTTGGTGGCAAGAATGTGAGTAAATAGATCAGTTAAAGTTTAATTTGTCCAGAGCGCTCTTTTAGGGCGCTCTGGTTTTTTACAGCAACTATAGATTACCAGCAAATGAAAAATGTTTTGATAACCGGAGGCACCAGCGGTATTGGGTTAGGCATTGCCCGGGCTTTTGCAGCAAAAGGCTACAACCTGCTTATTAACGGCCTCGAACCAAACGGACCAGAAATAGCCAAAGAGCTTGCCGCCGAGCATGGTGTTAAAGTAATACACTCTCCTGCCAACCTGATGCAGCCTGAACAGATACGTGAAATGGTAACGTTAGCTGAGCAGGAATTTGGCCAGGTTAATATTCTCATTAACAATGCAGGCATACAGCATGTGGCACCCGTAGATGAGTTTCCGGAAGATAAATGGGACGCCATCATCTCTGTAAACATGTCGGCCTCTTTTCATGCGGCAAAGGCAGTTTGGCCGGGCATGAAATCCAGAGGCTTTGGACGAATCATCAACATAGCTTCGGCGCATGCCCTGCGTGCCTCGGAATATAAAATAGCGTATGTAACTGCCAAGCATGGAATAGCCGGCTTAACAAAAGTACTGGCCCTGGAAGGCGCACCTCATAATATTACCTGTAATGCCATTTGCCCCGGTTATGTGAGAACGCCTTTAGTAGAGGCCCAAATCGCAGACCAGGCTAAGGCGCATAACATGTCGGAGGAGGATGTAATAGAGAAAGTTATGTTGAAGAAACAGGCTGTGAAGCAATTTGTAACGATAGATGCGATCGCTAACCTGGCCTTATACTTAGCCTCTGAAACCGCAGGCCAGTTAACAGGTGCCATGTTACCTATAGATGGCGGTTGGTCGGCACAGTAAACTATAGCTATAGTTTAAAATAAAAGAGCAGCACTTAAACGGTGCCGCTCTTTTATTTTATAGATTATTTACCTTCCGGAGTATCTTAAACTCGGTTCTGCGGTTTTCCCGGTGCATGTCTTCAGGGCAGCTAACGCCATCCGCACATTTATTTATCAGCTGGGTTTCGCCGTAGCCTTTTGGTACCAGCCTGCTTCTGTCTATTCCTTTCAGCACCAGGTAATCTACAACTGCATTGGCTCTCAGGTCAGACAACATCTGGTTGTAGTAATTTGTCTGGCGGCTATCGGTGTGCGAGCTTAGCTCTATAACTATAGCCGGGTTGTCTTTCAGGGTTTGCACCAGTTTATCAAGCTCTACAGCCGCCTGTGCCGTAATCTCATACTTATCCAGGTCGTAATAGATGTTCTCGATCACGATCGGTCGGTTTGGCGTATCGCGGTTAAATACCATCTCCACTTTTACAGAATCCGTTGTATTGCGGCAGTCCGGCGATACAGATATAGTTTGCGTCAGGTAATTGGGCTTGGCACCGCGTATAGTATAGGTGGCACCTGCAAACACCGGGAACGTAAAGTTACCTTCCGCATCCGATGTCAGCTCAATAGGTTTTGCATCGCTACCAACTTCCGTTATTTGTAGCATTACATTGCCTACTACCTGCTCTACTTCTTTACCCCGGTTCTGGGTGTCGGCAACAAATTCTATGGTCTTACCAGCTATCGTACAAGGTATGCGGTTCTCTACAAACGACAGAATATCATCAAACCCATCAGTTGCAAACCTTCCCGACGACAACATACCCGTCTTGCCGGAAGCATCCATTACCAGCCCCAGGTCGTCATGCGATGTATTGAACGGGTATTTCATATTCTCTACAGCCGTCCATAATTTAGGAGTGCCTATCGTTTTAAATAGGTCCAGGCCACCCATGCCCATGTGTCCGTCCGAAGAGAAGTATAACACACCATCAGCACCAACACTCGGGAAGCTCTCACGGCCTGGTGTATTTATCTTGTTACCTGCATTTATAGGGGAGCTCCAGTCTCCGTTTGCCTGCCGTTCGCTATAGTAAATATCTGTTTCGCCTAAGCCACCCGGCATATCCGACACAAAGTATAGGATCGTGCCATCCGCATTTAAGGCCGGATGCCCGATAGAGAACTGGTCTGTGTTGTTATACTTAAAGGCCTTTACTTTTTTCCACTTACCGCCTTTTTTAACTGCTGTGTAAATGCCAAGCCTGTTTATATGTGTACCACCTTCTGCACCCTGGAACCAGCTGGTCGGGTCGCTGTTCTTCTTTATTTCGCGGCGAACGGCACGTGTGCGGGTAAAGTATAAGGTCTGGTCTTTTTCCAGGTAAACGGCCGGGCCGTTGTGGTAGGTCGTGTTTATAGCCGATGGCATTGCTTCAGGTTTACCCCATGTTGTATCCGATTTGGCTGGCGCAAAATACATCTGAATATAACCGTTGCCTGTCCAGGCATAGCGCGCAGACTGGGCGTCGCCTTTCTTTTGTAATCTGTCTGAGGCGAAGTATAAACCGTCTTTCGCTTTAAACGGACTAAAGTCAGCACCATCAGAGTTCAGGCTTTTCTCTTTCCATACCCTGAATGGTTTAGGGTTACGGATCCACATCATAGCCGTATCGCAGGAAGCGGCCATTTTCTTAGCTAAGGCAGCCTGGCCCGGCACGCGCTTGCTATACTCCAGGAACAGTTGTTTTGCTTTTTCATAGTTACCGTTCCGCTTCGCCGACTCAGCATACAGGAAGTAAACCGACGGGTCAGCACCGGCAAATGTAATCACCTGCGCATACCAGAACTCCGCTTCTTTACTGTTGTTCAGTATGCGGTAAATATCGGCAATACGCTGCACTACCTTTAAGCTCGGCTCGCCCTGGTCCAGAATAGCTTTATACTCTTCCAGCGCCAGGCTAAACTCAAACTCGTTAAAATGTTTATCAGCCTGCTGTGTATCCTGCGCTTTTGCTATCTGGGCAAAAACGAGCATAACACCAAGTAAAATAAGCGACAGGCAATACTTGCGGGTAATCTGGTATATCATAAGTTACGCGGCGTAATAGTGCGTCCGTTTTGTTTTCGGAAGATCGAATAGCCCAAAGATACTTCATGCGATGAATATTCACGAAGCTTTGTAAGGCTTATGTCGTAAGAATAACCAATCCTGAATTTAGGTGTGGCATACACCTGTGCCATAAGTGCCCAGGCATTCCGTTTCCTGATTTCGGTCATGTCTACTTTTGTAAACACGGGCACGGCAGTACGGTAAGAGCCGCCCAGCCAGAACTTGTTATACAGCAGCAGAAAAGCGTTCAGATCGAGGTTGGCTGGTCCTTTAAAATCATGCTTTATCAGGAAGCTTGGTTTCAGGTGCACGTATGCTCCCAAATCAAACATATAGCCTGATGAAAGAAAGTAATGCCGGCGTGGGGTTGCTATAATGGTGTTATCATCCTTAAAAGGAATAAGGTTAGCAGCCGACAACCCTGCATAGTAACGCTCCGTGTTAAAGAAGATACCGAGCTTGGCATCCGGAAGAATCTGTGTTTCGCGGCCTTCGGGTATGGCTACATCCGGCAGGTCGTCTCCGGCATCAAGTTTTGTTCCGTCCAGGGTATACTGGGCAACGCCACCTGCAATACCAAATGACAGGCGGGCCGTACGGCTCAGGTTTACACGCGTAGCAATATTGGCATATAAACCGGTCTGGCTTTGCGCGCCTATCATGTCGTTCATTAAGTGCACACCCCACCCCATACGGTCATTTTTCATGGGTCCGTCCACGCTTAACGTTTGGGTGGTTGGGGCGCCTTCCAGTCCGGTCCACTGAGAGCGGAAAGTAGCATTAATGTTCAGGATGTCTTTACTGCCGGAGTAGGCAGGGTTGATCACGAGCTCGTTAAAGATGTACTGGCTATACTGGGGCGCCTGCTGTGCAGAGGCCTGCTGCATAACCAGCGCAACAAGTAATGTGAGCAATAAGGGTAGTCTTGTTTTCATGGGCGCTAAGGTGTTTATCTTACAATCATCACGTAACCTTTCAGCATTCTGTCGGTGCCATCGCAAAGCTTCACGCGGGCTACATAATAATAAGTGCCTTCCGCCAGGTTATCGCCGGTCCAGTTGTTCTGGTATGATTTTGCTTTGAATACTTCGGTTCCCCATCTGTTCAGGATCGTGATGTCGTTATCCGGGAAGCGCTCCAGGCTTGCAATTACCCAGGTATCGTGAACACCGTCGTTGTTAGGTGAGAACACGTTTGGTACTGTAATGATAGTTTCAGCCTTTGATTTATCTGAGTTAATGGTAGTTGGCGTAGTGCCGCAGGTTCCGTTATCCGCCACCACACTTATCGCCCCGTCTTTACCGCCAGCAATAACCATAATAATGTTTGTACCCTCGCCGGCAATGATCTTCCAGCCCTCCGGCAATGTCCAGTGGTAAGAGGTGGCACCATAAACAGGATCAACCATATATTTCAGGCCTTCGCATGGCGAGCTCAGGTCTTTTATCTCGCCTATAGCGCCCATTTCTACCGGCCTTACCTGTAAGGTTGTTTTCGCACTTGATCCGCAACCGTTATTGGCCATTACTTCTATCGTTCCGCTTAGGCTGCCCGCTGTTACTGTTATCTGGTTTGTGCCCTGCCCTGTAACGATGTGCCAGTTGGCCGGCACCACCCAGGTATAAGAGGAGGCATCTTCCACATCGCTTATGCTGTACACTACATTGCGACCGATACACGCTTCGCCTGGCCCGGAAATTACAGCTGGCTTTGATGGCGTAGTTGCAACTGGCTGCACTTTCAGTTCTGTGTATGCACTCTGGCTACAGGTATTTACTGCTTTAACTTTTATAGTGCCCGGCGCGCTTGTTACGCCTACAGTTATAGTTGTAGTACCCTGCCCGGCAACTAACGTCCAGCCCAACGGAATTTCCCAGGCATATCCTGTTGCTCCTGGCACCGGATCTATACTATAGGTAGTGGTTGGCAGGCTGCTGCAGGCATCCATATAGCCGTTTATAGCTTTAGGAGCTGCAAGCGGAGCCGGCAATGTTACGGCAAGCATACTATAGGCTCCCTCACCGCAAATATTCTTAGCCGCTACTTTAATTTCGCCATTAGTAACGCCCGCGTTCACCGTAATGCTTGTTGAGCCTTGTCCTGAAACGATAGTCCAGCCGGTTGGTACGGTCCAGGTGTAATCCGTAGCTCCTGTTACCTGTGCTATACTATAAACCAGGCCATTGGTAGCGCCGCAAATAGCGCTGCTGCCAGTTATAGTTCCGGCTTGTGGTGCGCTGTCTGTAATGGTTATTGTTTTGGTTGATGAAGAACTGCTGTTTCCGCAGGCGTTGGTTGCTGTTACCGTTACCTGGCCTGTTGTAGTTCCTGTTTTTACGGTGATAGCTGTAGTTCCCTGGCCACCTGTGATTTCCCAGCCCTGCGGTACTGCCCAGGTATAGCTTACAGCTCCGCTTACAGGCGCAATGCTATAGTTCTGCGTACTGCCTGAACAACCGGTAGCATTACCGCTTATTGCTCCCGGAGTTGCCGGTATAGTTGCGTTGACCTCAATTGCCTTGGTTACTGTTACAAATCCGCAGTCATTAGAGGCTGTCAGTTTTACATCTCCGCCTGTTGCTCCGGCTTTTACAGTTATAGTTGTAGTTCCCTGACCCGAAACGATTGACCAGCCTGCCGGTACTTCCCAGGTATATTTCGAAACGTTTGTTCCGGCCGGTACTGTAAAAGTTGAGTTACCGCCCACACAGGCAGCAGCTGTTCCGCTTATGCCGGTCACGCCAGTTACCGCTCCCGAAATAGAAGAAACTGCTAACACAGACGCCTCCCCGGTTCCGCAACCATTGCTGGCCGATACACTTATGTTTCCTGCTGTTGATCCTGTTTTTACTACGATGGTGTTGTTGTTCTGCGATACGATCGTCCAGCCGGTTGGTACGGTCCAGGTATAGCTGGTGGCTCCTGCAACCGGAGTTACGGTGTAGGTCTGTTCTTTGCCAACACAAGCTGCTGTTGTTCCGGTTATAGTTCCCGGTTTAACCGGCGCCGATTGTGTAATTACCGCTGTGATCTGAGCCGGGCTGGTATTACCACAAGCATTTTTCGCGATAACAGAAATAGTAGTTCCGGTTGCGCCTGCAGTAAGTACTACACTCGTTGTTCCCTGACCGCTAACTATAGTCCAGCCCGGAGCGCTCCACTCATACGATGTTGCTCCGGCTACTGCTGCAATACTATAGGTTAGGTTTGCCTGGTTACCGCATACCGTTGCCGGACCTGTTATGGCTCCAGGAGCAGATGGTGCTTCTGTCGATACCTTTACTGCTTTTATAGTTGCTGCACTCGTACCGCAATCGTTCGTAGCTTTTACGGTGATGTTGCCGTTGGCGCTGCCTGCTGTTACTTTTATAGTTGTCGTGCCCTGACCAGAAACGATCGTCCAACCAGTTGGAACAGTCCATGTATAATTGGTCACTCCAGTAATAGCGGCTATAGAATAGGTTAATCCAGCCTGACTCTTACAAACCTCATCCGGGCCAGTAATTGCAGCCGGTGCAGTTGGTAATGTAACCTGTGGCTGCACATTCAGGGAAGTTGCCGGACCATCGCCGCAGCCGCCTTTTGCCTTTACGGATATTGTGCCCGGCTCTGTGCTTACTTTAACAGTTATAGTTGTAGTGCCTTGTCCGCTAACTATAGTCCAGCCCGTTGGCACTGACCAGGTATATCCCTGCGCGCCGGCCACCGGATCAATCGTGTAAGTTGCCGTTTGGGTAGCGCAACCATAAGCCGTACCATTTATAGCGGTTGGTGCCGCCGGAAGCTGATCTGTAACCGCCACTGCTTTTGTACTGCTGCTTGCGTTACCACATCCGTTTTTAGCCGTTACGGTTATAGTTGTATTTGCGGTGCCTGCTGTAACTGTAATGCTTGTCGTACCTTGGCCGCTAACGATCGTCCAGCCCGGAGCAGTCCAGGTATAAGATGTTGCTCCCGCCACTGCCGCGATGCTATATGTCAGGCTGCCCTGGTTTTTACAGGCTGTTGCAATACCACTGATCGCGCCCGGATTCGCCGGTGCCTCTGTAGATACTTTTACAGCTTTTATAGTTGCCGCGCTGGTGCCGCAGTCGTTGGTAGCTGTTACTGAAATGTTTCCTGCCGAAGGACCTGCATTTACTGTGATGGAAGTTGTGCCCTGGCCACTAACTATAGTCCAGCCTGCTGGCACTGCCCATGTGTAAGCTGATACGCCCGCTATGGCGGCTACACTATACGTAACTCCCGTTTGAGCAGCGCATACGTCATCTGGTCCGTTTATGGCGGCTGGTGCAGTTGGCAAGGTTACCTGTGGCTGCACATTTAAAGTCGTCGCCGGGCCTTCGCCGCAGTTACCTTTTGCTTTTACGGTGATAGTACCTGCTGTAGAACTTGCTTTTACGGTGATACTTGTAGTACCCTGACCGCTCTGGATGACCCAACCTGAAGGAACTGTCCAAATGTAACTTTCGGCACCGTTTACAGGATCGATTGTATAGGTTGCTGTGAGGTTAGCACACCCGTAAGGCGTACCTTTTATGGCTGCCGGAGCTGCCGGAACCTCGTTTGTAACCTGCACCAGTTTTGTGCTGCTGCTTGTAACGCCACAGGCATTTTTAGCAGTAACTTTTATAGTTGTGTTAGCTGTGCCTGCGGTTACTGTGATCTTTGTAGTGCCCTGACCGCTAACTATAGTCCAGCCCGGAGCGCTCCATTCATACGATGTCGCACCTGCTACATCAGCAATGCTATAGGTTAAGTTTGCCTGTGAGGTACATACTGTAGATGAGCCTGCAATTGCGCCCGGATTTGCCGGGGCTTCTGTAGATACTTTTACAGCTTTTATAGTTGCCGCGCTGGTGCCGCAGTCGTTGGTAGCTGTTACGGTGATGTTACCGTTGGCGCTGCCTGCCGTCACTTTTATAGTTGTCGTGCCCTGACCAGAAACGATCGTCCAGCCGGTTGGCACCGCCCAGGTGTAGCTGGTTACACCGGTCACTGCAGTTACACTATAGGTTAATCCTGTCTGGCTCAGACAAACCTCATCCGGACCAGTAATGGAAGCTGGCGCAGTTGGCAGCGTTACCTGGGGCTGTACATTCAGTGTTTTAGCAGGGCTTTCGCCGCAAGTACCTACCGCTTTTACTGATATCGAGCCGGGGCCTGTTCCTACTTTTACTGTTATAGTTGTAGAACCTTGACCTGAAACTATAGTCCAGCCTGTTGGTACTGACCAGGTATAGCTTTGCGCACCAGCCACGGCATCTATACTATAAACTGCAGTTGTAGTGGCGCAACCATACGGCGTACCTTTTATAGCAGTAGGAGCCGCAGGCGCAGAATCTGTTATCTGTATATCTTTAAAGCTGCTACCATTAGAGCCGCAATCGTTTAGGGCAACTACAGTTATTTTACCTCCGCTCGTGCCTGCAGTTACGGTTATAGTTGGTGTGTTTTGTCCGCTAACTATTGTCCAGCCTGCAGGTACGGTCCAGGTGTAGCCTTTGGCATTTGGTACGGCATCTATACTATACACATTACCTGCTGTGCTCACACAAACCGCATCGGCTCCTTTTATTGCTCCCGGTGCCAGTGGCGGATTATCAACCGGTGTTACTGTTAATTTCTGCACTTCGCTTTCGCCGCAGTCGTTAACGGCTTTAACAGTTACATCGCCGGCCTGTGCAGTTGGCTTTACAGTTATAGTTGGTGTTCCCTGTCCGCTCAGTATTGTCCAGCCGGTTGGTACGGTCCAGGTATAGCTGCTGGTGTTGGGTACGTTCGTAATTTTGTAGGTGGCGGATGCTACGGTAGAACAAACGGCAGAAGGGCCACTGATGGCCCCTGGTTTATTTGGCACTTTCAGCACCGGCGTAACCTCTAAAATACTTGGCTCGCCGTCGCCGCAAATGTTATAAGCCGATACACTTAGTATTTTTTTAGTGGCGTCGCCATCAGTAGTTACAACTATAGATGTTCCGTTGTCTTTTACCATGGTCCAGCCGGTTGGCAGCGTCCAGTGGTAACCAAGCGCACCCGGCACAGCCGCGATACTATAGGTAGTGGCTTTACCGGAACACAGCTCCAGCGTACCGTTTATCGGACCTGGTTTTGGCGGTACATCCTTTACAACTTCTACTGTAAGCCTGCTTGGCGGACTGGCACCGCAAATGTTATTTACCGTTACCGAAATGGTACCTGCAGTATTCCCGACTCTCACTGTTATCTCAGAAGAGTTTCTGCTTCCGGCAGTTACAACCCAATCCGAGGGCATAGACCAAGTGTAGGTAGCGCCTGCTATCTGCTTTATGTTATAGGTATTGGTACTGCCTGCGCAAACGGCTGTCGGGCCTTGTATCTGTCCGGCATCCGAAAGCACCACGCAAATATCTGCATCCGATTTGTTATTGGTCAGGTTCTCGTCTACCGTGGAGCCAGCTATAGTTGCCGTGTTCACGATGTAGCCAGCCATAGTTGTGCGGGCCTTTATAGTCAGCGTCTGCACTTCGCCTACCTTCAGCTCGTCTAAAATCCAGAGGCCGAATGTTGGTTCGTAAAAAGTTCCTGCTTTTGAAGAAGTAGAAGAGATGTAGCTCAGGCCGGCAGGCAGCACATCGCGGACCATGACAGATTCATCGTCTACAGGGCCCAGGTTCTTTACTTCTATTTTGAAGGTAACCGTATCGCCTACAGCGTATTTCTGAGATGGGGAGGCTGCAACCTTGGTTTTTGTGATGGTAAGGTCGGTTGGCAACGACAGGATGTTATTGCTCAGGTACACCACATCGTTGATGCTCATTACACGGCCAAGCACTGCGGCATCATCCTGCACGCGTATCGTTCTTTTGGCAACCAGGTTCCCTTTTAAGTAAGCACCTGTGCCTATCGTTGCATCCTGGCCAACCAGCCACAGCACATTATCTACTTTGGCACCGTTTATCAGCGCAATGGTAATGTTATCGCTTACCTGCAGATTATTGCTGATCTGGAAAATAAAAGTAGCGTTCGGGTTATAGTTGGCATCCAGTACAATAGGCCCTGAGATAACGGCTGCTCCGTTTATTTTGTAAACACCGGCCGTAAAAAGCTGGTCACCGATCGTGTTTGAAAGGGTTTGGGTGGCAGGCTGCTGCGAATAAGTAGTGTATGCTGCTGAAAGATCAGAAAGGGCAGTAAGCGAAACGGAGTTGTTGATGTGTATAACACCTTTTATGCTACCCTGCGCAAAACCGGTAAGCTGGGCGCCCGTACCAACACCTACATTCCCCTGAACAATAGTGCTACCATTGTTCTCAATTTTTTTACTGGCAAGTATATTAAACGCAGCAGCAGAGCCCAACGAAAGGCCCTGCGCCAAAGCACTGGCAATAACACTGAAGAAGACTACCGCAAGCAGTAATACCTTCTTTACTGAGCTCCCCATTTAGTAAAAAGTAAATGTTTTACAATAGGACTGATTAAGTTTGTAGATAGATTGTATTTTAACAGCACTTGCCAACTTCATTCTTCTGCATCATCAGGGCTTACCACTTACCATGTTTTCGCCCTTTCATCCAACAGCGCATTCCTCTCAAGTGCTTGTTCTCAGAAAGTTACATCCAATTTTCAAATATCGTTCATAGGCTTGCAATTATATTAGATAAATGCAAAACTAAACAACCATTATAACATAGCAAGCCGGAAATCAGTATACATAGATGTACACTAATATAATAAAATTATAAATACAACAAAACTAACTGATAATGAATATTATAAAAATCGTAAAACTTAACTACCTATAGCTTTTTAAAAGTGTACAATTATCTGGTCCGTTTACAGAGAAAGTGAATCAACAAAAAAGGCGCAACCTGAGCTGCGCCTTTAAAAGTGTATAGTTGTAATTTACGGACATTCTACCAGATCCATTGCGGACAAAGTACACGCCTGTTGTTAAGTAATTTAAAGCCAACCACTACCTCGTGCGTGCCGGCACTTACCTGGTTTAGGTTAGAGGTTGTGGCATCGTAAGAATACGAAATATCCAGCAGCGGGCTTACGTACACACCCACCATGCCAACTATAGCATCGTTGTGACGGTAAGCTGCACCTATCCAGAACCGCTCATCGTAAATCGTGCGCAAGCTTACATCTACAGAAGTCGGGCTTGGGCTCGCCATTTTTACCATTACAGATGGTATCACATCCAGGGTGGCGGTAGGCTCAAAACGGTAGCTGGCTGTTGCAAAATAATGGCGTTGCAGGTCCAGGGCGGCACGTTCTTCTTCGGCGGCGGTAAAGCTGCCCACATTCTCAAGCAGCTGGGCACCAGCCACACCTACAGAGAAATTGCGCGAATAGATCCAGAGGCCCAAATTCAAATCTACTACATTGTTGTTCAGGCTGCCGCCACCTACTAAAGGGTCGTTGTTGTTTCCAAACTCCAGGTCGCTGGCATTTATACTGTTCCGGATGACACCTACAGAAGTACCACCTGACACATTTATGGAGTTGGTTAATGGCAAATGATACGCATAAGAAAAAGATACTCCGGTTCGGCGCAGCGGGCCTGTTTTATCGGTATGGAAAGTGGCTCCTATGCCATGGTGTGCCAGTGCTCTGTGGTATTGCGTGCTTCCGGCCCCTTTGTTCAGTGGCGTATGCGCTGTAAGGTAATAGGTAACCGGGGCGCCATCCAACCCAACCCATTGCCGGCGGTTGCTTATGCGTATGTCGGCATAATTCTCGATACCTGTTATAGCCGGGTTCAAGATATAGTTATTCAGCATGTACTGGCTATACTGTGGCCGTTGCTGCGCGGCTGTTTTCTGCACGCACATCACTCCCAAAAACAACAGCAGGTATAGGCATAGCTTTTTCATAGTTAACGGATAATGGTAACGTTGCCCGAAATTGGTTGCTCAGACTTATTCAGGTAAATCATGTAATAGTAGGTTGCCACCGGCAGGTCTTCGCCGTTCAGGGTGCCATCCCATGGGGTGCCATAGCCATTGGAGGTAAACACCAGATTGCCCCAGCGGTTAAAGATCTCAACGCGCACATCGGGGTAATTTTCGATGTTCTTGATCTCCCATACCTCATTTACCATATCGGTGTGGTTAGGCGTGAAGGCATTGGGTATAACAAGGGCAGGAATAACCGTTATGGTTACTTCATCGGTGGCGGTACAGCCTTCCCCGGTACTCACAGTTACCCTATAGGTGGTGGTCTCATTTGGCCTTGCAACAGGGTTAGCAATTTTCGGGTTACTCAGGCCTTCGGCTGGTTCCCATAAATACGTATCGCCTCCGGTAGCCCGTAGCTCTATCGTTCTGCCTTGTATGATGGTTGCATCCGGGCCGGCATCAGCCACAGGGTCAACTATAGCTACATTTACCGAGGTACGGGTTGCACTGGAACAGCCGTTTGTATTCACTGCCTCCACATAATAGGTGGTTGGCTGGGTTAAGTTTGGCGTCTTGAAAATTGCTCCTTCAAAGACCGGTTCGCCGCCAGAAGCATCTGTAAACCACTGGTAGATTCCGCCACCCGCATTTTGTACTGTTAACGTAGTCGATCCGCCCGGGCAGGTAGTCGCATCGCGCACGGTAAGTATCGGTGGCGACGGCCTTGGGTTTACGGTTATAAGCACAGCCTCTGAAGTAGATTTACACCCTTGCGAATCAACCACTCTTCTGAACCAGGTAGTTTGGGTAAGTGCCTGCGGCGTATAGTTTGCGTTGGTGTTTGTGCCAGCTGCTGAACCAAAACCCGTGTCCGGACCTGAAATGCTGCTTTGCCACAAGTAAGTGTAGGTACCGCTTCCGCCAATCGGGGTGGATCCTGTTAATGCTTCCGGCACTTCGCCGGCGCAAATGGTTTGCGGTGCGCTAACGCTGTTGTTGGCAACGCCCTGGTTAACTGTAATTAGTATGGCCTCGCTTACATCCGCTTCGCAACCTTCTGATGTTACTGTTCTTCGGAACCAGGTATTTACACCCAGGTTGCCCGGCGTATAGCTTTGTCCGTTGTTGGTCCCGGCCGCTGCCGCAAAACCTGTAGTTGCACTGGTTATGCTGCTCTCCCAAAGGTATGTATAGGCACCTGTTCCGCCAGTTGGCGCTGAACCTGTAAGCGGGGCTGGTGTATTGCCAGCACAAACTGTTTGCGCCGCTGTAATAGTATTGTTATCTAAAGGTGGAACGATGTCGATCATCACAGGCTCCGAGAAAACCACGCAACCCGCCGATGTTACTACCCGCCTGAACCACGATGCCTGCGAAAGTATGCCGGGGCTATAGTTCTCGCTGGTGTTATTGCCTGGGGCATCCACAAAGCCTGTTGCCGGACCTTCGGTGCTTACCTGCCACTTAAATGTATAGCCTGCGCCATCGCCACCTGTAACCCTCGAACCAACAAGTGGCTCCGGTGTCTGTCCCGCACAGATATCCTGAGACTCTGAAATAGTATTGTTCTGGATCTTAGGCACGGCATTGACTAACACGACATTACTGGTATCCGGAGAGCAGCTGGCAACAGATATTAACCTGCGGAACCATGTACGCTGGCTTAGAGGCTGAGGCGTATAGTTTACATCGTTGTTAACACCTGCCGCTGGTGCAAACCCTGCATCCGGACCCGAAGTACTGCTTAACCAGGTATAAATATAGCCGCCACCTGTTCCGCCGGTTGGTGTGCTTCCTGTTAAGGGGGCCGGTCCGTCACCCTGGCAAAGGCTCTGGTCGCCTTGTATGGTATTGTTCGCCAGTGGTGGCACTACCGTCACTTTTACAGGAACGCGCGCGCTCGGGCAATCATCCTCTCCAATGCTTTCTATATTAAATGTGGTAGTCTGGGTGATGCTGGTGGTGGTATAGTTCGGGCCTGTAAGCAGCAATGTGCCCTGGTCATCATAGAAGTTATAGTTGCCGCTACCGCCGGATGGCTCCAGCAATACCGAGTCGCCGCTGCAAACGGTAATATCCTGTATAGTTGGCGCCTCAGGAACTGGCAATACGGTTATGCGCTGCACCATCGGGAACGTTCCGGCAAGTTCTTCGGAAGAGCCGCATTCATTCTCGACGACGAGCGTGACCTCATGCACCCCTTCTTCTGTAAAGCGTATGGTCTGGTTTTGCCCGCTGAGCGTGCGCTTTGCACCTGTCGGCCCGACTACCGTCCAGACGGCACTCTTTATCTTGCCCAGGTTCGGGTCTACAAATACGTTTCCGGTTCCGGGTATAGCGCCCGTAGTATATTTAAAGTCGATTGGTCCGCAGGAAACAGTATCTGGTGGGAGCTGCACCTGTGGCCAGCCAACTACAACTGACTGCGAAGTGGTGTCATCGTCGCAACCATTCTCTACTATAAGTTCTATCTGGTAGATCCCGCTTTCAGTAAACAAAAGGGCAAGGGTATCCTGATCGAGGCCACCAAATTCAATTGTAAAACCTGTGGTAGGCTGTATGGTCCATTTGTAAGTTAAGTTGCCACCGGTAGAACTATCGCCCAGCGAAACAATGACCGGCAAACACGACGATGGCGTAGCGGCTGACTGCTTGTTAAGTATAAAATTAGCTTTAGGTTCTTTGCTGACACTATAGTTCTGAGTGAACACAAACTCGCAGCCGTTGCTGGCCACTGCCCTTATCATTATCGGGTAGTCGCCAACTTTGGTGTAGGCATTCGGGTTACTGATCGGGAACTCGTTGCGCGTATACTGCACATCCGGTCCGCCATCGCCCCAGTTCACAATATATGTTCTGATATCTGATAAGTAAGGCTCTGCGGTGCCGTTCTCGATGTAAGCAAACACTTTAATTTCATCGTCTTCTACGGTGTCCGGCAAGCAGGTCTGGAAATCGGATGAATCTGTAAAAACAGCTTCGGGCATTCGGGCTACACGCACCTGCTGCGTTACGGTATCAGACTGGCAACCCTGTGCACTTGTAGCCAACACTTTTACATTATAAGTCGCAAAATTTATTCCTTTATCGTTAAACGTATGGCCTACCGAATCGCCTTTTGCTGAACTGCCGTCTCCGAAGATCCAGGTATAAAAAATGTCGGGCTGCGGTGCGTTTACCTCAAAGGCTAGCGGTGTGCCGGCACATTGGGCAGTGGTTGGTGTAACCAGGAAATTAGGATTAGCAGGCTTTGGCGATACTGTTACAGGAAAAACTGCTGAAGTAGTGGTCTGGCAGGTAGCTCCGGAAACCTGAACCGAGTAATCGCCGGCAACACTTGCCGAGATAGTTGCCCCGCTTGCCCCGGCTATAGGAGCATTATTAAAAAACCATTGCCAGCCGGTTATCTGGTTAGATGAAACGGCACGCAGCGTTACAGACTCGCCCTGGCAGAGCGATGAGGACCCTTCCGCATCTATAGTTACCTGGCACGATGGGGTTGTCTGTGCCACCGCTACACCAGCCAGCAACAGGCACAGGAAAAGCAGAGGGTAGAATATGTGCTTTATCAGAGGTAAGCGCATCAAGTCAGTATTAAAAGGGTGAACCACCAGCTATACCACTGCCCGGGCAATGGTCAGCCACCGTTAGTGTATATTTTTCCAGCAGTTACCACCAGGCAACGCCCGGGAGTTCATACATGGTAAGACTTTAGAAATTATAGTTTCAGCTAAACGCTATGCTACAGCCGCGGTCCCAATAGGCACAAACGCAACTATAACAATCTCTATATCAATGGATAATAAAGAAAAATTCAGCTTCTTTTTTATAAACCGCACTTAAAAATCACCGGAAATGGGTAAGAGGGAAATTAAATAACCGGCGTACAGCATATAAACGCAAAAAGGCCCTGCAGGTTAGCTGCAGGGCCTTAGGTAAGTATAAATTTATAACGTTATTTTGTTAACAGCACTTTACGCACCACTTTCAGCTGCTTCGCCTGTAACTGTATCACATATAAACCTGCCGGAAGCCTGCTCAGGTCTACTTCCAGTTTATCCTGTAATACCGGTATGGTAGCACGGTACACCACGCTGCCCAACAGGTTTGTAATAACTATTTCTGCCTGCTGCAATGGCTTTTCTGTAGAGATGCTGAATTTGCCGGGAGCCGGGTTTGGAGCAACTAGCACACCAAGGGCAATTTCGTCCTCGATGCCAGTTGGCTGTACCGTTGCCTGCACCGCCGCAGAAATTTCAGAATAGCAATCAGCTTCATTCTTTACACGCACGGTGTAGCTGCCAGCCTCGGTTATAGTTATAGTTTGTGTAGTAACACCTGCTATAGTTACGCCATCTTTCGCCCACTCGTAAGCTGCGCCTGCCACACTTGCCGTAAGTTTATTCGCTTCCTGGGTTATAGTTGGTTTAGCCGGAGTTGCATTAACAGTGATCTTTACAGCTTCGCTGATGCTTTCGCCACATGAGCCTGAAATTACTTTTCTGCGGATAAATGTGGTTGCAGTAAGTGCTCCCAAACTATAGTTCTGACCAGTGTTAACACCTGCAGCCGGCATAAAGTTGGTACCGTCGGTGCTAGTCTGCCATTGGTAAGTGTACGTTCCGTTTCCGCCTGTTGGAGCAGAGCCGATTATAGTTGCCGGAGCCTGACCAATGCAAACTGTCTGCGCCCCGCTTACTACATTACCCGCTACAGCTGTTTCTATCGTTACCGCCAGGTTTGCAGCAGGACTTTCTCCACAGTTGTTAGCTACTTTTAAAGTTACATTGCCGGCAGTATTACCTGAAGTTACCGTTAATTGTGCTGTATTGGCACCAGCAACTATAGTCCAGCCTTCCGGCACACTCCAGGTATAGTTTGTAACACCTTCCTGTGCAATTGCTGAATATGTTATAGTCTCACCGACACAAACTACGTTTTTACCTGCTATAGTTGCAGCCTCAGGCGCTTTTCCGCTAACAGTTACGGTTGCTTTTGTACGAGTGCTCGCTGTGCCATCAAAATTTACTGCTTCTACATAGTAAGAAGTAGTAGCCGTAAGTAGTCCTGTAACAATTGTAGCACCTTGACCCCATGGACTATTAGTCGTTTCTGATCGATACCAATAGTAAATCACTTTCGGATCCAGATTAGACACTTCTAACGTGGCAGACTCGCCGTAGCAGATAGTAACATCAGAAACTACAGGTGCCGGTACAGATACTGCTTCTACTATAACAGTTACTTCATCTGTAGAGGTACAGCCATCTTTAGCAGCAGTTACAGTGTAAACATAAGTGCCCGGTGTAGTGAGCGTAAGACTAGGGTTTGCTATAGTTGCATTTGATAAACCTGCTGCCGGAGACCAGCTATAGGTATAACCGTCTTCTGCAGTTGAACCAATCGTAACCGACTGACCGGCAGCTATCACTTTATCTTCGCCGGCATGGCCTTCTAAAGCTAAGTTATCACAATCTGCAGGAGCAGAGGCTACAGCATAAAGAGCTACGTCTTCTATGTTCCATATCTCGTTAGACGCGTTTGTTTTGATCCCAAGCTTTACCTTAACCGATGCAGTACCATTTGGTATAGTTACCTGTAATTTTGATGGAGCTTGATCATCTGGCAACACCTTGCCATTAACAAGTGACTCTGTAAATATTTTTTCTACTGGAGTATTAGCAACTGTGGTCAAAGTCGCTGTACCATTCATGCTATAACGAATTTGATTCGTAGATGAGTTACCTGTTATCCTGATATCAGGAGTAGTAGAGAAGTCGGCTCCATCTAAAGCTACATATACTTCCAGATAATCTCCTGCATCAAAGCCATTTCCATCACTTCCAGAAACAGATGAATTGTATAGTTCAAGATATACGTCTTGTCTACCGGCTATACTTACATCACTAAAGATGACTTCGCGAGTTGCAGCTGCAATTTGCAGACTTGAGCCACTGCGCAGGCGCTGTCCTGCTGGTAAACCTGTATTTACATTAGAGCTACTGAAACCTGAAGTTACAACCCAACCATCGTTAGCTGTTCCGTTAAAATCCTGTAGCGCGAGTATATTACCATTGCCGGTTGGCGGGTTACTGGCCGCTGACGTAGTAACAGCCAGTGTTGGTGCCGCAGCTGTTTCGTATTGGTTGCCATTAGAGCAGATCTCAAACACTTTCACGAAGTACAGGTTACCTGCCTGCAAGCCTGTAATTGCGACCTCACTGCCTGCGCCACTATAGATCAGTTTGCTGCCATCTGTTAAAGGTGCCGCTGTTGCGTAGTTTGCAGCTGCACCAGAATAAACGGCTCCTGCCTGCGGTACAAATGCTGGTGCTTCATCTTTACGGATCACCACAATTCTGCCATCACCTGAACCATTCGTCCAGCTTAAGTTAAAGCCGCCTTGCGTAACACTTGCCGAAGTTAAAGCGGTAACAGCTGTTGGCACGCCTGTGCAGGCATAATCCGGGGTGGTAGCTGCTATAGTTGGTGCACTGGTTGTGTTGTAAGTTTTATCGGATGCGCACGACTCAAACGCCTGCACAGAATAAGTAGTATTAGCTTTAAGACCGGTTATAGTTACTGAGCTGCCGCTGTTATAGTAAACAATGCGCTGACCATTGCCGTGGTCTGTTGCCAGACTATAGTCTGCGTTAACACCTGTATAGGTTCCGGTAGGTGTAAAGTTTACAGCACTGCCTTCGCGCACTACAACTAATCTTCTGTCGCCGGAGCCGCTTGTCCAGTTTATAGTTAGTGATGATGTGGTTTTCTGAGATACAGCAAGGTTGCTCAGCTGGGTGGACGGAGAGCAGTTTACCGGAGCAAAACCCCAGGCTTTGGCTACCAGTTCAGGATAGTCGATATAGGGGTTACGGTTACCCTGCGCCACTTCGGTGCGGCGGTTACGCTCACGTTCACGGTCATCTACCGGATCTTTTAAGTGCCACTGGTATAGTGTGTTGATATCAGCAACTGCTGTGATCACATTTTTACCGGAATCAAAGTTTTGCCCGGCATGCATTGTGTAGAAATAGAAAACTGAACGCGCCAGGTTACCTTTGTGGTCTTCACGTGGCTCAAATTTACCGGGGCCATCTTCGCTATATTCATCGATGTTAGATGTTGGAATACTGGACTGGAAGTCAAGGCCGCGCATCCATTTTGTTGTCTGGTTATCCGGGATTTCGGCAAACGGGTCGCTGCCACGGTCGCTGTTCCACTGCGTTACTGTCGGAAACAAATGGTGTATGTCCGAACGCATCCGTACTGCTTCATCGAACCACGACTGTGGCACCGTATGTTCACAATTGATTATGCCTGCATCGGTAGAAGTATTTGTCTCGCTATATGTTTTACTAACCTCATAGCCTGAGTACACGCAGGTAACTTTGTTATTATAGTTATCGACGTAATTATACATTTTGCCACGAGCAGTGCTATAGTCCAGTACCTGGCGTTTACCATCGTACCAGTTAGTGCGTAGCCAGGCTTTCAGTTCTTCTCCCGAAAGATTTGAGGGTGGAGCTGATTGCGCTACGAGCTGCAGCACAGAGGTCAGTAAAAAACTGACAGCGAGTAAAAATTTCTTCATGTAAAGTAACTGAGAGGTTGAAGCTGCGAAGTTACCTTATTAAAGAAAATATATTACTGTATTCATATATTAAGAAACTATTAACTTTCTGTATATATTAAAGTTTTATATATGATTGTCAGGAATTTATAGTTTGGATAAGAAAGTATAGAAACAAAGAAGCCTGACTCATTTCTGAATCAGGCTTCTTCCAGGTAGCGGAAACAGCATCGTTTATGCCTCTGAAATCCTATATTAACTTACAACTTCAGATGTTGCAAACTCTTCCATTCTTGTGATAAGGTCATTTTCTATAGTGTACACCTGAACCCATTTTTGCTTCAGTTCTTTTCCTGAACTTTTTACCTTCTGATGTTCCTGACCTAGAACGACTACTTTGTTATCTTCAACTATAAATTGCTGAGGCTCAAAACTGATAATCTCTGTGTTATTGAGAATGCCACTGATGAATGAGCGAGCACCTTCCTTTCCTTCATAAGTACCTTTAGGGATAATTTGAGTGCCGTGGTAAATCCAAACCGTATCATCGGAAACGGTACCTACAAATTTATCTACATCACCTTCGCCAAAGGCAGTGAACATTTTCTCTACTACTGATCTTGCTGAATTTTTCATTTTTATTTTCTTTATTGATTGATACTGATGCAAAACTACGCCCTTGAAAGTTTACAAATGGTATGCGTTTCCCTTTTGAAACTAGTTCCCTTTAGGAAACTATAGGTTATTCTGTATCTTCGTAAAAGCATCAAAAAGCAACCTTAAAGATGAAAAAACAGGCCTACCTTAATACTACGGCGAGCTGCAATTCCCGAATCACGGCCATCCGGGATACGATGGAAATTCTGTCTGGCAAGTGGAAGTTTCATATTCTTGGTACTTTGTTACAAAGTGATAAAATGCGTTTCATGGATTTAATTCGGGAAGTGGAAGGAATAGGTGCAAAAATGCTGTCAAAGGAACTGCAGGATTTAGAGATGAATCATTTAGTGTCGCGCACAGTCCTGAACACCAAACCCATTACTGTGGAATATAAAATAACTGAGTATGGCAAAACCCTCGAGCCGATTATTAATGAAATTGCGAACTGGGGTGTAGAATACCGAAAGTCAATCTACGGAGCAGCGAAATAGGAGTGGCTTAGACATCAGCTTTATAGTCTATAAATGTCTTTTAGATCGCCACTGACTATAGGTTTAAGGAATGACCGGCAGGTATATTGTTATTTAAGGCAGATAACTAAAGCTAATCGCCGAATAGAGTAAAGTGCTCTTGGTGCCATGCCGTAAAACAAAAAAGCCTGACTCATTTCTGAGTCAGGCTTCTCTTTAGGTAGACCAACTAGCCCAGCAATCGAACTTTTTAGAAGAAGATATTGCTGCCTTAGAGGCTTTCTACCATCAGACCGGCTACACCTCCACTAGCCACCCTAAGTCATCTCCTAAATCTAAAAAGAAATAGAGATGGCTGACAAACACCCCTATTTACAAGACTCAGCAAACACAGGAGGCTCAAAGCAACCTGCTGTAAGACCAGGTATCAAAACTATCCTGACTGCTGAAGTGCGCTACGATAAGCGCCTGAGCTCAACTGCCAAGATTATTTACTCTGAAATAATAGGCCTTGCTAAAAAGCATAAAAAATGCTGGGCTACCAATGCACACTTTGCTAAAAAGTTTGGTGTAGATCCTAAAACTATTTCCCGGAGCATCACCGCCCTTGCCAAAATCGGTTATATCCGGGTTGAAATCAATCAAGAGGAAGGAAATAAAAGAAGCATTTTTCTGTGTGAGGATACCCCAGAATTGTCTATACCTATGGACACTAATGGTTCTACCTCGGGACAAAATGGACCAGAGAATACGGCTTCACTCCTTATATATAAAAAGAATATTAAAAATAAGGATGATAGAGAAGGGTATTCTCAAGCCAGAAAAAATTCTGAAAAATTTTCTTTAAGTCATTTTGAATCAAAGTGGCCTAATCAGGAACAAGTAGAGAATTATATGCAAACCCTAAAGCTGCCTTGGCTTAGCAAGAAAGAAGGCAAAGAGGCCCAGTCATTTGTAGATTATTATTCCGCTTTAGGCTGGCAAATGAAAGCCGGCCCTATTCTAGATTGGCAGGCAGCAGTTAGAAACTGGTTAAATAAAACAAATAGCAATTTCCAAAATTCAAATACTAACACAAATGAACACAGCACGATCAATAAGAGAGATAACAGATGGATGGGCTTCTCTAGCTACCACAGCACCGACAGAAGTAAAGAATACGGCGGCAAGTTATAGCATTGCTCCTCAATGGTCTACAGAAACAATCCTAGCTTACTTCATACAGACCATGCAGTGTGTTAATTGGCCAAAAGAGATAAGAGATAAACTTATTAAATTTAACTGGCATCGCGATATATTAGAAAAAATTGCCGCCTATGCTGCAAAAGATATAGAAGCCATGCAAAAGCTAAATATAAACCCCCAAAAAGGTCTTTTATTGATGGGACCTGTTGGTTGTGGAAAAACTGAGATCATATTGATGCTCAAGAAGTTTATAAAGCCTGGCATTAAGGAGGAATATGTTTATGATATAATGATGAACTGTAGTGAAAAGGGCGAAAGAGCACTTAGCCCATACCGATTTGGACCTATTTTTTCACAATCAGGTAAACCAATTGATTGTTTATTTGATGACTTAGGGGTAGACCCTCCAATTACTCACTTTGGCAGAAAGATTATTGTTGGCCAAGAACTAATTTATATACGTCATCTATTTTTTAAAAAGACAGGTGCTAAAAGCCATTTCACTACTAACCTAAATGTGGAAGAACTGACAGAATATTATAAGGATATTTCTAGGTCTAGACTTAGAGAAATGTGTAATGTTATTCAGTTTCCAAAAGATGCCCCAGATCTTAGGCATTAGAAATCATAGTATCAGGCGAGAAATTTCTCAATAGGTATTTTACATAATGCCTGTTATAAGAATGTTGCCACTTTGGCACTTATTGCCTCAAATTTAAGATGATAGAGAGTCATCTCTTACATAAGCAAACAAGTCCTTTATCATATTCTTGAAGCTTCCGGCCTTGCTTGCCGCGGCGTTTTACGCCCTCAAATTTAATGTCAAAGCTGGTTTTCAATATAGCAAAACCTTACTTTCTTTCAGTGAACTCCTTATTAAAACAAATTCAAATACATAAGAGCTGGAGTTAAAGAAAACACAGCCTGTTAGTCCCTACCGAACTAAAACAAATCTCATATATATAATATGGATTATATATTAAAATATTCTATACCTTTATTAGAAGATATGTTCATTGGTAATTACTAGCCAAAGAGCTTATAACAAGTGTTCTTTCCTGCGGTAGGAGCCTACGTGAAAACAGACATAATCGCATGAAAACTAACATTATAAAGAAGCTGTTGCTGGCTTCTTTTACAGTGCTTTTTATAGCCCCTTCTTCTCTGCAAGCGCAGCAGACGCCAAGTGAAGGTGAAAAAGCTACCTCTCTGCCCGTAACAAAGGTAATTCCAAAATCCCCTGAAGCAGCTGCCCTTGGAAAGTATGGGGAAATTCCGGTGGGGCTGTATACCGGTGTTCCCAATATAGCCATCCCAATTCACGAAATTCAACTGAAGGACCTGTCCATCCCAGTCTCGCTCAACTACCATGCATCAGGCGTGCGGGTAGACGAACTGGCCAGCAATGTAGGACTTGGTTGGAGCTTGTCGGCAGGAGGGGTGGTGAGTGCGATGACCAATGGGCTCAACGACTTTGCCCCGGCCGGGTGGGTGAACACAACACAGAAAACACCGCAGGACCGTCCCATCAGCAAGACCTTCAGCCTCTCTTCCGCGTCCCCCTATTACCAGGACCCGGATTATCTGCTAAATGACGCCGCTACAAAAAACTATTCCGATACCCAACCGGACCTGTTCTCCTTTTCGGCACCAGGCCTGAGCGGCAAGTTCTTTTATGACCAGCAGGGTAACTGCAGGATAATGCCCTACCAGGACATTGACGTCAGCTACCACAAGCCATCTGCGGATGCTTCCTTCCCTGAATACTTCATCATCACGGACGGGAAAGGCAACCGCTTCAAGTATGCTGAACGGGAACAGGTGACCACAACATCTGTTAACTCCTGCGCGTCGAGCGCTCCTTCGAGCGGAGAGGCCCTGATCACCTCCGCCTCCTTTTACCTGAGCCAAATCAACACGGCAAAAGGAGAGACCGTCACGTTCTCCTACGAGTCAGCGCCGAATCAATTCCAGAACCAAATCTCGCAGACGCGCTATACGCGGCTTTCTGATACCGGTGGGTGCCCTCTCTACCTGCCTGCCTGCACGGAAAGCAGCACCTCTTCCTCAGACGGCATACGCATAAAGCAAATTTATGCCAGCACGGGGGAGCGGGTCGTGTTTCACTATGAAACAGACAGGTTGGATCTGCCGGGCACCAAGCAACTGGACCGGGTTGAAGTAACCCATACCGGTAGCCCCGGCCGTGTAAAACAATTTCTTTTGGCATATGATTACTACAGGTCCGGACCAGCGGGCAGCACCAATCCATTGGACAACAGGCTCAGGCTGCTAAGTGTAGAAGAGGTAGGTAAACCGGCTTATGCCTTCACTTACGAGCCTACGCCTCTTCCACCACGCCTGTCCATGAGGCAGGACCATTGGGGGTATTTCAACGGCTCTTCTAATTCTACCTTGCTGCGTAAGGCACCTGCTGCCGGTTTCCCTGAAGGGGCAGACCGTGAGCCTAACCCTGCCGCCATGAAGGCCGGAGTGCTGACACGGATCGACTACCCCACCGATGGCTACACTGTCTTTGCCTATAAACCCAATGACCACTACGTGGAAAAGTACGTGCTGCGCGTTGGTGACGGTAGGATTAGCGCCACGGGCACCATGGACCAGTACGAACAGGTAACATCCTTTACCGTTCCTGTACATGCGCTGAATATGCGCGCTACCTGGGACACGGGCACGGACGGAATCAACGTCTTGGGGTACTCCACCATCCGGGTTACTGGACCGAACGGGTACTCCAGGAACTTTACTGGCAGGAGCCTTTCGGAGGTACCTGTGAGTGGCATGGTACCGGGCGCTACCTACAACATCACGGTCACGCGTCCGGATGAGAGCGACTCCACGTTTATGGGCATAATCAACTTTACCTGGGACAGGAATGAGTTTTTTCAGGGGAATGTGTACGCCGGTGGGTTACGCGTAAGCAGCATGTCCGATTACCCGCTGGCAGGGGATCCGCTGGTGTGGCACTATGAGTATACCTCGGCCAGCGACCCTACCAGGTCCAGCGGGGAGGTGATGTTCCAGCCCACCTACGAATACCTGCATTACACCGAGAACCAGAGCTCCGACGGGGCGTTTTATGAGTGTACTTATAATGCGCAGGTTTCTTCCAGCATGATGCCGCTTTCCTCGGTGGAAGGGGGAAATGTAGCTTACAGGAGCGTGATTACCTACGTGGGGGACAAAAGAAACGGCTACACGCTGAACGAGTTTTTCACCGGAGGGGCTACCTCCGGGTTTGTGTCTTTCCCTTTCCCGCCCAAAGTCACCAACCACTGGCTTAACGGCCTGCCAATTCGGACCACCCACTACCGCTATGACAGTACGCTTGATACCTACCTGCCGGTTCGGGCAGAAAGCAGGGAATACAAAACGGCTATTGATACGAGTCTCCTCAACGAGTACCGGGTGCGGGGCGCCAAGATCGCCGTGCTGAAGCCCGAGCGGATCTCCATGCTGGGAGAGCCGCAGCTCTCGCAGCAGCGGGCCACGGAGTTTGCCATTGAATACTACTACCTGTCAGCCTCCTGGCCCCACCTGGATAAGGTAGTCACAACCGAGTTCGACCAGGCAGGGATCGCCTCCATTGCCACGGAAACGCGCTATTTTTACGATAACTCGACACATGGGCTGGTGACACGGACGGAAACCAACGACAGCAAAGGCAGCTTGATAGAGCAAGAGTACAAGTACGTTCTGGATATGAACCAGACAGAAGGGAGCGTTTACGCTGAGATGGCAGCCAGGCGCAGACACCACTACCTGGTGGAAGAGGAGCTGTCCGTGGAAGGAGTGATGCAAACAAAGCAATTGACCAGTTATGCCAAGTTTGGCACCGATACCTATGAGCCGGCAAGCATTTCTATGGAGGCGGGATCAGGTCCTCTGGTGGTGCAGGCAATATTCCACGATTATGATGCTAAGTCGAACCTGCTACAGGTTTCAAAGCCCAGAGGACCCCGCGTAAGTTACAGATGGGACCAGCGGGGTACAAGACCCGTAGCAGAATGTGTCAACGCCCTGAAAACTGAGTTTTTCTATGAAAGTTTCGAGGATTCTGCCACAGGCACTGAAGGGGGAGCACGCACCGGGTGGCGCCATTCCGGTGGCGCTTACACCGTCACCTGGGCCCCGCCCAACAGCAGGGACTATGTCATCAGCTACTGGTACAGATCAGGCGGGGTGTGGCACTTCCAGGAAGAGGCACCTTATACTCAGAACTCATTAACCCTGACAGGGGGGATGCCTATGACGAGGTGCGCATCCACCCAACGGATGCGCACCTGACCACTTATACCTATGACTATATGGCCGGCATCACCAGCATCACCGACGCCAACGGCCGCACCACCTTTTACGAGTACGACCTCCTGGGCAGGCTTTCTGCTGTCCTGGACCATGAGAGGCATATTCTCAAGAAGCATGAGTATATCTACCAAAACCAGCCACCGAACTGATGAGCATACCACTTGTTAAGCCTATGCCCTGGAATCGGGGCTACCTGAGAGGGATGATACTGACCCTGGCCACGTTGACTGCTTTTCTTGCCTGCACCGGTGCCCTGGCGCAGCGCCTGCCCATCGGAGAGGGGATGGCTGCCTCCATCAGCGGCCCATCCAGCGTGTGCGTGGGGCAGACCTATACTTATTACGCCATCGTGCATAACGGGAGCTGCAGCTCCCACTCCTGGGCAGTATCTGGTGGTACCTATACGGCGAGCGGCACAATGGTGACGGTGACCTGGACAAGTACCACGGGCACCGTCACGCTCAGCAGCTCCAACTGTACCGACTCCAATGGCCTGTCCGGGAGTGTACAGAGCGTTTCCAAGAGCGTGACTGGCACTACCATGCCGGTAGCCACCGTGTCTCCTGCAGGCCCTGTGACCATCTGCGAAGGCGGGAGCGTGGAGTTAAAGGCCGCTGTTGGTACGGGCTACACCTACCAATGGTACAGGAACAACAGCCAGCTTCCCGGCTCCACCGGCCCCACCCTGCAGGCTACGCTGGCCGGCTCCTATAAAGTGACGGTGACGAACTCATCCGGCTCCTGCGCTGCCACATCGGCAGCGGTGTCGGTCGCGGTGCAGGCATTGCCACCCGGTTCTTCTATGGTAAACTATATTGACGCTGGCGTACTGAACGCCTGCGGGGAGGTAAAGTCGTTTAGCAGGGATAACAGTCCCCAAAACTGCTTTGGCAATACTTATGGGCAACCTTCGGACGATGTCTTCTACCGTTTCTCGCTCACAAGCCCTGCTGAGGTCAGTGTCTCCACCTGCGGCTCCGCCCTGGAAGATACCTACCTGCACCTGCTGGATACCACGGGCAACTTGTTGGCAGACAGTGATGATGCCGGGCCCCTATGCCCAGGTAACCAGGCTTCCCTAACCCGCACGCTGCCGACCGGGGACTACTATGTGGTGGCCGAAGGATGGAACACCAACAGCGGTTCCATTACCACAACCATTAGCACGTCTCAGGCACCACTCACCATCAGCCCTGCCACAGCTGAGCTCGTGGAAGAAGAAGTTGTGCTTTTGACAGCCAGTGGTGCTGCTACAGACGCTTATATATGGTCACCTGCTGCGGGGCTGAGTGCCACCACAGGGCAGTCAGTGGAGGCTTCACCGGTGGTGACCACAACCTATACGGTCACGCGTACCACGGCGGCTGGCTGCGTGAGCACGGCGCAGGTGACTGTATCCCTGGCCCGGCAGATGAACCGTGTCATTGCCACCACCCTCACGGCCCCATTCACGAGCGTACCTGACCTGAAGACATTGTCAAAGGATGAATGGCAGCAGCATATCACTTACCTGGATGGGCTAGGCAGGGCGGTACAGCAGGTGCAACGGCATGCCAGCCCCCAGCAGCGGGATATTGTGACACCGATCGCTTACGATCCGGTGGGCCGCCAGCACAAAGCGTACCTCCCATACGTTGCCGGCAGCGGGAGCGGCCTTTACAGAGCCGATGCTTTTACAGCGGTAAAGGACTTTTACCTTGCCACGGGAGACAGGGTGGCTAATGACACAGTGCCCTATGCCAGAACCATTTACGAGCGTTCGCCCCTGAGCCGCGTAATAGAACAGGGAGCTGCCGGGGAGGCCTGGCGCCCGGGAGCAGGGCATGCCATAAAAATTTCAGAGCGGGCCAACCTGACAGACGAATTGCGGGTCTGGCTCTACGACCCCGCTTCCGGGACAGTTTCTTCCCCTGGCTATTATGAGTCTAACGAGTTGTATGTAAGCGAGACACGGGACGAACACGAGGCCCTCGTAGTGGAGTACAAAGACAAGCAGGGACGCACAGTAGCCAGAAAAGTGCAGGAAGCCGCTTCCGTTACGGGCTCTGAACTGACGGAGGGCTTTATGCTCACCCAATACATCTATGACGAGAGAGGACAGTTGCGGCTGGTGATCCAGCCTGAAGGCTACCGCACCCTCTTGAATGAATTTGATCCCATACCTTCTGTTATTACGCTTGACGATACTTTCCTGAAAAACTGGTGTTTCCGTTACCGCTACGATCACCGCAACCGCCTGATTGAAAAACAAGTGCCGGGTGCCGGTGCCGTAGAGATGGTTTATAACAACTTAGACCAGGTGGTGCTAACCCGCGATGCCAACCAAGTGACGGACAATAAATGGACTTTTGTCAAATATGACGTGCTGGGAAGGCCGGTCATGACAGGAGAGGTCACAGATGGCAGGGCTCGGGCCACTGTGCAGGCTGAGCTTGATGCTGAGACAGTATATTTCGAGGTTGATGCGCCTGGCACAGCGATTGGCTATACCCTCACTAACGCCTACCCACGCAACGTGCCGGAGGCGGACCTGCTCTCTGTCACTTACTACGACAAATACACCTATGCCGCCCTTGCTACTTATGGATTTGGAGGTGATGCTACAAAAAGAGCAACTGCTGTGCGGGGGCAGGTAACCGGAACCAGGGTAAGACAAATGGACGGTATTCAGAAGGGGGACTGGCTTACTTCGGTTACTTACTACGACAAAGAGTACCGCCTGCTCGAGAGTGTATCCGACAACCATTTAGGGGGCAGAGACCGCGTGGCCAACGTATATGACTTCAGCGGCAAGGTGCTCGAGACCACGCTCACGCACAGGGAGGGCACTGCGTATGCCCAGACGGTGAGGAACTTCTTTGGCTACGACCACATGGGCAGGCTCACCACCACGGAGCAGCAGATGAACAGCGAGGCCAGGGTACTGCTGGCCAAGCAGGAGTACAACGAGCTGGCGCAATTGGTAGACAAGAAGCTGCACGCCACGAACTATGACCACACCACCCGGCAGGGCAGCTTCCTGCAGAGTGTGGACTACCGCTACAATATCCGCGGCTGGCTCACCTCCATCAACAACAGCACGCTCTCGGTAGATAGTAAGAACGACGAGAGCGAAGACTTTTTCGGCATGGAGCTCTCTTACAACCAGGTGAGCGGCAGGGTTTACAGGTCAGGCGAGATAAGCACGGGCGCTACAATTGCTGCCACCGGCTTCTACAACGGCAACATCTCGGAGATGGTATGGAAGAGCTACACAGACAATGTGCAGCGTGCCTACAGTTACGACTATGACAAGGCCAGCCGCATCACCAAGGCCAGCTACCATACGACAGCTACCAACGGGGAGAACTATGCCTTGTGGGGCATGGAGTACGATTCAAACGGCAATATCCGTTCCCTGAACCGCAACGGCCTGGTTTCGGAGGGGAGTGGCGAAAAGACCTACAAGAAGATCGATCAGCTCCTCTACCACTATGCTGAAACAAAGGGAAACCAGCTCCAGGGCGTAGACGACAGTGGCCAGGTCACATCAAGCAGGCATGACTTTGCCGACAAGAACAATAGCAAGTACGCCGAGGTGGGAGCTGAGTACAGCTACGATGCCAACGGTAACATGGTCTCAGACCTTAATAAAGGCATCACCAGCGTGCTCTACAACCACCTGAACCTGCCCTACAAAATCGAGTTTGGCGGCAGCGCCAACCGCATCGAGTATACCTATACGGCAGCAGGCGTGAAGCTGGCAAAGAAAGTCTACGAGAACGGCACGCTCACCAAGACGACCGACTACGTCTCGGGCTTTGTGTATGAGAACGGCCAGCCCGTGTTTGCGCATACGGCTGAGGGCAGGGTGCTTTACCAGCCAGGCCAGGTGCGGGTATGGAGATATGAGTACCACCTTAAGGACCACTTGGGTAACCTGCGCCTCACCTTCGGCGAGGGCGAGACCAGTACCCAGCTGCTCACCATGGAAGCTGCGAACGCCGAGACAGAAGAGCAGGCGTTCGAGCGGGTGCCCCAGAGCCGGGGCAGGGACCGCGTGCATGCCCGTACCGGCGAGCACATGGCCCGCCTCAATGCCGGGAAGGGACTTCTGCTGGGGCCTTCCAAGAGGCTGGAAGTGAAGAAAGGCGACAAGCTGGAGGTGGAGGTCTTCGGCCATTACCTCCAGGAGACAAAGGACAACTGGCTTTACACAATAGCTGCCTTCCTGCTGGGGAATGCCAGCATGAAGGCTATTGACCAGATGCCACAGGACGGGGTAAAACCTAAGACATCAGGCAAGTTCCCGCTGCTCTCGGTGGGCATCGCCTTTGCACCACAGGTCAAGCAGCGCCTCAGAGGGGTACCGGCAGCCTACGTGAAATATGTTGCCTATGATACGGCAGGTGCGTATCTTGGGAGCGAGTACCGGCTCATCACTAGACAGGCGCAGAACAACTGGCAGCAGCTCTGGCTTGAGCACCGGGCCGAGCAGGACGGTTACGTGGAGGTGTTCCTGGCCAACGAGAGCGCGGAGGACGTGTACTTCGATGACATGAGTATCTCCTCAACGAGCCTGAATGTGCAGGAGAACCACTACGACCCGTGGGGCCTGAACCTGGCAGGTATTGAGCAGCAGGGAGCGCCCGATCACAAGTTCCAATACAATGGCAAGGAACGTCAGACAGAGCTGGGGCTAAACTGGATGGACTATGGGGCCAGGATGTATGATGCCCAATTAGGAAGGTGGCATGTAGTAGATCCACTAGCAGACCAGATGCGCAGGCATTCACCCTATAACTATGCCTTCGATAACCCTATCAGGTTCATTGATCCAGATGGGATGGCGCCTTGGATTCCTGGTACTGATGGCAAAGCGGTTTCCTATAAAGTAAGTCAAGGAGGGGAGATCGTTTGGTCACAAAATGCAACGGAAGATACCAAGAGGTTAGGTACATCGATGTTAAGAAGTGAAACCGGAACAACCCAACTAAATGCAATGATCAATTCTGATCAAAGAATAGAAATTCAAATCTCTAAAGAAGCTAAAGTTATTGATAATGGTGATGGAACTACATCTTTTCGTTTAGGAGGAACAAAACCAATTTATAATTCGGATACAGGTGAAAGAACAGGGTCTATAGTTACAGTATATGAGGGCACTTTTGAAGCATACTTGAACCACTCTGGAACTTCTGAAAAAAAGGAACAATATAAGAATATTAGCCCTGAAGCTCGAATTGGAGGAGTAGGAACTCATGAATCAGAACATGCTGTCAATGTGGAAAATGTTAATTTAAGCAAAACAGATAGAGAAGTAGTTCCAAATAAATTAGAGAATAAATATTTAAAGGAAGTACAGCCTCTTGAATTGCTAAAGACGAGAGATATAACACTTTGATTTTAAAAATATATGTACAAGTTAGCTATTATATTTGTTCTGCTTTTACAAATGCATTTTGTTGATCAAGATAAAAAATGTTGTTCAGATGAACTTTATTACTTTCTTCTTGAAAAGGGTGTAGCAACTAAAGGAGATAGAAACTTTATATGGTGTAAACCTATTGTAAAGGAATCTAATGGAGATGGCATTTTTGCTTTTGGTGTTAACGAAACAGACTCTTTTACTTTTTTCTATCTTAGAGAAGGTGGTAAAATAAATATTTTAAAAAATAGGAATATAGATGATATATTACATAATGTCTCAACCTTTCTGAAGGATTCACCTATTCCATTAAAAGATAAGGTTACATGTTATCAAGAGATATTAGATGTAATAAAAGCTGAGAATTTAGACAATGAATGGGCTTTACCTAATAAATAATAGATTTCATGGTGCGGGCTTCTCGTGTCTACATTCTGCTTGCAAACTACAGAAGCCTGTTCTTATTGAATAGGCTTCTGTTTTTCCACAATTATCCCAAAAACCTGAGCCGCTACAGATGTAACAGCCATTAACGCGATAAGTGGGAGTTCGCAGCATGCTCGCTTTGTTATGTCAGCCAACAAATCGAGATTGGTTTTTGACTCACTTGTGCTGCATTTAAATTCATGATTTCCAATTAGCTATATTAATCTAAACATTTATATTTATGTACATAAGCTGCACCAACTGGGTACACTCTTGCCTTCTGTAGCACTACGATCCGTGGGGCCTGAACCTGGCTGGTATTGAGCGGCAAAACACGCCCGATCACTTGTTCCAGTACAACAGCAAAGAAAAGCAGGACAGGGAGTTTTCCGATGGTTCAGGGTTGGGCTGGCATGACTACGGGGCTCGTATGTATGACGCCCAGCTGGGAAGATTCCATACCCAAGATAGATTTGCAGAGAAGTATTATGGAATTAATCAATACCAGTATACGGCTAACAACCCAGTTAATTATGTAGACATAAATGGTGATTCCATATCAGTCAATATAATTAAAGGCGGAGGCAGTAAAGGAAGGGATTTATACCAGATACATGTTTCTGGAAAAGTCGTTGACGACACTAGTAAGGGTATGAGTTCTAAACAGCTCAATAAAATTGCTGGGCAGGTTAGTAAACAGATAGAGAAGTCATTTAAGGGGAAGGATAAGAATATTGAATTTGAAACTACCACCGATATAACTGTTGCTGATGCGAATAATCCTTTGAATAGTAGTGATCATGCTATTCGTATAGTTGATGATGTTGCTACTACATTAGGCATAACAGACGCACCCGGTACAAATACAGAAGGCCAAGGGCCAGTGGGGCAAAATGTTATATATTTAGAAAAGGGCGCAAATTATGCAAGAACAGGTGCTCATGAGATTGGTCATAGTGCTGGTCTAGGCCATATCAAAAATGAAGTAAATCCAGCAACAGGGGCACCATATACGACAAATGACTTACCAGGTAACCTAATGCATCAGTCGCAAGATAGAAACTCGAATGGCCAACCTGTAGCAGGAACAAAAATTGAGGCAGAACAAGTAAAGAAAATAAAAATGTTATACAGTATACCAGCTTTAAATAGAGGGAGGCAGAAATGAAGCTATTAATGATTTTTGCAGCAGTTGTATTGTGCTTTCCCCTTTACTCCTTTCCGAATCAAGTTAAGAATGGTAAAGATAGCTTTTATATAATTTTTGGATCAGGTTTTAGACATGATACAGTCTCAGTAGCAGTAAATGGCATACCTATAGTTGATAAAGCCATTTTACTTAGTGACACTATCTCTGATATAAGTCGTGATGCTAGTATTCATTCTAAAGAAGGCAAAATAGTTCACTTAGATAAGGACTTGAAAGAAGTCAAAAGTATTCCTTTTCCACATAAAAGAAGATTAGAAATTATCATAACTATAAATGGGAAGCCCTATCATCTTTTGGCTGACTTAAAGAGAGGAAGATATATTACAATAAGTAAGCATTGGTACTATCATAACATATACCTTAATCAGTATAAAAAACCAATAACTTTAGAGTAGTATTTAAACTTCTTAAGTTTCGGATGAACAATTATGAGTCTCCTAAAGTGAATTAGGTTTAGTCCTTTCTATAATAATTAAATTATAAAACTATTATCTCTAGTAGTTTTAGCTGAGTTAACCGGACACTATCTTGCCTTTAGGAGCACTACGATCCGTGGGGCCTAAACCTGGCGGGCATCGAGCAGCAGGGAGTACCTGATCACTAGTTCCAGTACAACGGCAAAGAAAAGCAGACGGAGCTTGGCTTGAACTGGCATGACTACGGGGCCAGGATGTACGATGCACAATTGGGAAGGTGGCATGCGGTAGATCCTAGAGCAGATGAGTTCGATAAATACAGTCCCTATAACTACTGTCTCAATGATCCTATCAATCACATTGATCCTGACGGAGAGTTTGTTGGAACCGTTATAGGAGCAGTCGTAGGAGCCGCAATTGGTGGCGTAAAGGCTGCTGTTGATGGCGAAAACATCTGGAAAGGTACAGGTAAGGGGGCTGTTGCTGGTGCCATTGCTGGAGCTGTTGCAGACCTTACCATCGCTACGGCAGGGACTGGAACCGTAGCTCTAGTGGCTGCAGGTAGCTTAAGCGGAGCGGCCGGAAGCGCGGCCGATCAGTACCTGAATACAGGTAACATTAATCTAGGCCAAGTCGCTATTGGAGCTGCCTTGGGTGGTGGTCTGGGATATATAGGTGCAAAAGCGGCACCTTATGTTGGTAGAGCATTAGGGCTTCTTAAGCGTAGCGAAGCTGGAGTAGATATGGCATTGTTGCATGAAATGAATAAAAATGCAACTGTTGCGAATGATATTGCTGAAGGAGGGATTTCAAGGATACAGAATGCTGCTGATAGAATAAACAAACCTATACATGTTGTTGGCAGCAGAGCAAGCGGAAAAGCAAGTGAAACGTCTGATTTTGATTATGTAATAGAGGGAATGACGAGTAAGCAATGGGATAAAGTTAAAAATTCATTACCTGGAGCCCCATCAAGAGCAGATAATCTTCCAAGGAGGATTGATGTTTTTAGAGGAGGAGTTGATCCTACTAAGCCCCACATAACTGTATCTCCCAAAAAGAAATAAGCATGAATATAGAGAAGGAAATCTTAATTAATCAGTTTGGACAAGGAGTATCAAATGAAGATGCGCTTATAAAAATGTTTGATTCATTAGACTCAGAAAGTAAAGTAGCACTCCTTAAAGAAATTGAAAATCTTATTATCCAGTCAAAGGTTACAGAAAAGGACATTGATAAAGCTATCTATAATAGTAAACTAAAAGAAACTTTTACTCCATGTGTGATTTTGAAGAGAGGTCTGAATTATGGCAATTTTCAAAAAGTAATTCATCTTCCCGATAACGAGATAAAAAAGACTTTTAGACTATTAATACACCTTTTTAAAATAGGGTACTACAGAAGGTATTTGCAAGAAAAGAATAATCCTAACAAATGGTGGTACTGGGACTTATCTGATGAAATGGTAATAAAAAAGATCATGGAGAACATTTCGTAGCGCCTTGTGCACATGCTTTTAGCCCGTGGCTAATTTTCTCTTAAAATTTACAGAAGCCTTTCTAATTAGGATTGGGCTTTTGATTTTTCACCAGTTGTTTGGATGGTAATAATCAAGATCAAAAGTAGCAGTTTTGCATGGGACTCACTCCTTTGTGCTATCTAGTAAGACAAGGCACCTTTCATAAACTTTAACTCCTATCTTTGGTGCATTAAGCTGCACCAACTGGGTACACTCTTGCCTTCTGTAGCACTACGATCCGTGGGGCTGAACCTGGCAGGCATCGAGCGCCAGAATAAGCCCGATCACAAGTTCCAGTACAACGGCAAAGAACGTCAAACGGAGCTGGGCTTGAACTGGATGGACTACGGCGCCAGGATGTATGACGCCCAGATCGGCAGGTGGCATGTGGTGGATCCATTAGCAGATCAGATGCGCCGACACTCTCCTTATAATTACGCATTCGATAATCCTATCAGGTTCATTGACCCGGATGGAATGGCTCCGGATGATATTTATTACAACGAGGCGGGAAAAGAGATTCAAAGGGTTGAAAATAATAAACCTGATAGGATATTTGTTATTAAAACGACTCAAAAATCATCTGAATTATATGATCTTCCTAGTACGGATAAAGGCTTTTCTACCCCAATTTCAAGTGAGGCCGCACAAAAAACAGAATCAGAAATTAGTGCAGGAAATTTACAAGGGGATCATATGAAAAATGTAGTAGATGTTGGGAGTAAGTCAACAGTAGATGCAATGGTGAAAGTTGCTTCTAAAGACGATGGTAGTGGAGGAACTTCTGTAAGTAACAACAGAGAATACGGTGCTACAATTAATAATAAGTCTGGTACTGTTACAGAAGTTAAGCCCGGAGGAATAGGAGACCTGAGATTGCAAAAGCCATCATCAGTAAGTATACCTGAAGTTCCAGGAACTTCTAATATGCATACTCATCCAAGTGGTACCTTGAGAGTTGCTGGTGGTACAGCTATGTGGCAACAGCCACCATCTGGAACAGACATAAAAACAAGCACACCTGGTCAGAAGAATTTCGTTATTGGAATGGGCAGCGGCACGATTTATATCTACAATAATAAACAAGGAGTTATAGCAACCATACCATTAAAAGCCTTAAAATGATTTTACTGAGCTTATTTTATTGTTATGCTAGTGTCTTATTCTCTACCATTGGATCAGAGGGTAATACTTTAAAAGATCTCTATGTCAGAAGCATTGAAGCCCATTCTAAGGTGTGGGAACAGGAGGTCTACGATCAACAAGAATTGAGAGAATTCAATGTCTTACAAAAGGAGTATATTGGAGACCAACTGCCTGCTGTAATCAAAGACTATAGAATTAACTATTTGTCTGAAGAGGAACTTAAAGCTAAAAAAGGACCATTCCGGCTAATTATGCTTTCTCCTGTTGATTTGGAGCAGAATTCTATTGTGATCCGAGTAGGCGATTACTCTGTTAAGAAACGAGAAAATGGGGAGCTGATATTTACTTATTCTGCAGGAACTGAATGTGTGTTTAAATATAATTGTAGGCAGAATAAATACATATTTAGCAAATGTGAGAAATTAACACTCTGATTTCCTTGGTATCAAAAGTAATAGGCCTTTCCTGTTTGGAAAGGCCTATTACTTTTGATCATCCTGCCATAGAATAAAGGTTACTACTGCTTAACTAGCCTCAGAAGTTAAAGTAAAATTTGTGCTTTAACTCGGCCTGCCAGACTTTAATGCAGTTAAAGGCTATCTTGTTGAGGTTTTATAGGATATAATTGGCTTCAGTTACGCTTGCGCCAGCTGAGCTTTTTTTGCTCTTCGGAGCACTACGATCCGTGGGGCCTGAACCTAGTAGGAATTGAAAGGCAGAACACACCGGATCACTTGTTCCAGTACAACGGAAAAGAACGCCAGAAGGAGCTCGGCCTGAACTGGAGTGACTACGGGGCACGCATGTATGATGCCCAACTGGGCAGGTGGCACGTAGTGGATCCAATGACAGACCAGATGCAGGAATGGTCGCCTTACAACTATGCTTTTGACAACCCGACTCGCTTTGTTGATCCGGATGGGATGGCACCTTGTGATGACTGTCTAGGCTTCTTGACAGGAGTTGCCAATGCCATTACATCTAACAACTTAGGAGGAGCAGGACGCCGCGAAGCGTGGAATTCAAGTGTAGCAGCCGGACAAAGAGTAGGAGACTACATCAGTGCTGTTCAAGGGGTAGTCGAAACTGCGGCAGGAGTCGTACTTACGGGAGGCAGTGGAGTTGTGACTATTAGTACAGGAGGGGCTGCTAGTCCTGTTACTGTGCCAGTGGGTGTAGCAGGAGTTGCTGTTGCAGCTCATGGCGCATCAGTAACTGGGACTGCTATGGCAAATATTCTGAAGGGTACTGATGAAAATGGAAGAGTAAATGCAACAAAAGGTAAAAACCACTTGGAGCCAGATAAATCAGCATCTGGACCTCACAGTACATTTAAAAGAGACGGAGATACAGGACCAGTAAAAAAGCATGCAGAGTATAGCCCTAACACTAAAAATCCTACAGGCTTTGACGAGGTACAACGAACAGATTTGAATCTGAAAGGTGCGCCACATACAAATAAAAAAACGGGTACATCAGTACCTACTCCGCATACACAAGGTAAAAATATTCCTGGCGGCGTTAGGCCTGCTACACCACAGGAAATGCCAAAAACTTTAAGGGATGCTTTAAATCTTTCAATAGGTAAATAGTAATGGAAAATAATGTTTTAGTATGGCTACAGCAGTGGTACACAAGCCAATGCGATGGAGAGTGGGAACACGATGAGGGCATAAAAATTTACTCATCAGATAATCCTGGATGGGTAGTTGAAATAAATGTAAAAGCCACAGATGTTGAGACTTTAGAAAAATCTTGGGAGTTACATGAAGAATCTGAGGATAATTGGTTTGGATACAGCATACAGAATGGCATTTTTTCCTCTGCAGGTGACCCAACAAAATTGATACTACTTCTTCTTATTTTTAAAGGGTTATTGAAGAAAAGACGGCTTTACCTTCAGTTTTAAGTAGATCATAATTTGGTTCGTATGAAATTTCAAAGAAAAACCCGCTCTTGATAAGGGCGGGTTTTTTTAGCTTATTTTCATTTTATGTATTTAACAGCGCTTCGTCCTGCCACACATCTTCAAAATTTGGAGTTACTAAGAATCTTGATCCTGGTGATAGTCCTAAAAATTTTAAAACAATAGGGCACCATGATTCTAGATGCTCAATGTGTAAGGGAACAAAAAAGTCAGGATCTTCTGAAAACTCTTCTCCAGCCCATATATACCAACCTGAAGTATCACCTTCTGGTTGGTGCCTTAGACCATTTATTGGTAACACCCCTTCTTTAACATTTAAAGAAATCCCAACTTTAAGATTAGCTGGGGCTTCATGAAAAGCTATTTGATACTTCTCACAGATTTCTTTTTGTTGATTGCTATAATCCATGTTTTTTCTTCATTTCATTAGAATACTGACTCATTTCTGCTCCTTGTTTAGCCGAACAGGTAGTACATTGAGGCTGAACAGAATCAACCTTTCGCATCTTTTCTTTATCTACTTTACCAGTTCTATAGTGCTCTTTTACTAAAGGTTCCTTGTGATCAGCCACTCTTTTTCCTGTTGTACTCCCACAATCAACGCAGGGCTTACCCAGAACACTCTCCCTTTGTGCTTTCGTTGTTGCATTAGAAGGTCTTTTATATGGGGCATCAACTTTAGCAGCTTTATTAGCATCCTTAATATTATCAGCGGCTTTAATTCCGTCGCTGATATTATCAATTGCATTAGCAATTTTACCAGTTTTAGCGACATCACCAGCATAAGGAACAACAGCCCCTAACAAGCTAGCTCCCGCTCCCCAGTAGTCGCCATTTTTCGCTGATAAAGTAGCAGCTAGCCCATCTGATACAGGAGATGGGTCAAAGACACCCACAATATCTAGCGCTCCTATTAGAACATCATTTCCAGACAAAGTATAATTACCGCCAAAGTCAACTCCCAAAGAACTAGCATCAACTGAAAGCTCAACTAAATCAGTCTTAACAGTTACACTAGAATTGTTCTCTCCATAGATGGTAATGTCAGGCACCATCCCGTCTGGATCGGTAAAAATAATCGGATTGTTGAAGGTATAGTTGTAAGGCGACCATTCCTGCATCTGGTCTGCCATTGGATCCACTATGTGCCACCTGCCCAGTTGGGCATCATACATGCGTGCCCCATAGTCACTCCAGTTCAGGCCGAGCTCCTTCTGGCGTTCTTTTCCGTTGTACTGGAACAAGTGATCCGGTGTGTTCTGCCTTTCAATTCCTACTAGGTTCAGGCCCCACGGTTCGTAATTGTTTTAAATGCGAAGTATGCCCGGCTGGCGCACTCTTACGTTTCTAGATAATAGATTACTATAAGTGGTAAGGGCTTGAAAAGGTTGAATAAAATCATCGTGCAAGGAAGAGCTGAATAAAAGTTTCGCATTGCTAAATGAGGCCACGAACGCCACATCATCCTACCAACACATATTCTTTGTAGTAATTTATTCTTTAGATAAAAGCTATTATTATAACTAATGCCTTTCCTTGTTAGATTGGCTTTGGCTATATGATAACTAATTACTCCAACGCATACTTTTTTTTTACTTCTGCATAAGATAAATTTATTAATGATGGAGCCCCACCTCCATGGCTGCTACTTTCGGGATAAGAAAGTTCCCAAAAACGCCCATCGTTAGGATCCTTGTAAAGGATATACCACCCACTTGTATCTGAGCATAATCTTATAAGGTAATTACTAATCAACCAATTTATTCTCTGAGATATATAATCCTCTCTGATTTGCCCATCCTTAAATTCCCAACTTCCAATTAATTGGTTTTCATATTGATCTATTTCTCTCATCGCACTATTTTTATTGTTGCACTACTTGGAACAGCCTGATTAGGTATAACAAATTCTCTAGCACCTCCTGCTGTTCTTCCAAATCCGACAAATCCTGGATCTGCACGATTAATTGGTGTTGCTATACCAGTACGGGGTGTACTAAACTCTATCACTCTAAAGCCTGTACTACTATTAGGTATTGTTAATCTTTCTGCAATCTGAGCCGCATTAAGACCAGCAATATCATCTGCAGCCGTAACAAAAACATCACTAGCACCAGGAGCTCCTAAAGTTCCTGAATTGATGTGGCCTGGTACTACACGGGCCAATGTACTAGGAACTGGATTATTTACCCCTGCACTAGTACTTCTAGAAAGTGAAGACACTGCCCCCTCAACGGCGCTAACAGCTAACATACCCATAGTCAGCTGCGTCATTGGGTCAAAATCTACACCCTCTCTCAAAAAGCCTTGTTCTACTCTTTCTGGAATTGACAGAGTTGCACCATAAGCCGCTACAGCATTATCATACACTTTATTTAATACAGGACTTCCAAAATCTAAACGACCATCTTTTCGAAAGGATTGATTGCTGTTAACTACACCGATTTCTGTAATCTTACCATGGCTATCATGATTTGTATACCCTTGATCATAATTTACATGAATATTTTTTGAGAAGTAGCTCCTTACCTCTCCACCAGTCTCATCTGCAAAAGCTCTAGCTGATTCCCTCTGCTCAGCAGTAGAACCAAATAAACCAAATACCCATCTACCATCAGGATCTATGCTATTTATAGGGTTATTAAGTACATAATTGTATGGTGAATACGAAGCGTAACTATCTCCTAATGGATCTGCTACATGCCACCTTCCCAGCTGGGCATCATACATTCGAGCACCATAATCACTCCAATTTAACCCCAGCTCTGTTTGACGTTCTTTGCCATTGTACTGGAAGAGGTTGTCTGGTGTATTCTGTCTTTCTATACCCGCTAAGTTCAGCCCCCACGGGTCGTAGTGCTACAGAGTGAAAGTCAGCGCCCGGCTGGTGCAGTTTACTTTTTTAGAAGGGAGTTATTATTTAGGGGATTGATATATTGTACCGTTATACATTACAGGACTAAACGACTTGAGTTAAGCTAATAAATCTAATTCTATTATAGCTTTATCTTCTCTAAGCGATAATAGAATTTCATTTGTGAATTTTTCACTTCTAGAACTTTCCAATTTGATAGTTACATCATTCAACCATTGCTCGAATCTAACCATCGCTATATCACTTTTTATTTTTTCCTCTAGTGCAGAATCACTTGGACTTAAGTCTTCTTTTTCTTGAATAAACATATCTACTGTATCGCGAGCATATGTCACTACATCAATAATATGTTCATCATTATGGTCAATAATAAAACTGAGAGAGCTATATACTGAGGAGCAAGCATCAAGAGCAAATGAAACATATATATCATTAAAATTCTCTGTATCAGGGGTAATGGTTTCTACCGAAGCTATCATCTCTTCTACTTCATAGATGTCTGGCTCCCTGTTGTCAAATACAAGTAAATACAGAAGGTTTATAGCTTCTTTAAGAACTTGGTGATCCCCCAGCTCTCCTTTACTTGAAAAGCAACATAATTTGGATAAAGTCTATCACATACCAAAACAGCAAAAATCAATTTCTCCTTATGTGATAATGCCTTAATACTTCTTTGAATTTCTTCTCTAAACTTATCCACTATTACTTAGTTTTGGGTACAAAAAACTGATGATACAAATTCTTTATTGGAGAGGCTGGCGTGACTCCAGCGCCTTTTATAGCAGTTGCGCAATTATCACATATCGGTCTGCTAGCGCCTATACTGGTTACATTCATATTATTTTGATTTGCATAGTTTAAGATTGTAGTTTCAGCATGTCCTTGACCTACTGCTTCGACTTCATTAGAACTGAGCAGTGCTCTCTGAGCAGGTCGTAATCTCTTTTCACTTGATCCTACAATTCTCACTGCTGCACCTTCTGCAGTCTTTGCTTCACCAACTGCAATCGTAGTTTTAGATTGGGTAATTTTAGGGACCGCGCTATGTATTGTTTTTGCTCTTGCTTCTAGACTTACAGGTGCATCTGCCTTTTGGCTTTTAGGTGGAGTTCGAGTCATTTCTACGGCACCTTGTAGTACCATAGCGTTATTCCCCATTTCCTCTACACCTGCATAAAAGTTTTCCTGTATCGCGCTTTGAGAATCATTTGGCTTTCCTGTTGTTGCAGAACCATATTCAGCAGTAAAAACTATTGCACGAGCAATAAGATTTACAAATGCCCGCTCAATGAAATTTAATTTATCTGGATTATTACCATCCTCAGGTGCCATCCCATCCGGATCAATGAACCTTATCGGGTTATCAAAGGCATAATTATACGGCGAGTGGCGACGCATCTGATCCGCCAGCGGATCGACCACATGCCACCTGCCGAGTTGGGCATCATACATTCTGGCCCCATAATCACTCCAGTTCAAGCCCAGCTCTGTTTGCTTTTCTTTGCCGTTGTACTGGAATAGATGGTCGGGTGTGTTCTGCCGCTCAATGCCCGCCAGGTTCAGGCCCCACGGATCATAGTGCTCTATAAGACAAAGCTGCACCCGGCTAGCGCATCTTACGTTATTAAAGATTGCGAATTTACTATAAAATAATGTGCGACGGGGAGTGTTAAAGCAAAACCGAATATTGCAAAAGCGAAACGCATGGAAACCTTGCTTTATTGACTGACGCAACTAAATGCCCTGCACGCTAACACTGCTTTACATGCTAATGGGTTGTCAATTGTAGTAGCTTTTGTTTGGAGATAAGCGGTGGAAAAGCAAAATCCCATCCTAAACTGGATGGGATTTAAGTATTTTGGCTAATAAGACCTATATTCCGCTTAACTTAGAATGTGTTGATGCTGTTTGAAAAACTTCTTTTGCTTTAAAAGTTATTTCTATCCATTGAGGATCAACAAGTATCAATTCCTGACCTTTAGGTTTTGACTCAATCTCATAGCCCTGCTTCTTGTACTTATTTATCATTTCATTCAACTCGGAAAGTACCTTATATAATTTGTCTTCTCCTTTAAATGACTTATAGTATAGTATATATCTTTCAAAGTCAAAGTCATCATATAAAGTACTGATAACTTCAGTAAATGAAGAGATATAATTTGGGTCTAGACCTAACCAAGTAGACTTTTGAAAATCAATATCAGAAACATCTTTAATTGAATTAAAAAGATTCTTTTCCCATATCTCAATATTCTCGTTTTCACCAATCATTACTTCTTAAATTTAAAATCTTCTCTAGGAATATGTGCTTCTTTTGACTTAGGATTGACTTGGTTCCCATTTCCGTCAACAGTTTTACCATTTTGAGTTTGTTTAACATATGGCTTCTGTTGTGCAGGATTTGGGCTATTAGGATTTCCACTTTGAACTCTAACGTTATTGCCACTTGGGTTTTTAGGATCTTGAAACTTGGTTCCTTGCCCATTATCACTAGTCTTCTTAATATAATTCCCTGGTATTTGTTTTGTAACAGTTGCACCTGGATCCCCTGCTGGACCAATCTGTTTTATTACATTCTTTAGTTCATTAACAATGGCCTTTCCATTTTTAGCAACCGCACCAAGAGTAGGACCTACCTCGGGAATTATAGATGCAGCTTCAAGCCCTCCTAACCCTGCAGCAGCAACTTTACTCTGCACGAATGGTGCACTTTCATGTAAATAGACCTCACCACTCTCATTAACTGCTACAGAGGTTTCTGTTCTCACAATCACTGAAGAACCCATCGGTGACATTATCCCTCCTGCAATGATACTAGACAGATTTTTTTTAGCGGCTTGAAACTGAGCGTAAAAGTATGCCATCCCTTGATCTTCACGCAAATATCCACCGTCGCCACAATTTGGGCAATCTGGTGCCATGCCATCCGGATCGATAAACATGATCGGGTTGTCAAAAGCGTAATTATAAGGCGAATGACGGCGCATCTGGTCTGCCAGTGGATCCACTACATGCCACCTGCCCAGTTGGGCATCATACATCCTGGCCCCGTAGTCACTCCAGTTCAAGCCCAGCTCCGTTTGACGTTCTTTGCCGTTGTACTGGAACTTATGATCCGGCGTATTTTGCCGCTCGATGCCTGCCAGGTTTAGGCCCCACGGATCGTAGTGCTCCTAAATACAAGACTGTACCCGGCTGGTACATTTTAGCTTGCATGAAGGTACTTGTTTGCTTGAAAATAATACCAATTTGATCATCCGGCAAGTGTTATGCTTCTAAGATGGTTGGACGTGTCTCAAATCAGGAGGCATGGGGTAAAGTTACTTTAGGAGCTTGAGGCACCCGGGCGGCTGGCTGCGCGGCGGCTGACCCGCAGGCGAACAATAACCAGTGCTGTGGCTGGGCTGTAAGTGTTGTGCAGCATGTCGGAGCAGGACTTGCAGTATAGAGAGCAGTCGCGAGGAGCAGCGCAGCGTGTGGAGACGGCCAAAGCTTTACTGCCACGGCTGACGTAAGGAAGCGGTGGCAGTAAAGCGGCAAAGCAAGGCCGAACGAGGCACGAGAGAGCCGCAGGGCAGCCTTGCTTTGTTGGCTGACGCAACTAAGCGAGCAGCGCACGAACACCCCTGAACCCTGCTTAGACGCTTGCCCTGGTAGTGGCCGTTGTTCTTTGGAGGACGGCGGAAAAGCAACAGCCCATCCATTACGGGCGGGCTTTTGCTATTATACAGGAATGGTGGCACGGGCTGCAAGCCCGCGCCAGCAGGAGCCAGAGAGACACTTTCAAAATCAGTCATATATTATCGTTTTTAGACAATGAGATACAACGGAACCTTGTTCATTAAATTCAATAGCTATTATTTTATACATTCCCATTTTTTCATTTACAAGAAAGATCTCTACAAAATAGCTGTCCTTATACTGAATAGCATTATAGACAGACATGGCAAAAAAATTCTTTGTAAAAAAACCTATTCGCCTTTTGAAAAATTCACAATTAGTATCAATACCCTTTTGCTCATTTAAGGAAGTGTTTGTCTTATGATAATTTTCTAGACTGTCTAAAAATTGCTCATTGGGTATACTATCTTTAAGAACATTGATGTCACTAATACAATTTGCAATATCATATACCTTACTCGGCCTGCCTGTAGTTCTTGACATAAACTTTATTTTGTGTTTAGTCAAGTTTGGATCTACTTTTAAAATGTTTTCACATAAGTATACTACAGCTTTACTTTCAGGAGAAGGGAAAGACTGTGAATGTAAAGAACCAACTTTAAAGATGATAAAAACTATTAAAATAGTCTTTTTACTTAAATTTAACCTTTTCCCAATCATCGTTTCTTTTTAATTTACCCGTTTGAAACCCAGCCGGAGCCTGTCCCTCTACTTTTGAACTTTTCAGCTCTGCATTTGTGGTTGTATTTCTTCTACCCTTTCCAACTCCAGAAAAGCCTAAAGTTTCTTTAACATTATTCTTCTTTAGGTTGTTACCCCCTTCTTTTACCATCAATCCACCTCCATGATTCATTCCCATATTGTGTCCCATTTCGTGGGCAGTTTTTTGGGAATCATTTTTAGCGGACTCTTTCATCGTAAACTGTTGCCCATCAGAGGCACCTTGAGGTTTTATTATTCTCTCATTCCCTTGGGCATCGACCTCCTTTCTTTCAGCAAATAGCTTATGACTATCTGGAAGTACACTAATGGTGTTTTCAGCAGTCCCATTATCAGGATCGTTTACTGTCACAGCAAAGTTAACGGCATAAGAAACGGCCTCGTCACCTTTACCAATTACATAAGAGAATTTGCCACTTTGTGCATTCCAATTATTTGCAGCTTCTGTAACAGCATCTGCATTGTCTCCAACAGTTGTAAAGTTAGCTTTGATTGTAATTGATCTTTGATCGTGATTTATTACAACGTCCCAATCTTTACCATCTGGATCTATCCTTATTATAGGATTATTGCCTACATAATTATACGGAGTCCAAGCTGCATAATTGTCTGCATGCGGGTCTATAGAAGTAAACCTTCCCAGCTGGGCATCATACATCCTGGCCCCGTAGTCCATCCAGTTTAAGCCCAGCTCGGTCTGCTTCTCTTTCCCGTTGTACTGGAACTTATGATCTGGCGTGTTCTGCCGCTCGATGCCGGCCAAGTTTAGGCCCCACGGATCGTAGTGCTACAGAAGGCAAACCTACACCCGGCTGGTGCATTTTACCTGAAGATACTAAGTTGTATATATAGAATACTATTAAAGGACAATGTGTTTTTTCTTTTTAAATGGAAGTACTATGAAACATCAATACCGTTATCCAAGGCTATAAGTAATGGATAAAGTTAAACCGGCTTGGATATAATACCACTTGAGAGAAAAATTCAAGGATCGAGCGGGCAAAAGTAACATCTTAAATATCCACTCTTAAAACTGGGTGATGTTCGCTTAAGTAGCGTTTTACTAAACAATAGTAATTGACTAGTAGTGGCTGTTGCTTTGAGCTTGTGTGTTACAAAACAAAAGCCTATCCGATAAAAGACAGGCTTTTGTGTAATGGTTATGTTAGATTATGATTCTACATATTTATCACTAATAATAAATAATCTATAGCTCATTTCCTTCATAATCATATACATCTAATGTCCATTCAATCATTACTTCTCTAACCCAATCTAGGAATGATAAATTAGATGTTTCAATTTCATCTTTGTTCTTATAATCATAATCCCATTGCCAGAAAACAACAGGACAAGTATTTCCATTATTTTTTGAAAGATCTAAGCAATAGTGATTGCCCCTACCATCTGGTGAAAAGGGAAGAAATTCTCTAGGCATTTTATTACCTACTTCTAAATGTTCAAAGTCGTATAACTTATCCAGTGATGCTTCTTTAAACTCTTCGCCTATTCCGACAACAGCAGTACCTGCTAATGAAAAACCATTATGGCGTTTAAGAACTAATTTAAATTCTAGTGGCAAATCAAAACTAATCTTCTTTTCAAATAATTCTAATCTCTTATCAGTAATCTTGTTACCTAAGAAAAGTATTTTATTCGAGAAGCTATATAGTTCTTTCAATATCATCTCAATTTCGACTTGTAAATTATTTTCCATTTCCATTAGGCAAATAATATTCTTTTTTCCAATACTCTCTTTTTGCAGAATTAAAGGCTCTTCGTTCTTCCTTTGTTAAAGGGGTCTGGCCTTTAGGGTGATTTTTTCTATAACTTTCACCCATCCTATGGTCAGACCTATGCATTTCAACAAAAGGCCCTTTTGCATTCTGCCCTTCATGATGAATTTCAACTGGTGTTCCATCTTTTTTAAAAGTTGGAGCATTGCCTGATTTACTCGGTGGTACCAATTTATCACGATCAACTTTATTACTTGGATCTATTTCAATTAATTCTTTTACAACAACTTTCGCTTCATTAAGAACAGTTTTGCCTGTTTTTGCTAGTGCACCAAGAGTAGGACCACCCTCAGGTATTAAAGATGCTACTTCTATTAAACTTTGTCCGGCGGCTGCAGCTTTGTTCTGAGCAAAAGGCTCACTTTCATTTAAATATACCTCTCCGTTTTCATTTGTTGCCACAGAAAATTCTGTTCTTACTATAACAGGTGAGCCAGTAGGAGAATTAATTGCACCTGCTATAATACTACTTAGATTTTTCTGTGCTGCTTGAAACTGTAGCGCAAAATACGCCATACCTTGACTTTCACGCAAATAGCCGTCACTATCGCAATTTGGGCAATCAGGCGCCATCCCATCCGGATCTATGAAGCGAATCGGATTATCAAAGGCATAGTTGTAAGGTGAGTGGCGGCGCATCTGATCGGCCAGCGGATCGACCACATGCCACCTTCCGAGCTGGGCATCGTACATGCGGGCCCCATAATCACTCCAGTTCAGGCCTAACTCTGTTTGCTTTTCTTTGCCATTGTACTGGAACAGGTGATCAGGCGTATTCTGCCTTTCGATGCCCGCCAGGTTTAGGCCCCACGGATCATAGTGCTACATTAGCCAATTCTACACCCGGTTAGTGCAGCTTTAGCTACTAAAGATAGCAGATTTAACAAAAAGTAGTTAGGGTTTGGAAATGGCAGAGAAAATCAAGTAGCTATAGGAATAGCCAAGGGGATGTTTTGCTTTGGTAGCTTACGCAATTACATGAGCAGCACAAGTACACCGCTTATCCGCGTATTTTCTTCTGCTGTAGTAGAGTGTATGTGGCTCAAGATTAGTCTGTTAAAAAAAACAAAACCCATCCTATAAAGGACAGGCTTTGTTGCTATTACAATTTGTGAAAGCTTAAGTTACAATTAGGGTTTTAACTTGAGAAGTATTAATACTGCAATTGGCCAACTTATACAATAAGAAAGGAACACAATAGAAAAGACACTAAAGTTTTGATGTATATCAGTTATACTTCTTAAAAGTGATGAATCTATCGGCCTTATCCAATGAAAGACAAGACAACCTAATATATAAGTAACAATAAACGCTATACTGGAAATCGCAAAGAAGTTTGTCATTCCTAAAACTTTAATCATGATGACCCCTAGAAAAATATATGCTACCAGAATAGTTACTGACCTTACTACAATTAATACATAACTCATAGTGCCAGGAATATCTCTTATGTAATTCACCAATAAAGAAATGAGCAAATCGATAACGATAAGTATGAACGTATAAATTAGAAATCGATACATATATAATATTTTAATTTAAAACCCTGCCTTCTTATATACCTTGTGGAGTATGGAATACGGGGTTACTTTATTCATGCCGTGATTATATCTATCCTTGGCACTCATGATATTACCTGAAAACCTTAATGATGAGGTAATACCCAAGCCATAGAAACCATTACCAGATGCTAAATTTTGTAATGTAGCTATAGTTGAACGACTTTGACCTTCGTATAATGGTTGCACAACATTAAACTGCTCGTTATATAGAGTTTGCCTATCCCATTGCGCTGCTGCGCCCCCTTTTAATACTGGACCATTATGTAATTCTCTAAGGTTATCGAATACATCATTGAATATAGCCTTATTGCCTGCATTCGCAAAATCCACTACATCTTCTCCAACGAAGAACTCTGCACCAGGGAAATCCATCACCGCCATTTGCCCTGCAACTATATTCGCAGCTCCTGCCCAATTGGTCTCAAAGCCCATCGCTTCAGTCTTGTCAGAGAACCATCCATAAAAGTCCCTTCTTTGACTGATTGTTTTATACTCCTTATAACCATTAGCTTTCTGTAAATTAACATCGTTAGCGTTATCCCATGTAGCAGTATTATTTTCTCTATCCGATGTCAGCCAATGCCCATCACTTCCATCCAAGTTTCCATCAGGGTTCTCTTCACGATAAGCTTCTTCGTTTTCATACTCCTTGACATACATGCCATTTGGATCTATGAAGCGGACAGGATTATTTAAGGTATAGTTGTAAGGACTGAAAGGTTGATAACTATCCGCCAGCGGGTCTACCACATGCCACCTGCCTATCTGGGCGTCATACATCCTGGCCCCGTAGTCCATCCAGTTCAGGCCCAGCTCAGTCTGCTTCTCTTTCCCGTTGTACTGGAACTTGTGATCCGGGATATTCTGGCGCTCGATACCAGCCAGGTTCAGGCCCCATGGATCATACTCAAATCATAGGTAAAAGCACACCCGGCTAGCAATGCTGAAGAAAAGATAGTGCTTTTCCTATGAAATGAAAAGCACCTTTACCCAAGAGGATGGAAATCCTCGATGTCCTGTTGCAATGCCCGCAGCCGGTCCTGCTGGTAGCGCTGGGTAGAAGATACATGCCTGTGCCCGGCCAGGTACTGTACTACCCGCACATCCTTATCTTTTAGCCAATGCGTGATGATGCTCATGCGCAGCTGCCCCGCATTCTTAACAGCTGGATTAAGTTTGCGCAGCTGCAGCATCAACCAGGACAGTACATTAGTTAGTAAGCCCGACCCTTTATAAGATGCAAACAGGTAGGAAGAATGGCAACTTGCCAGAAACTGTTGCAGGGGAAGTACCTGACTTGCTTCCAGGGGCAAAGTTCTACCATTACTTCTGGCAGTTTCGGGTACTTGTACCATACCCAATGTAAGGTTGATATGGGTTGCCCGGAGCTGTTGCAGTTCACAAGTTGTAAGCCCTTGGTAGACAAGTAGGCCCAGCACTACTTTGCTTTGAAGGCTGCCGCTATAGTGCTGGTAGAGTTCTTCCAGCTTTTCTTTATCGAGCAGTCCATGCGGCAAGCGTCTGATCACACCTCTTACCACCAGGTTAATGGCTGGATTATAGTCAATGATGCCTTTGTGAAGTAAGAAAGCATAGTAGTGGCGGATCACGGTAAGCCCTTGGTTAATGTATTTCTTTTCTTCTCTACGCCCTCTTCTCGCTTTTATATATTGCAGCAGATCGGTGTAGGTAACACGTTCAATACTTACTCCTTGTTGGGTTATCCAGTGGCTGAAGCGGTCAAGGATGTAAGTGTAACTTTTGATGCTGCTGGGGCTGAGCCGCTTCTCTTCCGCCAGGTATTGTTTAAAGTTCATCCTGTACCAGGTGCGTGTAAATCTGTGTAGACTCCAGCTTGGCATGCCCCAGAAAGCGGGCGATGCGGGTAAGCTTCATGCCTTTTTCCATCAGGTGCGTGGCAATGGCATGCCGCAAGCTGTGCAGACTTAGTCGCTTGGCTAGCAGCTCCGGGTCAGCTGTCTTCTGCTGCAGTTTGCGAATCCGTATGGTGAGTGTTCGGTCATTGATACGCTGACCACGGGTGCTTAGCAGCAAGGCCTGACGGTCACGTAGGCCAGCATACATTCCTTTTGTAAGTAACACAGGTCTAGCTAGTTCCAGGTACTGGCGAAGGTGATAACTGACGCTATGGCTCAGGGGTACGTACCGCTCCTGGTAGTTCTTACCTTTGCGCACATATACCAGACCTTGCTCTAATAGTATATCATCTACATCGAGCCAGATACCTTCACTTCTTCTCAAACCGCATCCATAGAAGAGGGCCAGCATGGCTTTATCTCGTAGCCCGAGCGTATCATCCGCGGCAACAGCAAACAGTGCTTTGGTCTCTGCCTGGGTCATGACTGCTTTCAGTACACGTTCTGGCTGCACGGTAGAGGGTGGAAGATTCAGTCCCCACTGGCCGGTTTCGCGCAGGTAGCGATCCAGCATCTTGATGGCCTGCCAATACTTGGCCAGGTAAGCAGGGGAGAGCTTTTGCCCGTTTCTCATGTTCCGCCTGGTGGCCAGATAGGCAAAGAAGTCAGAGACCTGTGCGCGGTCTAAGGCTTGTATGTGGTTGAGCTGATTTTCTTCCAGGTAATGCAGCAACTCGCGTAGGTGCAGGGGTAAATAATGTACGCTGCTTTCAGCATAGCCTAGAATAGAGAGCCAATCGGCGAAGGCATCCTGAAGAAGTTGAAAGTGAGGATTGAGTAAAGGTAAGTGCTTCATGCAAGTCTCATCTTAAAGAGGTAGAACATGAGAACTGCTTATGCAGTAATGAGCTTTGTGGTTACAGATGGACTAGTTATTTAGTCTCACAAAACCTCCGTGGCTGTTGCACAACCAACTTAGATATAGCCGTTAAATAATAGTGGTTAATTCTATGGTGTTATGCAGGGAAGGAAGAATTTTAAAGATGAGCGGGAGCTGCGTTTCTCGCTTTCGGCTCATGTGCCGGAACATAACTTTTACCGGCGCCTCAAGGACAGGATCGACCTTTCGTTTCTCTACGAGCTGACGGCTCCCTACTACGGCAAGTGCGGCCAGCAAAGCATTGATCCGGTCGTATTCTTCAAGCTCTGCCTGGTAAGCTATCTTGAGAACATCGTATCAGACCGCAAGCTCATCGAGCATTGTAGCCTTCGTTTGGATCTGTTATACTTTCTGGACTACCAGCTCGACGAACCGCTACCCTGGCACTCCACCGTATCACGCACCCGCAAACTATATCCTGAACGCCTGTTTGAAACTCTGTTCGACAAGGTCTTCAGCCTGTGCGTAGAGCAGGGTATGGTGTCGGGTAGTGTACAGGCAATTGATTCCGCCCCGATTAAGGCCAACGCTTCCATGGAAAGCCTACTATTAAAGCAGCCACAGGAGACTGGACAATTGTATCTGACGGCTCCACTACATGACGTTCAACACCCTAAGAATAACCAACCGACACAACTTATCACCGCTCCCGCCCATCAGCTCAGGAAACTGAAAAAGCATCAGCAAAACCTCAAAAGCACTCCTACTGCTTTAGGGGCAAATCATGAGAAGGCGCAGCTGGTTAGCAACAAAACGCATTATGCCCCACATGATCCGGATGCCCGCATCTCTGTTAAGCCGGGAAAGGCCAGAAAACTCAATTACCACTGCAGCATGGCAGTAGATACAGCACAGGGCGTGATCTCGCATATTCAGGCCGATTTTGCTGATGGCCGTGATAGCCAGTATCTGCCAGACCTGACCGAGCAGGTGCAAAGCCGACTCCTAACCCATGGGCTATTGATGCAAGATCTGCTAGCTGATGCCGGGTATTCGAATGGGTCGAACTATTACTTTCTGGAACTACGGGGGATAACTGCCTGGATACCGGTTTTTGGAATGTACAAGCCTGAGATCAATGGATTTCCTTATGATAAGAAAGCAGATCAGTTTAGCTGCCCGATGGGAAAAGCGCTCCAGTTCAAAAGCTTTGATCATACGCCGGACGGCAGGTTACTGAAGCATTACTGGGCAGCACCCAGTGATTGCAGGCAGTGTCCAAGCAAGCCTACCTGTGCGCCCAAGACCCGGTGCCGCAAAATTACACGCACCGCTTATGATGAGCACTACCAGCGCGCTTTCGCCAGGCAACACAGCAAGCAAGGCAATCGCATGAAGAAACTCCGCCAGAGCACCATAGAGCCGGTCTTCGGAAGCCTGGTACAGCATTATGGCCTGCGCAAAATCAATGTGCTGGGCAAATCAGGAGCGCACAAAGTAATGCTGCTGGCAGCTGTTGCCTTCAATCTCAAAAAGTACATGAAGAGTAAGCCTGCCAGAGCTATAAGCATGGCCCAGGTACTGGAAAAAGAAGTTTCTTTGTCAACCATTTTGCGCTTTTTCAGCGCTATACAACGCAACCTACCGAAGCTAGTGTGAAAGTATTGGTTTAGGAAGTTTAGAAGCAGAACGCGTATGCAAGTAAAGTAGTTGTGCAACAGCCACCCTCGTTTATTTAAGATAAGCTCATAGCAAAAAGTATCTATAAGTAACAGCATTTTTCATACCTATTAACCCTTCTGTTAGTATTGTCAAAAACATAATTTAACTGCAAAGCCAGAAGCACAGCATAGGTTTATATTAGGTTGTAGAAGTACCTGTATTTATTCTTCTTATAAGTACTTAAAGTATTACTTTAAGTACCTTGCTATAGATCAGATTTCGAGTAGTAGAACTACCCTTCAGTAGATGCTGCTATAGTATATAATACAGCACTCCTTTTGTAACGCTAGAATGGCACCACAATGCACCTGTTTTTTGCGCAAAAATGGTGCTTTTAACAGTAGTACCTACCGCTGTTTTTGTCCTGATTTTGGGGATGGGTTCCAGTAGCTATTTTGTGGTTAAAAAAGCACGCTATTGCCCGTAGAATACTCGGTTAAATATAGGTGCCTTTGGCTCTACTTTTATATACCTTAAAAAAAGCGGTTAAATTACGTGTTACCAAGTAGTTACAAGCAAAATAGCAGAAAAAACAGCACCGTAAACTATAGGTGATTTTACTGCTTCAACAAGAGGTTAATTGTAGACAGCTAACTTCTTATAAAAGACAAGCTAAAAGTACTGGTTTTAACGTATTGTGCAGGGCCTATAATTAGCCCGCTTTTTATGCTTCCTATACTGCAGTTTCCGGACCCAGCATTTCTCGCTTTTTTCTGCTGACGATAAGAGTTTTACGCACGCTATTTCGGCCAACTGGCTGCAGCCTTAATCTAGGCCTAAGTGCAACCTTTAAGTTAATGGACTTTTTCGGGCCGCAACTGCTGCTTTTCATGCACTAATGGCCGCACTGAAAAAAGCCGCTTTCCGGCGTTTCAGCCGTAAATATGGCCTATACAGGTAGCGCTATACTCTTGCATTTTAACACATGCTAAATGAGATACGCACGATGTAGATATAAGCACCTATTTTCTGCGCTATTTCGTCTATTAATAAGGCCTTATTCCTCCAGCAAGATAAAGCAGCTACCGTTTGCTACATAATAGGGGGGTAAGTAACGTGTTACTAAGTAGTTACAATTTAAATTAGCTGCTGTTATAGTACTTAAGAGTAGATGCTTCCTGCGCCACACAACAACCCCAGTTTATAAGAAAGCTGCGGACTTATTGGATCATCGCTCTTTGTAGCCGGAATGGTAGCAGTTGCGGAGAATCTTGCACGGCTATTACAGCGTGTCATACGAGCACTACAATTTGTGGCGTCAGGTAGACAAATTGTGGTGCTCACGCCACAGATTGTGGTGGTAGCGTTACAATTTGTCTACCCTGTGTTACAAGGATTTACACCACATACTATATCGCGCCAATATACCGTAAATACGCGCTGTAGCTGGCATTGCGCGGACGGAATAAATAAGTCCGTACCATGAGCTGTTCGAGCGTGCTAATCATGCTTTCTTATAGCGCATTTCAACGCCAGTTTTACCAGCTACTAGTTTGCCTTCGATACCTGCCAATTCCGATTGTAAAACAGCGGTAATTAAGGCAGCGTCCGTTGCCGTGTTTGCACTACACTTTGTGGTGGGTTTGCAGCGCTTCAAGTCCGCCTGAAAATACGTTGTGCAGACGGCGTATTTTCAGGTAGTTTCCGCCACAGGATAGCCACACTTGTGATTAGGAATTACAACTCGTAAAATAGGGGTGTGCAAAAAAATAAGCACTTATTTATAAAACACTTTAGATTGCAATAAGAATTACTTTCCTTTGAAGCGTGAGCGTTATAGCGCTTTGCTGCATTGGCCGCTGCCCAGGCCATAGGCAAAGCATCAGTAATGACCTGGTAACAGGTCTTGTAGCTATCCCCCTGTAGCTACAGCTCTAAGAGTACCTTAATCAATTTTAACCCTTAACCCTTATTCTTATGGAAACACACGAGCCGACTCGTGAGGAAATGTACGGTGTTCGGGCCTCTACCCGAATCCCCGGCACATTAAATACACAGCTGAGCAGGGAAGCCAGCGCCCTTGGCATAAGCTTCTCCAAGCATATGGCGAACACGCTTATTAACGGACATGCTAACCTGGCAGATCAGGTAGCTGAGATTAACATCCTGCTCAAAGAAAAGCAGCGATTACAAGAGCAGGTAACTACTCTGGAAGCCAAGCTGGCAGCGCCAGGTAAAGCGCAGCGCTTCGTTACTGCAAAACTGGAAAAGAATTACCAGGCGCTGCAAGCCTTTCTGCAGCAGGGCAGGAGCAAGGTTAGTCGGCAGGAGTTGCTGGATGCAGGCTTTGACTTTAAGTATGCTACCAGCATGTTTCGCCAGCAGCAGGTGCAGTATAACTGCGTGTTTGATGCCTGCTATTGGCAACAAGGAGAGTCCTATTGTTTAGATGCCATTCAACTCACCTAAGCATGATCCAGAACGTCAATATGATTGAATGGCCGCAGGCACAGATGCTGCCGGTATCCCTGACTCCAGTACCTACAGGTAGGTATGGGTGGTATATCTTCGTAGGTGTAATACTGTTGCTAGCAGCAGTCTACTTCTACATGCACCGCACGGAAGAGAAAAAGCACTGGAGGAGGGTGCCCCTGCACTTGCGTTAATAAGGCAGACATAGTGTATTGGTAGTGTATGCAGCGCGATAAGCCGTAGACACTACCAGTACTTTGTGGTTACTATAATTATTTTTAGAAGTCGGGCTTGTAAAGGGTCAGTCGCTGGGCAATGGTCTCCAGCATTATCTGAATTTCTGCTGGCTCAGGCAACGTGCCGTATACCAGCGAGCGGAAGTCTTGCTGGTAAGCACTTGCCAGCACACTCCAGGTGGTTGCCACATCTTTAAACAGCATGCAGCTGGCTAAGGGCTCTGCGGCCCAAGGCCCCTGAAATTCACTGTTACGAGCGTCATCGGCCTGTACTGTTTGCAGAATCTGGAAAAATTCATCCTGCTGTAGGAACGTCGCTAGCGCAGGTACTTTTAATAACGCATACAGGTCGTAGACATGGCGAATTTTGCTGCGCAGCTCCGCGATGGGATCTTCGGCGTAACAGGCACGGACTAAGGCCAGCACTTTCTCTGTAAACGTGCGCTCCAGGCTCACCACGTTCACTTCAAATTGTTCCAGCCCATACTGGCGTACCAGGTCGAGCAAATCACGTTGCGCCAGGAATTGGGTAATATAGGTGGAAATACCCATGCGCTGGTGCGGGTTAGGGTCCGCAAAGGCATTGATCTCCACCAGTACCCGGCTGGTGGCCTGTCCGTAATCCCCTTCTCCAGTTGCCCCGTAGTCGTGCAGCGTTTTGCGAAAACGAGACCCTTTGCTGGTAATAGCCGGATCCTGGACTTCTTGCATATCTAGTGTGATTGCTTTCGAGATTTTGCGGATGAGCTGCATGAGCTGGTTACCAGTCATGCCTGCCGGCACATTAATAGCCAGATCAATGTCTTCAGAAAAACGCTCGATCAGGTGGTAAGCCTTGGATAAGGAAGTACCGCCTTTAAAAATAGCCTGCTCGACATAAGGGGAATGGGCCAGCCTGTAGAGCACCAGCGTGACCCAGTAATCTTTTTCTACAAAGATGTCTCGGATTTGCAATGCCTGAGCTGTAGCCGTGATGGCATCTCGAAACACGCTTGGGTTATGGTGCAGGTTCATCTAATGTTCCAGTCTTTTGCATTGGGCAATACCGCTTCCGGGATACCTAGTTTATAGCTCGTCAGAGGATTCAACGACTGCTTCAGCTTAATTGCTTTCTCAAGCTGCCCTAGTTGCGCTAATAAAGCCCCTAGCAAGGCCCGGGTTGCCGGGTTATAGTCCAGTGCTAGCTGAACCAAACGCTTTTGTTCACGCTCGGTTAAGGCTGTCAGGTGCTTGCGTAGAATAGCTATAATCTGCGCACTGTTCCGGTCTGGAATCTTTTTGAAATCGCGTAGTGCGTCCAGCAACTGTAACTTGTCAATGTCGGGGGCTTTAAAGTCAGTTGGACTTTGCATGAATCGGACCTTTGTTTTACCGAAGCGGGCTGTCCGGCGCTGCTTTTTGGTCATCAGCGTCACTTCCTGCGCTACTTGCGTGGTTAAACCCAGTTGATTGTAGAGTCCGATGCCACTTTCGTAGCCTTTTACCTTGCTGCCTGATACTTTTAACTTGTCGATCAGGACTTTTTCTGTTGGCTGTATGTTGCCAAAGATCGTTTCCTTGGGCTTGTAGTAACGACCTCTGCCCAGGCGCTCAAGCATGCCTTGCTTGGCCAGACGGCTTAATGCGGCTGCTAAAGCTTCAAAATGACTGTCTTTTAGCTTGAAGTCCGCATAGGTAAGCAGCTGACCCGGAGGGGTCTGCTTTACTTTCTCTCTTACCAGTTGCATGATACTCTTCATGTGCGAACGCCCAAAGTGGCTTTAACCTTTCTATAAAGGTAAGTATACGATTCATAATTTGTCAAGTTTTTTCGTTACTAAACTTGACAAATCGTGAATTGGTTAATGCTTTGTAATTAGTAAATATTAGGGTATAAAAAGTAAATGTATAAGCTGTCAATAGCCTTAAAATATACCCGCTACAACAACTTAACCTAGATCAGCTAGTGCTTCTCGGTATGTTTCTATCTCAGTTTCTAACTTAGAAAGGGCATGATCAATTTCATACTGAGACTCCTCGAATTGAAAAACTTCTTGATCTATAGAAGCATTTTCAGCTTCGAGCGTGATTTTGATCTTTTCTTGGATCCTTCCTTTTAATGCGGTCAGCTGTAAGTTTAACCGAGAAAGCGCATCATTACTTTGTTCAATGGGACTTGAATAACTAAGTATATCTTCTTCTTTAGAATCTATCAATAGGTAAACATTATTCTTAGTAAAGGCTTCAACAAAGTCACTTTCAGATGTAATACTTCTTAATTCAAATACACTGAAAAGCGTATCAACGGCCGATTTAGGAATACATTTCATTTTTCGCCAGCTCTCCCTTAAACGATGGAAATATGCATCTTCACAAGGCAAGATATGGTACGTTGTATCTGCAATTCGAAGGGACTCTACTTTTGGTAGAAGTGCCTGCATGTGGAGCAAAGCATTTCTACCACTAGTAGCATTTTGAAGCTCTAATTGGAGCTGTTTAATAGGATCTGAAAAAGTAGCACGAAGGGTATTTACTAAAGCATATTTGTTAGGAATAGGAGATGTGTAACTTTCTCCTAAGATATAGCTATAGGCTTTTTCAGTATAACTAGTTAAATCAGCTAAAACGGCTGTGTTATTGGTAAGCTTATCCTTCGCTGAACTTATTTTTAAGCCAAGTATTGTTTTCTTCTCTTTAAGATCTTTTATTTCTTCATTCAGATCAGAAATCTGGTCACGCAAGCGAGTATACTCTAATTGCAGTCTCTGTTCTCTTTCTCGTTGTTGCTCCAGAAGTTTAGCCTGCACAATTTGCGCTTGCTCCACTGCTAGTCTCTTTTCTTCCTCCTTTTCAAATCTGATCTTCTGTTCACGAGCAATAGCCTGTGCGATCTTATGCTTTTGTTTTTTCGAATCGTGAAAATATACTTTTAGATTATTCGGATCAAAGGTTAAGTCTGCGAGGGTAACATAGGTCATTACCCAACGGTCACCTATTTCTAATCCGTTTTGGAAATAATCCTTGTAATAACACTTGAGAACTAAATCATTTTCAAGATTTGACTTGTCGATGCATTCTTCATCAAATACAAATGCGTTATGGTGGTTAGTGAAAATTACATCATTATATGTGAGCTTTCTGATTTCATCATCGAGATTAAATTTATGAAATACCCATAGCATATAGAAGCCTTGCTCTTTGTAAAAGTGCTGCCTTTCGGTAATAACACTTAACCAAGTAGTAGAGAGCTGAAGCTCGATAGCTATGCGCATCCCCCTAAAGAAGGCATTGATGTCTGGTTTACGCCATTCTTTTTCTAGCTGCCTACCTTTGATGACCTTCTCTATTTCAATATTGGTAACTTCATTTTTAGATGCACCATTTTTAGTTAGATAATGCGCAATCAGTTCTTTTAAATGTATGTGTAAAGCGCTTTCCTTAGCACCGTTGTACTTTATGCTATTTACTTGCTCTTGGGTATAGTTATTGTTCGTCTTGATGTGGCAAGCTGCACTATCTTTCAGATGTGCAAAATGAAAGCTATCCTTTTTACGACCATTGACAAACTTACCACCCCTAATCCTTATGTTTTGTTTGCAATAGTAACAAACAAATAGCGGCGTTCTAAATCCAGCTATAGCTCTTTGTAGTTCAGATCGGACCTCTGTTACCTCATCCAACGGCTTTTTGAAGAATTGATAAGCATCTACTTCTTCTCCGGTCTCTAAGTTTAAAACCTCCTCAATTGTTAGTTTTCTTGACGATTCCATATAGCTATTATAGTAAAATGAATAAAAAAGAGGCCATAAAAGATATAAAAAAGAAGCAAAAGAAGCTTTAAGAGATAATAGTTTTAATTAATATAGTGCTAGAAATGCTATAGTTGATTAAAAATTGCCGCCTTCTGCAAAATCAAGCCGCAGCGATACACCAATATGTTTGGGAAGCTGTGAGTAACTGACAAAGTGTGCCACCAAACATAGTATTTTAGAGGGCCAGGAATTAATGGCTCTTACCTTTCAATTTTCAGAAACACAAAAATTTAAAGACTGAGTCAATATCTGTATTCAAAGATATTTGAATATTGATTACATTTAAGTGACCTTACCTTTAGCCAGTTTACCAGTTTAAATAAAGCAAATGGATAACTTTAATTTCGATGCTTTTAAATCTCAGGAAGAGAACTTAGAAGCATTCTTCAACTTTTGCATTCAAAAAGATCCTGTTTTAGGGAAGATTATTGCTGATAATAAGGACCTTTTAACAAGGGTAGATGGCGATGCATCAAGTTTGAAAACTGAGTTCAGAACAAAAGTTGCCGAACAAGTTTCGGAGGTATATAAGCAGTCTGAATAATGAAAAGGTATTTCTTAAGGCAAATCGAAATAGAGGGCTTCAGGGGCATAAACAATGAAAATCATCCGTTAAAGTTAAAGATTGCACAAGATAAAGTTTGCTCAATCTTTGCCCCTAATGCATCTGGGAAGAGTTCAATATTCGATGCACTTTGCTTTTCCTTCAAATCTGAGATTTCTCGCTTTAAGAATATACAGAATAAAGAGAACCCAGGAGAATACTATATCAATCACTTCCATTCTACTGGTAGATCCGCAATAAGGATCAATTTGCAAGCTGATGATAGCAGTGAGACAGTTGACATCTTAATACAGAAGGAGAGGTCAGGAGAGCGTACCGTTACTTCTCCAAATCATCCTGAGCCAGAGGAATTACTTAAGTCTTTGAACCACGATGGGTTGATGATAGACTATGACTTATTCCGATCGTTCATTGACAACAGACCATTAGAAAGAGGACGTTCTTTCTCAATGCTTATCGGTCTTTCTAAGATTAGTGCCTTAAAGCAAAGGTTAGATGCCCTGTCTAATACAAAGAACATAAACACCGATCACAATTACGATACATTAAAGACAAAACACCAGGCTAAACAAGATGAGTATAGAAAAACTCGCGATACTATAATTGAGACATTAGGGAAACTTGAGTTAGCACATTTAGACCTAAATGATATTCCCAAACTTGAGTATCAGGCAATCTCTGTATTGAAGAATATTTCCATTTTCAAAGACATACTTACAGAAAATGAATTCAAACACATTGATTTTGACAACCTTATAAATGTTCTGAAGAAAACTGAAGGTAGTAAGCTTCAAACTGAGTTCATAAAAAAAGATAACCTGAAAAGGGAAATAGAGAGAGTATTACCTGACAGCATTGACATTGAAGCTGGACAGCTCGAAGAGTTGGCAAAATTGGTTGAAAGCAAACAAAATCTTTTAAAGTCAACCTTGGGGAAGGAATATCACACACTCTATAAAGCAGCCAAAAAAATCTTCGAAGACTTAAGCTATCCAAAGACTACTTGCCCACTTTGCGAATCAGCTGATTTAAATTTTGAAGGAGCTCCGCTCTATGACTCTGTATTAGCCAAGCTCGATTCGTTCGAGCGAATAGATCAGACAGACAAGGATATTAAAAGACTATGGAATTCTTTCACGGGTAGGGGGAGGCATCTAAAAATACAGAGTTTGTTGACTGCTCATTCCATAAACGCAATAGCGGAAGGCGATTTCATGATTAGCTCAGAAAAGCTAGATCAGGAATCATTCATGTCGTTGACGCAGAAGTTGCAAGCCACTGATAAGCTAATCCTAGAGCAGCAAAAACAGCTTAACATAGATATAAAAGAAATTAGCGATAAGCTTCCAGCTTCAATCACGGACACTGTCCAGAAAATTACAGACGTACGCAAATTGGCAGAAGACATTGCTCATCTTGCGAAAGTCAGAGATGAGGGAATAGAGCTTAAAATGCAATGTGAGCATATAGAGCGTTGGAAGGAATTTATTAGTACTATATCTTCCCAGATTACCCAAGCAGAAACAGCTTTAAGCCAGGTGATCTGCTCTGAAATAGAAGAAGACACCCGTAATTTCTTCCAAAGGATCATAAACAGCAATAGAGTTATTCCTAGTCTAAAGCGGGCTACAAACAAGCAGGACTTGGACCTTGTACTCGATTCATTTTTTAGCACTACAAATCTTTACGCCTCCCCTTTATTGTCTGAGTCCTACCGTAATGCCTTCGCTGTCTCTGTTTATCTGGCAGCTTTAATTAGGAGCAAGCCCAAAGCAAGGTTTTTGATCTTGGACGATGTCACCTCAAGCTTTGATGCAGGAAACCAGCTGAGCCTAATAGAACTTTTATTTTCAGACATTTCAACTGCTAATAATCCCAATGGATTGCAGATAATAGTCTTAAGCCATGATGGGCTTCTTAAGAAGTATTTTAACACCCAAGCTTCTGGATTAAGTGAGAAATGGCAGCATTATGAGCTTGGCGGTGTGGCCCCAGAAGGACGTGTTACGGCTAACTTAATCGGGAATGATAATTTAAGGAGTAAGATAGTGGAGAGCCTGCAAGCAGGGGAATCTAATTTAGGAGCTTTGTTAATGAGACAGTATCTGGAATTAAAGATAATGGAGGTGATAAAGAAGCTAGATATTCCTGTACCGTTAGATATTGCCTTGAGAGAAGACTCGCGAATGATAAGCGATTGCTTAAAAGCAATCAATTCTCACATTCAGCTAACACATCAGGCTAACATCTGTGTACTTGAGCAACAGCAATTGGACGCTCTCCAAAATACAGTAATCCCGTCAATCATGTCAAACTACTTAAGCCACTTAGAGACAAACTCGATCCTAAGTATTAATAATCAAACGTTACTTGGGTTAGTTACAAGGATTGATGAGTTTAGCGAAGCATTCAAATATACAGATGATAAGGGTGTAAGAAAGTACTATAAATCACTTACAAAGGTGTGATAAACCATATTAACACAAGAATAATTATAAGGCTGATTTTAAAGCTTAATCTGTTATAAAGACGATAAGTTATCTATTTAATATAAGTTGCCTATCATTTATCCAATGCCAAGCCGTCAATACAGTATTTTGATCGAAGCGTTTTTTCTTGTCTGACCAAGCGTAAAAAAGGTCTAGGAGTTTTTCTTGAGTAAACTGTTCATTTTTTTCAGTAAGTTCCCAAAAGCAAGCAAGAAGCGTCGCAACAATTTCTGTAAAATCTGTTTTTTGTTTCCTAAACAGATCTATGATGTACTTAATTTCGTCTATTGATTCCTCAAAATAAGTCTCAAAGTAAGATTTGTATTTATTTACATCGGGTAACGGAACATAAATTGATTTCGTGAAGCCAGCCTCATTCCTTTTCTCAACGGTAAACCATTTCTGCTTTAGGAACTCCTTTTCAATACTATGCATGAACTTGTTATCAAAAGGTCCTGCAGCCTGCTTACTGTAGCGTTGCTTTAAATTCATTTTAGCCACATGTTCACAGAGGTAGACCATCTTTTGGAATTTTATTCTTCCGAAAGTAGGTTCATGATGTAGCTCAAAAACAATTTCAGCTGCTAGTACAGCCCTTTTAAAATAAATTGCGCTTTGATGCTTTTTTTGCTGTTTTTCAAAATTCTCTAGCGTTTCACGCTCGTTTAGCTCCTGTACAGAGCTTGGGGCAATCAATCCGGCTAGCATAAGGCCTTTCTCAAAATCTTCCATTGAGAAAAGCTTATTTTCAGGCTTGGTTAATTTCATCAATTGCTTCCTTTATTTTACTAATAGCACGCTCTCTGATTTTGCGGATAGTTGCTTTTTTAACTCCTAGTACCTCTGCCAAATGCTCATTCACATCATCTGGCAGGTATTTGTGATGCTTTTTATATTCAAGATCAGTTAAGACAACTTTTTGTTCCTTTTTGTTTAGCCGATTAAAGATTTGCAAGGTAGCTTCACGGATTTCAAGTAATTTCTCTGGTGGCAGCCCCTGCTCTGGAGGGCAAAATAAATCATCAAAGTAAGTTTTATGTACTTCTGCACCGTTTTTTTTCTTCTCACCGTTGTGATGATCATTGAATAAATTCGTTGCAATTCGGTACAAATAAACTAGTATTCCTTTCCTTGAACTCGGGGCTTTTACTTCGTCTGCCTTAAATGACTTGTACTTTCGTGCATTCTCAAATGTTTTATGTGCGATTTCTTCCCCAAGATGTTGGTCTAGCTTACGTTTTTTGCAAATCTGAAGGCACTCCTTTCTTACCTCAGGTAAAAATCTTTGGACGAATTCTGAATAAATCTCATCGTCGCTTTGCTCACAACACAAAGCGACAAGTAGGTCAACATCAGAAAGTAAACTTATTCGGTCGGATTTTACCAGTTTCATCTCTTATACGAAGAAGCGTGACATATACTTCAATGTCACGCTTTATAGTAGTACAGGTGAGGCAAAATAGTTAATTCCCTTTAAAAGGAGAAACAGCCAAAGAAAATATAGTTTAATAATAATATAAATCCAAAATGGAAAAAAACGACAAACCAGGCCATAACAAGCCAGACAACACAAATGGACAGCACAATCAGTTAACAGTACAAGTCCGTTACCAAAGTGAAGCTGTTTCGGTAACAACCAATATCAATGCATCTGTTACTTCTTTGCTAGAAAAGGCGATAGTAGAAACACAGAACAATTCAGTACCTAAAGAACGGTTTCAGCTAAAGCTGGATGGTACTGTCTTGGATCCAAATAAAAAGATAAATGACTACCCTATCAACAATGGTTCGCTTTTAGTACTTACGCTATTAGCTGGTGGTGGGGGAAATGGTTCTATTTGCTAAATAGTTCAGATGGAGTCGTCACTGATACAGTATGTTGATCCGGAAGTAACGCATCAAAAGTTCCAGGAAGAATTAGAGATATTTTTTAGCCTAAGAGAAGAATACCGGAAGAAAGGGGTATTGCTGCTTGAACAGCAATACCCTGATCTTTACTTTGCTTTTGCTGCTCCTTCTCTATATCCGATGCCAATCGTTTTTGCTGTACGCATTAACTTTGTTAATTATGATGTTCAGCCGCTCTCAGTGAAATTTGTTCATCCACTTACGTTAGAGCCTATAACTATTGAACAAGTTCATACGAATCTACCTAGGAAGCTAGTAGGGGCACCTACCCCGCAGGCCCTCTTACAGGCAGATTTAAATAGGATTCCATTCTTTTGTATTCCTGGCGTTCGGGAGTATCACAACCACCCTTTTCATAACGGTGATTCCTGGTTTCTGTACAGAAAAAAGGGAGGTGAAGGATCATTATGTTTTCTACTGGATAACCTAGAATTGTACGGTACAAGTTATTTGACAGCTTATACATTTCAGATTAACCTTAACATGCAGATACCTAACCTACAATTAGGATATAACCCTGAAGACTTACCTTTATAATTCATTATCATGGAGCCAATTGGATTAATGCATATTGAAACAGTTCTGATACCGCGCGAATTTATTGATAGTGTCTATAAAGAGTTTCAAGACACTGGTCAAGAAGGCTTCGAACGTCTCGCACTATTTGCAGGCAAGAAAAGCGGACCGGAATTTTCTGTTACCCACTTACTTTATCCCAAGCAACAGTTACTTAGAACTCCGGAAGGACTTTCATTTCAAGTGGATGGAGAAGAATTAGAGCGGATTAATGAATGGCTATTCCAAAACTCCTACAGTCTTATTGCCCAAATTCATAGCCATCCTTCGGAAGCATACCACTCGGAAGCAGACGATGCGTTAGCCATTATTACAACTTTTGGTGGTTTGTCTATTGTAGTTCCAGATTATGGGTTTAGTGACAAAAACCTTGCACACAGCGCCTTCTACCGCCTTTTACCAGATACAGGTTGGACAGAGCTTTCGCCAAATCAGGTCACATCGTTAATCAAAATCACAGACTAATGCCACAAGCCAATTTCTTTGATAAAATAAGCCTAAGTGCTGCTCAACGTATAAACGGATATGACCGCTCCGCATTTGAAGATAAGTTACAATCAAATTGCATCGGAATTGTCTACGGAGACAATAGCCTTGAAACTGCTGAAGGAAGATCTGCTCTTGACCTGACAGTACGGGTCTTAAGTAGACTCTATCCAAACTTAAGATTTTTTGATCTTTCTAAAGGTGTAGATGGTGATAGGTATTCAGGCAAGCTAAAGGACCTTGCGACAAATATTAATCCTAATATCAATTACAGTGATGAACAAACACCGACTATCAACTTGGTAATTGGGGAAGTACCAGGTTTTGATGCACAGCAAACTTGTATTTATATCGGTTCACAAAATTGGGTAGCATTTTATTCGTCGAACAAGGCACAATCGTGCCATGACACTAACAATCCTTTCGGTGCCGGCTGCGCTGTTTGTTTTGGGGCTGCTAATGTGTTCCGTTATATCTTCAGGGAGGAACTAGGTAATGCTTCACCTGACACAGAGTTTTGTTTTTCTGCATTTAGCCAAAGGCTTGTAGAAAAGGGGGAATTCGAGCCGAATTTGCCATCTTCCTTATCTGTTGATTTTACTTTAATCGGAACTGGTGCTATCGGGAATGCAGTGATTTGGAGCCTTTTGGAGCTGCAAGGGCTGTGTGGTAGAATTACAGTAGTAGATGATCAGACTGTAGCACTTTCTAATTTACAGCGCTATATATTAATGCTGCAAGAACATGTTGAGCAACAAAAGGTTTCTGTAATTAGAAATTTACTTGAAAAGCACAGTGAGCTGCAGGTCGAACCCTTGCAGTTAAAATGGCAGAATGCGGCCAATACTTTAGATAAAGAACAAATCAAGTTAGTTGTAACTGCAATCGATACAACGCAGGAAAGATTGGAAATCCAAAGCCTTCTCCCTAAAGAAATTTTGAATGCATGGACTAGTCCTGAAGGAATTGGTATCTCAAGACATCTAAATTTTACAGAAGATGTCTGTTTGAGCTGTTTATACTTACCTAGACACAAAATAAAAAGTAATTCTGAAAAGATCGCAGCAAGTCTGGGCAATATTGCTTTGGAACCATTTATCAGGCAGTACTTAGCTAATAACCTACCAATAGATGATAATTTCGTGACTGAAATTTCTCAGCAGGTAAGTATTGATGCTCATCTGCTTTATACTTACATAGGCCAACCCGTAGAGATTTTTTATTCTGAGGCTATCTGCGGCGGCAGGGTAATACAGAGTGGAAGTAACGAACAAATGAATACCGATTTGGAAGTACCTCTTGCGCATGAATCAGTCTTAGCTGGCTTACTTTTAGGTGCTGAAGTAGTTATCCAATCAGCCCAGTTGCGGGAAACACAAATCGAGCCGCTCACTAAAATAAACATGATGCAGCCGATTTATAATAATTTGTTAGAACAGGAAAGTAAACATTATTCTGGACTGTGTATTTGTCAAGATCCTATTTTCACAAATAGATATAGGGATAAGTGGGTAAAATAATTGCTGACACGCTTAATAAAATGATGGAGGCATGGTAAATTGTTGAGCAAAGAATTCTGAATCTAATTAACCTATCAGCAAGTGCCAAAAGTTAACAATAAAGGGCAATATAATAGAGATGCTTTATAAAGCCATAAGAGTAGTGGGAAGATTTAAGGCCCCTTACCCTTTCCAGCAAGCCACAAGCATGACCTGTATCTAGTCCGCTTGGCATACCATTAAGTTTCACTATCGCTCATTCAAGCTATTTCTGAAAGTCAGGGAAGTCATCTGAGAAGAACTCGATCAGGGTAACGCCCAGATAAGCGCAGAGGGCTTCCAAAGTAGAAAGCGTAATGTTGGCCTTACCTGCTTCAACACGCGCGATGTGGATGCCAGTGTCTAAAAAAACAGCTTCCAGGGTCATTCCCCGCTTCTCACGTAGCTGCTTTAAGCGCACTGCCACAGCCTGTATCAGTCTTTCGTTTCGGATTCTTGCCATCGTCAGGCGCAAACTGGCGAAAGCAGCAAAATTTTATAATGACATATATGTCATTATAAAAAGAAAAGCCCTACATTTAAACTAATGAAAAGTAGTCGTTCACGCTTGAGCTATCAACTCATGCAAACGCTTACCTGAGCTCACTAAACACATAAATATAAAGACCTCAATAAGAAAATGGTAAACACACAAACACTCACCCCAGACGAAGTCTATGACATCATTTATATGGCCCACATGGATGCCTGCATGAATTATGAACAGCCATTGTCTCAAGAAGAGGCAAATGACTACTTAAGTCAATATCCGGAAGTTCAGGATGCAGATGGCAAGAAAGTAACCTTTCAGGCCACGTATGTACCTGTAGAATGTGAGCAGCTGGCCTTTAACGAGATTATTCAGCGTGAGGAGATCTTAGCGTACTTCCAGAATGGCATGGTCACAGATGAAGACTTTTTAAGGATGTGGAAAGTATACAAAGGATAAAAAACGTTGATCAAAATGAGCGTGGTTACATCAGCCGATTACGCTCATTTTGAAAATGCATTAATTCCTTTATATAACGCCTTCTGCTGCAGGTAGCGCATATACTCGTAGATTTTGCAGCTGACGGGAGATTCATGCGAATTCAAAGCCTTTGCTTCTTAGATTTGGTACTTGTTAGGAAATACCTATCATAGCGAACGGTGGCAATAGTAACACTGCTGTTAAAACAGGCTTAGAGCAGCATATTATAACGACTACCCAGCAGCTAATAAAACGGAGATATTTTAATACAGAATAGCCAAGACTAAACAGAGCAATGATAGAGTATGATTCACGACCATTGCTTAACAAGAGTTACAACTAGCAGCAAAGAAAAAGTAGCAAGCGCATTCTGGAAATGTGCCGGCAAGACTGGACATTTATAAAAACACAGCAATAGATTACATCTTTTCCTTATACCCTTGAAGGGTTGGCTAACCAGTACAGTTGTGACGTTATGGGTATGGAGCAAACCGCAATGCATACCTGTACAGCAGAAATCCCATGTAGTCTCTGTCATCATCCCGTGCCAATAGCTAACCGTCGGGCATTAATGCCATGCGCGTAGCAGGCGATCATACTGCCAATTATGATTAGTTATATTAATTTACCTGCGTGTTAATCACAAGACTTTGTTTGCCTTAGAACAACAGAAAGCCTTCACAAGGCCTATTATAAACATTAACCACCCGAAGCACGACTTTTTCTCAAAATTATTGGTCTACTTTCCAAGAGTTTACCCGAAGCTGGCACCCTCTACATTATTCATCATAGTTCACATCTCTATGCTTCTAAGAACGATACATGATTTGATTATTCCCTAGAAACAAGGGTAACTTTTACCATCTGTAATGCTAAAAATGAACCAATTGCCGTCATAGATTGGCCATCAAGTGAAGGTGAAAATTCAAAAAAGACCATGATGAACTACAAACGGCGTCTGATGCTAAGGTCCTAAAAATGCATTGTTTACTTTCAGTTCTTCCTAATAGCTGGGAAGAGATTTTTGCAGCTACTCAAAAGAGAGATCCTATCAGCTTTTATAGAGCTGATACAATACAATTACCTCAAGGAAATATTATTATACTTAAGCCAACTTATTATTCTTAAAGACAAGCTTATCCTTCTAAACCGGTAGCTGAAATGCTTTGTATCCAAAAGATTTAGCAGTATTTCCTAGAGCTAGGAGTACACTCTAAAACTTGCCTAAGTTGTCGCTGAAAGGTTCAATTAGAAATTCTTAATGAGTCTACACCTTCCCTTTTAGATAAGTTAATGCCTGTAATAAATACAAACTCAAAATTTTAATAGTTGATTTTGTAAACAAAATATGTTAACTTTGGGTATAACAAGTATATATACTTGTTATACTAGTAAAAACTTTAATATAAAGTATCAAAACACCTATAAACACCTAATTCTATTGCTTTTATAGAACTATTTCGCTAACTTTGCAGTAAGTATATATACTTACTGTATGGCAACCATATCAATATAGCTATGCCGGGTAAATCAAGGTTCGCTATTGCTGAACACAATATAAGATCTTTCTTCCATCAGGGGGCAAAAAAGGTGTTTACCAAAGAGCAGCTGGATGAGATCTTAGAAGAAAAGAGAATTAGTTGGAGACTACCCCTCTCTATATACAGAGACAAGTTTATTGATCAGCTTCTTAAAAGGGGTATCCTAACGAGAATTGAGATTCCTTTTGATGGTTACATTTCAAACAAAGAGCGCTTTATAGTAGAAGGGGCCTCTATACTGCAAATAGCTTCTTCACTTGTTAGCAAATCATATCTGTCTCATTATTCTGCTGTATGGATAAATGGCTTAACAACACAAATTCCCAAGAATATATATATAACATTCGAACAAGCTCCCAAGCAAAGTGGTGAAAGAAAGTTATCACAGGAAGGTATTAATGCAGCCTTTTCTAAGCCTCAACGAAGAGCATCATCTAGTGCCAGTTACGGAGATTATACTTTCCTTGTCCTTAATGGCATGTTTACTAACCGGCTGGGCGTATATTCTGTAGACCATATCTCTGTTACAAATATCGAGAGAACGCTTATCGATATAACAGTAAGACCAAGTTACGCCGGAGGTGTGTTTTCAGTCTTAGAAGCATACAAAAGAGCACTTGAACAGGGTGTCTCCATAAATAAGCTCATTGCGATATTAGACAAGATGGACTTCATATATCCTTATCACCAATCTATAGGTTTCTATTTAGAGCGAGCCGGTTATAATGGGAAGAAGCTTGAGGAACTACGTAGCAGAAGCAAGAAGTTCGATTTTTACTTAACCTATGAAATCGCTGAGAAGGAATATGCGACGGACTGGAGGCTTTATTATCCTAAGGGAATGTGATACTTTCAAATTTCTCAACAACATAATTGAAATAGAAATCAAATTCTCTCAACGCCTCCGTTTGTGATACTGTATCCTTAACGCTGTCCCAGTTTTGGAAGTGAATGGTTTTATTATTCCTTATCTCTTGTATAAATTCAACAGGTACTCGTTTGGCGTCAAAAATATGTTGCAAGAGCTGTATGTTATCTTTAGCATCGACCACAACACCGCAAGACTCCATAATTAAATAGATGTCATAGAAATCTCTGGCTCTGGCCCTAGGTGTGTGCGATTTTATTACCTCAGCATATTGAGGAAGCTGCTGGCATATAGCTCTCACTTTTTCAAACACGATCATCTCTGGAGTGTAGACATAAATTGTGTAGCCATCTACATCAATTGCTGTCTTATCAGCGACATATTCAAATTTACTAAACTCAAGCTCAAATTTAGTAGAACGATCAGGCTTTAAAGGCACAGCTAACCTCCTTTGAAGGTCAAAGTTATTTGCCTTCTCAAATACCTGCTGCTCTACTACCTTAAAAGTTACAAGGTAGCCACCCCAAAAATCTGCCACCGGTTCCTTAACAGTTTTGGGCTTATGAATAAAATTGTAGTCAATTACAACGTACCCGTTCTCAGAGAAAGTTTGGACCAAAGTCTTATGAATTCTTTGCTTGACTGATTCCAAGTCATCTTTAAAGTCCCCGTCCTCTATAGAGAAATCTAGATCAAAGGATGTTCTGGAGACAGACTGGGTTGAATGATGGTAAGCTATATCAATGGCATTACCACCTTTTAGAACAATCGTCTCTATTAAGTCGTCATCGGAAGCAAGAGCAACTATTGCTAAACGCTTTATCTTATTTACTATCCCTATATCCACACTAAGGTATATTAGCTAGCAATTTAATAAAAAAGGAAGATATTTTATGCAGTCATGGGAGCGGCACTATTACAGCGAATTTACAAACTTGGATAGGGCTAGGACAAGGTAAAACTACACTCGTAAACATGAAATTACCTATAGCAGCAATAGCAGATTAAAATTGTGTTTGAAGACACTATTTTAATCTGCTATTGCTGCTTAAAAAGAATGTTACTGAATCAATCACCTAAACCACATCGCCTACAACATATGCAACTGATGCAATTGAATTTATTTTATTGACTTAGTTGCATAATAAATTTAAGATTGCATATATTTGCTACATGCAAAATATCCATAGCAAAATTAAATCTATTCGACTAGCCAAAAATCTAAAGCAAGAAGATATAGCTATCAAGCTAGGCATGAGTAAAGCTAATTATAGCAGAATTGAAAAAGGAGATATAACACTTTCACCTGAGAAACTCGAAATTCTACAGAGCGTTTTCAACATGACAAGTGAAGAAATTCTCAACCATGAGACTGCACAAGAAAGATTGGGCTTACCAAACCATGGAGCTCTTGAGGAAATAGTAAAGCAACAGGCCGCTCAGATTGAACGCATGAAGTCAAATTCAGAAAATCTGCTAGAAGCTCTAATAAAACACTTCCAAAAGCCGATCACCTCATCGAAACTAGATAGTGGGAATGATATACCAAATGCTATAGCCTCTGTCTTTGCAATTGATGGAATAGACTTCATTTTGAACAAAGATAATATTGGAGAAGATCACCCTCTTTTAGCTGCCTATAAGCAGTATAAGATCAGCCTACTGGGATATGGCATTGGTCTATTTTTAGATGCTTTGATAAAAGAAACATCTAAAGGTTTACAGAAAAAGGACAAAGAATAACGCAACCCATCATATGAACAACAAAAGTGTTAGCCAACCTGCTTTCAAAGAAAAAAAGCACGGTCTAGTGAACTATAGCTTAAATTACCCTGAATCTAGTCTATTACCTCGTTTAAAGAAAGGCATCGTAACTTTTGATTTGCTAGAGTTAGAGAACTGTACATATGAAGAAATACTTTTGAAGAAATGGGCATTTCTACCAGAAGACAAAGAAACATCATTAAATACTAGCCAATATATATGGTTGAGAATTTTGGACAACCTAATCAGTTACAACTTCCCATCAAATATTTTGTACAACTTCAAGCTATGGCTCTTTGCAGATATATTCCCGTCAGAGCACAGTTACCAAGAACTCGAACGAGATAGTATAGGCAACCCACTTAGAATTACATATAACATTGCAACAACGCCCACTTTGCTTGATTTTATTATAGGCACAATTATAAGTAACAGAGAAGACTTACAAATATATTTTAATAAAGATGGGAGAATGGGATTCGTTAGCCGTTTTGTGCCTGTTGAAGAAGCCAAAAAAATTAATGGCTCTGTTTCCTTCTCCATACACGAAATTTTACTACAGCTTGTCGGTGATGAAAACTTACCGAACCTAACTTCTTATTCAACATTAGTCTCACAATCAGAAAATGAGGTTTTAAAATCAATGAGAACTAAAGAATGGGAGAGCATACAAGTTGACAGAGCTGCAGCTGATAAAAACTTTAACTGGCTCTTAACTTTTAAGAAAAGTAAATCATCATCATTAGAGAAATATCATGAAACTATTGAAAGTTTACCAAGCTACCATAGTGCTCCAATGGTTTCTATAAAAAACAAAACAGTGTTTTACAATTATATTAAAAGGCTGCGATTTTAAAATAACAATTGCTACCTAAAGGACACCGTAGAAAACGGGTCAAATAACTATCGGTACATACACTGCAGATAACAGGTACGTGCTAGACCAATTAATATTTTGAACCCTTTTAAGCAAAACCAGAAAAAACAAAAAACATCCTCACCATTAACTGTAGAGAAACTTCGCACCTATCCTGGATTTGAAACTATTTCAGACGCAGAGGCTAATGAGCTAGTACAATCCTTATGGACGATCGCACAATGCGCAGTAAGAACCTTTAAAAGCTTGGGCAATGACTAACCTAGATCAATTCAGAAAATTTGCTAAATCAAAGGCAGCTAAAACAGCAGACATCAATAGCCAAGATGCGGTCATCTACACCAGGGTATCTACCAAGGAACAGGCTGAAAACAACCAAAGCCTTACAACACAGAAGAAAGAATGCGAGCACCTGGCACTCACCAAAAAATTCCAAGTAGTTAAATACTTTGGAGGCACACATGAGAGCGCTAAAACTGACGAAAGAAAGCAATTCAAAGAAATGCTTTCATTTGTACGCACTAAGAAAGTTCAAAACATTATTGTCTATAGCATCGATAGGTTTTCCAGGTCTGGAGCTGAGGCCATAAAGATTATAGAAGACCTACGTAAAGAAGGTATTTACGTCCACTCTGTTTTGCAGAATGTAGACCCAACAGCTCTTAGCAGCTCTTTATATCAAAACATGTTTCTGTCTTTCGGGCAATATGAAAACCATCAGCGCCGACAGAAGACCATGGCTGGTACATTAGAGCGCCTTCTCCAGGGATTTTGGGTAACCAGGGCACCTCTTGGCTTTACGCATACAACTGAAAATGGCGAGCAACGCATCGTTGTAAACGAAACTGGTAAACTGATTCGAAAAGCCTTTTTGATGAAAGCGAATGAAGGTTTAACAGATGTGCAGATTGCTGAACGTCTTGCTAAAATGGGCTTAAAGCTATCCAAACAGAAGCTATCTGCCATTTTTAGCAACCCGTTTTATTGTGGCTTGATTTCCCATTCGCTTTTAGATGGCAACATCATAGAAGGAAGACAGGAAAGACTTGTTTCAAAGGAAATTTTTAAAAGAATAAACGAGAAACGAGCCAAAAATAACCGCGGCTTTAAGCATAAGACAACCGATGATGCATTGCCTCTAAAACGGTTTGTAAAGTGCGCTCACTGCGGCACCAGTATGACGGGGTACGAAGTTAAAAGCAAAGGCAAACACTACTACAAATGCAACAAAAAAGGCTGTGGCAGCAATAAGAGTGCAGAACATATGCACAAACAATTTGTAGACTTATTACATAGCTACGATTGCAATAAGTTAGCCCTTGCTCCCATAACAGATGCTATACATGGAACTTTAGAGGCAGTTTTTTCACAACAGGAGGACGAGCGAAAGGTCATTCAAGCCTCCATCAAAGCATTAGAAGAAACGATTGAAAATGCCCAAGAGAAACTGTTCCTAGGACAGATGGACCAGTCAATTTATGATAACTATAGCAGAAAGTACAAACAGAAATTAGATGAGCTTTACATAGAAGCAGCGAAATCTTCTTTAAAATTATCGAACTTAGAAAAGTCCATAGATGCTTGTTTGTCATTTGCCACAAATCTATCAGAATTGTGGCTTTTAGGGGATTTTAACACGAAACAGGCTATACAAAAGGTCCTATTTCCATCCGGAATAACTTACAGCACTAAAAAAGAGTATTATCGAACCGAAAGAACCAACACAATACTTCAACTAATTTACAGTATGTCAAGCACTTACAGCACAAAAAACAAAAGACCGATCAGCAAAAAAGCTGATCGGTCTTACTGGGTAGCGGGAACAGGACTCGAACCTGTGACCTTTGGGTTATGAGCCCAACGAGCTACCAACTGCTCCATCCCGCACTGTTATTGTGTTACAAAAGTAGTATATCAAATCTTACCTTGCAAGTGATTATACCTAAAAAAGGCAAAAAAAGTTAGAATTTACTCGTTATCCCGAAGTGCACTTTTGAATATTTAAGCGAAAGTGGCTGTTGCTCAGATCGTCCCACAGAATACACCAGCTGAAAAATTCCGGCGCCTGTACTAAAACTAATTCCGCCTCCCAGGCCCGATGGCCAGCCACTCGCTTCCGATTTCTCCAGATCGCTGCGATAATAGGCCTGATCATAGAAAAGCAGCACATACGAATCCGCCGCCGTAAAGAGGCGATATTCTATAGTTCCGATAGCGTAAGAGGAGGCATAAAAGAAATAATCGTCGAAGCCGCGGATAGAAGTAAGGCCACCCAGCCGGTACATATCATTCAGGAAAACCTGGTCATTCAGCAGCGCATTTCCTTCTATTCTGGCCAGTAAGGCACTATTCTTACTTAAGCGGAAGAAGTTTTCGGCCCGCAGCCCTAAGCTCATTTGCATGGTGCGCATGTCCAGGGTATCGTAAAAGCTTTTCTCCAGGTCGGCGTTGCGTAGCAGGGTTTTCGTACCTGCTGTCAGTTCCAGTTCTACTAACCGCCCACGTCTCGGGAAGTAAAAGTCATCCAGGTTGTTCCAGAGGTAATTAAAGCCATAGGTGGTGGTGCGGGCATCGGCCAGGTCGAGGTTGCGCAGGCTTTGGGTGCTGGCATCGCCCAATATCCGGGAGTTGCGCCACTCGCCATAAACGCTGAATTTGCCGTATTTTAAGGTATAGTAACCCAGCTGGAGGCGCGGCTGTACAGTTATAAACGATGAATCCTGCTTGAGTAAGTTGAAGCGTGTGCCCAGTTCAAATGGGGTACCGAACAGATTTGGGTGCAGGTATTCGCCATTAAGTATAACGGAGCCTTTGTTTACGCGCCGCCATTGCAGCCCTATGCTTTTGCCTGTGCCGCGTAAGTTCCGGAGGTTGAGGTTGGCTTCGCCGGTTACCAGCAATTTATTCCCGCTGCGGGTCGGATCGGGCAAAAAGCCAATCACACCATCTATCTGGTTCGATTGCCGGTCTTCCAAAAAATAATAAACCCGTGCTTTATCGCGGGCAAAGCGCACCTGCGGCGGCCTTGTCACTTTAATATAAGGCAGCTGGGTAAGCATGCGCTGGGTAGCTTCTATCTGCTCCTGGTTATAAGGCTGACCCGGGTATAGTTGCAAGTAGCGCATCAGGAACTTTGGTTTGGTTTTGCTGCCGCCCACCACCTGCACCGAGTCATAGGTAACTACAAAAGCTTTTTCTACCATCAGGGCAGCTTCAATTTTATTGTCTTTTATAGTTATCGTATCCAGCCACACACTGGCAAAAGGGTAACCGCTCCGTTCGGCATAGTCCAGTATGCGCTGCTGCAGCTTTACATATTCGGCTGGCTTAAAAGGCACATTGCGGTAAAACTTCTCCCGGAAACCGGATTCTATCAAAATACCTTCGCTTAAATTACCGTTGCGCAAACTGGCATACTCAAACCTTTCGCCAATGTATAGTCTCACGTGTAGCGTATCGTTGCGCAGGTACAAACTATCCGCAGAAGTAAGCAAATAGGCATCCTGCTGCATTTTATAGATCAGGTCTTTTACTTCTTTGCTGGCTTCTAACGAGTCGGGGTGGGTGGTTTGGTAACTATAGTTCCGGAGCCGTGGAGCATCTTCCGGGGTAGTGTATATGCGAACTATAACTTTGGGCTGCAACCGTGCATCAGCCTGTTTTTGTGCCCGCGCACAGGGCAGCCACAAAAGCAAACACAACACTACGGCAGCTATTTTATACATTTGTGTTATTACTTGTTGAATTGTTTGCTAGCTAAATTGTTTAGTTATAGATGATCTACAACGAATTACACCAGAGAAACTATAGCAATTATACAAAGGTAACGGCTATAGCTATACTTTAAGAACTATAGTTTCCAGATCATCAACAATTTAACAATACAGCAATTTAACAATTAATCCGTGGCCGGAATATACCTTCATATCCCTTTCTGTAAACAGGCTTGCCATTACTGCGATTTCCATTTCAGTACAAGTATGGGGCATAAAACGGCAACTATAGATGCCATTGCCCGCGAACTGGAACTGCGACGGGATTACCTGCAGGGCCAAACGATAGAAACCATTTACTTTGGTGGCGGCACACCGTCTTTGCTTACACAGGATGAACTACAGTTACTGCTACAAACTATAAAAGACCTGTTTATAGTTTCGGCTACTGCTGAGATCTCGCTGGAGGCTAACCCTGATGACCTGAAACCTGAAAAACTGCAGGAACTGAAAGCGGCAGGCATAAACCGGTTGAGCATTGGGTTGCAGTCGTTTCATGAGCCGCACCTGCGCATGATGAACCGTGCCCATAACGCCACCGAAAGTTTACAGTGTGTGAAAGATGCCCAGGCAGCTGGTTTTAATAATATTACGGTAGATCTTATTTACGGCATTCCGGCACCAGACCACAGCATCTGGCTGAAAGACCTGGAAACGCTTTTCTCGCTTGATGTGCAGCATGTGTCGTGTTATGCGCTAACGATAGAACCTGATACTGCCTTGGGCCGCTGGAGCAAAAAAGGCAAGTTTACCCCATCCGAAGACGACTTTACAGCACAGCAATTCGAGATTTTACTGGAGCAGATGGCGCAGCACGGTTTTGTGCAGTATGAGATATCCAACTTCTGTAAGCCGGGCTACGAGTCGAAACATAACAGCAATTACTGGCGCGGTGTGCATTATTTAGGCGTTGGACCGAGTGCGCATTCGTTTAACGGCCATAGCCGGCAGTATAATGTAGCCAACAACCGTAAGTATACCGAGGCCATCGGTCAGCAGACCATTCCTTCAGAAATAGAAGAACTTACGTTAGGCGACCAGGCAAACGACTACCTGCTTACCACACTGCGCACGATCTGGGGCTGCGACCTGGTGCACATGCGCGACAACTATAGCTATGATGTTCAGGCATCTCACAACATATATTTGCAGGAGCTACAGCACAAAGAACTGGCAACTATAAAAGACAATGTACTCTACCTGACAGACAAAGGAAAGCTGCTCGCCGACCAGATCACGCTGGACCTGTTTGCAGAATAAGACTAAGATTTAAATCCACAATATAGTTGGCACCTAATTCTGTTTAACTCGTATGTCTTTTAACCTAAACACCCTTACCTGAATTTATGCCCGTAAATGCCAACGCTTCAACTTACAACAGTTTATAGTTCAGACAACTTCAAAATCGAAGCCGACGATGGTCTTGCTTATGTGAGAACAGAATGGCTACGCCCACTGAACGATGACCAGTTTGTAGCGGAAACAATGCGTGCATACGATGTGATAACTGAAAAGCAAGCCGAAAGAGTACTTGTAAATGCACAGCAGGTATCCGTACTCGGGCCCGAAACAAAAGACTGGCTTTCCAACACGTACTATAGCTTGTTCTCCCGCACTTCGCTAAAAAAGATGGCCCGCGTCATGCCGGATAACCTCTTCAAGAAGCTGGCGCTCGCCTCTGTGGTGGCCAGGGCCGACGCTGCCGGCGAGATATCTTACCAGATCCAGGATTTCGCTTCGGAAGACGAAGCAGTACATTGGCTGCTCGAAGAATAGCAGGTCTCAATCTTTTATAGTTACAGCGTATAGGTTTACTTAATTTCGCTTATACTTGCCAGAAAACCTGCTAACTATGGAAGCCAGCATTACCTACCACGATCAAGTTTATAGTTTCAACCCGTTGCAGCCACTGGATATTTCGATGCCGCTGCACGACAGGCAACCACAGCCCGAGTGTTTCTGGGCAGAGCCGGTCCAGTTTGATGTGATCAGGGTTGGTGATTTTGTAGGATCGGTAGCAGAAGGCGGCAGTACCAACTATAAACGCGTGCACCTCACGCCGCATGGCAACGGCACCCACACCGAATGCTACGGCCACATCTCTGCTGATGAACATGCCACTATCCACAATTGCCTGAAGCGCTTTTTATTTGTAGCCCAGCTCATAACTATAGCTCCGCAAAAGCAGGAAAACGGCGATGATGTAGTGCTGCTGGACGATGTAAAAGCGCAGCTGGAAGGCCTGAAACCGGAAGCTGTTATAATCCGCACCTTACCAAACACAGACGATAAACTTACACGGCATTATTCCGGTACAAATCCACCTTATTTAGAACATACGATAGGCCAGTACCTGGCTGAAAAAGGCGTGCAGCATTTACTTTTAGATTTACCTTCTGTAGACCGCGAACTGGACGAAGGTAAACTCTTATGCCACCATGCGTTCTGGCAATACCCTAAATATACCCGTTGCGGCGCTACTATAACCGAACTGATCTATGTACCAGAGCATATTACAGACGGTTTATACCTGCTGAACTTGCAGATAGCGAGCCTGCAGCTGGATGCCAGCCCAAGCAAACCGGTACTCTATAGTTTGTCGCCGGTTTTTCCGCAACTATAGAGTACCACTAAGCCGAGCTCTTACTGCTAGACTGTTGCCTTGTTGCCTACCAGCTGATCGCAGATATACTGCCCGATAGCGAGTGAGGACGTTGCCGCCGGCGAAGGAGCGTTGCGCACATGTATGATGTTATGGCGGTTCAGGATGTCAAAATCATCGATCAGGTTACCGTTCCTGTCGCAGGCCTGCGCTCTTACACCTGCTCCGCCAGGTACCAGGTCATTTTCCTGTACTTCGGGCATCAGTTTTTGCAGCGCTTTGGTAAATGCCGCCTTTGATAGCGACCTGTACATTTCGCCCAAGCCTGTTTTGCCATATTTGGCAGCAATTTTCCAGAAGCCAGGCCAGCTAAAGGTATCCTGCGTGTCTTTAAAATTAAAATCACTGAAAGTATAACCTTCCCGCTTAAAGGCCAGCACAGCATTCGGGCCAGCCTCAATGCCGCCTTGTATCATGCGCGTAAAGTGTACCCCCAGGAAAGGGAAGCTTGGATCCGGCACCGGGTAAATAAGGTTGCGCACCAGGTACTCTTTCTCCTCCCGTAACTTATAATATTCCCCTCTGAAAGGAATGATCCGGAGGTCATTCTCTTTTTCCGTCAGGTTGGCTACCCTGTCTGAGAAAAGGCCTCCGCAGCTAACCAGGCTGGCAGCAGTATAGGTGTTTTTTGTCGTCTCCACATACACGTTATCCTTCTCAGACCTGATCTTTACAACCTGTTCCCCAAAGGCTGCCTCACCACCATATTGCTGAAACAGGCGCAGCAGCGCAGCAGCCATTGCCGGATAATCGATGATACCTGTCTGGGGCACATGTATAGCCTCTACACCAGCCACATGCGGTTCATACTCGCGTATCTCTTCTAATGAGTGCAGCCTTTTCAGGTCTGTCAGCCCATTCTGGATTCCGCGCTCGTAAATATCATTCAGCTTAGGGAGTTCTGCGGCAGAGGTTGCCACTATAATTTTTCCGCATATATCGTAAGGGATGCCATGCTCTTCGGCAAACTCAATAATAGAGTGATATCCTGCAATACAGTTTCTGGCTTTCAGACTGCCCGGTTTGTAGTAAATGCCGCTATGAATAACGCCGCTGTTATGCCCTGACTGATGTTTTGCAACGGCATCTTCCTTTTCGATGAGCAGTACCTTGCTATCCGGGTTATTCTGCTTGAGGTGATATGCTACGGAGAGTCCAACCAAACCGGCTCCCACTACTATGGTATCGTATTTTTGTGCTGACATGTGTATGGTATTACTAAAAGAATCAAGGCACGCTATTATTGCCTGTGTTGTACAGAGAAGCATACGAGAATTCAAATATTTATGTCAATGAATTTTGAGAAAATATAGAGCCCCGGTTTCCGGAACTATAGTTTCTTATACCCGGCAAGAGTTTACTGCATCTAAAAAAAAGAAGGCTGGAACATTAGTCCCAGCCTCAGGTAGTTTAGTTGTTTGTAAGGAGTGTTTCTTAAAATAAAGCTTCGGCTACTTTTCTGACTGATTCTGATTTACCCATAGAATAATAGTGCAGGCAGGGCACACCAAATTCCATCAGCTCTTTGGATTGCTGTATTGCCCAGTCTACGCCCACCTGCGCTGCAGCCTTGTTATCCGGGCAATCTTCTATGGCATCGGCCAGGTCACACGGAACTTCAATGTGGAACAGGCTCGGCAGTAAGGTCAGTTGGCTTTTAGTGGTCATCGGTTTCAATCCCGGAATGATCGGCACAGTTATACCTTCTTCACGGCAGCGGTTCACGAAATCAAAATATTTCTGGTTATCGAAGAACATCTGTGTTACTATATACTCCGCACCCAGCTCCACCTTCTTCTTTAGCCAGCGCAGGTCCGATTTCAGGTTAGGGGCCTCAAAATGCTTTTCCGGGTAACCGGCCACGCCAATACAGAAGTCAGTATTATTATGAAAAGCCTGCTCATCATCCAGGTAACGGCCACAATTCATATCCACCACCTGCCCGATCAGCTCGGTTGCATAATGGTGCCCGCCAGGTTCCGGCACAAAGCGCTGTTCGCTCTTCACACAATCTCCGCGCAGCACCAGTACATTATCTATTCCCAGAAAGTGCAGGTCGATTAACGCGTTCTCCGTTTCCTCTTTGTTAAAACCACCACAAATCAGGTGCGGCACTGTATCTACTTTATAGTTGTTCTGGATAGCCGCACAAATGCCAACAGTACCCGGACGCTTGCGTGTCGTGCGCTTCTCCAGTAACCCATTTTCGCGCTGCTTATACACATACTCTTCCCGATGGTAAGTCACGTCTATAAAAGGTGGTTCAAACTCCATCAATGGGTCGATGTGATTGAAAAGGGTACGCATATTCTCCCCCTTTAGTGGAGGCAGTATTTCAAAAGTGAACAACGTTTTTCCGTTGGCATTCCTGAAGTGGTCTGTTACTTTCAATTTATGTTGATGGTTAAATTGCTTAACTGTTAAAGTGTTGGTTTTACTTTGCCGGGTCCAACCACCCTAAGCCCACCTTGTCTAAGGCGGGTTAGGGGTGGTTGGATTACTAAACTGCCTGCTGTGCCAACGGCTTTGGCTCATAGTTCAGGTTAGGCGACAGCCAGCGTTCCAGTTCTTCTTTGGTCATACCTTTGCGCTGTGCAATGTCAGCTACCTGGTCTTCGCCAATCTTACCCAAACCAAAGTATTTCGATTCCGGATGCGAGAAGTATAAACCGCTCACAGCAGCCGTCGGGTACATGGCCAGGTTTTCGGTAAGTATAACACCAGATGTTCTTTCTGCATCCAGCAGGTTAAACAGCGTTATCTTTTCGGTATGGTCCGGGCAACCCGGGTAACCTGGTGCCGGCCGGATACCTTTATAGTTCTCCTTGATCAGGTCTTCGTTGGTCAGATTCTCATCCGGCGCGTAACCCCATAGCTCCTTTCTAACCTTAGCGTGCATCAGCTCTGCAAAAGCTTCTGCTAACCTGTCGGCGAGGGCTTTCACCATAATGGATTTATAGTCGTCGTGTTCGGCCTGGTATTTCTCCAGCAAACTCTCAATACCAAAACCTGCCGATACCACAAAGCCTCCAATGTAATCCCGCACACCGGTTTCTTTCGGGGCCAGGAAGTCAGAAAACGCCAGGTTTGGCACATTTGCGCCTTTTTTGCCCTGCTGCCTTAGGGTATGGAATTCTGTCAGCACGTTTTCACGTGAATCATCTGTGTAAACTTCTATAGTATCATCGGCCTCCACATTTGCCGGGTAAAAGCCAATGACAGCGCGCGCTTCCAGCAATTGCTTGTCCACGATCTCCTGCAGCATTTCCTGCGCATCGTTAAAGAGTTTGGTGGCTTCCGTTCCTAATTCCGGATCGTTTAATATCTTCGGATACTGGCGTTTAAGCTCCCATGCATGGAAGAAAGGTGTCCAATCGATGTACGGCACGATTTCTGAAAGCGGGTAATTAGTATAAGTTTTGTTACCGATAAAGCTCGGCTTGGTTGGCTTTGTTGTGTTCCAGTCCACTTTATACTTGTTGGCGCGGGCTTCAGCTATAGTTGCAAACGCGCGGTCTTTGGTACGGCTCAGGTGATCTTCGCGCAGCTTCTGATACTCTGCTTTGATCTCGGAAATATAGCTATCCCGTTCGCTGCTCAGCAGGCTGCTTACTACGGTTACACTCCTGGACGCATCGTGCACGTGCACAACCGGCCCGCTGTACTGTGGCGCAATCTTCACGGCTGTATGCACCCGCGAGGTAGTTGCTCCCCCGACCAACAGCGGAATTTTCATGCCCCGGCGCTCCATTTCCTGTGCTACATATACCATTTCATCCAGCGATGGCGTGATGAGCCCGCTCAAGCCAATGATATCAACTTTATGCGCTTCGGCTTCTGAAAGGATCTTGTCCAGGTGCACCATCACACCCAGGTCTATCACCTCGTAGTTGTTACAGGCTAATACCACGCCCACAATGTTTTTACCGATATCGTGCACGTCGCCTTTAACAGTTGCCATCAGTATAGTTCCGGCCGTAGATTTAGAAGTATCGCCAGCCAGTTTTTCGGCTTCCATAAACGGCAACAGGTAGGCCACGGACTTTTTCATTACGCGGGCACTTTTGACTACCTGCGGCAAAAACATCTTGCCAGCCCCGAACAAATCACCTACCACGCCCATACCAGCCATTAATGGTCCTTCGATAACGTCCAGTGTTTTGGCTGCCTGCTGTCGGGCTTCTTCGGTGTCCTCTTCAATAAAATCAACTATACCACGCACCAGCGCATGTTCCAGACGCTCTTTAACTGGTGCGTCGCGCCAGGCAGTGTCGGCTGCAGTAGCGGTTTTGCCTTTGCCTTTTATAGTTTCGGCATAGGTTACCAGTTTTTCCGTAGCATCCGGATGGCGGTTAAAGATCACGTCTTCGATCAGGTCGCGCAGTTCGGCTGGTATTTCGCTGTACACACCCAGCATACCGGCATTTACAATACCCATGTCCATACCTGCCTGCACGGCATAGTATAAAAACACGGTATGCATGGCTTCACGCACCACATCGTTGCCACGGAACGAGAAGGAAAGGTTACTCACCCCACCACTAATCAGCGCATGTGGTAGGTTGGCCTTGATCCATTTTACTACTTCAATATAATCAACGGCATAGTTGTTATGCTCTTCGATGCCTGTAGCAATGGCCAATATGTTCGGGTCGAAAATAATATCCTGTGGCGGAAAACCCACTTCGTCAACTAAGATGCGGTACGAACGCTCACAGATCTCTTTTCTGCGCTCCAGCGTATCGGCCTGACCTGTTTCATCAAAGGCCATTACTACAACAGCCGCACCATACTGGCGCACTTTGCGGGCAAGTTTTTTAAAGGCTTCTTCGCCTTCTTTAAGGGAGATGGAGTTAACTATAGATTTACCCTGCACACACTTTAATCCAGCTTCGATCACGCTCCATTTCGAAGAGTCGATCATGATGGGCAGTTTGGAAATATCCGGCTCGGATGCGATCAGGTTCAGGAAGTTGGTCATCGCCTGCTCCGAGTCAAGCATACCTTCGTCCATGTTCACGTCGATAATCTGCGCACCACCTTCTACCTGCTGACGCGCAACTGCCAGGGCCTCTTCAAACTGACCGTTAACGATAAGGCGGGAGAACATTTTGGAGCCGGTAACATTGGTGCGTTCGCCAACATTCACAAAAAGGCTTTCGGGAGTTATAGTTAGGGGCTCGAGGCCGCTGTAGCGTGGAAGTGGGGCAACCGGGGTAGGAACGTGCGGTTTATACTTTCGCACCAAGTCTGCAATTACTTTGGTATGTACAGGCGTTGTACCACAACAACCACCCAATATATTAACCAATCCTTCTTTCAGGTATTCTTCAACTATAGCACCCATCTGCTGGGCTGTTTCGTCGTAACCACCAAAGGCGTTAGGCAGTCCGGCGTTCGGGTAAGCGCTGATGTAGCAGTCTGATATGCGGGAAAGCTCCTGGATGTGTGTTTTTAGCTGGCGTGCACCCAACGCGCAGTTAAAGCCAACACTTAATAAAGGCGCATGCGAGATGGAGTTATAGAAAGCCTCTACGGTCTGGCCAGATAAGGTACGGCCGCTGGCATCGGTTATAGTTCCGGAAACCATGATCGGCAGCTCCTTGCCACCATCATTTACGAATTGCTGTATTGCAAAAAGGGCAGCCTTACAGTTCAGGGTATCAAATACTGTTTCTACTAACAGCAAGTCAGCGCCACCATCCACCAAACCACGCACCTGCTCATAATAAGCTTCTACTAACTGGTCGAATGTTATGGCGCGGTAGCCTGGGTTGTTTACATCCGGAGAAAGCGAGGCTGTACGATTAGTCGGACCAATGGCGCCGGCTACAAAGCGTTTATGCGAAGGATCTTTAGCTTCTACTTCATCTGCAGCTTCCCGTGCTATCTTTGCCGACTCATAGTTCAGTTCATATACCAGGTGCTCCAACCCATAGTCCGCCATGGCTATAGTTGTCCCACTAAAGGTATTGGTCTCGATGATATCGGCGCCAGCCTCGAGGTATTCCGTATGAATCTTCTTGATGATATCCGGGCGGGTAATGGAAAGCAGGTCGTTGTTGCCTTTCAGATCGGAAGGATGATCTTTGAAACGCTCGCCACGAAAATCGGCTTCCGAAAGCTGGTAACGCTGAATCATGGTGCCCATTGCGCCGTCAAGCACAAGTACGCGTTCCTTTAATAAACTGTAAATGGGATGGTTGTTCTTCATGTTGGTATCCTTCTTCTCGCTTTGCATAATGCTACCGCTCATCAAGAAAGGACACCCGAAGTAAAGGATGGACTATCTTATCTTCTCCGGATCACATAGTTCCGGAAGGGAGTTAGCACCAAGTTTGGTCAAGGTTGCTAAGACGTCATAGGGCCCATTCCCTCGGTCTTTCTTGATAAGAAGCTGCAAGTTATTACACTTATCCGCAAAAAGCGAATTTTTGTTGCAATAGCCTATAACTATAGTTGCGAACGGATTCAGAAAGGGGGTTAAAGCAGAAAAGGACACATTAAGTGTCCCTTTCCTAAAAGAGTTTAATTGTATTAACTATAACTCTTTATAATCTGTTATACGGCAGTTAAGTACGTATGTTCCAAAACTTTACACTTCCCAGAAATAAAAAAAGGGACACCTTGCGGTATCCCTTTTCTGTTGCTTTGCAAAGTTCGTATTAAGCCTCAGCTACTACGTTAGGAATTACAGAAACGTAAGAACGGTTCTTAACGCTTTTCTTAAATTCTACTTTGCCATCAATAAGTGCGAACAAAGTATGGTCTTTACCCATACCCACGTTTTTACCCGGGTGGTGTGCCGTACCTCTTTGTCTTACGATGATGTTACCAGCGATAATCTCCTGGCCACCATAAATCTTAACACCCAGTCGTTTTGAGTGCGACTCACGACCGTTGTTAGAACTACCAGCTCCTTTTTTGTGTGCCATTTTGTTTACTATTTAATCAGGCCTGAGCCCGAAATGGTTCTACGATAAATTTCTTCTTACTGCTTATCCAATGCTCTCGATCAGAACTTTCGTATAGTCAGAACGATGTCCTCTAGACTTTCTATACCCTTTTCTTCTCTTCTTCTTGAAAATGCGGATTTTCTCGCCTCTCACGTTGCCAAGGATTTTACCAACCACTTTAACACCGCTTACGAATGGAGCACCTAAGGTAATGGTTCCGTTATCATCTGTAAGAAGAACATTGGCGAACTCAACGGCGTCACCTTCATTGCCGGAAAGCTTGTTAGCGTAGATGAACTTACCGCTCTCTACTTTGGTCTGTTGACCTGCGATTTCTACAATTGCGTACATCAGCTTCAATGTATGTTTAAAATTTAGTCTGCAAAAGTACGGTGCTTAATTTTAATTTGCAAACGCTTGCTGCTTAATTTGTTCATCTAAATACACAAAGCATTTTTACTATGTGGATAACGGTGTTGAAATATGCACCATAACTTTTTACACCTGCCTAAAAACACCACAACCGCATAACAGGCAGGCAGTTGCGCCAAAATCACTTTTCCACATTTATCCACAAATCAAATTTTTACACCTCCATTAAAACCTCCCTTTACAAAGCCAGCTATGCTCCATTTTGGATTTTTATCAAATGAAGATGCTTTAATACCATCATTGAACACTACAAACCCTAAAATCATTGCACTTAACACATTATTTATAGTTTGATGACAATATATTAACATGATAATATAGTATAAATGCTATGTGAATAACGGTGTGGATTTTAACACAACTTACAAAGCATCAATTACTTAAACATTTGTGTATAAATTGAACAACTTTAACCCCTACTTTCAAGTTCAATTCTCTATATTTGAAGTCACAATGTTATCGGGTGCCTCTTGGTCATCCGCACAAAACAAAAATTACCATGGGGTGTTTTCTAAGCTGATCAGCTTACCCCTTCAACCAATAAAACACTTATTTACAAGATTATGGAGCCAATACTACAAGAGAACCCGAACCGCTTTGTACTGTTCCCGATACAGCATGATGAGGTATGGCAGATGTATAAAAAGGCCGAAGCCAGTTTCTGGACTGCTGAAGAGATCGACCTTAGCCAGGACCTGAAAGACTGGGACAACCTGAACGACGGCGAGCGTCACTTTATCAGCCACGTACTTGCTTTCTTTGCCGCATCAGATGGTATAGTGAACGAGAACCTTGCTGTAAACTTTATGCAGGAAGTGCAGTTGCCGGAAGCGCGTTGTTTCTATGGTTTCCAGATCATGATGGAGAATATCCATGCTGAGACCTACTCTCTCCTGATAGATACCTATATTAAGAAGCAGTCAGAGAAAGATTACCTTTTTAATGCGCTTGAAACCGTGCCTGCCGTGAAGAAAAAAGGCGACTGGGCACTTAAGTGGATAAACAGCGAAAACTTTGTAGAGAGGCTGGTTGCTTTTGCCGCTGTAGAAGGCATTTTCTTCTCCGGTTCGTTCTGCTCTATTTTCTGGATGAAGAAGCGCGGTTTAATGCCTGGCTTAACATTCTCTAACGAGCTGATCTCCAGAGACGAAGGCCTGCATTGCGATTTCGCCTGCCTGTTATACTCTATGCTGCAGAACAAGCTTTCTGAGGAGCGCATCCACGAAATTATAAAGGATGCGGTAACTATAGAGCAGGAGTTTGTAACAGATGCATTACCGGTTGACCTGATCGGGATGAATGCCAAGCTGATGAGCCAGTATATTGAGTTCGTTGCTGACAGACTTTTATTATCACTTGGTTACAGCAAAATTTACAACGCTACCAACCCATTCGACTTTATGGAGATGATCTCGCTGCAGGGCAAGACAAACTTCTTTGAGAAGCGCGTAGGCGAGTATCAGAAAGCCGGCGTACTGGGCGGATCGGATAAAAATGTTTTTTCGCTGGACGAAGACTTTTAATAATATCAGAAACTATCTATATTTAAGTGGCGAAGGAGATCAACGCTCCGGAAGCCACTTAAATACTCTTACACAACTTACCGGGCAGTAGCTGAAGTAACAGAGGCGACCGCAACCCTGTACCGGTATCTAAGCTGGCCTTTAAGCCACCAACGGGGATACTCTTCTCCACTATATAGTAGAAGCATTTAGCTTTACCTATAAACTATTGTATTGCAACGGCTTATACCACTCCGCGTATTAGCTGACTGTATCTTATACTTTAAATATTATATGCTCGCTGCACAGGCAGTGGCTTCCAAAAATATATTCTGTTAATAACCCGGGCTTTTGAATCCCGCTAAGTGTATATACTATGTTAGTAGTTAAAAGAGACGGCCGGCGCGAATCCGTTAAATTCGACAAGATCACTGCACGCATCGAGAAGCTATGCTATGGCTTACATGCTGATTATGTATCGCCGATTGAAGTTGCCAAAAAGGTAATTGATGGCATTTACGATGGCGTAACGACAGTTGAGCTGGATAACCTGGCCGCTGAAACGGCTGCATCGCTAACTACCAAGCACCCGGATTACGCGGTACTGGCAGCCCGTATTGCTATCTCTAACCTGCATAAGGTTACCAGCAAGTCGTTCTCCAACACCATGAAGCGCCTGTATACTTACACCGACCCTAAAACCGGTGAAAATGCATCGCTGCTGGCAAAAGACGTGTATGAGATCATCCGTAAGCATGCCGCTACGCTGGACTCAACTATAATCTATGACCGCGACTATAACTATGACTACTTCGGCTATAAAACACTGGAGCGTTCGTACCTGCTGCGTTTAGATGGTAAGATAGTGGAGCGTCCGCAGCACATGCTGATGCGTGTAGCCGTTGGTATACATAAAGAAGATATCGAGTCTGCGATTGAGACTTACAACCTGATGTCGGAGAAGTGGTTTACACATGCTACTCCTACATTATTTAACGCTGGTACGCCTAAGCCACAGCTGTCTTCGTGCTTCCTGCTGGCCATGAAGGACGACAGCATACCAGGCATTTACGATACCCTGAAGCAATGTGCGCAGATATCGCAGAGTGCAGGTGGTATTGGTCTGAGCATTCATAACGTGCGCGCTACAGGTTCTTACATCAAAGGCACAAACGGAACATCTAACGGTATCATCCCGATGCTGAAAGTGTTTAACGATACAGCCCGCTACGTTGACCAGGGTGGTGGCAAGCGTAAAGGCGCTTTCGCTATTTACCTGGAGCCCTGGCATGCCGATATCTTCGACTTTCTGGAACTGAAAAAGAACCACGGCAAAGAAGAAAACCGTGCCCGCGACCTGTTCTATGCCCTTTGGACACCAGACCTATTCATGAAGCGTGTGGAAGAGAACGGCGACTGGAGCCTGTTCTGCCCGAACGAAGCGCCTGGCCTTGCCGAGTGCTGGGGTAAAGACTTTGAGCGCCTATATGAGAAGTATGAGCGTGAAGGCCGTGCCCGTAAAACGGTAAAAGCACAGGATCTATGGTTCCATGTGCTGGAGTCGCAGATTGAGACCGGTACACCATACATGCTGTATAAAGATGCTGCCAACAGCAAATCAAACCAGCAGAACCTGGGAACTATAAAAAGCTCGAACCTGTGCACCGAAATAATGGAGTACACCGACGAGAACGAAGTTGCTGTTTGTAACCTTGCATCGCTGGCATTGCCGCGATATGTAAAAGAGAACGGCAACCATAAGATATTCGATCACCAGAAACTGTTTGATGTAACGTACCATGTTACGCTTAACCTGAACAAGGTAATTGACATTAACTATTACCCGGTGCCGGAAGCCCAGAACTCTAACATGCGCCACAGACCAATTGGTTTAGGTGTACAGGGCTTGGCTGATACCTTTATTGCGCTACGTATGCCTTTCGAGAGCGAAGAAGCGAAGAGACTGAACGAAGATATCTTCGAGACGATCTACTTTGCCTCTATGACAGCTTCTAAAGACCTGGCGAAGAAGAACGGTGCTTACGAAACATTCCCGGGTTCTCCTTTATCAAAAGGTCAGTTTCAGTTCGATATGTGGGGTGTAACACCTAAGTCGGGCCGTTGGGACTGGGAAGAGCTTCGTAAGGAAGTAATGGAGCACGGCGTTCGTAACTCGCTGTTATTAGCGCCAATGCCAACTGCTTCTACTGCCCAGATATTAGGTAACAACGAATCGTTTGAGCCTTATACTTCTAACATTTACCTGCGCCGTGTGCTTTCAGGTGAGTTCATGATCGTGAACAAACACTTACTGAAAGACCTGATCGCGCTTGGCCTTTGGAATGACAAAATGAAGCAGGATATTATTGCAGCTAACGGCTCGGTACAGGATATCCCGAACATACCGCAGAACATTAAGGACCTGTATAAAACTGTATGGGAGATCAGCCAGCGTACAGTAATTGATATGAGTGCCGACCGTGGTGCTTACATCTGCCAGAGCCAGTCGCTGAACCTGCACGTAATGAACGTGAACTTCGGTAAGCTGACGTCGATGCACTTCCATGCGTGGAAGCGTGGCCTGAAAACAGGTATGTATTACCTGCGTACCAAAGCTGCTGTTGATGCCATTAAGTTTACTGTAGAGAAACAAGCCGCCGAAACCCTTTCGCCGGTTTACAACCAGGACCAGAACCGCAGCGACATGGCCTGCTCACTTGATGATCCGGATAGCTGCGAAGCCTGCGGATCGTAAATAACTAAAGAAGGAGGGCTCAATGTCCTCCTTCTTCTTTTCCTACCAAGTATAAATTGACCCCAAGTTACTGCTGACTCCCAATCGGCGGATGGAATAATATTGACCATACTTTTAGCCAACCTTTAATACATAATATTTTCGCCGTTGTTGGTGTTTTCACCAACAACTTAACGTTAACTACGAAGCATTAACCATTTACATTCTCAACGGTCTAATATCTGCAGTAAGAGAAATAGAAGCTACTACTGTTTGCAAACCCAAAGCGGTTGTTGGTGAAAACACCAACAACGGCGTAAGACGTTAACATTGGCGTAGGTAATGCGCAAAGAATAGACAGGATAGAAACGAGGGCGAACGACTTGCAAAATAGAGGTTAGAAGACTTCTACATGCAACATCATGACATATCCCGTAGTATGTTAACAAATGCACGAGCAACAGCATATTGCCTACTTCACAGCTACTATTCTGGAATGGAAGCACTTGTTAAGGCCTGATAAGTATAAGGAGCTAATTATTGATAGCCTACGCTTCCTGGTAGAGCAGAAAAGAGTAAAAGTATATGCATTCGTCATTATGCCTAACCACCTTCATTTACTCTGGAAGATGGAAGCACCATATAAACGGGAAGATGTACAGCGGGATTTCATGAAATATACCGCACAGCAAATAAAATATGATCTGATAAAGAATCACCCTCAAGTAATGGAAAGGTTCCGGGTAAATGCCACAGACCGTCAGTACCAGTTCTGGGAACGTAACCCTTTATCAATTTACTGCTATTCTGTTGCGGTCACCGAGCAAAAGCTGAACTACATACATCAAAATCCGATTCAGGATAAATGGCAATTAGCACCACTACCCGAAGCTTACTTTTACTCATCAGCCAGGTTTTATCAAGATAATAAAGATGATTTTGGCTTCTTAACACACTATTTAGATTAAATAAAATCCATGTGATTGTTGGTGAAAACACCAACAACGGCGGGCAGGTGGCTTGGTGACAGAGACTGGTATATGAAATTTCACGAAGAGGATACGGGCGGCTTTTCAACTATAGTTCCAGTTATTGAGCAAGATGAGATCTAAAAGGCCTGGCAGCGTACGCAGCTCCTGCTAGCGTCTGACCAATAAACGAAAAGCACCTGAGATCTCTCCCAGGTGCTTTTTACCAAATTATAGTTTATAGTTGCTTAGCTGTTACGCACGGCAATTTCTACACGGCGGTTTTGCTGGCGGCCTTTGGCTGTTTCGTTAGAGCCGGCTGGTTTTGCTTCTCCAACAGGATGCACAGAAATACGCGAGGCATTAATGTTTCCATTCTTTATTAACCAGTTCTTTACAGCTTCAGCACGTTTTTCGGCCAACTCTTTATTATAACCGGCACTACCTTTTGCATCAGTATACCCATACACACGTATAGGGCCGTTTTTGCTACGTTCTGCTATGGAGGTGCTGATCTCCTTAAGGTTTTCTTCGGCACCTTTCCTGATCTCCGCTTTGTCGGTGTCGAACAGGATATTTTCCCCTAGAGAGTAAACACTGTAATTATCATTCTTACGAACTTCCATTTCACCGACTTTAAACATTTCCCACTCCGTGTTAGCGATGTCTAAATTGTTCCAGTCTGCATCTCCGCTGGCATCAACGTCAACTATAGTTCCATCTGCTGCTGAGTCCGGGGAGTTTGCGTTTTCGAAGGCAACGGCAGTATCTGCAGTCGCTTCTTTTGCCTCGTCTTTGTTAGCTTCAGTCTGCTTGCTCATGTCGTTGCACGAGGCCAGTGTCATCATCATGGCACCGGCCATGCCTAATATTATTCTATTCATCGTTTTATAGTTATAGTTTTAAGTGCGCATTTTAAGTATGCTGCATTGTTAATACGCCAAAAGTACAACCACGGACAACTATAAAACGGGATTGCTAATTTACTGCAAGGTAGAAAGAGATGCGAAGATCAGGAGGCAGGTCTGATTGATGTTTGTGGGATAATTAAATAGGAGGGAATTTAAGCGAAAGCAACTATAAACTATAGCAATTAAACGACACAAAAAACCCCGGCTAAAATAGACGGGGCTTTCTTTATTTAGATTAGAATAGTTTCTGTGAATAAATTATTTTTTCAGGAAACGATATGTTTCGCGAACCTCACCGTTGGTTATAGTTACAAAGTAAATGCCCGCCTGCAGGTCCTGTACCAGAACTACTTTTTCAAAGTCTGATACCTGAGCAAACGCTGCTATAGATCTGCCGGCTGCGTCAACTATAACTACATCGGTGGCGCCGGCTGCGGGGGTAAAAGCTATAGTTACCTTGTCAGTGGCTACCGTCGGGAAAACCTGCGCAATGGCGGCTCCTGCCTTTTGAGCTGCAAAATTTACACTTATAGTTTTAGAGAACTCGGCGGTGCCATCATAGTCAACCTGGCGCAAACGGTAGTAGTTTACACCTGTTGCCGTTCTGGTGTCGGTGTAGCTATAGTTCAGTTTACGGTTGCTATTTCCGTTACCTGCTACCTCACCAATTTTACTGAAGTGCTTGCCGTCCTGGCTGCGCTCTACTTCAAACCGGTCGTTGTTCTTTTCAGATGCCGTAACCCAGGTAAGTATCGTTGTGTTTTGTTCGCTCTTTGCTTTAAACGATACCAGCTCTACAGGCAGCGGTGTAATAACCTGCTCTTTTCTCCAGGAAAGATTATGAATTGCCATACCCTGTCGACCATTTGCATTTTGTGTAGCAGATGCATTGCTGTACTGAATAACAACACGAGTAACCGGCTGAGAGAAAGTGACCATTACATCTCCTTCGCTGCCAGCGTTATCTGTTGCTGTTAAACCTGTTAAAGCAGAAGAAGCAAACTGGTTATTTGATGTAGCCTTTACTTTGTTCTTTACAAGTTGTACCGGTGTGCCGTTGTAGTAACCTGTTATAGTTAGTTTATCTGTAAACTGGTTCAGGGCTACGTCTACATCAAAAACAGTGAAGGTCAGGTCTTCTACAGGCTTGTTAAGATCCAGCTGTATAACGGAGCCTGCTGTGGTAGCTTTACTTAACTGTATCAGCGTAAACGACTTTGTTCCTGGCTTATAGGTCTTATCGTCAACTTTAGTGGATTCGTATGTCACACCATTGTTTAAAGCCGAAGACCAGCGCATCGTTACACCATCAACAGTGTAAGGCGAAGCTGAATTGTTACCAGAAACGATGAAAGGGTTCTCGTCAAGCGGACGTGTAGACCAATCAAACGCAGAAATTCCTGTTTCCGGAGTGCCTATTATAGTAATATCATCTATGGCATAGTAGGCAGCCTCGTTGGCGTTATTAACGGCATAAATGATCTTCCAGTAAAGTTTAACTTCCGGCATTCCCATAATAGCGGCAGGCAGTGCTATGGGAGCACCGTTATTTGCTTTGTTCCAGATGCCGTTGGTATTGTTGGTGGTTTTATAAAAAGTAGTACGAGGACCAGCACCTATGCTGTACTGCAGTTCAACTTCAGCGGTAAGTAGCGTATTGTTTTTATATGCGTTCCTGAACTGCTCCCAGGTAATAGTCGCATTGCTGTAACCCAGCGTAGAGACTTTAATGAACAAGCTTTTTGCTCCTGAAACCTCATTCATCGTTCTAGCATAGGTGCCTTTTGATGATTGCGCTAACGTACTCGGAATTGCACTGGAACCACTCCATGAGTTTGCGGGATCAGCGTAAATCCCGGCTATAACGCCCTGACTTGTTGTGTTAAAATTTTCGTGGTGAAGCAATACCTGGGCAGATGCTGCGAAAGTGAAAACCAGGAAAGTAAAGAGGGTAATGTAAAATTGTTTCATATAATACTGTTGACTATCAGCCTATATGAAATAACTATGCCACCCGATTTTTTTACTATATAGTTAACGTGCCATTACTTGCAACTCCAGTTATTAACACTAAAGCCAATGCATCTTATCATTGATAGTCAAGCAATTACAAGACAGTCTGTAGTTTTACTATATTTTAATTTGATTTTACTCTTAGATAAAAGCAGCCATTACATAGTCCTGATATTCCATAGTTGGGAAAAGGGAATGAGAAATGGGAAATTATAAACTGCCCTTTTTTAAACTATAGTTCAGCGTTTTGGTGTTGCGCTACAGTATGCATTAATAAGTTTTAAGCACGTCTGTTGTTATAGTTTAGTTATTACGGGAACGGTTTAGGTTTGCAACAAAATTGAACTATATTGCTCCCTAAAGCTGCCAGAATGACCACAGAAAACTATGGTATCAGGTACTGGCAAGCCATATTGACAAACACTTAACTCAGGTTTTAAAGTTACAGGTATGGCACGTGGTTTGCATCTGGTAATATAAGAATTAGATTAGAGGAGGAAGGACATGAACCTGATTAATAATAATGATTTTCTGAAAAATGTAGCGCAGCACCTTAACTTGTTCAACACGGTTGCAGGTGGTATCAGCGAGACAAATGTTACGGTAGCGAAGTATAAGAAAGGGGCAGTTATAAAAGTCTGGGCTGCCAGTGTAACGCCGGAGTCGTTTAAGGTGATGGTGCACAATAACCAGCTTACTATTTACTCGTTACTGCACAGCCACGATAACCCTGAACTTACTGTGCCTATGTTTAACCGTGTGTTTGTAATACCACCACAAGTAAATATCAGCAACATTGAGGCAGTATACCAGGACGGGAAACTGCAGGTAAGGCTGCCTTATCACAGTGCAGCTATCAGGCCGAAGGAGATCGAAATTAAACAACTATAAAAAAAGAAGGGCTGCTAATTTAGCAGCCCTTCTTTTTTTATAGTTACTGTTGCTTTATAAACTTCGCTTTAATAATAGAGGTCATATAATCATGCACTTCTACTGTTTCCTGGTCATAGGGGAACGTGTTGTACTGATCGGCTGTGGTCTGGGATATCCTGCAACCGTTATTGATCATCATATAAATTAATTCACGCAACCGGTATGGGTGTCCGGCTACGTTCAGGATGCAGACAGCATCGCTGGTTTCCACGTGCAGGAACATGTGCTGCACATGATTAACATCCGTCATTATTTCCTGATCAGACATAGGCACTCTTTGATTTCTTTGGCTTTGGTTTTATACTATAATTCCAGAAAAGCCAAAATAGTGCCATCATCCCGCATTGTTTCATTTAAACAACTAGCCTGCAACAACTTATAATTACAAAGCTTTACCTGCGGGGATATTGTTTGCGCCAGCCAATAACGAAAACAATTACCCATACAGGGTAAAAAGGAGATAGTACAGCGGCTATATAAGGATCTACAGTAACCATAAGCACTACCTGCAGCATAAAGGTAATTATAGCCCCAACTATAGCAATGGTGTAGTATTTATTGTTCCTGATCATATAGCAACTTACGGGCAAAGCAAAAAAGCAGGAAGACTACTCCCTGCTTTTAAGATCTATAGTTGGTTATAGTTAGTTTATTCTGGCTGCGGGCATGGTTCTGCCGCCATGGTGCATCAACATTTTAGCTATCTTTCCTTCTGCATCTCTTTCAAACGTGATCAGGGCAGGGGCAACTTTCAGGAAGAACTTATCTTCTGCTTCCGGAAACATTTGAAACACGTCATTATTCGGTCCTTCGGCAAAAAGCTGCCCATCTTGTAAGGTAACTTTAAAGCTCATCTTCGGAGCCACCTGGTACTCGCCCACATAAGCTGCCAGCTGCGAATCAGAAAGGGGTGTTAGAGTGTGCACTACCGGTACCTGGTATTTTTCGCCGAGCACTATAGCTGTTACATCTCGTGAGATTGGCCCGTTTACCTGCTGCGATTCATAGTTACTGAGGATAGTGATCGCTATTCCGCTTTCTGGCAACCGTATAAAGTTAGCTTTAAAACCATTAATAGCACCGCTATGACTTAAACGCTGCTGCCCCGCTACAGAATCTATCACCCAACCATAGCCATAGCCTTTCATAACCGGGGTAAACATCTGGTTTTTAGAGGCATCACTTAGCAGCTTGTTTCCTTTCAGGCCAGCATCAAACTTAGCCATATCGGTTGGGGTACTGTAAATGGCCCCGGCGGCATTGCACCAGCTCATATCTATCGGGCTTGCCGGTTTGCGATCCAATCCGTCGTGGTTGTAACCTAAGGCCAGCCCCTTCACCGGTTCGCTTAACTCAACCCCTGTGCTTTGCATTTTAAGTGGCTTTAGTATCTGTCGGGCCAATACCTTTTCGTAAGGCTTGCCTGTTACCTGTTCAATTACCTGCGCCAATACAACATAGCCGGTGCTGCTGTACTTCCATTTACTGCCGGGCTCAAACTCCAGGGGTTTGTCTTTTACCAGCGCCAGTATATCTGGTATGGTAGCTGGTGTGGTATTTACACCTTTCCAGAAATTAACAAAGTCCGGCAGGCCTGCTGTGCTGGATAGCAGGTGATGCAGTGTGATCTTATCGCCGTTCGGGAAATCGGGGAGGCATTTGCTTACTTTATCCTGCACATTAAGCTTGCCCTGCTCCTGTAGCTGCATGACCAGTACCGCTGTAAAAGACTTTGAGATAGAGCCGAGCCTGTACTTTACATCAGCACCGTTAGGTAACTGTTTTTCATAGTTGGCCATCCCGAAGCCCCGGCTGTAAATAGTCTTTCCGTGCTCGGTTACTGTTACTGTGCCGCTAAAAGTGCCTTGGGCCAAGTGTGCGCCCAGGTACCCGTCTAGCTTGCCCGTCACCTCTTTCTGTACCTGTGCGTAGGCATTACTTACACTAAATGCTACTGTAACTGCAATAGCGACAGCCACTTGTTTTGCTACAAACATGCTGTTCATGATACTTTTTTTCATAGTTTTATTTTGCGCGTTATTCTTCTTATCTATAGAAGCTGATGCAAATATATAACACACTACTATGCAACGCAAGGTACTGTACAAAATAAACAGTGAATGGATTTTAAACTATAGGTGGAGGTGCTAAAAACGAAAGGGAACAAAACAGGAAGGCATAAAAAAACCCGGCACTTATGGCCGGGTGTTCATTAGTCTGAACGCTTCTGCTCTGGATATTTTCTTTTCCAGAATTAACGGCGGGTCGTCGTTCTTAGCAACTACCAACGTAAATTTGCTTTTAGCATCCTGGTAATAAATAAGTGTCGTAAGATCTTCATAGCCTATACTATAGATTTTACGCTTACTATTATTTCCAATAAAATTATATTTATCTAATTCAATATTCCTCAGTAATCTCATATCCCTACTATCTTCTGGTATTCTAAACGGATAGTATAGGGTATATTGTTTCAAAATCTAAAGGTTATGCCATGCATTCCTCTAAATAATTATACAATTGAGGACAATACAGTAAACAGCTAAAATTAACTATATTAGGATGTTCCGGCTATTTCAGGAATTTTTATAGCTTAGCAAGTGCCTTTAAACTGGTAAATTTTCAGATCAGATCTCTTATGTCCAGCTTTATTATCAGAGAGCTCACTACCCTGCCTGACATGCTGGAGCAGCATGCCTTAATTCAGCAACTTAACCCGGCTATGGAGGCGACACAATACAAAGAGCTGCTCAACCAGATGCTTCCGAACGGGTACCGTATGGTTGCTATATTTAACGATGAGAAATGCCTGGGCCTGTCTGGTTTCTGGATCAACACAAAACTATACAGCGGCAAATACCTGGAGATAGATAACTTTATAGTTGATGCGGCTTACCGATCGCAGGAGCTGGGCAAGCGCTTAGTGGACTGGATGCACCAGCTAGCTATAGATGAGAACTGCCAGACCATTATGCTGGACGCTTATACTTCAAACAATGCAGCACACCGGTTCTATTTCCGGGAAGGATTTCATATTAAGAGCTATCACTTTTATAAAACATTGTAATGGAACGAAGTAAGTTTAGTTTCTGGATATGGCTGTTTTACTTTATTCTGTTTGAGGTGGTGGTGTACCTGGGTCTGAGCTATTTGCTATCCGGGCTCGGCGAAAGCAACCAGGTGCAGGAAGAGAATACCGTGGTTCCAAATTGGGTAAAAGCGGTGGTTTTTATACTTTTATACCTGCTATGCATGCTGATAGCCGTTATGGTTGTAAGCAACATGGTACCTAACAAATACAGGCCTCAGCTTATGAAATGGGTATACCTGGGTTTGCTTGGCTTACCTGTTATGCTGATCCTGCTTTTTAACTAATACAATACTTTAGCTGCATATATTCGTTAGTAGTTATAGTTTACAGCGCATCCACATGAAAAAACAATTTTGCCTGCTGCTTTTACTTTGCCTTATAGCTGGCTTAAATGCCGTTGCACAGAACACAAAACCGTACTTTATAAAACTGCAGGACGGACAAGTGGTGCAGGCCCGGAAGATACAGCTCAAATCGCCGTTATTTAAGTCGAATTACTTTTTGCTCGATGACTCGTTACGGTACAGCCCTGCCATGATAAGCGTTTTCCAGAACGAAGACGGCTATTATGCACGGGTAGAGCCCGGCAACAGCTCCGAAGCTTTTGCCAAGCGCATACTGGAAGGGCCTCGCATCGAAAAGTTCTATACATCGCGCACCACTTACGATAACTATGGCTACTCGCCTTATGGTTACGGCTACGGGTATGGTATGCCGCGTACGAGCCGCAAGCGCATTTATTACTTCTCTAAGGATGGCGGCCCTTTGTACCACTTTAACCAGGAAAACCTGGAGCAGGCTCTCAGCGATAATGCAGCCAGCTTAACGTTACTGCAAAAATACAGGCGCGAACGAATTATAGGTACCGGCGTTACCATTGTAGGTGCCGGCCTGATGGCACTGGGTGTAGCAAACTCCCAGCGCACTGCCGATGGTTCGGTAAACCTGTCGCCGGTGCTGTATGCTGGCGCAGGGGTGTTAGGAGCGCAGCTGGTTTTTAACCTGTTCCAGAAAGATAAGCTGACCCAGGCGGTTCAGGTATATAACTACCAGGTTAAACAATAAAAAGTAGTTTTCAGCTTTTAACTATAAGCCAACTATAAAACCTGTGGAGAACCTATTATTGTTGCACGGAGCCCTTGGCGCCGCCACTATGCTGGAGCCACTGAAGCAGGCGCTGGCAGAGAGCTATAACGTTTATACCCTGAATTTTGCTGGCCATGGCGGCAATGCACTATTAGAGCAGGGTTATAGTATAGAATTGTTTGCGCAGAATGTAGTGGATTTTATGCGGGACCGGCAACTGGAGCAGGTACATATCTTTGGCTATAGTATGGGTGGTTATGTTGGTTTGTACCTTGCGCAGCAATACCCCGGTCTTATTAAAAGTGTTTTTACACTGGCTACAAAATTTGCGTGGTCTGAGGAAACAGCTGCCAAAGAAGTTAAAATGCTGAACCCGGACAAGATAAAGGAGAAAGTACCGCAATTTGCTGCTATGCTTGCCCAACACCATGCGCCGCAGCTCTGGGAGCAGGTAATGCATAAAACAGCAGCTATGATGCAGCAACTTGGCAAGCAGCCTGTACTTACCCCGGATATACTTGCGCAACTACAGCTGCCGGTACAGGTTGCTGTTGGCGACCAGGATACGATGGTATCATTAGAGGAAACTATAGCGGCTTACCGCAACCTGCCAAATGGTCGTCTCCTTGTTTTACCTGCTACCAAACATCCGTTAGAAACTATAGCTGTCAGTCGCCTTGCCCAGGAAATTAATTTATTTTTAGCCCATACACCGGCTTCCATACCTGCTTAAGTCCTATGCTTTTCAGAAATACACGCTTACAGGCTGTTTATACTTATTTGCTTATAGTTGCGGTGTGCCTGAGCCTTGCCTCCTGTGCAAGTAGCAAGGCTAACTTTGGCCAGAAAGGCTACACCGAAGAAGGAAAGGCATCCTACTATAGCCGTAAGCTGCAGGGCCGCAAAATGGCAAACGGAGAACCTTACCGCCATGGCAAGCTGACTGCAGCTCATAAAAAGCTACCATTCGGAACCAAAGTAAAAGTTACCAACCTGGCTACCAATAAATCTGTGAAGGTTAAAATAACAGATCGTGGCCCGTTTGTGCAGGGCCGTATAGTTGACCTATCGGGGGCGGCAGCCAGGCGCGTAGGCATGATAGATTCCGGAGTAGCACCGGTAAAAGTGAAAGTGATCAGATCAGCTACGAAAAAATAAATAGGCATTTAGCTATACTTACTTAACTATCACCGCCGTTAACAGTAAAAAAACAATCATTCTCTAAAATATACAATCAAGCAGTTGCAAATAAGAGAATAAAAATATACTTTTGGGTGTGAGAAATGCGTGCCAACATTTACAGTTCATCTTCGCTGCAGCTATAGTAATTATGCTGCTGTCGATGCCATGCCCTGATGTGCTTGCAAATAATGACACCGCTACTACTACGCAAAACACTACTGCAACTGTAGATAACGACACTTCTGGCAATAAGTCTGTTGCAAAAGCTAAGGCCAAGTCATCTACCACACGGGTTAAAGATAAATCTGTGCTGGATGCTGAGGTTCTGGATAGCCCTTTAGCTTACTTTAAAGAAGCTTTCACCCCTGAAGATGAGAGTGAGGACAATATTGCCCCTGCACTGATGAACACGGTTAAAGCGCTGGTTGCCACGCTTCTTTCTACAGTAATTTAATTCCGCAGTTCCCTGCATTATTTCTGGCTCTTAAAGCCCTCTTTCCCCTGTAGTATATCAAAGAAAAGCTTAAAGTCTGACGCCAGGCTATAGAAAGGATATTTGAATGTAGCTGGTTTGTTACGCTCAAAAAAGAAATGCCCTACCCACGCAAAACCATAGCCAATTACCGGCACCACCAGCAACCAACTAAATTTACCTGTACTTACAGCAACTATAGCTACTATAAGAAGTAAGCCTGTACCAGTGAAGTGCAGCACCCGCGAAGTGGTATGCTGATGCTCTGAAAGATAATAAGGATAAAATTCCTGAAGCGATCTATAGCGCTTTGTTTCTGAGGTGCCTGCCATAGCGAATCTGTTTTATAAGGTATCAACTTACGCAAACCCGGCTATAGTTTCAACTATAGCTACTGCGCTATAGATAAGCTTTAAATAAAATCTGAAAGCAGTGCCAGTACCAAGCCAAGTAGCGTGGCTATAAGTTTGTTACGGTTAAAGCTATGTTCAGGGCTGGTCTCAAAAAGGATTGTGGTGGAAATGTGAAGGAAGTTACCGGCAACTAATCCTGTAAGTGCAGTATAAATCATTCCGCCCGGCGGCTCGTGCGCGAGTAGCGAGTTGCTTACCAGAATACCCAGCGGCGAGCCAATGGCAAATACCAGCAGCCAGGCAAAGGCCTTTCTAAAATTCTTTAACCGCGACAACAACACCGACATTAACGCAAAAGCTGCCGGCACGTGGTGCAGTGCTACACCCAACAAAACAGAATAAAAGCTGCCCTGGTGGTGCATATGGCCTACATCTCTGTAATCCTGATCTACCAGTATGCTTCCTTCTAAAAAAGAATGCACAAACAAAGACCCCAGCAACAGGAACGGAATAGTATCGGTGTCGTGATCATGGGCATGCGTGTGCATGTGGCCGTGCTCTACGCCATGCGAAAAAAGCTCCAGAATAAGCTGCAGAAAGAAACCGGCCAGCACCCAGTAACCAACTACGTGTGGCTCTTTGTTGCTCAGCAGTACATCGGGCAGCAGGTGTGTGATAGTTATGGTAAACAGGTAAGCTCCGCTAAAGGCCAGCGCCATTTTAAGCCAGCGCACATTATCCGGCGGAAACAGCTTAACCAGGAAACCCGACAACACTACTGTAAAAAACAGGACCAGAATGGCTATAAACATGCGGGGCGCTTATTTCTTAAGAACAAAAATCATACGTTCGCTGCTTTCCGGCTTGAAAGGACGCAGGTCGTAGTCACCGAATACTTCTGCCAGGCGTAGTTGAGCCATCCCGAAATACTCTAAAAAATCATTCTGGCGCAGAGCGCGCACTCTTTCTTCAAAACAGTAATCTTCGCCATCATCTGAGAACCGGATCGTTTTAACTATAAAGCCATTCTCAACGCCCCTGTGGATATGAAATTCAATGCCATCTACTTCTTTCTTCTCTTCCGCTACCAGGTTGGCAATGGTCAGGTCGGTGTTCATAAAATCGATAACCAGCTTGCCACCGTGTTTCAGCGATTTAGCTACGGCACATAGTGCTACCACATTCTCAGTCTCGTTCTCGAAATAGCCGAAGCTGGTAAACAGGTTCAGAATAAAATCAAATTCTTCAGGCTGGTATACTTCGCGCATGTCGTGCACGGCAAAATGTAGGCGCTTGTTCTCGAACTGTTTGGCGTAATCAATGCTCTGCGCAGAAAGGTCTATACCAGTTACGTCGTAGCCTTTCTGGTTCAGGTATACCGAGTGACGGCCTTTACCACAGGCAAGGTCCAGTATCTTTTCGTGCGGTTTGGGATGCAGGTGGGTAAGCAACTTATCCATAAACTGCTCTGCTTCCTGCTCGTCGCGGTTATTGTATAATATATGGTAGTAAGGAGAGTCGAACCAGGTACTGAACCACTCTTGTTCCGGTTGAGTCATCGCAGTTTATTATAGTTGCAATTGAGGTACAAATATAGGCTAAAATATCTGATCGTGGGTATACGGATAACTACAGGCAAGGTACTACTACGCGCAACTATAGTTTAAAAGCCATAAGAAAAGCCTGCCGCTACATAAGAACGGCAGGCTTTTTTTCTATGATCAACTCTGTTAAGCTTACTGTTTTTTAGCACCTGGCTGTACAGCCCCGGCAGCAGTGTTTGTTTCAGCAGCTTCGTTAATGCTGTCGCCCGGCTGGATGCTATTTGCACCTGCATCGTGGTTCGGCATTACTTCTTCATGTGTAGCTTTGCCATGTGCAGCTTCACCGTCAAGACCTGCATCCGATACATTAAAAGTTTTGCGGGTACCTGGCTCCACATAGTCTGTTGATACTTTTTCACCTGGTCTAAGGTCTTTCGGAGTATCGCACGAAGCCATAAATAAACCGCAAATTGCGGCACAAACTGCTATTACGTTCTTATTCATTTTTGTACGTTTTATACTTTCTCTATAGGTATAGCGCCTGCAACTATACAGGCAACAACTTCTATTATAATTACTTACGTTAGCGTGTAAAGCTAAGGTTATTGCACCTTACGCCAGCAGGTTCTTGCGGCGCAGCAGGCTTTCCATCAGCTTTACGTCGTTAGCACCCACAAATATACGATAAGGTAGATGTAAAAAAACCGGAGCCTGGAAAGTGCGGGCCACCCAGCCTTTCCAGCCACCTGGCAGCTGACTCGCCGTTGGCGGCTGCAGCCATAACAGGAATGCATCGCCGCTGCGTTCTGCCTTCTCTATCATATCCCAGGTCATGGTCATGCCTTCACGCTCGTTTCGCTTCATAATGATCTGGCGCGAGTCGATATCGTAAGTAAGTTTCTCGAACAGCACATTGCCCTGCTCTACACGCGTTACCCCAACTATCTGGGCCGAACGGAGTGCGATGAAAAGGATCGTAACTATAACTGCTGCTGCTACCCACCACCACGAAAAGCTGAACACCGCTGGCAACATAAGTGCTACAAACGGGATCATGGCATACCACCATTCGCGGCGCCAAACTTTGCCAAGGGCTACCTTGGTAAACATGTCTTTATCTAACTGGTACTTTTTGGTGCGAATCGCGCCCGGGGCAGGCCCCTGTTGAGCTCTAAAGCCTCCTCGATTTGGTTGTTGCATTCTTGTAATATCAGATTTTGTTGCCCTGCTGTTTCTTCTGCTTCTGTTCTCTGGCTGCAGGGCGGTGCCAAAATTATAGTTTATAAGCCTTCAGGCTCAGGTCAATGCTTTTAATAGAGTGTGTTAGAGCACCCACTGAGATATAGTCCACACCACACTCCGCTACCGAGCGTATAGTTGTCTCAGTTATGCCACCGGATGCTTCCGTTTCAAACTTACCACCGATCATGGCTACAGCTTCGCGCATCATTTCCGGGGTCATGTTATCCAGCATAATCCGGTGGATGCCGCCCGTTTCTATGGCTTGCTTTACTTCGTCCAGATTGCGGGTCTCAACTTCTATGCGCAGGTTCTTATCTTTCTCCTGTAAGTAGCGCTGGGTGGCAACTATAGCTTCCTTAATACCGCCGGCGTAATCCACGTGGTTATCTTTCAGGATGATCATATCAAACAGCCCGAACCTGTGGTTGTACCCGCCACCAATTACAACCGCCCATTTCTCCATTATCCGGAAGTTAGGTGTTGTTTTGCGGGTATCCAATAGTTTTGCGCCGGTGCCTTTAATAAGGTCTGTAAGGTGATGTGTGTAGGTTGCGATACCGCTCATGCGCTGCATGCAGTTAAGCACCAGTCGCTCGGCGGTAAGTATGCTTTGCGCTTTGCCTTTTACGGTCAGGGCTACATCGCCATATTTTATAGTTGCGCCATCCTGCATCAGTACTTCTACCTGCAGGGTAGGGTCTACGGCATTAAAAATATAACCGGCCAGCTCTACGCCCGCCAGTATGCCGTCTCCCTTCACAAGCAGGCGCGCCTGGTTCAGCGCATCCCCCGGAATGGAGGCCAACGACGAATGGTCGCCATCGCCAATATCCTCGGTAAGTGCCATCGCGATAAAATCGCTTATACTTTTTTCGGTCAGGTAGGTAGGTCTCACAGTGCAAAAATAAAAAAAGGCTCGGGATAAACCCCGAGCCTTGCTAAAAATATCAGCTTTATAATTAATCTTTTATAAAATTCATTGATTGTATCTTGGAATCCTTCATACGAACCAGCACGGTATAGCTTCCGGCTTTAGAAGTATAGGTACCAATGGCATATTGCTGGCCTTTATCAGACGAGCCCTGGTGGCTGTAAGTAAAATCTACAGGAGCATTTTTGCTGAAAAAGTTTTTCATCACAAACTCAGCCTGCGTGTTGCTGTAACTGGTAGCTTCTTTCCCGTTCAGGGTAAGCTCCACCACACTGCTAAAGTTGCGCGACAGATCTTTGGAAGATCCGGCTTTCATCGCAGACTTTACGCCATCCATAACACCGCCCTGCGCCATAGCCTGCCCACCAGACATACACACAACCCCTACCAGCAAAAAGAATACTACAGCAAACTGTTTTAGATTTTTCATAAATATTGTTTGTAACCCTTTACAGCTAATAGCTAAAACTATGCCAACTAATGTACAAAATTTTGGGCATTAAAGATAGTGGTATTTCAGTGAAATGTAAAAATTTCGGGTTCTGTTGTATTTAGGCTAAAACTATAGTTGGCGCGGCCATACAAAATACCGGGCTTATAACGTACATGTAAACTAAGCAGCCATTGCAAGATTATACCTATATTTGCAGCATGAACAAGCAGGTACTTTTAGTGATCCTGGACGGGTGGGGAATTGCCACCAACCCAGCGGTTTCGGCAATAAATAAAGCCAATACACCTTTCTACGACTCTATACTGGCAAAATATCCGCATGCACATTTACAGGCATCCGGCGAGGCTGTGGGCTTACCAAACGGACAGATGGGCAACTCGGAAGTAGGCCACATGAACCTGGGTGCCGGCCGCGTGGTGTACCAGGATCTTGTGCTCATCAACAAAACGATAGCCGACCATAAACTGCGAACCAGACCTGTTTTAGCAGAAGCTTTTAACTACGCCAAGGAAAACAAGAAGCCTGTTCATCTGATAGGACTGGTTTCGGATGGTGGTGTGCACTCGCACATCGAGCATCTGAAAGCACTCTGCACCGCTGCTTTTGACGAAGGCTTAAAAGATGTGTTTATCCACGCTTTTACCGATGGCCGCGACACCGACCCGAAAGGCGGCGTGAAGTATATGAACGAGCTGAGCGAACACATAGACCGCACTACCGGAACCATTGCTTCGGTAATTGGCCGCTATTACGCCATGGACCGCGACAACCGCTGGGAGCGTGTAAAACTGGCTTACGACCTGATGGTAAACGGACAGGGAATCTACTCTACAAACGTTATCGGATCTATTCTAGAGTCTTATAACAATGGCATTACCGATGAATTCATTAAGCCTATAGTTCGCGTAGACAGCAACGGAGAGCCGGTAGCAACTATAAAAGATGGCGATGTGGTGATCTGTTTTAACTTCAGAACAGACCGTGGCCGCGAAATTACACAAGCCTTAACGCAGCGCGACTTCCCGGAGCAGAACATGCACAAACTGAACCTGCACTACGTTACCATGACCAACTACGATGATACGTTTGAGAATGTAGCATCTGTTTTTGATAAAGATAACCTGAACAACACGCTGGGCGAAGTGCTGGAGAAAGCCGGTAAAACGCAGATACGAATTGCCGAGACCGAGAAATACCCGCACGTTACGTTCTTCTTTTCGGGTGGCCGCGAAACCGCATTCAAAGGCGAGCGCCGCTTATTGTGCCCATCGCCTAAAGTAGCCACTTACGACCTGAAACCGGAAATGAGTGCTTACGACCTGCGCGATGTGCTGGTGCCGGAGCTGCAACAAAAGAGCGCCGATTTTGTGTGCCTTAACTTTGCCAACCCGGACATGGTAGGCCACACCGGTGTGTTTGAAGCTGCCGTAAAAGCCTGCGAAGTAGTGGATGAATGTGCTGCCGCCGTAGTAACTACAGCCCTCGAAAACGGGTATGATACTATAGTTATAGCTGACCACGGCAACGCCGACTGTATGATAAACGAAGACGGAACGCCAAACACTGCCCACACTACGAATTTGGTACCGTTCATTTTGGTAAGCGATACGTTTAAGGGTGAGCTGAACAACGGTAAACTAGGCGACGTTGCCCCAACTATACTGGAACTGATGGGCATAGCACAACCAGCCGAGATGACCGGACAGTCCTTGATAAAACATTAATAACTGTGAGAAACTATAGTTTAGTCCTGGTGGGTAGTATGTTACTGGCGCTGGCAGCCTGCGAGCAACCTGTGCCGCGCAGTACTTCTGCCAACGACGACTACTATAACCTGACAGCTTATGTACAGCAGGAGAAACAACGCCTGCAGCAAGAGCAGCCTGCTGTACTTAAGTCTGTTAAAACGGAGAACGAGCCCGCCGAAACCATACAGGCAGACAGCCTGAACTGGGATGAAGAACTCACCGTTTTCGAAGAAGCTGATATCAGCAAGCCAACCCTGCGCGAATATTATACCCGCGAAGAACAAGAGCTGCCTGATGGCGGCACAGCCGTAACCTACATAAAAATGAAAGACGCTGAAGCTCCTGTTGAATACCTGTACCTGCAACTGAGCCCGGCAAAGAAAGTACAATACCTCGAGGCCACCTTACTGGACCAGAACCTGCTTTTTTATTCCAGGCGTAAGGCTATTTTAGAGGCAAGCCCACAGAGCGGCCACCTCGAAAGCTACAAAGTACAGGGTGTTCAGAAACTGATCTTCGGGGACTCATTACACTATAGTGTTCAGGCCAACCTATAGTTGCGCAAGCTGTTTATAGTTAGCCAGGTACACAAATAATTTAATATCTTTACGCTTATCCTGACAGATATTTCCGCGTACTTACTACTTCTATTCCTCAGCTTTATGCGATTTTTTGCTCTTATATGGTTTGTGCTGCTTTTTGTAGCAATGCCTAGCATTGGCCAGCAAAAAGGGCGTACGTGCGCAACAGAACTATACCAGCAGACAATCGAGCAACTACAACCCGGCATACAATTACAGCAACAGCAAGCCAAAGAAGCCGCACAGCAGTACCTCAGCCAGAAACTCCAGGGCCAGGAAATGCGCAAAGCCGCAGGGGCCATTTCCATTCCGGTTGTGTTTCATGTGGTTTATAACACCCCGGAGCAAAATATCTCAGACGAGCAGATCTACTCGCAACTGGCTGTACTGAATGCTGATTTCCGGAGAACAAATGCAGATAAGATAAATACCCCAACACATTTTGCCGCTTTGGCTGGCGATGCCGGTATTGAGTTTTGCCTGGCATCCACGGCTCCGGACGGGAGCGTAACAAATGGCATTACCCGTACTCAGACCAGCAGCGCATCATTCAGTGCAAACAATAACAACATTAAACGGCAGGACAGGGGCGGCGCACCAGCCTGGGACCGAAGCCAATACTTAAACATCTGGGTAGGCAATATTTCTGATGACATTTTAGGGTGGGCAACTTTTCCGGGCATGGGTTCTTCGTCGCAATATGATGGTGTAGTGCTGTTTTACAAAACGGTAGGAGAGCCGCCTTACAATCCGTTCCGGACACAATTTAATAAAGGCCGGACTGCCACCCATGAGATAGGCCATTGGCTCGGACTGCAACATATCTGGGGAACAGGCAACGAATCATGCTCCGATTCTGATTTTATTGACGATACACCAAATCAATATAAACCTAACTACGACTGCCCGTCCGGAACTATAGTTTCCTGCGAAAACGGCCCTTACGGCGACATGTGGCAAAACTATATGGATTACAGCGACGATGCCTGCATGAACCTGTTTACCAATGGTCAGATTGCTTATATGCAGGCAGTGCTTAATTCGTCGAGGAGCAGTTTGTTAACTTCTGTAGCTTGTAACGGCGGTCTGCGTGCCAGATTCGAGGCCGAAACAGATACGCTGATACAGGCCGGCGAGCAGGTACAGTTCAAAGATAAATCAATAGGTGTTAAGCCAAGCTCGTGGCGCTGGGAATTTGAAGGCGGCACACCGGCAACCTCAACAGAACGTAACCCGACAGTTACCTACAAAACGCCCGGCACTTATAAGGTACGCTTAACTATAGCCAACAGCCAGATGAGCAGCACTCAAACCAAGGAACAGTTAATAGAAGTTACACCAAACGACCTGACTGTTTACCCGGTACCGGCATCAGATTATCTAATTATTGAGCAGCCCGCACACGTAACGCTGCGCCAGGTAGAACTCCTGAGCAGGCTGGGCCAGGTTATGCTGAGCCGGAAAGTAACTACCCGCAAAGCAGAATTTAGAACTACAGGTCTGCCAAGTGGCTTATATTTCCTGCGTATCAGTAGCTCAGAAGGTGTAATTACCAAAAAGGTAACTATAATAAAGTAGCCCCTTAATTACTTCCGTTCAGGGTAACAACAATCCAACGTTTAGAGGCATGGTTGCGGTGCTCGCACAGGTAAATGCCCTGCCAGGTTCCCAGGTTAAATTTCCCGTTTGTAATTGGTATAGTTACGGAGCTGCCCAGTATAGCAGCTTTTAAATGAGCGGGCATGTCATCGGGGCCTTCGGAGGTGTGGCGGTAATAGCTTGCATTCTCGGGCACCATCTGGTTAAAGTGGCTTTCAAAATCCTGCCGCACGGTTGGGTCTGCATCTTCGTTTATAGTTAAGCTCGCCGAGGTATGCTTTATAAAGATGTGCGCTATACCCACTTTAATATCCTCCAGTTCCGGAAGCTGCGACTCGATCAGGTCTGTTATCAAATGAAACCCTCGCTGCACTGCCGGCAATCTTATCTCTTTCTGGTACCAGATCATTTTTATAGTTTAAGAGTTAGAGAGTTTGGGAGTTAAAGAATCTCAATGTTATGGACGATCGTTGTTCTTCTTTTCATCTTTTCTACTCACCTTGACTTCTTTTTTTACACGGCTTTTTTCGGCGTACTTATTTAGTAAAGAATTTTCATCATCTGCTATCTCGTCAAGTTCTTTCTTAGAAAGTCCACTCAAATCTTTTCGGGTAACATGATAACTTTTGGACATAGTTCTTATACCTTATCTTCTCATTATTCTCATTGCACACCAATTAAAATCAAACTGGAGCAACATTCCCAGTACTTTTCTAACTCACCAACTCTCTAACTCATTAACTCCTAAACTATAGATCAGTCTATCGTTCGTTCGTAGGCGCCTATGTCGGGGGCGGTGAGGCTGCGTGCGGTTCCGGTGATGTCTTTGGTTATAGTTGGCAAAACGATTGCTGCGTTGCTGGCCGGCGATAGCGTATCTAACCTGAAACTATACTTGCCGGCATCTTTAAACTTTGGCTCTTTGTTGAGGATGTTCCCATCCCCTTTCAGGGCATCAGCATATTTAGCAGTGCGCAGCAGGGTGTGAGCAATTTCCATAGTTGTAGTAGCTTTTGCATCTATTAAAAGCTCATCTACCGAACTATAGCCATCAGAGTAAACGATAGAATTTACCAGCCGCAGGCTTGTTGGCTTGTCTTTTATCTCGGTGTCCGGAATGTAGTCGGTTATTACAAAAGCCGGGTTTGCGCGCGCCAGCGAGTTATTATAGTTTACTATAGTGGAGTAGAGCACCTCGTAGGTACCGCCTCCCAAACCACCAAACCCGAACTGCCCGCAATTATAGATCAGCGAATTTACCACCTGCACATCCGACGTAAACGCGATAATCCCGTCCGAGAAAGCATTGGAGATAATACAGCCTTCTACCAGCGTGCCTGCCTTGCCGGGGTTACCAATGCGCAGCCCGTAAATTGTGTTCCTTATATCGGCATACTTAATACTGTTATTGCTGCTTTTGGTCAGTATCCGGATGCCTTCCCACTGGCCGGGTGCCCGTACATATTCCGGCTCGCGGCGGTAACCGCTAAACGTTACACGCTCCTGTGGGGTACCATTTACATTTAAGGTACCATTCACCAGCAACACTCCTTTACTACCCGCAACTATGCGAGCGCCTTTATCTATAGTTAGCGTTGCGCCTTCTTTCAGTAGCACAGTATCTAAGAGCACATGTGGCAGGTCGCTGGTCCAGGTAGTGGTGCCTATGGTTTCTTTTCTGTGGAAGACCGCATTTTGCCCATAAGCCACTAATTTTATAGTTTGGCGCTGCCCGTTTGTATCGAAAAGGATAGAGTCGGCTACCAGAAATGGAAGGTTCGCATCGTTTGGGTTTATGTTTACTTTAACAAGTATATACAGGCTATCCTTGCCGCGGAGCTCGAGGTTGTTGCGAACTATAGTTTCCTGGCCGTTAATGATGAGGTTGTAAGGAGATGCCGCCGCACCCGCCAGTGTAATGTTACTGATGCGAACTGCTTTTTTGTCGGGATTATAGACCTTGAGCCGCTTGGTTACACTGCCCTGCGTCACAAAAACAGTGTCAAACAACACCGTATCCTGCGAAAAAGTTAGCACAGCGTCCCGGTCTGTCGTCAATTCCTCATCCTTCGGCTCGCAACTAAACATCGAAAGCAAAAACAGCAGGGGCAATATGGCGAGCAGGTATCTCAAGTTTTAATTGTTGGATTGTTAAAGATCATAATAGTTGACAACCGTTCAGCAATTTAACCATTTAGCCATCAAACATTTTAACAATTAAAAAGAAAAAGGATGCAGTTGCGGCTATTTTGCCCTCCTGCATCCTTTTAGTAACTCTTAGCTGTTACAAATATTATTCTGCTGTTGCGCCTTCTTTCAGTCTTTCGGCGTTCTCTGCAATACGAAGCTCTTCTACAAAACTATCGATACCACCATCCATTACAGAAGGCAGGTTGTACACAGTATACCCGATACGGTGATCGGTAACACGGCCCTGCGGATAGTTATAGGTACGGATCTTATCGGAACGGTCGCCGCCGCCAACCATAGACTTACGCTGCGCACCTTCTTCTTCGTTTTTCTTGGCAAGCTCCTGCTCGTAAATACGTGAGCGAAGTACCGCCAATGCTTTATCAAAGTTCTTCAGCTGCGATTTCTGGTCCTGGCACTGGGCTACAAGGCCTGTTGGTAAGTGCGTTAAGCGAACAGCAGAGTATGTCGTGTTTACCGACTGACCACCCGGGCCTGAAGAACAGAAAAGGTCCTTTCGGATATCGTTCATATCAAGCTCAATGTCAAACTCTTCTACCTCCGGCAACACAACCACCGAAGCAACCGACGTATGAATACGGCCCTGCGTTTCGGTAGCCGGCACACGCTGCACACGGTGCACACCCGACTCAAACTTCAGCTTACCATACACGTCCTCGCCCGACATGCCAACTATAATTTCTTTGTAACCGCCCGATGTTCCTTCTGTCGCATCGATCAGTTCAGTGCGCCAGCCCATTTTCTCGGCAAAGCGGGTATACATACGGTAAAGGTCGCCGGCAAAAATAGAAGCCTCATCGCCACCAGCACCCGCACGTATCTCCATAATAATGTCCTTGCTGTCGTTCGGGTCTTTTGGTATCAGGAGCTCTTTCAGAGCATCTTCCATGGCGTCGCGCTGTGGCAGCAGCTCATCCAGCTCTTCTTTAGCCATTTCCCTGAAATCTTCATCCTTCTCAGTAGCAATCACCTGCTTGGCATTGTCGATGTTGCTCAGGATGTTCAGGTACTTCTTATATTCAACTACAATCTTATCTAGGTCTTTATACTCTTTGTTCAGCGCCTTATACTTCTTCATGTCGCTGACCACATCCGGCTGAATAAGCAAATGGCTTACTTCTTCAAATCGCTGGTTTATGGCTTCTAATTTATCTAACATTGGGGTTTTCTATTTATAGGCTGCAAAGATACAAAATTGGCGTCTAGATTTTTATATCCATTTTACCACATCCTGTAATTCCGACACCATAATATGTTCTAAGCTATAACTTTAAACTGTTAACTATAGTTTCAGATTCCTATACCGTAGTTCACAAACAAACATCATAGGTTTAAACTATAAGGTCATATATTAAATCTATCATATCTATTACCCTGTTTTCAGTTTAAACATTTACTTTTGGAAGGAGTTTATAAGTAGACCATAAATAAATTACGCATTAAAATAAACAATACATCATGGCTGTAATAAAAGCAACAGATAGTGATTTTGCGAGCATTGTAAGCTCAAATAAAAAAGTGTTAGTAAAATATTATGCTGACTGGTGTGGCAACTGCCGTTTATTCTCGCCTAAGTTTAAGCGCCTGTCTGATGACGAGCAGTTTGATGGCATTGCCTTTGTGGATGTGAACGCCGAAACCAGCCCGGAAGCACGCAAAATGGCCGGCGTTACCAACCTGCCTTTCTTTGCCGTTTTTAAAGATGGTAAATTAGTTGATACAGTAGCAGCCAGCAAAGAAGAAGCTGTGCTTACACTTATACATAAACTAGACGCTTAATTATGAAAATACCCGCGATAAAAAAATTAGTAGAAACACAGGAGGTACAGGCTTTGATGGCCGCTGAGGAGGCTATTATTGAAGAACAACCTTTAGCCATTGAAGTAGACGGGGATGATGAAGGCGAGCAGTTGACACATATTTTAGCTGCCATCTGGATACTGAACCACATGCAGGAAACCGGCGACGACTTTAAAACATCGCTGCGCGAGTATACTAAAAAGGTGCGCGTTTCTATCAGCTAAAAGCAGTTTACGCTATAACTATAAAGGCCCGGGCAGTAAGTCCGGGCCTTTATAGTTATAAGTTATTTTTAGCGAAGAACTCTTCTGCCATTTTGCCTCCGTGGTCGGTACAAATTCCCCGCACGTAGTATAGGTAAATACTTCTGAAAACTTCGGCCAGGTCATACTTGTCAGGCGGGAAAACAGCTGGGTTAATCATCATAAAGAATTGCTCCAAAATGATCTTGGTCACCAGTTGCAGGTTAATGTCTCTCCGGAAATACCCCGCCAGAACTCCTCTGTTCAGTATCTCAGCATTTACCTGTTGGTTATTGTTGGCCAGGTTTTCCAGACTTAACTGCCAGGCTTCAGGATAAGATTGCAGATCAGTTATAAAAACGGGGTTTATATCCTTTATTGTTTTGATACCGTCCACCAGCAGGAGCATGATTTCTTCCACCGGATTTCTTGCCGTTTTCAGTAATTCCTGCTGCTTGTTGTTTTGCTGCTCAATATCAAACCGGGTTACCTGCAATACCATATCCTGCTTGTTATGGAAAAGCTCGTGGTAAGTAGATTGCCTGATATCTAATTTCCGGATTATATCTGCTTCAGAATTCGCCTCTATGCCTTCCCGTTTAAAGAGTTGCAGAATTTCCCCCAGAATAGTTTCTAAAAAAGTCATTTTTAAATTTAAAGCAGCAACCTAATCGCGTTTCGAACCTTATCTTACGCACAAACACTTCTAAAAGGTCAGTGTAATGCACTGCAAATTTACCAGACTTTATAGCATGTACAAGCACACAACTCTGCCGAAGACTTTAAAGTTTAAAGCATAGCATATAATCCTATAAAAAACAGCAACTGAACCAGGTACACAAAGGGTGCCAGCGGGTTTTGCCTGTATATAGCTGCTACCTGAAAATATAGGTGCATCAGAAACGCAAGCCCCAGCCAACCTGCATAATTAGATAGCGGTATGGTATTGCCTTTCCAGTCCCAGAAATCGAACTGCATGGCTACCGGCTCCATAAAAAAATCGAGTAGTAGCATTAACGCAGCACCAGTCAGCGCTTTAACAAACAGGTTTACTTTTAGCTTGCTAACTATAGTTCCGGTACTGTACACCAGCATCAGCCAGTTAAGCCCGATCAGGAGCGGCACATCCCATAGTTTAGTGCCCAGCGTTGCGCCATAGCTGTATTGCCCGAAAAGCAAGCCTGTATGCACGCCAACTACTTCGGCCATAAAGCCTGCTATAGTTATGATTACTGCAAAAAGAATGAAGGGTGTGTTCCAGTTACGGTGCAGGCTAAAAAGCAGGATGTTGGTAAGCAGGAGGTTTAGCGGTGTAAGTTCCTGGAAATGCATGGGCCGGCCACTGAACATCAAACCCCAGAAACCTACTCCGTGGAAAATAACCAACACTACAAGGCAAACCCAAAAGCCTATAGTTCGGGTTGTTTTTGTTGTTATAGCTGTAGCGTTATCTATCGTTTTGATCATGATCATTTAGTTGGTTCGGGGGCCAGGTCAGCCACTATTTTAGCCGAAAGCAGGCATAACGGAATACCACCGCCCGGGTGTACGCTGCCTCCACAAAAGTAAAGTCCTTTAAGCTTACCACTAAAATTCGGATGCCTTAAGAAGGCGGCCAGCCTGTTATTGGAACTGCTCCCGTAAAGCGCGCCGGCAAATGACGACGTACGACTTTCTATCGTCAGCGGGTCCAGCACCTGTTCGTGTTCTATAAGTTGTTCCAGGTTTGTTTTCAGCATTTTGCTGAGTTTACTGATTACTGTTTCACGTGTAACGGAGGTTAGTTCCTGCCAGTTCTGTCCCTGGTTGTGCGGCACGTTTACCATTACAAACCAGTTCTCGCTGCCAGCCGGCGCGTCCTGCTTTTCCAGTTTAGAGGTGATGTTTACGTACACCGTTGGGTCCGTACTTATAGTCTTGTGTTTAAAGATATGCTCGAACTCGGTTTTATAGTTGCCGCTAAAGAAAATGTTATGCAGGTGCAGCTCCGGAAACTCCTTTTTTACTCCCCAGTAAAAGATCAGTGCGGAGCTGGAGCGTGGTTGCTGCAAGGTAGTTTCAGGGGCAGGCTGATTGGGTAAAAGCCGGCGGTAGGTTGGCATTACGTCCATGTTACTCACCACCACATCAGCGCTATAGTACGCTTTTGTAGTTTGTACGCCTGCTACCTTACTCCCTTCCACTATAATCTGCTCTGCTTTCTCATTATACCGGAACTTCACACCTAATTCTTCAGCGAGCTTCACCAAACTGGCTGCTATACTATAGATACCGCCTTTGGGGTAAAATGCACCAATTCCATGCTCTAAATGCGGAATAATGTTCAACGTGGCAGGTGCCTGATACGGGTCAGATCCATTGTAAGTAGCAAACCGGTCCAGCAGCTGCACAAACCTGTCATCCGAAAAAAGCTCTTTGTTGGCATCGTGCATGGTAGTCGTCAAGCCCAGGTCCGGCAAACATTGCAACGATTTCAGTATATCAGTACTCAGGTAAGTATTCAGCTTATGTAGCGATTTGTGCAGAAATGTATCGGCAGTGCCTTTGTAGAGCCGGGCACTTTTGCTGAGCGCTTTCAGCACTGTTTGTTTTGGCACGCCCAATTGCTTTTCTGCTTCAAGGGAAAACTTTTCAGGATCAGCAAATGCTTTAAGCTGGCTGCCATCAGGCCAGAAATAATGCGTGATCGGGTCTAAGCGGGTATAAGTAAAGTAATCAGTTGGGTTTCTGTTGGCAAGTGTAAAAAGCTCATCCACCAAATGCGGCAACGTAAAAAGCGACGGCCCGGCATCGAACCTATAGTTGCTCAGCCAGAACTCGTGCATCTTGCCGCCAAAGCTTTCGTTGGCTTCAAACACAGTAACTTCATAGCCTTTTACAGCCAGCCGTATGCTTGCCGCAATACCGCCGATGCCCGCACCTATAATTGCCGCTTTTGCCATGCTATAAGTTACTGAATTCTGAGTTTCTGTGCACTAACTGGTAGCATACCTGAAAGGTTTTGAGAACCTATAGTCTACCAAATATTTTCCTGTAAACAGGCTTCCGCATACTGAACTGGGCTACCATAAGCGGATAAAGCAGCAGGTCGAGCAGTTTGTTGCCGGTACTATAGTTTATAATGTCGTGTATAGTTGCGCCAGCGCCAAGTGCTGTTACCAGGTGCTTGTGGTGCCATAGTTTAAGTGGGGGAGGAAGCACCTGGCCTTCGTCTACAAAGTAAGCTTCGCTATCAGTTATAGTTCGTTCGGTTATCAGGCTCGTCCACCGGAAAGACTTTACACCTGTCTGCAGTTCAACTTCCACCACATCGCCGGGCTCAGATCCATCAAACCGCAACAGCTTTAATGTAGGGTAGGGCGGGGCGAGTTTCCGGAACAGCTGCTCATCAAATGCCTCAAACACCTGCCTATAGTTCTGCCTGACATTGGTTCTGAGATGTAGCTGCACGGTTTGATGGTTAGTTGTTAATTGCTGATGGTTGTAAGAAATCCATGAGTTGTCATTCCGAGTGCAGCAAGAAATCTATCCGGAATTCTAAACAGATCTCCCCTTTCTTCGGGATGACAAGGGATGGTATTTGATGATTAACTACCTGCAACTACAAAAGTTATAGTTCACGAAAACAAAAATGCCGCTGCTTTATAGTTGCAACGGCATTTAATTGATTAACAAATCAACGATTTAACCATTAAGCCATTCAAAAATTAACTTAACAGACTAGCTATATCCTCTTTTGTCAGGTTTTTAATCACATTCTCATCGATGCTGATAAGTTCGTTTACCAGTTGCAGCTTTCGGTTTTGCAGGGCCAGTATCTTTTCTTCTACCGAATCTTTTGTGATGAATTTGTAGGTAAACACTGTGTTCTGCTGCCCGATGCGATGCGCTCTGTCTACGGCCTGCGCTTCCACGGCCGGATTCCACCACGGGTCAAGTATAAACACATAATCGGCGGCAGTCAGGTTAAGGCCCACACCACCAGCCTTCAGCGAGATAAGAAATACCTGTATCGTTTCATCGGTCTGGAAAAGCTCTACCTGCTGGTGCCTGTTTTTGGTATTCCCATCCAGGTAAGCATATGTTATCCCGCGTTCATCCAGCGCAGTCCGCACAATCTCGAGGTGCTTCACAAACTGACTAAAGATCAAAACTTTATGCCCTTTGCCAACCACGTTACGTGTCATACGCAGCACTTCCTTTATCTTCCCGGATTCCCCTTCGTAGTTCGGGTCGGCCATTAAGGGGTGGTTGGCAATCTGCCGCAGCTTCATCAGGCCCTGCAACAGCATGAACTGGGTATTGCCCGGACCGTTCTCTTCCAGGTTGGTTAGTATCTTGTTGCGGTAAAACGATTTGGTCTCTTCGTAGGCGTGCCCCTGCTCTTCTGTCATTTTACAGTAAGTGGTGTGCTCTATCTTTTCGGGAAGCTCTTTGGCCACCTGCGATTTGTGCCTGCGAAGGATGAAAGGCTTTATAAGTGCGTGCAGTTTGCGTGTCTTCTGCTCGTCTTTCTCTTTCTCGATCGGCTTTAAAAACTCGTTCCGGAAGAAATGCTGGTTACCTAACAGACCCGGGTTAATAAACGACATCTGCGACCATAAGTCCATGGTGCTGTTCTCGACAGGCGTACCGGTAAGTATAAGCCTGTGCTTCGATTTAAGCGATCTTACAGCTTTAGACGTAGTCGAATCCGGGTTTTTTATGGCCTGCGACTCATCCAGGATAATGTAATCGAAATAATATTGTTTCAGCAGCGCAGCATCAAGGCGAACTATACCATACGATGTCAGTACCACATCATAGTCCTGGAAATGCGCCACATCTTTGTTACGATACGTGCCGGTATAGCTCAGTATGCGTAGTTCAGGTGTAAATTTCTGAGCTTCGTGCAGCCAGTTATAGATAAGCGAAGTCGGCATTACCAGCAACGTAGCTGACTCTGCTCCCTGTTCTTTGCGGTGCTGCAGCATCGCCAGCGTTTGCACGGTTTTACCAAGGCCCATGTCATCGGCAAGGCAACCGCCAAACTTATAGTTCTGTACAAACTGCAGCCAGTTATAACCAGCTTTCTGATACGGTCTCAGCTCACCTCTAAACCCAACCGGCATCGGATGATCTTCTATCGTTTCAAACTCGCGAAGCTTTTCCAGTTTGCGGCTCATTGTTACCGTAGCCAGGTTACCATTATACAGGTCGTTTACAAGAGCCATGTGGTGCTTGCGAAGCGTCAACTGCTCGTCACCTTCCGAGAAAGCAAACAGCTCTATGTATTGCGTAAACCACTCATCCGGAATAATAGCTATTTGCCCGTTTGGTAATACAAACTCATTATTCTTGGTAAGGATGTGGCTTTTTAGTTTGATAAACGGAATCTCGAACTCTCCGAAACGAACTATACCGTAAATATCGAACCAGTCATTTTTCTCGGTAATGCCTACTTCTACAGCCACATCGCCTATAAAGTAATTCTTACCGGTTTTATCAGACTGCTTTATAGTATAGCCCTGCTCTTCCAGTTCCGAAATATGCGTACCTAGCCATGCAAAAGCAGCGCCTTTTTCCAGCACGGCTTTACCGTTCTTTATTTCAAGGCCACGATTGTTCAGTTCTTTGCAAAACTCCTTTTCACGTACACCATCGCGCACCAGCCTATGGAAAATAAAGTTGTCAGCAGTTTTTTCCAGGCTTACGCTTACCTTTTTGTTTTCGGTAGCCTGCACTTCTTGGTTGCCGTATTTGTAGGCCAGCTCAAACAGGATTTTATCCGGCTCACGGTCTATTTTAGAATCGGGTTGTGTTCTGGCAAATATGCCGGGTACATTTGCCGCTTTTATAGTTGAGAATACCAGTAGCGGCTCAGGTGTATACTTGTCTTTTTTAATCTCGAAGGCAGAGGCATATACATCAAAGGATTCCAGGAGCGGCGCTACAAATTTGCTGAAGTAATTCTCCTCAATACTTTGCGGAATAGCTATAAAGCGCTTGTTCAAGAAAGGCTGTAGTTTCTTACCATCTATCGGCTTTTCAAAACTATAGATCACGCCATTCAGCATTAGCCAGGCAGGCTCATAACAAACCAGCGATGCGTTCTTAAACATGAACTCCAGCTTCTGGCCGGCATATTTTATAGTTGGGAAGTAATGCGTACTGCCATCATCCTGGCGGTGGAAATGGAACAATACCGACGCTTTTTCAGGCGCGATAGATATTTTACGCCAGGTTGGTTCACCGTCCTTGCCCATAATATAGGTTTGCTTGCCGCGCAGCAGCTCCATTATTTTGCCCATGCGCACTTGCATGTAGTGGGTTATAGTTTCCTGCAGCGCTTTGTCACCTTTTTCGGGGTCATATACTTTCAGGAAAAAATCAACCGGCGACATTTTTTTTGGCGAGAACCTTTTAAGCACAGCATCCTGCTGTATCTGGTCCATTAGCTGTACCAGCTTAAAATCATTTGCATCTAACCCAGCGGAAAACTCAGATGAATTTTTAGCCGAGATATTCTGGTGCTGCAGGGTAAGCTGTCCGCGGGAATTTATCTGGACCACAAAAGACTCAAACAGGTATCCGAGATACTCATGCTCGAAGAGGGAATAAACTACCTGAAAAGGCTGCGTGGTAAAAACTTTCATTACAGATTCTATTTCGGACCACGAATTTACCCATTTAACAGGTCAGAACCTATCAAAATCAGACTTATTAGGCCCCTGAAAGCAACTTTTCAGTCAATAACCTGTGGCATAAGGTTAATGTTTATAAAACTCCCGACGAATAGAAAAACGTATGAAGAAATAAGGAAAAGGAATTTTAGATATTCTCAATAACAGACATAGCAGCAGCTTTGCGGGCCGGCCTGATAGAAACCAACAGCGTGATGATAACTATAGCTGCACCGGTTAATACAAAGTCCTGTATCTCCATTTTAATAGGGTACGCTTCCACTAAGGATGTAGCCATCCCCATCGAGATTACACCAAATGTTTGCTGCAGGTTACAGATCAGCATCCCCATGGAGAGACCATAGGCTGCCCCAATAAAGGCTACCAGCGCACCTTCAAAAAGGAAAATGTTCCGGATAGTTGTAGCTGTTGCGCCCATAGAGGCAAGTATGGCAATGTCTTTCTTCTTATCTATCACCAGCATGGAGAGGGAGAAGAAAATATTAAGCGACGCTATAAAAAGGATAAACGCAAAGGTGACGAACACAAAAAGCTTTTCTACCTTAACCGCCCGTAGTAAACTGGTGTGTTGTTCATCGCTGTTCTGTATCCTGAACTTATCCCCAAGCAATTCTTTTAGCGATTGCTTTACCTGTTCTATGCGATAGCCTTCTTCTACTTTAATTTCTAAGGCAGTTCGTTTACGGCCATATTCCAGTAACTCGGCTGCATAGTTTAGTGGTACAAATACATAAGCATCGTCGTACTGGCGCTCTATGGCAAAAACCCCGCCCGGCAATATAGGCATGCTGTTAAAAGCGCCTTCGGGGTTCATGGGATTGAATTTGGTGTTACGGGGATACAAAAACTGCATGGGCACAAACTGGTTACCCGGCTTAATGGATAGCTGATACTGTACGCCGCGCCCCACCAGCGCATAATATTTACCGTCCTGTATCAGGTGATGATGCCCTTCCACCACCGACGTGTCGATTTCGTTCTGCTGGAAAAAATTCTCGCTTACGCCTTTCACTTTTACCACCATCTGGCGGTCGTTATAGCGGAGCAAGGCATTATCTTCTATCACTTCCGACACTACGGCCACACCCGGCATCCGGCGAATGCGGTTCATAAACTCGGTATCCGTTTCAAAAGCTTTGCCTTCAACTATAGTTATCTTCAGGTCCGGGTCAAAGCTGGAATAGATCTTCCGGATAAGGTCTTCGAGCCCGTTAAAAACTGATAGCACTATAATCAGCGCCATAGAACCCACAGCTACGCCGATCATCGCAATATTCGAGATAATGCTGATGATGTTCCGCTTCTTTTTAGAGAAGAAGTAGCGCTTTGCTATGAGAAAAGGGACGTTCATTTAGTTTATTATGGTTAAATGGCTGCACTGTTTAATTGTTATTCATGTATTCCAGATCAACAATTAAGAAATCAGCAATTTAACAATTAAGTCTACTTCCAGGCTTTTACGATCAGGCCGGTACCGGATGCATGCCTGTTATTCACATCGAGCCAGTTTAGTACCAGGCTGAACGGAAATGTAACAAGATAGTAAAACGGCAGCACTATAAAGAATAGTTTTGACGTGTTCAGCATCAGCATTGGGTACTTCATTGATAACCTCCAGGATATCTGCCCTGGTTTGCCATAGGAGTAACGAGCTTCCATTTTGCTGAAACCTGCTATGCGAAGTTTTTCCTGTATTTCGTTGATGTTGTAGCCATCGCGTACGTGCTCTTCTATAAAAGAAGTTTCATCGTCGCCGTGCACATCCGAACCACCCTGATCAGAAGGGGTAGAGATTACCAGCATGCCGCCCGGCCGAAGCGAACTATAGAAGTTTTTGAACACGTCCACATCTTCCAGGATATGCTCCATCACATCCACTGAAAGGATCAGGTCGTAGCTATCCGGTTGGCGGAAGTGTACTAAATCAGCTATTTTGAACAGCACGTTGTGGCGGCTAAGCTCGCGCATAAACCTGTTGTTATCGGACACCTGCTCTTCCTTTACATCTACCGCCAATATGTTCCACTTTGGGCTCATGCTGGATAAATGGTAGGTATACTGTCCGAAGCCGGCACCAGCATCCAGAATATTCTGCTCTTTGTTTCGGCGATCAGAAGCCCACTGGCGCAGCTCTTTGTGCACATGCCAGGTCCGCAGCAGCAATAAATCTAACAGGTTAAAAAATACACGACGCAGGAACGGAGTTTTGTTGAAAACATCTCCAAGCACCCGCTTTATTGGGTCGTAATGCATAAGGGTGAAGCGAAACTAGGGCTATTTTTTATCGTTATCGATGTCTTCGATATAATCGTCTGTATCGTAATCTTTATCAGTCGGCGGAATCTCGATCCCGGTGAACAGCTTATCAATGTGAGCAGCGTATTCGGCGCTGTCGTCCAGGTAAAACACCAATTCAGGAATCACCCTAACCTGGCTTTTAATACGTTGCGCCAAGTGATGGCGTATTGTTTTGGTGTTCACGCGCAGTTCCTGCAGGAGCTCTTCCTTGTTAGGTGCCAGCATTACGCTAAGGTATACACGTGCCAGCCCAAGGTCCGGAGATACACGAACCGTGCTTACAGAGATATAGGCGCCACCAAAAAGGTGTGTCGTTTCTCTCTGAAACACTTCGGCCAGCTCTTTCTGTATCAGGCGTGAGAATTTCTGTTGTCTTTTACTTTCCATACGAAGATGCAAATATCATATTAATTTCGCATTTTTACCCCAAAAGCGCCTTATTCATTTCAGGTGCATTGGTTTATAGTACTCTCTAACTCTCTCTTTCCTTGGTTAGTTACTTCAGAAGCGTTCGGCTTTCCCGACTTATTTCGCTGATATTACTATTCCTGGCTATTCAGCTGCCTTTATACCTGTTGCTTACTTCTGTAACTATGCAGGAGCTTTTATACATGCTGATAGGAGAGCGCATGGCCGATGGCTATACCATGTACCAGCAGATCTATGATAATACTGCCCCATTAAGCGCGCTGGTTTACTGGCTTATCGATCTTATTGCCGGCCGTTCTGTGTTGGCGTACCGTATAGTTGCGCTTATACTGCTTTTAGTGCAGGCGCTTACCTTTAACTTTATCCTGAACCGCTACCAGGTCTTTGCAACCAGAACCTACATTCCTGCACTTTTATATTTAGTACTGGGCAGTATTACCTATGAGTTTGGGATGCTGACGCCGGTACTGATCGGGCACACCTTTGTGATACTGTCACTCCCTTATCTGATTACTGTCTCGCGGGAGGGAATTGAAAATAACAGGCTTTTTGTAGGCGGATTTATACTTGGCTTAGCAGCTTTGTGCTATTTGCCACTTGGCTTATACTTAGTAATAGGTTTTTTTGCCGTGCTGCTTTTTGCCTCTAATACGTTCCGGAGCATATTGCTCATGCTTTGCGGCTTTTTGTTTCCGTATGCCATGCTGCTTACTTTTTACTTTTATACCGGAACCCTGGATGAGTTTACTGAAATGCACCTTTTCCGCCCGTGGCAGTTTAAAGTAGCTTTTATTCTGCCACCTGCCGACCTCGCTAAGCTCATTGCCTTACCATTAATCGTGCTTTTCTTCTCGGTTATGTCAAGCCTTTCGTTACCGCAGCGGTTGGTGTTCCAGGTAAAGTTTCAGCAGGTAATGTGGATTTGGTTATTAGTTAGCCTGGTCCTAACTATAACCCGCGACGAGATTTCTGCCAACAATTTTATACTGCTGCTGCCTGCTATTGCTTACTTTGGTGAGTATCTGTTTACTATAGCTATTAAGAAGTGGATGCTGAATTTAGCTTTTGTGTTGGTGCTTGCCAGTACCATCGTTATCCGGTACCGCGACCTTTTTGGAATTAGTCAGGTTCTGCAGCTTTCAGATCCACAATTGATCTCTAAAGGCAATCTGCCGGATGTGCCTCAAAACGAAACTATACTGGTACTGGGTAACGACACCCGCTATTATCTTCAGAACAAACCGGCAACCCCTTACCTGAACTGGCAACTGGCCCAGCGCGACTTTGGGAACCTGGACGAATATGAAGCCATCTACAACATTTATCTTAACCTGAAAAATGAGATGCCTGCTTATATTATAGATGAAGCAAATCTGATGGAAGAGTTAACCTATAAGATTCCGGCTATTTTCGGGAAGTATAGTGCTACAGGCAAGAATAACACCTATGTGCTAAAACAATAATTGCCGCTGCTTAGCAGTCGGCAATTTTGTTTACTCTATTCTGGTGGCGGCCACCTTCAAAGTCTGTGCTTAAAAATACTTTTACCATTTCCTCTGCCTCTTCTTCAGAAACAAACCTGGCTGGTATACAAAGTATGTTGGCATCGTTATGTTCGCGGGCAAGTTTGGCCAGCTCTGTTTTCCAGCAAAGGGCAGCTCTTATCTCCTTATACTTATTTGCTGTCATGGCTACCCCGTTTCCGCTACCGCAGATCAGAATGCCAAAGTCTGCTTCCTTGTTTACAACTGCTTTTGCCAGCGGATGCACATGGTCCGGGTAGTCTACCGATTCTTCTGAACCTGGTCCGAAGTCCTGCACCTGGTGCCCTAGCTCATCCAGATACTTTTTCAGCAACTTCTTATAGGTGTAACCGGCATGGTCACCGCCAATTGCAATTTTATAAGCCATTAGATCGTATTGTTTTGGTTCAGTTTCTTTAAATCACTATTCCGGATCGAGCGCGAAACTATTATACTTACCTCGTAAAGCAACATCAGCGGAATCGAGATCAGCAACTGGCTAATCACATCCGGTGGTGTTATAATGGCGCCTACCACTAATATTACGATAACAGCATGCCTGCGGTATAGTTTCATTATTTCCGGCGATAACAGTCCTGCTTTTGTGAAGAAGTAAACTATAACCGGCAACTGAAACATAAATGCACATGACAGGCAAAGTGTTGTAAGCGTAGAAATATACGAGTTCAGATCAAACTCATTTACAATAGAAGGATCGACCTGATAACCTGCCAGAAAGTTGATGGAGATCGGAGATACAACATAGTACCCGAACAGCAAGCCCATTATAAACAGCACGGAAACAAAGAACACAGCGCCACGCGAGCTCTTCCGTTCCTGATCATATAAGCCAGGGCTTACAAAACGCCAGATCTCCCAGAAAGCATACGGAAAAGCACAGGCCAGACCGATCACCACCGACACCAGCATGTGCATAGAAAGCTGCCCACTCATTTGCCGGCTTTGTATCGTAAACCCTAGCTCATCAATACAAAAAGCCTCCATCCCCAGGGCATTCCCCAAATCGCACATTATCCTGTAGCTCAGAAAATCTGTACGCGCAGGAGCCAGTATGATATCGTGAAAAACGAAGCTTTTAGCTAGAAAAGCAATAATAGAAAATATAAGGATAGAAGCAACAGCCCGTATCAGATGCCATCTTAACTCTTCAAGATGGTCCACAAAGGACATCTCTTTCGGTTCTTCCTCCAAAAAGTTTTGATCCATTAAAAGAATCCTGTAATTAGTAAGCGAACAGCGGGTATTGCTGCATCCAGTTATTTACTTCGTTGCGAACAGAGGTAAGTTTCGACTCATTATCGTGGTTCATCAGCACATCATCAATAAGCTCAACTATACGCGTCATATCGTTCTCCTTCAGACCACGTGTTGTAATGGCAGCAGTGCCTACACGCATACCTGATGTTACAAACGGTGATTTATCATCGAACGGCACCATGTTCTTATTGATCGTGATATCAGCTTTAACCAATGTATTTTCAGCCAGCTTACCGGTAAGCCCTTTTGTACGCAGGTCGATCAGCATCATATGGTTGTCTGTGCCCCCAGAGATGATGTTGTAGCCACGATCAACAAACGCCCTGGCCATAGCCTGTGCGTTTTGCTGCACCTGCTTTATGTAGCCCAGGTAATCATCTGAAAGTGCTTCGAAATACGCTACAGCCTTAGCTGCAATTACGTGCTCTAACGGCCCACCCTGTGTTCCCGGAAAAACTGCACCATCCAGCACTGAAGACATCATGCGCGTCTCGCCTTTCGGAGTTTTCAAGCCAAATGGGTTCTCAAAGTCTTTCCCCATCATGATCATACCGCCTCTTGGACCGCGTAAAGTCTTGTGGGTAGTTGTAGTAATAATATGGCAATGCTCAAACGGGTTGTTCAATAACCCTTTTGCGATAAGGCCTGAAGGGTGTGAGATATCAGCCATTAAGAGTGCGCCTACTTCATCAGCGGCTGCACGCAGTTTTTTATAATCCCAGTCACGGCTGTAAGCGGAGGCACCACAAATAATAAGTTTTGGTTTTTCGCGACGTGCCGTTTCAACTACTTTATCGAAGTCTATAAGACCTGTTTCCTGCTCTACACCATAAAAAGACGGCTGGTATAGTTTACCCGAAAAGTTAACCGGTGAACCGTGTGTCAAGTGCCCACCATGTGAAAGGTCAAATCCAAGTATTTTATCACCGGGCTGCAGCACTGCCAACATAACAGCAGCGTTAGCCTGAGCACCTGAGTGTGGCTGCACGTTTACCCATTCAGCACCAAATAACTCCTTCGCTCTATCTATAGCCAACTGCTCCGACTGGTCTACAATTTCGCAACCGCCATAATAACGCTTCCCCGGAAGGCCTTCAGCGTACTTGTTAGTCATTTCGCTACCCATGGCACGCATTACCTGCTCCGAAACAAAGTTTTCAGAAGCAATAAGTTCTATACCATGCATTTGGCGAGCTTTCTCTTTAGCGATCAGGTCGAATATAGCTGTGTCTTTCTGCATCTTTTTAAGTAGAATTATTATTGTTCAAAATTAAAGCATGCCCCGCAATAAACCAATGTTTACTAAGTTTATATGTACTATCTTAAAAACCACGGGGTTATCAGGCCTTATTTTATAGTTGCTTCTCAAAAAGAAAGGCCAGGCACTTTCGTAATGCCTGGCCTTTCTGCTGCTATAGTTATCGTTACCTCTTTTCAATTCTTACATACTCCCGCTTGCCACTATGGTCAACAGTAACTATGTAAACACCAGCCATCAGATTGTTATACTTTGATAACAAAACCACATTCTCACCTGCATGTACATCTACCTGCTCGAAGTATACCTGCTTTCCAGTTATTGAAGTAACCCGTATAGTTGCCTTACCCTCGTTTTCTGCTGTAAAGTAAACTTTAGAATCTGCCTCTAAAGGGTTTGGCGCTACTTCCATAGGCTTCGAAATCATCACAGGCTTAACTGCTACAATCTTACTATAAGCATATGCCCCGTCGAAGTCTACCTGTTTTAAGCGGTAATATTCTGTTTCGCCATTGCTGCTATAGTTGTTCGAGAAGCTGTACTGCGTTTTAGTAGAGCTATTGGCAACTTTACTCTTAACGTTATCGATCTTTCTAAAATTACTTAAAGAGCCTCTAGACATCTCAATCTCGAAATGAGAGTTATTTTTCTCTGAAGCTGTACTCCATTCCAGGCTAACTATACTACCTCTTAAACTAGCGGTGAAAGAAATGAGTTCTACTGGTAAAGGAGCTACAACTCTTACATCCATAGCTCTTGTTACCGAACCTTGCGAGTGTGTAATAACTGCAGGAAAGCCTTCGCCAGCTTCAACCGCTGTGTATTTCACAAAGATCGTAGCTGGATTCAGTCTGTTATTTGCAACATCATTTAACGTAAGCGTTTTACCAAATCCAGCTGCATCAGCAGTTTTCGAAATGGTATATGGACTAGACTCACTAACAGTTAACGTAACCGCTTCACCATTTTTCAATCCTAAGCCGCTCACCTGGTATTCTTTGGATTCACTTCCACCAATCGGCTTGCTGTTGAAGGTGAGTTCTTGTGGGGTGGTGAGGTAGGGAGGAGATAATGTATAAGTTTCTCGGCTTGTTACCTGTCCTGTTGTTGCTCGTACAATCAATGTTCCTGTGGTAGCCGTAGAAGGGACAATTACCTTTAATTGTGTATCACTCACTAGGGTAAAACTCGTAGTAGAACCGCTGCCTATATAGATCCTGTTTGTGCCCGTAAAATTCTCTCCTGTTATGGTCATTTCAGTGCCTACCGGACCGAAGGCAGGTGTAAATGAAGTGATTGAAGGTGCACCAGTTACAGTAAAATAAGACGATGAAAGAGCTCGTCCGTTGGGCGTACGCACCTGTACTGTTCCTGTTGAAGCTAGGCTTGGGACCGTAACCTTTATCTCCGTATCGCTGACAACGGTAAAGCTGGAAGTAGAACCACTGCCAAAATAAACTAATGTAGCTCCGGTAAAGTTTAAACCTTTGATAGTAACAACAGTGCCCACTGGCCCCAAAGAAGGAGTAAAGGAATGGATTTCAGGAGCACCCGTCAGTGTAAAGACATCTCTACTAGTTACCTGTCCGGTAGTTGTACGTACTATAATTTTTCCAGAAGTGGCTAGTGCTGGAACGGTAACTTTCAGTTCCGTGTCACTTACTACTGTAAAGCCTGTTGTAGAACCATTACCCACGTAAACAATATTGGTTCCTGTAAATTTCTCTCCCAGGATTGTAATTTCAGTACCTACTGGGCCAGATGTTGGTGAAAAAGAAGTGATTGAAGGTGCACCAGTTACAGTAAAATAAGACGATGAAAGAGCTCGTCCGTTGGGCGTACGCACCTGTACTGTTCCTGTTGAAGCTAGGCTTGGGACCGTAACCTTTATCTCCGTATCGCTGACAACGGTAAAGCTGGAAGTAGAACCACTGCCAAAATAAACTAATGTAGCTCCGGTAAAGTTTAAACCTTTGATGGTAACAACAGTGCCCACTGGCCCCAAAGAAGGAGTAAAGGAATGGATTTCAGGAGCACCCGTCAGTGTAAAGACATCTCTACTAGTTACCTGTCCGGTAGTTGTACGTACTATAATTTTTCCAGAAGTGGCTAGTGCTGGAACGGTAACTTTCAGTTCCGTGTCACTTACTACTGTAAAGCCTGTTGTAGAACCATTACCCACGTAAACAATATTGGTTCCTGTAAATTTCTCTCCCAGGATTGTAATTTCAGTACCTACTGGGCCAGATGTTGGTGAAAAAGAAGTGATAACCGGTGAATTCTCTAATACAAATTGGCCTGAACTTGATGCACGCCCACTATTTGAGTAGACTCTAACGATACCAGATGAGGAGATTGAAGGCACTGTAATCTGAATCTCGGTATCACTTATAATTGTAAAGTTGGTAGTTGATCCGCTTCCGATGTATACTATAGATGCTTCAGAAAAATTACGTCCTTTAATGGTCATAAGCGTTCCTACTACCCCCTTCGCAGGAGAAAACGAACTGATTACCGGTGCCCCCTCAACTGCAAAATTAAATGAACTTACTGAGCGACCTTGCGCTGTATAAACCTGTATTCTACCTGTCGATGCAGTATTAGGCACAATAGCCCTAATCTGTGTATCACTAATTATTGAAAAGTCCGTCACCAAACCACTTCCAATATACACCGAGTTAGCATTTGTAAAATTTGAGCCGGTAATGATTACTTCACTATTTACAGGGCCAGATGCAGGCGAGAAGGAATTTATAGTTGGTGTTCCAGTTACTGAAAAGCTTGAAGAACTGACTCCTGTACCAATATTGGAATATACCCTTACCGTACCACCTGTGGCAGTTGCTGGTACTTTAGCTTTTATTTCTGTATCGCTTACTTTAGTAAAGCTCGTTATAGTACCTCCCGCTATATTTAAAGATGTTACATTATCGAACTTTGTTCCTTTTATGGTTACTTCAGTTCCAACCGGGCCGGAAGCGGGGGTAAATTCTGTAACTGTAGGGGTGCCGTTTACCAAGAAAGACTGACCAACAGCTGATCCGTGGTTTGCATAAACTACTACATTGCCACTATATGATGAAGCGGGTACTTTTGCCAGTATCTCTGAATCACTTACAATAACAAAATCATCAACCGAACCACCTGCAATGCTTACAGAAGTAACACCTGTAAATTTCGATCCGGATATTGTCACTTCTGTGCCTACTAACCCAGTTGCAGGATCTATCGAGCTAATAACAGGAGCTTCATTTAGCGTGAAATTAGAAGAACTGGATCTGGAGCCATAACCGGTATGCACCTGAATTTTACCTGTAGAGGCAGAGGCCGGTATATTTACTTTAATTTGTGAATCACTAATGATTGTAAAATCTAAAGTAGACTCATTGCCTATATAAACCATATTGGCAGTAGAGAAACCCGTACCATTTATAGTAATTACGTCGCCTACTTTGCCCGATGTTGGAGTGAAATCAGAAATAGTAGGCGCCGATTGCGCCTGTGCCTGCACAATAACAAAAAATACTAAAATGAAATTTAGCAGCAGCGTTCTTATCAGCGGTGAGCTATAAGGGTAAGCGTAGAAACGTGCCATAGCTTTGAATTGTGTAGCCAGTATTAAATTATTGTAATTTAGCCTCTTGCGATATAAGATTCACTTGCAAAATAAGATAATTTATTTCTTACCATCACAATTATTTATAACTATTTTTTTATACACTCGAGCTTAGGAACGCTAAAATTCAATAATATATATACTTTATACACAATATTTAAGACTTGCCTAACGATCTGCCAATTACAATCATAAACACCTATTGTTCAAGCCATTAAGCCCTAATCAAAAGATAATAGGATACCTTTAAAAACTATCAGTAATCTTTTCTGAAAAAAATATCTCACAAAACGAAACATAAAAAGTACAAAAAAAATTCTTAATTGAGTTCCTGAATATATAATTGTAGTATAAAAAGTTTGTGCAATCAGCAATACGATAAATTTATACCTACTTCTGGGTATAGATTCTTAGAATAGTAATCTAAAAATCACAGAAAGCGACCATAAACCGGGTCATAAAGGAGGTGTGGTTTAACATCCCTAAAAGTTAGCTTTTTCGACGAACAGAATAGGGACGATCTTCATTTGGCTGGATATATAGTTCCTGAGAATCCAGATCGAGCGCTATTAAGTTTCCGTAACTGGCATTTTTATAGTACACGCAACCAGCATCCAGATTTAAACTATAGCTGCCATGCGCTACCGATTTTTTTATAGCATGCAGCGCTGCTGGGGTATGGCCATGAAGCAGCCTTTTATTATTAAGCTTTGCGGGCACAGTTTTATAGTCCCGTATATTCAGCATGGCTTCTTTATCTTTAAAAATGTCGTCCTGCTTAAAGTCGAAACCTGCATGCACTAAGAAGTAGTCGGGAAGTTCCAGGTAGTAGGGGAGCTTATCTAGAAAGGTCAGGTATTTTGGAGGTAACTTCTCAAAATCATGAATGCCGAAGCTTTGTAAGACAAGCTCTTTTTCGGGAGACGACAGATTTAAGGCACTCTCTCCTTTGGTAGCGGCTTTTAAGAGCATCTGATCGTGGTTACCGCGCAGGCACTTTACATTGTGATGCTGCTTCTGGAGGTGAATTATAAAATCTATAACACCTTTGCTGTCCGGGCCTTTATTTACCAGATCACCCAGAATATATAGTTCATCCTGTTTCTGAAGTTTTAATTGCCCTAAAACCAGCGCTTTAAGTGTTTGGGCACAGCCATGGACATCAGTAAGGGCGTAACGGGCCATTGTTGATCAGTGTAAACTATAGATTGGCAAATGTATCAATAAAAATAGCACCTGTTTTGGGCAGGTGCTATTTTTATCTGAGCCAGCTACAATTAATTGTACTTACCTTTGTCCAGATCCGGCTTGTCTGTATTTCGGTTATCGTTGTTCTTTAGCACGTTACCGGTGCTTGCCGGATTTTCATCTGCGCCTTCGGTATACTTATTCCGCAGCTCTTCATTTTTCTTGCCGGTTGGTTTAACGCCGGCTTTATCCTGTCCTTGGCCTGTCGGATTTCCTTTGTTTTCGCCGCTTGGCTGTGTGTGCTTATATGATGGCATCTTATCCTCCTTTTCTTAAATGTAAAAACTCCTGACCTTTGATCAGGTTCCTCTTCCTTCGTCTTCGGTGCGCATGTTATCCGGTGGTGGCGTGCCGTCGTCGGCAAAATCGTTTACACCGGTGGCAGACGGCCCTTCAGAAGCGGTATCGCTGCCAAAACCTTCCTTGCCATCGCGGTTACCGAAACCACCACGCTGATGCTCGTTCTTCGGTGGATCTGCACCTGGTATAATATGCCCTGCGCGCATCTCCAGTTCACTTGTATCATCTTCTATAACCCGCACCGGACGGCTATGCCCGATATCTTCTTTATGCGGATCTTTATTGGCGTTGTTCTCTTTATTATCAGCCATAGTTGTTGGTTTTATTAAGTCTGTAATCAGGGTAGTGTAACCTGTTTTACTCCATTTCTATAGTTATGGTTGAGTAATTGCTACGATCCTACCTGTTCGCCGCCATTAACATGTATCACCTGGCCTGTTATGTAAGAGCCATCTTCTGAAGCTAAAAAAACATAGGCCGGCGCGACTTCAGATGGCTGTCCGGGGCGCTTGAGCGGCACATTCTGTCCGAACTCTTTCACTTTTTTTGCGTCGAATGAAGCAGGGATAAGCGGTGTCCAGATAGGGCCGGGAGCAACGGCATTTACACGTATTTTTTTCTCAGCTAAGTTTGCAGACAACGATCTGGTAAAGGCCGTAATAGCCCCTTTGGTCGATGCATAATCCATGAGATGATCGCTGCCCCGGTAAGATGTAACCGAAGTGGAATTAACTATAGCACTGCCTGCTTTCATATGCTCCAGGGCGGCTTTCGTGATGTAGAACATGGAGAAGATATTGGTCTGGAATGTCTTCTCCAACTGCGCTTTGGTAATATCCTGTAGCTCTTGCTGCTCGTGTTGCTCGGCGGCATTGTTGACCAGTATGTCCAGTTTGCCAAGCTTTTTTATAGTTTGTTCCACTGCTTTCTGGCAAAACTTTTCATTTCCAATATCCCCGGAAAGCAACAGGCACTTTCTACCTTCCTGTTCAACAAGCTCTTTGGTATCAATAGCATCCTGGTCTTCGTTCAGGTAAACTATAGCTACGTCGGCTCCTTCGCGGGCGAAGTGTACGGCCACAGCTCTGCCTATTCCACTGTCTCCACCGGTTATCAGGGCTACTTTGTCTTTTAATTTGTCGCTGCCTTTATAGTTGTCCCGGATAAATTCGGGTTGAGGAGTCATTTTATGTTCTTTGCCAGGCTGGGTTTTCTGCTCCTGGGCCGGTAATTTCTTCGGTTTGTTTTCCATAGTTTTGGTAGCTTTAGGTTTGTAGCTGCAATCAATTCAGTTTTAAGCTATACGCCGGCAATTTTTAACGCGTTGCCAACCCATCATTAATCCGCTTTATAAAGTATAAGCAACTATAACACGATAAACTATGTGGAAAGAGACAGACAACAAACTACACCGCAGCCTTACCTTCAAGGATTTTAAACAGGCTATGAAGTTTATGCAACAGGTGGCAGAGGTAGCCGAAGAAATGGACCATCATCCGTGGTGGAGCAATGTGTATAACAAGATCGAAATCGAGCTGACTACCCACGATGCCGGCAACACTGTAACCAAGCGCGACATTAAACTGGCCCAACGCATTGATGAAATCTACGATCAGATAACGGCCTCTGAACTATAATTATTAATGGCTTATTGTTGATTGTTAGTAGTGTGGACTTATAGTTTTACTTTAAGCTGCTCTATAGTTAGCGTAGGCTCATTTACACGAGTGTACAAGCAATCGGCAATTAACAATCAGCAATTAAATAGTATCTTTGCAGCATGCAGGAACCTGAAAAAACGAACCTATACCTGGTGCCGACACCCATTGGCAACCTGGAAGATATAACGCTGCGTGCCATACGGATACTGAAGGAAGTAGACGTGATTCTGGCAGAAGATACCCGAACCAGCGGCAAATTGCTGCAGCACCTGGGCATTGAAAAGCGCATGCACAGCCACCACCTGCACAACGAGCACAAAGCCACTGCCCATATAGTTGACAGACTGAAAGCCGGTGAAGTGATGGCGCTTATTTCGGATGCCGGTACGCCTGGCATTTCTGACCCGGGATTTTTCCTGGTGCGCGAGTGTTTGAAGAATGACCTGAAAGTAGAATGTTTACCGGGGGCTACTGCTTTTGTGCCAGCCTTGGTTAAGTCAGGTTTCAGCACCGACAGGTTTACGTTTGAGGGATTTCTGCCTATAAAAAAAGGCCGCCAGACGCGCCTGCAAAGCCTGGCCGAAGAAGAACGGACAATGATTTTCTACGAATCGCCGCACCGCCTGCTTAAAACGCTAACCCAGTTTAAAGAGTATTTTGGTGGCGAGCGCATGGCATCCGTTTCACGTGAAATATCTAAAATGTTTGAGGAGACTCTAAATGGGACACTCGACGAACTGATACAAATCTTTACAACCAAAGCAATCAAAGGTGAATTCGTCATTGTTGTACAGGGTAGTAAATAGCCCTTATATAGTTCCGCTCCTGGCCCTGCTTACCGGGCTTTTACTCTGGCTGGGCTGGCCAACCAAACCAATGGCTTTTTTCCTGTTCTTCGGGTTTGTGCCGTTGCTGTACATGGAGAAAACTATAGTTGAGAGCGGGAAGCACAAGTCGCCGGGCTTTACGTTCTTTAAGTGGTCGTATGTGGCAATGGTGCTGTGGAATGCCTTTACTACCTGGTGGGTTTCGCACTCTACCTTGCCAGGCGGTATAGCAGCGGTGTTGTTTAATGCAGCCCTGATGTGTATCCCGTTGATAGCCTTTTACTTTACCCGCAAATACCTGGGCAACACTATCGGCTATATCTCTTTTGTAGTTTACTGGGTAGCTTTTGAGCAGTTCCACCTGAACTGGGACCTTTCGTGGCCGTGGCTTACGCTGGGCAATGGCTTTGCCACACTTAATACCTGGGTGCAGTGGTACGAGTATACCGGCTTTTTAGGGGGCTCGGTGTGGGTGCTGCTCGTAAATGTGCTTATCTTTTTGGTGATAAAAAATTACCCGCAGGAGCGTGTGGAGCTTAAAAAACTATGGTTGCCACTTGTGCTTATAGTTGTGCCTATAGTTATCTCATTTGCTATCCTGGCTACTTATGAGGAAAAAGGCACGCCTACTGAAGTAGTGGTAGTACAGCCAAACATCGACCCCTACCGCGAGAAATTCTCGGGCCATGAGAACTTTATCCCGTACGAAGAACAGCAGCAACGCCTGATCAGCTTATCAGAACAAAAAATCACTCCCGAAACCAAGTTTGTAGTATGGCCGGAAACGGCGCTGCGCCAGGACCAGGGCTATTGGGAAGAGCAACTCCATAATTACCAATCTATACAGGAGCTAAAAGATTTCGTGAACCGCCATCCGCAAACGGAACTGGTTACCGGACTCGACAGCTACACTTTTTACGGCGACAACAAAGATGCCAGCCCAACCATCCGCCACCTGGAAGGCTTCGGCTATTACGACTCCTTTAACTCGGGCATGCACATCAACCGCAACGGCGAGATCGACATTTACCATAAATCGAAGCTGGTGCCAGGCGTAGAAAAGCTGCCTTACCCGGAGGTGTTTAAATTTTTAGGGCCGCTGGCGATAGATTTAGGCGGCACCGTAGGTAGCCAGGGCAGCCAGGACACACGCGATGTGTTCTACCACGCTCAGGACAGCACCTTCAGCGCCGCGCCGGTTATCTGCTACGAATCTATTTATGGCGAGTATGTGGCCGAGTATGTACGCAACGGAGCTAACCTGATATTTGTGATCACCAACGATGGCTGGTGGAGCGACTCGCCGGGTTACAAGCAACACCTGCAGTATGCCACACTCCGCGCTATTGAAACACGCCGCAGCGTAGCCCGTGCAGCCAACACCGGTATTTCAGGCTTTATTAACCAGAAAGGCGAGATAACCGACCGCTCTGAATGGTGGGTGCAGGATGTATTATCGCAAACTATACTGGCTAACACCGAACTGACCTTTTACACCCGCCACGGCGAGTACATTGGCCACACAAGTTTATGGCTGGCACTGCTGCTTTTTGCAGGTGCTATAATTGGCGCTGTCATCAACAGAAACAAACAAAAGCCCGAGGCAAAAGTAGCAACCCGCGCTTAACCTGCGTAACTATAGACTTTGCCACCTAACTATAAACTATGGATCTGCAGCAACTTTGCCAACGTGTAATTGAAATAGCCCGCCACGCCGGAGACTTTATAAAGCAGGAAGCCGAAAACTTTGACCGCTCTAAGATAGAGCTGAAAGGCTTCAACAACCTGGTGTCGTATGTGGATAAACAGGCCGAAGCACAACTGGTAGACGACCTGCGCGAAGCGTTGCCCGAAGCAGGCTTTATAACCGAAGAAGAAACGGCAACGGAACGGGGCGAAACCTATAACTGGATCATCGATCCGTTGGATGGCACTACTAACTTTACGCATGGCCTGCACCATTTTGCGGTAAGCATTGGCTTAATGGAAGGCGACGAGGTAGTGCTGGGCGTGATCTATAACCCGATGCACAACGAGTGCTTTTACGCCACCAAAGGCAATGGTGCTTACCTGAACGACAAGCAGATCAAAGTCTCGGATGCGCCAGGGTTGAAAGACTCTTTGATAGCAACCGGCTTCCCGTACTACGATTTTGACCTGACCCAGCAATATCTGCAGGTACTGGGCGCTTTTATGGCTACCTCGCATGGGGTTCGCCGCATTGGCTCTGCCGCCCTGGATCAGGCATACGTAGCTGCCGGCCGGTTTGAAGGCTTTTTTGAGTATAACCTGAATGCCTGGGACGTAGCTGCCGGAGTAGTTATAGTTCAGGAAGCAGGCGGTGAGCTTTCTAAATTTACGGATGGCGGCGATTATATTTTCGGGCGCGAAATTGTGGCCAGCAACGGCAACATCCATAAAGAAATGCTTAAAACGATTGCTTTGCACTGGAAACAGGCGCTTTCCTAAACTTTTTATACCGGCTTATAGTTGTAACAATATCATGGTACAGCAAATCATCATTCTCGTACTCTTTGCAGTGGCGGTAGCGTATATCGCCCGTATGTTGTACCGCACCTTCAGCAGCAAAGCCGAAGGCTGCGCCAAAAGCTGTGGTGCCTGTGGCGGCATCGACTTTAAAAAGATAGAGCAGGAGATGGAGAAACGAAAGCGGGCTGCTTTGCCCAACGTTTAAAACTATAGTTCGCAACTATATCTATATAAAAGCGCTGCCCGTAAGGGTGGCGCTTTTCTTTTTACAACTTGCCTTAGATTACGCAAGGCTATTAATTTATAGTTCCGCACATAACCAAAGTCACAATTTGCGTATAGTTCTATAGTCAATCTGCTATCCAATAACTGAATTAACTTAACCTAAAATATCATGCAAGATAAAATAGAAGAAAGATCTTTAGTAAATGTGCTTAACCGCCTGCACAAAGACGGTTACAAGTATGATTTTAAAGTATCCGGGGAAGGTAAACTGTGCACTATGGAAAACAAGGACGAGTTTACGCCGGACCAGGTACGCATTGTAGACTTTTATCGCTTCGAAGGTGAAAGTAACCCGGATGACATGTCGATATTATATGCTGTTGAGACAAGCACCGGACTGAAAGGAACTATATCGAACTCTTACGGCCCTTATGCTGACACTGGTGTAGACAATTTCCTGAAACAGGTAGAGGACCTGGGCAAGAACCTGGATAAAAAAGACAAATAAACAGAAGGGCCAGCTACACATAGCTGGCCCTTCTGTTTTATAGTTTATAGTTGTGCTTAGCTTCCTGCCTTGCCTCCCTGATCACCACTTCTGACAGCTACTTTAACAGCACCCAGGTAATCAGATAATTCGTTGCCGTTTTTCGTGTTTAATCCAAGCGTACGAACAGGAAACGGAATCACAATCCCGCGCTCGTCAAAAGCCTTTTTAATACGGATGATCGCATCGCTTTTAGCACTCACATAATCAAACTGACGGGTATAGGTTACCCAGAAACGGGCCTTAAAGTTAATGGAGCTTTCGTCAAACTTATCGTATACCACTTCCACGTCGCGGGTCTTTACACGGTTCTTAACATCCTGCAGCGCTTCAATTACTATTCGTTGTACCTGCTCCAGGTCCTCGTTGTATGAAATGCGTGCATCCAGGTCTACGCGCCGGATGCCGTGAAAAGAATAATTTGTTACCGGGTTTTCAAACACCATCTTATTGGGCAGCATCACCAGTTCTCCGGTCACTTTCCTGATATTTACAGTGCGTAATGAGATGCGTTCAATCACACCAAAATAGTCGTTTGTTTCGATCATATCGCCGACACCAAATGGTTTCTGCACCGCTATTATAGTTCCCGAAATAAAGTTGGCCGCAATATCCTGAAACGCAAAGCCCAGCGCCAGACCAACTATACCCACACCGGCCAGCAACGATACCACAATGTTATCCAGCTTCAGCACACTCAGCACCAGCAGGAAGCCCACCATCAGAATAGCCAGGTACAGGAGCGTGGAAATAAGGTTGTTAAGCGCAGGACTATGTGAGAAACGGGTAATTACTCTCTCTAACCCTTTACGGATAATGCGGGCTATATAAAAGGTGATAACAAGTATAAGTAGCGCCAGGAAAAGATTAGGCAACATCAGTACAAGGTGCCTGCCCCATAGTTCCAGCTTGGTGAGCAGCAGTTCTAAGGCTTTGTCAATATCATTCATAGTGTAGAGGTGTTTACCTGAAGGTGAGGCCGGTATCTAAGCCCATACTCTGGTTCCTTCCGTACAGTTACGGCACATTTCAACTTCCGCCCTTGAGCGAAGCACTGCCTGCCTGAAGGCAGTATACTTTTCGTTGCGCCAAACCCGGCCGAACTGCTCTTCTTTCAGGTCTCCGAACCGATATTCTGCATCCTTATCAAAACAGCAGGGCACTACCAGGCCGTCCCAGGTTATAACGCACGAATGCCACATTTTCCAGCAATGATTCAGCAGTTTATTTTTAATGCTATAGTTGCCGTCACCGTTGTTTTTGTAGCGGGAGTAATAATCTATAGTTGGGATGAGCGGGGAACCGTGTTTATAATCATAGATCTGGGCAGTCTTGAAAACAACTTCATCTACGCCCAGTTCTTTTGCCAGCACTTTTACATCCTCCAGCTGGTGCTCGTTTGGCCGAACCACCAGGTACTGAAACATGATATGCGGCGTTTTAGATTTCAGCGTCTTTTTCCACTTTACCACGTTACGCGTTCCTTCCAGCACTTTATCCAGTTTGCCGCCTATACGGTAAGCAGCGTACGTTTCCTGGGTCGTGCCATCTATCGATACTATAAGCCTGTCCAAGCCTGATTCTACTGTTTTGCGTGCAGTTTCATCGTCTAAATAATGTGCATTGGTAGAGGTCGCCGTATAGATTCCCTTTCTGCTGGCATAGCTTACCATTTCCAGGAACTGCTTGTGTAAATAAGGCTCGCCCTGGAAGTAAAAGATAAGATACAGAAGTTTGCTGTGCAGTTGATCTATAATGCGGCGGTATAGTTCGGGTTGCAGCATGCCGGTTGGGCGGGTAAACGAGCGCAGGCCACTGGGGCACTCGGGGCAGCGCAGGTTGCAGGATGTGGTTGGCTCCAGGGATATACTTACCGGTAAACCCCAATGCACTGCCTTGCCTGTTGCTTTCGCATATAAATAACTGCTTACTACCTGTACTGCGTTAAACGCACGCTTCCAAGTCATCTTCGACAAAAAATTAAGCCCGTCTGTGATGTGTGGGTTCATGTGGAAGTAAGTAACAGTGTGGAATATCCGCCAAAAATTTAGGGGCAGCCAAGCCGGCTGCCCCTAAATTATAGCAAAGGACTTAAAAAGCCCAATTTATAGTTGTTAGTATCTGAACAGCGCTTTTACATTGGCACTGCCTTCTGTTCCTTCGCTCAGACCGTTGTAGCTGCTTACAAATACACGTCCGCCCTGTGCCAGGGTTTTGGTAGCTGCCAGGTTCACCAGGTCATCATCACCACGGTGGTATTCATCATGTATCTCTGCTACGGCATTTTTTGCATCGTATCGGCCCCAAACCGGTTGGCCAGGAGCAATAAACAGCGTTTCTACACGGCCATGAACAGCTTCGGCAGCTACAGTTGCAATATCTTCAGAAGTAACGCCTGTACCTGCCACATTCTCGTAACGCGATAGCGAATCTGTATGGTTTTGCTGCATCAGAGGTTTAACTACAGCAAGCGCTTTCTCATGCAACCCGTTGGCAGCATCCGCATTTTCGTTGACATGGATGTTTTCCGGAACGATATTTTTATACTTGCTATGCGCTTTAAAGATACTGCAGTAATGATCCACGCCTGCCAGTACCAACGGAACATGTTCGTCGTGCAGTATCTGCTGCAGGCTGTTATCTACTTCAATCATAAACTCACGCACACGCTCATGCTCTTCGTCGCCTTTGGTTGAGCCGGCACCATGCACAATGTTAGAGCCGTTTACTGTAGCAGTAGAGTTCGTGAAATCCTGATCTTTGCCTTTTACATCAAACTTGAGGGCTTTGTTCATAGTATCCGGCACAAAGGAGCTAATATCTATCGCTCGCATTCTATCCAGGGTAGCTTCATATAAACCGATCTTTTCGCGGTTCAGGCAAAGTATAAAGAAACGCCCGTTCTGGCTCAGTAGCGGAATAACAGGCGTAAAATAGAACTGATCCAACACATATACTACATCCGGCATGGTTATAGGCAACGTATAGTGCGCCGAAAAGCCTTTGGTAATAAATACAGCCAGGCCCTCTGCCTGGTGGCGCCAGAAATTACCATCTGCCAGTAACTCTTCTGCCGGTTTCATGTAAGCATCTATCTCCGCTTCAGGCACATCATGTCGGGCTAGCAAGTTTCTGGCCTCTCTTATTTTATTTTTGAAGAGTATCTGGTCGTTTCCATTCAGTGTTTCGTGTCCGGCCCGGTGAGTAGGTATAAAAATAGAGATGCACAGCGCATTCTTAGTGTTAGTCTGCACATTAAGTAACTTCTCAATGTCTTTTCTGTGGATTAATGCCATATGCTTTGCCTTTTAAGTATTGTTTTTAGGTATTTACTTGGTTCGTCAAAAACATCCATGCTTCAGCAGAGGGATGAATCTAAAGTACGCAGTAGGATAAGCAACGGTTATTTTAGGTTGTACTATTGGTTTATAGTTGACTGGTAATAGTTCTTTGCTTTATTGTCATTTAAAGCGAAGTTGAGACGAGAGTTGTTTAGAGCCAGCGGAGCAATAAGGTTCTTAATCTTCCTAAAGTTTCTCTTTTGTCATTTCGAACATTCTTGAGACGCGAGTCGAAGAGAGCCAGCGCAGCTGTGAGAAATCTGGGTTCTATAGTTGGCTACTCTACTACCTGAACCAAGTCTTCCTTTCATAGTTACTTCTAATCCTGGGAGCTCTACTAACCTATAGTTCTATAGTTAGCTTTGGTGCCCTCACGGCCGGGAGGCCCCGTCTTCGGGCATCGCGGCCGTGTACATTTCCTTTGCTCGTTCCTCGCAATGCCTAACGGCACCGGAAATCTACAAGGCGCTCAACCCAAAGACTGTGATCAGTTCGATAGGTAAACTATAGTTGAGCGAAGCTCTATTGCACTTAGCTTTACCGTGGCTATAATTCCGTAGGGACAGGTCGCGACCTGTCCGATCCCGGTCTGTAACTATAGAACTATAGCTTAAACGATAGCAACCTTAGATTTCTCACTATGTTCGAAATGACAGATTGAAAAGCAGTAGTAGCAAGCCCCCCTTTGAAGGGGGCAGGGGGATGACAAACGGAAACTATAAAACAAAAAACTAAACTATAGCAACTTCAGAAATTCCCCTCCCGGGAGGGGCAGGGGTGGGTTAAAACGCCAACTATAAAACAATAACAAACCAGAGCAAAGGCAGAAAAGCTCCTTCCCCTGTTCTGGGGGTAGGGGCCCTCTTTTAAAGGGGAAGGCTGGGAAGGGGTAAAACGCCACCTATAAAACCATTGCTCCAACTATAGCAAAAAACCTAATCCTGAAAATCCATTAATCCTGAGAATCCTGATTCAGACAAAACTCCATCTTCTGACTTGGGGGTAGGGGCTCTCTTCAAAAGAGAGGGCTGGGGTGAGGTACAACTATACACAAATAAACCGCCCGACACCAAAGGCGCCGGGCGGTTGAACGGGTTTAGGGTAGGGTTGGGGTTATTTGTTTGTGGCCTGTCCCTGCTGGCTCAGGTGACGCAGTATATCGTTAGCAGCTTCGCGGTCGCTGGGGCGGCGGGCTTTTATAGTTACAAACCGACCTTCCTCATCAATCAGGAAGTAAGCCGGCACATCTTTCAGATCGTAGCGTTTCACAAGTTCAGCATCCAGGCCTTTCAGGTATAAGTGTGTGCCCAGTAGCTGCTTAGCAGTTACCATCTTGCGCCATTTTTCTTCCTCATCATCCAGCCCCACATTTACAAACACCACATTTTTATCCTGTAGTTGTTTGGTAAGCGCCTGCATGTGTGGCAGTTCTATTATACATAAGCCGCAACCAACCTGCCAGAAATTCAGGTACACCAGTTTACCTTTAAAATCACTGAGCGCTACTTCTGAGCCATCTATACTTTTTAACTTAAGGTCAGGAGCCAGGCTACCCAATGCGTTTTTACTGTTCTGAGCAAGGTAATTCTCCAGGAAAGCTACTACTTCCTGTTGCTTACTGCTGGTTTTATAGTCTTGCAGCATTTCTTCGGTATGGCCGACATGCCCTTTCTGAACGGATTGTTTCAGGATATTTGCCTGCGCCAGTAAGCGGGCATTGCCTTGTAGCTTTTCAGCAGCTATCGTATAGTTCTTTTTATAGTATAGTTTGTCGGTCTCCGTAAGGCCAGCGGCTTTAGTATAGTGTGCCGTATAGTTGCGCAGAAAAGCGATATACGCCGGGCTTATCGCCAAACCTTTGTTCATATCCAGTTCATCAAGAAAAGCATAGAAGGAAGCTGACGGAGCTACATAGTTTTTGCTGGCACCTACACGCTGGCGCAGGGCCGGGTAGGTTACTTTATCGTTGGCGTAACCATAGTCAATTTCTGAGAGGGCAAAAGCTTTAAATTTATCTGAAACCGGGTTTTTAGCAGTATACTTTTCCAGGTTTTTGAGCTGGTCTTTTTTGCGCAGGTCCAGGAATTCGGTAAACTCTTTTTCGTTCAGTTTAATGTTGTCGGGCAGTACCTGGTAGTCTTCCACTTCATCGAAACGGCGGGTGTATTGTGCCAGGTAATTGTTTTCGTTTGCGCCTTTACCTTCGAACTTTATAGTTTTCAGGAACTTATCTCCGTTAAAAGTCAGGGTTAAACTATAGCCAGGCTCCAGGTAAACAGGCACCACTTCGTTATCATGAACCAGTTCGGCCAGCGTAGTTTCTGTAACCGGAATCTCCAGTTTAAAGGTATTGCCGCTAAGTGCTACAGTAGTTTCTTTTTCTTCCGGAATGAGCGGGTTCGGGTAAGTAATGACCGTAACCTCATCGGATAGCGGATTAGTAATTTTACCCCTAATAATGGCTTTGCCTTGCCCGTAAGTATAGTTTACCAGCAGCAGCGCAGCCAGCAACAGCAGTAATTGAATTCGCTTCATAAAAGGTCAGGAAATAGAACGTTCAGTTACTTTAGCCCAATTTATTGGATTTATGTAGCTGAACATCAATTAGCTAACTATAAATTCCGGAGTAAGGCAAATTACTTCACAAAACTCAAAATGCTATAGTTGCTCTTCTATTACTGCAAATCATTTAGCCAAACAACTCACTGAACACATCTTCCAGTTTACTGAAGGCATGCACCTTAATGTTGAACTTACTAAAATCAAGCCCTTTCTTGTTGTATTTAGAGATGTAGATGTCGGTAAATCCTAATTTTTCGGCTTCTGATATGCGGTTCTCTACGCGATTTACAGCCCGTATTTCGCCACCCAGGCCAACTTCTGCAGCAAAACAGGCCGTGTTTGGTATTGCCAGATCTTCGAACGATGACAGGATGGAAGCGCAAACTGCCAGGTCCAGGGCAGGATCTTCTACTTTAAGGCCGCCGGCAATATTCAGGAACACATCCTGGGCACCCAACCTGTAACCACCCCGTTTTTCCAGCACGGCCAGCAGCATGTTCAAACGTTTACCATCGAAGCCGGTGCTGGTGCGTTGTGGTGTGCCGTAAGTGGCAGGAGTTACCAGGCTCTGCACTTCAATTAAAAGCGGCCTGTTGCCTTCCAGCGTAGCACCAATACCAATGCCGCTGAAAGCATCTTCGCGCTGCGAAATCAGGATCTCGGATGGGTTACTCACTTCGCGCAGGCCCGCGCCCATCATCTCATAAATACCCAGCTCCGATGTAGAGCCAAAGCGGTTTTTAGTAGTGCGGAGAATACGATAGGTCATGTGGCGGTCGCCTTCAAACTGCAGCACGGTATCTACCATGTGCTCCAGAATCTTTGGGCCGGCCAGGTTGCCTTCTTTGGTGATGTGGCCAATCAGGAAAACCGGCGTACCACTTTCTTTGGCAAATTTTAAAAGCTCGGCCGTGCACTCACGCACCTGGCTCACACTTCCTGCGCCAGCTTCTATAAACGACGAATGAAGGGTTTGTATAGAGTCAACTATAAGCACCTGGGGTTGCAGCTGCTCAATTTGTTTAAAGATATTCTGTGTCCCGGTTTCGGTTAATATAAAGCAGTCGGAGGTGGCTGTACCAATGCGCTCAGCACGCATCTTGATCTGCTGCTCGCTTTCTTCGCCGCTTACATACAACACCCGCATGCCCCGCAAACTCAGCGCTATCTGCAGCATCAGTGTCGATTTACCAATACCTGGTTCGCCACCGATGAGCACCATAGAGCCGGGCACAATGCCGCCTCCTAACACGCGGTTCAGTTCCTGGTCTGTGGTATCAATGCGCTGCTGCTCCTGAAAGGTAATATCCGCAATTGGTTTTGGTTTACTTGCCACCTGTGCCGAAGTGCTTCCAACTTTCCAGATGCTTGTCGGGGTCAGTTCTTCGCGCTGTACTACTTCTTCTACGTAGGTGTTCCACTCGCCGCAGGCCGGGCATTTGCCAATCCATTTTGCTGATTGTGCGCCGCAGTTCTGGCAGAAGTAGGAGGTTTTTATTTTAGCCATGTAAGGTTGATTCTTGTTGGGTTTATAGTTGGCAGAAAGGAGTTTTTTGCCATCAGACTATAACAACTATAAGGTGTAAAACGGTCAAAAAAATGCAGCTTAAACGTAATGTTTTCAGGAGTAGCAACTATACCTCTTCCTCCACCGGAATCTCTTTAAAATACACCCTGAACGTAGTGCCAACGTCATGGTCGCTTTCTACTTTTATTTTACCACCGTTGTTCTCTATAATGCGCTTTACAATGTATAAGCCAATACCTGTACCCTCTACGTGCGTGTGCAGTCGCTTAAACATGCTGAACAATTTATGCTGATGCTCCTTTTTGATGCCCAGCCCATTGTCGGCAACTTCCAGCACGACGTAATCATCCTGCCGGTAGGTACTTATTCTTACCTCCGGCGTTCTGTCCGGCGACCGGTATTTTACCGCATTCGATACCAGGTTGTACATAATGCTTCGTAGATTTTTGCGGGCATATAGTATCGCATCTACTTCAAAACTAGTCTTGATTTCAGTACCGGTTTCTTCTACCAGGCCATTTATGTCAATCAATACATCTTTTAGTGTTTCATCAAACCGGAGCGGCTCAACTTTAGACTGTAGTTCTTTCTGTACTTTGGTTATCTCGGTAAGGTCAGCTATAGTTCCTTTTAGCTTGTTTATGGAGTTGGTCACCATGTCAAGCACCTTTTCGTCTTCTACATCCAGCTTGTCCTGCAGTATATCGCGGAGCATAATTACTAGCCCTTCTATGTTCGCTATCGGCGATTTAAGGTCGTGCGAGGCAGTGTACACAAAGTTATCGAGGTCGCTGTTGATGCGGAGCAGTTCGTTGTTCTTGTCGCTTAGCTCGTCGTTGGCAGCCAGTAATCCAGATCGTGCCGTTACCAGTTCCGTTACTTCTATGGCAAACACCAGCACTGCTTCTACATTCCCGTTCAGGTCTTTTAAAGGCTGATATACCAGGTTAAAGTAAGCCTCCATCGGAGAACCGACACCTGTTGGAGTTATGGTTATAGATACTTCATTACCTACATAAGGCTTTCCTGTACTAAATACTTCCTCTATTTTCTTAAAAAACCCTTCGCCTTCGCGCTCGGTGTGTGCTTCGTAAATGCTTTTACCTACCAATGGGCGGTTGCCATACAAACTACGGTAAAGCGGGTTAGCCAGCACGTACTGCATATCCGGGGCACGCACCAGACCTACCAGCGCCGGAACTTCCAGGAACAACTTCTGCAGCAGTTCAGCATTTTGTTTTACCCTACGCTCGGCTTCTTTAATTTCTGTGATATCTATAATGGAGGTAATGTGCCCCATAAATCCGCCGTCGGCATCGAAACGTGGCGTACTGGTTGATGCAACCCATCGGTATTGCCCGTCGAGGCGCAGCATACGGAGCTCCATCCTGAAACTAACACCTTCTTCAGTTGCTTTACTATACTTCTGACCTGCGTACTCTCTGTCCTCAGGATGTAGGTAACTGGTCCACTGGCGGCTTAGGGTATCTTTTAGAGAAGTTCCTGTAAAATCGATCCACTGCTTATTTACATAAATAAAATACCCTGTCTCGTCGGTGATCGCAATAATTACCGGTGCATTATCGGCCATTGCCCTGAAGCGTGCCTCACTTTCTATGATAGCCTGCTGCGTGCGCTTCTCTTCTGTAATGTCACGCACCTCAATTATAGTGTAGCTTATAGTGTCATTCTCAACAATTGGCTGCACCGCACACATCACATCAAATAAAGATCCGTCTTTACGCACAAAAACCTCCTCCAGGGTGCGTATAGCTTTTTTCTGTTTCAATGCCTTTCGTATCGGGCAATCTTCTTCTTCAAACGCTGATCCGTTCGGGTGTTTATGGTGAATCATGTCATGAAGGGTTTGCTGCTGCATTTCCTCGAAAGAATAACCGGTCATCTCTTCAGCAGCAGGGTTCATAAAGGTGCAATACCCTCTTGAGTCAAGTATGAACAGGGCGGCAGTGGCATTATCGGTTATCGTCTGTTTCAGGCGGTTAGAGCGGCGGGTGCTTGACAGCGACCAGATAATAAAGAACATCAGGAAGCTGATAATACTCCCCCCAGCAATATAAAGTAAGGAAGGCCGGCATCGGAGGTTTGCACAAAAGACGGCTTGGCTGTGCTGTATATGCGCCAGGTGTTGTTGGCTATAGTTATGGTGTTGATTTTGCTGAGCCTCGCCTTATTTCTGTTATAGTGCAGTACAGAATCGGTGCTGTATAACAACGTCTCCTGGTTCATAGTGGTGCCGTCGTACACTTCTATATCAATGTCGCCATAGTCCTCGCCCAGGGCATACGACATAAAGTCCTTTGCCCGGAAAGGGCTATAAATAAATCCTTTGATCAGGTATTGCCGCTCCTGTATCGTTTCAGGGTCTGCGTTATTGCGGTAAACCGGCAGGTAGATCAGGAAGCCGGCCTGTTCATCCTTACCGGTTTCCTGCATCAGACGCACCTTGCCTGACATAGCAGGTTGTTTGGTATCGCGGGCAATGCGCATTGCCGATTGCCTGATCGGCTCGCTGAACATATCAAAGCCAAAAGCCCGCAGGTTGCGGCTAATAAAAGGCTCCAGGTAAATAATTGAACTATAGATTGCCCGTTTGCCTTCCGGCACAACTTTGTAATCCTGAAATCCTTCTTTTCTTATCTGCCTGACATGTTCCTCCATTTCGCCGGGCCTGATAAAGTGTGTATAACCCAAACCTTGTATGCCAGGGTATTTTTCTTCGAGGTTCAGGTTTTTATAGTAGGTATGCCAGGCCGCCCGCTCCACTGTATCAGAAGCGATAAACAAGGCTTTGGCCCCGATCAGGATCTGTATGTAATCATTCAGGCGTTTGTGAATATCCTGGGTAGCCTGGTCGGCCCGGAGCTCAAACAGTTTTTCACTTCGCTCGGCGGCTTTCTTCTTTGTTTCGGAGTATAAAAATATAGTTACTAAAAATATGAGCAGGAAAGAGGAGATAGCAATTACGTGATCCTGAATAAAAGCAGCAATTTTAGCTAATCTCATAGGCAAGGGGTTAAGCTACAGCCGACATAGTAGTATAAAGTATACTTTTACCCAAAATATTTGTTGGGCTGTGGCTGTACTATACCCAAATATACAAAAAAGCGATTGCAGGGCAAATTTACCATCTCTATCATTTTATAACTTTTCGGATAATCCCTTTTATCACAACCCTTGTATTTTATATATAAACCTGCTATATTAAGTATACTAAACCCATAACCCCTGCCTGATGAAACCGATACAACAATGGTTTGACGAATATGGACAAAGCCATCAGAACCATACCAACAAGCTGATTCACTGGATCTGTGTGCCGCTTATCTTTTTCAGCATTATCGGGTTACTGGCCAGCCTGCCAAGTGAGCCGCTTAAAATGCTTTTCCCGGAACAACTACGGCCTTTTGTACATTTCGGAACTATAGTTATACTGCTGGGCCTGCTTTTTTACCTGCGCTTGTCGGTGCCTATGTTTGTGGGCATGGCTATAGTTTGCGCTGTTATGCTCTGGCTAGTATACCTGGTCGACTATAAAACGGATAGCCCGCTCTGGCTGGTTAGCCTCATCGTATTTGTAGTTGCCTGGGTCGGGCAGTTCTACGGGCATAAAGTAGAGGGTAAAAAACCTTCCTTTTTAAAGGATCTGCAGTTTTTATTAATAGGGCCTGCCTGGTTACTTGGGTTTATATACCGGAAATTGGGTATACCCTATTAACTTTGCAGAAAATACCCGATTATGCTTGAGATAATAAGAAGCCTGTTGATAGGCATGTTTGCTATAGCTGTATTATTGCCTGTAGTTCGTTTTGCTATGCGCCGAATGCTGGCCGGCTCTACAGGAGAGAAGCTGACCCCTGAAGAACAGCAATACATCCAGAAAAAGGAGTGGAAGCTAACAATTGCTTACTTCTTTTTTGCCTGCGTGCTGGCCGTGTTCAGTGCCGGTGCACTGGCTATGCTCTCAAGTATAATTCATGCTTCAACCGGAGGTTGGATCCACCTGCTTACTCCTAACTTCAGAGCCTTCTTTGCGCCGGGGTTGCTGCTGGGCTTAACCTTAGCTGTGCTTCCACTAAGAATGGTTCAAAGATCGCTCTTAGGCCACGATTATGAAATGTACCAAACTCACCTGCTACAAACAGAAGGACGTGGTTCTATCAAGATATATCGGGTACTTTTCCTGGCTATGGTGATCATTTCCGGTATAGTTGTATGGTTTGTTATGCAATGGCACATCCGGATTTTTGAGAACACGCTTACAGTTACCAACATCCTCTCCGAAGAACGCAGCTATAGTATGTTGGATATAGATAAGATCGAATATCTAGGCAAGGAAGGAGAGTACCTGATCACGTTCAAGGATAAAACCAACATTAATACTTCTTACCTGAAACCGGTGCAATTAGAGATGATCGCGCTGCTATCTGAAAAATCAGGAAAGCGGGTGATCAGGTAGAGAGAGGGTTAAAAGCTAGTTAACTATAGCTTAATGAGATTATAATTGTTTTGCAGGATCTAGCAGCGTGTGTAGTTCCTGCTAGTGTTTGGACTAAAGTTTCTTTTTGTCATTCCGGGTGCAGTCAAGGAATCTTCTATCATATCTCAATTGTCATTTCGGTGTCAGGGGAAATCTGAATTCTATAATTGGATTCTCTACAATTCGAACCAAGCCTTTTCTTTCATAGCCACTTCCAATCCTGGGAACTTTACTTACCTATCGTTTCAATTCAGCTTTGGTGCCCTCACGGCCGGGAGGCCACGTCTTCGGGCATCGCGCTGCTGCTTTCTTGCTACCCTCGCTGCGCTCGTGTTGCCTTGCGGCACCGCAACAAAGCAAAGGCGCTCAACCCAAAGACTGCGATCAGTTCGATAGTAACTGCTTTAACTATAGTCGGAACTGTTATAGTTGCATCGCTTTATCGTGGTTGTAGTTCCGTAGGGACAGGTCGCGACCTGTCCGATCTTGGTCTGTAACTATAAATGGTAACACAAACTATAGCAAAGCCAGCAAAGTCCCCCTTTGAAGGGGGCAGGGGGATGACAAACGGTAACTATAAAACTAAAAACTAAACTATAGCAACAGCCGGAATTCCCCTCTTGGGAGGGGCAGGGGTGGGTTAAAACCACAACTATAGAACGATACCCTGAACTATAGCAGTAACCGAAAAACTCCCCGCCTGCTAGCCAAGGAGGGGTTGGGGCTGGTTGGACCACGGAAACTATAGCACTATAGCCAGCGCTATCACCAGACCTGTCTCTGCCAAGCCAGTTGAGCCAGTTGAGATGAACCAAATCTTAAAATATTTCCATCTTAAAATTCCTAGACCTTATCTTTGCACCCGGATTTCTGAACATCTAAAATGAAATATAAATTACTGATGCTGATGCTGCTATGGAGCGTAGCAACTATAGCGCAGAAGAAAGCAATTAACGTAACCGAGCAAACAATAACGATACCGGCAGCAGGCAAGCAAGCTGTGTACTTTTATGGTTTCCAGAAAGGTGATGTAGCAGTCGTAACTATAGAACCTGACAAGCCCGGGCAAGCGATAAATCTGGAAGTGCAGGAATTTACTTCGGGTGCTGTTGTTTATAGTTCGCAACCGGTAAAAAGAGTAAAAGAACTGAAGCTGACCGTGCCGCAAAAGCTGGTGTATAAGTTTATAGTTTCATCCACTTCTGACAAAGCCATACCGGCGAGGTTAAGCATTAAACGCCTTCCTGAAAAAGAAGTAACCCGCCACTTCAACGCCAACATCACCTGGCAAACTATAGCCGATACCACCTGGGCAACCACAACCGAAAAGGTACTGGTAAAAGGGGAACTTACTCCTGTAACTATAGTTGATAAGACGTTCCGGGTGGCCTCTATGGCAAACCTGAACCCAAGCCGGGTGTCGGTGCCGTTTAAGTTGCCGGCTAATACCGTGCATTGGGTTTACTGGATCGGTGTGGGGCAGCAGTCGGTAGAGGACCTGAAGAATATGACCAAACTGGTTACCAAAGGTGCTTCTGTAATAGCATCTTCAACGGTGAGTCCGGTGGTGGGTTTTGGGTTGGGCTTGCTGCCGGGTTTGCCACAGGTTAATGCCAGCGGCAACATTGATTATTACTTTATGAACAAGGTATCTGCGGAGAAGTTTGTGGCGGATGAAGAGGGCTGGAAACCTTATCCTTTCGCGCATGGTACGGGCATCGTCTCTGACTACAAAAAAGTAGCACTCTCCGAAACACCTAAGACTACAGACGGTACCCTGTACGCCACTTTCCGGAACAGCAACACCGTCACCGGCCTGGACATTACGCTGAAGATCGTAGCCTTTGAGCAGGAAAAGAAGTACATAAACAAGCAGGTGCGCAAACCGGTTAAGATAGAACAGAAGCAGGTGCCTGTTTTCGGGGAATAACTATAGTTATGGGTTATGAGTTGATAATTATGTAAATGCCATCTCAATGGAAAGGGAGAACTTTATCAGGTAAAAGCCGATTCAGATTTCTCACGTAGTTCGAAATGACAAGGGAGGGTGGGAAGTAACATATAAAGTGTAATTCGTAACCCGATATCTAGAATTCATAACTCTAAAAAGTTTCGTAGTTTTGCCGCAGAAAAATTGATCCTTTAAACCTAAGTATAAACGATATGCAAGTTCGCGTAGAGAAAGACACGATGGGCCCTGTAGAGGTGCCTGCAGACAAATACTGGGGTGCTCAGACACAGCGCTCTAAAGAAAACTTTACCATCGGTGGTCAGTTGATGCCGAAGGAAGTGATCGAAGCTTTTGCTATACTTAAAAAGTCGGCTGCTTTTGCTAACGCTGAGCTGGGCGTGTTGGCACAGGACAAAGCTGAGATAATCGGTAAAGTTTGCGACGAGATTTTAGATGGCAAGCTGGCTGATGAGTTTCCGCTGGTAGTTTGGCAGACAGGTTCGGGCACGCAGTCGAACATGAACGTGAACGAAGTGGTGGCAAACCGCGCACACGTACTGTTGGGCGGCAACCTGATGGACGAGAAAAAGAAAATCCACCCGAACGACGACGTAAACAAGTCGCAGTCATCGAACGACACCTTCCCGACGGCGATGCACATTGCCGCTTACAAAAAAGTGGTAGAGCACACCCTGCCGTTGGTTAAAAAACTACGCGACACGCTGCACAGCAAGTCTGAAGAGTTCATGGATGTGGTGAAGATCGGACGTACGCACCTGATGGACGCTACGCCGCTTACACTGGGCCAGGAGCTTTCGGGTTACGTTGCTCAGCTGGATTATGGCATGAAAGCGCTTCGCAACACACTGGAGCACCTGAGCACGCTGGCCCTTGGCGGTTCTGCTGTAGGTACAGGTCTTAACACGCCGGCTGGTTACGATGTACTGGTTGCCGAAAAGATCTCCCAGTTTGCAGGTCACACGTTCATCACAGCTCCAAACAAATTCGAGGCTCTTGCAGCACACGATGCTATAGTTGAAACATCCGGTGCACTGAAGCAACTGGCTGTATCGCTGATGAAGATTGCCAATGATATCCGTTTACTGGCTTCTGGTCCACGCTCCGGTATCGCTGAGATCCTGATTCCGGAAAACGAGCCGGGTTCTTCTATCATGCCGGGTAAAGTAAACCCAACGCAGGCTGAGGCTATGACGATGGTTTGCGCACAGGTAATCGGTAACGACGTTGCCATCTCGGTTGGTGGCATGAACGGCCATTTCGAGCTGAACGTATTTAAGCCGGTGATGATTTACAACCTGCTGATGAGCGCACAGCTGATCGGTGACGCCTGCGATTCGTTCGACAAGCATTGCGCGGTAGGCATCGAGCCCAATTACCCGAAGATCAAAGAGAACCTGGAGAACTCGCTGATGCTGGTAACGGCCCTTAACCCGCACATCGGTTACGACAACGCCGCCAAAATCGCGAAAAAAGCACACAAAGAAGGCACAACCCTACGCCAGGCTGCCATCGCGCTTGATTTGCTAACCAACGAACAGTACGACGAGTGGGTGAAGCCGGAAGACATGATCGGCAGCTTGAAGAAGTAAGAACTGTAGTTTAACAGATAAAGGAAAGCAGCTCCGTTTGGGGCTGCTTTTTTGTTTCGCTTGCTATTTACTTTTTTGCCCTTTCTTCGGTTTGTTATTGGCTTTTACCTGTATTTCTAACCAATCACCAATTATCTTCAGAGCTTCATGCGCAAAAGTTTCTTTCAGAGTAAAGGGCTCATTATATGAACCTGTGACAGAGGTCTGCATAAAGTGATTCATTTCGGGAAGAATTACCTCTGTAAATTTTTCGTTTCCTCCTTCCAACAATCCTTGCTTTATGGCAAAAATATTCTGTTCTGCAGGCGCCTGAGAATCTTTTGCCCCGCTTATGGCCAAAACAGGAACCTTAATCTTATTCTGGTAAAATTTGGGTTCAAAATGCAGGTGGTGGAAATGCCATGGATTCAGGTAAGGAGCAATGTACATATCGCTGTAATCAGCATCCGAACCAGTCTCCTCTTTAAACCATTTGTTAAAGTTTGATCTTGCCGTAGCACTATCAGGGGCCGCCGCAATTATATCATATGCCTTCTCCTGAAATCTAACATCCTGGGCACTATCAATCTTCTCTTCTGATAATCCTCTGGCTTTCAATAATACACGATGTCGTGCTTTGCTTAGCTCAACACCTGAGAGTCCTACTGCTGCCATTAATACAATGCCGGTAACAGCAGGATCCTCGGCCGCTACAATCTGAGTCATGAGCGTACCTTCACTATGGCCTATCACATACACATCTTTTACTTTCACTCTCTTATCTGCGCGTAGAGCTTTTACTGCTGCCGCAGCATCTCTGGCAAAGTCTTCCGTAAAATTCCCTCCATAAGTACCAGATGATTCTCCTACGCCACGCTCATCGTAACGTAGAACTGCAAAACCACGCTTCGTTAGTTCATCAGCTAATACTAAAAATGTTTTGTGGTAAAATTGTTCCCCATCGCGATTATGTGGCCCTGAACCAGAAACCAGTACCACTCCCGGTAATTCTTTCTTCACTTTAGGAGCTGTGATGGTTCCCCGAAGAACTATTGCTTCACCTCCTCCTTCAAACTTAGCAGGAAGTACGGCATAAGAAAAGGGTGCTATTGGTGTTTGCGGACGGTTAGGTCGAATACTATCCGCATTCGCAGGCTTAAGAGTTAGAGGGACTTTTAAGCCTATTGAAGGCACTTCTAAAGTGCCACTAATTTGCTCTTTGTTTCTATTGTAAAGCGCTACAAAAGTATAGCTTGCCATGTGATCTTTAAAACTTACCCATAAGCTATCACCTACCAATTTAAAGCAATCAGCCTTTAGATCATGCATTCCCGAAGAAGGTATAGAAACAAGTACTTTCGTGCTTCCTCCATCTGATGCACTAAAGCTTAATATGCTTTGGTGTGCTGTTGCTCCTCCAAAATTAAGGTCGCCTGCCCATATACCTTTAGGTAGTTGTTGTCCAAAAGAGATTAAAGGATAAAACAGGATTAAGATTACCACAAAGGGCTTTAAGGTTTTCTGTAAATATATTTTCATAGGATACAGATTATTATATTTAAACTTAACTATATAAGTAACTAATTGCAAACAGCTTACATAACTCTGAGGTATTATTAAGCTCGGCAAGTTTAGCGTAAACACAACTTTTGGTTACACTTTGAGGCCAGTTGCCAATACGCTCCCCGCTAGTGCGAGCTTGTAGCTCGTACTTAATTTATACTATGAAGAGTAAAACACGAGCTGCAAGCTCGCGCCAGCAAGAGCCAGCAAGAAGATAAATACTTTTCATAGTTGCGCAACACTACTCTCTAAGCGCCACAACTATAGTTGGTTTACCGGAAACCCACCTTCCATCGTATAACCCATAGTTCACACACCTCCACAACTTCCCTCATTTCCTCACCCTCCTGGCTTTTAGGTTCTACCCATTCACCTCAAAATGTAAATCTACAGCCTCGTGTCATTACTGAGTTCTACACTTAACTATAACCTACTATGAAAACTTTCGACCAAAAATCTATTATTATCACGGGTGCTGCGATGGGCCTGGGACTGGCAGCAGCGAAGGAGCTGGCAAGTCAGGGAGCAAATCTTACTTTGATGGATTTTAACAAAGACCAGCTTTCGGATACGGCTAACAACCTGACCAAAGAATTCTCTTCAGCAAAGATCATTACCGTAGTGGGCGATGCATCTAAGGAAGATGACGTTAAAAAGTATGTCTCTGAAACGGAGAAAGCTTTTGGCCGCATAGATGGGTTCTACAATAACGCCGGAATCGAAGGCAAACAGGCACCTATGACCGAGTACGACATCAACATGTTTAAAAAGGTGATTGACATTAACCTGATGGGTGTTTATTACGGCATGCGCTATGTAATTCCGGTCATGCAAAAGCAACAGTACGGGCGCATTGTAAATGTGGCCTCCGTAGGCGGCATACGGGGTGTGCTAAACCAGGTGGCTTATGTAGCCAGCAAACACGCCGTGTCTGGCATGACAAAAAACGCAGCCCTGGAATATGGCAAAGATGGTATTATAACCAATGCCATCGCGCCGGGAGCTATACTTACGCCCATGGTAGCCGAGGCCTTTAAAGAAGTTAACCCTGATAACCCGAAAGCCGCAGAAGCCGAGTATGCCCAACGAAACCCAACCAGGCGCTTAGGCCTACCCGAAGAAGTGGCCAAAGTGGTGGCCTTTCTGCTGAGCGAAGCAGCCTCTTATGTAAATGGCCAGACTATAGCTATAGATGGTGGCGAATCAAACATGTATGGCAATTCTTAAACGGGCATCTGAACAACAGGTTAAAGGTTTACTGTTTGAGAGCCGGCCTTAGCAACCTGTACCGGCAATTGCTTACAAGGCCTTATACAAGAACTACTGTTAAAGGAAAAGCAGCTGCTGTTTGGACTGCTTTTCGTGTTTTCTATCTTGTTTTAAGGCCTATAGTTGAAAACAGCCTCTGCTTAGAACCCGATCTGATTAATTTTGTAAACAAAACAGGCCTTACTTATAACAAACACCTTATAAGTACTGTAACTAAATCAAACTATAGCAACACTTTATGGAAGTAAATGCCTCATTCTGGATAGGGTTTAATGTATTTGTACTGCTTATGCTCGCGCTCGACTTAGGTGTTTTTAACCGGAAGGCGCACGTCGTATCGGTAAAAGAAGCACTAACCTGGTCGGGTGTCTGGATCAGTCTTGCCTTAATTTTTAATGGCCTAATTTATTACTGGTTCGGAGAGGCAAAAGCAGTTGAGTTCCTGACCGGTTACCTTATCGAGAAGTCTCTGAGCATTGATAATATCTTTGTGTTTGTGCTTGTTTTCGGCTATTTCAAGATTCCGGCCATGTATCAGCACAAGATACTGTTCTGGGGTATACTTGGTGCCCTTATCATGAGGATCATCTTTATTTTCGCCGGTGTCGCTCTTATCCAGAAATTTCACTGGAGCGTCTACATTTTTGGCGTCTTCCTGATCTATACCGGCTACAAGATGTTTACGGAGAAAGGTGCGGCCATAGATCCGGAAAATAACCCGGTTATCAAGTTCTTCAGAAGAATAATGCCGGTTACAAACCAACTGCATGGCGATAAATTCTTTGTAAAGCAGGACGGTAAGCGGTTTGCCACCCCGCTTTTCCTAGTATTGATACTGATCGAAGCCACTGACCTTATTTTCGCAGTAGACAGTATTCCGGCCATCCTTGCCATTACACAGGACCAGTTCATCGTGTATACCTCAAACGTGTTTGCTATTCTAGGTCTGCGCTCGCTGTACTTTGCCCTCGCCCACGTAGTAGACCGCTTTGTTTACCTGTCGTACGGGCTGGCCATTATACTTGTATTTGTAGGGTTGAAGATGGTTATGGTCGATATTTACAAGATTCCTACGTTTATATCCCTGCTTGTAATTGCGCTGATCCTGATCGTGAGTATCGTGTTGTCTTTTATAAAAACCAGAAAGGACAATAGAATAAACAGCCAGGGGAATCAGAATATTTAGAATAATCCTTTTGATACAAATCTGGCGGCAGCGTAACCTGTGGTTATAGTTGCCGCCAGATTTTTTTATTGCCTTTAACTATAGTTTGGCTGACTTCTTTGGAATGCCACCAACTAACATTGGATCTGTCATCTCGACGAAAGGAGATATCTGTTTAAAACACTATCTAGTATAGCTTAAACAGATTTCTCACGCTGTTCGAAATGACAATACAGAAAAACCTGCTCTTAAGCTCGTGGAAATAGCTGCTATAGTTAGCCCGTAGTTGTAATGCTATAGTTTGGGGATTCATACAAAAGAAAAAAGCTACCGAAGTAGCTTTTGATAACTGAGAGTGGCTATAGTTAAGCTATAAACCTACCCGGCATTTTGAGTTGCTTTCAGCGCTTCAGCCAGTGTTTCTTTCATAGGCGTGGTCGGGTGACCGATGAGCTGAGACAACTGACGGCCATTGTCATACAAGGCGCCACCTGACGCTGCTACGTCCCAGCCGGCAATAGCATATGCCAGCCCTTCAGGTAAACCAAAGCCGGCAAGCGCGGCTGCATAATCGGCTTCAGGCAGGTTTTTGTATGGTATGTCTTTTCCGGTTTGCCGGGAGATTTCGGCGGCCAGGTCGCTGAGCGTGTAGGCTTCGTCGCCGGCCAGTTCGTAGGTTTTACCCTGGTGGCCTTCTCCTGTTAAAACAGCCACTGCTGCGTCAGCAAAATCAGCACGGGAGGCTGATGAAATTTCACCCTCGCCAGCGCTACCAATAAAAGCGCCACCGGCAAGCGCCCCCTGAACAGAGCCCATATAGTTCTCAGTGTACCAGCCGTTACGAAGAATGGTGTAAGGAATACCGGACTGCTTCAGTTCTGCTTCTGTCTGGCGATGTTCTTCTGCCAGGCTCAAAGATGACGTATCAGCGTGCAGCAGACTGGTGTAAACGATCCATTTAACGCCGGCTTTCTTCGCTGCCTCAATTATATTGTGGTGTTGTGTGGCTCGCTGCCCTACTTCACTCGATGAGATCAGCAGTAGCGTATCTATACCTTCCAGTGCCCTGCTAAGTGTTTCCGGCTTTGTGTAATCGGCTTCGCGTACCGTTACACCTAAACCTGCACCTTTTTGCTGCGAACGGGCTAGGGCTACCAAATTATCAGCCGATACCTTATTTTTGAGCTTACTGACCACAAGCCGGCCAAGCTGCCCTGTGGCTCCGGTAATTCCTATCTTCATGTTGTTTACTGATTTAGGTTGTTGATTTATGTGTACGATATTCTTAAACAACAGGCAAAAGCCGGGAAGGTTACCAAACTATAGCAATCGGCTCTTTACCCATAGCAGGTCATTTATAGCTATAGTTGAAAGCATGGATTCCTAAAACCTTCTTACCTTTCCGCTGTTCTTAAAACCACACGTATAAACAGGAAATAACAGAACTATAGAATATGAAAATAGCGAAAGACCCATCAGAATACAACGTACTTACCCCCGAAGAAGCCCGCATTATAGTTAACAAAGGAACAGAATACCCGGGCACCGGCGAATACTATACCCATAAAGCAGAAGGGGTTTACCTATGCCGCCGTTGCAACGCGCCACTTTATACATCGGAGTACAAGTTTGAGTCGAGCTGTGGCTGGCCGAGTTTTGATGACGAGATAAGCGGAGCAGTAAAGCGCATTCCGGATGCTGACGGCCACCGTACCGAGATTGTGTGTGCCAACTGCGGCGGGCACCTGGGCCACGTGTTCGAAGGCGAGTATCTTACGCCTAAAAATATCCGCCACTGTGTAAACTCGCTCTCGATGAAGTTTGTGCCGGTGGAAGACCTGGAAAAAGGAGTTTAATTTTCTCCCGCGTAAATCAGTTATACATGGCACGGGCGTCTTCGCTCGTGCCGAACTATGCCTGGGTTTCTGGCCCGGTTGAATTACAAACTCAACATCATACAAAGACACGAGTTACAAACTCGCGCCAGCGAAATAAACAGGTAAATCTATAGTTGAATTATGTTAGCAGATAAGTCTCCTTTGAAAAGGGCAAGAGGATGACAAACTGGATTGACCTTTAAATGAAATTCGTACGCAATCAGAAAATAGATCCGGTAGGAAACGAGGGAGGGGTTTATACCTGTTCCGGCTGCGGGCAGGTTTTGTTTGAGGCAAAATATAAATTTGAAGTTGGTTCGGGCTTTCCGAGCTTCTGGGCACAGGTGGGGGAGAACGTACAGCAAAACCACTTGAATACGTATGACCGGGAGCGTATACAGCTGTTGTGCAGCCAGTGCGGGCAACACTTAGGCCATTTGTTTACCGATGCCCGTACACCAACCAACGTGCGCTACTGCATAAATGCGGATGCGCTGAAGTATTAACTATAGCTTATTTAAGGAAACAGATCAATGGAAATAGCAACATTCGGGAATGGATGCTTCTGGTGCACAGAGGCAGTTTTTCAACAATTAAAAGGTGTGGAAAAAGTAGCGTCGGGCTATGCGGGCGGCCACGTGGAAAACCCAACTTATGAGCAGGTTTGCAGCGCCACCACAGGCCACGCAGAAGTTTTACAGATAACGTACGATCCGCAACAGATCAGCTATGAAGAGCTGCTGCGCGTGTTCTGGGAAACCCACGACCCAACTACCCTAAACCGCCAGGGCAACGATGTAGGCCCGCAATACCGCTCGGTAATTTTTTACCACAACGAAGAACAAAAGCAGCTTGCCGAAAAATATAAACTGGCTTTAGAGGAATCCGGCGCGTTTGATGATCCGATCGTGACAACTATAGAACCGCTCACCAACTACTACCCCGCCGAGAAATATCACCAGGATTATTTTCTGAGAAACGGCAGCCAACCCTACTGTGCCTTTGTAGTGCGCCCAAAAGTTGAGAAGTTCCGCAAGGTATTTAAAGACAAACTAAAGCCGGAGTATAGTTAGTAGTTGTTAGTTATTTGTTTTCGATATTATTCATTAATAATCCGTCATTAATAATTATTCATTCCTTTGGAAGGTTACTTTAAGAAGCGCTATAACAGTTTTAAGTTTGCCTTACAGGGTCTGAACTCGGCTGTTCGGTCGGAACCGCACATGCGCCTGCACCTGTTGTCGGCGCTTGGAGTTATAGTTGCCGGTCTCCTGTTTGATGTTACTAAACTGGAGTGGTGCCTGCTGGCTGGCAGTATTGGCCTGGTCCTTACTGCCGAGATCTTTAATACCGCCATCGAAACACTTACAAACCTGGTATCGCCGCAGCACAACCCGCTTGCCGGCAAAACCAAAGACCTGGCTGCAGCAGCTGTTCTGGTGGCTGCTATTACAGCAGCTATAGTTGGCCTCCTCATTTTTATCCCTTACATCCAGGACCTGGTAAATGCAAAGTAGCTAACTATAGTTGTTAAACACCTTAAGCTATAGTTCATCCGTACTTCTTTAATCAGAATTAAAATAGTTACCTTTGCAGCCGCTTTAAAAAAACGCATATGTATACAACGCTGACCCGCATTTTAACTATAGTTTTGTTCTGCCTGGCTGTATCCTGCAAACCAACTGCTACGCCTGAAACGACAACAAATGCGCAGGCTCCCTGGTTAACAGACCTGATACAGCAACTGCAACAGGATGCACCTGCCAACCCGCCTGCTAAAATTTACAGCTATACTTATAACGGCCAGCAAGTATATTACCTAACCAGCCGCTGCTGCGATATCCCCGGCAAACTGTTTGATAAGGATGGGAACCAGCTTTGCGAACCGGATGGCGGAATAACCGGAAAAGGAGATGGCCGCTGCCCAGACTTTTTTGAGAAGCGCACAAACGAAACTATAATTTGGGAAGATAAACGCGAAAGCTAATTTAGAAATGACAGGAAACGACGTACTAAAGAACTTATCAGAATATAACATCTGGGCAAACCAGACCATGCTGGATGTTTTCAGCAGCTTACCGAGCGTACCAAACAATGCTGCCCGCCTGATGAGCCATGCCCTGAACGCACAGGCCATCTGGATCGCCCGCATCACCGGCACAACAAGCCCAGTTAAAGTATGGCAGGAGCATAACCTGGAGCAGTTAAAAGAACTTCACAAAAGCGCCTCTTACAAAATTGCCGAGTTGGTGGCCAACTCTGATGAGGCCGAATTTAACCGCCTGATAGACTATACCAACAGCCAGGGAAACAAGTACAGTACCCGCGTGCTGGATATTTTAACGCATGCCTTCAACCATGCTACTTACCACCGCGCACAGGTTGCCACCGACCTGCGCAAAAACGGCCACACCCCACCAAACACCGATTACGTGACCTACGTGCGTGAGCTGATGGGCCAGGTTTACTAAAAATTAAAACTATAGATAAATAAAAAGGAGCTCCAGGTGGAGCTCCTTTTTACATGGAGGGGTTCACAAATTAATTATCTATAGTTGATACCGGTTTAATACCGGCTCAGCTTTCTTTATTCAGGCAGTTCTACAGTGCCAAGGTCTTTTATGGCATTCTGAGATACTACTACATTCGTTATAGTTGTATCATGCACAGCACCTTCCGTAAAGAACTTTACAGAATACGTACCAGCCGGAACGCCTTTGATCAGGAAATTACCTTCATCGTTGGCAAAACCGCCTAATGTATCGTTTGCTGAAGAGATCACATAAATGCCCGGCTTATATTCGGCAGGAGTTACCATACCTTTTATACCGCCAGCCACAGCCTGCGAAATTACACGGATAACCGGTTTCAGGTTATATCCGCCGTTACCTTTAGCTACTACCGATTTGGCCGCATCAAAGTCAAGCAGCATTACATACGTTACATCAGACTCCAGCTTAGCATTTACCGATAGCTTTACACCCGAAGTTTGTCCGCTTGGTGTTTTAAGGTCTATTACTTCCCCGCTCTTCAGCTTCACCGTATTTTCGTCGCCCAGTACAAGTCTGATCTGTGAGATATTTCCGGCAGGCAGTTCAGCGCTGGCAAGCAATGTATCACGACCGTTGGCAAAATCAAGCAGGTTATAGATGCCCGGGTTGATCTCATCCAGTGTTACCCAGCCTTCTTCGCTGTCTGTATTCTCTCTGTGCACCTGCACTGATTCAATTTCGATATTTACTTCTTCATAATCACCAGGGGCATCTGTCATGCGCACCTGTAGCTGAGAGGTTCCACTGCCTTCAGAATCAGTGTCGCTGTCGCATGAGCTAAAGCCAAAAGTTAGTGCTCCCAGCAGAAAAGGGATAATCAGTTTTCTTTTCATAATTATTGTATTTAAAAGTTATGGCTCAAATATCTGGTGTAAAGATGAAGACAACATGAAGATTTAAACCGATGTCTTTTTAACACCTGAGCCGGCAGCATTCCAAAAGCTTTGTGAGCCATTGTAGGGTTAGAACGCTGATAACCGCAGGAAATTACGTGAGCTTGTAAATGAAAGATGCCTGAAGTGGGCGCTTCAGGCATCTTTCTTTAAATACAACAATTATATATTATAGTACTACCATAAATTGCATTATTTTGTACCGGTCTTTGTGGTGTCGGTTGGTGTTACGGCAGGTTTAGTAGCCGGCTTCGTTTTTGGCTTCAGGAAATCAGAGATCTTATCGGTCGCTTGCTTCTTTATATTTAGCTCCGCCTCTTTACGTTTCTTCTCCAGTTCTTCCCGTGCTTTCTGTTCTGCTTCCTGCTTTCTGCGGTTCAGTTCGTTTCTGATGCTGTCTTCCGCCTGCGTTTTGCGCTGGTCCAGCTTTAGTTTAGCATCGTCCAGTTTACTTTGCACTGCCTCTTTCACCAGGTTAGATGCCTGCTCTTTTACGCTACCACCTGCCAGGCTAACTTTAGGGTCTGCCAGTGTACCGCCAACTTTCAGGTTCAGGGTTACACGCTCCGCTGCTTTTAACTGGGTACCGCCAACCATACCAGCCAGTCGGGAGTTTATTTCCTTGCCCACTTTACCTGTTGGCACGTTCAGGGCAGTTAAATAATCTATCTGGCCGTTCACGTTATTGCTACCGCCTACGGTCATCTGCATGTCGCCAACTTTCAGGTCGAAAGGTTTAATTACCAGACTACCATCTATAATCTGCGCATCAATTATCTTGTTTTCGATCACGAAGCTTTTCAATTCATCCAGGCGTGTCAGGGCACTTATCTGGTTCACGATCTTCACATCGCTTACTGCAGCCTTCAGCACCTTTATTATACCGCCACCATCCAGGGTTTTGAACACTGGTGTCATGTCCGGGGCCATCTCGCCGGCAAAGTTAAATTTGGTATTGAAGGTACCATCCAGCAACCCGGCAATAGGAGCCAGCGCTTTTATCGTATTAAAGGCGGAGAACGCTTGTTTAAAGTTCAGGTTCTGGATATCAAGGGCCATATCGAACAATGGCTTTGTCAGATCCTGGGTATTGTAGCTTCCGTTTGTGGCAAAAGTAGCTCCTAAGGTATTAAAGGTTACTTTGTCCAGTTTTGCGATCTTATCCTTCACCAACACCTTACCTGTTATATTATTAAGCGTCAGGTTATCGTAAAGCACTTTTTTGGCATTCACGTTCAGGGCAATGTCCAGGTTAGCTGGTATTTCTACCACACCTTCGGCTGCGGTGCTGGCAACAGGTTCGCCGGTTTCTTCCACCATCCACTCGTTCACGTCGAAGTTATTGGAGCTCAGGTTAAAGTTACCGCGCAGGCTCTGGTTATCAGCCAGCGCATAACCCAGGTAATTCGAAATACTACCGTTTGCCTGTATATCGCTCTTACCTAAATAACCACTCATATTTTTGATCTCGATGCGCTCGTTATTGAATATGGCATCGGCTTTACTGATCTTGATACCCTGCGGCATGTCGGTGCTCACAAAATTCAGGTTGCTAATGCCCATAGTTCCGTTAGCCGACACATTGTTGTACTTCTCTGCTTCAATGTCGCTTAGCTTCCCTTTGGCCGCCACGTTCGCATTTATTCTACCTGAAACGGTCATGCCCTCCTGCGGGAATATTTTGGTCAGTTTGGTCAGGTCGAGGATACCTTTAATATCAAAGTCGAACGACGGCTTATCTATACCAGCAATCAGGGCACGGCCCGAAAGTGGTTCGCCATCCAGGGTCATGTTAAAGTTCTCTATATTAATACGGGTATCATCGGTGTTGCCGGTCTCGTTCAGGATGTTGGTTACCATGTTCAGGTTCTCGATCGGAGCCGGGAAATCCTTGGATTTGATATAACCGTTGGTCAGGCGCATATCGGCATCTATAACCGGCATGCTGGTTTTAGAGTAAATGCCTTTTGCATCGGCATCTACTTTAAGCAACCCACGCAATGTCATTCCTTCAATCGGGAACACTTTGGTCATTTCGGTCAGGTCGATATTTGCTTTCACATTACCATCAACCTTCATCGGCTCCAGACCTTCCACCAGCATTTTGGCATCAACCGGGTTTTTGCCCAGGTCCAGGTGCAGTTGGCGTACATTTATAGTTGTGTTGTTCGGGTTGCCATCTTTGTTATCGATGCGCATGTCCACGTTAATATTGCGGGCAGCCTGTGGCAGGTCAGGGTATTTAAAGAAACCGTTGATGATCTTCAGTTCTGTGCCAAAGCCTGGCATCAAAGTATCGATCATGCGGCCTTTAAAGTAACCATCAAAACTCAGCTTACCTTCCGTTTTAATGTCCTTGAACTGCTCTGTATACATACCCGGCACCACTGACAGCACGTTTTTAAAATCAGTTTCAGTCGCTTTAAAGGTCAGGTCAAAATCCATTGCCTCGTCGGGCATCAGTATAGTTCCGGCAAACTGGAAAGGCAGCTCATTAACTCTAATGTTGTTATCTTTAAATGTATACAGCGATTTGTTCAGGTCCATCGCCATTGTTACATCGGCATTAAGCTTTCCGTTCTCTATATAGTTTACACCATCATAGGTCATGGTAAAGCGGTCTGATGTTGTCTGCGATTTCATATCAAACACATCTTTGGCAAAATCGCCGGAGCCGGTATGGTTCACGTTGTAAGCGGCCATGCCAAACGGAATGCTCAGGTCTTCATAGAAGAGCGTACCGTTAGTTACATCCCATTTTTTGATGCCTATTTTAAAATCACTCGCAGTTGTATCCGTTGGGGTAGGAGCAGCCGTGTCGGGTTTCATAATATCCCAGTTGGCTTTACCGCTTTTCAGAACTATAAGCCTGATCTTTGGCTCATCCATTGTAATGGAATTAATTTCCAGTTCATCGCCGGTAATTACGCTCATCAGATCCAGGCCCATCCTGAAAGACGGAACCTGCGCCAGCGTATCAGTAGCAAAAGAATCGATGCCAACTATAGCCAGGTTCTCTACGCCCAGCGATACATTCGGGAAATCGCGGAACAGCGAAAGGCTTACATCGTCAGTCTGGTAAAGTACGTTTGCATTAATATTCTTTGCTATCTCTTTGTCCAGGGTCTGTTTGATTTTATCTTTGAACAGAACAGGCACTAAAGCCGCTACGGCCAGCAGCACTGCCAGAAAAACAAAGAAGCCAATAACTACTTTTTTCATATGGGTCAGGTAAGGGTATCTTGTTATAAATGTGTATCCTGCAAATGTATAGCCAAAACTATGCAAAAGTTTAAAGGCAAGGTATAGTTAGCAGTAATTTTTAAGAGTTGCCTGTTTTGACTTTCTTTAAAGCATGTTTTCAAAAAAACGGATTTTGTGTATAGTTACCTTCCTGTGGTGCTTTGTTGCCACGGCACAGGACGTACATTATTCGCAGCAGTACGCCAACCGTTTGTACCTGAACCCTGCTTTTGCCGGCTTAAACCACGACTGGAGCGTAACTGTAAGCCACCGAACGCAGTGGCCTGCTCTTAACGGAGCCTTTATAACAAACCAGCTGGCGGCAGACTTATTGCTTCCGAATACAAAAAGTGCAATTAGTTTAAGCCTTCAGCAGGACAAGGCCGGCATTGGCGGATTACAAAAACTGGCTGCCTCGGCCGGGTACGCTTACCACACTCCTTTAACCGACCGTTTTGCCTTATCCGCAGGTTTGCAGGCTACGGTTGCCTCCATGCGTATAAACTTTGACAACCTGGTTTTTGGCGACCAACTGAGCAATAATGGGCAGATAGCTGTTACATCCGCTGAAGTAAATACCTTTGAGCCAACGCAGTATGTAAGTTTTGCTACCGGTGTTCTGGTCTATACAGATCAACTATGGCTGGGACTTACTGCCGCGCATCTTAACAAGCCTGCTTACGGGTTCGGAGAAAAAACTACCCTGCCAATGCGCTTTATGGCAAACACTGGCTATAAGTTTTACGTTAGCAGCTACCGGACAAACGCTGGAACAGGAGAATTCAGCATATCGCCGACGGCAACCTTTACTCATCAGGAAAATTTTAATCGACTGGATGCAGGTTTATACACTAATTACACACCTGTTACGTTAGGATTATTATATAAAGGAGTACCGGTAACAGGCGGCTCAAACCAGGAGCAGGCACTTGCCGTAATAGCAGGGCTGCAGCTTAACCAGGTAAAAGTAGGGTTTAGCCACGACGTTGGAATAAGCGATTTTTACCGGCAAAGCGGTGGTGCAACTGAAATTTCTATAGTTTTTGAACGACTTGATACAAATAAAGTGTTTCGAAGCCGCTCACGGTCAAAAATAAGCAGACGCATTGTTTGTCCGGAAATCTAATTTTAGTTATAATTGCACATTAAACTACGTTACAAGAACCTTATCTTAATTGGGTGCTATTTTATGAAATTTGCTAAGTATTTATCGGCAATGGTTATGGGAGGTTTACTCCTTACTGCCTGCAATAGAGGAGGAAATCCTACCAGCACAAACCCGGGTGACTATAGTTCCGCTACAGGTATAGAGTATGGCGAGGACGAAAAAGCCTTTGCTGTAGAAGATTACGCTGATATTCAGGGTGGTCCCGGACTGATCTTTATTGAAGGTGGCCGTACTGTATTAGGTTCTATGGAAGAAGATGTTGCCATGACGCGCGATAATATTGAGCGTACAGTAACAGTTGCTTCTTTTTATATGGATGAGACTGAAGTAGCTAACATTCACTGGCTGGAGTACCTGCACTATATTAAGCAGGATTCAGTTCCGGAAGTATACCAGGCTGCCCTGCCGGATACTACCGTATGGGAACGCCAGCTATCTTTTAACGACCCTTATGTAACGTATTACCTGCGTTATCCTGGTTTCCGCTTCTTCCCGGTTGTGGGTGTAAGCTGGTTACAGGCTAATAACTATGCCATCTGGCGTACTGCCAAGGTAAACGAAAACCTGGCGAAAGAAGCTACTGGTGGCCGTGGCGGTAAAAGAGGCCTTTTCGGAAGAAAGAAAGGTGCTGATGATGCTCCTGCTGAAGGCGATAAACCATCAATCGAATCTGGATATGTATTACCGAACTACCGTCTCCCAACAGAGGCTGAGTGGGAATATGCAGCACAGGCTATGATCGGTACACAATACTCTGAAGACGAAAACCAGAACCACCGCAGAATGTACCCTTGGGACGGACACCAGGTTCGTAACCCGTATGGCAAGCAGATGGGTAAGTTTATGGCTAACTTTAAGCGTGGCCGTGGTGACTATGCCGGTATTGCCGGAGCCCTGAACGATGGTGCCATGATCACAGACTATATCTACGCTTACCCTCCAAACGACTTCGGTCTTTATAACATGGCCGGTAACGTGAACGAGTGGGTACAGGATGTTTACCGTCCGCTTTCTTACGAGGATGTGGAAGACCTGAACCCATTCCGTAGAGATGGTTTCCTGGATGAGAAAGAAAACTATGCGAACGCTGACACTAAAGATTTCCACTCCCTGATAAACGACGAAGTACGCGTTTACAAAGGCGGTTCATGGAAAGATGTGGCTTACTGGTTATCTCCGGGAACACGCCGCTTCATGACCCAGGATTCATCAACAGCTACAATCGGTTTCCGTTGTGCTATGATCAACGCTGGCTCGAATAAATAATAAAATTTACCTAACTATAGTTTTAAAGCCCGGACCAACATCCGGGCTTTATATTTTATACCACTATGAAAGAAGAAAAAACCGAGCACGCCCAGATTATAGTTAAAAGCTACAGCGATATGTTTGAGCAGGAAATAGAAGAACCGCTCTGGGCTTTTGTACTGGATAAGGAAAACAGGCTTTACCAGATCGACAGCATTCCGTTCTACACTTCGCTGATCTCCTCAAACGATATTGTGTTTGCAGACATTGATCCGGAAACCAAGCAGTTGGTCTACCAGAAAACAGTTAGCTACTCAGGCCACTCAACTATACAGGTTGTGCTGAACGATGAAACTATAGCTATGGACACTATCCGTGAGATCTTTAGCCAGATGCGTTGTGTATCGGAGCAAGTGAACGATGACTTTTTTGTACTGGATATTCCGGAAGATGTGGACTATAGATTGGTAAAAGCAGAACTGGATAACTTGGAAACTGCAGAAAAGATAGAATATGCGGAGCCAAGCCTATCGGATGTGCACCGCAAACAAACTGAACTATAGTTTAGATTTTCAGACAAAGGACAAAAGACAAGATAACCTCTATATCTTTTGTCCTTTATTCCTTTGTCATAGTTAAAATGTATAAATCAGGCGGCAGCTATAGTTACAATACTTACTTCGGCTGCTCCTGCCTTTAACATAGCTACGGCACAGGCTTCTAGTGTTGCCCCCGTCGTCAGTACATCATCCACTATAAGCACGCGCTTTTCTTTTACCACTTCAGGTTTAGTTACTTCAAAAACATGCTCCACATTTTGCCAGCGGTTTAACCTGTCTTTTCGGGTTTGCGTGCTGGTATTTATAGTTCTGATCAATACGTTAGTCTTTGCCGGTATCTCCATTGCCTCAGCCAATCCCTTCGCAAAAAAGTCTGACTGGTTATAGCCACGTTTGCGGAGCTTTTGCTTGTGCAGTGGCACCGGAACTATAAGGTCGAACTGCTCATGATAGTAATGCGATTTTAGTAAGCTTCCGTATCGTTGCCCCAAATGCTCGCCCAAATCTTTTGCTCCTTTGTATTTTAACTGGTGCAAAAGCCGCTGCACACGCCCCTTAGACCTGAAGTAAAAATAAGAAAACGCAAACCTGACAGGCACTTTACCCCAGAACCTGCGCTGTAACGGGTTTCGTTCTGTAGCGCCATGCTCATGAAAATCGGTGTAGGGCAACTTTACATTACAATCCGTGCAGATGTAGCGCTCGCCTTTAACCATGGCTCCATTACAGGCAAAGCAACTCTCCGGGAAAAATAACGCCAGCAGATCCTGAAACATAGTAGGGGCTTAGTAGTTAAGGTTTTGTTATTTTTTTGCCGTAATTTTATAACTATAGTTAAGCTATTTCAGCTAATCAATTTACAACAATGAGCCAAGTAGAAGAATTCAACGAATACCGTACGCGCATGAACGAGCGCATCATGTCTTACGACAATAAAGTGATCAAGCGCTTCTTTAACCTAGACACAAACACATACGCAGAAGGAGCACTTGATGTAAAAACCAAAGAAATGCTGGGCCTGGTTGCCTCCATGGTTTTGCGCTGCGACGATTGCATCAAATATCACCTGGGCAAAAGCTTTGAAGAAGGCGTAACCGACGAAGAAGTATTTGAAATATTCTCGATCGCCAACCTGGTGGGTGGCTCCATCGTGATCCCGCATTTCCGGAGAGCTGTGGAGTACTGGGAAGAACTGAAAGCGCAGAAATCTTAATCGCTTAAAGGTTACATGGTTAAATTGTTATCTAGTAAAGTATTCAACAATTTAGCTATGCAACAATTTAACTTATGATAGAAGAATCAGATAACCTAGAACATAGATGGACACAGCTTCGGGCTTTTATGATGAAGCAATTCGGTAAGAAGCCCGACCTGAACGCCATCCTTTTCCTGATTGGAATTCAGGAACTCGGCAAGGGAATTACAGAGTTTACCAAAGAAGAAAAGCAGGATTTGATGCACATAGCGACCTGTAAAGTATTCAGCCTCTCGGGTTACTACGAACTGGAAAAGGTAGATGAAGACGGCTGGCCTCATTACCGCGCAGTTAAAGCCTTACCGTTCGCTAACCTGAAAGAGCAGGAAAAAATGCTGAAGTGGCACATCCTGGAATATTTTACGCAGGCAGATCAACTATAAATTTTAGACAAAGGAATTTCCTGATGAAAGACAAAGGGCTATAGTTCTGAAAGTCTTTTGTTATAAAGTCCTTTGTTACATAGTCAAAGAATAAAATGAAGATCATTACTTATAACGTTAACGGCATTCGTGCTGCTATCAGCAAAGGCTTCCAGGATTGGGTAAAAGCTGCAAACCCCGACGTGCTTTGCCTGCAGGAGATAAAGGCCGACGAGTCGAAGTTTGACCGTGCCATTTTCGAAGACCTGGGCTATAACGTATACCTGCATCCGGCTGTTAAAAAAGGCTATAGTGGCGTGGCTATACTTTCAAAATCAAAACCAAACCACGTCGAGATCGGGTGTGGCATGGATTGCTATGATTTTGAAGGCCGTGTTATTCGTGCCGACTACGACGATTATTCGGTAATGAGCGTATACATGCCTTCTGGCTCAAGCGGCGAGGAGCGCCAGGGCTTTAAGTTTCAGTGGATGGATGATTTCTATGGGTACATGGGAGATATGAAACAAACACTGCCCGGCCTTATAGTTAGCGGCGATTATAATATCTGCCACCAACCAATAGACATCCATAACCCGAAATCGAATGCAAAGAGCTCTGGTTTTTTACCGGAAGAACGCAGTTGGTTAGGAAAGTTTATAGATAGCGGCTTTGTAGATTCATTCAGACACTTTAATAAAGAGCCCCACAACTATACCTGGTGGAGTTACCGTGCCGGAGCGCGAAACAAAAATCTTGGCTGGCGTATTGATTACAACATGGCGACAGAAAACCTGCGTGACAGATTAAAACGGGCTGCTATACTTACCGAAGCCAGGCACTCTGACCATTGCCCTGTGCTGCTGGAAATAGAGTAGAGAAGACATACGAAAAGTTCGAATTTTATAGTTATACTTGAGAGCACCTAATTTTATACTTTATAGTTTCATATACAGGTAATTAGGTGCTCTTGCTTTATGTATAGCTGTAACCGCTCTTATCGGTTAGCGTTATAGTAACAAACACCTATGAAACAACAGGATGCACTTACCCAACTGATGCATCAGCTGCAGGAGTTCAAGAAGAAATTCTACCTGAACCTGTTGCTGCGGGGTAGCTTGTTTGCTATCGGCATGTTGCTTTCCATTTACATCATCTATAGTTTACTCGAGTACGTCTTTTATTTCCCGCAGGCAGTCCGGGCTATTCTTCTCTTCTCCTTTATAGGCATCATCATCTACGTTTTTGTTCGCTGGATCGCGATGCCCGTTGCAGCCTTGGCTAACCTGAGCAAGATCCTATCCGATGAACAGGCCGCTCTAAAAGTGGGTAACTATTATCCTGAAATAAAAGATAAGTTACTCAATGCCATTCAATTAAATAACCTGGATAGAACAAACGAGCTGATAGCGGCCAGTATTAACCAGCGTTCCGGCCAGTTACTGCAGTTCAGTTTTAAAGATGCTGTTACCTACAAAGAGAATAAGCCGATTCTGAAATATGTGGCTTTACCAGCCGTGATTGCATTGCTCATTGCCTTGGTATATCCAGCTATTTTTGTACAGGGCACCGAACGTATCATCAACTATAAAACAGCTTACGCGCCGGTAGCACCGTTTACTTTCGAAGTACAGAATAAGGAATTACAAACCTTCCGGGGTGAAGACTTTGTGCTGAAAGTAGCGATAGAAGGAGAAGCCTTACCAAAGGAAGTATTCATCAACTATAACGGGCGGCGGCAACTGTTGCAGAAGTCTGCTGATGGCAACTATAGTTACACCTTTAAGCAGCCACTCAAATCGATAGATTTTGAACTGGAAGGCTCCGGCTTTATGTCGGATACCTATACCTTAGAAACGCTTTCCCGCCCTAACCTGAAAGACTTTGAACTACAGGTACAGTACCCTGCTTATCTGAACCGCAAACCAGAACTGATCCAGAATACCGGAAACGCAACTGTACCGGAAGGCAGTACGCTCACGTGGAACTTTAAAGCCTCCGAAACCGAAACTATAGATATCTCTTTTGACAACCCGGCTCAACAACTCAAAGCTGAAAGAGCAGATAACAACTTTACGGCCAGCAAAAAGATCAGCGAAAGCCAGAACTATAGTATCCAGCTCAAAAATAAGTACAGCGCTAACAAAGAGGATATTAAGTACCAGATAACAGCTATTGCAGACAAACACCCGCAGATCACCTTAGAACAGTTCCAGGATACAGCTCTCTATACCTATTTAGTGTTGGGTGGCGATGTTGCCGATGACTATGGCTTGTCCCGTTTGGCAATTCATTACCGCATCAGCAAGCAGGATAACCCAAAGGCCGGTTATAAAACGATAGCCTTACCACTTGCACCACGCCAGGTTAGCCAGGCCTATTACTACCAATGGAACACAGCTGTCCTGAACATACAGCCCGGCGATAAGCTGGAATACTTCGTGCAGGTTTGGGATAACGATGGAATGCACGGTCCTAAAAATGCCCGCACGCGCACCTTCGAGTTAAAAGTACCCAGCAAGCGTGAGCTGGAAAAAGAACTGAACAGTAACGCCCAATCGGTGGGAAGCCAGATAAGCAAGACACTGGAGAAAGCAAATAAACTACAGGATGAACTGGCAAAATCGGAAGAGAAACTAAAGACGAAGCGTGACCTGAACTGGCAGGATAAAAAACAGCTGGAAGACCTGGTTGAAAAGAAAAAGCAACTAGAGCAGGACCTGGCCGCCATGAAGGAAATGTTTAACGAGCTGAACAAGAAGCAGAACATGCTAAGCGAGCAGGACAAGCAACTGGCCGAAAAAGCACAGGAACTGCAAAAGCTCATGAACGACCTGCTTGACCCGGAGACCAAGAAACTATACGAAGAACTGGAAAAGCTGCTGCAGGAAAAACAAGCCAACGACCCGGAGTTACAGAAACTACTAAGTAAACTCGATAACCGCGAAAAGAACCTGGAGCGTGAACTGGAACGTGCACTGGAGCTCTTTAAGCAACTACAATTCGAGCAGAAGCTGGATAACATTACTGAGAAGCTGGAAGACATGGCCAAAGAGCAGGAGAATCTGGCTGATAAAACTGAACAGAAGCAGGAAGGCAACGAGCAACTACAGCAACAGCAGAAAGAACTTCAGGAACAGTTCGAAGAAGTGAAGAAGCAAATGGATGAGCTTAAAGAGCTGAACGAAAAGCTGGAGAACCCGAACTCAATGGATGAGCAACAGCAGGAGAAGGGCGAGCAGCAGATCGAGCAGAGCATGGAGCAAAGCCAGCAGCAACTCCAGAAACAGCAAAACAAAAAGGCCAGCGAGAGTCAGCAGAAAGCCGGAAAGCAAATGAAGCAAATGGCACAGCAAATGGACCAGATGATGAACTCCATGAGTATGGCTGGCATGGAGCAGAACCTCGACAACCTACGCGATATATTGGAGAACCTGATCAAGCTTTCTTTTGATCAGGAAGCTCTCATGAAATCTTTCCGAAGCGTTAACCAAAGCGATCCTCGTTTCATTGCACTATCGCAGGAGCAGCTAAATCTGCGCGATAATGCCAAGGTAATTGAAGACAGTTTATTCTCGCTGGCTAAGAAAGTATTCCAGATACAATCGTTTGTGACCCGCGAAGTAGCTGCTATGAACCAAAGCATGGACAACAGCATGCAGGAACTTCGGGATAGAAATGTAAGCAAAGCCACGGCGCAACAACAACTCGCCATGACCAGTATGAATAATTTGGCTCTGATGCTGAATGACGCTTTAAAGCAAATGCAACAAGCTATGCAGAACATGCAGGGCGGAATGGCCGGAAAACAGAAGGGAAATCAGAAAAAACCGGGCGGTTTAGGCGAAATGCAGGACGCTTTGAATAAAAAAATAGAAGATTTGAAAAAAGGAGGCAAATCAGGTAAGGCACTGTCTGAAGAATTAGCTAAATTAGCTGCTGAGCAGGAGGCTATCCGGAATGCCCTTCGTGAGATGGAAAAACAAGGCACCAAACCAGGTGAAAAAGGCAAACAGGGTGAACCGGGAAATATTAGCCGGATGATGGAACAAAGCGAGACTGATCTCGTTAATAAACGGTTGACTGAGCAAACGATCATGCGGCAACGTGAGATCCTAACCCGGTTACTGGAAGCAGAAAGGTCGATGAAAGAGCGGGAGCTGGATAATAAACGGGAAGCTAAAACCGCACAAGACATTGCGCGTAAACTTCCACCATCGTTTGAGAAGTACCTTAAAGCAAAAGAAAAGCAGACTGAATTACTTAAAACTATACCACCGGCTTTGTCACCGTATTACAAGCAAAAGGTAAATGAGTATTTTCAGAACTCTAAATTTTAAAAAAAGCACCTAATAGTTTACATACCTAAGATTAATATGAATCAAGTTAAAATTCAGATTCCTTCCTTAATCGAAAACATCCGCGTAATTGAAAGTTTTATAGACAACTCAAAGGAAGAATTCGAGTTTGAAGATGATATCTATGGCAACATTATGGTTGCTGTGACAGAGTCTGTGAATAACGCTATCCGACACGGAAATAAGTTTGATAAAGACAAGAACGTTTATCTTACCTTAATGGTAGAGCAGAACCAACTCCTGTTTGAAGTGGAAGATGAAGGCCCTGGCTTTGACTACCAGAACCTGCCTGACCCGACTGCTCCTGAAAACCTGGAGAACCCCGGAGGGCGTGGCATTTTCCTGATGCGCAACCTTTGCGATGAAGTTAACTTCCTGGATAACGGCAAAAAGGTACAGTTGAAATTTAATATCGAAATGCATCAGAATGGATCATCCAATTGAGTTTTATAGCGAAGATGTAGAGTTTTCGTTATCGAACCCCGAGCAGGTAGCTGATTGGATTGCAACCATTATTGAGCAACACGATTTTGAACTCGCTGGTCTTACTTACATTTTCTGTTCTGATGATTACCTGCACCAGATAAATGTAGAATATTTAGATCACGATACCCTTACAGATATTATCACTTTTGACAATGCCGATGAAGAAGGCATAGTTGAAAGTGATATTTTCGTTAGTATAGATCGCGTTAAAGATAACGCGCAAACTTTAGGCATACCTTTCGAGGACGAACTTCACCGCGTTCTTATCCATGGCGTGTTGCACCTGCTTGGTTACGATGATAAAACCGAAGAGCAGGAAGCACTTATGCGCAAACAAGAAGATTCTTGTTTATCTTTGCGAAAATTTTAATCGCAAAAAGGAATTACCAATCTACAGAATATGTTTCACGTGAAACATCTCTAAATTCAGAAATACATGTTTCCAGAATACGATATTATAGTTGTAGGGGCAGGCCACGCAGGTTGTGAGGCCGCCGCTGCAGCTGCTAAAATGGGCTCAAAAGTTTTATTGGCCACCATGAACATGAACACGATTGCGCAGATGTCATGCAACCCGGCAATGGGTGGCGTAGCAAAAGGCCAGATCGTACGTGAGGTAGATGCACTTGGTGGAATGAGCGGTATCATTACTGACCAGACCATGATCCAGTTCAGAATGCTTAACAAGTCTAAGGGGCCAGCTATGTGGAGCCCGCGCGCACAAAGCGACCGCATGCGCTTTGCTGAAACATGGCGACTGACCCTGGAGCAAACTGAGAACGTTGACTTCTGGCAGGAGATGGTTACAGCTATAGAAGTAGAGCAGGGGAGAGCTGTTGGGGTACGCACAAGCCTGGGGATAACTATACGATCAAAGGCTGTAGTTTTAACGAACGGCACCTTTTTGAATGGTATTATCCACATCGGTGAACGCCAGTTGGGCGGTGGCAGAGCTGCTGAAAAATCTGCAAAAGGGTTGACTGAGCAACTGGTGGAATTAGGCTTTGAAGCTGGCCGAATGAAAACCGGAACACCTCCGCGTGTAGATGGCCGTTCGCTGGACTATAGCCGCATGGAAGAACAGTTCGGAGATGAGAACCCATCCAAATTCTCTTACACCGAAACTACTCCGCTTGCACAACAACGCAGCTGCTACATTACTTATACCAACACTGAAGTACACGAGATTTTAAAGACCGGTTTTGAAAAGTCTCCCATGTTCCAGGGACGTATTCAGGGATTAGGTCCGCGTTACTGCCCTAGTATAGAAGATAAGATCAACCGTTTTGCCGACCGTGACCGCCACCAGATTTTTGTGGAGCCGGAAGGATGGAGTACTGTGGAAGTGTATGTAAATGGTTTCTCCAGTTCGCTGCCTGAGGATGTGCAATTAAAAGCATTGCGTAAGATCGTAGGATTTGAAAACGCGAAAATGTTCCGACCAGGTTATGCAATTGAGTACGACTTTTTCCCGCCAACTCAACTGAACCTGACACTGGAAACCAAGCTGGTAGAGAACCTGTATTTTGCGGGCCAGATAAACGGTACAACCGGTTACGAGGAAGCAGCTTGCCAGGGATTGATGGCAGGTATAAACGCACACAATAAGATAAACGAAAAAGCTCCGTTCGTATTAAAAAGATCAGAAGCGTACATTGGTGTATTGATCGATGACCTGGTGAACAAAGGGACCGAAGAGCCATACCGTATGTTTACATCACGTGCCGAGCACCGTATTTTGCTACGCCAGGATAACGCAGATATTCGCTTAACGAAGCTTGGTTATGCATTAGGTTTGGCTGACGAAAGCAGGTTAAAAGCTGTGGAAAAGAAGATAGAAGAAACAGCCGAAATCATCGCTTACTTAAATAATAAGCCGTTAGAGCCAGGAGATATCAACAGTATGCTCGCAGAAATTGGATCGGCTCAAATTGTAGAAAAGCAGCGGGCCGGGCAGTTAATTAAGCGCCCAAATATCGAGATACAACATATTGCTGCAGCAGTACCTTCCGTTAGAGAATATTTGAGTAAGTTTAAACCTGATAGTGTAGAGCAGGCCGAAATTGCCGTTAAGTATGAAAGCTATATCGAGAAGGAATACACGATGGCTGCGAAAATGGGCGAACTCGAAAACTATATTATAAAAGACAGAATCAACTACCGTAACATACCGGCATTATCAGCAGAAGCGAAAGAGAAACTATTGAAGGTACAGCCTGAAACTATAGGCCAGGCATCCAGAATTAGTGGCGTTTCTCCTGCTGATATTTCGGTACTGATGGTATACCTGGGAAAATAAATGAGCTACGAAAGACTGGAGCAATGCCCGATCTGCGGCAAAGAAGAATTCAAAAACTTTTTAGTAGTAACAGATAATTCGGTTTCGAAGGAAAGCTTTGTTATCGTGGAGTGCGAGAACTGTACATTTAAGTTCACAAACCCTCGGCCAGATATAGAGAGTATAGGAAGCTATTACGAGTCAGAAGAATATATCTCGCATAGCAATACTAAGACAGGAATTATAAACAGGGCTTACCATGTAGTGCGCTCCATTACAACCAAGCAGAAAGTAGAACTTATAAACCGCTACGCTCCTGCCAAAGGATCCCTTTTAGATTATGGTTGTGGTACAGGTGTATTTCTGACAGCCTGCAAAAAAGATGGCTGGAAAGTACAGGGAGTAGAACCAAACGAAAAGGCCAGAGAATTGGCAGCAGAATCTGCAAGAACAACTATAGCTACAGATCTTAGTGATGTGACAGACGAAAAGTTTAATGTGATTACACTCTGGCACGTGCTGGAACATATTCATACATTAAACGAAACTATAAGCCAGCTGATCTCGCATTTAACGGAAGATGGTGTGCTTATAGTTGCAGTCCCGAACGCAGACTCGCATGATGCAAAACAGTATAAAGAGAACTGGGCAGCGTATGATGTACCACGCCACTTATACCACTTCACGCAGCCGACTATGAAACGCTTCCTGAAGAAACATAAGATGCAACTGGAAGAAGTACTGCCCATGAAGTTTGATGCCTACTATGTAAGCATGCTGAGCGAAAAACATAAAGAAGGTAAAACCAAGATGATCAGCAGCGTGCTGAATGGGTATAAATCGAATAGCTATGCAGAAAAGAACGGGAACGATTATTCGAGCCTGATCTTTGTAGCGAAACGTAAATAAGAATTGAAAGTATTGTGCATAACCGGAAAAGAAGGCAAGCGAAAGTTTGCCTATTTTCATTTTTAAGGCCTATTCTATGAAATTTATCAACACCGTATTCCTTGCCACATCTGTGATTGCGCTCGCATCGTGTGCCAGTGTCAGTAGTCCGGAAGGAGGACCAAAAGATACGACACCTCCGACATTGGTCAGCAGCACTCCCGCCGATCAGCAACTGAACGTAAGCACCAAAACTATAAGCTTAAAGTTTGATGAAGAGGTGCAGCAAAACAATCTTCAGAAAGAATTGCTGATTACCCCATACACCGATAATAAGTACCGGATTAAGATGGATGATGAGGTATTGATACTAACCTTCGATAAGCCCCTGCAGGATAGCACAACCTATACTTTTAATTTCAGGAATGGTATTGCCGATATAAAGGAAAAAACGGTTGCGAAAGGTTTGAAGCTTTCTTTCAGCACCGGTTCATTTATAGATACAAGCAGAGTAACAGGCCAGGTACTTAAACTGATGACTCAGGAACCGGAAGCAGATGCTATCGTTGCACTTTACCCAGCAGAAGACACCATGAACATCCGGAAGAGCAGACCTTATTACCAGACACAGGCCGATGCGCAGGGGCAATTTAGTTTCGAGAACATCCGCGAAGGCAACTATAGAATTTATGCACTACAGGATAAAAACAACAATACGCTTTATGATAACGAAGGGGAGAGAATAGGTTTTCTGAAAGACCCTATAACTATAAAAGCGGATTCTCAGAAAGTAACATTGCAGACATTTATAATCGACACAAAAAAACCGATTGCCCTACAGCGACAGAAAATGGTAGACAGATTTACCATAACGTATAGCGAAGGCCTTGAGAAAATAAATGCAGTAACAGCAACCAGAAAAGACACCATCTACCACAAAACATTGCCGGATGGCAAAACAGTGGAATTGTTCAAAAATCCGAAATTCACTGGTGGAAAAGCCTTGGTAGCCGCTGTGGATTCCTCTGGCAATAATACACTGGATACAATTCAGGTGGATTTTGGGCAGGATTATACACAGCGCATTAAAGGTGCAGAAATTAAAGATATCAACAAGAAAAACGCCAATACCTTATACCGGCCAGGACAGAAACTAACTATAGAATTACAGGCACAGGTTACTATTAAAGGCAAGTCGCCAGTAACTATACAATCCGATACAGCTACAAGTATTGTCTTAAAGTATCCGGAAGAAATAAAATTAGATAAGACGGCAACCGAGCTGACAATTACAATTCCGAAGCTAAGCAACAGGCAGGCTCCTTATACTATAGTTTTAGATAGCACACAGATTGTACCCATGCAAGGGAAGCCTCTGAGTTTTCCGACGCTTAATTTTACAATTGGCGAAAATAAAGGAACGGGCAGTGTACAGGGAACTATAGCTACCACTGCCAAATCATTTATAGTTCAGTTACTCGACAGCAACTATAAAGTAGTGAAGGAATCAAAAAATACGCGAAGTTTCAAGTTCCAGAATATGGAACCCGGGGTATATAATATCCGGGTTTTGGTTGACGAAAATAATAATGGTCAGTGGGACAAAGGTACAGCCACATTTGACCGGGAACCTGAAAGGGTTTATATGTATCCCAACAAGGTAGAGATAAGAGCTAACTGGGAACTGGAAGACATTAAAATCGAACTATAGCAAAAAGGAGATCCAAATACGGGTCTCCTTTTTTTATGCCTATAGTTTCACAGCCAAAACAAAAGGTTTCTTAAAAAGAAGCAAAGCATGTTCCACCAAGCTTAAAACAACAAGCAATGCCTGTCAAATCAGAAAAACTTAAAACAAAAACCTGAAAACAGAAGTTGCTTAAAGAAATCCACAGAACAGGGTGGTATAACTGTGGATAAGCGTGGGCAACTTATTGAAAACACAAACAAGCCGGTAAGGACCAAGCCCGAAACAGGGCTGTTCCACGCTAAAAAGTGGAAACAGGTTTATAAGTTCACGTCAAAAAAACAGTTTTCCACGCGTGGAACAGGTGTGTAAAAAGAAATTCACATAAAACACGCAAAAGTGGATAAGCCATTTAAATAACTGAACTATAAAAACATCAGAAAATAAAAACTGTGGAACACCTGTGGAAGAAAAGCTGAATGCTAAACAAGTTATCAGACTTGCCCGTGAAACATGAAACTTATGCACTTGTTAACAGCCTAAATAATGAAAGAAAGAGAGATTTAAGAATTCAATTTTTTAAAATAATTAAGGGGTTGAATGTGTGGAAAGGTGTGGAACAGGAAGAAAAAAGGAACCGAAAAAAAATTTAAGGTTTATCTTTAAGGAGATAAAAATTTAAGAACCGAAATAAAACGAATGAAATTAGCGCTGAAACTGACACTCCCGTTCGAAGATCCTGTACTGATATTTACGCTGGTACTTTTTATAATTCTGGTATCCACGATAATTCTGAAAAGAGTTAAGATACCAGGTATAGTAGGGCTGATAATAGCGGGGGTAATAGTTGGGCCGAACGGCTTCGGGATAATGGAGCGCGATGCCAGCATGATCCTGTTCGGAACAGTTGGTATATTATACATCATGTTCCTGGCCGGTCTGGAGATGGACATGGTCGGTTTTAAAAAGACAAAGACAAGAAGCATTACCTATGGTGCCCTTACTTTCTTTGTTCCGATAACTATAGGAGCGTTGACGTTCCTATATCTCTTTAATTACGAATTAAAGTCGGCAATTCTACTAGGTTGTATGTTTGCTTCGCATACGCTGCTGGCATACCCGATCATATCTAAACTTGGGCTGGCAAAGAATGAAGCTGTAACAGTAACTATAGGCGGTACCATTATTACAGATACGGCAGTGCTGATTGTGCTCGCGATTATAGTTGGCTCGATGGAAGGAAACGTAAGCATGGCGTACTGGATAATACTGGCACTTAAGCTGGCGGCTTTTGTTGCAGTAGTTCTGTTCGTATTCCCAATAATAGCTAAAGCTATATTCAAACAGCTTGAAAGTGAAAAAGGAGCCCAGTTCATATTCGTACTGGCACTGGTTTTTGCAGCATCGTTTCTGGCAGAGCTGGCCGGGGTAGAGGCAATTTTGGGAGCATTCCTGGCAGGCCTGGCACTTAACCAGCTGATACCGCACACATCAGCACTTATGAACAGGCTGGAGTTTGTGGGAAACAATATTTTTGTTCCGTTCTTCCTGCTGAGCGTAGGTATGCTGGTAGATGTAAGCGTGTTGTTTGAGGGTTGGGCAGCACTGGCAACTATAGTTACCGTAATTATACTGGCCATTTTCACAAAATGGATTGCTGCTTATATAACTCAAAAATTATACGGATACTCAATAACGCAGCGAAACCTGATTTTCGGATTAAGTACAGCAAGGGCTGCTGCTACCTTGGCCGTAATACTGGTTGGTTTTGAAATAGGCATAATAGAAGAATTCGCGCTGAACTTAACAGTGGTTCTGATTCTGGCTACCAGCCTTGCAAGTTCCTTTATTACAGAAAGAGCAGGGCGTGCGCTTGCTATCATTGAGAGCCGCAGAAAACCAGACCTCAGCGAAAAGCCGGACCGCATTTTAGTACCTATTGCCAACCCTGCAACTATAGAAAACCTGATAGACCTTTCTATTATGCTCAAAAACCCGGATTACCATGAGCCCATATACCCGCTGGCAGTGGTTATAGATAACGAGCAAGCCGAAGAAGAGATCTTCAAGAAAAATAAAATGCTGCAGGAAGCAATTAAGCATGCCTCAGCTACAGATAATGACGTACAGCTTGTTTCTAAAATAGACATGAATATCTCGAGTGGAATATTAAGGGCTATAAAAGAACTTATGATAACAGAAGTGGTGCTTGGCTGGAATGCTAAGATAACCACGCGTGACAGAGTTTTCGGAACAGTGCTGGACAACCTACTGGAGAAGACAGAGCAGATGATCCTGGTGTGCAAGATAGTAGAGCCGCTTAATACTACCCGCCGCATTATAGTTATAGTTCCGATTAACGCCGAACTGGAAAGAGGTTATCTGAGATGGATCAGGGCTGTTAAAAAATTATCAAGCCAGTTAGGCGCCAAAATTGTATTCCGGGGCAGAAGAAGAACCTTAAACAAGATCAGGCAGACGCTGGCAACAACTAAACCAGCAGTAGAGGCAGAATTTGAACCGATTGCAAATTTCAGAGAGTTCGGGGACATGAAAACCAGCCTTACCAAAGATGATATGATCGTGGTTGTATCAGGAAGGAGAGGAACTGTATCTTATAACAACACCATGGATTATGTACCGAGAGTGCTGTCAAGAGACTATAAAGAGAACAGCTTTATTATAGTTTACCCGGAACAGAACCCCATGACAGAGCAGGACAACATGTATATAAACATTGCGTATGGCAGAGATGCCTGAAAACAACAAAGCCTTCAACTATAGCCTGGACTTCGATAAAACAGATTTCAGGAAGCAGCCGGAACTATACAGGGTAGGCAAGGGAGAGCAGGGCGTGTTGCTGGTAGAGCCGTACAAATCTGAAATACTGCCGCACTGGCGTTTTAAAACACCTGAAATAGCCAGGGAGTCATCAGAGAAGATCTATAGTTTGTTTAAGGAGTACCTGGGGCTGCAAGATTTTGTGGGTGCGGATATGGCGCGTAAGTTTCTGCAGATGGGCTATACACGTGCAAGGCGCTATGCCAACCATAAATCTGGTAAGAAGTATAAAGGGCCTGTACCGGACGATAAGAAAGGACAGAGCGGGGCGCACGGCCGCGAAGAATTGCCTAGAGAAGTGGATCCGGTAAAAGCAGAAGCAGCAGCGATATTTAAAGCAAAGTGGGAATTGGCGAAGCAAAATAAAGAGTATATCAGGCAGAAAGAGGCTTTCCAGTCGCGTTACAGCGGATAAAAATAATTAGCTGTAACCGTAATATCGCAGAAAGAGTAATTCACATATCTTTGTAAAAAAAGAAACACACTATAAAGAAATGATCAATAAAGACATCAGGTTAGGCAAGGGACTTGGTAAGATCAAGTTCGGCCTGACAAGGGACGAAGTAGAAGAGCTAATCGGCGAACCCGAGGAAGTTGAAGAATCGGATGAGGAAGATGAGTTTGAACACGAAGCCTGGAACTACTGGGAAGAAGGTTACTCGCTATACTTCGATAAAGAAGATGACTACCGCCTGAGCTGCATCGAGACGGCAAACCGCGAAGTGCAACTATGGGATGAGCGCATTTTTGAAATGAGCCAGGACCAACTGAAAGCTGTATTTGCTGATCATGGTATTACTGACCCTGAGGAAGAGGAGATGGAAGGTGGCGAAACCCGCATCTCTTACGAAAAGGAAATGATCGACCTGTACTTTGACGAAGACCAACTGATCGCGGTTAACTTCGGCGTGTTTATAGATGACAACCTGGAAGTAAAGTGGCCTGAAAAATAACCAGGAACCAAACGATAAAAAAACGGCGCTGCAGGTATCTGTAGCGCCGTTTCTGTTTTGGTAAACTATAGTTTCTATTTAAAGAAGAAGTGCTTTACCTCTTCCTGCATCACAGGGTTAATAGCAATAGCCAGTATCAGCGAAATGATCAGGCCTATAGTTACAGAAAGAATGTCCTTACCAATCAGCCTGAAAGTTTTATTGAATTTCTCGCCGCTGTCGTGTGCACGCAGGCGCATGCCTAATTCACGGCCGGCCAGCAAACCAACAAACACCCAGGTAGTACTCATCGGTATGTTGTTAACCTCTTTAAAGTAGTACAGGATAAGGGCATAAACCAGGTCGATAATAGTGGCGCTTCGCACATCACGTACTTCCGATTTCTCATTGATCACGTTCTGTATCTTATCGCCTTTTTTATAGAACAGGAAGCCTAAGCCAAGGAAGATGAAGCCGGTAAACGCTAAGAATTCATAAACATTAAGCTGGCGTGGCAGGTAAACCGCAATGTTTGCCAGGTCCTGCGCCAGCCAGATGTACCACAGGAAACCACTGATCATCCACTGGGCAACTGTCCAGAAAACATGGGCTTCGCCTTTAATAAAGCGTTTGATAACTTTAGAAAGCAGCAGGTAAATGATAAGCGCAGAAACAAAAGCCAGAATGTATCCCATGAAGCTCTTGCTAACCATACTTACCACAGTGCCGCCTGTAGCCGAAAACACACTAAGCAGCATAAATGTAGTAGAAACCGGAATTCGGAACCTGGTTAACAGCAGCAGGATAATAGGAGAGGCCAGCTGCAGGTAAACAAAGCTTGTAGGAGTTTTATCCAGACCAGGCGTAGCCAGGCGCTGATACGAAACGTCGCCATCAAACACAACCCAACTATAGGCTACGGTAAAAATAAAGATCAGCCCCATAAAGAGCCATTGCCAGTACCATTTCTTGTCTTCGTTAGAGCCAATAAATGTACCAATGGTCTGGATGCTGTCGTTAGCAATGGCAGAGTAACCGGCAAAAGCAAAACCTACCCACATAGCAATACCTGGATAAGGGTAAACAGCTCCTGCCATGATCAGAGAGAAAGCTATGAAATATAAGAACTTCTTTTCCTTCTGTAAAACAACATCAAAAAGGGTATACCTTTTGGTAAATTTATGGGGATGAGCTTCTAAAACGTGCTTTGGGTGTTTTTTTGTCTTAGGCATCTTAGTGTCTAAAAGTGGAAAATAAAAAAGAGGCGCAAGTTAAGCAGAATCGTATGTTACGCTAATGTTACCAATGTTATCAAATTGTTAACATACCAAAAAAAGGACATTGCTGTAAACTATGGCAGTTTTGCTAGCCAGTAAAATCTGTAAAACACCAATGGCATAAGCAATGCTAAAAAAGCTATCTTTGCATTATGGCAACAAAAGAGAAGACTACTGAAGAAAATACCCAGTTAAAAGACATCATCTCGCACGCGAAAGAGTACGGTTTCGTATTTCCGAGCAGCGAGATTTATGACGGTATGCAGGCCGTTTACGACTATGGCCAGATGGGTGTGGAGCTGAAGAACAACATAAAACAGCTCTGGTGGAAATGCATGACCCAACTGAACGAGAACGTAGTCGGGCTGGATGCAGCCATCTTTATGCACCCGTTAACCTGGAAGGCATCTGGCCACATCGATAGCTTTAACGATCCGATGATCGATAACAAAGACTCGAAGAAGCGTTACCGTGCCGATGTGCTGATAGAAGAAAAAGCTGCCCAGTTTGAGAACGAAGGCAGAGTGGAGGAAGCCGGCGCGTTGCTGGCTGAAATGGGCCGCTTGTTGGAAGCCGAAGACCTGGATGGCGTACGTGAACTTATAGTTCGTGAAAATATAAAATGCCCGGTTTCCGGTACCACCAACTGGACCGAAGTGCGCCAGTTTAACCTGATGTTCTCAACGCAGGTTGGTTCCGTAGCCGAAGATTCCCAGACAATTTACCTGCGCCCTGAAACCGCGCAAGGTATATTCGTTAACTTCCTGAACGTGCAGAAAACCGGTCGCCTGAAAGTGCCTTTCGGTATTGCCCAGATCGGTAAAGCCTTCCGTAACGAGATCGTGGCCCGTCAGTTCATTTTCCGTATGCGCGAGTTTGAGCAGATGGAGATGCAGTTCTTTGTTCGCCCTGGCACCGAAATGGAATGGTACGAGCAATGGAAAGCTGCCCGTAAAACCTGGCACGAAGCCATTGGTATTCCGGCTGAGAGCCTGCGTTACCACGACCACGAAAAGCTGGCGCACTATGCCAACGCTGCCGTAGACATCGAGTACAAATTCCCGTTCGGCTTTAAAGAAGTAGAAGGTATCCACTCACGTACTGATTTTGACCTGACCCAACACCAGGAGCTGAGCCGCAAGAAAATGCAGTACTTCGATAACGACCTGAACGCAGACGGCAAACCATACGGTAACTATATTCCTTACGTGATCGAGACATCAGCCGGTGCTGACCGCCTGTTCCTGATGACGCTTTGCAATGCCTACCAGGAAGAAGAAATTACTGAAGGCGACGCGACCAAAACGCGTACGTTCCTGAAGTTGCACCCGGCTTTATCTCCGGTTAAAGCAGCTATTCTTCCGCTAACCAAAAAAGACGGCCTGCCGGAAAAAGCGACCGAGATCTTCAACTCGCTGAAGTTCGACTTCAACATGATCTACGAAGAGCGCGACAGCATCGGGAAGCGTTACACGCGTCAGGACCTGATCGGAACGCCGTTCTGTATTGCTGTGGATCATCAGACATTGGAAGACAACACTGTTACCGTTCGTGACCGTGATAGCCGCGAGCAGGTGCGTATGCCTATTGCAGAACTCAGAACTTACATTGATAAAGCCGTTAACTTCCGTAGCATCCTGGAAAAGATAGCTTAGGTATTAACTATAGTTTAAGAAAGGCAGTTTGGGAAACCAGGCTGCCTTTTTTGTTGATGTTCCCTGTGGAAATTATAGTTGCAGTAAACTATAATTCTGTTCCGGATATTTTAATGTCGCTGTTCCGGACTTCTTAGCCCGGAACTAAAGCTGATGCGGATTTTACTTGCTGTTTCGGGCACCCCCTGTCCGTAACTTTACTGCTTAGGACGTCCACGTCCGCGTAAAAGGTAACACGGGAACAAGGATGTCCTTGACAGTTTGCTTTCAGACATTGATGTCCGAAAGAGCGTAATATGAATATCCTTTTTATCGATGTTTCCTGTGGAAATTATAGTTTGCCCAACTATAAACTATAAAGCTGTGCCGATTAGCTTGATGTTGCCTGGTGCAATATTAAGATCAGGAGGTAACCCACAGTTTTTACCCTCAGCTTAATAATCAGGGAGTACATAAGAGACAATTTTGAGAGCTTAAAGAGGCAGTTACTAAGGCACACTCCCAGCTATTCCCTGTGGAAAAATATTTCTAAAATAGCCCCGACTATAGTTTAGAAGCATATTCCAGGGAATTTCTACACTGTTATAGGCAACTCGCCATTTGCTAAACTATAGTTTCTGCGCAACTATAAACCGGTGCAAAAACCCAACCTTTTCAAATGGCTTAAGTTACAAGGGGGCATATACCCTTAAAACTTATTTACTATGAACAAATGGATTACCTATGCGCTGGTGCTACTTTTACCTTTCCAACTCGGCTGCAGCGATGATGATACCACCTCACCTGTACAACCCGACCCAGACCCGACCGATGCTGTATTACAGGAACGTATAGTTACCGAGAACCTGACCCACCCCTGGGAATTGGCCTGGGGACCTGATAATAATATCTGGATGACGGAGCGTGGCGGGAAAGTTAGCCGTGTAAACCCCGAAACCGGTGCTGTAACTTTAGTAGCAACTATAGCAGATGCAGAGTCGAGGGGTGAAGGTGGCTTATTAGGAATGGCCCTGCACCCAAACTTTAGCACAACACCTGAAGTTTTCCTGGTCTATAACCATGTAACAGGAGGCGAATACTCTGAGAAGGTTGTAAAATACACCTATAACGGTACGACACTGGTAAACCCGGTAGTGCTGTTCCAGGGCATTGGGGCGTTAAGCTACCATAACGGCAGTCGCCTGCTGATTACGCCGGATATGAAACTATACATTACGACCGGTGATGCGGGCACCGTGCAATGGGCACAGGATCTGAGTTCGCCAAATGGTAAAGTACTGCGCATTAACCTGGATGGCACTATACCGGCTGATAATCCTTTTGCCGGCAGCGCGATCTGGAGTTTAGGTCACCGCAACGCGCAAGGGCTGGCTTACGCCAATAACAAACTATACAGCAGCGAGCACGGTCCCGAAAAAGACGATGAGATCAACATCATCCAGAAAGGCCGCAACTATGGCTGGCCTGTGGTTAACGGTTTCTGCAACGAAGAAGGGGAAAAGAAATTCTGCCAGGATAACAACGTAGCAGAACCCTTGGTAAGCTACACGCCAACTATAGCCTTCAGCGGAATGGACTACTATAACAACAACCAGATACCGCAGTGGAAGAACTCATTACTGGTTGCTACCCTGAAGGATAACACACTTTATCAGTTCAAACTAGACCAGGCAGGCGATAAGATAATAGAAACCAAAGAGTTTTATCGTTCCAAGTATGGCAGGTTGCGCGACGTGCTGGTAGCACCAAACGGAAAAGTTTATGTGGCAACAGGCAACGGTTCCAACGATAAAATTATCGAGATCAGCCGCAGCAATTAACTGTTGAAAGCTGAATCGGATTTAGCTTATACTTTCCGGTTTGGAGCTTTTAACCTTATTTTTCAACTATAGTTTAGCTTCGTTCCACAGGGAACAAAACTATAGGTAATATTGAATTATTGAGTTCATGAAGGTGAGTGTATTCACCCATTTTTGTCATCCTGAAAGGAGCTTGTGAGCTAATAGCAAAAGCCTAATCTTCCTTCCGAACAAGATTCTTTACAGAAAGACAACTATTTGTTTTACCTTATTTTAGAAAAAAAGCTCCGCTCAAAACGGGGCTTTTTGTTTTAGCACTGATAGGCTATGGTTGTTGTTAGCTTTAAGAAGGAACGTTAGAGATTTTGAGTCTATAAGAATGAGCAAAAATCCCTAACTTTACCGGCTTATAAGTAAACTACCAACTATAGCTACAAAACTTATAGTTTATAGTTTAACTATCAGTGATTTCGAGAGATAAAGATAAACCTGAAAACGGTGAAGTATAACGAGTATAAGAATCTGAATTACGCCAAGCTTGGCGAAGACGTACTGGCTTTCTGGAAAGAGCACAACATCTTCCAGAAGTCGGTGGCGACGCGTGAAGGCAACGATAACTTCGTATTTTACGAAGGGCCGCCATCTGCAAACGGTACGCCGGGTATTCACCACGTAATGGCCCGTGCTGTTAAAGATATTTTCTGCCGCTACAAAACCCTGAAAGGCTACCAGGTAAACCGCAAAGGCGGCTGGGATACGCACGGCCTTCCGGTAGAGCTGCAGGTTGAAAAAGAGCTGGGCATTACCAAAGAAGATATCGGCAAGAAGATAACGGTTGAAGAGTATAACCAGCGCTGCCGCGAAACGGTAATGCGTTTCAAGGACCAGTGGGACGACCTGACCGAGAAAATGGGGTACTGGGTAGACCTTGACAACCCCTACATCACTTTCGAGAATGAATATATTGAGTCTTGCTGGGCCCTGCTGAAGCGCCTGTACGATAAAGGGTATCTGTATAAAGGCTACACTATCCAGCCATACTCGCCGGGTGCCGGTACAGGTCTTAGCTCGCACGAGCTGAACCAGCCGGGCTGCTACCAGATGGTAAAAGATACGACCATCGTCGCGCAGTTCGAGCTTAAGAAGATCACCCGCAACATGTTCCTGTTTGAAAACGAATCCGAACATGTATACTTCCTTGCCTGGACGACGACCCCCTGGACGCTTCCGGCGAACACCGCGTTGGCAGTTGGGAAAGGCATCAAGTATGTGAAGGTAAAAACTTACAACCCGTATACTTATGCGCCGATCTCGGTTATACTTGCCAAAGACCTGGTAAGCCGTTACTTCAACGACAAAGCCAAAGACATTGCCCTGGCGGACTATAAACCGGGTGATAAACTGGTGCCGTTTAAAGTAATGGAAGAATTCACCGGCGCTGACCTGGCAGGAGTAGAATATCACCAGCTGATGCCGTACGTGCAGCCGGATAAGCCAGCCTTCAGAGTTATAGTTGGTGATTTCGTGACCACAGAAGACGGTACAGGTATCGTGCATATCTCGCCAACTTTTGGTGCCGACGACTTCAGGGTGGCCGCTCAGAATGACATCCCGGCGCTGCTGGTAATGGACGAGAATGGCAAGCCGATGCCGATCGTAGACAAGCAGGGCCGCTTCGTGAAAGAGATCACCGACTTTGCCGGCATGTACGTGAAGAACTACGACGGGCAGGATGAGTCTGATCCGAATTATAGGTCAACCGACGTACTGATCGCTATCAAACTGAAGGAAGAAAACAAAGCCTTTAAAGTAGAGAAATACGAGCACACCTACCCGCATTGCTGGAGAACGGATAAGCCGGTACTATACTATCCGCTGGATAGCTGGTTCATCAAAACTACTGCGGTGAAGGAAAGAATGATAGAACTGAACAAGACGATCAACTGGAAACCGGAATCGACGGGTACTGGCCGTTTTGGCAACTGGCTCGAGAACCTGGTAGACTGGAACCTGTCGCGCTCGCGCTACTGGGGCACGCCGCTGCCTATCTGGAGAACAGAAGACGGGGAAGAAGAAGTTTGCATTGGTTCTATACATGAATTGAGTGAGCAGATCGACCATGCGGTGGATAAAGGCTTCATGGATGCGGCTGTTGAGATAAATGACCTGCACCGCCCGTACGTGGATAACATCGTGCTGGTAAGCCCTTCTGGCAAGCCAATGTACAGAGAGCCAGACCTGATCGACGTGTGGTTTGATTCAGGCGCGATGCCTTATGCACAGTGGCATTACCCGCTGGAGAACAAAGAAATATTCGAGAAAAACTTCCCGGCAGACTACATTGCCGAAGGGGTGGACCAGACCCGTGGCTGGTTCTTTACGCTGCACGCGCTGGCTGTGATGCTGGAAGACAGTGTGGCCTACAAGAACGTGATCGCGAACGGCCTGGTGCTCGACAAGAACGGAAACAAGATGAGCAAGCGCTTAGGCAACGCCATCGATCCGTTTGAAATGATCGGCCAGTATGGTCCGGATGCCGTGCGCTGGTACATGATCGCCAATGCGCCGCCTTGGGATAACCTGAAATTTAACGCCGATGGGGTGGTGGAGACACAGCGCCGTTTCTTCGGAACGCTGCAGAACACCTACTCTTTCTTCGCGCTGTATGCTAACCTGGACAACTTCACGTATGCCGAAGCCGATGTACCGTTGGAGCGCAGAACCGAAAGTGACCGCTGGATCATCTCGAAACTGAATACGCTGGTACAGGATGTGGATGTATACCTTACAGACTATGATCCAACCAAAGCTGCCCGTGCTATTCAGGATTTTGTGACTGATGATCTGAGTAACTGGTACGTGCGCCTGAACCGCAAGCGTTTCTGGAAAGGCGAGTACAACGAAGATAAGATAGCAGCATACCAGACGCTTTATACTTGTTTGGAAACTATAGCCAAGCTTGCTTCGCCTATCGCGCCGTTCTACACCGAGCAATTGTTCCGTGATCTGAACAGCGTGAGCGGTAAAAACAAAGTTGAATCGGTGCACCTGGCTTACTACCCTGAAGTGGAGCACACTGCGATAAACGAAGACCTGGAAGAGCGCATGGCGCTGGCGCAGTCCGTTTCATCGCTGGTACACTCGCTGCGCAAAAAGCACATGATCAAGGTGCGTCAGCCGTTGCAGCGTATCCTGATTCCAGTACTTAGCGAGCACACCAGGCACCAGATCCAGGCGGTTGAAGACCTGATCATGAGCGAAGTGAACGTGAAGCACGTGGAGTACATCGATGATACGTCCGGCATCCTGGTGAAGAAGATCAAGCCTAACTTTAAAAAGCTGGGCCAGGTGTTTGGTGCGAAGATGAAACTGGTAGCCGCCGCTGTGCAGCAAATGAATCAGGATGATATCGCGAAGCTGGAGCGTGAAGGTGGCTTTGAAGTACTGATCGCTGACGATGAAACGGCCGTGCTGACGCCGGATGATGTGGAGATATCTTCGGAAGATATCCCGGGTTGGTTGGTAGCGAGCGAAGGTAAACTGACCGTGGCTTTGGATGTAACTATAACCGAAGAGCTGAAGCAGGAAGGTATCGCCCGCGACCTGGTAAACCGAATCCAGAACCTGCGCAAAGATTCTAACCTGGAAGTGCAGGATAAGATCCATATCCTCATGCAGCCATCGGCACCGGAAGTAAACGCCGCCGTGGAGAATTTCAGAAACTATATCTGCACTGAAACACAGGCGCTGAGCCTGGAGATTGTGGATGAACTGGCAGAAGGCACGATGCTGGAAATGGACGAGTATCAGATCTATATGCAGATTCGTACCGAAAACGTAGCAGTTTAAACTATAAACGCACCCGTCTGTCTAATACGGATGGGTGCGTTTCTTATTATTAAGTATACTTGCAGTAGCTGATAAACTATAACCCGACAGCGCTGCTTACCTTACACACATGAAATACTGGAAATTTTACCTGCTCAGCCTTGTTGTGATCCTGATTGACCAGGCCGTAAAGCTGATCGTGCATTACAACATGGAAATGGGCCTTCCCGGCGAAATACATGTGATCGGCGACTTCTTTAAGCTGCACTATACCTTAAACCCGGGTATGGCTTTTGGCGTGGAGCTGGGCTCTGAATATGGTAAACTGATGCTGACGCTATTCCGATTAGTGGCAATGTTTGGTATCGGCTATTACCTTTACTACCTGGTAAATCATAACGCACCCAAGGGTTTGGTTTGGTGCATTGCCCTTATACTGGGTGGCGCAGTTGGTAATTTAATTGACAGTACATTCTATGGTGTGTGGTTCGATAACGCACTTTATGGTTCATCTACACCATGGTTTCATGGGCAGGTTATAGACATGTTCTACCTCGACATCTGGGAAGGTATTATACCGCATTGGGTTCCTTTGTTAGGTGGAAAACCTATGTCGTTGTGGCCAATCTTTAACATAGCTGACTCTGCCATCTTTATTGGTGTATTGTTGATTTTGTTCAACCAGAAACGCTTTTTCGGTGAGCACCCGGAGCCAAAACATCAGGCCGTGCAGCAGCAGGGTTTCTAAACTGAACTATAACTATAAACTATAAAACAGCGGCTGTTCCATGTGGAGCAGCCGCTGTTTTGTTGTAGTACCAGCTGTCATTCAAAAAAGTCTTTACGTTCAGTAATTCTGATTAAAAAGCATGATGGTAATTTTAAATCTTCCACTTATATTTCATGCTTTTTTGCCAGTAACAATACTTTCAACTATAAATGAGACTACTAAAATTTTTTGCTGCCACTGTTCTAGCTGTAGTACTAACTTCCTGCGACAATTGTGAAGATGTGAACCTGGGAAAACTGGAGTTCACCAACGAATTTATTTCCTTTTTGCCTGCAGCCCCTGCACAGGCCAGAAGCTATTATGCCACTTTCGAAGGCTCCAGGCAGCAGTTGCATTACGTGACCCCGGATGTAAACCCCACAGTAGAAATTCCTGTCAACAAAATAAATTATGGTGGCAAGTTCGATGCTACTTATTGCAAAGAATATTACACAGCCGATCAAAAAGTGTATACCAGCCAGATAGAAGGTGTAAACCCGCTAAGCATCAGCATTACTTATAAAAAGAATGCGAGCGAAGAACGTTACAACCCTTACTTAAACAGAGATGATGTAGGTGATATGATCTTTTTCAAGGTTGGGTATAAGAACGTTTTCCCGGAGCCCATAACAGATGGTAAAACATCATACGATAGCCATACAACACAGCGCTGGTTTATACTGGATAAAGCTACCACTTCAATAATAGATAAGTATACTTATACACAGGAGTTTTTACCAACTGTAACTTTAAATGGAGTTGAGTATGAGAATGTGTACCGTTTCCAAAGTTCAGGCACCAATGGTTACAATGTTGAAGATCGTTTCTTTCTGGAAAAATATCCGGAACTAGATTACATAAAAGGTATTTATGTAAAAGAAGGAGTAGGCGTGATACAGGCTTATTCAGCAAAAGGAAAACAGGTAGATATAACACTTGAGTAGCAAATACGCTTAAAACTCTTATTTTTACCAGAAGCATAAACCTGAATTACCTTGACTACACTAAAACCTATACTCAAAGTCACCGACCTGGAAACAGTTTTCTCCACGCACCGCGGCACAACCAAAGCGGTAGATAAGGTATCGTTTGAAATATACCCGGGCGAAACGGTGGCTATAGTTGGGGAGTCAGGTTCAGGCAAGTCGGTAACGTCGCTGTCGGTAATGCGGCTGATCAATACGCCGCCGGGTAGAATTGCAGGTGGTACAGCCGTTTTTCAGTCAGAGAAGTTTGGAGAAGTAGACCTGTTTACACTGCCGGAAAAGCAGATGCAGCAGATTCGTGGAAATGATATCTCCATGATCTTCCAGGAGCCAATGTCGTCGCTGAACCCGGTTTACACCTGTGGAAAACAAGTAGCTGAAGTGTTGCTGTTACACCGGGATATTTCGGAGAAAGAAGCCAGAGAACGAACTATAGCCCTTTTTGAGAAAGCCAAACTGCCACGCCCTGAGAAAATTTACGATGCTTATCCACATGAAATATCAGGTGGACAAAAGCAGCGCGTGATGATTGCCATGGCCATGGCCTGCGAACCAAGTATACTTATTGCCGACGAGCCAACCACTGCGCTGGATGTAACCGTACAGGCGCGCATGCTGCAATTGATCGACGAACTCCGGGTAAAAGAAAATACAGCAGTCCTGTTTATCACACACGACCTTGGGGTGGTAGCCGAGATTGCCGACCGTATCCTGGTCATGTATAAAGGTAAGCTGGTAGAACAAGGCAAGGTGCTCGATATCTTCACAAATCCGCAACATCCTTACACCAAGGGCTTGTTAGCCTGCCGGCCGAAGCTGTCTGCCAAACCGCAATCTATACTTCCTACTGTTTCGGATTTCATGCTGGAAGATGAGTTTGGGAACATTATCGAGCGGAAGAAAGAAGTTGTAGAGCCATCGCTGGTAGATGTGGTGAACAATTATGTTGGTACCGTTACCGATATCAAGCATCAGCAGGAAAATAAGCAGAGGCCTCCTTTGCTGAAAGTGGAAAACCTGAAAGTATACTTTCCAATCAAAAAAGGCTTTTTTGGCCGCACCACCGATTATGTAAAGGCGGTAGACGGCGTAAGTTTTACTGTTAATCCCGGCGAAACGATTGGTCTGGTAGGCGAGTCAGGCTGTGGAAAAACTACGTTAGGTCGCGCACTGCTAAGGTTAGTAGAGCCGACTGAAGGCAGCATCATCTTTAACGGCCACGATATAGCCCGGCTCAGTTCAGAAGAGCTCCGCAAAAGCCGCCGCGATTTCCAGATGATCTTCCAGGACCCATACGCGTCGTTGAACCCAATGCACACGGTAGGCGATGCCATTATGGAGCCGATGCGTGTGCATAAACTATACGCCAACGACAAAGAACGCAAAGCTAAAACCATGGAACTGCTTGATAAGGTAGGACTTACGGCAGAGCACTTCCAGCGTTATCCACATGAGTTTTCGGGTGGCCAGCGGCAGCGTATAAGTATAGCCAGAGCACTGGCCCTTCAACCAAAATGCATTATTTGTGATGAGTCGGTATCTGCGTTGGATGTATCAGTGCAGGCGCAGGTGCTAAATTTGCTGAACAAGCTGAAGCATGAATTCCAGATGACCTATATCTTCATTACCCATGACCTGTCTGTAGCCAAGTACATGTCGGACCGCATTCTGGTAATGAGCAAAGGCCAGATCGTGGAAAGCGGCACGCCGCAGCAACTATACCTGGATCCAAAGGAAGAATACACCCGAACTCTTATTAACGCCATCCCGAAAGGCGAAGTAGAAGATATTGTCAGAGCGCAGGAGAAACGCGAGTTGATGAAAGCAGGGCAGTTATAGTTTCTGCATTTGATATTGACGATCCTTTAAACAGTTTTTGGAGAAAATCCAGTAATTCTATTAATTATCAATTATATAATTAATATTATATATTTACATATTAAATTATTCTTTAATAAAATGAATAAAATTTTATACCTGTTATTAACCCTAGTTCTGCTATCGGCTTCAGCATCTTTTGCACAGGAAGGTTTAGTAGATAATTATCTTGTTACTTCTCAGAATGATACATTGAGAGGTAGCATTAAACTTAAGGGTGACTCCTTGCTGATTTTAAAAGCTAGAGGTATAAAAGAAAGCTATACAGTAGATAATACTAAAACTATTTTAACAGAAGGTAAAAAATATACAGTAGAGAATGTATTAGGAGATAAAAAATTTTTACAAGAGATAGTAACTGGTTATATGAGTTTATACCGGTTTAAGAACTTCACAACAAAAGAAAAATTCTTTTTTAAGGAAAATGATTCAATTTACGTAGTTACAGAAAATAATTATCCAGGCCTTATTAGTTTCTTTCTTAGTACTTGTCACCAGGGTTCTGACCTAACAGCCAAAAGGATCAGTCGACAGTATAAGTACAACTTGAAAAGCATGATCGAATTTATAACCGTCTACAATTCATGTAAAGGAAATCTAAATGACCAAATTATTAGATATCAGCCAGAGAAGGATAGATATGACATAATTCTGAATGCCGGGTCAGATATGCACCAACTTAAAATGAGCGACAAAAATGAAGATTATTCAGGCGCATCATCGAGTAATTCTGTGGGCTATATTCTAGGATTGTCTTTTGGACTGATTAATAAGACAGAATTCTCTATACGACCCGGAATCCGGTATACCATGAAAGAAGGTTCGTTCACCAAACTTCCTGTTGGTCTTAATAGTTATACTTCGGTGGATATCGATTTTAAGCTCAGGTATATAGAAGTGCCTGTAATGTTTCGATATACTTTCACTCAAAAAAACATTAGACCTTTTGTTTCTTTAGGTCCTTATGTAGGCATACCACTCTTCAGCCAAGTAAAAAGAACTCCTTATAGGTTCTCTTACCCTGACAGCTTTGAAAAGGAGGCAAATAAAATGGGGATAAGTTATGGTTATGCGGGGGGAGCAGGAGTATACTTTCCAAAGATTTTGAGGGGGCTAGAAGTACAAGTAAATGCGGAAAGAAGCTTTTATGAGCATGACTATGATCTAGAAGGCTTGCAAAGTACTTCCTTCAAGGTTATATTCGGGTTCACTTTGAACTAAAAATCCTTTAGCTGATATATTCTTGGGTTTGGTACAATTCTTTGGGCAGAATATCTTTCTTCTTAAAAGTTGTAACTCACTTGGTCTGTCAATAACAAAATAGCAATAGCCTTGGCTATAGTTCTATTGTTGGCGTTTTACTCCTTCCCAACCTTCCCCTAAAAACAGGGGAAGGAGTTTCCCAGCTATCGCTATAGTTTGCTTTATCGTTTTATAGTTGGGGTAATAACCCACCCCAGCCCCTCCCGGGAGGGGAATTTCTGCCTTTGCTATAGTTTAGTTACTGTACTATAATTTCCGTTTGTCATCCCCTAGCCCCTTCAAAGGGGGACTTTCTGCTGCAGCTTCCCTAACTGTCATTTCGACCAGCGGGAGAAATCTGAATTAGCTATAGTTACAGACTAAGATCGGACAGGTCGCGACCTGTCCCTACGGAACTATAACCACGATAAGGCAATGCAATCATAGCCTTTCCAGCTATAGCAACTACAGCTATCGAACTGATCGCAGTCTTTGGGTTGAGCACCTTTGCTTTGTTGCGGTGCCGTCAGGCAACCCGAGGTACGAGGGTAGCAAGAAAGCAGCAGCGCGATGCCCTTATCGAGGGCCCCTACCCCCAAGACGGGGCCTCCCGGCCGTGAGGGCACCAAAGCCAACTATAGAACGATAGGTTAAGAGCTCCCAGGATTAGAAGTAACTATAGAACCAAGGCTTGGCTCGGAAAGTAAAATAGCAAACTATAGAACAATTAACATCCCTCACAACTATACCGGCTATCTTCGACTCGCGCCTCAAGAATGCTAAGGATGAAAAGAGGAACTATAGGATGTACAAATCACTTCGGCGAACCCTCAGGATGACAAAAGAATATTAAGCTTCCCTAAATGACTAAACAAATAAGCTTAACTATTTCTTAACAGGCTTTATTTCCTTTCTGGCACTATTATATAGCGTTTTCTATATAAATTAAGCTATAATTGCAATCAGACTTTAGCCAAAGCGCTTTTTGTGGCGTATAGTATCAAAACTATTTAAGTTAAAGTTTGTAAATACATTGGAGTAAAGCTAAAGGAGCAATATTCCCATCAATTTGATACATGAGAGGTAATAAAGATAACACTGGCGGCAGAGGTAAAGGCCGCAGCGAAAAAGGTGGCTCCCGCCGTGGCGAGTCATCATCAAGAAAAGACGGAGCACCACGCGGTGAATCATCGTCAAGAAGAGAATCAACAGGAGGCAGCAGCCGCAGATCAGGTGACAGAAGAGAGTCATCCGGGCGCAGAGAAGGTGGCCGCGACAGATCGGCAAAAGGCATGGTGCTGGAGCTGTTCTCTAAAAATCCGGATACAGATTTTACACTTCGCCAGATATACCGTCGCTTAGGGGTGGTAGATAAAAAGGGCCGTGAGCTGGTAAGCGACATGCTTGCCGCTTTGCAGCGCGATGGCCGCATATTAGTAGACGAAGACAAGTATACGCTAAACCTGAAGGTAGAAATTATTACCGGCAGGGTAGATATGGCCAATAACAAGTACGCTTACATTGTATCGGAACAGACCGAAGACGATGTGCGTGTATTCAGGGAGCACCTGAACTATGCGATGGATGGCGACCTGGTGAAAGTAGAAGTACTGCCAACTTATGAAGGTGGCCGTGCTGAAGGCATAGTAGTAGAGATTTTAGAACGCCGCCGCGAAGAGCTGGTGGGCATTATACAGTTGTCGAAGAATTTTGGCTTTGTAGTTCCGGATTTCAAGAAACTATACTTCGATATTTTTGTAGGTGAGCGCGGGCTTAACGGGGCTAATAATGGTGACAAAGTACTCGTTAAAATTACAGAATGGCCTGATAAACCGGGCAAAAACCCAACCGGTGAAGTAACGCGTGTATTTGGCCCAGCGGGCGAGCACGAAGCCGAGATTCATTCCATAATGGCGGAATTCGGGTTACCATTCGAGTTTCCGGAGACAGTGGAAGAAGAAGCCGAAAGTATATCCGATAAGATCACAAAAGAGGAGATTGCCAAACGCCGCAATTTCAGGGATGTAACCACTTTTACCATTGACCCGGCCGATGCGAAAGATTTTGACGATGCCTTATCGATACAGAAACTGGAGAACGGTAACTGGGAAATAGGCGTGCACATTGCCGATGTAACGCATTATGTAACGCCTAAAACCATACTGGAGAAAGAAGCTTTCCACAGAGCTACGTCGGTTTACCTTGTGGATAGAACGGTACCAATGTTGCCTGAGCGCCTTTCAAATGGCCTTTGCTCGCTACGCCCGAACGAAGAGAAGCTGACCTTCTCAGCAGTTTTTGAGCTGGATGAAAACGGTAAACTATACAGCGAATGGTTTGGTCGCACGGTAATTTATTCTGACCGCAGATTTGCTTACGAGGAAGCGCAGGAGCGCATCGAAACCGGTGAAGGCGACTTTGCAGAAGAGATCAACATCCTGAACGGCATCGCCAAAAAACTAAAAGACAAGCGCTTTAAAAACGGTGCCATCAGCTTTGAGACAACTGAAGTTAAATTTAAGCTGGATGATAATGGCAAGCCGCTTTACATTTATGTAAAAGAGCGCAAGGATGCCCACAAACTGATTGAAGAGTTTATGCTGCTGGCCAATAAAAAGGTAGCAGAGTTTGTGTATAACATGGGCAAAGGCAAAAAGCACCCGACTATGGTGTACCGTACCCACGGCGCTCCGGACCCAGACAAGCTGAGCACCTTCTCTATTTTTGCCCGCAAGTTTGGCTATAAAGTAGATCCGGATGGCAACATATCAGCAGAACTGAACAACCTGGCCGAAGAAACCGAAGGCAAACCAGAGCAGAACGTACTGCAAAACCTGGCTATCCGTACGATGGCCAAGGCAAAGTATAGTACAGAGCCGGAAGGTCACTTTGGTCTGGCGTTTGCGCATTATTCGCACTTTACATCGCCCATCCGCCGTTACCCCGATATGATGGCACACCGCCTGCTGCAGCATTACCTGGATGGTGGCCCGTCGACGGAGAAAGATGAGTACGAAGCAAAATGCCAGCACTCTTCTGAAATGGAGAAACGCGCTGCCGATGCTGAGCGTGCCTCTATTAAGTACAAGCAGGTGGAGTTTATGAAGGACACGATCGGCAACCAATACAAAGGAATTGTGTCTGGTGTTACAGAATGGGGTATATTTGTGGAGATCGAAGAGAACAAGTGTGAAGGCATGGTACGCCTGTCGAGTCTGAACGACGACTACTATGAACTGGATGCGAACAACTACCGCATTATTGGCCGCCAGAACAAGCGTATTATTTCGTTTGGCGATGAAGTACTGGTAGAAGTTGTAAGCGCTAACCTGAACGACCGTACCATCGATCTGGAACTGGTAGAAACACTAAAAACACATTAAGCACCCTGTGGATATCAACATCCTGTCTGAAAAGATAAACCATACGTTGGGTACGCTTTGCTACGGCGACCAACCATCAGAACTATACGAGCCCATCCGCTATATTATGGCGTTGGGTGGCAAACGCATCCGGCCTATGCTGGTGCTTTTGTCGGCTAAAATGTTTGATGATGATATCGAGAAGGCACTTTTGCCGGCTGCAGGGGTAGAAGTTTTCCACAACTTCACCCTCATGCACGACGACATTATGGACAAAGCGCCGCTTCGTCGTGGCCAGCAAACCGTGCACGAAAAATGGAATGCCAACATCGCTATTTTAAGTGGTGATGTAATGCTGGTGCGTGCTTATGAACTGATGGCTAAAGCAGAACCGGATAAATTGGGCAGAGTGCTACAACTGTTCAGTAAAACCGCTGCAGAAGTTTGCGAAGGCCAGCAACTCGACATGAACTTTGAGCAGCTCACGGAGGTAAGCATTCCGGAATACATCCAGATGATTACGCTGAAGACCGCTGTTTTGGTAGGTTTTAGCTTGGAGTTGGGAGCTATATTACAAGGGGCACCTGATGCGGATGCTGAGCATTTGAAAGCCTTTGGTGATAACATTGGTATTGCCTTTCAGCTGCGCGATGACCTGCTGGACGTATATGGTGACAAGGATAAATTCGGCAAGCAGGTTGGGGGAGATATCCTTTCCGATAAAAAGACCTTCCTGATGCTGACAGCGCTGGAGCAGGCCAACCCGGAACAATTGCAAACTATAGTTAGCTGGCGCGATAAAACGGAAGAAACTATAGCTCAAGCCAAAGTGCAAGCCATTACGAAAGTATACGACCAGCTAAATATCCGTCAGCAGACTGAGCAGCAGATAGACCTATACTTTAAGGAAGCCCTGCGCCACTTAGATGCCATTGCCTTGCCAGATGAGCGAAAAGCAACTATACGCGGTCTTGCATTTCAGTTAATGGAGCGGGATTCCTAATTGTTAATTGCTATATTATTGATTGTTAGCTCCCCTAAAGTATAAAACGCAACGTATTGCGTCTCTACAATCTGCTAACTTTTAACCTTATAACTCTTTAACTTTCTAACTTCTACACTCTCTAACTTAAATAATGAGCGTTACCCTTATATTGATCATCATCACCGCCGGAATTTCGTGGTATGCCTTCAGCAACCATAACCTGATGGAAAAATGGATATTTTACCCATATACCGTTAACCGCGACAATTCCTGGCACCGCTTTATTACGTCAGGGTTTTTGCATGCCGATTTCACGCACCTGTTCTTTAATATGTTTACGCTATATTTTTTCGGAAATAATGTGGAGTATACGTTTAAAGCTGGCTTTGGAGAAGTTCCGGGTGTGCTGATCTTTCTGTTGATTTATATAGGCGGTATCATCGTTTCTGACATTCCTACTTACATCAAGCACCGAAATGATCCGGGTTATAAAGCGCTGGGTGCATCAGGTGGTGTAGCGGCAGTGGTATTCTCGAGCATCCTGTTTTACCCGACCCAGGATATTTGCCTGTATGCAGTGCTTTGTATTCCCGGGTTTATACTTGGTGTTTTGTACCTGATCTATTCGTATTACTCTGGCAAGCGCATGGGCGACAACATTAACCACGATGCTCACTTATATGGTGCTATTTATGGTTTTGTAATCAGCCTGGCTATAGTTCCGCAGGCCGGGCCTTTCTTTATTGACCAGATCGCAAGCTGGAAACTGCCGTTTTAATTGCACTGTTTTTTGTAAGTGTATAATATAAAGTTACTTTACTGAGGATTATGCGTATAAGTGTTTGAAAACAAACGCTTACACTTATGCGCCCCTCTAACTTTTTACTAGCATTCGCCCTGTCTGCCTTTCTGTTTACGAACTCAAACGTACAGGCCCAGACCGTAGCATCTGCCGAAAATGCCCGGATAACCATGATCGAATACATCATGAAAGACAGGCCTGTTCTGGTAAGTTTGCTAACTACTGCCGGCCTTGTTCCGGCCCTTTCCGGCGATTCGCCTTACACCTTATTTGCCCCGCCGGAGGCTGAGTTAAAAGCGTTGCAGAATGAGCCTGCCGATAAGATACGCATGGTAATGGCCGGCCACATTGTGAAAGGGAAATACACTGAAAAGGATCTGAAAGACGGAGCTAAACTACAGGCTCTGAATGGTGAAACTATAACTGTTTGCCGTAAAAAGAATACCCTGGTAAATGGCGTAAGCATCATAAAACCTGATACGGAGCTAAAGAACGGAATAGTACACATCGTAAGCGGCAAACTAAGCAACTAACTGCACCAGCAACCAAATCCGGGTACCGCATCTCTATACCTTTGTACCACTATCTTCAATAATTCCTTCCTGATAAGTAACCGGGATTAGTGCGGTTGCCCTGACTTATAAGCTCTAACTATAGTTTGGAGAACACTGGCCTGGAACAACTTCTGAAAATAAAATAACAGGGTGTTTTTGTGTGAGGGTACAAAATGCGATACAATAAAAGTGTGGGAGCAGATTTGAGGTATTTACAGCAAACCTTGTCAGAATAATGCTCAAACTTATAAAATGCCCACTACGTCTCAATAAAAACTAGGTAAAGTATAAAGCCTTATAGCTACTTAACCGTACAATACTCCAATGTATAGCACCGACCTTCATAGCACCCCAGAAAATGCCAGCGAGCAAATTGCGAGTAATGCAAGCTATGAGCTTAAAATAGACAAGGCTAAAAACCGAATCTACTTTACTGTACATGGCTACTGGAAGAATAAAGAAGTAGTATCTGAGCTTATAGAGGATTGGAAAAAAGCAGTGTCACTTACGCAAGCCAACTTTACAGTGCTTACAGACATGCGCTCTATGATCACGCATCCGCAGGAATTAAATGAAATACACCTGGAGGCGCAGAAACTGGTAATACAAGCTGGGGTTAAGCAGGTAGCTAATGTTTTGCCCACCGACAAGATCGCAAACCTGCAGGCCAATTCCATTGTTTCAAATACAACGTTGCCCTACCGTAATTTCAATTCCTGCGAAGAAGCGGAAGACTTTCTTAACCAGTCATCTACAGCTTATATTAACTAAAGCTTCTATGTTCCACGTGGACCAGGCGTTCAGGACAAGTGATTAAGCAAGGTTTTGTCGGGACCTGGATAAAATGAGACTTGTAGGATTGCCGGACTTGTAGAGACGCAACACCTTATGTCCCCGCTAAGAAACTATAGCTATACTATTCAGGATATCTTTGATTCATACAACATATAATGCCGCAAGTTTAGCATTAGCGTAACTTGTGGCTGAGCATAGCAGCCAGTTTGTAACTGGCATTACTTTTAAAAAGCAATCCTTACTATAGCCGTAACTATAGAACTATAGTTTAAAAATGGCCTGAACTATAGATTTGCTTAACTATAGTTTCCTGAAAACTATAGTTGAGCGCTACTGCAGAAAGCCAGTTACAAACTGGCCCCACACTTTACCACAAGTTACACTTCGTTAAACTTGCGGCATACAATCCACTAAATCCCTGAAATTCTCCTTAATCCCGGTTCAGACAGTGATCAGAATCAGTTTAATCTCCTTATTTACTGATAGCCTTTTGCCTGAAGTTTAAACAGCTCAGCATATTTTCCGTTATGTGCCAGCAGTTCTTCGTGCGAGCCAAGCTCTTTTAACTGGCCTTGCTCCAGGAACAGGATCCGGTCGGCCATACGTACTGTTGAGAAGCGGTGGGAGATGAGCACTGCCGTTTTACCTGCTATCAGTTCCGAGAACCTTAAGAAAACTTCGTGTTCGGCACGGGCATCCAGGGCTGAGGTTGGCTCATCTAGTATCAGAAGCTGTGCATCGCGCATATAAGCACGCGCCAGCGCCACTTTCTGCCACTCGCCACCCGATAGCTCCACGCCTTTGTTAAAGCGCTTACCGAGCACCTGGTCGTACTTATCGGGCAGGCGCTGAATAACCGGATCGGCCAGGCTTTTTTGCGCCGAACCTTGTATGCGCTCTTTGTCGCGGATGTTGCTGATCTGACCTATGGCAATGTTGTCGGAAGCCGACATCTGGAAGCGCACATAGTCCTGGAAAATAATGCCAACCTGGTGGCGCAGGTCGTTCAGGTCATACTCGCGCAGGTCCACGCCATCTAGCAGGATGCGGCCTTCGGTAGGCTCATATAACCTTGCCAGTAACTTTACCAGGGTTGTTTTGCCGGCTCCGTTTTCTCCTACCAGTGCCAGTTTCTCGCCGGCCCGCAAATGGAAGCTTAAGTTGCGTACTGCCCACCGCTCGCTGTTCTGGTACTTAAAACCCACATTCTCGAAGGTAAAGCCATGTTGTATCGGGCGTGGTACAGGTATAGGGTTTGCAGGCGGCGTTATCTGTGGTTTCAGCTCCAGGAAATCAAACAGGTCCTGCAGGTACAGAGCACTTTCTGCAATCTGTGAGAAACGCGTCATGATGCCCTGCAGCAGCCCGCGCATGCTGCTGAACGAGCCGGCCAGAAAAGTAAGGCTACCTACTGTTATGATACCTGCAACTGTTTGGGCAAGTATAAAAATGTAGGCACCGTAATAGGCCAGCGTACCCAAAGCCGAAAGCGCAATTCCCCACACAGCCCGCCTCACGATCAGCTTTTTATTGAGCAGGTAATATTTATCGGATAACAGCTTGAACCGGTCTGCCAGGAAACCCGACAGGTTAAAGGTCTTGATCTCTTTTGCTGTTTCGTCAGATGCTCCAATGTAACGCAGGTAATCCAGTTCGCGCCGTTCGGGCGTCCAAGAGCGGGAGAGGGAATAGGTGCGCTCGTTAAAATGTGTTTCGCCCAGGAACGACGGAATAACGGCTACCAACAGAATAAGAATAAGCCACGGATTAAATGCGACAAGACCTACTGCCAGAAATCCTATAGTTACGATATCCTGCACCTGTGATAGGACCTGCGACATCAGCACTACCCGCGTTACCGTCTGCCGTCGTGCCCGCTCCAGTTTGTCGTAAAAAGTGGCATCTTCAAATTGTGTCAGGTCTAAGGTAGCAGCATGCTCTATCAGGGTAACAGATGTTTTGTTGGAGAAAAGGTCACCAAGCAAGCTGTCTAGCAGGGTAATGCCCCGGCTGATAAGGTCCGAAACTATAGCCAGGCCCAATTCGGCAGCCACCAGCATCCACAGGTAAGAGAGGTCGCGTTCGCCGGTCACCGCTATCAGCCGGATCACTTCATCAATGATCAGCTTGCCGATATACAGCATCGAAAGGGGCAGGGCCGATTTTACCAGGCGCAGCAGCATGTTGCCGATGGTCATGGAAGGGCTCGTTTCCCAGATCAAACGGAAAAATTTAGGCAGGTTTTTAAGCGCACCAACCTGTTCTTTAAAACTCTTTTTATCGTTAGCGGCTTTGGGTGCGGCCGCAGGTTTATCTCTGAAAATCTTCATCTAACTATAGATACGCAAAATAACTATACCAACGGTAGGAGAGAATGTTTAACGATAGCTCATAGAGCATGAATTTTACCATGCAATACCTGCATTTTGGATTGTTTCTGTATTTTTAGTTTATGAAAACACTTTGCACCTGCCTGGCAGCAATAATTTTACTTGTAACAGCCCACAGTGCTACTGCGCAAACTAAAACCGTAAGATACCTTAGCAAAAGCGGACGTGCAGAGGTAGCTGTTCAGGAAGCCCATTATTTTGAGGTTGAAGAGAAAAAGGAAGAAGGCTGGGGCGGCACCCGTACCCGCTACTTAGTAGCCGACAGTTCAAAAACCAGCCTGTTTAACTATAGCAACTTACATGGCGGGGTTTATGGGCGAGGGATCTTGGAAGGTATGCATTACGAGTGGTACCCGAACGGGAAGCTGAAGACAGAGGCTATTTATGTGAAAGACGAGTTGCATGGGCCGTATAAAAGCTGGTATGAGAACGGGCAAATGCATTATGTGCAGCACTATCAGAACTATAAACTACAGGACACACTAAAAGCTTACTACGAAACGGGCGAGCTGCGTCGGATAGAGGTTTACAACCAGAATGAGCTGATCTCGGGAAAACTGTTTGATAAGGAAGGCAAAGAGCTGAAATTTTTCAGGATGATAGTGATGCCAAAATATAAAGGTGGCGAGCAACAGCTTATGCGTCATTTATCCCGAAATCTGAAGTACCCTAAATCAGCACACCAGCGAGGTGTTGGCGGTGTTGTTATGGTAGCTTTTGTGATAAGCGAAACCGGCGTAATTAAAGATATAGAAGTAGTGCAAAGCGTAGACCCTGAGCTGGATGCTGAAGCTGTTCGTGTTGTAAAAACGCTACCGAACTGGGAACCTGCACTTGTAGAAGGCAAGCCTGAAGACATGGCATTCACGTTACCGCTGCGCTTTGTTGCTAGTACTAAATGGTAATTTAACTACTGAACTATGAAAACACTACTCACCTTTATACTCATCGCAGTTGTAACTATAGTTACCCAGGCACAGACTATAGTTTCGCCAAAGGAGGTAGCAACTATAGAAGCCATAACAGAAACCGGTTTAAAGATCATATCAGGACCGAAAGGGCAGCAGCGCGACATGGAAAAGTTTAAAGCCCTGTTCCTGCCGAATGCGCAGATGGGTGGTGTTTTCTTTAAAGGCGACAGCAGTTTTGTACGCATAACGACTGTAGAGAAGTTTGCCGAGCGCAACGGGCCGGCTTATGCAGAACTGGGCTTTTATGAAAATGTGCTTGGCCTGCGCATCGAGCGATTCGGGAACCTGGCCACAGCTTTCCAAACCTATGAAACCCGCTACGGTAAAGATGGCAAAGTAGAAGCAAGGGGCGTAAACACCTATCAACTGGTTTTCGACAAAGGCCGGTGGTGGATTGCCAGCCTGTTGTTTACTCCCGAAACAGCGAAACAGCCTATTCCTGAAAAGTACCTGAAGTAAACTATAACCCCTATAAATGAGAAAAGCCCCGTCAAAATGACTGGGCTTTCTCTCACCTTAAAACAAACTAAACTAATCTAACTTTAACTAACCTTATCTTTATCCCGCAAGGGGTATTTTTCTATTTTGTAAAAACGGGGCATAAAAATAAATTAACGCCCACGAAAAAAATCATTGTGAGATTTGGAACTCTAAATTTTTATTCACACATTAGCTTTCCGATAAACTGTCTCTCAATTCGGGTGCAAAATTATGAGTCCTGTTTTCTAAAAGCAAGAGAACAGGCAAATATTTTTTTATTTTTTTCAGAAAGCCTATTTCCTGCATTTAAAGCCACATTTTGTTTAAAAATTTTAAGCTAAGCCTGCTTTATTTTTCAGGAATACACAGAATATAGCACCAGGCCTGCCAGTATCACCCTAATTTTTGAAGGAAACTATTTTCTCTGCCCAGCATAACATAGGCTATAGATTTTTATAGTTACACAAACTTCTCTTATTACCGCATTTTGTGCTTGCCTGCGCCTTGCCTATCTTTATAAAATAATACTTTATCAGATGGAAGATACCCTTGCTGCCGAGTTGGCTATGCTTGACACTGCGCAGTTATTAAACCTGTTGCAGTCCCGCGAGCAGTACGAGCCCGAAATTACTCTCGCCGTTATAGCAGAACTGGAAAACCGAGATATACAGGTGCCCAACCTGGAAGACATTAAACACTATACGCAGGCAGTATATGAGGCAAAACTGGAGCAGGAAAATCGACCTAAAACTATAGCAGAAAAGGTAAAAGACTTTCTGCAGGTGCTTGTGCCGCAGCCCGGGTACTACATTACGCCTATCCTGTTAAACATAAATCTCCTGGTGTTTATAGTTATGGTGCTGGCCGGCATCAGTTTTATAAGTCCGCAGGCGGGGCAGCTTTTTGCGGTAGGGGGCAACTATGGGCCTTATACCTTGTCGGGGCAGTGGTGGCGGTTGCTTACCAGCACATTTATACATGCCGGCATCATACACCTGTTGTTAAATATGCTGGCGCTGGTAAGCGTAGGGCGTCAGCTGGAAGTAATGTTGGGCCGTGTACCGTTCCTGATCTCTTACCTGTTGTGCGGTTTGTCCGGCAGCCTTGTAAGTACCTGGTGGGATGGTACCAGAGTAGGAGTGGGGGCATCGGGAGCAATTTTCGGGATGTTTGGCTTACTGCTGGTAGTAATGGCACTGGAGCAGAAACTGTCATGGAAAGATAAAAGGGCCATGCTGGGTAACCTGGGATTTGTGATAGCCATTAACCTGGGCTTCGGGATGACGGATGGTATAGACAATGCGGCGCATGCAGGCGGTCTGGTAGCCGGGCTTATTCTGGGGGCGGTGCTTATGCTGCGCTCAAAGCGCTTGGTTACGGCAAACTATAGTTTAACAGGCAATGCTATAATGGCTGGCGCCGGGCTTGTTTTGGTTATAGTTGCTTACAACCTTATTCCGTTTAACGGGCAGAAGCGCTACCTGTATACCATGGACCAGATTGTTCAGAAAGAAACTATAGCGCTACAACCATTGCAGCAGATTTCGGAGGTTGGTGAAAATGCCAGCGCCAGCGAATTTGTGCCTAAAGTAGAAGCCGGAATAAAACTATGGGAGGAAGCTGAGGTAATGCTGGAAGAAATAGAAGATGTGGACGGAAAAGAAAAAGACCGTGTACTGGTAATGCTGGATTATGTGCGCCTGCGTAAAAAATCGTATGAAATGCTGCGCGATGACCTGCAGAACGACCGTGAACTGTTAAACCCGAAGCAGCAACAGATTTTGTGGGCCATAGATGGTTATGTAAATGCATTGCGGCAAGGCAAAGAAAGCGAAGTAGTAGATAAAACCTTACATGATGTATCTGAAGCTACAGAGAATACTTTAGGAACAGATAATCCGCCGGGGAAAGCACTTTTGGTAGTAGATGGAGTTAAAGTTGGCCTTATAGGAGAGGGTGAAATGCCAGCTCAGGCAGCAGGCCTTAAAGAAAATGATATCGACAATATTACAATCCTTAAGAACAAACAAGCCCTGGAGGCCTTTGGAGAGGAAGCTGCTAACGGCGCTGTCGTGATCAAAACAAAGTAACGCACTGGGTTTGTTAAAGTACTATGTCCGATAATATCTTAACTATAGTTTGTGCGCATTGCGGTGCTAACCTACCTGCCGGCACTACAGTCTGCACTGCCTGTGGTAAGCCGATCCCACAAAAAAAATGGTATAGCCTGAAAGGGTTAAATGCAGCCGAAATATTCCTGGCAGTGTTGGGTGCTTTAATGTTACTGGTTGGGCTAATAGCGGTATAGTTATAGCATGAGAACCTTTGCCCATCCGGTTTTTATAGCTTGCCTTACACTTTTCTGCCTGAACCAATTGCTGGAATGGCAACATGTTTATATAGCGCCACTTCATTCCTACCTCGACGATGTGTTATGTATGCCGGTGGTGCTTACAGTGGCATTGGCAGCCGAGCGGGTATACTTTGGCAACTATAGTTTTGTGCTGCCGCTATACTATAGTTTGTGGGCAGTGCTGCTGTTCAGTATATTTTTCGAGCTGTTGCTTCCCCGTTTGTCTGATCTTTACACGGCTGATGTGTGGGATGTGTTGTGCTATAGTTGCGGAGCAGTGTTGTTCCATTTCAGTATTAATAAAGCCCCCCGAGCCGGCAACTGAACTATAGCCTGCTTTACATGCAAAACGGCAGGCCCTACAAATAGCACCTGCCGTTGCAAAAACAAACAACACTCGTTCACTAAACCCTATAATTGCGCTGGTAACTACAAACAGATACCATGATCTGCGTTGCACCTGCTACAAAACTAACCACAAAGGGCTTAATAAAACAGGCAAACTATAGTTATTAGATAAACTGCAGGTCCGCCCGCCCTGATAACTGTAAAATACAGATTAACAGTGCCGAAGGGTAAGCGATTACAGTTTGCTGAAATTTTTTTCAGTGCTCAGGCAACCTTTTAAAGTTGGCTGCATCTATTAGGTGGTAGCAGGTCAAAACAACCAAACTGCTCTGTAACACTATTCAAACCAACAAAATAAAACTATGAAGAATTTTACAGCCAACATGGCCATCGTTGTTTCGTTTGTGCTTGCTTTTGCTTTGCTGAGTGGCACCATTATAGCGCAGGATGTAAAAGGCAAGGGCAACCTGCAGACACAAGACCGTAAGGTAGCCAACTTTAAAGGCATAAAAGTTAGCGGAGGTTTTTTAGTAGAAGTTAAGCAGGGCAAGCAGGAAGGGCTGAGAATAGAAGCTGAAGAAAGACTAATGGATAAAATCGTATCTGAAGTTAAAAATGGCGTGCTGCACATATACACCAAAGGAAGCGTAAACTCCAGAAAAGGCATGAAAGCTTATATTACAGTTAACGAGCTGGAGAAAGTAGAGATAAGCGGCGGTGTAAAAGTGGTTGGTTTATCTACCTTCAAAGCAGGTGATTTTCAGCTTGATATGAGTGGTGGCTCTAACGTGAAGCTGGCTATTGATGCTAAAAAAATATTTTCGAATATGAGCGGTGCCAGCAAAGTAGTGTTAACTGGCCGTGCCGATGAACTAAAGCTCGATATGTCCGGGGCATCCAACGTGGATACGCAGGAACTAGCAGCAAAACGAGTAAAGGTTAGTGCAAGTGGTGCCAGCAAAATAAAAGTAAATGCATCCGAAACATTGCAGATAAACGCTTCCGGAGCATCAAACATCGCTTATGCAGGCTCACCTAAAATTCAGGCTGAAACAACAGCAGCAAGCAAAATCTCTAAACTATAAGAGAATACAATCACACACCCTGAAAAGAGCAGCCTGTTATGGCTGCTTTTTTTATTTAAATAGGTTTAGCGATTTTCCAGAAGTTTCAGGGTGTGGGTTAGAGCAGTTGGGCCACCCCATGGGCCATGGCTCGGAATAACAGTTTTCGCTTTCGGGAAGCGCTGCTGCACGGCTTTAATAGCATGTGGCCAGTTAGTCAGGTCTGCGTCGGCAGTGTTGCCCAGGTTAGTGGCCTGCGCATCTTTCACTAAACATCCGCCAAATAGTATTTTCTGTTTTGGCAGGTAAACAACCAGGTTATCAGCAGTATGGCCTGCGCCGGGGTAATACACTATCAGTTTCCTATCACCTATAGTTAATTCTTTATCAAGAGGCAGGGAAGAATCTATAGTTCCTGCATTTTGTGCTGAAGCTAACGTAGCTGTCTGTTCAGAACCAAAAACAATAATGTTGTTTTGCTGCAATAACCCAATTCCACCAATGCGATCGTTGTGGGCATGCGTTACAATACACATTTTAACAGGTTGTTTCAGGTTGGTTTTTATCCAACTAAGCAGTTGTTGTGTTGGCTCATTTCCCCAACCGGTATCTATCATCACCACGCCATCAGTCGTAGAAATCAGCAAGCCATGCGACGGAAACAGAACACCATCCAGCATTTTGTAAGAGGTGTGCACGTAAACGTCTGGTGCTATTTTGGTAACCTGTAATTGTTGCTCCTGCGCCTGCAACGGATGCAATGGCAACAGGAACAACATCAGGTATAGCAATCGCTTCATCATTTACTTATAGTTAGCGCACCGGCACCGGGAAAACCGGGATGCTTTCATGGCCTTCGGCATCAACAGACTGCACCGCAAAGAAGTAGTTATCTTTAGAGTAAGGCAATGTAACTTTCGTATCCTTCACAAAAAATTTCTTTTCCCAGACAGGGCTGCTGGTTTCGCGCATCAGCACATAATAGCCAGCTGGTCGTTCGCCTTTTGCCGGGGCTTCCCATTGCAGGTCTGTTTTGTTTGTCAGGTTTTTGATGTTTATACCTACTTTGGTTGGTGCGTAAGGTGCCCAGGCCAGGTTTGCCAGCGAGGCCAGGTTAAGGGCTGCATTTTTGCGCATGTACTCATAGTCTATAAACTCGGGCAGGTCACCGTACTGGATGCCGTTTTCTACGCGCACGTCCTGGTGCTGGTGGCGATAATTCTCGTTCATTTCACAAACCCTGATGGCCGGAAAACCATTCTGGCTGAACGGTGTGTGGTCGCCGCCACGCAGGAAACGGTCGTTACGATATACCAGTTTTACTTCCAGCTGGTCCACATAACGCTCGCCGGTTTCTTTCATGTAGCGGGCCAGCTGGCGGCTTTCGCTGTCGTTTTCGCGGTTGGTAGAGCGGCGCATGCGTGCCTGTTCTTCAGACTCTACAAACGGAATGCCTTCGCTGAAAATACGCACCTGCATGTTATTGCGCAGCTCTGTTTCGTCAGATGAGGAGTTGCCGATCATATCATTGTTCAGCATCGCGATCAGGTTCCAGTTCTGGGCTTTGGCTTTTTCGGCCAGGTGGCGGGCACCTAATAAACCCTGCTCTTCGCCGGTAACAGCTACAAAAATTATAGTTGCCGGAAACTGACGGGAGGCCATGATGCGGGCCAGCTCCATAACTGCTGCTACCCCGGAGCCATCGTCGTTAGCGCCCGGCGCTTTGCCCTTTGCATCCATTACATCGGTGTTACGCGAGTCCATGTGCCCACTTATGATCAGTACACGGTCATCGTTCGGGTCGGTGCCTTTGAGGGTAGCCATTACGTTAGCCAGTTCCACATCCTGCGGAATGCGCTGTCCGTTGGCTTTAACAGTGTATTTATCAAGCTCTACAACCATGCGGCCACCGGATGCCTGTGCATATTTTTCGAACTCGGCTTTTACCCATTCGCGGGCAGCGCCAACGCCTTTTTTCTTTTCTTTTATAGTGCTCAGGGAGTGGCGTGTATCAAATGAAGCCAGTTTACGAACAAGTGCCTCAAGGTTTGCAGCAGACAGTTCATCTACCATCTTTTTAATTTCTTCGTCCTGCCGAACTATAGTTTGCGCAAAAGTAGCGGGTATAGTTGCAAGGTATAAGCTGGCTATAGTTAGTAAAACCAGTAAGCGGGTGAGTTTAAGTTTTAAAGTCATGATACGTAATAGGTGTAGACCTTAAATATAGATAAGAATCTGCAAAAACCATTACTTCAAGAATTGAGGCTCGCAGCATTTATAAACTTAGCATTGGCTAGGTAGTATAAACCCAACCCTAATACCTCAGAGGAGACAGGCCATTTCATTTTGGAAAACGTAACTCTGAAATTCCTGTCATTCTGCTAAGAAACTTATCGGAAGGGAGGTTAAACCTATGCTATATGCCACCAGGATCCTTTCGGCAGGATGACAAAAAAAAGATAATGAGAATGTTCTGTTCTGGATAAGAGCCAATCGCAGCTTTATCTTACTAATAAGCCAGCTTACAGCGTTCGCCCTGCAGCCGGTATAGTTCCTGCTCTACGGCAAGTCTGGTTTTGGCTTCTGTAAATTCAGATTGGTAGCGCTGAGCCAGTTCACGACGTTTTATTGCCTCCAGAAAGCGGCGGGTATCGTCATGGTTTTCTAACAGGAGACCGGGCACCTGGGTAGGCTTGTCGTCGTCGCCTTTGGCCACCATGGTAAAGTAAGAAGTATTAGTGTGCTTCACGAGGCCGGTCTTCACATTCTCAGCAATCACTTTTATGCCTACCATCAAAGACGTGTTGCCTACGTAATTCACCGAGGCCATCAGCGAAACCAGTTCCTGCACTTCCACGGGCTGCAAAAAATGTACGCCATCCACTGTAACTGTTACGCAGTAATTACCAGCATGCTTGGCTGCACAGGCATAAGCCACTTTATCCATCAAAGAGAGCAGAATACCACCATGAATTTTACCACCAAAGTTGGCATAGCTCGGGATCATAAGCTCGGTAAGCGTGGTGCGTGAATAGGAGACAGGCCGGAAAGCGGGTTCGGTCATAGTTTATAGTTTGACCCAAGTATACGGGCCAGTGATTAAGTAGATTTTGTCTGAACCGGGGTTTTTAGGATTAAAGGATAGATAGGATGCTTTAGACCTAGCAGCGTGCGTAGCTCCTGCTAGCGTCTTTGCCTGAACCACAGTTAAAATGATTTAATGGGTTTATCAGAAACAAAATTCCCCTCTTGAGAGGGGTAGGGGTGTGTTTTTTTGCTTCGTAGCCAGCAAGACACTGGCAGGAGCTACGCACGCTGCTAGGTCTGTCGCAAAAAAGACACAACGTATTGCGTCTCTACATTCAGCTAATCCCGGTTCAGACTATAGGAAAACCACATCCTTCACCACTTCGTGGCCGGCAGCGCGGTTAAGTAATTCAACTACTTTGCTTTTGCTCATGTTGAGTTCATGCTTTAGTGGGGCAGAGGTTAAGCGTACAAACAGTTTTCCATCCTGGAAAAAAAGCTCCTGCGTTTTCATGGCTATGGGTTTGCCCATGAATTCTTCCCAGCGTTGCACTAGGTTTACTTCATTTAGCTTGCCTTCGAGGCGGTAAGCTTGTAAAAGCCCTTTTATACTTTCGCCTATAGTTTGTGTGCCCGCTTTTCGCTTCGCAATCTCTTCCTTCTTCTTGTAGTAGCGCACGGTTTGGTAATTAATAATGAATGATGAATTGGTGTGAGAATGAAATTATAAGGTAATGGTAAGCTTCATTTTTTCAAAATTGCTCTTAATGCGTTTTATAGTTTCGTAATCAGTAAAGTCAGAGATATTAAGATTATGTTCTCCTTCAGTTGTCATCACTTGAATATTCTCAAGTTGGATATTTACTTCTGTTATCGAATCTAATAATATGTGTTGCTTAAGACTATTTTCTCCAAGTCTGTAAAGTATTTTAGACTTCTGCCATTCAATAAATTGTCCGGTTCTTTTCTTTAGTCCCTTATAACCTACTATCATCAGATAAGTTGGGAGAAGCATTGGCAAAAGATTTAGCCAAAATCTTCTTGATCCAAATTCGTTTTGCCCAAAGTATAGTTTCAGTAATAAAATAGAGATAAGAGCTATTCCAATATATAAAAACAGCTTACTCATTTTTTCAGCTCTCTTGGTTTCTATTCTATCTACTATTGGTGTTTCCATTTAATGATAACTGACTTTTAGGCTCTAAACAATTTAACAATCAACAATTAAGCAATCAAATTAACAACCCCATCCTTCACATCAAATCTACGGATACTTTCTGAGAGGCCTTCGAGTATTTTGTCTGTTCTATCGAGGTGGGTGTCTGTTAAAAATATCTGCCCGAAGGTGTGGGCGGCTACCATTTGCATGAGCTTGGTAATGCGCTTTTCGTCAAGGCGGTCGAAGATATCGTCGAGTAGGAGCAGGGGTTTGTGGTGCTGACGCTCGGCCATTACTTCAAAATGCGCCAGCTTCAGGGCAATTACATAGCTTTTCTGCTGGCCCTGCGAGCCAAAATGCTTTACCGGGTTGCCATCCATCAGGAACACGAAATCGTCTTTATGCGGACCAATCGTTGTGCGTTGCAGCGCCATATCCTTGCGCTCGTTCTGCAGCAGCTGGTGGGCAAAGTCAGCGCCTAACAACTGGCTTTTGTAGGTGAGCGTAACGGTTTCGGAGCTGTCTGATATGTGTCGGTAATGCTTCTGGAAAACCGGCACAAACATTTCCAGGAACTTCTCGCGCTCCTGCGCCAGTTGCTGGCCCAGCGGTACAAGCTGCTCGTTTAGTATGTGCAGGTAATCTTTGTCGTAATAGTGGCGCTCGGCAAACTGCTTTAAAAGCGAGTTACGCTGCTTCAGAACATAGTTATACTGTATAAGCTGCTCCAGGTAGGTATGGTCCAGCTGTGAGATCAGGCTGTCAAAATACTTGCGGCGCTCCTCGCTGCCTTCGCGTATCAGGTCGGTGTCGTAAGGCGAGATAAGTACCACCGGGAAACGGCCAATATGCTCGCTCATCTTCTCGTACAGCACCTTGTTGTGGGTTACTGTCTTTTTCTGCCCCTGCTTTAAGCTAACCTGCACGGTATGTTTGGTGTCATCAACTATAAACTTGCCTTTCACCATAAAAAACTCTTCGCCTTGTTTTATACTCTGGGCATCGGAGCTGTTAAAGGCACTTTTGGTGAGCGAAAGGTAGTGGATGGCATCTAAGAGGTTGGTTTTACCGCTTCCGTTGTCGCCTATAAAGCAGTTTATATGCTCCGAGAAAGCCAGCGAGGCATCGTCGTAGTTCTTAAAAAACAGCAGACTCAGATTTTCGAGGAGCATTCAGTTTCTAATTGATTTCTTTTTCCTTAATTTCGCAGCTAATCCCGTTCCGGGCCTTTTCGCCCATCATGCAAGGTAGTTTTTCTGCCTGAGCATGCAACGGATAAAACCCAGATTAGATATTTACCCATGGCTACGAAAGAAAAGGCAAGCGCGAAATCGGCGAAAGCAAAGGTACAGGCTGAGCCAAAGTTTTCAAAGGAAACATATATGTGGTGGTTTGAGAACATGAAACTCATCCGCCGCTTCGAAGAAAAGACAGGCCAGTTATATGGTCAGCAAAAAATCAAAGGTTTCTGCCACTTATACATTGGCCAGGAGGCTTGTGTGGCTGGCGCAGTTACCGCTCTTGAGAAAGGCGATAAGTGGATCACAGCTTACCGCGACCACGCGCACCCGCTTGCACTGGGTACCGACCCGGGCGCTGTAATGGCTGAAATGTTTGCAAAAGTTACCGGTTGCTCTAAAGGCAAAGGTGGTTCTATGCACATCTTCGATAAGGAAGTAAACTTTGTTGGAGGCCATGGTATAGTTGGCGGACAGGTGCCGCTTGGTGCTGGTCTGGCATTTGCCGAAAAATATAACAAGACAGGCAAGCTTTGCATTTGCTACATGGGCGATGGCGCTGTGCGTCAGGGTGCTTTTCACGAGGCGCTTAACATGGCCATGAGCTGGAAACTACCTGTGATTTTCGTGATCGAGAACAACGGTTACGCGATGGGTACTTCCGTATCGCGTACATCAAACGTGCAGGATCTTTACAAACTGGGTTCTGCGTATGATATGCCATCGTTCCCGGTTGATGCCATGAGCGTTGAAAACGTGCATACTGCCGTAGCTGAAGCTGCTGAGCGTGCCCGTGCCGGCGAAGGACCAACGTTGCTTGAGTTCAGAACTTACCGCTACAAAGGCCACTCTATGTCGGACCCTGCCAAGTACAGAACCAAAGAAGAACTGGAAGACTACAAAGGCCGCGACTCGATAGAAGCTGTTGCTGCAACTATACTTAAAAATGGCTGGGCTACAGAGGAAGAACTGGAGCAGATAGACGAAAAAATAAAAGCAAGAGTAATGGATGCCGTTAATTTTGCAGAAGAATCTCCTTACCCGGACCCATCTGAGTTATACACAGATATTTACGTGGAACCGGACTACCCTTACGTAATGGACTAAAATAATTTAGAATTAGGAATTAAAAATTATAAATTTGGTGTTCGGAAAGTACCGCGCATAGATTTAAATACAATTTTTAATTCCTACTTTTGAATTTCTAATTCAATTAATACTAATGGCAAAAGAAACATTAAAGAAACACAGCGAGTTTGAGGAGCTGGTTGAGAATCCGGATGCGTTGGCAGATCGCCTGGTGCATACGGACGATTTCGTAAAGAAAAACAAATCAATTCTGCTTGGTGTGTTTGCCGCCATTGCCGCTATTGTTGTTGCAGGCTTTTTATACTATAACCACCGCACTACCCAAAACCAGGAAGCGCAGGACTCTATGTTCCAGGCGGTTTATTACTTCGAAGCTGATTCCCTGAACAAAGCACTGAACGGTGACGGTCAGTACAAAGGCTTTACAGCAATTGCAGATGAGTACAGCGGAACAGATGCCGGTAACCTGGCAAATTTCTACGCTGGTGTAGCGCTTTTAAAAACAGGCAAGTTCGCAGAGGCTCAGAATCATTTAGAAGAATTTGAGTCTGATGATTACCTGTTGCAGGCGCGCGCTTATAGCTTAATTGGTGATGCGTTGTTAGAGCAGGGCAAAAACAAGGAAGCAGCAGACCAGTACATGAAAGCGGCTAACCATAATGCCAACGAGTTCTTTTCGCCACAGTACATTATGAAAGCTGGTATCGCTTACGAAGCCGATAACAACTATAAGGCAGCTGCCGAAGCATACGACAAGATCGTAAAAGACTACGTAACAGCAGCTGAACTGAACGATGCTAAAAAATACAAGGCGCGTGCTGAAGCATTAGCCGGAGGCGCTAACTAATTAACGCCAATTATAAATTATACAAGCGCTTTTGTCTTTAATAAGGCAAAAGCGCTTCTGTTTTACAAGCCTGCCCTAACTATAGTTCTAAACTGCAGAGCAGTAATAAGCAGATTTGTGAAGCACTGAGCAACGAATATCAAGTAACGAACAACGAAATTAAAGTATGGCTACAGCTTTAAAAAACCTGAACGAGTACAGCACCGCTACCTTCGCCGACATGGCTGACAAGAAATTTGGTCTGGTAGTAGCGGAGTGGCACAAAGAAATAACCGATGCCCTGAGCAATGGCGCTATCGAAACACTGTTAAAGCACGGCGCTCAAAAGGAGAATATATTTAGGAACACTGTGCCGGGCAGTTTTGAGCTTACCTTAGGAGCCCAGTTTTTAGCGCAGCACGAAGAGATTGATGCCGTGATCTGTATAGGTGTGGTAATTAAAGGCGATACCAAACACGACGATTATATTAACCATGCAGTGGCAAACGGTCTTACCAATGTATCGCTGAAGTATAATAAACCTGTTGCCTTTGGCCTGGTAACGACAAATAACCTGGAGCAGGCTTTGGATAGGGCAGGTGGCAAACACGGCAATAAAGGAGTAGAGGCAGCTGCAGCGGTTATTCATATGCTCAGTTTTTAATCAACTATAGACACATAAAAAGAGGCGCCCTGTACAGAGCGCCTCTTTTTATGTGTCTATAGTTAGTTCTGATTAGAACTTGATACCTAGCGCAATACCGGTACGAATACCAAAACCGCTGAAAGCACCAGTTTCAAAGTTTTCTTCACTAGAATCGTCTTTTGCTTTAGCACTACCTGCATTGTAGCTAGGGCCAAGGAAAGTGTCAAGCACAAAGCGATCAGCAAATACCCACTGGCGACCGATTAGTAAACCACCGCCAAATGTTGTTAAATTAGCCTCTCCACCAGTGTTGTCTTCAGTAAATTCAGAATCTTCTACTTTAAGTTTGAAGGACTGTAAACGCAGGAACGGAGCAAGATAAAAACCTGCTGGAGCTTCTTCAGAGCTGGAAAGATATTTTCTGAACTCTGGAGTAATACCGAAGCCACTGAATTTGGTGTCATCGACACTGAAGCCTGTGTAGAAGAAGCCTAACTGAACACTCTTGTCTTCAGAAATTGTGCGTTCATAAAACACAGAGCCTGTACGTACTACAGGGCTAAGAATGTTGATTTTGAAAACATTGCTCTGAGCCTGTGCAGCTCCCATGAAAATGGCAAAAGCAGCCACTGTTAATAATAAAATTCGCTTCATAGCTGATAAAAAAATTAAAAAGTTATTAAATATACAAAGACGAATATATAGGAAAATATATATTCAAAAAAACAAATACTAAAAAATATTTATAGTGTTATAACATGTAATGCATGACTTTTGCAGCAGTAGTATTATTGGCGGGCATAGATGAATAACCTGGATAGCCAGGATCGGGAAATCATTTAATTTGCGTGCCCCATAGTTTATTAAAATCTTTAATCTTATTTTTGCACGAATTTTAGTGAAGATGCTAATAAACAGTTGCTTGTACAGAGTAAGCTATAAGAAAAGCAGAAGTATAGAATATACCTGTTTGCCCTCTTTAATTAAGCAAAATAGCTGAGGATGGAATTAATAGACCAAGTATTAGGTTAAAGACATATAGTTCTAAAAAGAAGAAATGAATACGAACGAAGAAAAACAGCGCTACTCTAAAGAAGACCTACAGGAATTCGAAAACATCATCCTAGAGAAGCTGACGAACGCTAAAAAGGAAGTAACCTTTATTAAAGAAACCCTTAGCCGCCGCAACGATACCGGTACTGATAACACGGCATCTCCTACAAAAGTACTGGAAGATGGAGCTGACACGGCAGAAAAGGAAAGCTTAAACCAGTTGGCTTCCCGCCAGATGAAGTTTATCCAGCAGCTGGAGAACGCCCTTATCCGCATTAAAAACGGCACGTATGGCGTTTGTATCGTTACCGGTAAGCTAATCCCGAAAGAGAGACTGCGTGCCGTGCCGCACACACAACATACTATCGAGGCTAAACTACAGCGTAACGACTAGAACTTTTACTTCTTGAATATCTTACAGCATCATATACAGGCACTGGTTTTCTGTGCACAGTCCCCTATCAGCATAGAGGAGATTCAGCGTTGCTTAACAGAAGCGCTGCAAATGGAAGTGCTGGTAAGCGATGTGCTTGAAAGTATAGAAGCTATAAATGAGCAGCTGAATGATACCGGTTTTGCCTTCCAGATCTACGCGATCGGGGCGGTTACCAGTTCCTTACCAAACCAGAGTACCAGGATACGGTAAGTGTTTACCTGAAACAGAAATCAAAGAAAAAATTGTCAGCGTCCGCACTCGAGACGCTGGCAATTATTGCCTACAAACAGCCTATTACACGTTCGGCTATGGAGCAGATCCGTGGCGTAGGCTGCGATTATGCAGTCCAGAAATTACTGGAAAAAGAGCTGATCGAAATTAAAGGAAAAGCAGATACTATAGGAAGGCCGGTACTTTACGGTACTTCGCAGAAGTTTATGGACTACTTCGGTATCAACCACATAAAAGACCTCCCACAGCTAAAAGATTTCGCTACGGAAGAAAACGTAATTGGCGAAATTGCAGATTAGCGAACCCACACAAGAGCAATACAAATTCAATTATACTGCATATAAGGTACAGTAGCGATACTGCATCGAGTAACACAACAACAATGGCAAGAGATAACGAAAGACCTGCGCGCGACAACGAAGGTGCAGGACGCAGAGATACTGACAGAAATTCTTCTGGCAGGCCAAACAACGATCGCGGCGAAAAAAAGATCTTTAACAGAAGAGATAAAAACGAAGGTGGCGAACGCCGCTCATTCGGATCTGACAGAAGAGAAGGTGGCGAAAGAAAATCGTTTGGCGACCGTCGTGAAGGCGGCGAAAGACGCAACTATAGTTCTGACAGAAGAGATGACCGTCGCGGAAACAGCGAAGGCGGAGAACGCAGATCATTTAACTCAGACAAACGCGATGACAACAGGGGAGGCGAGCGCCGCTCTTTTGGCAACGACCGTCGTGAGGGTGGTGAGAGAAGATCTTTCGGTACTGACCGGAGAGAAGGCGGCGAAAGAAGATCATTCAATTCTGATCGTCCGAACAGAGCGGAGCGCCGCGGATCTGATGAAAACAGAGAAGCAGCTCCAAGAAGAGAAGAAGGTGAAAAGCGCACGTTTAACTCGGACCGCAGAGAAGGAGGCGAACGTCGTTCTTTTGGTGCAGACCGGGGCGAACGTAGCGAGCGCCGCTCATTTGATTCAGATCGTGGAGAGCGCAAATCTTACGGCGACAGAAGAGAAGGTGGCGAACGCAGATCGTTTGGCGACAAGCGTGAAGGCGGAGAGCGCCGCTCTTTCAACAGCGACAGAAGCGATGACCGAAGAGGTGGTGAAGAAAGAAGCGAACGTCGCTCATTCAATTCTGACCGCGGTGAGCGCAAACCATATGGCGATAGGAGAGAAGGTAGCGAAAGAAAGCCTTACGGTGACCGCCGCGAGGGTGGAGAGCGCCGCAACTATAGTTCAGAACGCAGCGAAGGAGGCGAACGTCGTTCATTCAATTCAGATAGAAGAGAAAACCGCGAAGACAGACCAGCAAGAGGTGGCGAGCGCAGCTTCAATTCCGATAGAAAACCTTTCAAATCAGATCGTAATTTAAAATTTGGTAACAGAGACCGCAGAACCAGCTACTCTAACAGAGAAGACTTTGGCGATCCGGAAACTCCGACTTACAACACCAAGCATTACGAGAATAACCCGCGCATCAAAAAAAGCAACCGCAAAGAGGAGACAGAAGATGACGGAACGATCCGTTTGAACCGTTACATCGCTAATGCAGGTGTTTGTTCGCGTCGCGAAGCGGATACCCTGATCGAATCTGGTGAAATTAAGGTAAACGGCGAAGTTGTAACTGAAATGGGCTTTAAAGTGAAGCCGGAAGACACGGTACAGTATGGCAAAAAACTGCTGAACCGCGAAAAACTGGTTTATGTACTGCTTAACAAGCCAAAAGATTTCCTGACAACTACAGACGACCCGGAAGGCAGAAAAACAGTAATGAGCCTGGTGGAGAAATCATCGAAAGAGCGCATTTTCCCGGTTGGCCGACTTGACCGTAATACAACAGGTTTACTTTTATTCACGAATGATGGCGAACTGGCCCAGAAGCTGACGCACCCATCAAACGGCGTGAAAAAGATTTACCAGGTAGAGCTGGATAAGCCGATCACAAAAGAGGATTTCCTGAAAGTAGCGGAAGGCCTGGAACTGGAAGATGGTAAAGCAGAAGTAGATGATGTGGCGTTAATCGGAGATACTGGTAAGTTCTTGGGTCTGGAGATACATATCGGGCGTAACAGAATTGTGCGTCGTATTTTCGAACACTTAGGCTACGAAGTAGTAACGCTGGACAGAGTGCAGTATGCAGGCCTGACTAAAAAAGACCTGCCACGCGGCAACTGGCGCTACCTTTCTGAGAAAGAGCTTATCCGTCTGAAATACTTTATGTAAGAAACTATGCAGCGCATTGCGGTAGACGTAGGCAACACAGGCACCAAGTATGGTATTTTTGAAGGGAACAGCCTTGTAAAGCAAGGCTACTTTCAGGGGATTGACAATATGCCCGGAGAGATCCTGAACCACACTTTTGAGGATGCTATAGTTGCCAGCGTAGCCGCTGATACTGCAAACTATAGTGCAAGGCTGTCTGTAACCGGTAACATACTAACGTTATCGGCACAGACAGCCTTGCCTGTTTTAAATAACTATAAAACCCCGCAAACGCTGGGCGCTGATAGAATTGCAGCGGCAGTAGGGGCCAATTATTTTTTCCCGGGGCGTAATTGTCTGGTCTTTGATGCCGGCACAGCCTTAACCCATGAGTTTATCTCCAGTGACGGAGCTTACATGGGCGGCGGAATTGCACCGGGGCTCCGCATGAAATTAAAAGCGTTGCATACTTTTACAGAAAGGTTGCCGTTAATAGACCAAATTCCTGTTAAATTTCCACTTACCGGTCAGTCAACCCAGGAATCAATTTTGAGCGGTGTTTTAACGGGCACTGTAGCAGAACTGAACGGTCTTATACAATTTTATTCTGAAAAGGCACCGGATTTAACGGTTATACTTTGCGGTGGCGATGCAGGATTTTTTGAAAGTAAATTAAAAGGACGCATCTTTGTAATTCCTGAATTAGTCTTGATCGGGCTTCATAGAATTTTGACGTATAATGTATAAATCACTTCGCGCCCTTTGTTGCGCCGCAGTACTTTGCCTTTCGTATGGGGCACAGGCCCAAAGCATTGGCAATGCCCCTTATTCACGCTACGGCCTGGGCGAGTACAACTATAACACTGGCAATATCCGGAATGCAGGTATGGCCAACACAGGTATTAGTGCAGCCAACAGCTTCCAGATAAACACTGCTAACCCGGCGTTGCTATACTATAACACCCTTACCGCTTTTGAAATAGGCGTTAACGGTGAGGTGAAAAAACTGGAAAGCGGCTCCGGATCGCAGACAGACGGAACAGCAAACCTTTCTTCGGTTTCGCTTTCTATACCAGTTTCCAAGCGATGGACCACAGCGCTAAGCCTTCGTCCTTATTCTACAGTAGCCTACGAAGTTTCAACTACATCTCCGTTAAACACTACAGCAACTGCTACCGAAGCTTATAAAGGAGATGGTGGTATTTCTGAACTATATTTTGGACACGGAGTAAGAATAACGCAGGGCTTAACGATAGGGGCAAGTGCTTCTTACCTGTTCGGTTCTATAGTTAAAGAATCGTCTACGTCTATCAATGATCCGGCAATACCGGAAGCAAGAGGCGAAAGTGTAGTACGAAGTGAAAAAACAAAGTACAGCGACCTGCTTTTCAGAGCTGGGGCGAACTATCGCACGAAGCTAAAAGATAAGCTGTTTATGAGTGCAGGAGCTGTTTATAGTTTAAAAGCAGATCTTGGTGCCGACCGTAAATCATCTTTTGAGCGCCGTGACTTTTTTGGAACAGTAAAAGAGTCCATGTATGCTGACAGCTCCAGCAGCAAGGTAAATATCCCATCAAGCTTTGCAGCAGGTATCAGCCTGGATAATGGCTCTAACCTAACTGTTGCAGCAGATTTTTATACGCAGAAGTGGTCTGATTTCAGAAACTTCAGAGGCGAGCAGGAGCTGGCAGACAGCTACCGTGCAAGCTTAGGCGCAGAATATACGCCGGATGCAAACTCTGTAGGCAACTATTTTGATCGCATTACTTACCGTGCCGGCCTGTACTATGGTAACTCGCCTTATGAGAAAAACGACGTGCAGATTAAAGACAAAGGCATTACAGTGGGTGCTACCTTGCCATTTGGCCGCTCTACTATATATGATCTATATCAGCTGAACACAGCGTTTGGTTACGGCACACGCGGTACTTCAGAAAATGGCCTTGTTAAAGAAAATTACTTCAGGTTCAGTATCGGATTTACGGTTAACAGCCGCTGGTTCATAAAACGCAGACTGGAATAACGATTTTATAGTTTAACTATAACAGAGAAGGCCGTTGTAAAGCGGCCTTTCTTGTATTATAGGCTACCATGAAGTCAGGCGAATGTAGTTTCGCATAAAATTTGCTAAATTCACAAAAACCATAGAGTAGGAAATGAAGATAAGAGGGTGGCTATATTTATTTTTGCTGACCATAACTATAGCAGGTGCCGGTTGCCAGAAAGAGCTGAAAGACCCGGACAAGGAAATAAAGTACACCGGGCCTGTAATGGAAAACAAAGATGTTTTCACACTTTATAGTGACTCTGCCAAACTGATGATCCGGATGAAGGCGCCCGTGCAGCAGGAGTTCGAAAAAGGGGACGGTGTTTTCCCGAAAGGTTTTTATGTAGAATTCTTACAGCAGCCGGGCAAGGTTACATCTACTATGCGTGCCAACTATGGCAAACAAACAAAAGGCAGTGAACTATACTTTGCAAAAGGAGATGTACAGGTAAATAACATTCTGAAAGGCGAGAAGCTGGAAACAGAAGAATTATACTGGGACAGGCGCCGCCGCAAAATCTACACCGATAAGTTTGTTAAAATAACAACACCTAACCGTGTGGTTACAGGCCAGGGGCTTCAGTCAGATCAGAACTTCGATAACTACACTATAAAAAAGATAACAGGGGTTTTCGACATAGAAGAGTAATGAACCAAAATCTTTTAAATACCATTTTATTATCACTGGCGTTCGTGACCATTGTTATCGGCATCCACAGAAGTATAGAAGAAAAGGACATTGCCGGAAACTACTGGTTATTTATGATCGCGCTGGTGCTGTTTATAGTTTACAGGCACCGTAAAAAGAACATGAAGTCCTGACGCCGGGGATTTTAAAAAATGATAGAACCTCACCAGATCATACTTTTAGTTACAGGCTTGCTGCTGTCTGCTTTTTTTTCAGGCATCGAGATCGCGTTCATGTCAGTTAACAAACTGCAGATAGAGCTTAGCGAGAAGAACGGAGTATTGTCGGGACGCATACTGTGGCATTTGCTCAAACACCCGTCGCGTTTGATGGGCACCGCCCTTATAGGTAATACGCTGGCCTTGGTGCTTTATGGTTTTGCAATAGCAGGTGTGCTGCACACGTTGTTGTCGCATGTTTTTCCGGAGCGGGTGCAATTCGACCTGCTTATAGTTGTAATACAGGTGGCTGTGGCATCGGTGGTAGTCCTTTTTACTGCTGAGTTTTTACCGCGCAGCCTTTTTGTCATCAACCCCAACCGCATGCTGCAGGTGCTGGCCCTGCCGATACTTATATTCTATTACCTGCTTTACCCGGTGGTTTATGTTATTGTTAGCCTGAGCAAACTGGTAGCCGAAAAAATATTTAAAATAGAGTTCCCGGATCAGAAACCTGTTTTTGGTTTTACCGACCTCAATGCTTACATCAAAAGCCGCCTTTACCAGCCCGAACAGGAACATGCCCCTGAAGTAGATTCAGAGATATTTCATAATGCGCTGGAGTTTAAAACCGTAAAAGTACGCGAGTGTATGGTGCCCCGCACCGAAATTGAAGCCGTGGAAGTAGACGACTCTGTAGAGAAACTACGTCATGCCTTTACAGCTACCGGCCATTCCAAGATCCTCATCTACCGCGATAACATCGACAACATAATCGGGTACTGCCACCAGCTCGACATGTTTAAACAGCCAAAGCGCATAGAGGACATACTCTCGGTTGTAAGCCTGGTGCCGGAAAGTATGCTGGCCAGCGAGCTGTTTATAAAGTTTGTAGCAGAACACCGAAGTGTAGCCGTAGTGCTGGACGAGTTTGGCGGGACAGCCGGTATTGTTACGGTGGAAGATGTGATAGAAGAAATTTTCGGGGAGATTGAAGACGAGTACGACGTAGACGAAATGCTGCTGGAGCAGGTTTTACCAGAAGAAGGCATTTACACACTTAGTGGCCGCCTGGAAGTGGATTACCTGAACGATAAATACGAACTTGACTTACCGGAGGGCGATTACGAGACACTGGGTGGATTTATTTTTTCAGTGGCAGGAGAAATACCGACGCCTGGCGATGTAGTAGAGTACCCGCCATTCAGTATTACAATACTGTCGATGGATGAAAACCGGATAAATACCGTGAGGCTCGTGAAAACCTCAGAGTTTCAGGTAGAACCGGAACGTTAAACAGAATTGCATAAAATTTTGAATTTTAGCGCGATTAACCTTATTTTGCACAATCCTTTTTATAAGTTAAACAGATAATGGCATTAATTAACAAGATTAGAGAGAAGTCTGGTTGGGCGGTAGGCGCCATTGCCATTGGGCTTGGTATATTTGTAGTAGGCGGCGACCTGCTAGGACCAAACTCAAGGCTTCTTGGAAACGACGCCAACGAGATTGGCGAGATAGCTGGTGAAACAATTGAATACCAGGAGTTTGATGAGGTTTTCCAGCAAATGAAAACCAACTACGAGAATCAGACTGGCAGATCTGCCAACGAAGGCGAACTTGCCATGCTGCGCGAGCAGGCATGGAACCAACTGATCTTTAAAATTGCCCTAGAGAAAGAGTACGAGCGCCTTGGCATCGAGGTGTCAGAAGAAGAATTGTTTGATATGGTACAGGGTAACAACATACACCCGGCCGTTCGTCAGGCATTTACTAACCCGCAAACAGGAGAGTTCGACCGCGCACAAGTGGTGCAGTACCTTCAGAACATGGCTCCTGCAGACCGCCCAATGTGGACAAACTTTGAGCAGGGAGTAGCTTCTGACCGCGTACGTACCAAGTACAGCAACCTGCTTAACAAATCGGTTTACGTAACTACAGCAGAGGCTAAAAACTTCTTTAATGCGCAGAATGCCACAGCTTCTGTAAAAGTATTGTATGTGCCTTATTTCACAATTTCTGATTCTGCGGTAAACGTAACAGATGCCCAGCTTAAGGATTTTTATGAGCGCAACAAAGAGCTTTATAAAGTTGAAGAAGGCCGCAGCATAGAGTACGTAACAGTACCGGTTACTGCATCGCAGGAAGATAACAAAACATACGAAGAGGAAATGGCATCTGTAGCGAAGCAATTTGCAGCAGCATCCAACGACTCGGCTTTTGTTAATGCTAATTCAGACAGGCCATATAACGGCACTTACTTAACACCAGGTGAATTGCCGGAGCAACTTCGCACTGTAACCCTGGAAAAAGGAAAAGTTTACGGTCCGTTTACTGCCGGAGAATCTTACTCTTTGTATAAAGTAATTGATGTAAAAGACGGTGGTAAGAGCGCAGCAAAAGCAAGCCACATCCTGATAAAGCCTGAAAGCGACACGCCTGAAGCAAAAGCAGCTGCAAAAGCGAAAGCAACAGACGTACTGAACCAGATCAAGAAAGGTGCTGATTTTGCCCAGATGGCAGCGCAGCATGGTTCTGATGGTACTGCTTCGGTAGGTGGCGACCTGGGTTGGTTCCAGACCGGCCAGATGGTAGCTCCTTTCGAGAAAGCAGTATTTGGTGCCTCTTCTGCAGGTTTATTGCCAGAGCTGGTTGAGACAGAATATGGTTATCATATTGTAAAAGTTACCGAGCCTAAAACAAGTCGTTCATACAAGATTGCCGCAATCGAGCGCGCGATGGAGCCAAGCGAGTCTACACGTGATGCAGCTTATGCTGTAGCCGATGAGCTGTCCGGCACAAGTGGTAGCCTGGAGGAATTCCGTACAAACGTAGCGGAGAACAAAGCCCTTGTAAAACAGGAAGTAAAAGAGATCGGGAAGAACAACATTGTTGCTGGTGGCCTTAACAATGCACGTGAGCTGGTTCGCTGGACATATGCTAAAGACACTAAAGTAGGCGATGTTTCTCCGGTATTTGAAATCGAAGATCAGTTTGTTGTTGCTGTACTAACCGGCAAGCGCGAAAAAGGCTATGCTAAAGCAGAGGACATAAAAGACGAACTTACGGCTGCTGTTCGCAACGAACTGAAATCAAAACAGATCATCGAGAAGATACAGAAAACAAAAGGAACTGTAGACCAGATGGCTGCAGCTTATGGCCCGGATGCGATGCTTAGAACTGCTGACGAGGTAACATTTGCTTCAGGAACTATACCTGGTATTGGTCTGGAGCCAGTTGCAGTGGGTAAAACATTTGGCCTGAAGCCAGGTGGTCGTACAGCTCCGTTTGAAGGTAATGGTGGCGTTATTGTAGTAGAACTTGTAAATATTACGAAAGCACCGGAAGTTCAGGACCTGTCTGGCGTGAAGCAGCAGTTAGTAAACATGCGCTCTGCCAACACAGAAAGCCAGGCTTTTGAAGCCATCAAAGAAAAAGCGAACATTACGGACAACCGCGTTAGATTCTTCTAAGCAAAGTTGCCCATAGATCAAAGAGCCACTCCCAGCAGAGTGGCTCTTTTGTTTTATAGGATATCAGAACTATAAGCTTTAATTTAAAAGTGGAGAACCGCTAAAGTTCATATATCAAGTTCAGGCAAACTCTCGTTTTAAGTACACCTATGGCTTTACTCAAGAAAACATACCTATTGCTGGCATTTTGCTTAACTATAGCTGCAACTATAGCACAGGCGCAAACCCAGAACCTGGAACTGGCACGGGAATACTTTAGCAAAGGGGAGTACCAGAAAGCCGCTGAGCTTTATGAAAAACTGGTAGAAGACAAGCGCCTGTTCTCGGTTACTTACCCCGATTACCTGAAAACGCTGCTGGCGTTACGCAACTATAAAGAGGCTGAAAAGCTGGTTAAGCGAACTATAAAACAGAACCCCGGAAACTATAATTTTGAAGTAGATCTGGGTATGGTGTACCAGGCTGCAGGCGATAAGGCCGGTGCTGAGAAACACTTTAATAAGCTCATCCAGCAAATGAACCCGGAAGCAACTGTTGTAGTAGCCAGTGCTTTTATACAAAACGAACTATACGACTATGCCGAGAAAGCCTACCTGCGCGGCCGCGAACTGACCAAGAACCCACTGGAAAATAACCGCCCATTAATAGCACTCTATAGTTACCGGCAGAAAAATGAAGCCCTGATACCAGAAGTGCTGAACCTGTTACAGGAAAATGAGAGTGAAGTGGGCTACGTACAAAACATGCTTCAGAACAGTGTGCGGGATGAGAAAGCCCAGAACGCGTTGGAGAAGGAGCTGATTATGCGTGTGCAGCAGAACCCGGATAAACTGGCTTACAGCGAATTGCTGATCTGGCTGTATGTGCAACGGCTGGATTTTTACGGCGCCCTGATGCAGGCTCGCGCAGTTGATAAACGGACCAGGAGCGGCGGATCGAGGGTGATGGAGCTAGGCGCTATCAGTGCCCAGAACAAAGATTATAACAGCGCCATTGAAGCGTATGAATACATAATTAAGGAGTATCCGGATGGGCCCTACTACTTAGTGGCAAGGCAGCGCCTTATAAATGCCCGCGAAGAACAGGTACAGAACACTTTCCCGGTTGACCAGGAAAAGATACGCGCTTTAATTGCAGATTATGATGCCCTGCTAACTGAAGTAGGCCGTAGTGCTGCCACTGCAGAAGTGCTGCAACATATGGCCAACCTGTATGCCTTTTACCTTGATGATAAAGCGAAAGCCATTGCATTGTTACAGGAAGCGATAGCCATGCCACGCGCCAACGCAAACCTGGTAGCAGAAAGCAAACTAACCTTGGGTGATATTTATGTATTAAAAGGAGAGCCCTGGGAAGCCACGCTGCTATACTCACAGGTTGAGAAATCGCATAAGGACACGCCGATCGGGTATGATGCCAAACTGCGTAATGCACGCTTAAGTTACTATAAAGGAGACTTTGAACTGGCCCAGGCCCACTTAGACATTCTGAAACTGGCTACCAGCCGCGAAATTGCCAACGATGCCATGGACCTGAGCCTGCTGATAACAGATAACACCGGGCTAGACACGTCAACCACGGCTATGGAAGAGTACGCGGCTATAGAGTTACTTGTATTCCAGAATAAGCTACAACAGGCGGTAACAAAATTAGACGGAATGCTGAAGAAATATCCCGGACATAGTTTAACCGATGAGATCTATTTTCAGAAAGCAGGTATACAGGAGCGCATGGGTAATTTTACTGAAGCAGTCGCCAGTTTGCAGCATATAGTTGGCAATCCGCAATACGACATCCTAAGCGACGATGCCCTGTTTAAAATGGCATACATTTACGAAGAGAACCTGAAAGACACGGCCAAAGCGCAGCAACTATACAACGACCTCCTTAAAAAGCACCAGGGAAGCATCTTCGTAGCCGAAGCCCGCAAGCGTTTCCGGAAGCTCCGTGGTGATACTGTTAATTAGATTAACTCTATTCTGTGGTTTCGGACAAGGTGAGTACTCCTGGAGGTAACCCACCCCTGCTCCCCTTCAAAGGGGGACTTTTCTGCTACGGATTTTTAAGCTGTCATTTCGACCTGCGGGAGAAATCTGAAATTGCCATAGTTACAGACCAGGATCGGACAGGTCGCGACCTGTCCCTACGGAACTATAGCCACGATAGAGCAATATAACTATAGCTTCTCAAACTAAAGTTAAAGCAGTTACTATCGAACTGATCACAGTCTTTGGGTTGAGCGCCTTGTGAATGTCTGGTGCCGTGAGGCATTGCGAGGAACGAGCAAAAGAGATTCGCGCAGCGCGATGCCCGAAGACGGGGCCTCCCGGCCGTGAGGGCACCAAAGTCAACTATAGAACGATAGATAAGTAGAGCTCCCAGGAATAAAGAAAGCTATGGAAGAAAAGGCTTGGTTCGAGGTGCAAAGTGGCAAACTATAGAATCCAGATTTCTCACTTTGTTCGAAATGACAAAATGCTATAGGGCATATAAGATTTCTCGGCTTTGCTCGAAATGACAGAAGAATTAACTGAAGAAGATAAAAAGGCAAAGTATAAACAAGAGGAAAAACCCATACATCACCAGATCAAGTGAGTAATCCTTATACTTATTAAATAATTCTATGAATCGTTTCACGGCACGCACTGTTGTATTAATGCAAAAGTAAGAAAAATCAGGCAAAAGATAACCAGGCGCTTAAGCACTCGAAAACTAAAAGCTGTTTAATTTAGTTACCTTTGCAGCGGAACAGATAGCAAGTCCGAGAAGTATTATGGAGAAAAGGTGGGTATACAAGCAGCAAGTATCTGAAGATATAGTAAACAACCTGGCAGAGAGCCTAAAGGTGAGCCCAACTATAGCCAACATACTCTGCCAGCGCAATATCTGTACTTTTGAAGAGGCGAAAGCTTTCTTTCGGCCTTCTATGGCCGACCTGCACGACCCTTTCCTGATGAAGGACATGCACCTTGCCGTAAACCGCCTCACGGAAGCCCTGCACCGTTCCGAAAAAATACTGGTTTATGGCGACTATGATGTAGATGGTACTACTTCAGTAGCGCTCATGTATGGTTTTCTGCGCCATTATACCCACCAGATCGAGTTCTACATTCCAGACAGGTACAAAGAAGGTTATGGCGTTTCCACGGCAGGTATAGAGTATGCCGCAGAACACGGTTTTGGTCTCATCATCAGCCTCGATTGTGGTATAAAATCAGCAGATAAAGTGGCCTATGCAGCCAGCCTGGGTATAGATTTTATCATTTGCGATCACCATTTGCCGGACGATGTAGTTCCCCAGGCAGTTGCTGTACTGGACCCCAAACAAATTGACTGCCCTTATCCGTTTAAAGAACTGTCAGGTTGCGGTGTTGGATTTAAGCTGTTGCAGGCGTTTTGCTTGCAGAATGGTGTAGAACTGGAAGAGCTGTTCAATTTCCTGGATTTGGTGGTGGTAAGCATCGCAGCAGATATAGTTCCTATAGTTGGAGAGAACAGAATACTGGCCTACTATGGTTTGCAGTTACTGAATGGCCCCCAGGCAACACGCCCGGGCCTGGAAGCACTGAAAGAACTGGCAGGGATAACCGGCGAGATGGATATAACGAGCATTGTGTTTGGTTTCTCGCCACGCATAAATGCCGCAGGCCGTATGGGCGATGCCAAAAACTCGGTACGGATGCTGCTTGCCCAGACCAAAGATGAAGCTTTTAAAATGGCTGACATCATTAACGAATCTAATAAGGAGCGCCGCAGCAAAGACAGCAACATTACCAAAGAGGCCCTGCAGATGATCGAGGAGGATGATTTTCTGCGAAGCGCGAACTCTACGGTTTTATATAAAGAAAGCTGGCACAAAGGAGTAATTGGTATTGTGGCTTCACGTTGTATCGAAAAATACTACCGCCCAACTATAATCCTCACAGAATCGAATGGCAAAGCGTCGGGATCGGCGCGGTCGGTGCATGGGTTTAATGTGCATAGTGCCATAGAGAGCTGCTCAGACCTTTTAGACCAGTATGGCGGCCACATGTATGCGGCAGGCTTAACATTGCCTGTTGAGAACATTCCGGCCTTCAGAGAGCGCTTTGAGCAGTTTGTAGCCAATGCTATTACAGAAGAGCAAAAAACGCCACAGATAGAGATAGAGGCTAAGATCAACTTCAGCCAGATCACGCGTAATTTCTTTGGCATTATCAGGCAGATGGAGCCATTCGGGCCAGGCAATATGCGTCCTGTGTTTGTATCAGAGTGTGTGTATGATACCGGTAACCTGCGCGTGGTTGGCGATACCCACCTGAAGCTACGCCTGACGCAGGATGGTTACACTTCATTTGACGCTATCGCATTCGGGTTTGGCGACTTTTACCATCACATTTCCAAAGGCATTCCGTTTGATGTGTGCTATACAATAGAAGAGAACAACTATAGAGGCAACATTACTACCCAGCTTTCAATAAAAGACATCCGTTTTAACTAAAAAAGCAGCCTGTACTTACTGTAGAGGCTGCTTTCCTGTAAAATCTATAGTTGCTAAACTATGGCTGCGGATGCTTGTGCTTTAATTGTTGTATCGGGCTCAACTGCTCGGTTGTCGTTACAAACTCAGGCAGGCAAAGCTCGGTCAGCTTATCCATATCGCCGGCAAAGAAATTGATATCGACAGCTGCGTTAATGCCGGCAACAGAGCCACGGTCAGTAAACTGCCAGAACATCCAGCTATCGGTATGGTGAATCTCCGGTTTTACGTCGCTGTAGCGGGCAATCCAGAAATGATAGTCAGTAAAATGGCCTTTTAACCAGCGGCGGTAATAGTTCTGGCTGGTATAGATGATTGGTCTTACGCCATAGTGCTGTGTTACCGCTTCCAGCCACGTTTTTAAATCTGCACGCAGCTGTTCGCCAGTCATACCGGGTTTTGCTACTTCAATATCCAGCACCGGAGGCAGATCGCCCGGAGCCAGTGTTACAGTGCTTGTAAAAAGCTTTATCTGGTCCTGAACGGGAGCTTCTGGCTTATAGAAATGGTAAGCGCCACGCTTAATGCCGTAGCGTTTGGTTTCTTCCCAGTTGCGTTCAAAAAATGGGTCTAATCTGAAATCGCCTTGTGTTGCCTTTACAAATGCAAAAGTTACGCCTGCATCTTTCACCTGCATCCAATCCACTTCTTTCTGCCACCTCGATACGTCAATGCCTTTAAGCGAGGAACTGGTACTGCTTTTGGTCTCGCCGCTGTTATCTATAGTTTCCGTAACCATATTCTCAGCAGAAACAGTATTAAAACCCGTTATGGAACTATACCATAGCAGGCCGGTTAGCGCAAAGTGCTTGCTCAGAGATAGGAGTAAAGAAAGCGTCATAATCAGGTGGTTGGCTAAAAGTATTTTAATTTATATAACTACCTGCTGATAAACAAGTCGATATAGTATCTTTTATACAGATTGTTAATAAAGTTAAATTGTGCAAAAGCAGGAGTTCGGCTATGCAACACCATAACCACAACGAAAAGTTGCAACCTTGCAGTATGAAACGATAATTCCGTAACTTAGCCTCATGATACTCAGAGCTGAACACTTATTTAAAAAATATAAATCGCGCCATGTTGTAAACGATGTGAGCGTAGAAGTGAACCAGGGTGAGATTGTAGGATTACTGGGCCCGAACGGAGCTGGTAAAACTACATCCTTTTATATGATCGTTGGGTTGGTGAAGCCTAATTCGGGCAGGATTTTCCTGGATACAGAAGATATTACAGACCTGCCCATGTACAAGCGCGCCAAGCGTGGTGTTGGTTACCTGGCCCAGGAAGCATCTGTTTTCCGGCAGTTAACCGTGGAGGAGAACATACTCGCTGTGCTGGAAATGACAGATAAGACCAAAGAAGAGCAGCGCCAGAAAGTTGAAGAACTGCTGGAGGAATTCTCGCTGACGCATGTGCGTAAGAATAAGGGAGTTGTATTATCCGGTGGTGAGCGCCGCCGCACCGAAATTGCCCGAGCCCTTGCCGTTGACCCTAGCTTTGTGTTGCTGGATGAGCCTTTTGCCGGCGTAGACCCTATTGCCGTAGAAGAGATACAAAGTATAGTTGCCAAGCTTAAGAGCAAAAACATCGGTATCCTTATAACTGACCACAACGTAAACGAGACCCTCTCAATTACCGACCGCGCTTATCTGCTGTTCGAAGGAAAGATCCTGAAGTCAGGAACAGCCGAAGAACTGGCCGCTGACGAACAGGTACGCCGTGTATACTTAGGTAAGCACTTTGAGTTGAAACGTAAGGTATAATTGCTGGAGGCTAAATGGCTTAATTGTTTGATGGTTTAATGGTTGTTTGAGGAGGATATTTATGGAAGAGAAAAAGTATCTGAAATTAAATGATATTGAAGCATACAGAATAAGCTTTGCTCTGAGTAATCGCATCTGGGATATGGTAATGAACTGGAGCCGTTTTGCTCAAAATACAGTAGGCGAGCAATATGTAACAGCGGCAGATAGCATCTCGGCTAATCTGGCTGAGGGCTTTGGGCGATATAGCAAAAAGGATAAGATTAAATTTTATCGTTATGCTCAAGGCTCAATGTACGAGTCGTTTGACTGGACAGAGAAAGCAAGAGTTCGCAATTTAATTACTGAGGAACAATATCAGCTTATACTTGCAGAGCTAAGAAAATTACCGAAAGCAATAAATGGGTTAGTGAAGTATACAAACAACCATTTAACAATTTAACCTTCAACAATTAAGCCATCCAGTTTTGGAAATAATTAACTCTATAGTTACCTGGGTAATGAAGAAGCGGATCCATGACATAGATCTGTTTCGGAAGTATCCGCATGAGGTACAGAACGAGCTCTTTCAGAACCTGATCAGTACTGCAAAAGGTACGGAATGGGGTAAGAAGTATGGTTACGCTGATGGGTTCTCAGTTCGGGAGTTTCAGGAACGGGTGCCGGTTACAACCTATGAGGAACTGTACCCATACATTGAGCGCGTTATGATGGGTGAGCAGAACCTGTTATGGCCCAGTAAGATCGAATGGTTTGCAAAGTCATCAGGTACTACCAATGCCCGCAGCAAGTTTATTCCTGTCAGCCCGGAGTCGCTGGAAGACTGCCACTACAAAGGCGGCAAGGACATGCTTTCCATTTACGTTAACTTATACCCCGAAACCAAACTGTTTACCGGCAAAGGCCTGAGTATAGGAGGGAGCCACCGCCCAAGCGAGCTGAATGCAAAAGTATCGTGCGGCGACGTATCGGCGGTAATTATGCAGAACCTGCCGATCTGGGCGGAAGCCATGCGCACACCCCCGCTTAAAGTTGCTTTGATGGACAAGTGGGAGGAGAAGATTGAGAAAATGGTAGAGCTGACCGTGCAGGAAAATGTAACCAGCATGAGCGGCGTGCCTACCTGGACCTATGTACTTCTAAAACGCATTCTGGAATTTACCGGAAAGAACAATATCCTGGAAGTATGGCCAAACCTGGAGCTCTTTACGCATGGCGCTGTTGCTTTCGGACCTTATCGTCAGTTATTCAAAGAGATCATTCCGTCTGAAAAAATGAATTACCTGGAAGTATACAATGCTTCTGAAGGGTTTTTCGGGATACAGGACCAGGCCGGAACAGAAGACGAAATGCTGCTGATGCTGGACTATGGTGTATACTATGAGTTTATACCCATGGACCAGTTTGACGAAGAGAATCCTAAAACACTGACGCTGGACCAGGTTGAGCTCGGAAAGAACTACGCTATAGTTATCTCCACTAATGCCGGTTTGTGGCGCTATAAGATCGGTGATACCATCCGTTTTACTAGCCTCAGTCCATACCGCATTAAAATATCAGGCCGTACCAAGCACTTTATAAATGCCTTCGGCGAAGAAGTTATAGTTGAGAACGCTGAAGCCGCCATTACCAAAGCCTGCGAAGCAACTGGAGCCATCATCACCAACTTTACGGCTGCGCCTATCTTTATGGAAAGCGGCAAGCGTGGTGGCCACGAATGGCTGATAGAATTTGAGAAGCAACCGGATAACCTGAAGCAATTCACTTACCTCCTCGACGAAACGCTTCGAGAAGTTAACTCCGATTACGACGCCAAGCGTCAGAACGACATTGCCCTGCAAGGCCCGATTGTACACCCTGCACCGCAAGGCACTTTCATGAACTGGCTCCGGGAGAAAGGCAAACTGGGAGGGCAAAACAAAGTGCCACGCCTCAGCAACTCCCGCGAATACCTGGAAGAGATCATGCAGGTAAACGGGCTGAACCGGGATTAAAATAGATTTTTGGGATTAACAGGAATGTAGAGACGTAATACCTTGCGTCTCCTTTTGCTTGCGAGCAGAACTATATATGCTTTATACCGCAAGTTTAGCTTAAGCGTAACTTGTGGTTGAATATGGCCGCCAGTTTGTAACTGGCTTTTCTTTGAAAAAGCAAAAGCTGTGATAGCTGTAACTATAAAACTGTAGTTTATAGATTAACTTGAACTATAGTTGTCAAAGCTGAACTATAAACCCAGCAGCCGATGATTTCTGCTTGTGCAGAGAGCCAGTTACAAACAGGCACCAATCCCAGCCACTAGTTACGCTTAAGCTAAACTTGCGGCAGGAAAGATAGCAAACAGCCCCGGCAAGTATTAACCTGCCGGGGCTGTTTGTTTTAAAACTATAGTTTGATGTGCCAGACTATAGTTTTAATAACTTGTAAATGGCAGCAAATAGTCCCAGGCCAAGTACTACTAAGAGCAGAACGTTTGCTAGTACCGGAGTTTTCTTGTCTCTGCTAGCTTTATAACTAACTCTATTTCCTGTAACCAGCCCAAGGAGAATGAGATTTATAAAGGTTAACCCATTATTCAAAATACTCCATGCATTTCTAATTTCTATCGTCATAGTTGTTGGGTTGGATATATCTGAAAATACACAGTATGATCCTGTTTTCAAACTATAGTTTTATAGTTTGTTAGTTGCTACTCCAGGAAGCTACTCAAAATGCTGCCTTCTTTTTTAGCGTTTTCGCCTTGTGGCATCAGTGCCTGAATCAGTTTCTTAACAGGCATAGATTGTAGCCAAACGCGGCCAGTACCACGCAGGGTAGCCAAAAACAAACCTTCGCCACCAAAGATCATCGACTTTAAGCCGCCGGCACGCTGCACGCTAAAATCTATCCCTTCTTCGAAAGCAACTACACAGCCTGTATCTACTCTCAGGGTTTCGTTGTTCAGCTGTTTCTCAACTATAGTTCCGCCGGCGTGTATAAAGGCCATGCCATCGCCTTGCATCTTCTGCAGTATAAAGCCTTCGCCACCGAAAAAGCCAGCTCCTAAACGCTGGTTAAAGTGGATGCTGAGCTTAGTGCCCAACGCAGCTGCCAGGAAAGCATCTTTTTGTGTGATGAGCGTGCGGTTGCGTACCGTTGTTAGATCTACTGGCAATATAGTGCCTGGGTAAGGGGCAGAGAATGCAACACGGCTTTTGCCATGCCCCATGTGGGTAAAGTGCGTCATAAACAATGACTCGCCGGTAATAAGGCGGCTACCTGCCGATACCAGCTTTCCTAAAAAGCCCTGGCTGGGGTTAGAGCCGTCGCCCATTTTGGTCTGGAAATCAATGCCTTCTTCCATGTACACCATTGCGCCGGCTTCAGCAATTACCGTTTCCTGCGGGTCGAGCTCAATCTCCAGCACTTGTATGTCGTTGCCAAAAATCTTGTAGTCAATTTCATGTGAGTTTCTCATAGTCAGATCCTGATTTGTTATAGTACAGCAAGATAAGAAAATAGCAGAAATTGAGTAGCAACTATAGTTTAACTTGCGCTATTGGTTAGTGAAGCAACAATAAACTATAGTTAATCTTCTTCCTCGTCTTCGTCAGCGGCTTTGCGTTTTGGCTTTACAGGCAGATCGTCTTCATCATCCGACACAGCACTGGTACCCCGTACAAAGTCCTCGTCTGTTTCTTCTACTTCTTCGCCTTCCTCTACATGGTATTCTTCTTCCTCTTCACGCCTGGCTTTTTCGGCGGCATCGCGCTTCACTAGCTTCTTGTCGTCTACATTCTTGTTCAAGAACTCGTTAATCTTATCAATGCTATAGTTAGAGATGATCTCACCGTGCTCGTTTACCTTTATCTCAAAGCCTTCCAGGTCTTTATGCACTTTAGATTTCTTTTTGCTTTTATCGGGTTTCTTATTTCTGGCCATGGTTTTATAGTTTGTATTCCCTGATGTTATAAGTAGAAACAGGTAAATAGTTACGGTTTGCACGGCCGGCTATAGTTTGGCGCAATAAAAAAGGCTGACCCATTTACGGATCAGCCTTCTGGTTTATAGCTCGGGTTGCTTACTCAGCAGTAGCGTACTGGCTAAGTTTTGCAATGGCCGTTTCGATGCGGGTTATCGTTTCCTCGCGGCCAATTATCTCGATGATCTGCATCAGATCCGGACCAGCTTCGGCACCGGTCACGGCAAGGCGAAGGGCCTGCATTACCTGGCCAATCTTCATGCCGTTGCGCTCCAGTATAGTTGTCAGCAGCTCTTTTACTGAATCAGCGTTATAGTCTGCTATAGTTGGCAACTCGTTCTTAAACTGCTCAAACACAGCAACCGACTGGGCATTCCACTTTTTAGAAGCAACTTTCTCGTTATACTCTTCCGGGGCAACAAAGAAATAAGCTGCTTCTTTCCAGAAATCCTGCGGGAAGCTTACGCGCTCTTTCATCAGGCCGGCTACTTTCTCTGCCTTCTCCTGGCTGCAGGAAATATTATGCTCTTCTAAAGCAGTTAACAGGAAACCTGCTAATTCGCTGTCAGGCTTGGCACGCAGGTACTGCTCGTTAAACCAACGGGCTTTCTGAATATCAAAACGGGTGCCTGACTTACCGATACGCTCTACTGAAAATTCGTTTGCCAGCTCTTCCATCGAGAAGATCTCCTGCTGCGTGCCCGGGTTCCAGCCCAGGAAGGCCAGGAAGTTAACGAAAGCATCCGGCAAATAACCAGCCTCGCGGTAACCAGAAGATATTTCGCCTGTAAACGGATCCTGCCAGTGCAGCGGGAATACCGGGAAGCCCAGTTTATCGCCGTCGCGCTTGCTCAGTTTTCCGTTTCCGTCCGGCTTCAATAGTAATGGTAAGTGTGCAAACTCAGGCATGGTAGCCTCCCAACCTAAGTAGCGGTAAAGCAGCACGTGCAGCGGCGCAGATGGCAACCACTCTTCTCCACGAATTACGTGCGTAATCTTCATCAGGTGGTCATCCACAATGTTAGCCAAATGGTACGTTGGCATGCCATCCGACTTCATCAATACTTTATCATCAATAGAAGAAGAATGTACCATCACCCAACCACGGATCATGTCTTTTAAGCGGATCTCTTCTTTGCGCGGTACTTTTAAACGGATCACATATGGGGCACCAGACTCCAGAAGCTTTTTTACTTCATCTTCGGGCATGGTAAGCGAGTTGCGCATAGTTGCGCGGGTAATGGCGTTGTACTGTGGCGTCGCTACTTTGGCAGCCTTCAGGCGCTCACGCATTGCATCCAGTTCTTCGGCGGTATCAAACGCATAGTAGGCATGGCCGGCGTCAATAAGCTGCATGGCATACTGCATGTACATCGGCTTGCGCTCCGACTGGCGGTAAGGCGCATATGGGCCACCGTTCCATGGGCTTTCATCCAGCTCAATGCCACACCACTCCAGCGACTGACGAATATAGTCTTCAGCACCAGGCACAAAACGGTTCTGGTCTGTATCCTCTATCCTAAGTATCATTTTGCCGCCGGTTTTGCGGGCCAGCAGGTAGTTGTAAAGGGCCGTGCGAACACCGCCTATATGAAGTGGCCCGGTCGGGCTCGGGGCAAAGCGTACTCTAACTTCTCTTTCCATGTATGGTCGTCTCTTGTAATCTTGTAATTCGGGCGCAATTTACAAAATAAAGTATGTAATCGTAAGTATAACCTGCACCTTCATTTGATGTTATACTTTATACGTGCTATGACAAGTACAAACAATATCAGGCATTTGCGTATCAGCCTAAGTACGCATAGCTAAAAACCGGCCCGGATGTTACGCTCCCGACTTCTTATGATCTGGCTCCTGCTTGAGGAAACATGGCTGGAGTTTCTCGATAACAACTCTTTTCAGAAAGGAGCGGCGCTGGCTTACTATACCATTTTTGCCTTGCCGCCCATGCTTATCATTATTATCAGTGCCAGCGGCTATTTCCTGGAAGAGCAGGCCGTATCGGGGGAGATCTACTATAAAATTAAAGAACTGATCGGTTCGGAAGGAGCGTATGCGGTACAGAAGATGGTGGAAAGTGTAAATGCTTTCACTAACCTGAATTTAGCAGCTATAGTTGGCGGCGTGGCTTTATTTATCGCGGCAACCGGGCTATTTGTTTCGCTGCAGGATTCCCTGAACGAGATATGGTATGTAAAGCCCAAGCCCAAACGCGGCTACCTGAAACTCTTGCTCGATCGCGCCCTGTCCTTCGGGATGATCCTGGTTATTACGATTATACTTTTGTTATCGCTGCTGGCTAATGCTGTTCTGGTTATTATCGGCGACTTCCTGACGGCACGTTTTTCCGGCTGGATCGTGTATGTGCTGCACTTGGCAAATTTTATGTCGAGTTTGGTGATGATGTCTTTTCTGTTTGGCTGTATTTATAAGTTTCTGCCGGATGCCAAAATAAAATGGCGCGATGTGTGGGTGGGAGCTATAGTTACAGCGCTGCTTTTCTCGCTTTTCAGGGGAATTATCGGGTTTTACCTGGGCAAAAACGAGGTGGGTTCGGTTTATGGGGCGGCCGGGTCAGTTGTGATTATTTTAACGTGGGTTTTCTTTACTTCCCAGATCATTTTTTTCGGGGCTGTATTTACGTTTGTGTACTCCCGCAAGTATGGCCATAACATTTACCCGGCTACCTATGCGGTACGCGTTATAAGGCAGGAAATTGAAGTTGGCAACTCAGCGGTAAACGCAGAACCCGGCAAACACGAACGGGAAGTATACGGAAGCGAAGAAGAGCCTATATTGCCACCAGAAGAAACCGAGAGAGAACAGGGAGCCAATATTTAGGAGTTAAAAAGTTAAAAAGTTTTTGATTTAACTATAGAATTATAGGCTGTACTATAAAGCCTGCTCTCTGCTCTTCCGGACATCCTTGTCTGGAAGTATTTTGTAGGGGACATCTGTGTCCCTGGAGTTTAGATAACGTGGACGTGGACGTCCGCAGGCAGATGGGTTTCGGACAAGGATGTCCGAAGCAGCGAACGGGCCAGTAACTATAAAGCCCTCCCCCTCAACTATAAACCGAAGCCAGATCTTGTCAATCCTTTACCCCCATTAATACCGGTACAGACAAAAAAAAAGACAAAAGACACAGAACTATAAATCCTGCGTCTTTTGTCCTTTGTCAAAAAGTCTTTAATCAAGTTCTATTTCACCGCAATACAAGAAATCTCTACATTCACATCTTTTGGCAGGCGGCTAACTTCTACAGTTTCTCGGGCGGGTGGGTTGCTGGTAAAGTAGCTGCCGTAGGTTTCGTTTATCTTTCCGAAGTTGTTCAGGTCCTTTACAAAAATGCTGCATTTCACAACGTTACTGAAGTCCATACCCGCTTCGTTCAGGATGAACTGCAGGTTCTTCATCACCATGTGCGTTTCGTCTTCGATGCTGCCGGTTACCAGTTCACCGGTTTGCTGGTTAAGCGGTATCTGACCCGAAACATAAAGTACGCCGTTGGCCATAGTTGCCTGGCTGTAAGGCCCTATTGGGGCCGGGGCATTCTGTGAGTTAACGATAGTATGTGCCATTCTGGATAAGTTTAAATGTTTATCTTTACCATCAAAAGTACAGAATTATGCACATACTTGTTTTGGCTGGCCCCCAAATGGCCGCAGAGTTCAGACAAAAGTTTCCGGAAACAAGCAACGGCACGCAATTTACTTTCCTGCAAAGCCATAGCATTATCGACGAGCAGTTAGGCCCATCAGATGTTGTATTCGATTTCCTGCTGCACCAAGAGCCGGAACGCCTGAGCCTCTATTCGCCTGAGCAAGTAGTTTTCTGTAACGCTGCCACTATACAGCTGGCAGCACTCGTAAAAGCTTCCGGAGTAAAAAAGCCATGTACCTTAATTGGTTTCAATGGACTGCCGTCTCTTTTCAATCGCCCGGTGCTGGAAGTAAGTCTGTTCGATAAAAGTTCTGAATCTAAGCTGATAGAGGTTTGCAACGAGCTGGGTGCTGAGTATCTTATAGTTGCTGACCGCACAGGCATGGTTACGCCCCGCATTATTTGCATGATCATAAATGAGGCGTGCTATACTTTGCAGGAGCAAACAGCCGGGATAGAGGATATTGACCTGGGGATGAAACTGGGGACAAATTATCCGAAAGGGCCTTTTGAATGGGCTAATCTTATCGGGATAGAAAATGTGTATAACGTACTGCAGGCGGTTTACGAAGACACCAAAGAAGAACGCTATAAAGTTTGCCCGCTGCTGAAGGCAAAATACCTGAAAGGGGAGAAGTTTGAACTATAGTTATAAGTAGGTTCCCCTCGCTCGCGTCCCGCGAGTGTGAGCTATAATTCGGCCTCTGGCCGCTTTCAACTATAGTTTAGTTTCGCTACTAAACTATAGTTTTATGTTTTTGACGATTGACGTGGCGGGACGTCACTTGTAGCTCACTCTCGCGGGACGCGAGCGAGGGCAGGTTGACATTCGCGAGCCAGGGCAAGCTAAACTATAGGTTCAATTATAAGCATAAAACAAAAAAGGAGACCTGTTAAAGTCTCCTTTTCATTTTATAACAACTATAGATTACTCTACTGTTACTGATTTTGCCAGGTTACGAGGCTGATCTACGTTGCAACCACGCATTACCGCAATGTGGTAAGATAACAACTGAAGTGGCACTACAGACAGTAATGGCATCAGGTGCTCGCTGGTTTCAGGTATCTCGATCACGTGGTCAGCCATGGCCGGTATAGTTGTATCACCTTCGGTAACGATGGCAATTACTTTACCTTTACGTGCCTTCACTTCCTGTATATTCGATACGATCTTCTCATAAGAGCTGTCTTTTGTAGCAATAACTACAACCGGCATGTGCTCATCAATCAGGGCAATCGGGCCGTGCTTCATTTCTGCTGCAGGATAACCTTCCGCGTGTATGTAAGAGATTTCTTTCAGCTTAAGCGCACCTTCCAGGGCAACCGGGAAGTTATAACCACGACCCAGGTACAGGAAGTTAGTTACGTCTTTGTAGATAGCTGAAATTTCTTCGATCTGCTTATCCAGTTTAAGTGTCTGCTCTACTTTAGCCGGAATTTGCTCCAGTTCAGCGATCAGCTCATACAGTTTAGACGTTTCAATAGTACCTCGCTTGCTGCCGATCATCATGGCAATAAGGGTAAGCACTGTTACCTGCGCCGTAAATGCTTTTGTAGAAGCCACACCAATCTCAGGGCCGGCGTGTGTATAAGCACCAGCATCGGTAGCGCGCGCTATAGATGAACCAACTACGTTACATACGCCAAAAATAGTGGCACCTTTAGATTTGGCCAGTTCTATCGCTGCTAATGTATCTGCTGTTTCACCGGACTGCGAAATGGCAATCACAATGTCGTTTTCGTTAACGATCGGGTTGCGGTAGCGGAATTCAGAAGCATATTCGACCTCTACAGGTATGCGCGCCAGATCTTCGATCAGGTATTCTGCTACCAGGCCGGCATGCCATGATGTACCGCAGGCAACTATAAGTATACGCTGGGCATTTGCAAATTTATTTTCATACTCACGGATACCGCCCATCATCAGGTGGTTGCTCTCTGCGATCATGCGGCCACGCATGCTGTCGAGTATCGAGCGAGGCTGCTCAAATATCTCTTTCAGCATAAAGTGCTCGTAACCGCCTTTTTCAATTGACTCCAGTTCAAGCTCCAATCGCTGGATATAAGGTGTCTGCTTTACGTCCTCTTTTGTACGGATATCCAGTTCACCATCTTTAACTACTGCAATCTCAAAATCATTAAGATAGATCACATCATTGGTATACTCAATGATTGGTGTAGCATCAGAAGCAAAGAAGTATTCGCCTTCGCCAACTCCAACTACCAGTGGGCTGCCTTTGCGTGCAGCAATCAACTGGTTCGGATCATCTTTAGAGAGTACAACTATAGCATAAGCACCTACTACTTCATGAAGCGCCAGGCGTACCGCCTCAACTAAAGAACAGCTTGTAGTGGTGCGGATGTCTTCGATCAGGTTAATGAAAACTTCAGAGTCTGTATCTGACTGGAACGTATGGCCTTTCTCTAAAAGCAGTGTTTTAAGGGAGGCATAGTTCTCGATAATACCGTTGTGAATGATGGCAATTTTGCCCGATGTAGAGTAATGCGGGTGCGCATTTACATCGTTAGGCTCGCCGTGGGTAGCCCAGCGGGTGTGGCCCATGCCAATATTGCCGTGTACATTTTTATCGGCTATAAAAGCTTCAAGTTCGCTTACCTTGCCCTTTTTCTTGTAAACATTCAGTTCACCGTTCATAAGTGCAATGCCTGCACTATCGTAACCTCTATACTCCAGGCGCTTTAAGCCTTTGATAATTATAGGGCAAGCATCTCTATGCCCAACGTATGCTACAATTCCGCACATAAGTCTGTTGTGTAAAAACTAAAATAGGGGCCTACAAAAAATAGGTACCCGCAAAGGTACCTATTAAAAATATTTTATAATAAAATTAGTCCAGTTTTGTAAAGTAGATGCGCAGTTTTACACCTTGCTCTTCCGTGTTAACTATAATGGCTCTTTTAGGAATACTTTCCAGTCCAATTGATCCGCCTCCGTTGGCAGAGCTCAAAAACCTGGCTGGTGTTATCAACAGGCCATCATTTGGCTTGTCGCCACGCAGTATTGCCTGTACATAAGCCGTTACATTTACTTTATAACTGCCCACGCCGGTTCTTACAGTATTGTCGCCATCTTTTCTTGTTTCGGCATTAAACTGTAAATAAGTCGGGGAACTATAGTTCTCAATGCTCATTAAGCGGGCATCATCTATAGGAACTGTTTTAGCCACGCCAGTAGAAGTATAAAGAATCCTGTTCGAGCTGTTAGTCTCGTAAATAGCTAACTGGGATGGTTCTTTAAGCGTTGTAAAGGAATTGTTTTTAACCGGCACTATAAGCTCAGCCCTGTTAATTACAATATTACCATGTTGCTGCTTTAACTCCTCAAGTCCCTGGATGGTAAGCTTTGTTAATAGCTGAGTGCCAGCCTGTACATAGCTTTCGCCACCTGTCTGCGCCGATGGCAATACTGTATATGGTTGCAGCCCTGCCAGTGCAGTACCGCTACGAACAGCTTCTATTTTAGAGAAGTTTCGAATGTTGGATCCGTTAAGCAAAAAGGAATATTCTTTTCTGGTCGTATCGTTTTTGTAGTACAGCGTAAGCTTGGTTTTAGCAGACAGCGTATTCAGGCCGATTACTTCTCTAGAAACAGCCTGTGTCGGAACTATAGCCAGGCCTTTAAAAAGCTGTACAAAGTTAAACTGATTCTTGAGGGTAGCTTTGCCTGACTGAGCCAGTATCTCGTCAGCCAGCGCCTTATCCAGGTGTATTCTGACAGGTACCGTAAATACAGGTGCTGGTTTGGCTGCAGTAGACGTATCTACAGGGTCCGGGTCAAAAGATACTGTTCCCAGCGGCGTACTTTCATACGCCAGCGATGAGTTCGTGAAATAAGATGACTTATCCTGGAAACCTTCAGTCAACCTGTGAACACTCAGGTTTAACATAGCATCATCAGAACCATAGATATCTGTTGTATAATCCAGGCTCAGAACCAATGAGTCTGCTACCGGGTTTGTGCCAAACGTTACATCTAAGCCGGAAAGACCTACTTCTGTAAAGGCAGTCGCTTTTACATTGCCCAATGCGCCATCCTGGTAACCACCAACAGGTAACGGATACTGCCTGAAAGCTAATATAGAGTCAGATTTAAGTACGGTGCCCGTATTTACATTTAATTCGGTATAAAAGGCTCCGATCTGGTTTTCATCCTGTAGGTCTAAGCCTATATCAGATGGGTCTTCGCAAGATGCAAGTGTAGCAAGGGAAAAGAAGAAAAGGGTAAATCTTCTAACGGCTGAGTTCATTATACAGGTTATAGTATGAATCTGAAAGGGTGTCGTCGGCAATAACTGTACTGATGTTCTTTGAAGTAAAGTCGTTGAACAGCAGGTTGATGTTATCGCTGAAATCTTCGTTTGTTTTAATTACCGAATCGGCATACTCCATACCAATTTTCAGGAAGCTGTCGATATCGGCAGACTTCAGGTGGCCCAGCATGCTGTCATCAATATCCAGCATCTTTACTTTCTCAGCCAGGTCGCCGTTAAACTTGTGTGTATAGTTGTGGTTATACACCGTAAACATCGACTTAGAGTCTTTAAAGATCGGATCTTTCTTATAAGTTGTTTTCAGGTACATTGGTATCAGGCCGGTCATCCAGTCGTTGCAATGCACAATGTCCGGAGCCCAGCCAAGTTTCTTCACAGTTTCCAGCACGCCCTTACAGAAGAAAATAGCACGCTCGTCGTTATCCTGGTGAAATTTGTTGTTCTTGTCAACAAAAACGGACTTTCTGTGAAAATAGTCTTCGTTGTCAATAAAATATACCTGTAATTTGGCATTCGGAATAGAAGCCACCTTAATAACCAGTGGTTTCTCGTCGTCGCCAACAGCAATGTTGATGCCCGATAAGCGGACAACCTCATGCAAGCGGTTCTTACGCTCGTTAATAATACCGAATCTCGGCACAAAGATGCGGATTTCCATACCTCTTTCCTGCATCGCCTGTGGCAGTGTGTTCAGAAACTCTGCTACTTTTGTGGTTTGAAGGAAGGGAAGGATCTCGGTGGCGGCGTAAAGGATTCGCAATTTTGACATGAGTTTGTAATTAAAAATTAAAGGCAACAGTATTGGGACGTGCAAAATTAGTATTTTTTATTCTAATTTTCAATTTTATCTGCTGTGACTTACTTTTGCCGGCTTCTATAGTTTTAACACTGAAACACAACATATGCAAGTAATTACGCAGGTTAACGAACTTCGCGAAACAATGCAGGCGCTGCGCTGCCGTGGCAAAAGCATAGGCTTTGTGCCAACTATGGGTGCCCTGCACGAAGGGCACCTGCAGCTGCTGCGCGCATCGGCCAATGATAACGACATTACGGTGTGCAGCATTTTCGTAAACCCCACGCAGTTCAACAACCCCGAAGATTACAATCTATATCCGCGTACATTAGACGCTGACATAGCACTGCTGCAGGCCACCGGGTGTAACTATATCTTTGCGCCAACTCCCGAAGCTATATATCCACAACAAAATATGTTGCAGTTTAGTTTCGGGAAGCTGGAGACAGTAATGGAAGGGGAGCACCGGCCGGGGCACTTTAACGGAGTAGCAACTATAGTTGGTAAGTTTTTTAACATTGTGCAGCCGCACAAAGCCTATTTCGGGCAGAAAGACCTGCAGCAGGTAGCTATAGTTCGGCAGCTTATTCTGGGGCTTGGCTTTGATATTGAACTGGTGTGTTACCCAACCGTACGTGAAACAGACGGCCTGGCTATGTCATCCAGAAACAAACGTCTGAATGCAGACCAGCGTAAAATTGCGGTGAGCTTACACGATGCCCTGGAACTGGCCCGGAAGCAACTGGTGCAGGTGCCGTTGCCAGCTATAAAAGAAGCTGTAGCTGAATACCTGAGAGATAAGCCTGAAGTAGCGCTGGAGTATTTTGAGATAGCAGACCCGCTTACGCTACAGCCGCTTACAACTATAACCGATGTGCAGGAAGCGGCACTATGCATTGCAGCACACGTAGGCCCGGTGCGCCTTATTGATAACTTAGTAGTGAATCTTAGCGAAGTTTAAGTTGTTTAAACAGGGCAGCGGTCCTATACTTTCATAGTTTATCTGCTGCCTATTACCTAACTTTGCGCTTTATTTAGTCACAAACCATGTATATTGAGGTTTTAAAATCCAAGATTCACCGCTGTAAGGTAACTCAGGCCGAACTGCATTATGTTGGCAGCATCACCATAGATGAAGACCTGATGGACGCCGCCAATGTGGTGGAGAATGAGAAAGTTACCATCGTAAACATTAACAACGGCGAGCGTTTCGAGACTTATGTAATTAAGGGCGAACGCGGCACCGGCACTGTTTGCTTAAATGGGCCCGCTGCACGTAAAGTGCAGGTAGGCGATATCGTTATCGTGATTTCTTACTGCAGCATCCCGTTCGCGGATGCAAAAGCGCACAAACCAACCCTGGTTTTTCCGGATCAGCACAACCGCCTGGTATAACGCCACTGCATGAAAAAGCTGTTCTCCATTCTTAAATACGGTCTTTTGCTTGGCGTATCGGCATTTCTGATGTGGTACGCTTTAAAAGAGCTCGACTTTGAGAAAATGTGGGCAGAGTTGCAGAACGCCAACTATGGCTGGGTAGGGCTTTCGCTTTTGATGGGGGTGGCAGCTTACCTGAGCCGGGCTTACCGCTGGCAAATGCAGATAAAACCAACAGGCTACCAGCCATCGTTGCAAAATACATATAATGCTATGATGGTTGGCTATATTGCCAACCTGGTATTGCCGCGCATGGGCGAAGTAGTGCGTTGTAGTATGTTGCGTCGTTCAGATGGTATTCCTGTTAACAAAGGCTTTGGTACTGTAATAGCTGAACGATTTGTGGATATGCTGATGCTGTTGCTGGCCGTTGCTATTACCTTCCTTTCCGAATTCAGGCAGATCAAAGACTTCTTCTGGGAATTACTTTCCAGCAAGTACAGTAACCTGGAGCAAGCTATAGATTCCCTTTACTGGGTGGCCGGTTTCTTTCTGGTGTCAGTTATAGTTTTAGTCCTGGTTGGGTTACGTTACCTGAGCAGGTTGCGGGAGAATAGCTTTTTTCAGAAAGCTGTGCAGTTTGTGAAAGGCATGCTGCAGGGTGTTTTCAGTATAACCAAACTGGATAACCAGGCTGTTTTCTGGGGCATACTGTTTTTGTGTGGCTGATGTACTATGGCATGAGCTTGGTCGTTTTTTATGCGCTTCCGGCTACAAGCGGGCTAGGCTTTGGAGCGGCGCTCTCGGTTTTGGTAGTGGGTAGTTTAGGCATGGCGGCACCGGTGCAGGGTGGGGTAGGCGTATATCATTTGCTGGTACAGGCTACGTTACTACTTTACGGAGTGCCTAAAGAAGCCGGAATGGCTTACGCGCTGCTGGCACATACCTCTCAAACACTTTTGGTAGTTTTAATGGGAGTGCTTAGTTTTATAGCAGGTATGTCGCGTAAACCAACTATGGCGGCAGCTCCTGAAACTATAGCAAACCATGAACTCAACTGATAAAATATTTACCCTTCCAAAATTACTGGAGCAACTGCAACTATGGCGAAGCCAGGGGCAGAAGATCGTTTTCACGAACGGCTGCTTTGACTTATTGCACTTAGGCCACGTAGATTATCTCGAAAAAGCACGACAACTTGGCGATAAATTAGTGCTTGGCCTCAATACAGATCATTCCATCAGCAGTATAAAAGGTCCGAACCGGCCTCTTCAGGACGAAATGTCACGTGCGCGGGTAATGGCATCGCTTTTGTTTGTTGATGCAGTAGTGCTTTTCGATAGTGATACACCTTTAGAACTGATAAAAGCTGTGCAACCGGATATATTAGTAAAAGGCGACGACTATAGTATAGAGCAGATTGTAGGGCATGATGTGGTGCAGCAGGCCGGAGGCGAAGTGAAAACAGTTCCGCTTGTTACCGGTTATTCCACTACAAGCATCGTAAAAAAAATAGAAAACCAATTAAACGAAAATAGATAATCATGATCTGGATAATAATGATTGCCATTATGCTTGCAAGCTGGCTTGTAAGCTGGCGATTAAAAAGCAAGTTCAAGCAATATTCCCAAATACCGCTAAGCTCTGGTATGAGCGGACGTGAAATAGCTGAGCAGATGCTGGCCGATAACGGTATTACGGATGTGCGTGTTATTTCAGTAGCGGGCCGTTTAACGGACCATTATAACCCAACAGATAAAACAGTAAACCTGAGCGAGTATGTTTACGATGCCCGCAGCGCAGCTGCTGCTGCCGTAGCTGCCCACGAGTGTGGTCACGCAGTACAGCATGCCAAGGCTTATGCTTTCCTCAAGTTCCGTTCGGCCATGGTGCCTGCGCTAAGCATCGCCTCGCGTTACATGCAATGGATTCTGCTGATCGGTATCCTGATGTTGCAGACAACACCTGTGCCATTGGCAATTGGGGTGGCGCTGTTTGGCTTAACGACACTGTTCAGTTTTATAACGTTACCGGTAGAGTTTGATGCGAGCAAGCGTGCGCTGGCCTGGATAAGCTCAAACGGAATTGTAACCCAGCAGGAATACGGTATGGCGAAAGATGCACTTAAATGGGCTGCTATGACGTATGTGGTTGCCGCACTTGGTTCACTGGCCACCTTATTATACTATGGTTCATTATTGTTGGGCCGTCGCGACTAACCTGCAAATGTTACGTATATAAAATAACGCTGCCCTCTTCTGTTTAGTGGGTGGCGTTTTTTTTGCCCTCTATACTTTCTGATCATAGTTTACTGGCCCAACATTGTATAGTTAATTACAATAATTCGCAGTCAGGTTAAATTTATATTGTTGTATTTTATAGTTTTGTACCCGAAAAGTTATCGTTATACCATATCCGATTTATAAATAATATGAACTTTCAGTTAACAGAAGAACATCTGGCAGTACAGGAAGCCGCCCGCGAATTTGCACAAACAGAGCTTTTGCCTGGCGTAATCGAGCGCGACGAGCACCAGAAATTCCCGGCAGAGCAGATCAAAAAAATGGGTGAGCTTGGCTTCTTAGGAATGATGGTTGATCCGAAATACGGCGGTGGCGGTATGGACACCATCTCTTATGTGCTGGCTATGGAAGAGATCTCTAAAATAGATGCGTCTGCTTCTGTGGTAATGTCGGTTAACAACTCGCTTGTTTGCTGGGGCCTGGAGAAATATGGCAACGAAGAGCAAAAGCAGAAATACCTGACAAGATTAGCTACCGGCGAGATCATCGGTGCCTTCTGTTTATCGGAGCCGGAAGCGGGTTCTGATGCTACATCGCAGCGCACAACTGCTGTTGATATGGGTGACCATTACCTGCTGAATGGTACTAAAAACTGGATCACAAACGGTAGCACGGCTTCTGTATACATTGTAATCGCTCAGACAGATGTTGCCAAAGGTCACCGTGGAATTAATGCGCTTATAGTTGAGCGTGGTATGGAAGGCTTTGAGATCGGCCCTAAAGAAAATAAGCTGGGTATTCGTGGTTCCGATACACACTCGCTGATGTTTACAGACGTTAAGGTGCCAAAAGAGAACCGCATCGGCGAAGATGGCTTCGGCTTTAAGTTTGCGATGTCTACGTTATCTGGCGGTCGTATCGGTATTGCGTCGCAGGCATTAGGTATAGCATCTGGCGCGTACGAACTGGCAGTTAAGTACGCTAAAGAGCGTAAGGCATTTGGTGTGGAGATCGCGAAGCACCAGGCGATACAGTTTAAGCTGGCTGATATGGCTACAAACATCGAAGCAGCGCGTCTGCTTTGCCTGCAGGCTGCTTATGATAAAGATACACATGCGGACTATGGCAAGTCTGGTGCTATGGCAAAACTTTTTGCATCAAAAGTAGCGATGGATACAACTATAGAAGCAGTGCAGGTGCACGGCGGATACGGTTTCGTGAAAGAGTACCATGTTGAGCGTTTAATGCGTGATGCAAAAATCACACAGATATACGAAGGTACTTCCGAGATACAGAAAATAGTAATATCGAGAGAACTGCTAAAGTAGAAATGCTTGTAAAAATGTGTTTCTGTGCAGCTTAGGCTATCTATAGGTTTTTTCGAATTAAAATTTATTTTTAAAATTTAATTTGAATTTTATAAAGATTAGTCTTAGCTTTAAGCCATAATTAACGGGTTTATAGTATAAAAGTTAGTTGGTTAAACAATGGAAGATTACAATAAAATTATTGAATCGCTTGGGGTGCGGTTCATTAAGGCTAAGAATCTGGTGTTGCAGCAGCCGTTTACGGTTCGCAACTACTATGATGTTGGCAACAACCTGATACTGCTTCATAAGGGTAGTATATTTTTCGGCGACGAGGAGCAAGCGGTAGAAGAGGGGGAACTGCTGTTTATTCCGGGAGGCCGAAACACACGTGTTAGATACGGTGCTGGCGATGGTAAGGTAATTTCTAACGATGACCTGATCACGAATAAAGAGAAGTTCTTTAAAAATAACAGCGATCTTGACCTTATCGGTGATGCAGAAGAGAGCCACAGCTTTGTAAGTTTCGAAGCGAAGGTATTTGACTCTGTAAACTTCTTCTCATCCCTGGATGTGCCTGCTTTCCTGATCTCAGGAAACAACAAGCTGGCTAACCTGGTGATAAAAGTGGTGGAAGAGAGCATGCAGGATCTGCCAGGTAAAGAGCGTCTGATCAACATCTACACGGAGAACATTGTAGTAGAGGTGGTGCGCCATATACTTCGTAACAGAATGTTTGTGGAGCAGCTGGCAACCAACAGCACTTACTTTAAAGATCCACGCCTCATAGACCTGTTCAACTACATTAAGGAGAACTTAGGTGGCGATCTTTCTAACAAAGTGCTTTCTAACGTTGCAAACGTATCCGAGGATTATGTAGGCCAGTATTTCAAAATGCTGACAGGTATAAACCCTCAGGATTACATCGAGTACCAGCGTATGGAGCGTGCTGTGTTCCTGCTTAGAACGACTAAGAAGAGCATCCGCGAAATTGGTAAAGAAGTTGGTTACAAAGATACCGCTTACTTCTGCCGCAGATTCAAGATGATGTTCGGAATTCCTGCCGGTAAGATGCGTCGCCGCGAATCAGCGATGAACATCTAAGGTTAGATTATAAGAAGCAACTATAGAAGAAACCTCGGCCAGAAAGCCGGGGTTTTTTTCTATGTGGTTACCAACCACGATTACATCGGCGCCTGCCGCTAAAGCAGCTTTTGCTTTATCCGCAGTATTAATGCCGCCACCAACTATAACCGGCACTTCCACTGCTTCGCACACGGCCGCAATCATTTCAGCGCTTATTGGTTTTGCCGCTCCGCTGCCACCATCCAGGTACATATACTTTAGCCCAAGCAACTCGCCGGCCATGGCGGTGCAGGTAGCAATAGCAGGCTTGTCGTAAGGGATGGGGGTAGTGCCGCTCATATAAGAAGCGGTAGTCTGCCGGCCGCAATCTACGAGCATGTAGCCTGTCGGGTAAACGTGCAGGTTGCTGGCTTTAAGAATTGGTGCGGAGAGTACGTGCTGGCCAATCAGGAAATCGGGGTTGCGGCCCGAAATTAAAGAAAGCAACAGGATGCCATCGGCTTGTTTATCGATGTGCAAACTGTTGCTCGGGAAAAGTATAACCGGTATCTGGCTATGCTGTTTTATCAGTTGAATTATAGTTGCCTGGTTTTCGGTTGTTATCAGGCTGCCACCTACAAAAAAGAAATCGACGTGGCTGGCTTCGCTCATGTGCAGCAGTTGCAGGCAGTTTGCTTCATCCAGGTTATCGGGGTCCAGCAATACGGCAAAGTGCTTTCTGCCTGTTCGGGTTTTCTGCTGCTTTTCGCGAAGAGTGTTAAATGGCATGCTTTTCTGAGGCGCTTTGTACAACTGGGTCTGCTTCGGTAGCCGGAACAGCTCTAGCTGCAATATCGGTATTTTCAGATTCAGTATGCATGCGTTCTGCTGCCTTTTTAGTAACATAGGCTACAAGCAGTGCAACGCCTTCCAGGGCCATTGTGCGCGCATATGGCGAGTTTATAAGGCGCTGCATCATGCCCGGCCCGGATTTTACCTTCTGCTTTTTCTCCTTTTTTGCTTTTTGTTTAGCTGCAGTTACGGACATCGGCCCTTCAGCCGTAAAGTCTGTCACCGTTCTGTGTGCTATCGGGTCATAGTCTGGTATCGGGTGCGACACAGGTATAGTTCCGGCAGCAGCAGCTTCCCCTTTTTTAACTTTGGTTATTTTTGAGGCTTTTTTTTTATCGTTGCCGGTAAACATACGTCTCAGCAGCAGGCCGGCAAGTACAACACCGCCAGCAATGGCCACTTTTTTACCTATTTCCTGTCCCTGATTTTTAATCTGCTCTACATCGCCCATCAGGGCATTCTTATATTCTTCTTTCTGACGCTCCAGAAATTCCCGCTGGTTATCGAACAATGGATTGTTAAGCTCGCTCATATTGATTTTTCTCTTTTATCAGTCTTATAAATTGTGTTGTCAAATGTTTTGTCGGCCATGCCCTGGAACACTTTTTTATCTAAACCAACTACCAGTATAACCAACAGCACAATGTAAAATAAAGCGACGATGCCGAAGCCCCAGAACGTACTATCCAAAAGATGGTTTAACAGCAGGCCCAGAAAGATGTTTACAAATATAAGGCACATAAACCCCACGAGGCCCAGTAATATACCATGTGTTGCCCCTACAAAAGCTACCTTTAGCTTTTCCTGTATCTCTAATCGTATAATATCGATGCGAGTATCGACGTAACCCATCAGGTTCTCGATAATATGAGTGTTTTTTTCTTTTGTGCCGTTATCTTGCATTGCCATAGTTTTTAGCTTTTTTTATTGCTTATCCTGTATACGCAGGTGTATTCAAATATTTACGTAAAGTATAAGTACATTGCTACCTTACATACAATTAAGGTAAAAAATGTGTTTTAATTACCTTTAATGTCACCTAGAACTTACTATTAGCTGCATTGGAACAGAATTTTTATACCGTACTTGGCATTGCCCCGGCAGCTACCCAGCAGGAGGTAAAGCAGGCGTATAAAAAACTGGCTATTAAGTACCACCCCGACAAAAACCCCAACAATAAACTGGCCGAGGATAGATTTAAACTTGTTAATACCGCTTACCAGGTATTGTCTAACCCGGGCAAGCGCGCCCGTTACGACCTGAAACTGCAGTACCTGCGTGAGCGTGAGCGGGTGATACAGCAATACCAGCCATATTATAACGACCGCTACCGTTATACCCGGCAACCTGCCCCGGTTTCGGAGCGCTACTACCGGCCTATCCGAACAGAGAAGCACGAGTTCTCACGGAAAGATCTGTACATAACCATTGCTTTCGTAGGTGGTATCCTGCTTTTTAGCCTGCTGCTGAAAGTAGTAATGGACCACATTGCCGGTGAAGATAAATATAAAACAGCTTTAACCTATATAGCTGACGGTAAATACAGTAGTGCACACCGCATGTTGTCCGATGCGATTAACTTTAAGCCTGAACACGCTGCTGCCTACAAAGAAAGAGGTTGGCTCGAGCTAAATGTTTTTGAGGATTACGAAGCTGCCCTGCAGGATTTTAACCAGGCAATTGCTTATCAGAAAAAGCCGTCGGCGGATGTGTACTTTATGCGGGGAGTTAGTCGGCAGCATTTGGCAAGCTACCTGCAAGCTGAAGCGGACCTGAACCGGGCCATTCATTTAAACGAAAAACTATGGGACGCTTACCTGGCTCGGGGAGAAGTCCGGTTATTTTACCTGCAGAAATACAAACCAGCCCTTAGTGATTTCTCTACCTACCTACGCTATGGCACCGATAAGGAGAAGCGGGTAACTGCCCTGACCTACCGTGGTTTTGGCTACTATAAAATTGAAGCACATAAACTATCGGAGCATGATTACCGCCGTGCTCTAACTATAGATAAAGAAAATGGAAGAGTGAACTACCTGATGGGCCGGACCAAGATGGAGTTACAGGAACCGGATTCGGCGTGTATCTATTTTAACCAGGCGTATGAGTTAGGTTATTCCGCAGCCTTGCTGGAGCTAAGGGCTAATTGTTATTAACTATAGGTTGTTTCTTATCAGATTAAATCTGGCGTATCAATAGTTATAGTTTTATGCGTTGCTGCTTTTGGCTGAAGTAACTGCTATATTCTTCTGCAATATCTATAGCACTAATAATTTCAGGGCGGTCTTTTGATGGATCAAAAAGGATCAGGTACCAGTTAGGGCTGTCCTCTGTTTTAGTGTCAAAAAAATACTCCTGACCTGTATTCGTTTTAAATTTCAGGTATCTCGTTTTCGGATACACAGTCTTTATATTTTTCTCCTCTAATAACTTATCCGCTTCATATTCATAGTATAGGTTGTCGTCTGCAGCAGTGTAAAAGTCTTCTTCTCCATATTCCTTTTTCATGTGCTCTATTTCTTCCGTATCCGGGCTGATAAATATTCCTGATCTTTCAGTGACAAGCGTAAAATTATTTCCGGAGATATCGGCAACTATATAATCTTTAAGCTCCGCATCGCTGAAGATAGAGTAGCTATTGGTTTTCCGCGTTAGCGTATCATGTTGGGAGGGAACCGATGACACATCAGGAGTTACGCCTTCTGTGATCTGATTTTGTTGATTACCAGTATCCGAACAACCGAATACTGTCAAAAAGAGAGCTGAAATAAGTATTTGCCGCATTATTTCTTTCGTTGCTAACTATACCTGCCTGAATCTTATAGTTACTGTTTATAGTATAGTTGCAGAGACAATATAAGCAAAAAGAGATAGAGTAGGTTAAGTGTAAACTATAGTTAAGGCTAACTAAGAAAAGTAACCCGGAAGGCTTAAAAACAAAAAACCCTTGCCGTTTCTGACAAGGGTTTCAGTGTGGTGATGATTGGAATCGAACCAACGACACAAGGATTTTCAGTCCTTTGCTCTACCAACTGAGCTACATCACCAGCTCTGTTGTGTCACCCTTTTCCGTAAGGGTATGCAAAAGTAGTAACTAACTTTTAAGTAGCAAACATTCCGGCTAAAATTTTTTTAAAAAAGCCCGTTGTATGCGTTTGTTCTTATAATTCTACTATCTTTATCTATGAATTGGTATGTATAACGAATAATTTACCGTGATAGGAATTTCAAACATTATCTTCCTGATTGTGGCAGCCATAGGCATTGGCCTGTTTGTGTGGCAGATCCGCAAAATTCGTAAAAACGTGCTCATGGGCCGCGACCTCGTACTGGAGGACAACCCATCGGAGCGTATCAATAAAACATTGCTGGTTGCTTTCGGGCAGCAGAAAATGTTCAAGCGCATGTTGCCGGCTATCCTACACCTTTTTGTGTATGTAGGCTTCCTGGTAATCAACATCGAAGTGCTCGAGATCCTGATCGATGGTATTTTTGGTACGCACCGTGTGCTGGGCTTTATGGGGCCGTTCTACGATGGCCTGATGGCAGTGAACGAGGTACTGGCGGCGCTGGTAATTGTGGCCTGTGCTATCTTCCTTTGGAGACGTAACGTTACAAAAGTGCCTCGCCTGGCAACCGGCGTCGAGATGCGTGCATGGCCTAAAATGGATGCCAACATTATCCTGATGATCGAGATCATCCTGATGTTTGCCCTTTTCGCCTTCAACATTGCTGACCTGAAATTAGCTGAATTAAAAGGCCACGAACTGGCAGGCGCTTTCCCGGTGAGCAGCATGTTTGTAAATGCCTTCGGCGCTGATGCCGGCATGCTGGCAACTATAGCAAGTGTTGGCTGGTGGATCCACATTATCGGTATCCTGGCTTTTATGAACTACCTGCCTAGCTCCAAGCACTTCCACATCATCATGGCTTTCCCGAATGTGTACTTCTCAAAGCTGGTGCCAAAGGGCAAGATGACAACCAACCCGGCTATTACGCATGAAATCAAAGCCATGCTGGACCCAAGTTACCAGCCGCCTGCGCCGGAAGTAGATGCAGAAGGCAACCCGGTAATTCAGCGCTTCGGAGCAAAAGACATAGAAGACCTGACCTGGAAACAGATGATGGATGCTTACACCTGTACCGAATGTGGTCGTTGTACATCGGTTTGTCCGGCCAACATTACAGGCAAGCTGCTCTCTCCACGTAAGATCATTATGGATACCCGCGACCGTATGGAGGAAAAAGGAGAGCATCCAGCTATCTTCAAACCAAACCATTACAAAGAGATGGGCGTGGAGCGTGTGGAGACGACAGAAGAGAAGACGTTGCTTCGTGGCTACATTACCCCGGAAGAACTATGGGCCTGCACCACTTGTAACGCCTGCGTAGAATCCTGCCCGGTAAACATCGACCAGCTTTCCACAATCATGGACTTGCGTCGCTACCTGGTACTGGAAGAGTCTGCTGCGCCTGCATCGCTTAACGCTATGTTCACTAACATAGAGAACAACGGTGCACCGTGGGCATTCCCGGCATCCGACCGCTTTAACTGGGCCGATGAACTATACCTGCCAAGTAAAAATTAAATTGTTAAATGGCTGAACTGTTAAATTGTTGATTTCAGGAAAATGAGTTTTATGCTAACCAACAATTTAACCTTTAGCAATTTAACCATTTTAAAGAGAGTAGCTCAGCTACGATAAAATAGCCTTAGAATTACCAATCAGATGGAAGAAAATAAAAAGTTAATAAAAGTACCTACCATGGCCGAGATGGCTGCGAATGGTCAGGAACCGGAAGTACTGTTTTGGGTTGGCTGTGCCGGCTCTTTCGATGATCGTTATAAAAGAGTAACCCGCGCGTTTGTACAGATACTGGAACATGTGGGCGTAAAATATGCTGTATTAGGTACCGAAGAAAGCTGCACCGGCGACCCGGCCAAGCGTGCCGGTAACGAGTTCCTGTTCCAGATGCAGGCGCTAACCAACATCGAAGTACTGAACGGGTACAACATTAAAAAAATAGTAACAGCCTGCCCGCATTGCTTTAACACCATCAAAAACGAATACCCAGACCTGGGCGGTAACTATGAAGTTATTCACCACTCTACGTTCCTGCAGCAACTAATTAACGATGGTAAAGTACATGTGCAGGGGGGAGAAGCCTTCAAAGGCAAGCGCATTACGTATCATGATTCCTGCTATTTAGGCAGAGCCAACGACATTTACGAAGCGCCGCGCGATGTGCTGGCCGCTCTGGATGCTGACCTGGTTGAAATGAAGCGTAGCCGCGCGAATGGTTTATGCTGCGGTGCCGGTGGTGCCCAGATGTTTAAAGAAGCAGAGCCAGGCCGTAAAGAGATCAACATCGAAAGAACCGAAGAAGCCCTGGCTACTTTAGGAGCAGAAGGTGTAATTGCTACAGCATGCCCGTTTTGCATGGTAATGATGAACGATGGCGTGAAGAACAAGGAGCAGGAACAAAACGTAAAAGTGTTCGACATCGCTGAGCTAATCGCACAAGCCGAAGGACTTACTAAATAAATTGCTTCATTGTTAAGAAGGTTGATGGGTTATAGTTTGATGACCGCTCAACAATTTAACAATCAACAATTCAACAATTAATAAAATGTATATTCCGTTTGATGAGCTGCCGCCACAGGCGCGTGTCTGGATTTACCAGGCAAGCAGGCCTTTAACTGGGGCAGAACAAGCAGAAATAAAACCCTTGCTGGAACAGTTCGCAGAAGACTGGAGCAGTCACGGTACAAACTTACAGGCATCGGCAGAGTTGCTGCACGACCAGTTTTTAGTGCTTGCCAATAACGAAAGTGCCACAGCAGCCAGTGGTTGCTCTATAGATAAGTCGGTAAATTTTGTGCGGGAGCTGGAGCAGCGGTTCAATATCTCTTTCTTCGACAGAACACAGCTTGCTTTTTTGAGGGAAGGGGAGATTGAAATGGTAAGCATAAGTGAACTGAAAAATAAAGTAGCAGCCGGAGCTATCAGCAAGGATACCTTATATTTTGATACGCTCGTTACTAACTATGGCGACCTGCAGGCTGAATGGCCACGGCCGGCGCAACAAAGCTGGCTTTCACGTTACTTTTAGAAATCTGCCTTTATAGATAAGACACACATAAGCACATGTACCAGATGCCAAACGCTACCCAGTTAACCAGAAGCCTGAAGCACATTTGCTTACTGGCCTTGCTTGCTTTGTTTGTAAGTGCATGTGGAGCGTCGCAGTACTTGGGCAAAGGCGACAAGCGCTTCGAGATGGAGCAATATGATAAAGCGATCGAATACTATAAGCAGGCACTAAATAATTCTAAAAATCCGGGTGAAGTAAACTATAAAATTGCGGAGTCTTACCGGTTGTCGAACAGGTTAGCGGAGGCCGAACCATTTTATAAGGCAGCTTTGGATGGCGGTTACCGCAAAGAGCAGGCGTATTACTACTATGGCATGTCGCTGAAGGCAAATGGCAAGTACGAAGAAGCCCTGAACCAACTACAGGATTACACTAACATAGGCACTAACTCCAGGTTAAAAGGACTGGCTGCGCGCGAAGTGGAAAACTTTGGGCAGCTGAGCGAAATTATGCGCGGCAAGTATCCGTACGAGGTTAAGAACCTGCAGGCGCTGAATACCGACGGATCTGAATTTGCACCTTACATCCTGAACAACGAGCTGATTTTTTCATCTACCCGCGAGCCGGGTAAAGCTTATTTGGGCAACGGCGAAGGCTTTATTGATATTTACGCTACTACTCTTACCGACTCGATGGCCGAAATGGGCGGAGCCGTTCGTAAGTTTGAGAACGTAAACGTAGAAGGCATACACGATGCCATGGCAACTTTCGCGAATGAGGGTAAAACGATGGTTTTTGCGCGGGGCAACGAAGGCTCTAAGAAAGGCCGCCAGAACGTAGACCTTTTCGTAACCTACTTTCGCTCTAATGCCTGGACCGAACCTAAACTGCTAACTATAAACGATTCCCGCGCCTGGGATTCTTCTCCGGCTTTCTCGCCGGATGGTAAAACACTGTACTTCTCATCAGACAGAAAAGGCGGCTTGGGTGGCAACGATATTTATAAAGTAACTATAGATGAGAACGGCCGCTTTGGAACACCGGAAAATCTTGGTCCGGACATTAACACACCCGGTAACGAAAGCTTTGTGCATGTAGCTCCTGATGGCACCTTGTACATCGCTTCTGATGGCTTGCCGGGCTTAGGTAACCTGGACCTGTTCAGGGTTGAAAATGGAAAGCCTGTAAACATGGGCACGCCGGTAAACTCTTCCGGAGATGATTTCAGCATTTATTTCCAGAACAATATCCGTGGCTTTTTCTCATCGAACCGTGAAGGTGGTAAAGGCGGGGATGATCTTTATAGTTTAGTTAAGTCGCAGCGCAAGCAGGTTAATTTTTATGTGGATGGTACCGTTTACCTGCGCCGCGAAGGAGCTAAAGAACAAACTATAGTTCCGAACCAGTTGGTAGTATTGCAAAATGAGAAAGGCCAGAAAATAAAAGAAACTACTTCTGATGCCGAAGGTAAATTCACTTTTGCCCTGGATACAGCCTCTACCTACTCGCTGATCTCTGAAAAAGCAGGTTTCTTTACAGCACGTACACGCGTTACAACAGTTGGCAAAATTCCATCGCAGGATGAACTGCTGGAAGATGTGAACGATATCCGGCTGAAAACGACGCTGGTGCTGAACGAGATCGTGAAAGAAAAGCCGATCGTGCTGGAAAACATTTTCTATGACTTTGATAAAGCAGATATTCGTCCGGATGCAGCTTTGGAACTGGACAAACTGGTGGAGATACTGCAGGATAACCCGAACATTTCGATAGAGTTAAGCTCACATACCGACGTTCGCGGTTCTGATATCTATAACCTGGATCTGTCGCAGCGCCGTGCAGAGTCGGCAGTTGAGTATATCATCTCGAAAGGTATAAGCAGGAACCGCATTACAGCAAAAGGCTATGGCGAGACCAGGCTGGTTGTTAAAAATGCGAAAACCGATGCCGAACACCAGCGCAACCGACGTACAGAATTTAAAGTGGTACGTATACAGGAGTAATCAGTGTAGCGCTACATAAAAAAGCGGCTGGAGTTTAGACTTCAGCCGCTTTTTGTTTCCTATAGGCTCTCATGTCATAACAAGCATTTTTGAGACAGAAGTCGAAGTGAGGCGGTGCATTTGTGAGGTATATTAGGTTTCCTATAGTTCTGCTTTTGTCATTTCGAACAGCGTGAGAAATCTGAGTTCTATAGTTGGATTATCTGCACTTAGAACCAAGCCTTTTATTCCATAGCATTTTCTAATCCTGGGAGCTCTACTCACCTATAGTTGTCATAGTTAGCTTTGGTGCCCTCACGGCCGGGAGGCCCCTTCTTCGGGCATCGCGCTGCTGCTTTCTTGCTACCCTCGTACCTCGGGTTGCCTGGCGGCACCGCAACAAAGCAAAGGCGCTCAACCCAAAGACTGCGATCTTTCTCATAGTTACTTTTGTCTATAGTTTAAACCAGTAAGCTTCGAGATTTATCGTTGTGATAATTCCGGAGGGACAGGTCGCGACCTGTCCGATCTTGGTCTGTGTCTATTGAATTATAAATGAAACTATAGCAGAGTCAGATTTCTCCCGCAGGTCGAAATGACAGCTTGAAAATCCGTAGCAGAAAAGTCCCCCTTTGAAGGGGGTAGGGGATGACAAACGGTAACTATAGAACTATAGCTAGACTATAGCAAAAGCCGGAATTCCCCTCCCGGGAGGAGCAGGGGTGGGTTAAAGCGATAACTATAGAACAATGAATCAAACTATAGCATAGACCGTGAAGCTCCCCTCCTTAGACAAGGAGGGGTTGGGGTGGTTGGACCACGCCAACTATAAAACTTTACCTTCAACTATAGCAGTAGCTTTATCCTGAAAATCCTTTAATCCTGTAAATCCTGATTCAGACAATTCCTGTCCCTGTCTGGCCAGTTGAGTTACAAACTCAATCCCATAATAAGACACGGGTTGCAAATCCGCGTCTGCAAAAACTAACAAGAATAACTATAGTCCCGGCGGAAAACAATTTACCATTCCTTATTGCCTCTGCACAACTTATTTCAATGTTTACAACGCTTATCCCGGTTGCTTTATTAAATTTGTAAGCAAATCATCCCGAACTATGGAAAACAGATATTTGCGCCGCGGCGTGTCGGCTTCCAAAGAAGATGTGCACAACGCCATCAAGAACATCGACAAAGGCATATTCCCGAAAGCTTTCTGCAAGATCATTCCTGATATACTGACCGGCGACCCCGACTACTGCAACATTATGCACGCCGACGGGGCTGGTACCAAATCATCGCTGGCTTACCTGTACTGGAAAGAGACCGGCGACCTGAGCGTTTGGAAAGGCATTGCCCAGGATGCTGTTGTAATGAATACCGACGACCTGCTTTGCGTAGGCGCTACCGATAACATCCTACTTTCGTCTACTATAGGGCGTAACAAGCACCTGGTGTCCGGCGACGTGATTGCGGCTATTATAAATGGCACCGAAGAAGTGCTGCAGATGCTCCGCGATAACGGAATCGGTATTTACAGTACCGGCGGCGAAACCGCTGATGTTGGCGACCTGGTACGCACCATTATAGTTGACAGCACGGTAACGGCCCGCATGCGCCGCGACGAAGTGATCAGTAACCATACCATACAGCCCGGTGATGTTATAGTTGGGTTTGCATCTTACGGGCAGGCCACATACGAAACGGAGTATAACGGTGGTATGGGCAGTAACGGCCTTACCTCGGCCCGACACGATGTGTTCCATAATTACCTGGCGGCCTCGTACCCTGAAAGCTACGACCCAGAATTGCCTGTAGACCTGGTTTACTCCGGAACCAAACGCATGACCGATATAGACAAGGAAACAGGTATGGAAATAGGTAAACTGGTTTTATCACCGACAAGAACCTATGCGCCTATAGTTAAAGCCATTTTGCAGGAGCACCGCCAGCACATACACGGCATGGTGCATTGCAGCGGCGGCGCCCAGACCAAAGTGCTGCATTTTACCGATAAGGTACACATCATAAAAGACAACCTGTTCCCAACGCCACCATTGTTCCGCATTATTCAAGAGGAAAGCCACACCGACTGGAAAGAAATGTACAAGGTATTTAACATGGGCCATCGCCTGGAAATTTACCTGCCGGAGCAATACGCCCAGGAGCTGATTGCGATCTCGAAGTCCTTTAATGTAGATGCCCAGATAATTGGCCGCGTGGAAGCCAGCAAAACCAATGAGCTAACTATAAAAAGCGCTCACGGCGAGTTTTACTACGAGGGGTAATTATAACCGCAACTATAAGTTTGAGAAAGCCGCAGGTAAAAAAAACTTGCGGCTTTTTTGTTGGTCTGATGTTACAGATAGCTGTTAAAAAGGGCGGTTTTTTGACAATATTTTGGAGAAATGGCCTTTTGAATGCTGCAATGCAGGTTTGGAACTTTAGAAAGTGATGTTACAAGTGGTAGTGGAATAGCCTTTTTTAGTTGGATTTTAGTGCTTAAGTTGGATCATATTTCTAACCTAATCCAACATTTTATGAAAAACAAAACTTTTACCCCCCCCCATTTTAGTCTGAAATGGCTCAAGTTGTTTTTAGTTTTTCTGGTTTCTGCCAGCACTTTTCTATGGAGTTGCGATAAAGCTAAAGACTCCGTGCAACCCGACGCGCTGACTACTTCGCAGGTGCAGACAGTAAAAAGCGGCAAAGACAAAGAGGATAAAGACAACAAGTACAAAACTGACAGAACGGGCCAGTACGTAAGCAAAGACGTGCAGGTAACCGGCTACGAAGACGGCCGCGAACGCCCTTTGCGCCCGAAGCATGATGCTGCTGGTGATTTGGGAGCCTATAGCGAGGTGCCCTGCGACCCATGCGGGCCTGGAAGTGGTGGAGTCCCTACTCCTCCAACTTCAGCCTTTGTTAGTTCAGAGGGGTTATGGGACTTAGTGAATGCACCTTCAGGTGATATCTATGCTTTGAGAATTATTAAAGGCGATCACCAATATATCGTACCTTCTGAGGGGCATATAAAGCTAAATGCAGATTTGAATAGAGGGTCTGGAGGTAAGTATATCTATTTGACTTTTACTCGTAATCCTCAATTTTCATATGAAAATGATGGAGCTCATTCTGCCGGAACCTATGATACACCGCTGACAAATTTAAAGGTTGTTAGTTACACTCAGTTCGGATATATTAATCCATTTAATGCGATTGCTCCAGGAGACAATTATAGACATCTATATCGATTTATTGATGGAAATAGTATCGCGGTAGATCTAAATGATGGAGCTGGTGGTAAGTATATTTTTGGGCATGTTAGTAGAGAACCTGATTATGGGACACCTATAAAAGAAGTAGGTATTTTATACGGTAACAGTAGCGCAATACAGCCGCCCGCAGGTTGGGTTAAGGTGCCCGGTGATTTAAATGAAAATGCTGGCGGGGATTACATTTATTTTTGCTATAAGAAGTAAAACTTAACTAAGGGTACTATAGGTTTAGAACTATAGTACCCTATTTATATTATCAAAAGATGAAGAATATCCTATTGGGCTTAATCCTTTTTATATTTTCTTTCACAGCTGTAGCACAACAAGACTCAACTCTTATAGGTAAGCAGCAAAACAGAGTTACCTTAGGTGTTAATTTACACACTATGTCCTTTCATATTTACTATAAAGCTGGTAAGACTCCTGGTGCAGTTAGAGCTGGATATTTTGTGCCGGTTTCTATAAATGTTGGTTACCAATTCACTGACAGGATAAAGTTACAAGCTGGGCTGGGGGTAGGCGGCGATACACATAAGGTCACTGAACAACTTCAGGATGTGGAATATGACTACAAATCAAAAACTATAGCTTTTGCCAGTCCTGTTTCCGTGTATTTAACTTTTCTTAACCTATACAAAAAGTTGCCAGTGTATGGTGTACTAGCAATTGTGCCAGCTTATGGTGTTACTACAACAGATGTAACAGAAACTGATGATGAAGGCAGCAGAAACTATACTATAAAAGACAGCGGTATCAATGTGTTTACTATAGCAGGAGTTGGTTTCAACTATAATGTAAGCGAACGCTTTTATGGTAATGTATCTTACTTCTTTTATAAAACTAACCTTACTGGCCCCAACTCTACCTTTTATGATTGGGACCAAGGCTACCCGGGAGCAAGAGGTTTTATTAAGTCGTTAGAGTTTGGGTTAAACTATAATCTATAACCATATGAAAATAATATTTCTATCTCTTATCCTTTTAGTCTCCACTTTACCCGCCGTTGCTCAGGTTAATCCTGTTAATTCTGACTCAACTGTAAAGCCCTTAAAACGTGTATATGTAGGTGTTGAACTTAGCAACATAGCTTATACTATGTGGAGGCCTTCTAAACAAGTAGGAGGTGGTGTTACACCTGTAGTTCATATAAACGTAGGTTATAAATTGAACAAAGGACTAAGTCTACAAATAGGGCTTGCTTATGGTAGAAAACATGTTGATGAACTTTCTGGTATCTATTATGGTGAAAACGATACCATAATTAATTATTACCGTGCAAGAAAAATTCAGGCGTTAGCAGTTCCTATAACAGCACAGGTTACACCCTTCAGTTGGCAGCAGAACAGAAAATTCCGTGTATCAGCTATCGCATCCTTTGTGCCTATCATAGGATCAGTGTGGCATCAGGAGTCTGAAGAATTTGAAGGACAAAGAGAAGTTATTTATAAAGGTGAGGACTCCGGCGTATATGCTATAGTTACTGGTGGGCTACAGTTTAATTATAAAATAAGCCAACGGTTAGATAGCTATGGCAAATTAAACCTATTTTATAAAAACGTCGGACATAAAAGCTACTATGCAGATAAAGCATGGTCAGTTGGCTTAGGCCTTAACTACAATCTATAAACAGATGCTTTATAAGCATTGGAAAAGCCGCAGGTATAATGCCTGCGGCTTTTTTTTGCCTGATGTTACAAATGGATGCTAAAAGGGGTGATTTTTTAACAATATTTTGGAAAAACGCCCTTTAAATGCTGCAATGCGGCTTTGGGGCTTTATAAAGTGATGTTACGTGGGATAGTAAAATAGCCTTTTATAGTTGGCTAATTGTATTTAGCTTGTGCTATATTTCTAACCTAATCCAACATTTTATGAAAAACAAAACTTTTACCCCCCCCCCCCCATTTTAGTCTGAAATGGCTCAAGTTGTTTTTAGTTTTCCTGGTTTCTGCCAGCACTTTTCTATGGAGTTGCGATAAAGCTAAAGACACTGTACAACCCGACGCGCTGACTGCTACGCAGGTGCAGAAAGTTAAAAGCGGTAAAGACAAAGAGGATAAAGACAACAAGTACAAAACTGACAAAATAGGACAGTATGTAAGCAAAGACGTGCAGATAACCGGCTACGAAGATGGCCGCGAACGCCCTACACGCCCAAAGTATGATGCTGTCGGTGATCTGGGAGGTTATAGCGTAGCGCCCTGCGACCCATGCGAACCAGGTGGTGGTGGAGTTCCTACTCCTCCAACTTCAACTTTTGTAAGCTCTGAAGGACTTCAAGGAATTGGAGACATATACAATCTTCAGTTCATAAAAGATAGTGACCCGCTGCCAAGTGCAGAACCAGGCTATACTAGGCTTAATGCCGATTTAAATAGAGGTGCTGGTGGTAAGTATATTTACTTGGAGTTTACTCGTGATGCTCTAGCAATCAAGTCTTCGCATCCGAACTATGCAGAAAGAAATTATCCAGTAACTGACATAAAAGCACAGGGTTACTCAACTGGAATGACCCGATATTGGTATCCTCCGACAGGATTCGCTAATATTTATGAACATACTTGCCAATGTGTAACGCCAGATGCATGGTTTGATTATAAGATTATAGATTTAAATGATGGTTCAAAAGGTAAATACATTTATGCCTACCTTTCTAAACATAGTAGTCAAGGAACCCCTATTAAAGAAGTAGGAATACTCTACGGTAATAGTAGTTCTATACAACCACCATTAGGCTGGGTAAAAGTTTCTCAAGATTTAAATGAGGGTGCAGGAGGAGATTATATCTATTTCTGCTATAAAAAGTAATTCATTTTTACACATAGCAGCATTTCCAATATTGTGTAAAAATACTGAAGATGCTGTTATGTTTTCCAATCTTATAAGATATGAAAAAAACATTAATCTTATTAGTAACTTTATTTATCCATTTTCAATCTATAGGGCAAAGTCAATCAAATGAAGATGAGTCTTATAAACCTCTTTATATTGGCATAAATGGACTAGCCGTAGGGTTTGACTTAAAGTATAAAGAAGAGCCGAAAGGCGCTAATATCCAGCCTTATACTTCTCTCTATTTCGGATACAAACTAAGTAATAAGCTAAGAATACAAGCAGGGGTATGGTATGGTACTGATAGCAGAGATTTTGGGTCTGTATATGTAGAATCCGAAGATAAACTGATTTACTACGATGATATTTCTAGAACCAAAGGTGTAGGAATACCAATTACAGTTGATTATGTACTTTTTTACCCGCTTAAGAAGCTTCAATTTTATGGAACAGCCATGCTTACACCTATGTATAGCAAAACTTTCGCAGAGAAATCGGAGACTAGAGATGGAGATAAAACAATTACTTATAGTGCGGAGGCATCTGGTATTAATACTTTTATAACAGCCGGTTTCGGAATAGCCTATCCTATAAGCCAACGTTTTGATACTTATCTGAACTACTACCTGATAAGCCGCAATTTTAACAAAGGCTTACAACCACGAGACCAATATCCTTATCAGGGATCATTGGCGTTAGGCATAAACTATAACTTCAATTTGAAGCGTAACAAATAAATTTTTGAATTTAAAGCCGCAGGTATAATGCCTGCGGCTTTTTGTTTTCCTATAGTTCAGATAATAAGAAATTTATGGCTACTCAAAACTATAAACTCAAACAATAACAGCAAAAACCTATATAACTGGCACAGAAATTGGAATAGAAACAGTATAGCATTTAACCTATAATAACATGAGAAAGCTTCTACTTCCGCTCCTGCTTGTGCTACTGGCGATGCCGGTACTGGTACAAGCTTCCGTGCTAACTTTCAGAGCCCCTGCCGGCGAGCCTTTTTACCTGAAACTGGATGGTAAACTGGTAAACCATAAGGCATCTAACTTTGTGCGTGTTGATCACTTGCGCCCGGGCAAGCATTACGTGGAAGTAAAAGTGCGCACCCGCCACCGTGATTACCAGTTGGGCACCAATGTATATGTGCGCCACGGTTTCGAGACCAACTATGGTGTGGATGTTGTGGAGCGCAAAGGTAAATTAAAGTTGAGATTGTTGAGCGAAGTGCCGTTGTTGCCACCGCCGGTAATAGTTCCACGTGTACCATATCCGCCAGCAGAACCCTACAGACCAGCGCCACCCCGCTACGACGACCGTTATGATAGCCGTGACCGCTGCGATTACCTGATGAGTCGACAGGATGTAGACCGTTTAGCCGATGCCATGAAAAGCCGAAGCTTCGAGAGCACCAAACTAACTATAGCCCGCGAAGCCCTGCGCAACAACAGCATCCTGGCCGAAGACTTGAAATACATTCTGCAGCAGTTCGATTATGAGAGCACAAGAGTAGAGTTCGCCAAATACGCCTACGATTATGTCTGCGACCATGAACGCTTCTATTACGTGTACGACATCTTCAAATTCGATAGCAGCGTGAGAGAGCTGGAAGAGTATACCAGCCGCAGGCGTTAGTTAGAAAGTTAGAAAGTTAGAAAGTTGGGAAGTTAGAAGGTTAGAAAGTTAAAAGTCTATGTAGAGACGCAATATTTTGCGTCTTTCTTCCACAACGGAGCAAAAATTGAATGTTAAAGTTAAAGTGTTAAATAATTAAATAGTTTGTTTGTGAAGTAAAAAGCCGCTCCGTGAATATCCGTGAGCGGCTTTTTCATTTTGTTACTTTAATGGTTTGGTGTAATCCAAACTTCTATAGTCCGTAATACGTTTAGCGTGTTCTGCTTTACACATAGATGCAATCAACCCACCCCTACCCCTCCGAGGAGGGGAGTTTCTTTTTTAAGCTTTAAATCGAACTATAGTTTTATAGTTGGCTTCTTGCAGGAACCATAAAGCTATAACTAAACTATAATTTATCAATAATTCCCCTCCTCGGAGGGGTTAGGGGTGGGTTCTTACTATAGCTGATACAATTATCTAACAAAAAAGCCGCTCCCATTATCCGGAAGCGGCCTTGTAACTATAGTTCAGCGTTAACTTTCTAACTTTTTAACTTCCAAACTTTCTAACTTATCTCAGTCTGTCAACTGATCTTACCAGGTCTTCGTCGCGCTTGATGAAGCGGTTGGCCAGGGCATTGAACAGTAAACCCAGCATTGGCATGTAAAAACCAGCCTCGTACGAGCCGTTGTCGGTTCCTTTTATCATTTCAGCACCAACATAGGTAGCATAATAAAACGACGTTCCGAAAAGTGCAGCCAGTACCAGCGTATTCAGTAAGCCCAGTTTCATCTGGTTCAGGCGGCTACGAAACTGGAAGATCTCGACCAGCGCAACTATAGCAGCAGCAATGGCCAGCAAACCAATAGCAATAGCGCTTTTAGATGGAACAGTACCGGCAGCAGTAGCTTCGCCATCGGCATTAAGTACCTGCGATTTCAGCTCCCAGGCAGTAAGCACTATCGTTTCGCCGGTAGCAGCATCAGTTTTAGACCAAAGCGGTAAGAACAGCATCGAGATTACGGCCAGTACCAGCAGAAACAGAAATACGGATTGAATTCTTTGTATCATGTGTAGGTTAATTTAACTTGCAAAGAGTTGCAAAATTAGACAAAGACCTGTAAAACTAAAATAATGAATTCAGCTTACATCATAGATATAGTTAGAACACCTGTTGGCAAGTTTGGCGGAAGCCTGAGTTCGGTGCGTCCGGATGACATGGCAGCCTTTATTTTAAGGGAGCTGATGGCCCGTAACCCGCAGGTTTCCCCGGAATTAATTGAAGATGTAGTATTGGGTGCTGCTAACCAGGCAGGCGAAGATAACCGCAACGTAGCGCGCATGGCTTTGCTTTTGGCGGGCTTGCCGTTACAGATTGGTGGTGTTACTGTTAACAGACTTTGCGCATCGGGCTTGCAGGCTATTATGGATGCGAGCCGCGCTATTAAAAGCGGCGATGGCGATGTGTACCTGGCCGGCGGCGTAGAAAGCATGACGCGTGCACCTTTTGTAATGGCAAAAGCCGAAACGGCCTTCAGCAGAACGCCTGAGATTTACGACACAACTATAGGCTGGCGCTTTACAAATCCTGCTCTATCTAAATTACATCATCCGTTTGCTATGGGTGAGACAGCCGAGAATGTAGCCGAGCGTGAAGGTGTTTCACGTGAAGCGCAGGACGAATTTGCTCATAACTCCCAGTTAAAATATAAAGCAGCCCACGAAGCAGGTAAGTTCAGCGATGAGATCATTCCTTACCCGGTGCCACAGCGCAAAGGCGACCCGATCATTTTTGATACCGATGAGCATCCAAGATTATCAACTATAGAAAAGTTAGGCCAGCTGGCTCCGGCATTTAAAAAAGGCGGTAGCGTAACGGCGGGCAACTCGTCGGGCATTAACGATGGCGCAGCAGCCTCGCTTATAGTTAGCGAAGAAACCGTAAACCGGTTAGGGTTAACACCAATGGCACGTGTGGTTTCTGTAGCAGTAGCCGGCGTAGAGCCAAGCCACATGGGTATGGGACCGGTTCCGGCAACCTTAAAAGCACTGAAAAGAGCAGGCCTAACTATAAACGACATTGGATTGGCCGAAATAAACGAAGCATTTGCTGCGCAGGCCTTGCCATGTGTACAGCAACTGGGCATCGATCCGGCTATAGTTAACGTGAACGGTGGTTCTATTGCCATTGGTCACCCGCTGGGGGCAAGTGGCACGCGTATTTCGGCAACGCTGCTGCACGAAATGAAGCGCCGTGAAAATGTGCGTTATGGCCTGGCAACCATGTGTGTGGGTGTAGGGCAGGGCGCTGCGATCATCTACGAGAAACTATAGCAACAAAATTTTTTAACTATAAAACCCCGTTTCTGGCAGCAGGAGCGGGGTTTCTGCTTTTTATAGTCGACAGATGGAACTATAGTTGATAAAGCTGGCACTGCCTTTGTGTATAGCAAAACAACATATTAACTGAAGCTTATGAAAAAGGTATTGACACTAGTATTGGTAGCAGTGCTAACGATAGTTGGCCAGGCAGCCATAGCGCAGGGTAACAGCAACGCACGAAGCAAAAGACCCGAGTTTGTAAACGAAAAACATCGTGCGCATGCCGAGTGGAAGCGCGAGAAAGCATATGCCAAGCATAATAAGAAATATAAAAAGCACGACCGCGACGACGATGATCGTTGGGAAAGAGACGACGACCGCAGAAGAAGGGACCATGATCGTGACAGAGACAGAAGAGATGATGACAGAAGAGTAGAACGTGATTACCCATGGGGCCGAACCGCTGAGCAGCGCCGTGCGGAAGAAAGGCGTCGTGAAGAAGAAAAACGCCGCGTAGAAGAACGCAGACGTGATGATAACAACCCAAGAACGGTACGTGATGTAATTCTGAAAAGAACAGGCGGCAACTAATAAATCACCTAACCTGATTTAACAATTTGGCAATTCAGCCATCCAGCAATCAAACATACCTAACAGTGCCCCGGAGCCCGGCTATACTTTGTGTAGCCGGGCTTTTTATGTGCTATAGTTTATGCCAAATCTGCTATTTACAAGCCCTCGCTCGCGTCCCGCGAGTGTGTGCATCTCAAGGCCTCTGGCCGCTCTAATTGTTTTATGCCGCAAGTTTAGCGTAAGCGCAACTTGTGGCTGTTCATGAAGCCAGTTTGCAACTGGCTAAACTATAGTTCCGGAACACGCCAGTTACAAACTGGCACCATACTTAACCACCAGTTACCGCTGCGCTCAAACTGGCGGCATGGTCGGGCATTCACGTGGAAGACGCTACTAAATAAGCTCACATCCCAAACGCGTTCGGGACGAGAACATTCTTATTTACACAATTCTGATTTAATACTGGTATTGTGTGCAGCTTTCAAAGGAAATCCTAACTTTGTTGTATGCGGTATTTCTTAGAGATAGCCTACGACGGCACACGTTTCCATGGGTGGCAAATACAGCCAAACGCTATTTCGGTGCAGGAGATACTGGATGATAGCCTGAGTAAAATAGTACGCGAAACCATACACACGACAGGCAGTGGCCGCACCGATACCGGCGTACACGCCAGCCAGCAGTTCGTGCACTTCGATTCGGTGCAGCAGCTAGACCCGCAGCATATCGTTTATCGCCTTAACCGCATTTTACCAAACGATATCTCTGCATACAATTTATACCTGGTGCCCGACGAAGCGCATGCCCGTTTTGATGCCTTCGCCCGCACGTACCATTACCACATCACGCTCACCAAAAATCCTTTTAAACGCTACTACGCCTGGTACCATAGCAAGCCGCTGGATGTTGAAAAGATGAACCAGGCAGCAACTTTACTTTTGAAGTACGAGGATTTTACCACCTTCAGCAAAGTAAAAGGCGATACCAAACACTACCGCTGCAACATGTACGAAGCTTACTGGCAGCAGCAGGGCGATGAACTGATCTTCACGATCCGGGCGAACAGATTTTTGCGCGGCATGGTGCGGCTTATAGTTGGCGCGCTGGCAGATGTAGGCCGTGGGAAGTTAATGGTAGCGGATTTCGAGAACATTATTGCCAGCCAGGACAGGAACCTGGCCAGTGGCGCAGCTCCCTCCGAAGGGCTTTACTTAGCCAAAGTAGAGTACCCGGAGCACTTATTTCAAAACATCACCCAAACCAAACTATAAAATTCTATGCAATTAGAAGAAGACCATCGTGGGCCGCATTTAAACGGTAAACACCTGCGGCCAGAAAGCTTAATGATGAGTTACGGGTACAACCCCGAGTGGTCAGAAATGGCCGTAAAAGCCCCCATCTATCAAACATCTACCTTCGTTTTTAAGAACGCTGAAGAAGGCAAAGCATTTTTTGAGCTGGCCTACGGCTTGCGCACCAAAGATGCCGAAGAGCAAATGGGCCTTATCTACAGCCGCCTCAACAACCCTGACCTCGAAATTTTAGAGAACCGCCTACGCTTCTGGGATGGCGCCCAGGATGCAGCCGTTTTTGCGAGCGGTATGGCCGCAATCAGCACCATGCTGCTGGCTCTGCTAAAGCCCGGCGACGTTATCCTGCACAGCGAGCCTATCTATGGCGGTTCAGATTATTACATCAAAAACATCCTTCCGAAGTTCGGTATTCAAAGCATAGGTTTCAGGGCTAACATGGAGGCGCATGAGGTAGACGAACTGCTGGTTGCCTCTGGTGTGGCTGATAAACTGGCCATGGTCTATATCGAGACACCTGCCAACCCGACCAATCACCTGGTAGACATTGAAGCCTGCGCAACGCTAGCCAGGAAATATTCTACGGAAGACAGAAAAGTTATAGTTGCTGTTGACAATACCTTCCTGGGCCCGCTGTTCTGTCACCCGTTAAAGCACGGCGCTGATCTGCTGGTTTACTCGGCTACAAAATATATTGGTGGGCACTCAGATCTGATCGCAGGAGCTTGTTTAGGTTCTGCAGAGCTGATGAAACAGGTAAAAGCCATGCGTACGTTTATGGGCTCTATGGCTAGCCCGTGGACGGGCTGGATGCTGATGCGCTCGCTGGAGACCTTGAAGATAAGAATGGAATGCCAGGCTCGTGGTGCTGAAACTGTAGCTGCGTACCTTAAAGATCATTCGAAAGTAGACCGCATTTACTATTTAGGCGACCTGCAGGAAAACCCCCACCAGCAGGCCATTTACGAAAAGCAGTGCCTGTCTGCGGGTTCCATGATCTCGTTTGATATTAAAGGTGGCGAAAAAGAAGCCTTTACCTTCCTGAACAACCTGAAACTGATAAAGCTGGCTGTAAGCTTGGGCGGAACAGAATCGTTGGCTGAACACCCGGCTTCCATGACCCACTCCGACATCTCTCCGGCTGACAGAGCTGTGATGGGCATTGGCGAAGGCATGGTGCGTATCTCGGTAGGCGTGGAGCATCCCGACGATATAATAAACGACATAGAGCAGGCGCTTGAAAAGGTGCCGGTTAGTGTAAGTAATTATGTATAGATAACAAGAGTCTACTAACAAACAAAAGAGCCGCAGCTTTATAGTTGCGGCTCTTTTGCTTTTAAGTATTCAATTAATCATATATTTAATATGATGATTTTTATAAAAAGTTGAAACCAATCAGCAGGGTTATCGTTGTGGTATATAAGTAAAATTATATATGTGCGTGTTCCGGCAAGTTTAAATGCATCATACGGAGGCTATTTACTAAAGTATACAAGCTTACTCAAGTAAAATTTCTCCTATTACTTTTTTCTGCCACCTCACTTGTACTTTTTACTACCGCGACCCAATTCCGTAACCCTAATATCGAATACATGCAGGCACCTTTACACCCTGAAACTGCAATCCGTATTTTAAAATCGCTTGTGCGCCTGATAGCGGCGCATGGTGCAGGCAAATCCTTTCTTATCGTTTTCTTTTTGTTTACTGTTACAGCCGCACAGGCATCGCACTTCCGGTATGGTAATGTTAGCTGGCGCTGGGTAAGTGGCAATACTGTCGAGTTTAAAGTAAGCCAGTCGTGGCGCTACACGGCGTTTTATGCCGAGAAAGGACAGGTAGTTAACCCGGGAGATTTCTTTTTCGGAGATGGAACAGCTACTGCAATTCCGTTGCAGGTTACGGCCGTTAGCGAAACAGATGACTGGATGTACGGCGAGGCGATCATTACCAAAACCTATAGTTCGGCAGGCAACTATACAGCCTACTTTACCGGCTGCTGCCGCGTGAGCTCCCTTAAAAATAATGCTGATGGCAACTGGAATTTACAGACCACGGTAACCATAGGCAACGGCAACAGCGCCCCGGTAACTACGCTTCCGGCTATAGTTAACCTGCCACACAGCAAAGCCAATGCATCTTTTAAGATGCCGGTAACAGACCCCGATGGCGATGCGCTAACCTTCAGGCTGGCAAACCGGCAGGAAATGGGCGGCGGCAACAATCCGGAGGGCTTAAGTGTAAATACAACAACCGGAACGATCTCTTTTAACACTATAGGCAAGCTGGCGGGCGATATGTACAATGCCGGTATTACAGTAACGGATAGCAGGGGCGCCAGCGTAACCACAGACTTCGTTGTCAAAATTACAGAGCAGTCTACGCCACCGGTTTTTGATTATAGTGTAACGCCGGCTAACCAGGCAGTTTTCCAGGTATCGCCTGGCCAGAACGTGAATTTTATAGTCAGAGCCCACGATGCAGATGCCAATGACAAGGTGATGCTGCAGGCTACCGGCGTGCCGGCCGGTGCTGCGCTTAACCCGGCCCTGCCAGCTACCAGCAACCCCGTGCAAAGCACCTTCTCCTGGACGCCAGCTGCTACAAACCTGGGTGTACATGTCATCAACTTTATAGCCCAGGATCTGAAAGGCGTGCAAACCACCACATCGGTAACCATACAGGTGAGCTACAAGCCTAAATTTGATGTGCCGCCTACACCACTTGCCAAGAGTTACACATTCGTAAGTCCGGGACAAACGATAGATTTTAAAGTGCAGGCATCAGACCCTGACATAACCGACAAGGTACAACTGGTAGAAATAAAAGGACTTCCGGATGGTGTAGCCAAATTACCAACTATAGCTGCAAACCCGGTAAACATGCAGGTAACCTGGACGCCGGAAGTAAAGAACTGGGGAGTGAATGCCATAACCGTAAAAGCCCGGGATACCCATAACGACGAACAGGTACACAGCTTTAACATAGTTGTGAACACACCCCCGGTTTTTACATCAGCTCCTACAGAGTATCCGTTGGCGGCAGGTTATGCTTATAGGTATGAAATTAAGGCGCAGGATGATGATTTGAACTATGGCGACCGCCTGGAAATATTTGCTGACCAACTACCCAACTGGCTGACTTTAGTAGATAACGGGAATGGCAATGCCACACTTTCCGGAACCCCAACTATAGCCGACGAAGGCGAATACACTGTAAAGCTGATAGCGGAAGATAAATGGCACCACAACGGCGGCCTGGCCGTGCAGGAACTATACTTGAAAGTGACTGATGCCAGCTGCGGCGATAACAACGAGAAAGTGCTGGTTTGCCACAACGGGCAGACAATATGTGTAGCCAAAAGCAAAGTGCAGGAGCACCTGGACCACGGTTGCTACCTGGGCGCCTGCGACCCGCTTATACCAACTGAGGTTGTTGATGAGGACATCCGGCTGATAGCTTATCCGAATCCTTTCAGCGCTGCTACCACCCTGGAGTTTGCGCTGCCAACCGCCGGCAACTATAAACTGGAACTGCTGGATGCAAAAGGCCAGCTGGCAACAATACTGCAGCAGGGTGAGGGAAATAAGCTGGAGTACTTCGAATCAGAAATCAATACGGCGGCCCTTAAACCCGGAATTTACTTTGTCCGCCTGATAACCGCCACACAGGTGCAGCACGTAAAGGTTGTAAAACAATAGCGTTCCGCTGTGCTTATCGCTGCAAAAAACGGCCGTTTTAGTCCGTTAAAAACACTTACCTTTGCGATCGGTTAAGTATAAATGCCTGCAACTACACAGCGGAGGCCATAGGAGCCCACATTTATACGTTTTATTATCGCGGATTTTGGAAGACAAACCTAAAAATACAGGCAGGGTATTCGATGCAGACGTGCTGAAGCGGCTCTTTGAGTTCGTGAAGCCACACGTGCGTATTTTCTACTTTATCGTATTCCTGACTTTTGCCTCTGCTATACTGGCCGCCGTTCGCCCCTTCCTGATACAGTATACCGTTGATAACGAGATATTGCAGGGCGATTGGCAAGGCCTGAACAAGATGTTCGTGATACTGGGTGTGCTGCTGGTGGTGCATGCTATAGTTCAGTACTTGCATACCTACTTTGCCGGCTGGCTGGGGCAGCATGTGGTGCGCGATATCCGCATCAAACTATACCGCCACATCTTAGATCTTCGCCTTAAATTCTTTGACCGCACACCAATCGGTACCCTGGTAACCCGAAATGTATCGGATGTGGAAACCCTGTCTGATGTGTTCAGCGAAGGCCTGGCTGCTATGATCGGCGATATCCTGCAGCTGGTATTTATAGTTGGCTTTATGTTTTACATCGATTGGGAACTGGCCCTTGTCAGCCTTTCCACTTTCCCGATCATGCTCATCAGTACTTACATCTTTAAAGAGAAGATAAAAGAAACGTTCCAGGAAGTGCGAACAGCTGTGGCGCGCCTTAACTCGTTTGTGCAGGAGCATATTACAGGCATGAGCATTGTGCAGATCTTTAACAACGAGAAGCGCGAAATGGAGAAGTTCCGGGAGATCAACAAAGAACATACCCGCGCCAACGTGAGGTCTGTGTTATACTATAGCATTTACTTTCCGGTAGCTGAAATTATTGGTGCCGCTGGCCTGGGTTTGCTGGTATGGTATGGCGCGCATGGCGTTATTAACGACGAGACATCGCTGGGAACGCTGATGGCTTTTATTCTTTACATCCAGATGTTCTTTAGGCCGATACGCATGATCGCCGACCGCTTTAATACCTTGCAGCTGGGTGTGGTAAGCACCGAGCGCCTGATGAAATTGCTGGACAGCAAAGAGATGATTGCCGACAACGGTACCTATACGCCGGAAAAGATAAAAGGCAACGTGCGTTTCGAGAATGTGTGGTTTGCCTATAACGACGAAGAATGGGTGCTGCGCGATATTTCGTTTAATGTAAAAGCCGGCGAGACTGTAGCCTTTGTAGGAGCGACCGGTGCCGGTAAAACATCCATTATAAACCTGCTCAACCGTTTTTACGAGATCAACAAAGGCCATATTATAGTGGATGGCCACGACATAAAAGAATACGACCTGAGCGTGTTGCGCCACCATATTGGCGTTGTACTGCAGGATGTGTTCCTGTTCTCCGGAACTATAGCCGACAACATTAGCCTGGGTAACAAAACCATTACCGAAGAGCAGATGTGGCGCGCCGCCGACCTGGTGGGTGCCCGTAAATTTATAGAACGCCTGCCAGGCGGACTGCACTACCAGGTAATGGAACGTGGCGCCACCTTATCGGTAGGCCAGCGCCAGCTTATCTCATTTGTACGCGCCATGGTGTATAATCCGGAGATCATCATTTTAGACGAGGCCACCTCCAGCGTAGACTCCGAAACTGAAGAACTGATACAGTATGCAATCGATCAGCTGATGCACGGCCGTACCTCCATTGTTATTGCACACCGCCTGAGCACCATCCAGAAAGCAGACAAAATTATAGTACTGGATAGGGGTGAGATAAAAGAAGTGGGTAACCACGAAGAACTGCTGCGGCACAACGGTTACTACGCCCAGCTATACCAGATGCAGTACAAGAACATGATCAACATATGAGCAGAAAATTTTTAGTAGCTATCGGGGTTATTATGGCTGTTATGGTGGGTATCTATGCCTACGTTGGCGGATTCAGCGAGCCAAAAGTGCTGGTAACGACATCGGAGCCGCTGCTGTTTGCCGGGCAACCGTTTGAGGGCACCATAAAGGACAAAGCATTCGGGGAGGCCTATCAGAAAGCTGCGAAACTGGTAGGGGAGGGCAAAATTCAGGGAGTGCTTGGCAATATATACTATAATAATCCCGAAGGTAAAAGTGATACGGTCAAAGCTTTTATTGGAGTCCTGATCCGGGACTCAACTATAACCCTGCCTGAGGGTTACCAACTGCTGCATGTGCCGGGTGGCCGCAAAGTAGTACACTCCGAAATAAATGCCCATTATATGATTGCGCCAGGCAAACTATACACCAACCTGTTTGCATACGCCGAGGCAAATAAGCTTCAACTCGAGGATTTTTATGTAGAGTGGTTTCCGGAGGACCGCAAAGCGGTGGTGGAAGTGCCGCTAAAAGAATAACCTTGCAACTATAGAATAATCGGGTATATTTGGTAGGGCTAACTAAACTATAGCCGCGACACTTTGGGCAAAAAAGCAGACGTAAAAAAAGAGCTGATACTCGAAGCAGCCAAATCCGTGTTCGGAAAACTAGGCTACAGCAAAGCCACCCTCGACGATATTGCTCATGCCATAGGCCTTAAAAAACCCACTTTATACTATTACTACAAAAGCAAGGAAGTGCTCTTTATACAGGCTTTCTCGCAGGAGTGGAAGGATAGTTTATACCGGATAAAGAAAATTGCGGAGCAGGAACCCGATCCGCACAAGCAGCTTCTGTTGTACATTCAATCATCCCTTCGCTATTACCAGGAGATCGTAACACAGCACACCATTTCCATAAAAGTACTGATAGAAACGCGCAGCCTGTTCCAGAAGCTTTTTGCCGAGTCCAGGGCCAAGGAAACAAACTACTATGCTACCGTTATAAAGGATGGTATCGAAAAAGGTGTGTTCATTCCCTGCGAGGCCGAGCGCGTGGGCTACTCCATAATGGTGGTAAAAGACCTGATCCAGTTCGATGAATTTGAGCGTGTTTTTTACCAGCAGCTACCCACTATAAACTTCTTCAAAATAGAGCAGGATGTGCTGTTCACCATCTCGCTTATACTAAACGGTATCTCTGCCCAAAAACAACTATAGCCTATGCGCAACTATAGTTTTCTTCTGCTGGTTGTTGCTTTGCTCTCTGCTTGTAGCTACAGAACGCCTAATTCAGCTTATATTGGAGCCTACAGCACCAAGACCGGGCTATACAATGACTGGCCACAGAATAGTGGTCCGTTTATAAATTATAAAGGCTTTCAGGAAAGTAAGCTTATCAGGTGGGAAAGTGTAAAATGGGAAGACTCACGAAACTTAACCAAAGAAGAAAAAAAGGCGGAACGCAAAGATCAATCAGCAACTATGAACAGAGTTATAGTTGATAATAACTCTGAAGATGTTCCTTTTAACTATGCACCGGGTGGATTGTTTATATCACCGCTCCAGTTGTTTTTTGATGAAACAGAAGTGGCGAATATCCATTGGCAGGAGTTCCTGAGTTATATAAAACGTGATTCTTCAGCAGCCTTTTACCAAAGCATATTGCCGGACTCTACGGTTATCCAGCTAAATGAACGTGATTATTATCGTTTTGAATCTTTGGGGACTATAATAATTGGTACAGATACTATAGATCAAACTATAGAGCCTATATCATCCTACCTTCATCATCCTGAGTATTTGTTTTACCCTGTAGTAGGTGTGAGTTATGAACAGGCAGTTGCTTATTGCCAGTGGCGTTCTAAGGTAGTTACGGAACAGTATAATGCTGATCCCAGAAATGAGCAGAAAATAAAGATTACTTACAGGCTGCCGACAGAGCAGGAGTGGGAGGTAATTGCTGCTGCCGGAGTAGATAAGGATAAATTCCCCTGGAGTAGAGCTACGGGCGCAACAGTAAAGTATAAAGTTAACCCTGAAGCAGCGGAATTTATTGCCAGAAAGATAATTGATCCAAAACCTGTAGCACAAATAAAGCAGGATTTAAAAGAAACTGAAGTGCACGACCTGCCAATAAATGTAAAACGGCCGGTGCCCTACTTTTTACAGTTCCGGACGCCAGCTTATGTATATGGCGGCATACCTAATGACTATGGCGCTTACCATGTGTTGGGCAACGTAGCCGAAATGGTAGCCGAAAAAGGTATAGCCAAAGGCGGCAGCTGGAAAGACAAACTAAGCGACTCTGAAATCACGGACAGGCAACTATACACCGATCCATCTGATAAAGTAGGCTTCCGGTGTGTTTGTGAAGCAGAGTTTTTGAAATAAGAATCTACTTACTCTTTCGCTTATTCTGAACGGTATCAGCAGTAAGTAACAGGCACAGCCCCAGCAGTAATAGCCTATTCAGTTGCTTTTGCTTTAAGCTCATTTAGTTTGTTCATTAAAGCATCTACATCGGCGTGGTGGCCTTTGGCAACTTCTGCAGCATCTAACTCAATCAACATGTTTTTCATCTGCTGCAGGTAGGCGGCTTTATCTTTTTTCAGGCAATTCTTTGGGGTATCGTGGCAATCGCCGTTCGCTCCTTTGGGTTTAAACATGCTGCCTTCACCGTAAATAAGCCATTGCGGATTCAGGTCAGGGAAGTTTTTTACAATAGCGACCAACTCGTCCAGCAGAATATTGCAGCCATTCAGGATGTTCTTCAGCGTTTCTTCGTCGCTGCCTGTCATCGCTTTCAGGTCGCTCATTTCCAACTCGTTCAGGTGCGTGTAAAACCTGAATCTCTTGCCAATTTGCTGTAGGTCAATAGCCATATATAGTAAGTTTAGTGGTGAATGTGATTATGCTATACGTAACTATAACAGAATCTGCTCTAAAAAATTCCGACAATACAATAATGGCATAGTTATATCCCGTAAAACAGGCAGCTGAAGGTATGGATTTGAAGGGTTTATAGTTGCCTCAGAGCGGGGCCGAACACCAGGTAAGGAAGTGGATCAGCGACCTCTGACCTATAGCCACCAAATTAAAAACGATAGCTGTAACTATAGACTATAACTTCTGAACATCTTTGTGAAAAGCAGCTGGTAAAAGCGGATTAAGAAGTCCGCAGCAGACAGGTTTCGGACACAGATGTCCGAAACAGCGAAAGGAACTATAGCACTATTACAGTAGCAGAAGTGTCCCCTTAAGGACAAGCGAGAACAGGGAGTTCGAAATTTGCAAGCTACGCTTATTAGGGGTGTTGAAACAGTAACTATAGAAAGATAAAACCAACTATAGCAACAGCCGAAATTCCCCTCTTGGGAGGGGCAGGGGTGGGTAAAACAGCAACGATGAAAAGATAGCGCTAACTATAGCAAAATCAGTGATCCTGAAAATCCTTTAATCCTGTAAATCCCGATTCAGACAACTCCTGTCCTTTCAGGCCAGTTGAGTTACAAACTCAACCCTATAGTTAGACACGGGTTGCAAACCCGCGCCAGCGGAGGAAGGGGTAAAACGCCAACTATAGAACTATAGCTACAACTATAACCCGATCCTGTTAATCCCAAAAATCACTATTAATCCCGGTTCAGGCTACTCCAGTTCTTCCGTCTGCAGCTGGCGCTCGTATAGTTCCTTGTACAATCCTTGCTGCCTGATCAATTCATCGTGGGTACCATGCTGTATGATCTCCCCGTCATCCAGCACCAGAATCCTATCCGCCAGTTTTACTGACGATACTCTGTGCGAAATGATGATAGACGTACGGTTAGCCATAATACGGCGCAGGCTGTTCAGGATAGCGTTCTCCGTTTTGGTATCTACCGCCGAAAGCGAATCATCGAGAATCAGGATGCGCGGCTCGCGCACCAGCGCCCGTGCTATAGATACACGTTGCTTTTGCCCGCCCGATAACGTAATGCCGCGTTCGCCCAGCTTTGTGTCGAACTGCTCCGGGAAACGCATGATATTCTCATACACATCTGCATCTTTGGCCGCCTGCACCATTTGCTCTTCGGTTATACTTGGTAAGCCAAAGCCAATATTATTCCGGATAGAGTCGGAGAAAAGAAATACATCCTGCGGCACGTACCCGATCTGGCTGCGAAGGCTTTCGATATTATAGTCGCGCACATCTACACCATCTATCAGAATACGACCGCTCGTTACATCGTACATGCGCGGCAGCAGCGTGGCAATCGTGCTTTTACCGGAACCGGTGTTACCAATTACAGCAAGAGTTTCGCCGTGCCTGATGTTGAAAGACACATGCTTGAGCGCGTGGATGTTAGTGTCCGGGTAAATAAAATCGACATTCTCGAAACGGATATCGCCTGTTATCTCTTTGCTGATATTTTCACGGGAAACAATGTCGTTTTTAGTATGCAGAAACTCGTTGATTCGTGCCTGTGAGGCAGCGGCCCGTTGCACTAAACTGGCCGTCCAGCCAAGCGACGTAACCGGCCAGGTAAGCATGTTCACGTAAATGATAAACTCGGCAATGTTACCGGTGGTTATAGTTCCGTTTATTACTTCCTGCCCGCCAATGTAAATGGTGATGATCGTGCTGAGGCCAACCAGGAAAAGTATAAGCGGGAAGAAAAGCGAGTTCACAAAGTTCAGGTCCAGCGATTTGTCTTTGTACACATTGCTGGCAGTTGTAAAGTTAGCATGAGAGTCATCCTCCCGCACAAACGATTTCAGTACCCGGATACCTGAAAAAGCTTCCTGCACAAAGGTGGTAATACCCGAAAGGCTGCGCTGTATCTCATCAGACTTTCGCTCGATGATGTTATTCACATAGTAAATGCTGATGGCCAGTATTGGCAGCGGTATCAGGGTATACATGGTCAGCTTCACGTTTACCGATAGCATGTATGGTATTACCATTATAAACAGCACCACCAGGTTAAGGCCGTACATAATGGCCGGGCCAAGGTACATGCGCACGCGGCTTACATCTTCTGAGATGCGCGACATCAGGTCGCCGGTGTTGTTTTTGCGGTAAAAGCTGAGTGGCAGGCTTTGGTAATGCTCGTAAATTTCGTTTTTCAGGTCGTTCTCTACCAGGCGGCTCATGACAATTATAGTTTGCCGCATAAAAAACAAAAACACGCCACGCAACAGCGCCATCACCAATATAACTACCCCATAAACCAGGATACTCTGGGCGAAAATTTCATATACCATACCCTGCTGCTGCATTCCGTCGTAAAGGTTGTGCAGGTTTATTCCTTCCTTAATCAGGTTAAAGGCATAGCGCACTACCTGGGCTGGCAGTATCTGGAAAAAGTTGGAAATAATTATAAAAACCAGACCCCAGAAAAGTCGGAATTTATACTTGAGCAGGTATTTATTTAAGTAGCGTAAAGATTTCACGGTAAGTTATTAAAGCCTAAGGCCTTTTACGATGATATGCAAAGTACAAATTGAATAAATCAAAAAAGAATTAATTTTGCAGCGCGAAAAGGGGGTAGCTTGCGGCACGCTCCGGCACAAAGATAGAATAACACTAAACCAATTTCATAAATGGTCGAAATTAAAGAAGTAGAACTGAAGAAAGACACATCATCTATCTTCGGTCAGATTTCAGAATACAATCATGAGAAAGTTGTTTTCTGCCATGACCACGAGACCGGCCTGAAGGCTATCATCGGTATTCACAACACGGTACTTGGTCCTGCTTTGGGTGGTACGCGTATGTGGTCTTATGCTTCTGATGCAGAAGCGCTGAACGATGTGCTGCGTCTTTCAAGAGGTATGACCTACAAAGCTGCTATTTCTGGTCTTAACCTGGGTGGTGGTAAAGCAGTGATCATCGGCGATGCCAAAAAAGATAAATCTGAAGCGTTAATGCGTCGTTATGGTCGTTTTGTGAAGAACCTGAACGGTGCTTACATTACTGCCGAAGACGTAGGAACCACTACAAAAGATATGGAGTACATTAAGATGGAAACAGATCACGTAGCTGGTTTACCAGAATCAATGGGTGGTAGCGGAGACCCTTCTCCGGTAACTGCATACGGTACCTACATGGGTATGAAAGCGGCTGCTAAAAAAGCTTATGGTTCTGATTCTTTAGAAGGCAAGAAAATATCTGTTCAGGGTGTTGGCCACGTAGGTGGTTACCTGGTAGAGCTGCTTGCAAAAGAAAATGCACAGATCTTTATCACCGATATCTATGAAGACCGTCTGCGTGAGATCTCTAACAAGTATGGCGCTAAAGTGGTAGGCATGGATGAGATCTATGATCTTGATGTGGATATCTACTCGCCATGCGCATTGGGTGCAACTATAAACGACAGCACACTTGCCAGACTTAAGTGCCAGATAATTGCGGGTAGCGCAAACAACCAGCTGAAAGATGAGTCGGTTCACGGACCAGCACTTATCGAGCGTGGCATTTACTATGCACCAGACTTCCTTATCAATGCTGGTGGCCTGATCAACGTTTACTCTGAGCTACAGGGCTACAACCGCGAAAGCGCTTATGGTCAGACAGAGCGCATCTACGGATATACATTGGATATTTTTGAACTAGCTGAGAAAGAAGGAATCCATACGCAGCTTGCAGCTACCAAACTGGCTGAACAGCGTATCCAGAGCATTGGCAAAGTTCATTCAACTTACTAAGCATAGCTTAGCAACAACTATAAATAAAGTAAAAGTGCTGCAGTAATTGTGGCACTTTTACTTTAAATACACCATACCAAATTGTGTTATAGGCTACTTGCTTTGCAGTATGCGTATAGTTACAAACCTTGCCTGCCAGGCAACTATAAATTTACAGTCACAACACGTTCTTTATACAATTAATTATGCTTAACCGCAGAACACTACGAATTAAAGCCATGCAGGCAATTTATGCATATATGCAGGCCGAAGGTTCTGACTATTTGCTGGCACTGGACCAGATAGGAGAAGAGTTTGCACCAGATCTTAACGCGATGGAAGTGCAGGACAGGAAACTGCTCGAAGGACAAAAGCAGATCGCAACGCTGCTTTTTAAAGAGTGGTATGAGAAGCGCCAGTTCGATGCAGAAGATGCAGACAAACAAATAGTGAATGCGGTAAACAGGGCTATTGTATCTTACCAGAACCAAAGCAAAAAAGACCGCCGTTATTACCACGACCAGATGCTGATTGCCGTTGAGCGCATCTACGACCACTACCTTGCAAACCTGCAGCTAATGGGCGTACTGACAGACCTGGTAAAAGAGGAGGAAGAAAAAAGAAGCAAACGCTTTACAGAGGCTAAAGGTCCGGACGTAAAACAATTCCTGCGCAACCAGCTTGTGCAGCGCATCCTGAACAACAAATCTTACCAGCAGCACATCATTCGTCGCAACATTAGCTGGGGTTCCGATGTTAGTGAAATAGCACAGGTTTACAGAGCCGTAATCAAGCAGGATGAAGTGTTCCTGGCGTACCTGCAAAACCCGTCGCCGTCGCTTTCTGACGACTTTGAGCTGGTAAAACATATTTACAAAAACATTATCTTTAAAGAAAAAACTTTACAATCTTTGTTTGAAGAGCAGGATCTGAACTGGGCTGAGAACAAAGCCATCGTGAAGAGCCTGGTAAACAAAACCATTAAAATGCTTGGCGAAGAAGCCGAAGGCAATGCAGAAGATGTAAAGCTGCTGGACCTGTCGCCAAACTGGGAAGACGATAAGGCATTCTTCGAAGAGCTTTATGAGCAAACCTTGCAGGAAAACGAGAAGTATGAAGCTATGATCTCGGCCAGTGTGCAGAACTGGGATGTAGAGCGCGTAGCACTTCTTGACAAGATCATACTTAAGATGGCACTCAGCGAAATGTACATCTTCCGCAGCATACCTGTTAAGGTAACCATTAACGAGTACATCGAAATATCAAAGATCTATAGTACGCCAAAGAGTAAGCAGTTTATAAACGGTGTGCTTGATAAAATGGCTCAGGAGCTTGTAAGCAAAGGCGAAATACGCAAATCGGGCCGCGGACTTATTGATAATAAATAAGTTTAATGCCCGGGCTACCATTTAGCCTGAAATGCCGTAAGGAGAGTAAATAAATAGAATCCGATATATTAGCATATACAACTATGGGTAAGAAGACAACCGCCATATTGGCTTTTGCATCTGGCGCAGCAGTAGGCGCAGCAGCGGGCATTTTGTTCGCTCCTGAAAAGGGCCAGGAAACACGCAGCTGGCTTAGCTACCGTTTAGAGAAATACCGCGATACACTTTCTGATTTGCTGGAGCAGCTTGTTGCCAAAGGCGATAACCTGCCAACCAGTGCAAGAACCGAAGGACAGCGCGTAATACAGGATGCAAAAAGCAAAGCAGAAAAATTGCTTGGAGATGTAGACTCACTGATAAACGAAATTAATAGCCGGAAAGAAATATAGATATGAGACAAATCACACTTATTCCTGGTGATGGAATAGGCCCGGAAATCACAGAAGCTGTAAAAGCTGTTTTTGCTGCAGCCAATGTACCTGTAACCTGGGAAGAAGAGAATGCCGGACAAACCACTTTTGATGCTATCGGGGAGCTGATACCGGCGACACTGATCGCCTCTTTAGAAAAAAATAAAGTAGCACTTAAAGGTCCGATCACGACTCCGGTTGGCAAAGGTTTTAAAAGTGTAAATGTGCAGCTGCGCCAGAAGTTTGACTTATACTCGAACGTAAGACCGGCTAAAACTACAAAAGGACTTGTAACCAGGTTCGAGAATGTAAACCTGGTGTTGTTCCGTGAGAATACCGAAGGCTTATACTCTGGACTGGAGATGTTTGATGAGCGCCTGCAGATATCTGATTCCGTGGCCCGCATTACACGTTTAGGTTGCGAAAAGATAATAAAGGCGGCGTTTGCCTATGCCGATAAGCATGGCTGCAAAAAAGTAACAGCTGTTCATAAAGCCAACATCCTGAAAAGTGCCGGTGCTTTGTTCCTTGGCGTATTTAACGATGTTGCCAAACAATACCCGCATATACAGGCTGATGACAAGATCATTGACAACATGTGTATGCAGCTGGTTGTAAAACCAGAGCAGTTTGACGTTCTTGTAACTACTAACTTATTTGGCGATATACTGTCAGACCTGTGTGCCGGTTTAGTAGGTGGCCTTGGTGTAGTTTCAGGTGCCAATATTGGCGATGATATGGCCATTTTTGAAGCGGTACACGGCTCAGCGCCGGATATTGCAGGCAAAGGAATAGCTAACCCGACAGCTCTGCTTCGTTCGGCTATTATGATGCTGCACCACATTGACCTGAAAGAGCAGGCTTATAAAATAGAAGCAGCTCTGGATGCGACACTGGCCAATAAAGAAGAATGCACCGGCGACCTGGGTGGCAAAGCCACAACTATGGAATTCGCCCGGAATATCATCTCTAAACTATAACTTATTAATCAGACGTTATTATAGTATGAAAAAGAATCTGATCTATACTTTTGCAATGGCTGTGGCACTGATGGCTACCAGCTGCAACGAAAACACTGCTACTGACGCAGAAGCAACAACAGGTAACGATGTAGCAACTACTGCTCCGGCAACCGAAACTACTGTGGACAACCCGAACATTGCCACTACCGAGCCAACGACTGCCACTACAGCAGCAGCTAATCCAAACGCGCCGGCAATGACGTTTAAAGAAACGGTTTATGATTTTGGTACTGTAAAGCAGGGCGAAGTAGTAAACCATACCTTTACCTTTACCAACACAGGCAAAGAGCCGCTTATTATCGAGAATGCTTCGGCATCTTGCGGCTGTACCGTGCCTGAGTGGCCAAAAACGCCGGTAGCTCCAGGTAAAACAGGCGAGATAAAAGTGCAGTTTAACAGTACTGGCAAATACGGCCAGCAGGCACCAATGGTAACTATACGTGCCAACACAGAGCCTAACATTACGCAGGTATCCTTAAAAGGTACAGTAGAGGCCAGCACTATACCAACAGCAGGTGCTGAAGGCCCGGTAAAAAGAAACTAATACGATCCTTATAACATAATATGCAGACCATACTTTTACAGGCCGGACAAGACGGAGGCTTAATGCCTCAGTTGTTAATGTTTGGGGCCATCATCCTTGTATTTTACTTCTTCATGATCCGCCCGCAGCAGAAAAAAGCGAAAGACCAGAAGAAATTCCGTGAAGAGTTAACCAAGGGGATGTTTGTAGTAACCATTGGCGGACTGCATGGCAAACTGGTTGCCGTGGAAGATGATACCGTAGTAGTAGAGGTAGATAAAGGTGTTCGCCTTACATTCGATAAATCTGCTATCTCAACGGAAGCTACCGCCAAGTTAAATCAGCAACCAAATAGCTAGCAGCCATTGCCTTTTGGAGCAGTAAAAAATATAGTAGTATGGTTTATGAAGCCATTCAGGCCGCAAACAAAGCAGTACTGGCGAGTAGTGCTGCTTTGTTTTGTGGCGGCTTCTACTTTCTGGATGCTTAATGCCCTAAACAAAAGCTACTCCACTCAGACAACTTACCCGGTCAGGTTTATTTATAACGAGAAACAATTGGTGCCGGTAAAGCCGCTGCCCGAAGAAGTGCTTGTTAACGTAACTGCCAAAGGATGGAAACTCCTGCGTAAGGCTCTTCGCCTGGAAGTGCAGCCGGCAGAGATCTATATCCGTAATCTTCCCCGTAATAATTATTTGTTAGGTTCCGCGCTACGTCCTGCGCTGGTAAATGCTATGGATGGCCTGCAACTTAACTTTGTGGTAACCGATACGCTGTCGTTTGTTTTCGATTCAAAGATAAGCCGTACCATTCCCCTGCAGCTGGATCCAAAACAAAAACTGGCAGCTGATGGATTTGAAGTAGCTGGTCCTGTAAAGCTCTCTCCTGATTCTGTTACCTTTGTTGGCCCGTCAACTATAGTTAATAAAATTCCAAGCCCTTTTCTGGTACGTTTGCCGAGTGCCAATCTGAGAGCCTCTGTAAAAGCAGAAGCGCCTGTAAGCTATAAAAACCAGGACTTGGTGAAGGCAAACATGGAGGAAACAGTAGCAACTATAAACATTAAGAACCTGGTGCAGGAAGAACGTCAGCTTTTGCCTGAACTGGTAAATGTGCCTGAAAGGAGGAATGTACTGCTGCAGCCTGCCACGGTTATAGTGCGTTATCAGCTTTTTGAAGACTCTGTTGCACTGCTTAACCGCGAATCGTTTAAGGCCGTGCTTAACTTCGCTAACTTTAATCCTCAGGATTCTACTATAGTACCTGAACTTGTGCAAAAGCCGGTTGGTGTACGCAAAGTAACGCTGTCGCCGCATCGCGTAAAAGTATTCCTGCAAAAGTAAGCATGTTAAAGATTGGTATAACCGGCGGCATAGGGGTAGGTAAATCAGTAGTTTGTCACATGTTTGCGTTGCTGGGAATCCCGGTTTATGATGCCGACACACGCGCCAAATGGGTAATGCATTATGATGAGGCCCTGAAGCAGGAGCTAACCGAAGCATTTGGTATGGAAAGCTACACAATAGATGGTGAGCTGAACAGAGCCTATCTCGCTAAAAGCGCCTTTCACGATCCTGGAAAACTTGCCTTACTCAATAGTATTGTACACCCGCATGTTGCCAAAGATTTTACCGATTGGGTAGCAGCAAATAGTGGAGCTCCATATATAGTTAAAGAAGCGGCTCTGATGTACGAGTCAGAAGCATGGCGGCAGATGGATGAGATCATAGCTGTATTTGCTCCTATGGATATACGTATTAAGCGCTTGCTGCAACGCGATACCCACCGTACGCAACAGGATATAGAAGCCATAATAGGCAAGCAGCTGAAGGAAGAAGAGAAGATGGCGCGCGCCCAGCACATCGTCTACAACGACGATAAACAGCTTCTTATTCCGCAAGTGTTGAAACTGCATGAGCAGTTCTTAACTAAAGCATAGTGCGAGAGCTATAGTGTACTTGCTTTGATTTTTCCAATTACTTTCACTTCTCTGTTATTTTAAAGGATAGCCAAGAATTGTAGCTAAACTATAGTCTTGAAAGCATACAAGGTTTCAACTGGCGGCTGGGCTGTGGTTTTACACTTTCTATTGTCATTTCAGGCTTTTAGCCGAGGGATCTTTTATGTCCTGTAGTTCTTCTTTGTCATTTCGAACAGCTGTGAGAAATCTGTGTTCTATAGTGAGCTATAGTTGCAACCTGAACCAAGCCTTTCTTCTATAGTTACTTCTAATCCTGGGAGCTCTACTAGCCTATAGTTTTATAGTTTCTTTGGCTCCCTCACGGCCGGGAGGCCTCGTCTTCGGGCATCGCGCTGCTGCTTTCTTGCTACCCTCGCTCTGCTCGTGTTGCCTGACGGCACCGCAACAAAGCAAAGGCGCTCAACCCAAAGACTGAGATCAGTTCGATAGTAAAACTATAGTTGATCAGAGCGGCTATAGTTGTATCGCCTTATCGTGGCTATAGTTCCGTAGGGACAGGTCGCGACCTGTCCGATCCTGGTCTGTAACTATAGAACTATAGCTAAACTATAGCAACAGCCGCAATTCCCCTCTCGGGAGGGGCAGGGGTGGGTTAAAACTACAACTATAAAACGATAACCTCAACTATAGCAAAGGCTGTAAAGCTCCTTCCCCTGTTTTTAGGGGAAGGCTGGGAAGGGGTAAAACGCCAACTATAAAACTATAGCTTACAACTATAGCAAAAGCCAAAACCTCCCCGCCTTGGACTACCGGAAAGGGATTCCGAAGGTAGCGAGCGTAGCCCTGAGGGGCAGTTGGATATCACATATAACCAAGATATTAGCAGGAGCTGCGCACGCTGCCAGGCCTTAATCTTGTCTATCCATTAATCCTGTAAATCCTGATTCAGACAAAACTCCCACTCCTGTCCGGAGGTAGGAACCTGATTGGGAAGGGAGGGCTGGGACAGGGCAAAACGCCCAGCCTTAAAAGACGCTCTGTTTTGCAAGCAAATGTGAATCAAGGTATTATACTAATGCTTGCCAGTAGGCGTTAAATTATAACAGTAAGGATGGGGTAGGGATATTCGGAAAAGTATAGACATAAAAAAAGGACAACTTTTTGAGTTGTCCTTTGTGGGGCGTACTGGATTCGAACCAGTGACCCCCTGCTTGTAAGGCAGGTGCTCTGAACCAGCTGAGCTAACACCCCGTTTGTGTCTCTGAGGACCTGTTGTCCCCGTTTGATGATGCAAATATGGGGGCTTTTTTTGTAACTGCAAAACATTTGAAAAAAAATTTAACAATTTTTTTTCTGAACTATAGTACCTATTGTTCGCCTGTGATTACTACTGTACCTTTATCTTTTGTAAGATGCTTAAAATCTGATAATTCTCTTGAAGCAAAAAGGTCTTGTTAAAAAAGTGCTATTTTATGCAGCTGTTTCTGTAGTTGCTGTTATGGGTATAGCCTTTACCTTAGTGTATGTATATCAGGATAAGATCATTACGCTTTTTGTTACAGAAGCTAACAAGCACATTAAAACAAAGGTGGAGGTAGAGAAGATCTCGCTTTCGCTGTTCGATAAATTTCCGCAGGTAGCTGTGTCGCTGGATAAGGTAAATGTAGTGGAGGGTGTGCCGGATAGTGATATATCGCTGGCAAGGCTAAACAAACTATACTTTACTTTCAGTATCTGGGATGTATTGCGTGGCAAGTACAACGTGAAAGAACTATACCTGGAGGATGGTGCTGTTTATGTGAGAGTGCTACAGGATGGCAGCGTGAACTATGATATTATTAAAACAGATACGACAGCAACTGAAGACGGTGGCTTCGCTTTTAATCTGGAGCAGATAGACTTTAACCGCGTTGCCATACACTATACCGATCTTAAGCTTAACCAGGCTTACGAAGTAGACGCACACCAGCTACAGGCCGCCTTAGCTATCTCCACGGAAACCATAGGTATAGAAGCGGAAGGCGATGCAACTATAAACACTATAAAAGTAGGCTCCGGCGAATATTTTAAAGGCAAACGCGTAACGTTAAATACCGCACTGCAGATAGACAGGCTGAAGCGAACAATAGCGCTGCAACCATCGGTAATAAACGTAGAGAATGCTGCTTATGAAGTAGCCGGAACTATAGATTTTGCCGGAGCTACCAACCTTAACCTGACATTAAAAGGAAAGAATACGAGTATACAGTCGATGTTGTCGTTGCTGCCGCAGCATATAACCAAAGAGTTTAACCAATACCGCTCGGATGGTGACGTCTATTTCAGCGGAACTGTAAAAGGGGAGGCATCATCTAAGCACAACCCTGAGATCGCATTCAGCTTTGGTTGCCGCAATGCTACCTTCTATCATCCGGATGTAAAGCAGCGTGTAGAGAAATTAAGCTTTGAGGGCAGCTTCACCAACGGCAGTAACCAGAACGCATCCACATCAGCGCTTACACTTAAAAACCTGAAAGGGTCGCTAAACAACCGGCCATTTTCGGGCAATGTATCTTACAAAAACTTCAAAAACCCAACTATAGCTTTCGACCTTAGCGGGATGGTAGATGTGGCTTATGTGCTGGGATTACTGCAACTGGAGCAGGTGCGCAGCGGCAGTGGGCTGGCCGATGTAAAGATCGCGTTCTCGGGTAACTTTAATGAGTTTAAAGCAAGGCCAGGAAACAGCACTGTTAACACATCCGGAGATATTACGCTGCACAACGTTAGCCTTAACCTTAGCGACCTTCCGCTGCCTGTAAACGGCATGAACGGCAACTTTATATTTAAGCACAACGATGTGGCCGTGTCTGATTTTAAAGGCAAACTGGGCGAATCTGATTTCGTGCTGAACGGGATGTTTAATAACGTAATGGCCTGGCTGCTGCTCGATAACCAACGTTTGTTTGTAGATGCCGACTTCAGTAGCAATTACCTGAATTTTGACCAGCTGCTGAGCGAGAAACAGAATACGCCAGCCAATGCCCGTAAAGGTGACTCCGGTTATCGCCTGGAAGTATCGCCGAACATTGCGTTTAACCTGGGAGCAACTGTTAAAAAGATGCAGTTCCGGAGGTTTAAAGGCGAGAATATAAAAGGTGAGGTAACGCTCAAAAACCAGGTGATCACGACTCCTAACATTTCTGTTAATACGCTGGGCGGTAACTTTGCTGTGCGGGGGAGTATAGATGCCCGGCAGCGAAACCATATAAAAGTCAGCACCGCCAGTAAAATCAACAATCTGAGCGTAGACAGCCTTTTCTATGTGTTTGAGAATTTTAACCAGGATTTTATCCTCGACCGAAATCTGAGAGGCACCCTCACGGCAAATATTATTTCCGATATATACCTCGACAGCCAGCTTAACCCCAAGACCAACCTGTTGCAGGCTGAAATAGAAGCTACGGTGCGCAACGGGCAGCTCATAGACTTTGCGCCCATGCAAAAGATGTCAGCGTTTGTGAAGCGCTCAGAACTGGCCAATATGCGATTCTCGGAGCTACACAATAACTTTTATATCCAGGAGCGCACCATTTATATTCCGGAGATGGATATCCGCACCAGCCTGTCGCCGCTGCCTTCTGTTTCCATATCAGGTACACATACTTTTGACCAGGACATGGACTATAAAATTAAGATGCCCCTGTTCCAGAAGCGCCGCCCTGATAAAGATGCCATGTTTGGTGTAGTTGCCGAAGACCCAAATGCAGGTAACAGCATGCTTTTCCTGACGCTGAAAGGCAAAGAGAACAACTTTAAGCTGGCTTATGATGATGACCGCGTTCGTGCTAAAATCAAAGACGACCTGAAGCAGGAAGGCCAGGAAATAAAGCAGATACTGAAAGGTAAAAAACCTGTTAAAAAAGAGAAGACCGTAGAGTTGGAAGAAGGAGAGTACTTCGATTTCAATTAAACTATAGTTTGCCTTCTCAACAGGCATGCTACTAGCGAGTTATATAGTTTGCAGCTGCCCAAGGTTTATAGTTCCTATCCCAAAACATAACACAGGATGTTTGTGAGTGCCTGCCAAAATTGCCTGTTTTTAAAATAACCTCATTTGAAGAAATAGCTTAAATCAGATGTTTCTATATTGTAAAAATTCTATTTTATGTTTGCATATAATTTAGGTGCGTTTACATATAGATAAAGCGGGTATAACGAAAAAATTATAAATAAATTGTAACTAAGGGGTTGGTGGTGCGTTAAGTAGATCAAAACTACAATTCCTGAGGGGGATGTGGTTTTGTAGGGATAAGGTTTTATTTAAAGATAGGTTCCTGATATGGTTCTATTGAACTGCGGAGCCTGTAACGTCTGACGTAGGACAGACAAAAGATATAAGGGTGAAAAAAAAGCCGGAGCTTCTCCGGCTTTTTTATTTATAGTTACTCAAAGTCTGTGGTGCCGTTCCTCACAACTGCAGCCTTGCCCGCAGGGTTACCAGCTTGCCCAGTTGCCTGCATAAAAACGCTTTGGGTTGGAGCATACTGCGCGCCATGCCGTTCCACTACCTCGGTTACTTTATAGATCATTTCCTCTTTAATGTCTACATACTCCGTCCAGTCCATCGACTCTACAAAGTACAGTACCATAATATTTTTGGAAGCCGGACCTATAGTCTGGAAACGTACGATGCCGTCCTGACTCGCTTGCGGATGATTGTTGATGTATTGCTGTAGTTCCGTAACTATAGCTCGTATCTGTGCCGCTGTGGTATCGAATGTAAGCGGAATCTCGAACTGTACTCTCCTGAAAGTGCGCAGCGTAAGGTTATTCAACGGCTTATCGATCATGCTTTTATTAGGCACTGTCACAAACGATTTTTCCAGCGTACGGATACGTGTACTCCTGAAGCCGATCTTTTCTATAGTTCCGGTTATGCCGCCAACTTCAACCAGGTCGCCGACAACAAACGGGTGATCGAGGAAAATAGTGAAGGACGCCAACAGGTTCTCTAAGCTCTCTTTTGCCGCAAAAGCAATAGCCAGACCACCCACTCCCAGGCCAGCAACCAAACCAGCCACGTTAACGCCAAACACCGTTCCCAGCATCACCATGATAGAAAATATCACGACCATGACTTTAGAGAAATCTTTAAAGAACGGCACCAGCTGGTCGTCCATTTTAGATGCCGTACGTGCCGTGCGGTGCTGGAAGATAAGGCCTGTAAAATCCACCAGGCGCAAAACCACCCACGTAAGCGCAACTATAACAAAGACCTGGTACGTCCGGAAAAAGAACGTCTTCAGGAACGGATCGCCTTTCCGGATCTCACTTGGATCCATGGGGTAGTCGAGCACCTGGAACGCAAAATACAGGAACACCAGGAAGAGCACAACCTCCAGCGGCTGAATCAGTAATCTTCTGAAAGCAGGCAGGTTGTCTTCGTGCCAGAAACGCTTTACAAGTTTATATAAAACAGTAGATACCAGCTTAGACAACATCGTTTTAAAGATGAAGCCAAACAGCAGGATGCCCACAAACCACAGGTAATTGGTGACGCTGTTACCCAGGAACTCGTATTGTAGTATTTCTCTCCAGGAGGTTAGATCCATATTATAATAACTGGCTTAAAGCAATTTCGAAAGATGTTTTAGCGATCTCTGTTGTTGCTGCTCTTTTAGCATGTGTTTTCTCAAGTGCGCGGGCTATCGTTTTAGAGATGTCAGAGAAGATGGCCTCATCAGTAATTTCTACTTTGCTCTCCATTAAATAAGCAAACACGCGTGCCATGCCGCAGTTGGCAATAAAATCAGGTACAACGGCTATGTTCTGGTCGGCAAACTCGCCGGTTGGCCCAAAGAATATTTCGGGATCCTGGAACGGTACGTTGGCTCCGCATGAAATCACTTCCAGTCCGCTGCTGATCATTTGCTGTAGCTGGTCTTTGGTAACAAGGCGCGATGCGGCTGCCGGTATAAATATTTCAGCGCCGGCAGACCAGATTCGGTTATTCACCTCTTCAAAAGAAAGCATGTTCTCGGCACGTAACGCATTGCCCTCACGCTTAAAGAACAGTTCCTTTATCTCTTCAAAACTATAGCCTTCCGGTTTTATCAGTCCGCCTGCTCTGTCGATGATACCAACTATAGTTGCGCCTTTGGATGCCAGGTAATAAGCTGCTGCAGCACCCACATTGCCCCAGCCTTGTATAATAGCACGCTTGCCCTCAAACTGGCCGCCCCAGATGTTATAGTAATGGCGCACAGCTTCGGCCACACCATACCCGGTTATCATGTCGGCTATAGTATACTTGCGGGCTGCAGAAGGCGTATAGTTCGGGTCTTCGATAACCTTGATCACACCCTGGCGCAGCTGGCCTATCTTGTTTATTTTCTGAGGTTCGGTAGCATGAAAGTGGCCGTTAACTACACCTTCCTGCGGGTGCCATAAACCATAGTCTTCTGTTATCGGAATTACTTCGTGTATCTCATCCACATTCAGGTCGCCGCCGGTACCATAGTAACTTTTTAGCAGCGGAATAACAGCTTTGTACCAGCGCTCCAAAACGCCACGTTTGCGTGGGTCGGCAGGGTCGAAGTTAATGCCTGATTTTGCACCACCTATAGCCGGACCGGAAACTGTAAACTTAACTTCCATGGTTTTCGCCAGCGATTCAACTTCACGCTTATCCAGGCCTTTGCGCATACGGGTACCACCACCGGCAGCACCGCCACGCAGCGAGTTTATAACTACCCAGCCTTCGGCTTCGGTTTCAGCATCTTTCCATTCAAAAACTATTTCGGGTCTTTTATTCTCGAATTTCGCAAGCAGGTCTTTCATGTTGATGTATGTTATTCGGGTTGTGATGCAAAGGTACAAAATAAGTATAGAGCGTACAGGTTACCCCTATAAATGGCGCCGCCCACACTGTTGCGGCTGGCTCCGGTTACGGTTTGTAAACTGTTGGTTTCGTTGCGCCAGCGCAGCGTTCCTAAAAAAGCGAACACCAGTGCTTCCTTAAAAGATACGATCTCAGGAGAAGGCACTTCTATGCTATAGTTTTCGCCGGCATATTGTTGCAGCAGTTCCATTAAGTATAAGTTAAAAGCACCACCGCCTGTAGCTAATAGTCGCTGTTTATAGTTGGCAGGCTGTAAAGCGTTGGCTATTTGCTGGGCAATGTGGTGGCAGGTAGTATGCAGTTTGTCAGCTATAGTTGCCGGGCTGTTAGCTATAGTTTGCAGGCTGTTTTGCAGTGCCCATTCTTTACCCAGGGATTTTGGGTAGGGCTGACTAAAGTAAGAAGGAGCGTTAAGTTTTTCCAGAAGTTGTGCATCCAGTTTTCCGGACCGGCCCAGCTTGCCATCTTTATCATAGTTCAGGCCGGCCTCGTTGGCTAGTGTGTTCAGCAACATATTGCAGGCCGATATATCATACGCAATGCGCTGCCCGCTGCGGTTAAAAGAGATGTTGGAGATACCGCCCAGGTTCAGGCAATAATCGTAGTCCGGGAAAAGCAGCTCATCGCCGATAGGAACCAACGGAGCCCCTTGTCCGCCCAAGGCAATATCCAGCGTCCGGAAATCGCAGACTACAGGCAGTTTGGCGTGCGCAGCCAGGTAAGCGCCATGGCCTATCTGTAACGAAATGTGTTTGTTCGGCTGGTGAAAGACGGTGTGGCCGTGCGATGCTACAAAATCAGGACGCAGGTTATGGCGAGCTATAAATTGCTGTACCTGTTCGCCCATATATTTCCCGAAACTATGGTCAAGCGCAACCAGTTCCTGTGCGCCTGCCGTCTCGGCACCACGGAGAGAGTCAATGAGATAGGGGCTGTACGCTGATGTTTCAGCATTAAGTATATTATATATCCAATTTTTATTTTTATACGTAAGTCTACAATATGCAATGTCCAGGCCATCCAGAGAGGTGCCTGACATTAAGCCGATCACGTGATAGGTATCCATGTGGCGAAGTTAAAAAAATGCTGGTAAAGACTTCAGCCAAATAACGTAAGCCTCGTATATATCTTATTATGAATAGGATGTAAAATAATGTAGAAACTGTTAGGTATAATTTTAAATTATGAAAAGTTTGTTATCTCGAATTGAATCAAAGAAGATAGATAAGGCGGCTGCCATGCTAAAAGTATTGGCTCACCCTAAAAGACTGGCTATAGTCGACCTGCTGGGTAAGGAGGAGAAAATGACTGTAACTGAGATATATAAGTATCTGAACCTGCCCCAGGCAATAGCTAGTCAGCACCTGATCACGTTAAAGGATAAAGGTGTGCTCTCCTCGTTTAAAGTTGGCACAAAGATCTATTACTCGCTTTCGATCCCTAAGCTTATTGATGTAATTGATTGTCTGGAAGAGTGCTGTATTGATATCTAATACCTCTACATTCTGTTAAGTCAGTTTGATCTGAAAAGACCAAAGGCTTCCGTTTTTGCTTTTAGTAAGCTAACGGGAGCCTTTGGTCTTTTTCATTCACTAAAAAAAATAAGCTATTCACTTATTTATATAGTCTTATAATTGAATCTCTTCAGATTGATTTTCGAGGTTGAAAAGGTCGTTCAGTAGATCGATAAGTGTTTCGGCCTCGCCACGCTTACAGGCAGCTTTTAACTGCAATACCGGCAACTTAATTATCTTCTGCATCATAGATTTTGTAATGTTATCTATGTGCTTTACTTCATCAGGGTTCAGCTTTTTAACGTAACGCGCTATTTCTTCCTGGCGAATACTTTCGAGTGCATTCTTCAGTTTATTTATAGTTGGCGACACTACCATCTCTTTCGACCAGTCGTTGAACTGCTCGATAGACTCCGCAATGATCGCTTTAACTTTAGGTATTGAATTGATACGCTGCTGCAGTGCTTCAGATGCTTTGTTCTGGATGGTATCTATGTTATAGAGCAACACACCCGGTATAGTTTCCACATCAGACTCCACACTGCGCGGCACCGACAGGTCGATAAAGAACTTGAACGTTAGCGTGTCCAGGCGCTTGATCATTTCTTTTGTGAAGAATGGGGTTTCGCGGGCAACCGAAGAGATGATCACATCAGCTTCCTTCAATCCCTGCACTATATCTTCAAATGGAAGTACCTGCATGTTACACTCTTCGGCCAGGTGCTGTGCCTTGGTAAGGGTGCGGTTGGTAATTTTAACGTCGGTAAAACTGCTGTCTTTCAGGTTGCGGCACACATCGGCGCCAATTTCGCCTAAGCCAACAACTAAAATCTTCGGGTCAGATATATCAGCAGTCAGTTCTTCTATTAACTCTACAGCGGCATACGAAGTAGATGCAGCGCCATCACGGAAGGAAGTTTCCTGTACTACGCGCTTGTTGGTGAAGAAGATGGTGTGCATCAGGCGATGCAGGAACGGGCCGGCCGTATCGTTATCTGCAGACCACTGGTACGCCTGTTTTGCCTGGTTAGATATCTGCATATCGCCAACTACCTGCGACTCCAAACCCATCGAAACATCAAACAAATGCTGTACCGCATCGTTGTGCTCGTTCAGGATGGTGAAATAATCGAAATAGCTGGATATGTTGTTGATACCTTTTGTAATGCCAAGTAGCTTTACAATCTCCTGGCTAAAGTCGGTATCGGAGTTATAATAAACTTCGGTGCGGTTGCAGGTAGAAAGGACCAGTATATCAGTCGCCTGGATAAAGTCCTTGAGCGTCTGAAGGAATTGTCTGCATGAGTTTTCATCTAAGGCAATCAGTTCCCTGATATCCAGCGGCGCTTTCTTATAAGACAGGCTGATTGCTTTAAAATTCTGTAGCATAGTGGCTGTAGAAATACTAAAACGCAAATTTACAGTTTGATTTACCAAAAATAAAACTTACTTGCCCTTATTATTTAATTTATAATAAATTCATATAATTTTCGTGTTTCCTGCATGATACCCATCTATTCTCAGAAAAACAGAATAAAGTTTATAGTTGTAATAATAGCGCTCATAATAGGGGCAGCAACTATAACATATACCAATATTCTGGTAAGTAAGTTATCTGAGCGGGAGCAGGAGCTGGTGCAACTATACGCCAAAGGGCTGCGCTACATGATCAGTGCTCCTTCCGACGACAACATTGTCTTTATAGAAGAAGAAATCCTTTCGGCCAACACAACCGTGCCCGTTATACTTACTGACGAAAAAGAGAACATCCTCGACTCTAAAAACATTGATATACCGGAAAACATTGCAGATGATCCTGCAAAGGTAAATGAGCTGCTCCAGCGGCAGATCAAAAAAATGAAAGCCCAGCATGCACCTATAGTTGTGCCCTGGGCAGAAGGCTCGGTTAATTATGTTTTTTATAAAGACTCAGACCTGCTTTCTCAGCTGCGTTACTACCCGTATGTGCAGCTGATGGTGATTGCCTGCTTTGCGCTGATGGCTTACTTTGCATTTAGTTATTCGCGTAAGGCAGAGCAGAACAGGGTTTGGGTTGGACTTGCAAAAGAAACTGCACACCAACTGGGCACGCCGTTATCGTCGCTGATGGCATGGTATGAGTACATGAAGGTTAGCCCAAAGTTTGAGAACGAACCTATAGTTGCCGAACTATGGAAAGATATAAGAAGGCTGGAAGTTATTACCGAGCGCTTCTCGAACATTGGCTCAGTGCCGCTGCTCCGCGACGAAAATATTTACCAGGTAACACAGAACGCGATTAACTATCTGCAGAACAGGATTTCGCGGAAAGTGGAGATGGAGGTTGTTTCTACATTTTCGCCAGATATTACCGCAAAGATCAATGTGCCGCTTTTTGATTGGGTAATTGAGAACATCTGCAAGAATGCTGTGGATGCCATGGAAGGAAGAGGGAGTTTAACCCTAAAGCTACTGTTACTCGGCAAAAGCAACATTGCTATTGATATTACAGACACCGGCAAGGGCATCCCTAAAAGTAAAGTAGACTCGGTCTTTCTGCCTGGTTATACAACTAAAAAACGGGGCTGGGGTTTAGGCCTGGCACTCGCCAAACGCATTATCGATAACTACCACCGCGGCAGGCTCTATGTTAAGTCGTCTGAGGTGGGTAAAGGCACTACGTTTCGGATTGTGCTGAACAGGTAGGCTATAGTTAAGGAGCTTGTGAGTAAAAGAGTTTAGGAGTTAGAGAGTTGAAGTCACGATGCCCATTAAGCTATAGTTCAGATAGAAATCATAATAAATCAGTAAAATCCCCTTAATCACTGGTCAGTGGAAGTTGTAAAGTATAGCGCCAACTATAAAGATGCCTGGGATGCTTTTGTGGCAACTTCTAAAAACGGCACTTTTTTGTTGCAGCGCGACTATATGGAATATCACGCTGACAGGTTCGAAGATCATTCGCTTTTGTTTTATAGGAAAGGGAAACTGGTGGCACTTCTGCCGGCAAATGTAGCTGGTACAGAAGTGCAGTCGCATGGCGGGCTGAGTTATGGTGGTATAGTTAGCGGTGCAGGTATGAAAGCACAACTGATGCTGGATGTTTTTGATGCGATGATGCTATACTATAAACAGCAAGGCTTTGAAACTATAAACTATAAAACTGTACCGCACATTTACCACCGACACCCAGCCGAAGAGGATTTGTATGCCATTTTCAGAAATGACGCTCTGCTTTACCGCCGGGATCTGAATACGGTTATTTCACTCCGGGACCGCCTGCCTTACAATACACTCCGCAAACGTAAATTAAACCAAGCCTCACAGCAGCGTATACAGTTTGGCCTGAGTCAGAACTTTGAGGAATTTATAACCATACAAAATGAATTACTGCAGCAGAAATATAACACCAGCCCTGCTCATACAGTCTCCGATATAAGGCTGCTTGCGTCCCGTTTTCCTGACAACATCAAATTATACGCAGCAACCCAGGCTGATAAAATGCTGGCAGCTATTCTAATATATGAGACTGCCCTAGTAGCGCATTGCCAGTACATTGCTTCAACTCCTGAAGGTCGTATTGCCGGTGCCCTCGATGCACTTACCAATTATCTTATCTCTCAGGTTTATACCTCTAAAGATTACTTCAGCTTCGGGGTTTCTACGGAGCAACAGGGTACATACCTGAATCAAAACCTTATCTTAAATAAAGAGAGCTATGGCGGCCGGGCTATTGCTCACGACTTCTATAAGCTTGTCTTAAAGTAATCGGGCTCATACAAATCTACATTCAGAACCAAGCCCACCCTCCTAATCCAGTAAGCGCAGGCAATTGTAAGTTTTCGGGTAAAATATTAATCCAATCCCATGCTATTCTTAAATGAAGATAAGAATAGTTCAATATATGAGTTGTCTAATATTCGGAATTGCCCTTTCCGAGTAATTTCTATCACTGATTACAGTATTTAATAAAGTTTTTTATTGCACTTAACCATGCGAATATGGTCTTGGCTATTACAAGGCAGGGTACGCTTTGTATATAGTCGAGATCGACTTTTAGGCTATGAGCGTGCTCTTGTTTAAGTGTTAATCCTTCTATAACTTCTATAAATATAAGACGATGGGTATTGTTATAATGTATTTAATACTTAAAAAAGTGCTCATAATGTTAAAATTTGCCCCATTTTGATGCAAACGATTAAGTGCAGGAAGCGGGGGAAATTACAGGCTTTTGGAAGTAAAAACTATGAAAAATTCTATTCCGCCCCTAATCTTCACGCCAAGGCCTGGCCGCTTACGCTCTACAAATTTGTGAGCGGTTGCCATACTATAAGTTACCAAACATATTAGTTTATTTTATTTCACCCTTATGAGAGTTTTTACATTCATTAATGGTTTGCTGCCTACTAGGCGTTTTCCGGCTGCTATGTTTGTTGTGCTGGTATTTGTAAGTCTGAACAGCTTCGCAGATGTCATAAAATGGCGTGGCGGCAATGGAAGTACAGCAACAGACTGGAACACCGGAGATAACTGGGATCTTAAAAGAGTACCTGGTATTAATGATGATGTAGTGATTGGTGATACCGATATGGCCAACAACAAAGACGGACCTGTAATAAATGACTGGGCCGATTACACAGTTAAATCATTAACCATAGGCGAAGGAAAAGCTGTAGAATTTTATATGGCCCCAAGAAGCATGCGTGTTACAGGGGATGTAAAGATCGGAGCAAATGGTTATTTAAGAAACATAGGTGCTCAGACATTTTATGGAGGAAGCTTTACAGTAGCTGCAGGGGGTAGATATTCGGAGGTTGCTTATGCGGAAAACAGCGGGAAAGGAAATGCAAGCAAAGTATGGCCTGTTACAGAGTTTTATGGTACAGGTATTATATCAGGGCTAACAGTAACTGATGTAAACAGAGGCTTTAGTAACCTTAAAATTTCAGGCTCTATTACACTTGGTAGTGTACTAAATTTAACAACTGTACAAGCGGTAAATACCAAAAATAATAACGTTTCGCTTACCATACCTGCGCAATTATATGTTACCGGTACGCTTAATCCCGCAAATCATGCTGTTAAGTTCGAAGGTAGCGCAACAGCATCAGGTCTGGTATTTGAGGTTGCTCAAGGGGCACAATCCATGTTACAGGAACAAATTTCATAGACAACTATACTTCAAGCAGCTCTGCTGCGGTCATGTTCCCAACTACGCTGGATGCGCTTGGAGTAATTAACTATTCAGGTACTGGAAATCAAAATATCCTTTCACCTGCCGGTAGATCGTATGGTGTGCTGCGTATCAGCGGTAGTGGCATTAAATCACTGACAGCAGCAACTACTATATTATCTGATCTGTTTGTAGATGCGGGGACCCTCGACATATTAAACTATACTTTTGGCAGAACCGGATTTGGCGGGACAATGAACGTAGCAAACCTTGCTACACTAAAACTGAGCGGATCAAACTTTCCAGCCAACTTTGCAACTGTCGATTTAGGCCCAAACAGTACTGTAAACTATTATGGGGCAGGGCAAACTGTTGCTAACGTTACAAAAGGCTATGGTAATCTATCCCTTACAGGAAATGGACTGAAGGATATGCCTGCCACGAGTGCATTGGTTATAGCAGGGTATTTAGAAGCTTCGGGTACAGGTAGTCCGCTAACTTTTGAGGCAAAAGGATCACTTGCGATTACAGGAAAAGTAGACCTGAGTGGTACGGCATCATTTAATGCTGGAGCATTTACACATACCGTAGGTGGCGACTGGATCAATAACGCAGACTTTTTTGGTGGAACAAGCACAGTGATATTAACCGGTACAGGTAAAAAGATAGAAAGAACGTTAACAACAGCATTAAGCCCAACCCTCCGAAATGAGTTTTACAATCTGCAGGTCGCAGGTTTGGGTACAACTATAAAAGTGCCTTCGGCACAAAGCCTGACAATAAGAGGTAACTTAGAAACTACCGGGGCAGGTACACTTACACAAAGTGCTGGGGACTGACCATGGCTGGTCTTTCAAAATCAATTAGTGGAACAAGCATAGTATTGTATAACTTAACTATAAGCGGAACAACTAACACAAGCGCATCTTTTATAGTTAATGGTAACTTCGAAACTATGGGTACCGGAGCCTTTACTGCAACAGGCGGTACAATCACCTTTACCAACACTATAAATAATGCTGGCGAAATAAAGAATATCACCCATAGTGGAACTGGTAAAACGCAGTTCTTTGGAGTTAATATAGCACCTGCAGCCCCCGCTACAAAGATCACAACCGGCTCAAGCTTCTCAATTATGTCTGACTTAAGTGGCAGCGGACTGGAAGCGTCGGCAGGAATTATAACATTTAATGGTTCCTCCTCTTTTGGTGGCGTCCATAATCTATATAATGTTATTATCTCGGGCTCAGCGCTAACAATGGCGACAAATGCTACAATGGGGGTTGCAGGTAGTCTCACGGACATTGCTTTAAAATTTAATGCAGGCAGTAATGTTCCAAACACTGTAATTTATAATGGAGGCGCTCAGAGTGTCACTAATACTACCTATTATAATCTACAGTTATCAAGCAACGCTGGTGCAGTAAGTAAAACAGCTGCAGGGGCGCTTACTATACTGGGCGACATATCGGTAAATACTAATGTCACATTCGCAGCAGGCGATGATTACACGCATAATTTGTATGGGAACTGGAAAAATAGTGGAACTCTATCAGCAGGTAATGGGGCTTTCAACTTTACAGGCAGCGCCAATACTTCGTTAACAGGTGCTACAACCTTTAACATTATCAGAATAAATAAAGTTGGTACCTCAAACTTTATAACGCTTGCTAATAATATAAATACAAAAGACCTGTATTTAACGACAGGTTTTATGAAGACAGGGGCTAACGAAGTTATAGTTTCCGGAGAGCGATATGGTAATGGCTGGGTTGAGGGTACAATTACAAAGGTAAAACCAGGTGGCTTCGCAGCAACCACTGAGCACTTATTTAACGGCCCTTATGTATCTATAAACTTTGGCACCATTTCGACACCTGTCACACAGGTATCTGTAACAACTATACCTACAGTTGTTACTTTCTCAGGTGCAACCCCGGTAAACCGCTTATATCGTGTACAAACCAATGGTGCATACACCAAAGCTAAACTAAGGTTACAATATGAAGATTCTGAACTTAATGGTAACACTGAGAAAAGTGATGAAGATGGGCTCAAATTGTCCTATTCAGATTCTTATCCGGTGGGTGTGAACTGGTCTCCAGCCGACAAGAAACTTAATGATTACCAGGCTAACTGGGTGGAGGATAACGGTGTGACTACTGCAAACACAGAAGGTTACACGAATTTAAATAAGTACTGGGCCCTATCAGATAAGCCTAACAGATTTGTTTGGATTGGTAAAGTAAATACGAAATGGGAAGACAAAGGAAACTGGTACAAATTGCAGGTTGATGGAGTTACGAAGGAAGACCCTTCTTCTGGGCCAACTTCTTCTGATATCGTAGAACTCGGAACAGAAGCTCATACCTATGAGCCAACTATCGGTTCAGAAGTATTTGTTAAGGGTCTTCAGTTCAAACCGGATCATAATATTATACTGACTATTAGCTCTACTTTGTCAAATGGTTTTATTGGTACTCCTGCGCTGATTGTAAAAGGTAACATTGCTGCTATAGGTACAAGTGCCCAGACACATACTATAAATACAGGAGATCAATTATTAGAAGTAAGAAGTAACCTTCAGCTCGATAATGACCTGCACAAAATCAATATAAATAAAAATGCAGGCGAGATAATCGTTGCAGGGGCACTATACCAGAACTCGGCAAGCTTAAATTTAGGTAGTGGTAATATGCGTCTTAAAGGTGATTTCATTAAGACATTAGGGACTTTCGCGACTATAGGTACAGTAACATACGAGGGCAGCAATACGCAGATAGTAGCGGATTTGGATTATCATAACTTAACAATAGACAAAACCGGAGGTGTTGCTCAATATGCACTGGGCGAGAACAAGACTATAGTGGGAAACCTGTTTATTAAGAACGGGAACCTTTTAATGCAGTCATCTAACAGTACCATAAGAAAAATTACTGTTAACGGAAATGTGACCATCGGGAATAGCATAGTAACCGAAGGTGTAACAACTACTACAAATGGTATACTTAATAGCGCAAACATCGATATTGATTTAAAAGGAAACTGGAATAAAATAGCTGGTACGTTTGTGCCAGGAACGGGTACGGTTACTCTTGCGGGAGTAAATACGCAGTCTGTTTCAACATCAGAGTTTAATAATCTTATTGTTTCAAATAACACGAATGTAAATGGTGCCATTGTCGTGAATGGTGACGTTACGGTGCAGCAGGGCAAGCTAAGTCTGGGAGACAGAGCTCTGACTAGGAGTACCGTAGGTGGTACATTTTCGCTTGCAGCAGGTGCTTCCTTAGATTTAAAGGGAGCGGATAACTTTCCGGCCAATTTTAATACGAACTTGCTTGATACGGCGAGTACTGTGAGTTATTCAGGGACAATAGCGCAACAGGTGAAATCCTTAACGTATGGTAAATTAGATTTTACAGGGGGAGGCGATGCTCTGCCGAAGACCTTACAGGGAGCAACTATAGTAAAAGGTAAGCTTACGATTGATGAAAGCGCCAAGCTGGATGTGAGCAATCAAACACTTACACTTTCCGGTAGCTTTGTCATTAAGGGTACATTTTCTCCGGGAACATATACCGCTCCAACTCCGCCTACCGGTACGTTGATCTTAGCAAATACAGCTGGCAGCACTAAGTATATTACCGGTAGCAAGCTGACTGTTAATAACATGGTTATCAGTGTGGGGTCTATGTATGCATTAATGGCTCCATTCTTCACAATCAATGGAAATTTAGATATTACGGGTGATGGTAATGTGTATGAATTTCCGGATAACCCTAATCCAAAAGAGAGAGGCTTTTTAAAAACATCAATACCTAAAAACGGATACTTTGTGGCTGCTAATGCAAAGGTTGACATTGCCGGGGACTTTAGAAACTCAGGTATGTTATTCAGTAATGGAACAGCAAAGTTTTTAGGGGTTCGTAAGCAAACCATACAATTACTGGCACCGATTATCCCGCACAACGGGGAGGCCCCTACGGTTGAGTTTACAGGTACGGTGGCACCGGTATTTAACTCAACACGCTCACCTGAGTTTGCGAACGTGACTATAAGCCTGGATAACACTAAAGGAGAAGAAATTGCTACAAGCGTGGGGTGGGCAGTTGCAGGTATTTTTACTGTTATGCCAAACTCAACTTTCAATGGCGGTCCCTATACGCATAAACTATATTCAGCCTTTATAAACAAGGGTACTTTCAAGAGTTCAGGTCTGATAGATTTTTCGCCCCCTTACCCTTTTGCTCCTGCCCCAGAAGCACATCCGTTCGAGTTTGGCACTTTTGAAAGTACTGGTACATTAAAGTTCGGAGGTTCAGGTCGGATACTATTAGTTGGTACTAAATCGCCTCAGCTTAATAATTTAGTTATTGCTAATACAAAGGGGGTTACAACCACAACTTTAAGTAAAGACTATGTACTTGGTATAAAAGACTGGACCATAGACGGAAACCTAGTTGTTGAAAGTGGTGGTGTGCTTAATGCTATACCTTATGTTCCAGGGGCAACCTTGGGAACATACTTTTTAATAAAAGGCGAAATAGTTAACAACGGCAGTATAATAAGTATGAACCCTAGTGTTGATCCATTGGCTCCATTTGGTATTGGTGCTGATTTTACTTTTGCTGGTGCTGACTCTAAAATCTCAGGTAACGGAACGACTATGTTAGGTAACTTAACAGTAGATGCGGGCTCTAAATTGACAGTTGGTAAGAACGTGTACTTGTATGGCAGCTTAATCCATAAAGGAGTAGACTTTAGTGTTGGTGAAAACACATTAACCTTTATAGGTGCATATCCTTCTGCAATCTCTACAGATCCTGTCTCTACTTTGGAGCTATCTAAATTAATAGTTGCGAAAGACGCCCAAACTACTTCCGTCTCATTAGGTACAAACATAGCTAAGCTTTTAAGTATGATAGTGCAGAGAGGCACATTAGACTTAAAGGACAAAACTGTAACAGAATATCCGGATCTTGTAGTTGAAGAGCCAATAATTACAACAGTTGCTGCATTGCCGGGCGCCACTATAAAAGTTGGTGGTAACAGCACATTGCCTGCTGCAGATGTGTTCAGTCTTGCGCCGACAAGTACAGTAGAATATTATGGAGCAAGCCAGCAGGTAAGAAGTGTGCAGTACGGTAACCTGGCACTAAATAATACCGCTACAGCTACCTTCGACACCGGAACTGCTAAAATTGCTGGTAACTTAATTGTAAAGGGAGAGTCAACTCAATCAGTAATAGCTCCTGAAACAGTAGAGTTTAATGGTGCAGGCAATCAGATAGTTGCGCCACTTGCCTATAAAAACTTGACGTTGAGTACTGGAGGAACTAAGACATTTGCTGCTAAATTCGAGGCAGAAGGGAACAAGGTTTTAAGTATTTCAGGAATTGCGACTAAAGCCGAAGGAGTTATAGTTGATGCTGACGATACAGGTGTACACGTTAATTACAATGGGACAATAGCACAACCTGTTCTATCAGGCAACTACTACGACCTAACGCTAAGTAATGGAAGCCTGAAAACTTTCTCTGGCATAACAGGCGTGGCAAATACATTTACAGTAGTAGATGGTACAGCTGCAGACTTAACATCAACAGAAACTACGATAGACTTTAATGGTACAGGCGAGCAGGTTATACCTAAACTTAGATACAGCAGCATTTGGGTATCAAAAGGTGGTTCTAAGACCTTAGAAAGTAAAGCAGATGTTGATATAGCGAAAGAACTTAGACTTACACTAGGTACGATAAATACAGGTGGCGATAGCAAGTTCATTTTAGCTCCTACTGCCCAAATAATAGAAAGCGAAGGCAACTCTGTAACAGGTAAGGTACAAACAACCCGCACACTGACTACAGCCACCGAAGCATTCGGCGGAATGGGATTAGAGATTACCGCATCTGTTGCGCCAGGTGAGATAACAGTAGAACGGCAAACAGGCGCAGGAGCAGCAATAACAGGTGGTACAGGTAATCAAAGCATAAACCGAAACTTTACCTTTACAGGCTCTACTACTGCAGGCAACAGCACCTACTCGAAGGCAAGTACGCAGCAGGTAAACAGCACTGACCTGAATGCAAAAGTTGTTTTTAAATACTTTGATAGCGAATTGAACGGCCTGCAAGCTGAAGAAGCAGAACTCCGCTTACACAACCTAGTGCAAGGTGTAAATGGCGTTGCAGATCAATGGGTAAAACATTCAGGAGTTGCTCCTGATACATACACTAACACCTTAACTTCTACAGGTATAAATAGCCTGACACGAATGACCTTAGGAAGTACAATTAAGCCTCTCCCGGTAGAGTTGCTGTCTTTCACAGCTACCAAAAGAGGAAACAATGCTGAGTTGAAATGGACAACGGCGACCGAGCAAAACAACCAGGGATTTGAAGTGCAGGTATCTGTAGATGGGAAAAATTACGAGAGGCTCGGGTTTGTAGAAAGCAGAGTAGGATCATCGGCTATGAAGCAGGACTATAGTTTTACGGATGCGCGTAGCAGTAAAAACGGAGTGCAGTATTATCGCCTGAAGCAGGTCGATTTCGATGGCACGTCTAAAATATATGGTCCTAAGACTGTAAACTTTGGAGACATAGTGGCTGCTAGTCCTTCTGAAGCGTATCCAAATCCATTTAAGGATAAGTTACGTGTAAACATAAGCTCCCCAGAGCGCGGGGTTGCAACTATAAAGCTGTACACTGCTACTGGTCGTTTACTTAAAACAGAGGCATTGCATGTTGAGGCCGGAGTTAATGATAGCCCACTAGCATTAGCAAATACTGCATATGAACCAGGCTTATACATGCTGGTAATAGAATTGAACGGGAGGCAGCAAACTATAAAACTGATGAAAGAGTAAGGTTAACAACTAAGCATAATAAAAACAGGCTCCTCGCAAGGGAGCCTGTTTTTATTTTAAGGCAGGAGCAAGCCCTATAGTTTAGGTGGCTGGTGCCAATAAAAAACGAATACTAAAATCCGACAAAATCTCATCTCATCCGGTAACTACTGCCTTATCCTGCCCAACAGAACTACATTAATAATTGAACGCTATCAACAGGCAATATTGATTTAAAGGCTCTTTTTGATAGAAAATACTAAAGGGATAAATATTTAGTAAATAAATCCAATAAGGTATTGACACGATAAGTAAATTTATATATATTCATCCATTAATACTCAATAGATCATAGCGTTTTAAATTTTACCATTTCCATATATAATTTAATGAATATGGTGAGGGTCCCAAGCAATTCAGAATTTTGCTAAAGCAGAAGGCGTGTCCTGTAATAAGGATATCCTCAGAGCTTTTAGTACAAATCTTAGCATGCCGCATACGCATACGCATACTATTCTCAGCATAATATGATGTGGGAGCGAAGAGCTATGCATCATAGTACTTTAAAAGCTATACTATGTATTTAACGTCTATTGCTAACAAACTTCTGTTAATCCGATTATCTGTTTTAATGCTCATATGGTTTGGTATGCAGCTCAATGCAGCAGCTCAGACAGTTACATGGGTAGGGGGAAATTCACGCTGGGATCTGACTTCTAACTGGTCGCCGCAAATTATTCCTAATTCAGGTACTAATGTTATTATCCCAGCTATAGGAGGCCAGGTGAAAGCGCCTGTGGTTAACTTAAACGCCATGGGCGAATGCCTTTCTTTAACTATACAAAGTGGAGGAAGCTTATGGGTAAGTAACGATAAAGGCATGACCATTCATGGTGATGTAACTATAAATTCTGGTGCCACTTTCACGAATGATGGAACGAAAATAGATATTAAGGGCAACTGGACAAACAATGGCACTTATGCAGAAGAAATATATGTAAGGGGGCAATCCGAAACGGCCAGGAGTAATGTAAACCCTTACATGACATTTTCAGGAACAGGCAAAACTATAGGTGGTAGTAGTACAAGTACTTTTAGTAATCTGACTATAAGCGGTAGTATAACACTAAATTCAAAACTTGCTACTGCCAGACTTACCAAAAACCAGGTGTTTGCAGACCCGCAACTACGGGTTACAGGCAGCCTTGATCCCCAAACTTATTTAGTCACCCTGGCAAGCGGCGCCACACTTAATCCATTTGTGATAGATCCTAACGCAACTATTTATGTTAAAGCAGCAAATTATTATAGTAACTATAACCTTACACCTGCTTTAATGTACGCGACCAGTGTCATTAACTATGCATCAACCGGTGATCAAACTATAGAAAGTGATATATCATACCAGATATTAAAGGTCAGCGGGAGCGGTGAAAAATCATTGGAAGCTAACACAACTATGATGAGTACCACTACAGATGTGCAGGTACAGGTGTTAGCCGGCATATTAAATCTGGGGGACTATACTTTAAACAGAACCCCTGCGGATGGAAAACTTAGTATAGCTTCGGGAGCTACGCTTCGGATCGGCGGGAATAAATCTTTTCCGGGCAATTATCCAATCAGAACCTTTGAGGTAAATAGTACAGTAGAATATAATGGTACAGCACAAACCGTAACACCCCTTACCTCTCCGGATTATTGGCACCTAAAACTCAGTGGAACCAATACAAAATTATTGCCCGGGCCCATGGCAGTACGTGGAGATGTAACGGTCTCGGGGAATACCACTGTTATAGCCAATTCAGCAGCTGCATTAACTATAGATGGCAATCTGTCAATAGGAAGTGGTTCAACTTTTAATGGCGATGGCAATACACATACTATAGCAGGTAACTGGATTAATAATGGCACATTTAACCCAGGTGGGGGACTATAAGATTTAACGGAAACGCAAACTCAACTATAACCGGGGGAGCAGTTTTTAATGGGTTAACTGTTGCTAAAAGCCTAGCCGGCCGTGTAACGCTCAATAACAACGCGACTGCAACAACCCTTAACATGACGCAGGGCGAGCTACACACAGGTGTAAACAAAATAATTATACTCGGCGACAGAACCGGAGATGGCTGGGTTTCAGGCACAGTAAACAGGCAGCATGCATTCGCTTCAGGTACTGCCTATGCCTTTAACTCCCGGTTTTCCACAATGGCTTTTACCGGTGGCACGGGCGTAACAGATGCTACCATGAAAACCGGCACCGCAACTTTACCGACAGGTTTTTTAAGTGGGAAATCTATAAACAGGCTCTATGAAATAACCGTAGCCACGGGCACGTATACCACGGCAAGTTTACAGCTGCAGTACCAGGATGCTGAGTTAAACGGTTGTGTTGAAGATGGCCTGAAACTATACTACTCCCCAACCGGGTCTGGTACCTGGACGAGCGCCAGCCGACATGCCTACGATGCTTCGCAGAACTGGGTAAGACGCAATAATGTAACCAACCTTGCAGGTTTCTGGACCCTAACGGATAACCCGAGTACTTACAAATGGGATGGAACCGAAAGCATTGCCTGGGAAGACGGCAGGAACTGGGAAGTAATAACAGATGGAGTCTCAACCCGTGGAATTACAGGGCCGATCAGCTCAGATTTTGTGATACTGGGGGAGAATACACCTGTAGAGCAACGTCAGCCAACTATAACCACAGCCGAATGGGTGCGGGATATCAGCTTTAAAGCGCCAAACCAGATGACGCTCACCATGTCGGCGGGGTCACTCAGAACAAACTATAACATTGCCGCAGTTGGAGCAGGATCAGCAATACAGCACAACCTAATCGCTAATGCGCAAACTATAACTATAGGTGGTAATCTTATCTTAAACGATGGTAGTGTGGGTAACAATCTTTCGGTTACAGGCACAGCAGCAACTATAAACCTGACCGGAAACCTGGAGCAACACCAAACCGGCAACATAACCTTAGGCAACAGCAACCTTAACATAGGCGGAAACTATAACTATACAGCCGGTAATTTTGCAGCAGATGCAGGTACCGTAACGTACAATGGAGCGGGCGCGCAGCTAGTGGCAGGTTTGCCTTATCATCATTTAACTATAGCAAAAGCAGCAGGAGCAGCCACGCTGTCATCGGCAGCTACACAAAGCATAACCGGTGGTTTAACAGTTACAGGAGGCACAATGGTGCTGGATGTCCCAACTATAAACGTAGCCGGTAATGTATCTTTAACAGCCGGTATACTGCAGGGCAATGCTTCAACTATAGATCTGAAAGGCAATTGGAACAGAACAGGCGGTACCTACACGCCGGGCACCAGTACGGTGGCTTTTTCTGGCACAAATCCGCAGACAGTAGCCGGAACAACATTTTATAATCTGAACAAAACAACTGCCAATACACTAACAACAACAGGCAATTCAACTTTAAGCGGGAACCTGGCTGTGCAAAGCGGCACGTTGGTACTGGATGGCCACACGATGGACAGAACTTCTGCCGGCGGAGCGCTTACACTTGTTGACGGGGCTACCCTTCGGGTAAATACTGTTAACTACCCTGCCAGCTATAGCACAAACGCACTAGGAGCGAATAGCACTGTTATTTACTCGGGTGGTACTTCCGGTATAGCGGGCGTAACATACGGAAACCTGATTTTGCAGGAAGCTGCAACAAGACCACTGTTAAGTAACGCACGCGTGGCCAACCGGATGACCATTGCCAGTGACGCTGCATTAAGTAATCCGGCATCGGTTTATACGTTAACCTTGGATACGGACCTGATCAATAACGGAACTATAAATGCAGTAAACACAGACCTCATCTTTACCAGTGCAACAGCCAGCCTGAACGGCACAGGAACAGGTGCTACAGCGGTAAGAAATTTAACTATAAATGCGGGAAGTAGCTTAACCGTAAGTAAAAATATTACGCTGCACGGAAGCCTGGCCAATAACGGGAATAGCTTTAGTGCCCCTGCGAATTGGGTAGATTTCAGGGGCAATGCAGCTGCAACTATAACCTCAGCAAGCCCGGTAACTATAAACGAGCTTTTCATTAACAAAACAGGTCCGGCTACAGCTGTGTCGCTTTATGCAGATATTAACGGCCTGCAAACCATACAGGTAGCGTCTGGCACGCTGGACGCCCGAAACCGCATACTAACTAAGAAGGCGTCATCAGGAACCGGCCTGACCATAGCAAATGCTGCTACCATGAAAGTGGCGGGCACAAACTCACTTCCGCTTTTAGATACCTATAGTTTACAGCCGGCCAGTACAGTTGTGTATAATGGTTCTCACCAAACTATAAAAAGCGTACAGTACGGCCATTTAGATCTGCAAAGCATAGGAACCGCTACTTTTGAGGACGGCATAGCAAAGGTTGCAGGCAACATGACCAAAGGAGCAGAAGCCAATGTTGTAACGCCTCAAACTATAGAATTTAATGGTAACGGTCCGCAGCAAATGCCCGGCATAAACTATAAAAACCTGAGTATTGCGGCTGCCGGTACCAAAACACTTATGGGAAATGCATTGATAGATGAGTCTTTGAGTTTTGACATTAACCTTACAGGAACAACTATAGTTACCGGACTGAACGAGGTAGAACTTGGGGCAAATGCAAATCTGGTAGGCGAGGCCAATGAGAGGCGTATTCTGGGGACTATTAAAACCACGCGTTCTGTTGGAGCCGGCATTAATAACTTTGGTGGTATGGGTATTACCATCGCTCAGGTAGTAGATGCAGGCATGTCTACCATGACCCGTGTAACCGGCCCTACAGCCGTGCAGGAAGGGAAAAGCATCGGGCGTTTGTTCCATTTTGAGCCATCAACAGGCAAAGGTAAATTTAATGCAGCGGTTACCGTTACCTATTTTGATGCAGAACTAAGCGCCAATACCGCCGAATATGAAGAGCAATTAGAACTGGTAGGTTCTATAGGACCTGGTTTTGGCTGGTATTCGTGGTCTTCGCCCGAACAACTGGACATGAGTACTAATACTATATCGGTTAGTGGTATTAACTCCATCAACTACATGACCATCAATAACCGGATTACTCCGCTGCCTGTAGAGTTGCTCTACTTTAAAGCCACCAAGCAGGATAATGTAGCCGTGCTGGAGTGGAAAACAGCCTCAGAAAAAAGCAACAGCGGTTTTGAAGTAGAAGTATCTGCAGACGGCTATAGTTACCAGAAGATCGGGTTTGTGCAAAGTGTGGCGGGCACATCGGCCATAGCGCAGAACTATAGTTTTACAGATAACCGAAATGGTAAAAATGGAATGCTGTACTATCGGTTGCGACAGGTAGATGAAGACGGAACCTTCAAGTTTTACGGGCCCCGCACGGTTAATTTCGGAACGGTAACCAAGACAGCTATAGTTGCTTACCCTAACCCGTTCGAGTCTGAAATAAAGCTGGCCGTTGAAGCAATTAACGCAGGCAAAGCAAAACTGACACTATACACACCCACGGGTAAGATACTGAAGCAACACGAAGAGTTATTGGCAAAAGGATCATCGGTGTTGCAGCTAAGCTTAAACCAGAACCTGCCACGCGGCCTGTACCTGCTGACTATAGAACAAAACGGAGAAGTTGAAACTCTGAAATTGATAAAAAATTAGCCTGATTAGTTTCTAAATAAAAAAGGCTCCTGTTTTACGGGAGCCTTTCTTTTTGTAAATGTTATTTTATTTAGCCCGGTTAACTATAAACACGCCAACCAGAATAATTACCATGCCTATATAATGCCAGAGATGTATCGCTTCGCCGTCGAGCACGCCCCACATAAGCGCAACTATAGGAATAAGGTAGGTGGATGAACTGGCAAAAAGCGGCGTAGAAATATGGATAAGCTTGTTAAAAAGTACCAACCCGACTGCTGTACTGAAAACGGCAAGGATGGCAATGTAAAGCAGTGCTTCGCCGGCGCCGGGCGTATGCTGCAGTTTGCCAAAAGCATCGGTGGTGAGCAGGTAAATAAACGCCATCGGCCCCACCGTAAGTAACGCCAGGCTCGACATTACAAAAGGCTTTAAGCCCTGCAGTTTGTATTTGATAATGTTTACGCTGCCACCGTAGCAGATGGTAGCCACCACAATATACAGCCCATACATGGTATTGTCGAAATTAGTGTTTTCGCCACCCGAAAAGATAAGGACAGCTGTGCCCGCAATACCAACGGTAATACCAAGCATGCGCATCCAGGTGATGGGCTGGTGAAAGAAAACAGCGCCTACTAACAGCGTAAAAAGTGCCGTAAGCGAGTTTAATACGCCAGCCAAACCGCTGGCAAGGTGGGTTTCGGCATAAGCAAACAGAAAAGCCGGGATCAGGTTGCCCAGCAGGCCGCTGCCCAGTAAAAATTTCCAGTGGCGCGGTTCTGCCTGTTTAATGTGTTTTATAGCCCATGGCAGTAACGTAAGGCAGGCTATAGTTATGCGCCACGCACCCAACTCATCCGAACTATAAACTATAAGCCCTTTTTTAATCAGGATGAAGGAGGTGCCCCAGATAAGCGCCAGTATAATAACCAGGAACCAGGCCAACGCCGATGCTCCCGTTTTTTGTTGATCAGAAATGTTGGCCAAGCTGCCTAAACGTTAAAATTACAAGTGTGCAAAAGTAGCAGATTTTGTAGTTAAAAAATTAGAAAGTTTGGAAGTTAAAAAGTTTAAGAGTTAAGGAGGAAAGTTCTGTGTGCTTACTGTAACTATAGCACTACAGCTACAACTATAGCAACAGCCGGAATTCCCCTCTTGGGAGGGGTAGGGGTGTGTTATTGGCAATTATAAAACTATAGCGTAAACTATAGCAGTAGCCTAAAAACTCCCTGCATTAGACTACCGAGAAGCGAGTTCGAAGGTAGCGAGCGAAGCTCTGAGGGATAAAGGGTGGTTGGACCTCCGAAACTATAAGACCATAGCCTAAGCCACTACTAGTTTTGTCCCTCCCGGGCCAGTTGAGTTACAAACTCAACACCATAATTAGACACGGGTTGAAAACCCTGCCAGCAGAATAAGTTAGTTGTAGGAACTATAGAGCTATAGTTTCATTTATAAGTCAAGCAAAAATCCTGAAAATCCATTAATCCTGTAAATCCTGATTCAGACAAACAGAAAGCGCCCGCTGCAAATGCAACAGGCGCCCTAAAATATAACTTTCTAACTTATAAACTTTTTAACTTTCTAACTCCGCATAGCTCATCGTCTGCGCTATCTCTTCCAGCGTATCGTAAATTTCCTGGATGTCCTCAGACTGCACCAGTTTCATGCGCAGCGGCTTAAAGTGCGGCAATCCACGGAAGTAGTTGGTATAGTGGCGGCGCATTTCAAAAATGCCCAGTTTATCGCCTTTCCACTCCAGGGAGTGCGTAAAGTGCTGGCGGCAAACCTCTACACGCTCTTCCAACGTTGGTCCCGGTAGCATCTCGCCGGTTGCCATATAGTGTTTTATCTCGTTAAAGATCCACGGGTAACCGATGCTGGCACGGCCAATCATAATGCCATCCACTCCATATTTATTGCGGTATTCCAGTGCTTTCTGCGGAGAATCGATATCGCCGTTGCCAAAGATGGGGATCTTCATCCGCGGGTTGTTTTTTACTTCGGCTATCAGGCTCCAGTCGGCTTCGCCTTTATACATCTGCACGCGTGTACGGCCGTGTATACTCAGTGCCTGAATCCCAATGTCCTGCAAACGTTCGGCAGTCTCAACTATATACTTGGTGTCTTCATCCCAGCCGAGGCGGGTTTTAACGGTAACCGGCAGGTTGGTTGCTTTCACAATTTCCTCGGTCATCTTCACCATTTTAGGGACATCGCGCAGCAGGGCAGCACCGGCACCTTTGCAGGCTACGTTCTTTACAGGGCAGCCATAGTTGATATCTATCAGGTCGGGGCCGGCCTGCGACGAAACGATAGCCGCCTCACGCATCGACTCAATATCAGACCCGAAAATCTGGATGCCAATAGGACGCTCGTAATCAAAAATGTCGAGTTTCTGCACACTTTTAGCTGCGTCGCGTATCAAACCCTCAGAGGAAATAAACTCGGTGTACATCAGGTCGGCCCCATTGGCTTTGCACACTTTTCGGAACGGCGGATCACTCACGTCTTCCATCGGTGCAAGCAGTAACGGGAACTCGCCCAACTCTATGTTCGCTATCTTTACCAAAGCAAAATTTAATTATTCGCGTAAATTTACACCAATTTAACCTAAACTCCTGTATGAAAGGTTTCATCCGTAAAGAGCCACATCCATTTTATATACTGCTTCTGCTGTTTGCTTTTATGATGGCAGGCTATTTTGTTGGTAGTTTTATCTTCGCCATTATCGCCAGCGTCGCCTTCGATTTCAGCCTGATGCAGATACCGGAAATAGCAACAAACCCGCTGTCGCACCCGAACGGGCGCAATATTATGCTGCTGCTGCAGGGCGTAATACAGTTTATGTCGTTTGTGGTAGGGCCGTTGTTTATGCTGCGGGTTTTAAAATATGACGTGGAGCCTTACCTGAACTGGAAAATGCCGGTTGCCCCATTACTGGTATTGTTAGCTGGCGTGCTGATGATCATAATTATGCCTGCCAACTCGGTTGTCATAAACTGGAACGCTACCATGAACTTCCCGGATTTTATGCAGGGGTTTGAGGAGTGGGCACGCGCCAAAGAAGACGAACTGGCCGAACTTACCAAAATGATTGCCGATTTTAATGATATTCCGAAGCTGTTGATAGGCATATTGGTAATTGCGGTTATACCTGCCATCGGCGAAGAAATTGTGTTCCGAGGAGTTTTGCAAAAGCAACTGCACCGCTGGACGGGCAGCCCACACGCCGCTATCTGGATTGCCGGATTAGTATTTGCAGCCATTCACGTACAGTTTTTCGGGTTTGTGCCACGCGCTATATTGGGTGCCTTGTTCGGATATTTATATTTCTGGTCGGGCCGCATAAGCGTGCCTATAGTTGCCCACTTCTTTAACAATGGCTTTACCGTGCTGATGCTTTATTTGCAGCAAACCGGCGCTGTCGATATCGATGTAGAGTCTACGGAGCCGATGGAATGGTGGAGTGTGTTGCTGTCTGTGGTTTTAAGCGGAGCGGTGCTGTATTACCTGTATAGTGAGTTTAAAAAGGTGCCGCCGCGCACCAACCCGCTTCCTGAAACTATAGCTGAATCTGGAGTATAGGCGTTTTACAATCTAATAATTTTAATACCTTTAGTGCTCTAACAGCATCCTCTACTACATGGGCAATAAAATTTCGGGACTAAGTAACTTAAATCAGCGGATTATAATAGGAGTGTTGGGCGCCGCCTTATTTGTGGGCAGTATACTGGTTAGCGAGTGGACTTATTTCGTGCTTTTCCTGCTGCTGACTATAGTTGGGTTACTGGAATTTTACAGACTGGCTGCTACACAAGGCATTAAACCAAATAAAACATTAGGGGCAGCTTTAGGCGCTTTGTTCTATATCCTGATCTTCCTGATCGAGAAAGAACTTGTCCGGAGCGAGCTGCTTTACTTAACGCTACCGTTGCTGGGTCTTGTTTTTGTACTCGAACTATACCGCAAGCAGCCGCAACCTTTCACCAACATTGCATTTACCCTTTTAGGGGTACTTTATATTGCACTGCCTTTCGGGTTATTGCACAAATTAGGCTACCTGAACGATACGTACAACTGGCAACCCATACTGGGGCTTATGCTGCTGATCTGGGCTTCGGATACAGGGGCTTACATTGCCGGCAAGAACTTTGGTAAACGCAAACTTTTTCCGCGTATCTCGCCGGGCAAAACCTGGGAGGGCTGGGCTGGCGGCATGTTGCTTACCCTGGCAGTAGCCTATGGCTTATCGGTTTATTTTCAGGACCTGGCACTTTATCAGTGGTTGGGAATAGGCATTATAGTTTCAATCTTCGGCGTGTTCGGAGACCTGGTGGAATCGATGCTGAAGCGAAGCCTGGACGTGAAAGATTCGGGCACCTTATTGCCCGGGCACGGCGGCATTTTAGACCGTTTCGACAGCCTGATAATTGTTATTCCTTTTATAGTTGCCTTTCTTCAAATTTTCTAGTTTTTTGTTTCCGGTATAGTTGGCGGTTGTATGTATAAATTATATACCTTTACCTCTGAAATCTTAATCAAACTGATCAAATCAAAAGGTTAATCTAATGTTATACAAAGAACCTGCACCGATCAAGGATAGGGAAAATCCGTTCGAATCGATGATGTCACGATTCAATATTGCCGCTGAAGTATTAGGGTTGGATGAAGAGACATATAACGTATTAAAATCGCCTACCCGCCAGGTAATCGTGAACATTCCTGTAACGATGGATGATGGCAAGGTACGTGTGTTCGAGGGTTACCGTGTAATACATTCTACTATACTTGGTCCTTCCAAAGGTGGTATACGGTATGCTCCGGATGTTTTCCTGGATGAAGTAAAGGCGCTTGCAGCCTGGATGACCTGGAAATGTGCGGTAGTAGACATCCCTTACGGTGGTGCAAAAGGCGGTATAATATGCGATCCTTTTACTATGTCGGCTGGTGAGATCGAGCGTTTAACAAGAGCTTATACGTCAGCACTGGCAGATACCTTTGGACCTGATCAGGACATTCCTGCACCGGACATGGGTACAGGCCCACGTGAAATGGCCTGGCTGATGGACGAATACTCTAAAACAAAAGGCTCTACAGTGCATGCTGTTGTTACAGGTAAGCCGCTTGTGTTAGGTGGTTCGCTTGGCCGCGTAGAGGCTACTGGCCGTGGCGTAATGGTATCGGCAATGGCTGCTATGGATAAACTGGGCATGGACCCTTCAAAATCTACTGCTGCCATCCAGGGTTTCGGTAACGTAGGCGCATGGGCTGCCAAGCTTATGGCTGAGCGCGGCGTTAAAATTCTTGGCGTAAGCGACGTAAGCGGCGCTTACTGGAACGATAACGGTATCGACATTGAAGATGCTATCGAGTACAAGAACGCACACAATGGTCGCCTGGAAGGTTACAAAGGAGCTGAACTGATGGACCCGGAAGAATTGCTAACTTCTAAAGTGGATGTAATTATTCCAGCTGCTGTAGAAGATGTGATCACGATAAAGAATGTTGATAAGATACAGGCTCGCCTTATAGTGGAAGGTGCAAACGGACCTACTTCATATAAAGCCGATAATATCATCAACGAAAAAGGCATTATGGTAGTGCCGGATATCCTGGCAAACTCTGGTGGTGTAACGGTGTCTTACTTTGAGTGGGTACAGAACCGCATGGGCTTTAAATGGACGCTGGACCGTGTAAATGAGCGTGCTGAGCGTATCATGAACGAGTCGTTTGAGCGTGTTTATGCCGCATCTCAGAAGTATAACGTACCAATGCGTATTGCCGCTTACATTGTAGCTATTGACAAGGTAGCCATGACGTACAAGTACCGCGGTGGCTTCTAAGCAAAGATTTTTATAAAAATAAGCGAAAGTTTATATAATTTTGATGCAGGTAATAGCCCATCTACTAAACTGGATGGGCTATTATAACTTATAAAGTAGCTGCAGTAATTTCACAACACACTAATGAAGATTCATAAAGAAGGACGAAAGATTCTGTTTTTTACATTGCTAGGGTTAGTAGCAATCAACCTGTTGCTCTACAACTTCAACGCCGAAAACAATACCTTCAACAAGATTTTCTCTGGTGTATCTGCAGTGTTGTTCCTGCTTATACTTCAGTTTTTCCGGAGCCCGTACCGCAACCTGCTATTGCACGAAGACCTGCTGATAGCGCCGGCCGATGGCAAAGTAGTGGTAATTGAGGAAGTGGAAGAGCCGGAATACTTTAAGGATAAGCGCAAGCAGATCTCTATTTTCATGTCGCCGATAAACGTGCATATTACGCGTAACCCGGTTTCAGGCATCGTAAAGTATTTTAAATATCATCCGGGAAACTACTTTGTAGCCTGGCACCCAAAATCGAGCACACAGAACGAGCGTACTACTGTGGTGGTAGAGTCTACTGCCGGCCCTGAGGTGTTGTTCCGCCAGATTGCAGGAGCCATGGCGCGCCGTATAGTTTGGTATGTAAAAGAAGGTGATGAAGTTAGCCAGGGCGAAGAGTTTGGTTTTATTAAATTTGGCTCGCGCGTAGACGTGTTTGTGCCGCTTGATACAGAAATTAAAGTAGAGCTTGGCCAGAAAACCAAAGGCGGTCAGACGGTAATAGCCCAGCTTAAAACACCTCCGCCAACACTGTTTGGGTAAGGTTTTTGAGACAAAAGACTATTTGACAAAAGACAAAAGATTATAAAAAATGCCGCTGCAATTTATACTTGCAGCGGCATTTTGCTTTTTGTCTGAACCGGGATTAATGGGATTTAGGAGATGAAAAAGATTTGTAGAGACGCAATATTTTGCGTCATTTTTTCTGTGGAACAATAGCCTTTCTACTACAAAAATGCCGCAAGTTTAGCAATAGCATAACTTGAGGCATGAGGTCCATTGCCTTTTGTCAAAAATTCCTTTGTCAAAGAATGCTAATACCAGCTTTCTACCAGCTTCATCAATTGCTCCAGGTACTTCTGGTCTACTTCGTCGAAGTCGTTTAGCCTGTCGCTGTCTACGTCCAGAACCAGTTTTACGTCACCGTCTTTTATTACCGGCACCACAATTTCTGATTTGGATTCGCTGGCGCAGGCTATATGCCCCGGGAAGGCTTCCACGTCTGGTACCAGTATAGTTTCCCGGCGGGTGTAACAGGCGCCGCATACACCTTTGTGGTAAGGGATGCGGGTGCAGGCGATCGGTCCCTGAAAAGGGCCTAGTACCAACTGGCCTTCTTTGTTAAAATAAACGCCCACCCAGAAAAAGCCGAGCCCTTGTTTTAAGGCAGCTACTAAGTTCGAGATGTTAGCAATCAGGTCTGTTTCGCCTGTTGTTAAAGCTTCTATCTGCGGCAACAGGGTTTTATATTTTTCTTCTTTGCTAAGGTTCTGGTCAACTATAAGCGATTCGGCCATGTATTTAATTGTTGATTGTTAGTTGCTGATTATTGTTTTTGTAGTGCAACAGCTCGTCGGTTCCTAATGTTTGTTGTTCCACTAAATTGCCATACACCATAGTTGGCGCTTTTATGCCATCAACTATAGTTTTGGCTGTATTTTTAAGGATAAAAGCTTCGTCCCACAGGTTTTCTTCCAGCAGGCTTTCGAGCAGGTAAGTGCCGCCTTCCACTAATACTGATATCACATTACGCTTGTGCAGGTCTGCCATGATCTGCGGTAGCAATGGTTCGTTTTCCTGAAGCTGCACAAAGTATAGATTCTCCAGGTCTTCCTGTTTTCTATAATTATAAACTATAGTTGGCTGGCTGCCATCAAACAAATTTATAGTTTGGGGTAAAGTTAACTGGCGATCTATCACTATACGTATTGGATCTCTGCCGCTCCAGTGGCGGGTATTCAGGCGCGGGTTATCGTGCAGGGCGGTGCGGGTGCCTACCATAATGGCCTGTTCTTCAGCGCGAAGCTTATGCACAAAACGCTTTGCCAGTGCACCGCTAATCTGTACCTGTTCACAGCCCGGCCCGGCTACATAACCATCAGCAGTTTCAGCCCATTTTAATATAATGTAAGGCCGCTTTAAACTATGGCTTGTAAAGAAACGCTTGTTCAGCTCCAGTCCTTCCTGTTCCAGCAGGCCGGTTTGTACTTTTATTCCCGCATCCAGCAGTTTCTGCACACCACGTCCGGCTACTAAAGGGTTTGGGTCCAGGTTACAGATCACTACATCACGCACGCCGCTGTTTATCAACAGGTCGGCGCAGGGCGGCGTTTTACCAAAATGGGAGCAGGGCTCTAAGGTTACATACACGCGGCTTTCCGGGAGCAAGCTTTTATTCTGCACACTGGCAATGGCGTTTACTTCGGCATGCGGGCCACCATAGTTCCGGTGCCAGCCTTCTCCAATTATCTGCCCGTTGTGCACCACCACGCAGCCTACCATCGGGTTAGGAGCCGTATAACCGCTGCCCAACCTGGCCAGTTCCAGCGCACGCTGCATGTAAGTATTGCTTTGCAATAGCGTTAAAAGTTATGAGTTAAAAGTTAAGAGTTGATGGCATATGTAGAGACGCAATATTTTGCGTCTTGGGTCAGGAGATAAATTCAAGTTCACATCTCCAAATTTCCACATCTTCAAATCAATAAAGTTAACTTTGCAAAGATATCTAAATCAACAGAAAAAGCCGTGGCCACCATACAGCAAACAACACAAACTATAAGTCAGCAGCTTTCCGGGCTTTACCCTGAGCAGGAAGCAGGAGCCATGGCACAGCAGGTGCTGGAACATGTGCTGCAACAAAACCGGGTTCAACTAAGCTTAAGTCAACAGCAGGAAGTAACTATAATGCAACAGGAAGAGTTGCGAACTATAGTTAGCCGCCTTTTGAAAAACGAGCCGCTGCAATACGTGTTGGGCGTGGCGCATTTTTATGGATTGGAGCTGCAGGTAAACCAGAACGTACTTATCCCGCGTCCCGAAACCGAAGAGCTGGTAGACCTCGTGGCAAAAGAGCACCGGAACCAGCAGGGGTTAAAGATTCTGGATATCTGCACCGGTAGCGGCTGTATACCCATCGCGCTGGCTGCAAACTTACATACAGAAGCGGTTTATGGCCTGGAAGTATCAGAAGGAGCGCTGGAAGTGGCAAAGGCAAATGCGGCAAACTATAGCCAGACGATAAACTGGCTGCACCAGGATATATTTGACGACATACAAACTATAGCTTCCGGCTCACTGGACATCATCACCAGTAACCCGCCGTATGTGCTGGAAGAAGAGCAGCAACAGATGCGCGCCAATGTGCTGGAATATGAACCGCACCTGGCTCTTTTTGTGCCCGATACCGACCCGCTTAAATTCTACAAACGCATAGCTATAGTTGGTTATAGTCTGCTAAAGCCAGCCGGCAAACTATACTTCGAGATAAATGAACGTTACGGCCCCGAGACATGCGATGTGCTGTTGGAGGCAGGCTTTGCAGAAGCCAAAGTAGTGCAGGACCTGTTCGGCAAAGACCGTATGGTGCGGGCAGTGAAATGATTAGACAGAAAATTGTAACTTTACAAAGTATAAATTACCACACGTATAAACTCGGCCATTGGGGCTGATAAAGTATAAACATGCAGAAGATTTTAGTGACAGGCGGGGCCGGCTACATTGGCTCGCATACAGTAGTGGAGTTGCAGCAGGCGGGGTATGAGCCGGTTATAGTGGATAATTTCTCTAACTCTGAGGAGCGCTCTTTAGATGGAATAAAAGCCATTCTTGGTCAAGACGTAAAGTGCTACCGCACCGATTGTACCGATGCTGCTGAACTGCGCAAGGTGTTTGAGCAGGAGTCGGATATAGTTGGCGTTATTCATTTTGCAGCTTATAAGGCAGTAGGAGAGTCGGTAGCTGAGCCGCTGAAGTATTACCATAACAATGTTGGGTCGCTGCTGGTGTTATTGCAGGTGATGCAGGAATTTAATGTACAGAAGCTGGTTTTCTCTTCGTCGTGCACGGTGTATGGTATCCCGGAGCAATTGCCGGTAACTGAGCAAACGCCGGTGCAGAAAGCTAACTCGCCGTATGGCAACACCAAAAAAGTTTGTGAAGAGATCCTGACTGACCTGGCAAATAGTGGAAACAGCAACATCCAGAGTATAGCCCTGCGTTATTTTAACCCGATTGGTGCGCACCCGTCTGCCCGGATTGGTGAGCTGCCGCTGGGCGTACCCAATAACCTGGTGCCTTTTATTACTCAAACTGCAGCTGGCATTCGTGAGCAGATAACCGTTTTCGGAGATGATTACGACACCCCGGACGGAACCTGTATCCGCGATTATGTACATGTAGTGGACCTGGCAAAAGCGCATGTAGTAGCTATTGAAAGACTGCTGCAAAATAAAGCTGAAGCCATTGAGATGTTTAACGTAGGCACCGGACAAGGTAACACGGTGCTGGAGGCTATACAGGCTTTTGAACGCGCAACCGGCGTAAAGCTGAACTATAAAATTGGTCCGCGCCGCGCCGGCGATATTCCAAAAATATATGCTGATGTAACCAAGGCGACCCAGGTTCTTGGTTTTAAAACCACTAGTACACTGGAAGAGTCTATGAAAAGCGCCTGGGACTGGCAATTACATTTACAGGAATCTACAGCTAAACTATAGCCATGAAGATATTGATAACAGGCGGAGCAGGCTTTATCGGCTCGCATGTGGTTCGGTTATTTGTTAACAAGTACCCCAGCTACCAGATCTATAACCTGGACAAACTGACCTATGCCGGTAACCTGGAAAACCTTTCGGATGTTGAGCACAAGGAAAACTACACTTTCCTGAAAGGCGACATTGTAGACGCAGCTTACCTGGACGAGATCTTTGCCAACTATAAGTTTGACGCCGTTATCCACCTGGCGGCCGAGTCGCATGTGGACAGATCGATTACAGACCCGCTGGCCTTTGTGCAGACCAACGTGATCGGTACCGTAAACCTGCTGCATGCGGCCAAGAAGCACTGGGCCGATGACCTGAGCAGACACCTGTTCTACCACATCTCTACCGACGAAGTGTATGGCTCGCTGGGCGAAGACGGCTTGTTTACCGAAGAAACACCATACGATCCACGCTCACCTTACTCAGCCTCCAAAGCCAGTTCCGATCACTTTGTTAGAGCCTGGTACCATACTTATGGTTTGCCAATCAAAATATCAAACTGCTCCAACAACTATGGCCCAAATCACTTCCCAGAAAAGCTGATTCCGCTGGCTATAAACAACATCAAAAACGAGCGCCCGGTACCCGTGTACGGCAAAGGCGAAAACGTGCGCGACTGGCTCTATGTGCTGGACCATGCCCGCGCCATTGATGTGATCTTCCATAATGGAAAGGTAGGAGACACCTATAACATTGGTGGCATAAACGAGTGGAAGAACCTGGACCTGATCGAGCTGCTGTGCGATGTGATGGACGAGAAGCTGGGCCGGGAAAAAGGACACTCGCGCAAGCTGATCACGTTTGTAAAAGACCGTGCCGGCCACGACCTGCGCTACGCCATCGACTCAAGCAAACTTGTAAATGAGCTGGGCTGGAAACCATCGGTTAACTTTGAAGAAGGCCTGAGCAAAACCGTAGACTGGTACTTAGCAAACACGGAGTGGCTGGAGCATGTAACCAGCGGCAACTATACGCATTACTACGAAGAGCAGTACACCAACCGGTAGGTTGGAAATTGTTAAATTGTTTAAGGTTAAATTGTTGATCTGCTATAGTTAACCCACCCCTAACCCCTCCGAGGAGGGGAACTATACCTGTTGCCAAGTCCCCTTTGAAGGGGTAGGGGATGACAATTGTAATCAGAATCAACCATTTAACCTTCAACCATCAAGCCATCAATAAATGAAAGGAATTATACTCGCCGGGGGCTCCGGAACCAGACTTCACCCGCTTACCCTGGCTGTTAGCAAGCAGCTGATGCCGGTGTACGACAAGCCGATGATCTATTACCCGCTCTCAACACTGATGCTGGCCGGTATCCGTGAGATCCTGATAATCTCCACGCCGCACGACCTGCCTATGTTTGAGCGCCTTTTAGGAGATGGCTCGCAGATTGGGTGTAAGTTCAGTTATAAGGTACAGGAAGTGCCAAACGGACTGGCGCAGGCCTTTGTGATAGGTGAGGAGTTTATCGGCAACGACAAAGTGGCGCTGGTGCTGGGCGATAACATCTTTTATGGCTCGGGCATGAGTAAGCTGCTGCAGGCCAACAATAATCCTGATGGCGGCGTGGTTTATGCCTACCATGTGCACGACCCGGAGCGTTATGGGGTAGTGGAGTTTGATGCAAACAACAACGCGGTTTCGATAGAAGAAAAGCCGCAGCAGCCAAAAAGCAACTACGCTGTGCCTGGCCTGTACTTTTATGACAACGAGGTGGTGGAAATTGCCAAGAGCCTGGAACCAAGCACACGCGGCGAATACGAGATAACCGATGTGAACAAAGAGTACCTGCGCCGCGGCAAACTGAAAGTGGGCATCCTGGACCGGGGCACTGCCTGGCTCGATACCGGTACCATACAGTCGCTGATGCAGGCGGCTACCTTTGTGCAGGTAATTGAAGAGCGGCAAGGCCTGAAGATCGGCTGCATTGAAGAAGTAGCCTGGCGGATGGGCTTTATTGGGGACGAGCAACTACAGGCTGCTGCAGAGCCGCTGCGTAAAAGCGGCTACGGCGAATACCTGCTCCGGATGCTGAAGGAAAAACGTTAAACTAATGTAAGAAGGCCACTTTTTAAAGCGGCCTTCTTACATTAGTTTACCTTATAAGTATTATTTGGTAGCTGCTGTCCACTTCAAAACATACGAGTCGCATCGAAGGGCATTAATATTCATCCTGAAAGTACCACTCGCTTTTTTGCCGTTTATACTTCCCTGAATGTCAAATCGCCAGGCAGTGGAGCCACCGTTTTCCGGGTCCACCACAATGCCACTGATTTTGCCTTTTTTTACCGGGATGCGTTTTTCAGGTCCAATGGTAGTTTTCTCCAACCTGCCATCGCAGCGCCAGTAACCATCAAAAGTGAATTCTTCTACCCATTTGCCATCAGCAGAAAGTATAAAAGAGATTTTATCACCTTTCATACCATTAGAGATTATACCTGTAAATTTCTTTTTGCCTTGTGCACAAACATCAGTTGAAAGGAACAGAATAAAACCGATAATCTGAAGGCTAATTAAGAGCTTTTTCATAAACACATATTTTATAGGTATAAATATATATTTATTATGTACAATATAAAAGCACGCAAATGCTTTAGTTAACTTTTATCTAAAGAGCAGTATTTAGTTGAAGTACTGGGAAGGACGAATGCCCAGCACATATAGGAGGTGACTGTCAGAGTTGATCTCTACAAAACAAACCCCAGCAACAAACCAGTTAAGATAAGCACAGGCGCCGGAATACGCGTAAACATCAGCAACGCGAAAGTAGCTACCACTATACCAAAGTTAAGCAGGGTGTTATCGATGGGGTGGTAAAGCATAATGGCTGCGGCTACTACCATGCCAGAGCTTACCGCACTTATGCCTTCCAGAGATGCCCGTACCACCCTGTACTTTTTTAGCTCTTCCCAGAAGCGGATAACGAAGAAAATCAGGAATGTGCCCGGTAAAAAGATGCCTACCGTAGCAACAAACGAGCCCAGGAACTGGCCTGCTATACCGTACTCGCGCATGGCCAGGTTACCTACAAACGAGGTGAAAGAGAAAGTTGGTCCCGGCAAAGCCTGCGCAATAGCGTAACCAGACAGAAACTCTTCGCCGGTAAGGTAGCCTTTAAACTGCACAAATTCGGTATACATAAGCGGTACCAGCACCTGTCCACCACCAAAAACCATGCTGCCGTTACGGTAAAAGTTCTCGAACAACCTGACTGGCAACGACGAGGTGGCGCCACCAAGCGCCGCAGCAAGTATAAACACGCCTACATACAGAAAGAAGTTAGCCCATTGTATATGCAGGCGTTTGTCTTTTTCCTGCGGGTGCTGTTTAAAGCGCAGAGCCGTTACGGCACCACCGGCAATTAAAAGCAGCGGGTATACCCACGGCGACCTGAAAAAATACGACAGCACTGCCGAAACCACCATCAGCACAATAGCCACTTTGGTGTTTACCACTTTTACACTGATCTTCCAGGCGGCATAAGCCACAAACCCAACCGCCATGGGCAATATAATCCGCAGGAAATGAAGCGAAATGTTATTCTCCTGCAGGTACGAAATAACAAAGGCTGCCAGTGCCATTATGGTGGCAGCAGGCATTATCCAGACGAGCAGGGTCAGGTAAGCCAGGTTAGGGCCACCAATACGGAAACCGATGGCTGTTATAGTTTGGGTAGAGGTTGGGCCGGGCAGGATCTGGCAAAGGGCATTCAGTTCTATCAGTTCCTGGTCGGTAAGGTAGCGGCGTTTTTCTACAAGCAGTTTAAACATTAACGCGATATGTGCCTGCGGCCCACCAAACGAAGTAAGGGCAAGAAGCAAAACGTCTTTCAGGAAGATGTAGTAGCGCAGGCTCATAAAGGGTAAAAATAAAAAAAGAGAGACAGCTTGTAACTATCTCTCTTTTAAATATTTCAAAATAGTAATACCTAAGCTTTCTTAAGGCCAAGTTCTATCAGGCGCTCGGTCAGGTATTCGCCTGCTGTGGCATCCGGGTACGCCTTCGGGTTCTGCTCATCTATACAGCTTTCCAGGCAGGTAAGGTCCATTTCGGAACGTGGGTGCATAAAGAACGGAATAGAGAAGCGTGAAGTGTGCATCAGCTCGCGCGGCGGGTTAACTACACGGTGTATGGTAGACTTCAGCTTGTTGTTGGTCAGACGCGCTAACATATCACCTACGTTCACAATTACCTGCTCTGGCAGGGCTGTTATCGGTATCCACTGGCCATCGCGGCGTAGTACCTGCAAACCATCAGCACTGGCACCCATCAGCAACGTGATCAGGTTAATGTCGCCATGCTCGGCAGCACGTACGGCATCCGCTGGTACGCTGTCCGGGTCCTCGATAGGGAAGTAATGGATCGGGCGCAGAATGCTGTTGCCGAATTTCACCTTCTCGTCAAAGTAGTTTTCTTCCAGGCCCAGGTGAATGGCAATGGCACGCAGCACCTCTTTACCGGCAGTTTCCAGTTTACGGTAAGCCTCAAGCGTTACTTCTTTAAACTCGGGTACTTCCGTCGGGAAAACGTTTTCAGGATATTCTTCTTTGATCGGGTCGTTGTCCGGAATATCGCTCAACTCCTGGCCAATATGATAAAACTCTTTTAAGTCGCCGGTGTTAAAGCCTTTTGCTTTTTCTTTGAACTTACCCACATAGCCACGCTGCCCGGCTAATCCTGGTATTTCATATTTCTGCTTTTCTTCATCAGGCAAAGCAAAAAACTTTTTAGTAGCAGCATACAGCCTTTCAGTCAGCTCATCGCTCAGGCCATGGTTACGGAGGGCAATAAATCCTATATTTTGATACGCATCACCCAATTTCTTCACAAATCGAGCCCTTCTTTCAGCGTCACCTGACGTAAAATCCGCTAAGTCCAGAGACGGAATTTCGTCGAACAAAATTTCACTCATATTATTTTGCTGTATACTTTTTTGTGTTGTTCACGTAGTTCGCAATATACGAAAAAAATAAATTCACTAACTTAGCTCAATTGCTAACCTAATCTCTTACAGATGAAAAAAACCTACCTTGGCCTGGCAGCTGCCCTGTTGCTGGGTGTTACAGCGTGCGATACCGCACGACAGACGCAGGATGCTGAGAACCAGACGCCTGTAGTTACCACAACTAACACCGGGCCAACTCCTTCCGGAGCAATTATGAGCAAGAACGGCCTGCGCGTTTACGCGTTCGACGACTCGCAGCAATATCCGGAATCGGCGCTGCGCCTGAACACACCACCGGCAGGTGGCCTTGTGGAGCCTGGTCCTGTAGAATTTAACTACAGCCTGTCGAACTACCAGCTTACCCGCATGACGCCGCACTCTAACGCAGAGCATATGGCCAATTCACAGCAGGGCCAGCATATTCATAACATAGTTGATAATGAACCATATACGGCACATTACGAAACTACGTTTACAAAAGACCTGAAGGAAGGCGACCACGTGATCCTGTCGTTCCTTTCACGTTCTTACCACGAGAGCTTAAAGCACAAAGGGGCGTATGACCTGCGTATGGTTACAGCCGGTAAGCCAGCTGAGCGTATGAACTTTGATCTGAAAGCGCCGCATATGTTCTACAGTCGTCCGAAAGGGGAGTACGTAGGCAAGGATACCGAAAAGATCATGCTGGATTTTTACCTGGTGAACACTGATTTATCGCCGACTGGTAACAAGGTACGTGCAACTATAAATGGTACTGAGTTTATGCTGGACCGTTGGCTGCCATACCTTATAGAAGGTCTGCCAATGGGCGAGACAACTATAAAACTGGAGCTGCTGGACAACAATGGCAATGTACTGCCTGGTCCGTACAATACCGTAGAGCGTAAGATTACGCTGAAGGAAAGTTAAGAAGTTAAGATTTCTGATAAAGAAGAAGGCCGGTACTGTAATCAGTATCGGCCTTCTCTTTTTGTAGTCGGTTCTATAGTTTCTCTTTTGTCATTTCGAACATAGTGAGAAATCTAAGTTCTATAGTTCTAGCCTGTATAATCCGAATCAAGCTATCCTTCTATAGTTACTTCTAATCCTGGGAGCTCTACTTGCCTACAGTTTCAATCTAGCTTTGGTGCCCTCACGGCCGGGAGGCCCCGTCTTTGGGCATCGCGCGGTGTACATTTCCTTTGCTCGTTCCTCGCAATGCCTTACGGGACCGGAAATCTACAAGGCGCTCAACCCAAAGACTGCGATCAGCTCGATAGTTAAACTATAGTTGAGTGATAAGCTATAGTTGCATCGTTTTACCGTGGCCAAAGTTTAGTAGGGACAGGTAAACCTGTCCTTCTCATGATAAGTAACTATAGAAAACTCAGATTTCTCCTTTCGACGAAATGACAGATTGAAAAGCAGTAGCAGAAAGTCCCCCTTTGAAGGGCGAAGGGGATGACAAACAGTAGCTATAGAACTGTAAATGCCAACTATAGCAGAAATTCCCCTCTTGGGAGGGGCAGGGGTGGGTTAAAACGGCAACTATAAAACTATAACTCCAACTATAGCGATAATCTTAATCCCAGCAATCCCTTAAATCTCACTTAATCCCGGTTCAGACTATTCCTGCCGGGCTTGTTGAGTTACAAACTCAACACTATTCCACGTCACGAGCGGGGAGGCTCGCGCCAGCATAAAGAACTATAAAACTATAATCTAAACTATAGCTTATAAAAAAAACTCTCCTGTTTGGGAGCAATGGCCCTCTTTTAAAGGGGAAGGCTGGTTTGAGGTAAAACAAAAAAGCCGGAACATATTGCTGTTCCGGCTTTTTACTGATTCATAGTTGCCTATAAATTAATCTTTTGGCTTATTTGATCCACCAGTGGTTTGGTCTGGGCTGGCGATAGAATTGCGCATGTCTGTGTCGGACTGTATATTCTGCATTTTATAGTAGTCCATAATACCCAGGTTACCGCTACGGAAAGCAGCTGCGATGGCCTGCGGTATCTCTACTTCGGCGGCAATAACCGACGCGCGGGCTTCCTGTGCTTTGGCCTTCATTTCCTGCTCAACGGCAATCGCCATGGCGCGGCGTTCTTCGGCTTTCGCTTCGGCTACTTTTAAATCTGCGTTAGCCTGGTCTATCTGTAGTTTGGCGCCAATGTTTTCGCCTACATCAATGTCTGCAATATCAATTGAGAGAATCTCATAAGCAGTTCCGGCATCCAGGCCTTTCTGCAGTACAAGTTTCGAGATCATGTCAGGGTTTTCGAGTACGCTTTTATGAGATATTGACGAGCCGATAGAGGTAACGATACCTTCTCCAACACGGGCAAGTATTGTTTCTTCGCCGGCGCCACCTACCAGTCGCATAATGTTGGCCCGAACCGTAACACGAGCCTTGGCAACAAGCTGGATGCCGTCCTGTGCAACAGCCGCTACGTTAGGCGTATTGATCACTTTAGGGTTTACCGATGTTGTTACTGCCTCAAACACGTTACGGCCTGCCAGGTCTATAGCAGTTGCCTGTTTAAACGATAACGGAATATTGGCTTTATCTGCAGAAATAAGGGCTTTAATAACAGTAGGTACATTACCGCCGGCCAGGTAATGGGTTTCGAGTTCGGTGCTTGTAAGGTTAATGCCTGCTTTGCTCGAGTTGATCATCGAGTTTACGATCAGGCTTGGCGGCACTTTACGGATGCGCATAAACACTAGCTCCAGTAAACTAATCCTGACACCAGAGAATAATGCGGTTATCCAGAGGCTAATCGGGAAAAAGTATAAAAAGATCAGGAGTAGTATAATACCGCCTGCTATTAAAAAAATTACGGATAGGTTTTCCATTTGTAAAGGGTTAGCTAACTTCTTCTACTGTTATTTTATTATGATTAAGACTGATAATGCGGATTTGAGTATTGGGCGCTAAGAACTCGCCTTTGGTTTGCACCTCATGTTGCTGATCATTAAAAAGGCCTGTTCCCTGGGGGCGCAAAGCCGATACCGTTACGCCGGTTTCGCCTATTTGCAGCGTATGCGGATGTTCGTCATTTACCCTGCCTTTGTTCTGGTCGTTCAGCGCAAACCTGGACCAGGCATCTGTCCGGAAACTATAAAAAAATGCCACACCCGCTATGAGCACAGATGACCCGAGTATGAGATGACCTGTAGTTGTACCTAAAGCTGCATAACCGATCCAGATGCCGATGCCTGCCAGTACAAAACCAAGAATACCAATAAGAGTAGTGCCCGGAATAAACACCAGTTCCACAATGATCAGGAGCAGCCCGATTGCGATAAGTAAGATTACAGTTACCCAGTCTAGTAGCATAGGAGGTGGCTTGTTAGGTAAATATAGTGATTTTTAGATCAAACTGCGAATTATTGTAGGTTGATTATGGGATAGTATCAGGGTTGCATCGTTTACTTTCCTTTTGTCTTTTCGACCATTACTGAGACGCGAGTCGAAGAGAGGCAGTGTAGTGTGAAGATTTTTTGTTCTATAGTTGCCAGACCTGGCAGCGTGCGCAGCTCCTGCCAGTGTCTATGCTATAGTTCTATAGTCGAAAGCTTTAGTTTTATAGTTACGTCTTTAAACCCTGAAACAAGACGCAAAGTATTGCGTCTCTACAATCCTATTCTGTAGGGACAGGTCGCGACCTGTCCGTGGGGAAGGCTATAACTATAGAATTATAGTTTGAAAATTGGTAAAGGCAGAAAAAGCTTCCCGCTTTGGACTACCAGGAACGAGAGTTCGAAGGTAGCGAGCGTAGCTCTGAGGGGCCAGGGGTGTTTGGATAACGGCAACTATAGAGCAAGCCTGGGCACTGGCATGAGCTACGCAAACTGCCAAGTCTAAATCCTGAAAATCCTTTAATCCTGAAAATCCTGATTCAGACAAAAAAGCCCCGCTCCTTTAACAGAAGCGGGGCTTTAGCTATAGTTTGCTGATTCAACAATCAGCGATTAGAATCAGCAATTAATAAGCTTTAGCAAAATATACACGACGCTTGCTTGGTTTGCCGGTTACCATATCAACACCATCTTCATCAGGCGTATTAAGGGCAATGCAGCGTATAGTTGCTTTGGTTTCTTCTTTAATGCGTTCTTCCGTTTCCGGAGTGCCATCCCAGTGGGCTAACACAAATCCGCCTTTCGTTTCCAGCACTTCTTTAAACTCTTCGTAGCTGTCTACTTTGGTCGTATGCTCTTCTCTATAGTTCAGGGCTTTGTTATAAATGCTCTCCTGTATCTCGTCAAGTAAAGCAGGGATGTAAGTAGCCAGGCCGTCGAATTGTTGAGAGCTTTTCTCTTTGGTGTCGCGGCGAACAACTTCGGCTGTGCCATTTTCCAGGTCGCGCGCTCCTATAGCAAGGCGAACCGGTACACCTTTCAGTTCCCATTCGGCAAATTTAAAGCCCGGGCGCTCGTTATCACGATCGTCAAATTTCACGCTGATGCCTTTCGCTTCCAGTTCTTTCTTAAGCTTTAACACTTTTTCGCTGATCTGGGCAAGCTGCTCTTCACCTTTATAGATCGGAACGATAACAACCTGGATCGGAGCCAGCTTTGGAGGTAATACTAACCCTTCGTCATCAGAGTGAGCCATTACCAGCGCGCCCATCAAACGGGTACTTACGCCCCACGATGTTCCCCAAACGTATTCCAGCCCACCGTCTTTGGTCGCAAACTTCACATCAAATGCTTTGGCAAAGTTCTGGCCCAGGAAGTGCGATGTACCAGCCTGTAAGGCCTTACCATCCTGCATCATACCTTCTATACAATATGTTTCAAGGGCACCGGCAAAGCGCTCGTTCGGTGTTTTTATACCTCTTATAACCGGAAGGGCAATATACTGCTCGGCAAACGTAGCATATACTTCCAGCATCTGCTCTGTTTCGGCAATGGCTTCTTCGGCAGTAGCGTGAGCGGTGTGGCCTTCCTGCCATAAGAACTCAGCAGTTCTCAAAAACAAACGTGTACGCATTTCCCAACGCACCACGTTAGCCCACTGGTTTATAAGCAGCGGCAGGTCGCGGTAGCTTTGTATCCAGCCTTTATAGGTGTTCCAGATAACAGCTTCTGAAGTTGGTCGAACAATTAGTTCTTCTTCGAGTTTAGCATTTGGGTCTACGCGCAGTTTGCCTGGTTTATCAGGGTCGTTCTGCAGGCGGTAATGGGTAACTACAGCACACTCTTTTGCAAAGCCTTCGGCGTTCTGCTCTTCGGCCTCGAACAAGCTTTTGGGCACAAACAGCGGGAAGTATGCATTCTGGTGGCCGGTAGCCTTAAACATATCGTCCAGCTGACGCTGCATTTTCTCCCAGATAGCATAACCGTAAGGCTTTATAACCATACAACCACGCACAGCGGAGTTCTCGGCAAGCCCTGCTTTTTTCACCAGTTCGTTATACCATAAGGAGTAATCTTCGCTTCTTTTTGGTAGCCCTTTGCTCATTTTTAAAATAATTTATAGTATATTCTTAATTGTAGATGCTTTTGGAATAATAATTGCTACAGTTTCGATAACAATTTAGACATCAATACAGCTCAAAATTACGTTAATATATTATACTATTGATAAGGTTTTGCGCCATTGTGTTTATATCTTTGATATAGAAGGAGTTTTACATCAGCAGGTCATGAAAAAGTTTACAATCTTAACGATAGCCCCGGCGCTTGCTCTGTTTGCAGTTGGTTGCAGCAGCCCTAACGCTATGCAGTCTACGGAGTACGATGATATGTACTATAGCACTGCCGACAGAACCGAATACGTACAGCCAGCCCAGCAAACGTATGCAGACGCAGAGCAGCAAACCGAGGCAGGCACTGAAGAAGGTGTAACAAACCCCGAATATTCTGAAAAAAGCAGTGCTGCTACCGATAACTATTATGGAGACGAATATTACGATGGCCGTGAATATGATCAGCGCGATAACTGGTATCGCCCAAGCTATTCATTTGTAGATCCTTCCTGGGCTTACGATCCTTATCCGAGCTACTACGACAGCTATAGTTATAACAGATCCTACCGCCATCGTTACGCAGATCCGTTCTACGACCCATTCTATTATGATCCATTCTTCTACGATCCTTTTGCTTACAGACCTTACTGGAGAAATGGTGTATCTATATCAATAAGCTATCATTATGGCTGGGGTGGTGGCTACTATGGCCGGTACAACCCTTATTATGGCTACGGCCGGTACTACAACTCCTGGAACCCATATTACAACAACTATTACGGAGGCTACTATGGCCACCAGTATGTGTATGATTACCCTGGTTACAACAACCCGCGCAAAGTGCAGTATGGCCCGCGTGGCGAACGTGGTGGTGTAGTAACACGAGACACACAGCGTGAAGGCAGAACAGAAAGAGGTACATTAACAGAAAGCAGGGAGCAGCGCGCAGGTCAGGGGCGTCCGGCCAGAACAACAGAGCGTACTCGTCCGCAGACTACCGAAAAAAGCAAAGACGTAATAACTACGCGCCCGGGCCGGGAAACTACAAGACCGCGAAACAGCGACGTAAACCGCCCGGCACGTGAGGAACGTACTACAAGGCAACAACAGTTTAATGATGAAGCGCAGCCTGCAACCCGCGAGGTAGAACCGCGCACGCGCCAGACTAAACCAGCAACACGCCAGCCGGAGCAGCGCACTACCCGCGAAACTCCGCGCCGTGAGTACCGCCAGCAGCAGCGCAACACCGAAGCACGACCAGCTGTAATTCAACGCACCGAAACTACCCGTCCACGTGAAACAACGCGTTCTTACGAGCAGCGAGAGGTACGCAGGTCAGAGCCGGCACCTGCACGCAGCAGTGGCAGTTCCGGAAGCAGCAGTGGAAGTAGTTCCGGCAGTAAAAGTGGCGGCCGACCGCCAAGAGGTAATTAACCCTTTTCAGTAAACGAACCACATGAAAATGAATAAGCTATTTTCTGCCAGCCTGGCGCTACTGCTAGGCTGGAGCGGAACCGCTTTGGCTCAGAACGAGGAAGACGCCCTGCGTTACACCCGTCTTGGCCTTCAGGGTTCTGCCCGCATACAAGGTATTGGCGGTGCGCAAACAGCACTTGGCGCCGATATTTCAACAATATCTGTAAACCCGGCTGGCCTGGGCATGTTCCGCAGATCTGAGGCAAATCTGAGCCTTGGCTTTACTAACAACAGCACCAATTCCCTGTTTGCCGGGCGAAATACACCTGATAATCGTTCTACCATCAACATTCCGCAGGCAGGTGTCGTGTTCAGTAACCGTAAAGACGACAACGAAAGTGGCGACTGGCGCGGATCTACTTTCGGTATAAGCATGTCCCGGATCAACAACTTTAATAATCGTAGCAGCTACAATGGTACTGTACAACCTCCCAATACTATAGTTGATTATTTTGCAGAGCAGGCAATTTTAAATGGCCGTACTGAAGCTGATCTGGATAATGAGTATGATAGAGGAATTACTTCGCTAGAAGGTTTAGCTTATGGGGCTTTCTTAATAAATTTTGAAGATATATATGGTAATACCGTATTAGATGCTAACCCGCTGTTTAGTGAAGGCGATATCGACCAGATAGAAGAGTTGGAACGACGTGGTTCACAGAACCAAATTGACTTGGCTTTTGGTACCAGCTTTAGAGATAAAGTTTATCTGGGAGCATCGATAGGCATTGTATCATCGAAGTTTACGCAGGAAAGAATATTCCGCGAATCAGGATATTTTATTGAACGACTTCGGAAGATAGATGAAGAAACAGATGAAATAGTATCGGACGGTACTTACAATTTGGAACTGCGTGATGAATTTACCACTGAAGGTGCAGGAGTAAATCTGAAAATAGGGGTTATAGTTAGACCGATTGATGCACTGCGTTTCGGCTTGAGCATACAGACACCTACTGCTTACACCTTAAACGAAACCTATACTAGATCTCTTTACTCAACTATAGACACAGATTTTGGAAAAGACAACTATAGTGCTGTTGAGTTACCAGGCGAGTTTTCCTATAATTTGACTACACCGTTCCGCGCGAATGGCGGAGTAGCTGTATTTTTAGGTAAGTATGGCTTTATAACTGCCGATGCAGAATTTGTAGACTATAGCAACATGCGTTTTTCGGAAGATGAAGATGGCGGCGGTTTTGGAAGTTACTTCAGTGGCGTGAACAGCCGCATAAACGATACTTACAAGTCTGCGATGAACTATAGAATCGGGGCAGAAGGCCGCTATGAGGTGTTCAGGTTGCGTGCCGGTTATGCTATTTCCGAAAGCCCTTACAAAAACAGCTCTTTTGATGCGAAAATAAACACCTTCACGCTTGGTGCCGGTGTGCGTCTGCAAAACTATTATGCTGATATCGCCTATGCCCGCTCAAACGGCAACAGCCGCTACTCACCTTACACGTTCGATAATGGGGAAGGCAGCCCTATAATAGATCAAGAAAATGAGCAGAGCAATGTAATGTTTACAGTTGGATTAAACTTTTAACTAAAATACTTCCAGTTTAAAAAGCGCAGGGCTTATGGCCAGGCGCTTTTTGCTTTTACAAGCTATAGTTATACTTTAGGTATGTTACGGTTATGGTTTTAGCTGTAAAGTATGGCAGAACAATATTATTCACCTAAATTAGGGGAGCTAAACTAAAAAAATACGAATCGCATGCATATCAAACTCAGATCAAACCTTTTGGCTGCTATGTTGCTTTGCTTCGCTTTTGTGGCGCAGGCGCAGCAGAAAAAAGACATCACCCTGGAAGATATCTACCGCAAAGGTACATTCAGAACCCAGTCGGTATATGGTGTAAACTGGATGAAAGACGGCCAGTACTATAGTTCTACCGTGGCAGACGAGAAGAACAAGGTTGCCGATATTGTAAAGTATGATGTAACCACAGGCAAACCGGTAAGCACTATTATAGAAGGCGAAAACCTGAAGCCCGAAGGAAGCAGCACACCAATTAAGTTCGATAACTATACGTTCTCTTCTGATGAGCAGAAGGTGCTTTTCTCTACCGACACCGAGCAGATCTACCGCCGTTCCTCTAAAGCCGAGTTCTATATCTACGACATTGCTTCTAAAAAACTGACCAAGCTAAGCAACGGAGGCAAGCAACTATACGCTACTTTCTCGCCGGATGCAAAGCGTGTTGCCTTTGCCCGCGACAACAACATGTTTGTGACCGACTTAAGCAACATGAAGGAGACGCAGATCACTACCGATGGTAAATTTAATTCCATCATTAACGGTTCTGCGGACTGGGTTTACGAAGAAGAATTCTCTTTTGCGCAGGGCTTCCACTGGTCGCCGGATGGTAAAAAGATCGCGTTCTATACATTTGATGAGACCAACGTACCGGAGTTTAACATGCAGATGTGGGGCGAACTATACCCACAGGACTACAAATTTAAATACCCGAAACCAGGCGAGGCTAACTCTAAAGTCAACGTATCGGTGTATGATGTGGCCAGCGCTAAAACTATAAAGATGGATACCGGCAATGAAACCGATATCTATATTCCGCGCATTAAATGGACAAACAACCCCAACCTGCTGTCTATTCAGAAAATGAACCGCCTGCAGAACACCCTGGAGATACTGCATGCAAACGCTACAACCGGTAAAGCCGATGTAGTACTGAAAGAAACCGACAAGGCTTACATTGACATTACAGACGACCTGACTTACCTGAAAGATGGCAAGCACTTTATTCATAGTTCTGAAGTGAAAGGTTTTAACCACCTGTATCTGTACAACATGAACGGTAAACTGGTGCGCCAGATCACGAATGGTAACTGGGAAGTAAGCAGCTACGAAGGCTACGACGAGAAAAACGATCGCCTGTATTATATGTCTACTGAAGTTTCGCCATTGGAGCGCCACCTGTACAGCATCAGCAGCAAAGGCAAAAACAAAAAGCGCCTGACTACTACTGCCGGTACGCACCGCGTAAACCTGAGCAACGACTTTAAATATTTCCTGGACTATAGCTCTGCTGCCAACCAGGTGCCTGTTGTTGCGCTGCATACAGCCAAAGATGGCAAGCTGATAAAGATGCTGGAAGATAACCAGAAGCTGAAAAACACACTGGACCAGTTTAACATCGCCAAGCAGGAATTCTTTACCATGAAGACTGCTGACGGCACACAACTGAACGGCTGGATGATTAAACCAACGGATTTTGACCCGAACAAAAAGTACCCGGTACTGATGTTTGTGTATGGTGGTCCAGGCTCACAGACAGTAACTAACAGCTGGGGTGGTACAAACTACCTGTGGTACCAGGTGCTGGCAAGCAAAGGAATGATCGTGGTAAGCGTGGATAACCGTGGCACGGGTGCCCGTGGCGCTGAATTTAAGAAAACAACCTACGCTAACCTGGGTAAATACGAAATAGAAGACCAGATTGAAGCTGCGAAATGGCTGGGCAACCAGTCGTATGTAGACAAGAACCGCATCGGTATCTGGGGCCATAGCTATGGTGGCTATATGACGTTACTGGGCTTAACCAAAGGCAACGGTGTGTTTGCGGCCGGTATTTCAGTAGCGCCTGTTACCAACTGGAGATATTATGATACGATCTACACGGAGCGCTTTCTGAAAACGCCGCAGGAGAATGCCGCCGGTTACGACGATAACTCACCGCTGTTCTTTGCCGATAAGCTACAAGGCGAACTTTTATTGATCCACGGTACAGGAGATGACAACGTACACTTCCAGAATGCTGTAGCGATGCAGGATGCCCTGATCAGTGCCAACAAGCAGTTCGAAAGCTTCTACTACCCGAACCGTAACCACGGCGTGGGTGGTGGTGTAACTTCGCTGCACCGCTTCACGATGATGACGGACTTCCTGGAGCGTAAGCTTATCAACCCAGCTGACGGGAAGCAAAACCAGTAAGTAGATTATAAACTATAGTTAAAAGGCCTGCCGGAAACGGCGGGCCTTTTTCGTTTAAGTGGATTACAGTATTGTTGTTGCCAAATAGTAAGTGGTTAAATTTTAATGAGTTAACAGGGTTTTATTTTTGAATTAACAACTATATTTATCCCTCTGTTCCGCACTCAAACTATAAAACTATGAAAATCACGATGCTGCTCATGCTTCCACTGCTGCTATGCGCTTTGCAGGCTACCAACACTACCCGCGACAAAGCACTTGAAAGCCTAGCCAACGCCGAACGCAACTTTGCTGCCGCCTCTCTTAAGAAAGGATTTCATAAAGCTTTTGTGGATAATATGGCTGACGACGGAATTGTATTCGCGCCAACGCCAACCAACGGCAAAAAGCTGCACTCCGAAGCTCCCGCAAGCAAAGCGCTGCTTACCTGGTATCCTGCCTTCTCCGACATTTCTGGTTCGCTGGATTGGGGCTATACTACCGGACCTTATGAATTTAAGGCTAACCCCGAAGACGAAAAGCCAGCCGGTGCCGGTTTCTACTTATCGGTTTGGCGCAAGCAACCAGACGGGAACTGGAAAGCGGCAATTGATATGGGGAATTCATTTTCACCGGATCTGATAAAGCCAGAAAAATACCAGCCTGCTCCAGCGGTAAAAGAAACTATAGGTAAAGGCTCAGAGAAGGATCTGCTGACTTTGGATGTTCAAAAAGTACAGCCATACTACGCTGAAACACTGATTTACCGGCACGGCGAATATCCATACAGATATAAAGACACACCAGTAGAACAAGAATCAACTATAGTTTACACTAACCTTGGGCATGAGCTTTCGCCTGCTGGGGACATGGCTTATACCTATGGCAGCTACACACAAAATGGAACAACGGGCCATTACCTTAAAGTCTGGAAAATGCTGGATGGAAAATGGAAACTGGTAGCCCATAACCTGGTGCCCGATACAAAATAGATAACTATAGTTCGCTACCTGTCAGTTTAGCCAGGCAGGCATAGAGGTACTGTTTTTCCTGTTGATCAACGGGGAGGTCATCGATGTGGCTGTGCAGCTGCGATACTGTTACTTTTGCTCCTGTTTTGTGGCCTTGCTGATAGTTGTGCAGTTCGTTGGCGAGTGCCTGCATTTGTGTTGCAAGCATATCGGCGTTAGACGTTGATTGGTTTAGTAACCAGAGAAGTCTGTTCAGCAGCTCGTTTGGCTCATGGTCGGGGTACCGGATGCAGTGGTCAATCTCGCTCCAGCCTTCTTCAAACAACGTTTTAACCTGTATCTCAATAAAATATAGTTGCCGGGTGGCCTGTACTTTAATAATGTAGTGCTGTGCTTTATATCCCCGGCTGTTCATCATAACCTTATAGTTCAGGGCGCTGAATTGCTTTGCGTCATGCGTGTCTCCTTCTTTTACATAAGCATACGGCTCCCGCTTCAGCTCCCAGTTTTGCTGTATATAGTTGGCTATGTTGTGACACGATTGTTTGGAGAGGTGCAGTATACGTACGCCGGCCAGGTCGTTTATGTAAATCGTATAGTTGGCTGCATTTAGGTAGCGGCTGGGGTATTCCTGCTTTTTCCGGATAATCTTTTTGAGCAGGTGCAGTGGCTCCTTTATCCTGTAACGCACCGCATGCACATCTTTATGGCGCAACAGGGTATCCGTTACGAAGGTGGCAATAGTTTTCAGCTCAGCTACGCGGCCAATATAGTCGTTATAGATGGCAAGCAATGTTTCTGCCTCTATGCCTTGTGCCCGCAGGCTTTCCTCACTCTCATTCAGTTCAGAAAGTATATATGGGAGTACAGCTGTCCGTGCGCGGTTTGCCATCTGTCAATCAGGAAGATACTGTTCTATATACAGTACGCTCCTGAAAAAGAAAGGCATAAACATATGGGACAATCTGCTACTCTTCTTTACTCTTTACGCCAAGCTGTGCATTTATTAGTGGTTTTTTTAAGGACAGTTATAGGTATAAAACAGAGTAATGATAATCCGGCTATGTGCTATGCTCCCAGCACTGGCTAAATTCTCTTATTTTTTAGGATTGAATAACTTATTTCCACGCAACAATATTTTAAGGCCTTTTCTGCCCAGCGAAATATTCGGTTGAGTTTGCTCGTGGTCTGCCAAACCGTGCTTGTAAGCGCTTATAATATCCCTGTAAGATAAAATACCAACGATATTGTTATTATCTCTCGAAACGACAGGCAGCACATCAATATTCTCGCTGGCCATCATTTCTACGGCTGTGCGCAGGCTGTTATCAACGGCAACAGAAATATGTTTGCGTTTTACGAGGGTGCCCAGCTTACTTTCGGGGCTATGATGGTTACTGAATAAATTAGACGAACTCAGGATACCTTTAAACTCGCCGGTATTGTTAGAGATAATGAAATAGTTGCTGTTGTAATTTTCTTTCTGTAGCCACTCCCGCACTTCTCCAATACTGTTATCATCGCTTAGCACCAGTCCTTCGGAGGTTATCATCTGCTCTACCGTAATTTTCTCCAGTATGTCCGGCTCATAAGAATGTGGTGTTTTAACGCCTCGGCGGGCAATCTTCTCTGTCATAATGGTGTTCTCCATCACAAAAAAGGAAACCAGGTAAGAGCCGGCGCAGGAGGCCAGTAAAGGAAGCAATGCATTTGCCTGCGATGTGGCTTCTAAGGCAAAGATGATGGAAGTAAGCAAAGCCCTGGAAGCACCTGCAAACATAGCAGACATACCTATTAAGGCAGCAAGCGGAAGCGTGATACCTGATTCCGGGAAAAAGTAAAGGATAACGCTCCCTATAAGTGCGCCGATTGCCCCACCTATAGTTAGCAAAGGTGCCAGCGTTCCGCCCGATGTTCCGCTACCCAGCGCAATAGCCCAGGATAAAAACTTAAACAGGCACAGTGATAATACTACCTGCATGGTCATGCTGCCGGAGAGTAAGTCGGTGATGTTGCTGTAGCCAACGCCTAAGGTGCGTGGGGCAAAGTAACCTACTAAGCCAACAGCCAGGCCACCCATGGCAGGCCACCACATCCAGTGTATCGGTAGTTTCTCGAACATGTCCTCTACCCAATACACAATTTTTGTTGTGAGAACAGAGAGCAGACCGATCAGGATACCGATGATGCTATAAAAGGCAAGCGCGACATTACTCGGTACAGCTACCATATCAGCCATCGGGAAAACAGGACCGGTCTCAAATAGTAAATGATGCCCGGCCGCGCCAGTAATACAGGCCAGCGCTACCGGAATAATGGAACGTGGCGAAAACTCGAATAACAACAGCTCGATAGCCAGGAAAATAGCAGCGATCGGCGTTCCGAAAATAGCTGACATACCTGCCGTGGCACCGGCAGCCAATAATATTTTGCGTTCGTTATGCGTAATTTTCAGGATCTGGCCAAAGGTGGAACCCAGTGCCCCACCAGTAGCTATAATAGGGCCTTCGGCACCAAACGGCCCGCCCGTGCCGATAGCAATAGCTGAAGACAAGGGCTTTAGATAAGTTATAGCAGGGTTTATTTTGCTTTGGTTGGTTAATACCTGCTCCATAGCTTCCGGAATGCCGTGCCCGCGGATGGCTTTAGAGCCGTAAAGTGCCATAAAACCAACTATAAGACCACCAATAGCCGGTATTACAATTACCCAGAGCCCTAAATTATTATCAGCCGGGTTCATGTACTCTACCGAAAACTCCCCGAAGAAGGCAATATTGCTGATGAGATCGATCAGGTAGATCAGGAATTTTGCGATTACGCTGATGCAGGCTGCTGTGAGAACCGCCAGAACAGAAATATACAGCAGCCTTTTTTTGTCCTGTGTTATTCTCGGGCCAATGTTTTCAGATTGCAACGTGGGTGCCAGAGAGACAGAGATAGGAATGCCGTTGTTTAAGTTTTTGGTCGTCATTTTACTATTGCTATACTTAAATGCCTGCACGTTTTGCAGGAAGATGCAGTGCAATTACAAGGTGTTTCCCTGCTTTGCGGGCACAAAGTTAGGTAAAACTCCACAAAAAAGAGTCTCTTTTCATTGTAGCCAGCCAGGAGAGTGTACGGAGTTTTGGAGGTATTCTGTTGAAAATTAACTTGTTATGTGTGAGTTTTGTGGGGTGTGCTTTTTTAAATTAGAACTTATACTTTTTCAATCTGAAACTTGCCGGGCTAGATGGCAAGACTGCTTTCTACAACTTCACACAGATATTCTGAGGCTCGGTAAAGAAACGGAGTGCTTCAAAACCACCTTCACGGCCAACGCCGGAGTTTTTCATGCCGCCGAACGGTGTACGTAAATCGCGCAGAAGCCAGGTGTTGATCCAGACGATGCCGGAATGAACCTGGTGTGCTACGTGGTGGGCCCGTTGTAAATTGTTTGTCCAGATAGTAGCAGCAAGGCCGTAGTCGGTACAGTTGGCGTATTGGATCACTTCTTCTTCCGAGTCAAAAGGCATGAGCGTAACTACCGGTCCGAATATCTCTTCGGTATTGGTGCGGCAGTTGTAAGGCAGGCCTTCAACTATAGTCGGGGCTATAAACCAGCCGTTCTTGCAGCGGCCATCTACCTGTACTTGTTCTCCTCCGGTAAGTATGGTTCCGCCTTCCTGTTTGGCCAGCTCTATGTAAGAAAGCACCTTTTGCATGTGCTGCTCCGATACAACCGCTCCAAGTTTAGAGCCTTCTTCCATCGGGTCGCCCACTTTCATGGTTCTCACCTTCTCTACAAATGCATCCCGAAACTTCTCATAGATTGGGCGTTCAATAAAAATGCGGGAACCGCACAGGCATATCTGTCCCTGGTTGGCAAACGACGAGTGTATAGTTGTATGCAGTGCATTGTTAAAGTCGCAGTCCGCGAAGATGATGTTCGGGTTCTTGCCACCTAACTCAAGTGACAGTTTCTTGAACATCGGAGACGCTGTTGCAGCTATAGTTTTGCCTGTTGCAGTGCCTCCTGTAAACGAGATAACCGGAACTTTAGGGTGAGTCGTCATGGCAGCGCCAACCTTATGACCGTAACCATGCACGATGTTCAGCACACCAGCCGGTAAACCAGCTTCTATACAGATTTCTGATAACAGGAAAGCCGTCATGGGAGTTACTTCTGATGGCTTGGCTACCACGCAATTTCCTGCTGCCAGGGCAGGAGCGATCTTCCAGGTGAACAGGTATAAAGGCAGGTTCCAGGGAGAAATGCAGCCTACTACGCCATGCGGATGACGCACGGTATAGTTGATGGCATCGGTGCCTTCCATGTAATGCGCTTCCGAAGCAAAATGCTGAATGGCTGTACCATAAAAGCGCATGTTGCTGCTGGCCCGTGGTATATCCACCGACTTAGCCAGTTTCAGCGGTTTGCCATTGTCCACAGATTCAGCTTCGGCCAGTTGGTCCAGGTTCTGGTCTATCAGGTCAGCAATGCGCATCAGTATCTGTCCACGTTTTTCGGCCGGCGTTTTAGACCACGCCGGGAAAGCTGCCAACGCAGCCTGCACCGCCTGCTCCACATCCTGCTCATCCGAATCCGGAATCAGAGAATACACTTCGCCAAGCGCCGGGTTATAGTTGTCGATGTACTGCCCGGCCACAGGCATTACCAACTCGCCGTTTATATAGTTATGTATGTGCTGCACTAGTGGGTAATTAATAATGAATAATTAAGAATGTGTATAGTTTTAATTTGAAGTAGCTATGCACAATTGATATTAGTGATAGTTAATCTTCAGTGTTTGGTGGCAAGAACTTTATACCACCAAAATCGCTTTTCCAAACTATAAGTTCTGGGTTATAGTCTCTGTTTTCAATTTTATGTTTCAGAACAACATTTTCTTCTTCTGTAGTTTTTCTGACAGAATAGATGTTGAACTTCTCTTGCCTGAATACATTGATTATTTCCTTGAAATGCTTATTAGTTATAGTATCAGTAGGAGAAGATATTATAGCTGTTACTTTCCGGTGATAACTACTCGAGTCTTGAACCGTGTTTCTAACAAAGCGTACCAAATTATCATCTGTCAATTCTACAAGATCTGAAGTGTTTAGATTCAAAAAAGCCGGGTTCGATGTATCAACTCCTGTTCCGCACCACCCAAAGTCTTTGAACTTGTCATGATAGTACGTTTTACCATTTGTGTACACGATAAAGTTGTGCTGTGCATAAAACAAAGCTGGAGGATGTGGTGGGGCGGAGTCAGATGAATCAATTATTTGTTCTTTGATTACATGATAAACCATTTCAGGCTCTTCAAATAACTTATCTTCAAAAGTATTCCCGATTACCGCAAGCAAAAAGAAAGGCTACTAGAATAAAGTATATTAGGTTCTTTCTCAATGATTTATTCGCTTTAATAGACAATCAACAACTATAAACATCCCGTCCTGCCGCCATCAACCGGCACGTTAATACCGTTGATATAAGCAGCAGCTGGAGTCGCTAAAAACGCAGCGGCGGCGGCAACTTCTTCGGGTTCGGCAAAGCGAAGGGCCGGTATTTCCTTCATCATCTCTTCTTCCATAGTGTCTACTTCAGTAGCGGTTTTCTTCGCTTTGTTTTCGATGATGGATTCCAGGCGACCGGTACGTGTTGCGCCGGGTAGCACGTTGTTTACGGTTATCCCAAATTGCCCCAGCTCGTTTGCCATTGTTTTAGCCCAGCTTGCCACTGCCCCTCGAATAGTATTTGATACACCCAAACCATGCAACGGCTGCTTTACCGAGGTGCTGATGATATTGATGATACGGCCATAGTTGGCTGCCTTCATGCCCGGAATTACCGCTTTTGCCAGCAGGTGGTTCGCGATCAGGTGCTGGTTAAAGGCATCCATAAACTCATCCGAGATAGCTTCGGTAATTGGTCCGCCGGCCGGGCCACCGGTGTTGTTTACCAAAATATGTACGGTTTGCTGCTGGGCCAGGTAGCCCTGTACCTGTATGTTCAGGTTGTAAGGGTCTGTAAAGTCGGCAACTATATAGTCGTGCTGCTGGCCCTGGCTCGTATCCAGGTCTTGTAGTGCTGTTCGTAATTTGTCTTCGTTGCGGGCGGCTAAGGTTACGTTGGCTCCCAGTTGTGCCAGTTCTATGGCAATGGCTTTGCCGATGCCTTGCGTGCTGCCGCAAACTATAGCGCGTTTGTTCTGTAGGTTCAGGTTCATAGTATAAAAGTACGCAAAAGCCTTTAAACTTGCAGCGCTATAGTACAGCCTCTTTCAGTTGCATTACCATTTTTACCAGCTTTTGCGTACCTTCAATTTATCAACCTAACAACTAAAACTATGGCTGTAGCAAAACCTTTCAACTTTAAAAAATGGATTGACGAAAACCGCCACCTGCTTAAACCACCCGTTGGCAACCAGCAGGTGTTTAAAGGCAACGACGATTTTATTGTGATGGTAGTAGGCGGCCCGAATGCCCGCAAAGATTACCATTACGACGAAAGCGAAGAGTTTTTCTACCAGCTTGAAGGCGACATCACCGTAAAAATAATTGATGACGGTAAGCCTGTGGATATCGAGATAAAAGAAGGGGAGATTTTCCTGTTGCCGCCACGTGTACCGCACTCGCCACAGCGCCCTGCCAACACTGTTGGCTTGGTGATAGAGCGCTACCGCCGCGAAGGGGAAAAAGATGGTTTTATGTGGTTTTGCGAGAACTGTGGCAACAAACTGCACGAAGATTTTACCGAAGTAACTGACATCGTAAAGCAGCTGCCAGTAATTATGGGCAATTTCTGGGATGATGAACAGAAGCGCACCTGCAGCAAGTGTGGCGACGTTTTACAGCCACCAGCTAAACCAGCCGAAACAGTAAAGTAAACTATAGGTAATCAAATCGTTATGCAAAGTACAGCAGGTTGAGATCTGCTGTGCTTTGTTGTTTTTATAGTTGAGGTTAATCCATTCTTGCATCATTATTCCTAACATCCATTTATAGTTGCCAGCCTTTTAAACCGGGCTCAAAAACTATCTCTCACAAGTGTTGGCTATAGTTAACGTGCAGGTACACTGCTTATTCTGGTATCTCTTTACTTAGCTATTCCGGGTTTATTTGCGTACAAACCGCTAAGAAAAATCATGAACTGCCAACCACCATCCTCCATATGGATTCATACATTATTGTTATTACCATAATAGGGTTGGCTGCTCTCTCCATGGCCTGGGTGCCAGCCATGATAGAAAAGAGTTTTCTTTCTTACCCTATCATTTATTTGCTGATCGGTGTACTAATTTATTCGCTGCCCCTTAGCCTTCCGTTCCCAGACCCTTTATGGCACGAAGGCTATGCCGTGCATCTTACTGAGTTGAGCGTTATAGTTTCGCTGATGGCCACCGGCCTTAAAATAAGGCGCAGGGTTAGCTGGAAAAACTGGAAGATTCCGCTGAAGTTAGTATCTGTAACCATGTTGCTCTCTATTGGTATACTTGCTTTTTTAGGCTGGTGGTGGCTGGGCCTGGCTCCTGCAGCAGCTGTGCTACTCGGGGCTGTTATGGCGCCCACAGATCCGGTGCTGGCAGAACAGGTGCAGGTTGGTCCTCCTCACGATACAGAAGAAGACGACGTTCGCTTCTCGCTTACCGCTGAAGCCGGTCTTAACGATGGCAGTGCTTTCCCGTTTGTGTGGCTGGCTATAGCTATAGCAGTAGGCGCAAGTACAGGAGAAGGATGGGTTACAGAGTGGGTATTGTGGGATCTGGTTTATAAAGTTATTGCTGGCGTAGCTATGGGTTACGTCATTGGCAGGGGGCTGGCATATCTTATTTTTTACCTACCCAGGAGCTCTTCTTTTCCTGAGACAGGCGATGGCTTTGTTGCCTTGTCTGCTACGTTGGTAACTTATGGCCTGACAGAAATGGTACATGGGTATGGCTTTATAGCCGTGTTTATAGCAGCGCTAACCATGAGCAGTTATGAAGAAGGGCACGAATATCATACCGAAATGCACGACTTTGTAACGCAGATAGAGCGTATCCTGATGGTAATACTGCTGATGTTGTTTGGAGGAAGCCTGGTTACCGGACTGTTGGATCATTTAACCTGGGAGGGAGTTTTGCTGGGTCTCGGGTTCTTGTTCATTATCAGGCCCCTGACAGCCTATATCTCTATTTTTAAAGATAATTGTAGTATCAGAGAAAAGGTAGCGATAAGCTTTTTCGGGATACGTGGCATCGGGTCTTTCTTTTACCTGGCTTTTGCATTTAATGAGGCAAATTTTACTGATACGGATGAATTGTGGTCTATAGTTGGGTTTATAGTTATGGTTTCTATCGTGCTGCATGGCGTAACGGCATCCAGGGTGATGGATTACCTGGACTCGAGCCGGCGAAGAGAGAGGAGAGCTAAAAGACGGCTGGCTTCTGAGAATAAAGGAAGGTCATACAGGGATGAACAAGTTTAAAATAGACAGTGCAGCAAACCTAACTATACCAGGTGCGGAAGTATATTTTGTGCCTGATTTCTTTACTCAACAGGAAAGCGAACGATACTTTGAGCAACTACTGGAGCAGGTAAACTGGAAACAGGAAAAGATACGCATGTTCGGGAAGGAACTACCCATGCCGCGCCTGACCGCCTGGTACGGCGACAAAGCCTATATGTACTCCGGCCTTGAGAATAAACCGCAACCCTGGTTACCGGTATTGCTGCAGATAAAAGATAAAGTAGAAACCGCCACCGGCCATAACTATAACAGCGTATTGCTAAACCTGTACCAGAACGGCCAAAATAGCATGGGCTGGCACTCCGACGATGAACCGGAACTAGGTCCTGAGCCAACTATAGCATCGGTTAGTTTTGGAGCAGAACGCAGGTTTGGTTTCCGGCATAGGCACAACAAAGCACAAAAGAATATCTACCTGACTATAACCCACGGCAGCCTGCTGCTGATGCAGGGCCCAACGCAACGCAACTGGCAGCATGCCATCCCCAAAACAGCCAGGCCCACAGGCAACCGCATTAACCTTACTTTCCGTAACATTGTAAGCTAAACTGGCACAGCCTGCAACAATCATTGTGAAAAAAGAAAGGAAACCGTTACTTTACAGCAACAGTGGTATTGCCCTATACTTTACGCTATGACCGACAAGAAGAACATCGCCATTATGGGAGCCGGATTGGTAGGCTCGCTGCTATCGTTATACCTGGCCAAGCGCGGCTATAAAGTAGATTTGTACGAGCGCAGGCCCGATATGCGCGTGAGCACCCTGGATGGTGGCCGTTCTATTAACCTCGCTCTAAGCGACAGGGGCTGGAAAGCACTGCGTGGCATTGGTATAGAAGACGAAGTGCGCCGGGTGGCAATACCCATGTATGGCCGCGTAATGCACGACGAACAAGGCAACCTGACGTACCAGCCTTATGGCAAAGAAGGGCAGGCGATTTACTCTGTATCGCGGGCGGGGCTGAACATGGCGCTTATGAATGTATCGGAGCCAAACCCGGATATAAACTACCACTTTAACCGCCAGGTGCAGGACGTAAACCTGAAAACCAACGAAGTTACACTGCGCAACCACGATGATGCTATCGACGAAACTATAACGCCGGATTTGATTTTTGGTGCAGACGGGGCTTTCTCGATGGTGCGCGGTGCCCTGCAGAAAACAGAACGGTTTAACTACCAGCAAAGCTACCTGGAGTACGGTTACAAAGAACTAACTATACCACCTGCTGAAGGTGGCGGTTGGCTCCTTGAAAAAAATGCCCTGCACATCTGGCCGCGCGGCAACTATATGATGATCGCGCTGCCGAACACGGACGGGAGCTTTACCTGTACGCTGTTTTTCCCTTACGAAGGCGAGCGCTCCTTTGCCTCCATCAAAAACGATACAGACCTGCTTAACTTTTTCCTGGAAGTGTTTCCGGATGCGATACCTTTGATGCCGGACCTGGCCCAGGACTATTTCTGCAACCCAACGGGCTCGCTGGTAACTATAAAATGTTTCCCGTGGAGCTACGAAGATAAAGTGCTGCTGATAGGCGATGCCAGCCATGCGGTGGTGCCGTTTTACGGGCAGGGCATGAACGCCGGCTTCGAGGACATTACCGTGCTGGACAAGATGCTGGATACCTTTGACGGCGACTGGAGTGCCCTGTTTAAAGCCTTTGAGCGCAAGCGCAAACCTGATGCCGATGCCATAGCCGACCTGGCCGTGATGAACTTTGTAGAGATGCGCGACAAGGTAGCCGACCCCAGGTTCCTGCTTCGCAAAAAAGTAGAAGGCAAAATAAGCGAGCAATACCCGGGCAAATGGAATACGCTGTATAGTATGGTTACTTTCTCTGATCTGCCTTATTCTTACGCCCTTGAAACCGGCCAGCAGCAAGACAAGATCATGAAGAAGGTAATGAAGTACATCCAGACTATAGAAGACTATAACAAGCCGGAAGTGCAGCAACTACTCGAAAAACAGCTCATTCAAAAAGCGAAACTAAAAACATACCAGCCACAGGAAGCATAACCGGCTGCGTTAAACTATAAAAGGCAACTATAGAATTGTAGTTGCCTTTTATAGTTTAAGCGGAAATACCCAATGCCTGGTTTACTTTTTCAAGTTCACTGTCGTTGTTTATCATTACCAGCAGCTTGTCGTTTTCTTCGAGCACGGTAGCGCCATTTGGGGTAACGTATTTGCCGCCACGGTTTATAAGCACGATCAGGGCTGTTTTCGGAAACTGTAATTCAACTATAGATCTGCCTACTGCCATACTTTCCTTTGTCAGGTCGAGCTCTACAAGTGCATTTTTCATATCAAGGCCCATTTCTTCGCCTAACTGGAAACGCTTCGGAGAACTGTCGCGGCGGGAGAGGCCCAGCCACCGGGCCACAACTGTAAGTGTAGTGCCCTGCAGCATAACCGACGTGAGCACAATAAAGAACACAATGTTAAACATCATGTCCGCTTTCCCGACACCGGCCAGCAGCGGGTAAGTAGCAAACACAATAGGCACTGCACCGCGCAAACCTACCCACGAAATATATAGTTTATCACGAAAAGTACTCCGGAATGGGATCAGGCTAATAAAAACGCTTGCCGGACGGGCCACAAACATCAGAAAAAGCGAGATAAGTACTCCGGTGCCAAATACAGGTATCATCTGCGACGGGAACACCAGCAAACCAAGCGTCAGGAATATAACGATCTGCATAAGCCAGGCCAGGCCATCGTAGAACCTGGTTAAGCTGCCTTTGTGTATATAGTTGCGGTTGCCCAGCATAACCCCGGCAATGTATACCGCCAGGAAACCGTTGCCATTGATGACTGTGGTAAACGCAAATGTAAAAATGAGCATGCCCAGCGAAAGTGCCGGATAAAGGCCATCCTGATGTAATTTTATCCGGTTAATGACCCAGGCCATCGTGCGCCCCATGGCAATACCCATAATAGCACCAATACTCATCTGCAGAAAAAACATAGGTACCAGCTGCCACATACTTGCTTCTCCTTCGTTCATCACCAGGTAAGTAAAACTCACGGTCAGGAAGTAAGCCATCGGGTCGTTGCTGCCGGATTCCAGCTCCAGGGTAGGGCGCAGGTTATGTTTAAGACCGATGTTTTTAGAGCGAAGGATAGAGAACACGGCCGCTGCATCGGTAGACGAAACGATAGAGGCCAGCAGCATTGCCTCCAGGAAAGTAAAGTCAGTGATACGCCACACAAACAGCCCCAGCAGCATGGCGGTTATAAATACCCCAAAGGTAGATAAGCTCACCCCCCGCCAGAGAATAGGTTTGGTAGTTTCCCAGCGCGTGTCCAGGCCCCCTGAAAAAAGGATAATGGCAAGGGCAACAGTACCCACAGACTGGGCCGAACCGGGATCATCGAAATGAATTTTTCCAATGCCTTCGGAGCCGGCCAGCATGCCTACCGCCAGGAACAGGATCAGGGCCGGGATACCATATTTACCGAGGCTCTTACTGAGAAAAATGCTTATCAGTAACAGGATAGAAGCACCCAGTAAAATGTTCTCGATCGAAAGATTCATCCGTTGGTCTGGTAACTATAGATGCTCTTTATACTTAAAAACAGCTTAAAGTTTTGAGCTTGAATATGTTTTAATAAAAAAATGGCCTGTTTTTATGCAAAACAGGCCATTACAATAGTTTTTATATTGTGTTAGAGTTTACTGGTGTTCTTCCAGTGTTTTGTGCAGGATTTCAGAGAAAAGGAATACTTCTTCGAAGCTGTTGTAAAGCGGGGTAGGGGCTACACGAATAACGTTCGGTTCGCGGTAGTCCACTATAATGCCGGCTTCCATTAGTTTGTTAAACAGCTCACGGGCATTCTTTTTTACCAATATCGATATCTGGCAGCCACGCGCTTTCGGATCAGTTGGGGTGATCATTTCCAGTACATCTTTGCCTACATGCACATCGTTGATCAGGTACTCCAGGTAACCGGTCAGCTTTTCGCTTTTGGCGCGCATATTTTCCATGCCGGCTGCATCAAAAATCTCTAAAGAGGCACGGTGCACAGCCAGTGGTAAGATCTGGGCGTTGCTCAGTTGCCAGCCTGCAGCTCCGGACATCGGTATAAAGCCTTTTTTCATCTGGAAACGTGAGCTGGCATCGTGGCCCCACCAGCCGGCAAAACGTGGCAGTTCAGGATTGTTGGCATGGCGCTCGTGCACAAACACACCGGACGTGCCGCCCGGGCCGGAGTTCAGGTATTTGTAAGTACACCACACCGCAAAGTCTACACCCCAGTCGTGCAGTTTTACAGGTATGTTGCCGGCAGCATGTGCCAGGTCAAACCCAACTATAGCACCTGCTTCGTGGCCTGCTTTGGTAATGGCTTCCATATCGAACACCTGGCCCGTATAGTAGTTTATGCCACCCATCATCACCAGCGCCAGCTCATCGGCATTGTCTTTTATGGCTTGCAGAATGTCTTCGGTACGAAGTGTAAACTCGCCTTCGCGCGGGTACAGTTCAACTACAGCTTCGTCGGGGTTATAGCCATGAAAGCGGGTCTGGGTTTCCAGGGCGTATTGGTCTGACGGGAAAGCACCTGCCTCGGTAATGATCTTAAAGCGCTTGCCTTCCGGCCTGTAAAACGACACCAGCATCAGGTGCAGGTTCACGGTCAGCTGGTTCATGATCACGACTTCGCTTTCTTTGGCGCCTACCACGCGGGCCGCACCGGCAGCCAGCAGTTCATGGTAATTAAACCAGGGTTCTTCGCCTTTAAAATGCCCTTCCACTGCCAGGTTAGCCCATTTATACATTTCGTTATCGATGTACATCTGTGCTGATTTTGGCTGCAGGCCAAGCGAGTTGCCACAGAAGTAAATGGCATCCTGTTTGTTAACCTGCGGGAAGTAAAATTTATCTCTGAAGTGATGTAACGGGTCGTTCTGGTCTTGCTCCTGCGCAAAGGCAAGGGTATTCTGATAGTTCATTATAAATTCAGATCAGTTATAGTTTGTGCCACCCGGGGTAGCTATAGTTCGTAAAGGTCTGCGAATATACTAATTTGTGCCGGTTTGCTTTTGCGCTATAGTTATGTTTAGGACGCTGGCTATAGTTTAAGCCTGAATGGTAACTATAAAATCAGAAAAGCTTTTGTGGGTTGGCCTGCGTATTTAAATATAAAAGTTTTATCTTGTTGAATTGCCTGACACTATTATAACGATAAATCCGGCATTTCGCCCTTTTACATCATGCACAAACAAACGCCTACACATCCTGTACTAACAGACTCGGGTCTGCTGAAGATAGATATACACACGCATATTTTGCCGGCTACCTGGCCTAACCTGCGCGAACGGTACGGATATGGCGGCTTTATACGGCTGGAGCACCACAAACCCTGCTGCGCCCGCATGATGATGGATGACAAATTCTTCCGCGAAATTCAGGACAACTGCTGGGACCCCAAGGTACGCATGCACGAGTGCAGCCAGTATAAAGTAGGTGTGCAGGTGCTCAGCACTGTGCCGGTTATGTTTAATTACTGGGCCAAACCCGAACATACCTACGACCTGAGCAAATTCCTGAACGACCACATAGCCGGCATCGTAGCTGATTACCCGGACCGTTTTATTGGCCTGGGTACGCTGCCGATGCAGGATGCCGACCTTTCTATAAAAGAGCTGGAACGCTGTGTAAAAGAACTGGGTATGCCTGGTATACAGATTGGCTCTAATATAAACGGCAAAAACCTGGATGCCGCAGAGCTCTTCCCGATTTTTGAAGCCGCACAGGACCTGGGCGCTGCTGTTTTTGTGCACCCCTGGGATATGCTGGGCAAAGATAGAACTGGTAATTACTGGATGCCGTGGCTGGTCGGCATGCCCGCCGAAACGACGGTTGCCATCTGTTCGATGATATTCGGTGGTGTGTTTGAGCGCTTGCCAAAACTGCGTGTTGCGTTTGCGCATGGCGGTGGTTCTTTCCCGTCAACGATTGGCCGTATTGCCCATGGCTTTGAAGTGCGGCCAGACCTTTGCGCGGTTGATAACCCTGTAAACCCACGCGAGTACCTGGGCAAGTTCTACTTCGATTCGCTGGTGCACGACCCGCTGATGCTGGAATATTTGGTGAACCTGGTTGGCGCGAACTGCATTGCCTTAGGTACCGATTACCCCTTCCCGTTGGGCGAACTGGAACCCGGCAAACTCATCGAATCAATGCCTTACGACCTGGCAACTATAGAACGCATGCTGAACGGCACTGCCCTGGAATGGCTTAACCTGAAAAAGGAACAGTTTGTAAAAGAGCCAACTATAAAGTCTGCCTCTCCGCTTGTTGGGTAAAGTTATAGTTTGCGTAAAACCCGCAAGACTATCATTTCTTCCACTTTTCAGTGCTTATATCCTGGCTTAAACTATAGGTTTGATTCTCCTTGTTGCCTTGTTTTAAGAACTAAACAGCTGGTAATGGAGTATAGTATAGGTTTATGGCTGTCTATCAGCTTCGATTTATCCATTCTTAAAACCAATCCGGAAGAAATCTTATGAACATGATCAATAATAAACTGAAGGGGCTTGCTGTGGCTGTACTTATAGTTGGAGCAGGTACTGTCACCAATACAGCTTTTGCGCAGAAGAAAAAGCAACAGACACCGCCGGCTCAGCCTAAAACTGAACAAACTACTCCGCAAATAACCCCAACCACTACCTTCACCGATGCAGACCTGAAGCAGTTTGCCGAAGCCAATAATCGCCTGATGGTTATACAACAGGAAGGAGAGAAAGCCATGCTTGCTATTTTGACGGAAGAGAAACTGAGCGTAGAAAAATTCAGTGAGATGGCAAAAGCACATCAGCAGCAGAAAATAAACGAAGTGAAAGCTACGCCGGAAGAATTTGCTGCTTTTAACAGGTCGGCGCAACGCATGATGGAAATGCAGCCGACGATGGAGCAGGATATGGAAAAGGCAATTGTAAAGGACGGGATGACGGTAGAAAAGTATGAACAGATAATGCTTGCCGTTAAGCAGGACCCGGCCATGCAGGCCAAAGTGCAGCAGCTGATGGGCCAGAAATAAAAAGCATTAACCATAAAAAAACGCTGCCCTCAGAAAGGGTAGCGTTTTTCATTTGTATTCTCATATCTTTTAGTTCCCCGGGGCGAACTCCATAATCCGGAAGGTTTTTGATTTGCGGTCGTAGTAGCCATAATGCAGTTTGTTGCCATAGCGGTAAACCGTTTTATAGTCCGGCTCGGATTTCAGCTCCTGTTCAAACTTATCTACTTTGTCCTGCACCAACTCATTGGTACCGTTATCAGCTTTTGCCAATGTGTTATCATCCAGCACAGCCCTGAAATAAGTGCTTGTGCCAGGCCCGGACGGACGACCACCACCTTGCCCATACGGGTCATAAAAGTAGCGGCTATAGTACGGCGAGTTAAGATAATAGCTTGGTATGTTATAAGCCGGAACCCAACGGCCGGGAATCATCATCAGGCCGCGCGACGTTCGGTAATACTGGTCCGGAGTACGTACCATGCGCGACATATCCGATGCTGAGTTCCGATCTCCCGGCGGGTCGTAAGAACCTATCGTTAACTGTATGGTGCTATCGGTAAAAGCATTTACTGTAATGGCAGGTAAGCCTTCAGCCAGCTTCTTCATTACTTTCGATGTCTGCTTCACGGTATCAACATCAGAGGCAAACAAGCCGCGCATACCACGCTGGTATACCGGCGTAGACTTGATGGCTATTTCCTGATCGCCACTGAATGTGTAGGTTTTTACAGGCTCCAGGTTATTGAAGTTGTAAGCTGTAAGGTTCAGCTTGTCGCGGTCGAGCTGCAGCCTGAAAAGTGTGTCGCGGAACAGGAAAGAGTTAAACGAAGGTTCATTGCGCTGTTCCAGTGCTGGCAACGTGCGGTAAGTTGCTTTGCCTGTTTCCCAGTTCAAAGCCAGTATTTCTGTTGTCGCTTCTTTCCGGCTAAGGTCTTTCAGGGACTGGCCATCAAAAATGATGTAAATGTTTCCATCACGACTATAGATCTTGCCACTATGGTAGCCGGCCACCACAGTCTGCTCCATGTCCGGATGTACATACACCAGGTCCATAAGACGGGTATCTTTAGTCCGGGTTTCGGGCAGGTTGGGCTCAAATATCTGGCGCTCCATTTTTGCTAACCCTTCCGGCGAGTCGCTGCTGCGGTACAGGTGCAGGCGGTCTTTCCGGTCGGTATACAGCATGTAAAAGTGCTCGTCGTCGCCAAAGCCGCCAACAAAATAAGTGTTACGTTCTTTGTCGAGCTCTACATCCTGCAAGCTTCTGAAAGCACCGGTATTACGGTTAATGGCAAATGGACGCACATAATCACGGCGGCCATTCTCGTAGCGGCTGTAAAAAATAAAATCTGTGTCGGTTACACGTGTGCCTAAAACCTGCGGGTCGCGGTTCCAGCGGTAAGGAATCTCGTGCTTGGCCAGTACCTCTCCCTCAGGAGAAACGAGCGTAAAATGAAGCTTGTTATTCTGATAAAAATACAAGCAGACATTCCCATTATCGTCAGCCACCGAAACCAGGTCTTCTGGTTGGCGGAGTGGCAGCTCCAGGTTTGCGAACTCGCGCTGGGCACTGGCCATTTGCGCAAAGCCCATAAACAGGAGCAGGGTTAGGATGAATTTATGCATAGTGTTAATATACGATTTACGAAGTATAACTAGCAAATTTCCAGCCAGAAGTAATGGTTATAGAGGGAGGCTGCGGTATTTTTAAAGTAGTTTCAGCTCATTTGCCGGTTTTACTTACAGGTAAGGTCAGAATCGCGGCTTCATGGCAACTAATTGATTTACATGATTAGGACCTGGCAATGTGCAAAGTTCCTATCAGCGCTGGTTTATAGTTTTCAAATTGTCATCCCGAGCGTTCTTGAGATAAGAGTTTAAGAATGCCGGCGGAGCTGTGAGAAATCTGGATTCTATAGTGAGCTATAGTTGCAACCTGAACCAAGCCTTTTCTTTCATAGCTTTCTTCAATCCTGGGAGCTTTATGAACCTATCGTTCTATAGTTTGCTTTGGTGCCCTCACGGCCGGGAGGCCCCGTCTTGGGGGTAGGGGCCCTCGATAAGGGCATCGCGCTGTACCCTCGTGCCTCGGGTTGCCTGACGGCACCGCAACAAATTAAAGGCGCTCAACCCAAAGACTGCGATCAGTTCGATAGCTGTAGTTGCTATAGCTGGAAAGGCTATGATTGCATTGCCTTATCGTGGCTATAGTTCCGTAGGGACAGGTCGCGACCTGTCCTATCTTGGTCTGTAACTATAGCTAATTCAGATTTCTCCCGCTGGTCGAAATGACAGCTTTAAAAACTGTAGCGGAAAAGTCCCCCTTTGAAGGGGGCAGGGGGATGACAAACACCCACTATAAAACGATATTCTCAACTTTAACTATAGCCGCAATTCCCCTCCCGGGAGGGGCAGGGGTGGGTTAATACCCCAACTATAAAACAGTAACCTCAACTATAGCGACTGCTGAAAAGCGCTCTCTTCTGTTTTGGCTAGGGGCCCTCTTCAAAAGGAGAGGGCGAGGTGTGGTAATTTCCGGGAGGGGCAGGTAATACCCGGACTATAGAACTACAGCTCAAACTATAGCAAAACACAGATCCTGAAAATCAACCTGATCCCTGTTAATCCGTGGTTCAGACAAACTATAACGCAAACATCCCGGCGGTAAGTGCCAGCAAAAGACCGCTTCCGAAACCGGTGTATACTTCTGCTGGAGTATGTGCGTCTAATGCTAAACGGGCAGACAGAACAGCACCGGTTAAAATTATACTTAAGGAGATCGGCAAAAGCATCGGCACATCCGGCACCAGTCTGCTCAACAGCAAAAGCAGGCCTAGCGCCCCACCAACACCCACACTGTGCGCACTCACTTTCCAGAACAGTGAGATGCCATAGGTTAGCAATACAGATGCAGTAATGATTGCCATGATAAAATAAAAAATCTCATCGAAGGCAGGCTCGCGGTAAAGCAGGTAGGTGGTAATGCCATAACACAGACTGGTAAAAAGTAATGGAAGGCGGCGCTGTTCACGGCGTTCCATTTCCATAGAGTCCAGCTGGCCGGAACGCACCATAGTGTAAGCTCCTAAACCAGGAATTATGAATGTGGTGAAAAAGATCATGCCCAGTACAATCCAGCGGCTTTGCATGGGCAGCGAAAGAGTTGGAGCGGGCAGGTAATAAAGTATAAACGCAAAAAGGTATGTTGGCAGCAACAGCGGGTGTAAAACTACAGACAAGGCTTTCGCGAGCGAACGATTCACGGGTGAATTAATTAACAATGAGTAATGATGGATGACTTATCTTTAATGAATAATGGCTAGTGAGTAATGATTAAAATCTTAAATGACTACGTCTGCAAACACCCTTCTTATTTTGTACTCCTCATTATTCATTCATCATTACTAATTATTCATTAACTATAGTTCTTTGCGTAGTCGGGCTACCGGTATATTAAGCTGCTCGCGGTATTTGGCAACGGTGCGGCGGGCAATGTTGTAGCCTTTTTCGTTCAGTATCTGCTCTATCTTTTCATCCGACAGGGGCTTGCGCTTGCTTTCGCCTTCAATAATCTCTTTCAGAATATGCTTTACTTCACGGCTGCTGGCATCTTCGCCAGAGTCGGTAGCGATACCTTCTGAGAAGAAATACTTGAGCGGATAAATACCAAACTCGGTTTGCACGGCTTTGCTGTTGGCCACGCGGCTTACGGTACTGATGTCCATGCCAATATCTTCGGCAATATCTTTCAATATCATCGGGCGCAATTCGCTTTCATCACCTTCCAGAAAGAAATTGTGCTGATACTTGATGATGGACTCCATAGTGCGCAGCAGTGTGTTCTGGCGCTGGCGAATGGCATCTATAAACCACTTGGCGGCATCCAGTTTCTGCTTCACAAATGTTACGGTCTCCTTTAGCTTCTTATCCTTTTTGTCTGACTTATCATAAGCATCAAACATATCGGCATACGAGCGGCTGATGCGCAGGTCCGGGGCGTTGCGTGAGTTAAGCGAAAGCTCCAGCTGGCCGTTATTGTTGGTCAGTATAAAGTCCGGGATGATGTACTGAATACGCGTCATGCCGGCTCCGGCGCCACCTGGCTTCGGGTTCAGTCTGGTAATTACGTCTATGGCCTTCTTCAGCTCATCTTCCGATACGCTAAACTTAGACTGTATTTTCTGGTAATGCTTTTTGGTAAACTCATCGAAGGCATCTTCTAAAATGCGCTCGGCAAGTATGGTTATCTCGTCCTGGTCGCGGCGGTGCAGTTGCAGCAGCAAACACTCCGGCAGATCGCGCGCAGCAATACCGGCGGGGTCAAAGGTCTGGATCATGTGCAGCACTTCTTCTATCTCCTCCACGCTGGTCTCAATGTTCTGCGAAAAAGCCAGGTCGTTGGCAATAGCGCTCAGGTCGCGACGGATATAGCCATCGTTATCTATACTGCCTATAAGCTGCATGCCAATAATATGCTGCTTGTCATCCAGGTCCAGGAAGCCCAACTGGTCCATCAGCTGATCGGTAAGCGATGAAGCAACGGCAATCGGCATTTCGCGGTCATCTTCGTCTTCGCCGCCACGGTCGCCCTGCATTTTATAGCCGCTTATCTCGTCGTCGTTCAGGTAGTCGTTAATGTCAATGTCGTCTTTGCCGTAATCATCGTCATTATCGCCGTACTCGTCCGTTTCAGAGTCGTTGAACTGGTCCTCGGGCTCGTTATTGCCTTCTTCCAGGGCAGGGTTTATTTCCAGTTCTTCTTTAATGCGCATCTCCAGCTCGGCCGTAGGTATCTGCAACAGCTTGATAAATTGTATCTGCTGCGGCGATAGCTTCTGCTGTAAAAGTTGTCTTAAGTCGAGACGCTGCATGGGTTAAGAATTGGTTATCAGTAACGGTTCCCCGTATTTCAAATTTAGAATAATTTTACTCGCAATATCAACAAAAGGTTGAAAATTCGTGTGTTTAGCACATTTTTTGTTAAGAACGTCCAGCCACTCAGGTGTGTTTATCGCTTTTTATAGTTTCTGGCTTACCTTTGCAGGCTGAGGGGTATAAGCTATAGCTATAGTTAAATGCATTTGGCCGTTAAAATTCCGGTCAATTCTTTATACCTTTAACATCAGGCTACATTTAAATTACATAAACGCAACGTTACATGCAACGCACAAAAGTTAAAGACCTGCTGACAGGCGCCGAAGCGGGCAAAGATGTTCTGCTGAAAGGCTGGGTGCGCACCAAGCGCGGAAATAAGTATGTGAACTTTATTGCCGTTAACGACGGCTCTACTATAAGTAATATCCAGGTTGTAGCCGACGCCAATAATTTCAGCGAAGAACAACTGAAAGACGTGACAACCGGCGCAGCCGTTTCTATTACTGGGGAACTGGTTGCATCGCAGGGCAAAGGGCAGGCGTTTGAAGTACAGGCTAAAACGATAGAAGTACTGGGCAAAGCGGATCCTGAAGCATATCCGTTACAAAAGAAAGCACACTCGCTGGAGTTTTTGCGCGAGATCGCACACCTGCGTTTCCGTACCAATACGTTTGGCGCTGTGTTCAGAGTGCGTAACACGCTGGCATTTGCCGTGCACAAGTTCTTTAACGAGAAAGGCTTTGTATACATGCACACCCCGATCATCACAGCGTCGGATGCAGAAGGTGCCGGTGAGATGTTCAGAGTAACCACCTTAGACCCGATCAACCCGCCTAAAACAGAAGACGGACAGGTAAACTATAGCGAAGACTTCTTCGGTAAAGCTACTAACCTAACCGTATCTGGTCAGTTGGAAGGTGAGCTGGCGGCCATGGCTTTCAGCGATATTTATACGTTCGGACCTACCTTTAGAGCTGAAAACTCGAACACCACGCGCCACCTGGCGGAGTTCTGGATGATAGAGCCGGAAATGGCTTTCTACGATCTGAAAATGAACGCCGACCTGGCCGAGGAGTTTATTAAATACATCATCCGCTATGCCCTGGAGAATAACCGCGAGGATATTGAGTTCCTGGGCCAGCGTCTGGCAGAAGAGGACAAAGCCAGGCCACAGAACGAGCGCCAGGAAATGACTTTGCTGGAGAAGCTGGAGTTTGTAGTGAACAATGATTTTGAGCGTGTTACTTACACCGAAGCGATCGACATTCTGCTGAACTCTAACCATTACAAGAAGAAGAAATTCCAGTATGATGTTAGCTGGGGTATTGACCTGCAGAGTGAGCACGAACGCTACCTGGTAGAGAAGCACTTTAAAAAGCCAGTTATAGTTACCGACTACCCGAAAGACATCAAAGCGTTTTACATGCGCCTGAACGACGACGGCAAAACCGTTGCCGCGATGGATATTTTGGCGCCAGGCATTGGCGAAATTGTAGGTGGTTCGCAGCGTGAAGAGCGTCTGGATATACTGGTAGAGCGCATGAAAGGTGTTGGCATACACGAAGAAGACCTGTGGTGGTACCTGGATACCCGCCGTTTCGGTGGCTGTCCGCACGCCGGTTTCGGTCTGGGCTTCGAGCGTATGGTGCAGTTCGTTACCGGAATGGGCAACATCCGCGACGTAATTCCTTTCCCGAGAACACCCCAGAACGCAGAGTTTTAAACTGAACTATAGTTTATAGTTATCAAACGCCTGGCTATAGTTTAGTCGGGCGTTATCGTTTTAATTTATACTTTTTACTACATGAACAAATTTTACCTTCTTTTGCTTTTTTTAATATGCCTGGGCAGCAGCAGTATGGCACAAGATACCTCTCAGCAGGAGCAGTCTGGCAAAAAGAGTTACACAGGCATTAAAGGTGGGGCTAACCTGTCTACTTTTTCCGGAGATCTGCAGAACCTGGAGATGCAGTTTGGGGCAAATGCCGGCATTTATGCATTGTATATGGAGAGTGAGCAGTTTGGTATTCAGCCGGAGATACAATATTCGCTGCAGGGTATGGGAGAGAAAGGGCGTGGCCACCTTTTAATGCATTACTTAGCTATCCCGATCATGCTGAAGTACTACCCTGTCCCAAGCTTTAGCATACAGGCAGGCCCTTATGCGGCACTCCTTTTAAAAGCTAAATACGAATACGAGGCTGTAGATGTGACGGATAACAAAGCGAAAGGAAATGACTTTGGCTTTGCCTATGGCTTTTCGGTTGGTAATGAGAGTAAGCTTACTTTCGGTGTCCGCCACCATGTAGGCCTGTCAAGTATCTACAAAGACTATAAGGCATACAATCAAACGGTACAGGCAAGCATCAGCTTCTGCGTCAGCCAGAAATAGGGGGAACGTTGCATCGCGGCAGATAATTTTACCCCTTCCCAGGCTTCCCCCTTCAAAAGAGGGGAAGGAGCTTTCGAGTTGTCGCTATAGTTCAGGTTGTAGTGCTATAGTTGCTGTTTTAACCCACCCCTGCCCCTCCCAAGAGGGAAATTGCGGCTGTTACTATAGTTGAGGATATTGTTCTATAGTTACCGTTTGTCATCCCCCTGCCCCTTCGAAGGGGGACTTTTCTGCTACAGTTTTTCAAGTTGTCATTTCGACCAGCGGGAGAAATCTGATTTAGCTATAGTTACAGCCCATCCACGGACAGGACAGGTCGCGACCTGTCCCTACGGAATTACAACCAAGAGAAAGCGATGCAACTATAGCTTCTCAAACTATAGTTAAAGCAGTTACTATCGAAAGATCGCAGTCTTTGGGTTGAGCGCCTTGTAGATTTCCGGTGCCGTAAGGCATTGCGAGGAACGAGCAAAGGAAATGTACACCGCGCGATGCCCTTATCGAGGGCCCCTACCCCCAAGACGGGGCCTCCCGGCCGTGAGGGCACCAAATCCAACTATAGAACTATAGGTTAATAGAGCTCCCAGGATTGGAAGTAACTATGAAAGAAAAGGCTAAGTTCAAGTTGCAACTATAGCTAACTATAGAATGTATTCCTCAACTATAAGCTGAGATAGATTTCTCGCTAAAGCTCGAAATGACAAATAGTAAAGGACATATAAGATCCTTTGACTTCGCTCAGGATGACTTTCTTCGACTCGCGCCTCAAGAATGCTCAGTAAGGCACTAATTGGAAACTATACGATTAAGCTTCTTCAAGTTTTAAGAATTACAAAAGCAAAATTGGCCATTGGTACAATGACTTTGCACTTAACCCCATCTTCATTACCTTTGAATAACTACAAAACAAACCCGTTAAACTATGGCTTACGAGTGCTTACTATATGACGTGCAGGATGGGGTGGCAACCATCACACTAAACCGACCAGATGTATTTAATGCCTTCAACGACCAGCAAAGCTACGACCTGCAGGATGCCCTGAAACAGGTGACCCGCGATGACAAAGTGCGCGTGGTGGTGCTGACCGGCGCCGGAAAAGCGTTCTGCTCAGGACAGGATCTTAAAGCCATTGCCAGTGCCAGCAAACGTGATTTGTCGGAGTCGCTGGAGAAACGGTATAACCCCATTATACGTGCCATGCGCAATTTACCTAAGCCAATCATTTGTAAACTGAATGGGGTAGCTGCAGGTGCAGGTTGTTCGCTGGCCCTGGCTTGTGATATGGTAGTGGCATCTACGGCCGCCAGTATGATAGAAGTATTTGTGAATGTAGGGCTGGTGCTGGATTCTGGTTCCTCGTTTTTCCTGCCGCGTGTCGTTGGCTCACTTAAAGCATTTGAGTTAAGCACGCTGGGCTCAAAAGTATCTGCTGAGGAAGCTTTGCAACTGGGTATGGTTAACAAGGTAGTGGCACCGGAAGAGCTGGATGGAGCTGTGGCAGAGCTTGCGGCCCGTTTTGCTGTGGCGCCAACCAAAGCCATTGGTCTGATGAAGAAAATGCTAAACAAGTCTTTCAACTCATCGCTGGATGAAATGTTGGATTATGAAGCGTATTGCCAGAAGATTGCCGGTAACTCTGCCGACTATAAGGAGGGTGTAACAGCCTTTAACGAGAAGCGGAAACCTGAATTTAAGGGAGCGTAACTATAAACTATAGTTTGATCAATTTCGGAAGCCGGAGCATTGCTCCGGCTTTTTTTATAGTTACTATTAAGTTGCCGGCGCTTTATGCCCGTACTTATAGCTACTAGGCTTTCCTACTCGTATATGCTGATCAACAATGTGTTATGTTTTTTTTCTCTGTAATCTTTAACCAACTCTGCAGACAAATGAAAAATAAGGCCCTTTACTTTTTAATGGTTTTGATGGTAGCAACTATAGCTTCAGTGCCGGTGCGGGTACTGGCCCAGGATTGCTCGGGGTATTATATGCTCCAAAACAACGCTGAATATGAACTAGCAAACTATGATAAAAAAGATAAGCTGACAGGCAGGGTACAGTACAAAGTTACATCTGTTAACAGCAGCCCTACCAAAACAGAAGCCATACTGCATAGTAAGGTTTACGACGAAGATGGGGATCTTGCCACCGAAAGTGATTACATAGTTACCTGCCAGAACGGAAGCATTCTGATTGATATACGGTCTGTGATGAACCCGGAAATATTTGCGGCTTACCAGAACATGGATGTGAAGATGCATGGTGACCATTTAAATTACCCGCTGACGCTAACAACAGGGCAGCGGCTGGACGATGGTACCTTTACTATAGATGTGCTAGATAAACAAAGCGGGCAGGCGTTAACTTCTATTGTTATGAACATAACGGAACGTACTGTTGGTGATAGGGAAAGTATACATGTACCTGCCGGTGCCTATAGTGCTTTTAAAATAAACCAGGACATGGAGATGCAGACCAGAGCAATGGGAATGAACATGCCGGCAACACGCCTCCAGACAGTAGAATATTTTGTGCCGGGAGTTGGTATGGTGCGGTCAGAGGCTTATAAAAACGGGAGACTGCAGTCTTACACGGTCTTAAACAAAATTGTAAAGTAACTATAGCTACAAAGGTCTATAAAACGAAAGCCTGTTGCGTTATGCGGCAGGCTTTCGTTTTATAAATGCAGGTATCAAAAGGAGTATCCAACAGAAAATTTAAGTTTACCGAGCGGAGTTGCTGCAATGTATGAACTTTCGTCGCGGATGAGTTCGTAGCCGATAATGTGCTCGGGCAGTAACTCATCAGCACTGCTGGCTTTGGCATATTTTACACGACCACCCAGCGCACCGGCAAGTTCCAGGGTAAAATGCCTGCCCAACAGGTGCTGATAGCCGATCTGGTAGCTAAGGTCTAAAGAGTGCTGGTACAGGCGGCCCACAAAGCGGTAATTGGGCGAGGTCGGGTCCTGCTCAGGCAATTCAAAAACATCTTTATCGAAGAGCAGAAAGCGGTAACCGAACACCGGCCCATGAAAAAAACCAAAAGGAGCACTCTTCTTTTTAGAAGTGTAATGGCGCTGGCTCATGTGTATGCCCACCCCCAGCACATCTTTCGCTTCAAAATTTCCCCAATCCTCTGTTCCGTCTTTCAGGTAGCTCTTATAGATATACCCGATCCCATACTCGTTGGCTACACGCCCTGTCCGTAGCTTTTCCAGCGACAGGTATATTTCGCCTAACTGCACCGGGTGCAATTTTATGATACGGTCGTGCGCTTTGTCTATCTCTTTTATATCTGGCTCATCCGGGTCCTGCTCTTGCCCGCGCTGAGCCAAGGCTACTTGTAGGGTTAGCAGGCACAGCAAGAATAAAAATGCCTTAAACAGCGTGTGTAATTTTTTCTTCATAGAGCTGGGGTTTAGAGGCCAAACTATAGTATAAGCCTGAAACTAAAAAAATAAACAGCAAAACAACCTATATCCTTTACGCAAAAACGAATTGCATTAGCCAAGCCTGAGCAGTAGTAGGTGGCTATAGCAGCCTACGTTATAACCAGATGATTATTAGGGCGTATAAAAGATGTTGCAACTTGATAATGTACTACTTAACAAACTATAAAACTATGAAAAAATTAACATCAACAACATTAATTGTATGTGCTTTGCTGTTTGGCTTTAGCTGTAATCAGAAGCAGGAGCCAGTAGAAGAAGCACAGGAAGCGAACGAACAGGCGTTTGAAGACACGCCAATGGAAGAGACAAAGGATGACCTGTCGGAGTTTATGACCAAAGCTGCCAGTGGCGGCATGATGGAAGTAGAGCTTGGCAGGCTGGCGCAGCAAAAAGGGCAGCATGCTGATGTGAAGAGTTTTGGACAGATGATGGTGACCGACCACACCAAAGCAAATGACGAACTGAAAGCGCTGGCCGCCAGCAAAAGTATTATGTTACCCGATAGCATGGGTAGCGACCACATGGACAACGTAAAAGAACTGCGCGACAAAACCGGTGCCGATTTTGACAAAGCGTATATGAACCTGATGGTGGAAGACCACCAGGAAGACATTGATGAGTTTGAAGAAGCAGCCCGTGACCTGCAGGACGCTGATGCGAAAGCCTTCGCCAGCAAAACATTGCCTGTACTTAAAAAACACCACGAGCGGGCCAAGCAGATAAAAGACATGCTGGATAAACAGAAATAATAGCAGCTATGCAGGTTTTGTTAACCTGCGCCAAAACATAAAAAAGCATCTGCAAGTAACTATACTTGACAGATGCTTTCTGTTTATAAACCAACAACTATGAAACGATTTTTATCTATCGGAGCAACGGCAGCTATTGCCATAAGCCTGCTGAGCGGGTGTAACTCTAACGACAGTATAAAAGCAGCCTCCGGACAGAGCGTAGCGCAATTTGAGCAAGCCGGCGTGAAGAACATGCAGAACGATGCCATTTTTGTAGCCGAGGCTGCCAGTGCCGATATGTTATATCTGCAGCTAAGCAAGGAGGCTATTACCAGAGGCGTAAGTCCTGAAGTGAAGGAAATGGCTCAGCAGATGCAGGAAGAGCATGAGCAGATGCTGACAGAGCTGCAGGAATTGGGCAGTAGGGGTAATTTTGTTTTACCGCAAACGTTAGGAAATGCACACAAGGAAATCTACGACGAAGTAGCCTCAAAAGAAGGCATTGCATTTGATCTGGCTTATATCAGGGAAGTCAGGCACCTGCATGATGAACTGCTGGACCGTTACGAAGATATGTCCAAGAACGGTGTTTCGATGGAGGTAAAGCAATACGCATCGCGGCAGCTGCCGCTTATAAGGCAACACCTGGAACAAGCCGAGGCTCTGGAAAAAAAGATACAGTAACGATAAAGCCGCAACTATAAACTATAGCTGCGGCTTTATCGTTAGTTGGCCTTGCTTGCAGGGCGCGAGCAAGGTTTTTTTTTATGATAACCTGTTATTCCTGCCCGTCCTCGCGGTAATGGCTGGTTGCCAGTTCTTCTTTCAGGAATCTGGAAGTATAGCCTTTCTTCACTTTGGCAACCTGCTCCGGTGTACCGCTGGCAACTATAGTTCCGCCACCTTCGCCTCCCTCCGGGCCAATATCAATAATCCAGTCTGCAATCTTTATCAGATCAAGGTTGTGCTCGATGATAAGTACCGTGTTGCCTTTATCTGTCAGTTTATGCAGTACTTCGCTCAGGTGCTCGATGTCCTGGAAGTGAAGTCCGGTTGTAGGCTCATCCAGAATGTAAAGCGTCTGTCCGGTATCTTTTTTAGATAGTTCCGTCGCCAGTTTCACACGCTGCGCCTCACCACCAGATAAGGTAGTAGCTTGTTGGCCAAGCGTAATGTAACCTAAACCAACTTCGTTCAGTGTTTTGATCTTGCGCAGGATACGTGGCTGGCTCTCGAAGAAATCTACCGCCTGCTCTACGGTCATGTCCAGCACGTCTGTTACGCTTTTGCCTTTAAAGCGTACTTCCAGAGTTTCGCGGTTGTAGCGTTTGCCTTTGCACACTTCGCACGGCACATACACATCCGGCAAAAAGTTCATTTCAATGGTTCGCATACCCGCACCTTCGCAGGCCTCGCAGCGGCCACCTTTTACGTTAAACGAGAAACGGCCTGGCGTATAGCCTCTTATCTTCGCTTCCGGAAGCTGAGCAAACAGTGTTCTGATGTCTGTGAACACACCGGTATACGTAGCAGGGTTAGAGCGCGGCGTACGGCCAATCGGCGACTGGTCCACTTCAATAACCTTGTCTATTTTATCCAGTCCTTCAATCTTTTTATAAGGTAACGGTTCACGCTTGGCCCGGAAGAAATGGGTGTTCAGGATCGGGTAAAGTGTATCGTGAATCAAAGATGATTTACCTGAGCCTGAAACGCCTGTTACGCAGATCATTTTGCCCAGCGGCAGTTCCAGCGTTACGTTTTTCAGGTTGTTACCCGTAGCTCCTATCAGTTTTAACTTTTCGCCATTGCCCGGGCGCTTGGTACGTGGTACGGCAATGCCACGGCGGTTGCTCAGGAAGTCGGCAGTGGTCGTTCCGGCGCTCATTATTTCTTCCGGGGTGCCGGCTGTTACCACTTGCCCGCCATGTATGCCTGCGCCTGGACCGATATCCACTACGTAATCTGCCTGCATGATCATGTCCTTGTCGTGCTCCACCACAATAATCGAGTTTCCCAGGTCGCGGAGGTCTTTCAGCGCATTTATCAGGCGCTCGTTGTCGCGTTGGTGCAGGCCTATACTTGGCTCATCCATAATGTAAAGCACGCCCACGAGCTGCGTGCCGATCTGTGTTGCTAACCGGATGCGCTGGCTCTCGCCACCAGATAAGGTTTTAACAGGGCGGTGCAGACTCAAATAATCCAGGCCCACATCCAGCAAAAAGCCGATGCGCTTGCGGATCTCTTTCAGGAGCTCTCTGGCAATTACATTCTGGCGCTCGTTCATTCTGTCTTCCAGACCGTCGAACCAGGCAGCCAGTTTGTTAATATCCAGCACCGAAAGCTCTCCAATGTTTTTACCAGCGATCTTAAAGTGCAGCGATTCCTTTTTCAGTCGGTAGCCGTTACATTCCGGGCAGGTATTGGTCTGCGTAAAATCTTCTACCCACGAGCGGATGTTATCCGAATCAGACTCCATCTGGCCTTTCAGGAAGTTGATGATACCTTCAAACTCTACTACATAGTTGCCTTTCTTAGTATTCACTTCCAGGTCTTCTTCCAGGCCATATAGCAATACCTTCATCACATCTTCCGGCAGGTCCTTCAGCGGCGTAGATACCGATACTTTAAAGTGCTTGAACAGCGCTTCTATCTGCTTAAAGATCCAGATGTCGCGGTACTCGCCAAGCGGGGCAATGCCACCACGGCGTATGCTCAGGCTTTTATCCGGGATAACCGATTCTTCTGTAATTTCCTGTATCTCACCCAAACCATTACAAACCGGGCAGGCACCGTAAGGCGAGTTAAATGAAAATGAGTTCGGAGCCGGATCATCGTAGGCGATACCAGTAGCAGGATCCATGAGGTGACGCGAGAAAAAGTGTGCCTTATCGGTATCTATATCCAGAATAAGGGCAGTGCCTTTGCCATGCGTCAGGGCATTTTGGATAGAGCTCGACAAACGGAAGCGGTCTTCTTCCTTCACCACGATCTTGTCGATCACGATCTCGATGTCGTGAATCTTATAGCGGTCTACCTGCATCTTGGGGGTAATTTCCAGCAACTCGCCATCTACGCGTGCCCGGATAAAGCCCATTTTGCGGATCTGCTGGAAAAGCTCGCGGTAATGTCCTTTACGGCCTTTTACCACAGGCGCCAGCACAACTATGCGTTTGCCGTCGAAGTTCTCCAGAATGTGGTTTACGATCTGGTCATCGCTCTGGCGCACCATTTTTTCGCCGGTCACATAACTGAATGCCTCGGCGGTACGGGCCCACAACAGGCGCATAAAGTCGTAGATCTCGGTGATGGTACCAACCGTAGAGCGCGGGTTGCGGCTGGTGGTTTTCTGCTCAATGGATATTACCGGCGACAGGCCTTCTATCTTGTCCACATCAGGGCGCTCCAGGCCTCCCATAAACGAGCGGGCGTAGGCCGAGAAAGTCTCCATATAGCGGCGCTGCCCTTCGGCGTAAATGGTATCGAAAGCCAGCGACGATTTGCCCGAACCACTGATGCCCGTAAAGACAACCAGCTTGTAGCGCGGCAGGGTTATAGAAATGTTTTTGAGATTATGTTCGCGGGCGCCATATACTTCAATCTGCTGCGTTTCGCCGTTATGCGAGAAGGCTGCTGAAGCTACGCCGGTATCTGTAGGTTGCTTTTGTTCTAAAGCCATTCAGGATGCGTTGATTTTAAATAGCAAAGGTATAAAATTGCCAGCGCTTTACGACAGTAAAACACCAACCCTTCTTAACAGCAAATCAGCGCAATTGGTTTAGCAAATGGTAACTTTCCTGTAGCTATAGTTCAGTCAGAGTTGCCGTAGCGGGATGCTTCTTTTTCGTGAATGGCTGCGTGATGGTGGCTGGTTTGTGTAAATTCCTTTTGCTGGCGCTTTATAAGTTTCTGTTTCTTGAAATACCGGAAAAAACTATAGATGGTAAGGCCGCTGCCTAAAGTGATCAGCGCCAATCCCAGAAGCCCCATGTATTTATGTTGCGATAGTTTGATAGCGGCAACACCTCCGGCCAGCAGGGCAATGGAAGTGCGCAGGTAAGCCATCAGGGTGCGCTCGTTGGCAAATATGGTGCGCTGCACCGCCATCTCGTTCCGGATTTCCGTGTTCTTTTTCTCCTGCTGTTTCAGCTTCTTTTTCAGGCGCTTTATTTCTTCTTTTTCCGGGTCTGGCTGCATCATGGTAAGCAGTATATAGTTGTAAACTAAACTATAGGATTAGGGCTTTCCGTATCAGGATCTGCTTTTTCCTGGGCCACTACTTCGGCCAGTATAGGGCTGGTAGGGGAATATAAGGTTGCATTTCGTGCTATATCCAGTTTCTGTTTGTTATAGCGCCTGTAGCCAAAATAAGCTACCACTACACCCATCGGAATAGAGACCAGTCCCACGCCTATGTAAAACAGGTCATCGAACAACTTAATAAAGGTAAGCCCTGCCAGGATCATGGCGGTGGCAGTACGCATATAAGCCAGAAGTGTGCGTTCGTTTGCCATTCTGGTACGTTGCATGGCCAGGCTGTCGCGTACTTCCAGGTTCTGCTTTTCCTGTACCTTCAGGTCTTTTTTAAGCTCTTTTCGTTTTCTTCGGTTTAGTATGCCTCTCCAATTCATACAGGGAGTATACGGTGGCATATAGGAAGAGTATACTAACTATAGGAGGTAGCGCGCAGGCAAACAAAAACCCGCTGTGTTAGCAGCGGGCTTTTGTATAAACTATAGTTGTTTCTCTTAGAAGTTTGGAGAAAGCAGGTACTTGCTGTAGAATGCATCAATAATGTTTACAGCTTCTGACGGATCGTCTACAATGTGCACCAGGTCCAGGTCTTCGCGGCTGATGTTGCTTTCCATGTTCAGCATCACATCTTCTACCCACTTGAACAAGCCACCCCAGTATTCGCGGCCTACCAGCACAATCGGGAAGGCACCGATTTTTCTTGTCTGGATAAGTGTTATCGCTTCAAATAATTCGTCAAGCGTACCGAAACCGCCAGGCAACACTACAAAACCCTGTGCATACTTCACAAACATAACTTTGCGCACAAAGAAATAGTCGAAGTTAATGAGCTTGTCAGCGTCGATGTAGATGTTGTTGAACTGCTCGAATGGCAGGTGAATGTTAAGGCCTACCGATTTGCCACCCTCAGAGTGTGCTCCTTTGTTGCCGGCTTCCATAATGCCCGGGCCACCGCCAGTAATTACACCATAACCATGGCGCACCAGCTTGGCAGCAATTTCCTCGGCCATTAAGTAGTATTTGTTGTCGGCTTTGGTTCTTGCTGATCCGAAAACAGAAACGCACGGACCGATCTTGGCCAGCTTCTCGAAGCCATCCACGAACTCAGCCATTACTTTAAATATCTGCCACGAGTCGGCTATTTTAATCTCATTCCAGTCTTTGTCTACAAACGCTTTACGTATGCGGATATCTTCTTCAGAGGCAGGAGGAGCCATTACTTCACCGGCTTCGCGCAGGTCGGTAATAGATTTTGCCTTGTTATCGTTTGCATCGGGGTTTAAAATGGTACGCCCGCTACCAGAGTTAAGCGACTCGTCGTGTAACTTCGTCTTGCTCGTTTTTCTAAGCTTTGTCATAATAAATTAAATCATCTTCTCGGCAGGGCAACAGTACCCTGCGGCGCTTTTTATCTGGCGCCTTTCATCATCAAAAATATTTAGCGCGCAAAAATGCAGGCAGTGAGGGAGCACTGCAAAAGCGCGGGGTGTAAATTAACTTTATTTAGAGCGGATTGCAATAACAGGATCAAGATTTGATGCCAGCACGGCCGGAATTATACCTGAGAGCATCCCAATCACCGCGGATACGCCAAGCCCCAGCACAATGTTACTTACAGAAAGACTTATCTTCATCATGTCCTGCGGAATAATAGTGATCAGGAACACCAGCAAGATACCAATGCCGCCGCCTATGAGGCTCAGGAACACAGATTCGAATAAGAACTGGAAAAGTATAAAATAGTTTTTGGCGCCCAGTGATTTTTGTATGCCGATGATGTTGGTTCGCTCTTTTACAGACACAAACATGATGTTGGCAATACCAAAGCCGCCTACCAGTATGGCAAAGCCACCAATAACCCAACCGGCAAGGCCAATTACATCAAAAAAGCCGGTTACAGCCTGTGTGGCCATTTCGGGGCGGTTAATCGCAAAGCTATCGTCGTCGCGGGGGCGCAGGCCGCGTATGTTTCGCATCATGCCGCGAACCTCGTATTCCAGTTCCTGCAGGCCTTCGTCTTCTTCGCGGCCTTTTACAGCTATAGTTGTGCCCAAGCCATCCGGGCCGGTATCGTACATTTTACTGAAGGAGCCGAACGGGATAATGCCCATCTGGTCAAAATTGGGCGCACCGAATATGTTTTCGCCCTGCTTTTCTACCACGCCAATCACCCTGAACTTTTGCCCGCCAACTTTAAGTTCCTGCCCGATAGCACTGCCGAAAGGGAAAAGTGTCTCAGCGATCTCTTTGCCTATCACGATCACGTTGCGGGATGCATCAATTTCCTGCGGTACAAAGTAGCGGCCTTCTTCTATCGGAATTTCACTAACCTTGCTATAGTCATATGTTACGCCCATCAGCATGCCGTCCGAGAAACTGTTGCTGCGGTATTTGTAAGTGCTGCCTCCTTTATTTGCAAAAATTGCCACACCGGCATCGTTGGTCAGGTTACGGTCCAGTAGCTTAAACTCACGCACCGTTGTTTCCGGACGCTGAAAATACTTCCACCACGGGTAGCTGCCGCCAAAACTCCACGGCCATTTCTCCACATACAAAACCTTATCGCCAATAAAGCTCATGCTGTCGCGCACGTTCCGTTCCAGAGAGTCTACAAGAGTAAAAACCGAGATAATAGCGAAGATGCCTATAGTTACACCGAGCAACGAAAGTAACGTACGCAGCATGTTGGCACGCAAAGCCTGCCAGGCAAATCGTATGCTTTCTGCAATCAGGCGCAGGTATATCATCGGTTTTTGTGTTATGGAAAGTAAATTTTGTTAAAAGTAACAATATTTCGGTCAAACTGAGTAAATTTGCGGCTCGTTTTTTTGTTTATTGCCGGGTTAATTTTCCGAAACTCCTAAAGGCAACTTCGAGTTATAGTTTAAAGCCTTTTACCCTTTGGAATCCAAATACCGTAATATTTGTCTATGAAATTATCAGAATTTAAGTTCGATCTGCCGGAAGAGCTCCTGGCTACACACCCATCCGAAAACCGCGACGAATCACGCATGATGGTGTTGCACCGCGACACAGGCAAGATCGAGCACCGCATCTTTAAAGATATTTTAGAGTACTTTGATGATGGCGACATCATGGTAGTAAATGATACCAAGGTGTTTCCGGCCCGCCTTTATGGTAACAAAGAGAAGACCGGAGCCAAGATAGAAGTGTTCCTGCTTCGCGAACTGAACAAGGATATCCACCTGTGGGATGTGCTCGTTGACCCGGCCCGTAAGATACGTGTTGGTAACAAACTATACTTTGGCGAAAGCGACCTGGTAGCTGAAGTTATCGATAACACGACGTCGCGTGGCCGTACCATTAAGTTCTTGTTTGATGGCACTGATGAAGAATTCTACAAAACTATAAACGACCTGGGCGAAACGCCGCTGCCACGCTACATTAAGCGCGAAGCTGAGCCGGAAGACCGTGAGCGTTACCAGACGGTGTATGCCAAAAACGTAGGTGCCGTAGCTGCGCCAACTGCCGGCCTGCACTTTACAAGAGAAGTACTGAAGCGCCTGGAGATTAAAGGTGTGGATGTTGCTCCGCTTACATTGCACGTAGGGTTGGGAACTTTCCGCCCGGTTGATGTGGAAGACCTGACCAAGCACAAAATGGATTCTGAGAACTTCAGCGTTCCTGCAGAAACTGCTGAGATGGTGAACAGAGCACTTGACAACAAGAAGCGCGTGTGCGCCATCGGTACAACAACCATGCGTGCGCTGGAGTCTTCGGTATCAGCGAGCAACCGCCTGAAGCCAAACGAAGGATGGACAGACCGTTTCATCTTCCCTCCATATGATTTTAAAATTGCGAATGCGCTGGTTACCAACTTCCATATGCCGGAAAGCACCCTGCTGATGATGACAGCTGCTTTTGGTGGTTATGACCTGGTAATGAAAGCCTACGAAGAAGCTGTAAAAGAGAAATACCGTTTCTTCAGCTACGGCGACGTGATGCTGATTTTGTAAGGTTAACCTTACCAACTTTAAAACAAGAGCCCCGGCCATAATGGTTGGGGCTTTTTGTATCGTTCGTTATAGCAACTACTTAACCTGTAAAACTATGACTGGGCCTGACCCGGGAACTATTAACCCGTTGCCACACCACCAAAAGCTGGTTTTTCTTAAAAACATCATCCAAAACCCTAACATTATAGTTGGTGATTATACTTACTATGACGACTTGGAGGATCCGCTCAACTTTGAGAAAAACGTATTGTATCACTTTGATTTTATCGGGGATAAGCTCCACATAGGAAAGTTTTGCGCAATTGCCTCAGGTGTAAAGTTTATCATGAATGGTGGTAACCACGAAACCAAACCGGTATCTACTTACCCTTTTGCTATTTTCGGAAATGGGTGGGAGAAAATTACAGACGGTGTAGACCTTAAGGAGAAATACCCGACAAAAGGAGATACTACGATCGGTAATGATGTGTGGATAGGGTATGAAGCTGTTATAATGCCGGGAGTGACGATAGGAGACGGGGCAGTGGTAGCCACTAAAGCCGTTGTAACCAAAGATGTACCCCCTTACAGCATTGTAGCTGGCAACCCCGCACAGATTGTAAAGATGCGCTTCCCGGATGAGACGATAGTTAAACTTCAGCAAATAGCCTGGTGGGATTGGGATGCAGAAAAGATAACTCGAAACCTACACCTTATAAACTCAGACGATGTTGAAGCGCTGGCTGCGTGCAAATAAGGGTCTGCAAACTTTCTAACTTTCTAAATTCCAAACTTTCTAACTTTGTGCTATGGCGCAACAACTCCCTGAATATGCGATTATAGTTGCCGGTGGCTCAGGCACCCGGATGCAGCACGATGTACCCAAGCAGTTTATACCTGTGGCCGGTAAACCGATACTGATGCATACGATAGAGCGGTTTCACAACTATAACCCAACTATACGGCTGATCGTGGTATTGCCGAAGGAGCAGCTAACTACGTGGCGGGAGCTGTGTAAAGAGTATAATTTCACCCTGTTCCATATGACGGTGCCGGGTGGAACAACACGCTTTGGTTCTGTAAAAAACGGACTGGATGCGGTAATGGGAGATGGGGTAATTGCGGTGCACGATGGCGTTCGCCCTTTTGTGGAAATTGAAACTATAAAAGCCGCTTTTGAAGCTGCTGCAAACTATGGAAGTGGGGTAGTAGCCGTGTCACCGAAAGACTCTATCCGGGAACTGACGCCCGGGGAAGTAAAGCCGTGCCGCGCGCCAACTATAAACTCATGCAAACCCCGCAGGTATTTAAAGCCGGGATTCTTAAAAAAGCATATAAGCAACCGGAACAGGATTATTTTACCGATGATGCCTCCGTTGTGGAAAGCATTGGAGAAACTATAACCTTAGTGGAAGGTAACTATCGCAACATTAAAATAACAACTCCTGAAGATCTGATTTTGGCTGGGGCTTTTGCGACCAGTGATTTAAAGGATTAAGCTGATTTAACGAGATTTTTGGCTGAACCGCAAATTAGGGGGAATTTTTGGAATTAGCCGGAGTGTAGAGACGCAATATCTTGCGTCTCCGCTATGAAACTTACAGGTCTAATTTAGGAATCACTTTGCCTCTGAAACTATAGCTGAGCGAGTCTGGAGACTCGCGTACACTACGCGTCACCGGTTAGATACCGGATACAGTGTAAATATAGTACCTTACATCTCAACAGTAGAAATCCTGTTCATCCTAAAATCCTGTAAATCGTGATTCAGACAGCTAGCCGCCCAGCCTCCAGAAATTCCTGGTTCGATAAAACAGTTTCCCGGGAGATAACTTCCAACTCAGGTTCCGGTTTAGATAAGTTGATCAGGTAGCCTTCCATCGGGATGAGGTTGTGCAGGTCGTGGGTAATGCAGAGCACTGTTTTATAGGTGTCGTTTACCCAGCTTTGCAGCAGCTTGAATACCTTGTTCTTATAGTATACATCCAATTGCTGTGTGGGCTCGTCCAGCAGGTTTATAGTTGCATCCTGCAGCATTAACTGCGCAAGCCACACCAGCTGCTGCTCCCCTCCCGATAAAGTGGTGAAATCGTGATCCTGTAAGTGGGTGAGCTGTAATTGAGCCAGCACGTTGGCAGCCGTATCGTAATCCGGGGAAGTGTAATGCTCGAAGAACCGTTTCTTCCGGAAAAGACCCATCACAACCAGATCTATCACCTTAATAGAAAAAGAAACGGTATTGCGCTGCGGCAGATAAGAGAGAATGCCTTGTTTGGTAGCGTGCGGCAGTGTTTTCAGGTCGTGGCCCTGTACCAACAGCTCGCCCTTATAAGCCACCTTCTGCTGAAAAGTTTTGAAAAAAGTGGTCTTGCCTGCACCATTATGGCCGATGATGGCAACAAAGGCAGGGGCGGGAATAGAAAAAGAAAGGTTGCGGATAAGAGGACGTGCCTCATAACCCGCAACCAGATTTTTTACTTCAACGATGTTATTCAATGAGTAATGATGAATGATTAGTGAATAATATTCCTGGGGCTACCCAAGGGCAATTACTCATTATTCATTAGTAATTACTAATTATTAATACTCGTCTTCGTTAAACATGAAATCTTCCTTGGTAGGATAGTCAGGCCAGATCTCTTCGATGTTCTCGTAAGGCTGTCCGTCATCTTCCAAAGCCTGCAGGTTCTCTACAACCTCCATTGGTGCTCCCGAGCGGATTGAGTAATCAATTAACTCATCTTTAGTTGCAGGCCAGGGTGCGTCCTCCAGGTATGATGCTAATTCAAGTGTCCAGTACATAGTATGTGTCTCCTTAACTAATTGTTGGCTAGTTTCAAATTGGTTTGCAAAAGTATAAATAAAAATAAAAACAAAAATTTATACTTTGAAAAATTGCTTTTTTCTTTGTTTTTAACAACACAACGCAAATAAATACCAAATGTTTAAATTGAGTAGTTAAATTTTAAATAACAACTATAAATCTGTAACAAAAGCTGTACTAAAGCCTTTTAATACACTTTAAAACAAAAAGCCTGCACGCGGCAGGCTTTTGTAAGATATGGATTCGGGTTTGGTTAGGCGTTGTTGCTATAAGCTCCCAATTGCTCCTTAAACCCTTCTATCAGTTGCTGCTTTGTGTTAATCTTACGCTTAAAGTTCCGGATCTTGCCTTGCAGCATGCTTCTGAAGGTATCGTTGCTTGGCGAGTCACTGAGTTTATCCAGGTTCTCTTCCAATACTTCAAGCTCGCTCTTATCAGATTTTATGAAATCCTTTAAGGCGTTAATGCGGGCATTCAGGCCATCTGCTTCGCTCAGCTTCTCGTTATTAGCCTGCTGGCGCTTGCGTATGTAGTGTTCCAGGCTGCTGGTTTCAAATATCCTGTCGCAGGCTTTTATAAACTGCTCCCACACCTGGTCTGATACCGTAGGGTGCACAGGACCAACCTTTTTCCACTCCGCCTGTAATTCCTTAGCGCGACGAACAGCGTCGTTCAGGTTGTGCTGCTGCAGCAAACCATTCGCCTCATCTACCAGCTGCTTTTTCTTGTCGTAGTTGGTTTCATAAAACTGCTCACGCGAGGCATTCTTCTCGCTGTTTATCTTAACCTTCAGGCGCTCAAAAAAGTGGTTATGTGCTTTCCGGAAATCCAGCCATAGTTTGCTGGTCACCTTGCGCGGCAGGCTGCTGTCTATCTCTTTCCACTGGTTTTGCAGCTGCTTCAGCTTTGCTGTGGTATTTTCCCAGTCGTCGGAGTTCTGCAGCCCTATCGATTGCCTGATAAGGTCTCTGTACTTATCGTAGGCATAGTTCTGCATGCGCTTCTTATCCTCAAAGAAATTTTTCTTACGCTCAAAAAACGCCTCAATCGGTGTTCTAAAGCGCTCCTCAATTTCTTCGGTCAGGTCTTTGTCTACAGGGCCGGTCTTTATCCAGGTAGAGCGAAGTTCTTTTAACTGGTCCGATGCTTCTTTCCACTCAATGCTGTCCTGCAGCGCTTCGGCTTCCTGTATCAGGCCTATTTTAATAGCCAGGTTTTTTCCCCGGTTCTGTTTTATAGTTTCGTTTATATCCTCCTCAGCTTTGCTAAGGATATGGTAAATAGCTTCAAAATCACCAAGTGCATCGTAGTTGCCTACCTGTTCTTTCATATGAAGCACTTTCATCAGAAAGGATCCCTTGTTCTCGGATGACGCTATTCGCTCCAACAGGGAGTTTACTTTTTCACGGAACATTTCAAAACGTCTCGCAAAGTATACTAAGGAGTCGTTTTCAGATTCTTTTACCTCGCCAACCTGGCGTGCCGGGTAGCTCATGAAGGGTTTCAGCCACACCTGCTGGTCCTGAATAAAGCCATATTTCATAGCTTCTTCCAATAGATCGTTGTTTTCCATTTGACTGGATCGGGTTTTGCGTCGAAAAATAGGGTAAGGGCACTTTTTAAACTAACTTTAGCATACGCAGCTTTACCTTTCGTGTTTAATTGAGCACATTCGTAAAAGTGGAGAGATCAAACAGTTTAAAGGCAAACTTGTTGCAAAGCAAGTATAAGTATACTAAACCCAACAGTATTTTACAAGTTTAACGATTTCGTGGCAATATACTGAAGGGTAAATGCATGAATTTTTACGATATTTGTAATTAACACTAAAACCAAAACGATGGCTGAGCATTGTTGTATAAGCAGTTTTGGCATTTCCGGAAGTATAACCTGACAGAACGATAGCATGAGCAACGAAACGATCATTTTCTCGATGGCCGGGGTAAGCAAAGTTTACCCTCCTCAAAAACAAGTACTTAAAAACATTTACCTGTCCTTTTTCTACGGCGCTAAAATTGGTGTGCTGGGCCTTAACGGTTCCGGTAAATCAAGCTTGCTGAAGATTATTGCAGGTGTAGATAAGCAGATACAAGGCGAAGTAGTCTGGAGCCCGGGCTATAGTGTAGGTTACCTGGAGCAGGAGCCGCAACTGGACCCGACCAAAACAGTGCGCGAAGTGGTAGAAGAAGGTGTGGCTGAAGTGGTGTCTCTGTTGAAGGAATTCGACGAGATCAACATGAAGTTTGCCGAGGAGATGACTGACGATGAGATGAACAAGCTCATCGACCGCCAGGGCGTAGTGCAGGAAAAACTCGACCACCACAACGCCTGGGAACTGGATAACCGCCTGGAGCGCGCCATGGATGCCCTGAGAACTCCACCGGAAGATGCCATTATCGGAAACCTGTCGGGTGGGGAGAAGCGCCGCGTGGCCCTTTGCCGTTTGCTGTTACAGGAGCCGGATGTATTGTTACTGGATGAGCCTACCAACCACCTGGATGCTGAATCGGTAGACTGGCTGGAGCAGCACTTAAAGCAGTATAAAGGAACTGTAATTGCCGTAACCCACGACAGATACTTCCTGGATAATGTGGCGGGCTGGATACTGGAACTGGACCGTGGCGAAGGTATTCCGTGGAAAGGCAACTATAGCAGCTGGCTGGAGCAGAAAGCTAACCGACTGGCTAAAGAAGAAAAGACCGAAAGCAAGCGCCAGAAAACATTACAGCGCGAGCTGGAGTGGGTACGTATGGCCCCGAAAGCACGCCAGGCCAAATCTAAAGCCCGTATAAGCCAGTACGACAAACTTGCCAGCGAAGAGGCCAGCAAGAAAGAAGAAAAACTGGAGCTGTTTATACCAGACGGACCACGTTTGGGTAGCCAGGTTGTAGAGGCCCACCATGTAAGCAAAGCCTACGGCGATAAACTGCTTTTCGAGGACCTTAACTTTGCTTTACCGCAGGGTGGTATAGTTGGTATCATCGGCCCGAACGGTGCCGGTAAAACCACACTGTTTAAGCTGATAACAGGCCAGGAGAAACCGGATGCCGGTGAGTTTACAGTTGGCTCTACGGTGCAGATCTCTTACGTAGACCAGGAACACGCGCAACTAGACCCTACCAAGTCTGTTTTTGAAGTGATATCGGGCGGTACGGAACACATGATGATGGCTGGCCGGCAGATCGTTTCCAGAGCGTATGTAAGTAAATTCAACTTCTCGGGCGGCGACCAGGAGAAGAAGGTAGATAAACTATCGGGTGGTGAACGTAACCGTGTGCACCTGGCTATGACGCTGAAAGAAGGCGGTAACTTATTATTACTCGATGAGCCTACCAACGACCTGGACGTGAATGCGATCCGTGCCCTGGAAGATGCCCTGGAAAACTTTGCAGGTTGCGCTGTTATTATCTCGCACGACCGCTGGTTCCTGGACCGTATCTGTACGCATATCCTGGCTTTTGAAGGCGAGTCGCAGGTATACTGGTTTGAGGGTAACTATAGCGAATACGAAGAAAATAAAAAGAAGCGCATGGGCGATATAGAGCCAAAGCGTATCCGTTACAAAAAGCTGGTTTAGTACAGTTTTTATATAGTTTAAAAGGCTCGCTGCAATACCTGCAGCGAGCCTTTTTCTTTTTGCATAACTCCCGCCGTTAACCCACCCGGCTTATTGCCTGCCACCTCATCAAAACAGAAGGAGTGTTACATTTTAATGACAGATAATTGCATTATAATAATTATAATTTGTCTGTTTGGAGTTTCTTTTAACCTAAGCTAACAAATTGATAACAAGGCACGTAGCCCATAATATAAAGACAGCCAAAGGGATAAATCAGTGTTTAACGATTAAAGGTTGTTTATGATGAAAAACGTTTACCAAAATCAAGATGAGTTAGCTTACTGGATTATCGCAGGATATTTCGCCGCTGTTGGCGTTATTGCAATGTTGGTTTCCTAAGTTAATAGTTCCGTAGGGAAATACAAAAGCCGCACCCGTAAGTGCGGCTTTTGTATTTATAGTTGCCTTTGCCTGAGGCTATTTTATACGTTCAAATTTAAGCTCATCAAAATGAAAATCAGGGTTGTCGGAGTCTAAGCGCATCTGGCTTATAGTTCCGTCTTCGCCTACTAGGAAGCGCACGCGCGTTGGTGTTAGCAGGGCAAAATCGTTTTTCCAGTCAAGGTCAAAAATATCGTGCTGCCAGTAGTGTAAGGTGCCTCCTAAAGTTTGTGCCGGTTCCAGTTGTATATCCAGTTTGCCATTTTTTAAGCTAACTGTAGCATTACCATAGAGTTGGCTGTGGTATGTGCCGGTATAAGCGCTCAGGTCCATAGTAGGCTTGCTCTTATGCTTTTTCTTTTCTTTAGGCACTTTTGCCGCCGCTTCGGCCTGTTCTTTTTTAGCTTTTGCCATCATGTCCAGGGTAAACTGGCTCCAGTCACGGCCGTTCTGCATACCAAAGAACTGGTCTAATGTATAGTTGGCAATCGGTGTCATAATGCTGCTCATGCTGTTGGTAAGAATCACAATACCCAGTTTTTCTTCTGGCACCAGTACCGTGCGGCTGTTCATGCCTTCGTGGCCACCACCATGGTAAACCATTTTACGACCTTCGTAATCGCTCACGAACCAGCCCAGACCTGTCGCATTAAAGTGTGTGGATGGCGTAAACTCTTCAGCTCCTTTTGATACTGGTATCGGATTATGGGCCTGCCACATATGGCGGCTTGTATTCTCAGAGAAAATCTTGATGCCTTTGTAGTTACCACGGTTCAGTTGCAGGCGCATCCACTGGGCCTGCTGATTTACGCTTGTAAAAATACCGGCAGCGGGATTCCAGTTGTCCCAGGCATTTAGTGTGGTGGCTACAGGCTTGTCATCTTTATCAAAACCATGCGGCGAAGCCACGTTCTGCACACCTTTCAACTCGTTTACCGAAGTATAAGAACGGTTCATGCCCAATGGCTGGAAGAATGTTTCTTTGATATAGTTTTCCCAGGTTTTGCCGGTCACGTTCTCGATCACCTGGCCAGCCGTAATAAACATCACGTTAGAGTAACCATATCCATCCCTGAAACCATAAGCAGGCTCCAGGTACTGCATTCTCCGGATGATCTCTTCTCGGCTATAGTTGGTGTTGTACCAAAGCAGATCGCCGCTAAACGTTTTTAATCCGGCGCGGTGGCTCAGCAGATCTTCTATCGTCAGGCTCTCGGTAACGTAAGGGTTATACATCTTCAGGGAAGGGATGTACTTGTTCACTTTGTCCGTCCATTTTATTTTACCGGCATCTACCAGTGTAGCAAGTGCAGCCGAAGTGTAGGCTTTAGTATTTGATGCGATTCCAAAAATAGTGTTGGCATCTACCTGTCCGCCGGTTTTGTTGTTAAGCACACCATAACCTTTGGCAAAGATCACAGAGTCGTCTTTTACAATTGCAATGGCCATGCCGGGCACGTCCCAGTCTTTTAAGGCTTTCTGGTAATAGGCATCGAGTTTGGTTATAGTGGCAGCCGTATTGGCTTTCTGGGCGAAAGCGGGCTGCAGCAACAGGCAAAAAACAAGGCACAGCCATGTACAGCTGATGCGGGAAGTATAGTTTATGTTCATGAAGAAGAATGTTTTAAGGTGCAGCAAGATAGGGATTTTTGGAGTCGCAGGAAAATGAAGGTTATAAGAGGCGTTTTGAATAAAGTTCATCTTATTATCACTTCCTCCCAGTCATCTCTAGCGTTAGCCGAGGGATCTTATATGTCCTATAGTTTTTCTTTTGTCATTTCGAACATTCTTGAGACGCGAGTCGGAGCGAACCAGCGTAGCTGTGAGACATCTTATGTGCCTTATAATTCTTATTTTGTCATTTCGAACAAAGTGAGAAATCTGGGTTCTATAGTTAGTTATAGTTGCAGCTGGAACCAAGCCTTTTCTTTCATAGCCTTCTTTAATCCTGGGAGCTTTACTTACCTATCTTTCTATAGTTGGCCTTGGTGCCCTCACGGCCGGGAGGCCCCGTCTTCGGGCATCGCGCTGCTGCTTTCTTGCTACCCTCGTACCTCGGGTTGCCTGGCGGCACCGCAACAAAGCAAAGGCGCTCAACCCAAAGACTGTGATCTTTCGCATAGCTACTTTTGTCTATAGTTTGAACCGGTTAAGCTTCGAGATTTATCGTGGTTGTAATTCCGCAGGGACAGGTCGCGACCTGTCCGATCTTGGTCTGTAACTATAGAACCATAACTCAAACTATAGCAAACTCAGATTTCTCCCGCTGGTCGAAATGACAGTTGGGCAAGCAGTAGCAGAAAAGTCCCCCTTCGAAGGGGGCAGGGGGATGACAAACGGAAACTATAGAACTTACAGGTTACTATAGAATGAAACGACCCTGCCCTCAAGGGGACTACAGGGCTGTTAAAAGGCAACTATAAAACAATATCTTTAACTATAGCAACAACGAAATTCCCCTCTTGGGAGGGCAGGGGTGGGTTAAAACAGCAACTATAAAACTATAGCGTAAACTATAACAGCAACCAAAAGCTCCTTCCCCTGTTTTGGGGTAGGGGCCCTCGATAAAAGGGGAAGGCTGGGAAGGGGTAAAACGCTAACTATAGAACTATAGCCACAACTAAAGCACTAGCCCAATCCCAAAAATCCTTTAAATCTCACTTAATCCTGGTTCAGACAAGTTTAACCTAATTTTCCTCTCTTGCTTTATGCGGACCAGTCTCGTATTCTTTCTTCTCCATTTCCAGGCGGTGCAGTTCTTCGGGAGTTAATGATGTGGCAAGTGTTCCTAAACTTGGCTGACCGGCATCTACCCAGGCTGTGTACCAGTAACTGGCGACGGCTTGTACCGCTAAGCGCATCTGCCGCTCTACCTGGCCGTTCAGTTTTCTGCTGTATGCTTCCGAAAACTCTCTAGAATACACACGGGTAGTCAGGTTATTGCGGAGCTCGAAACCGTACTTCTTTTCTTCATCGAAATCTATAGTTAGCTGGCGCTCAAATTGCAGCACAGAATCCAGGGCAATGTTGGCGCTTGCCACCAAGTCCCAGGCTCTAAGCTGCGGGTTGGTAATGTACTGGGCAGGACCTACAAAAAAGTCATAGTTATCAGAAAACAGCTCCGGTAACCGCGACTCCCAGAAAGCATGTATGCCGCGCTGGCCGGTAAGCTGCCCGTTATAGTTACTGGTAGTGTGTAGTGGCACGCAGGCGTCGGCAATGTAGTGGCCCAGATCAGATGAGACCCGGAGAATCTTATCTAAATTTCGTTCTTTAAAAGCCTGCGTGAGCTGGTACTTCATAAAGTTGATGTGCCAGGGAACAATGCCATAGGCCATCAGGGTGTCTTCTGTAAATTGCGCGACGGCCGGCTGCCAGTAACGGGGCAGTTTATACAGGGCGCTGTCGCCGTACATGTCCAGGTCTATGTAGTGGCGCGGGGCTTCGCCTGAAACAGCATAACGGCGCTTGTCGGGGTTAACGGCATTCTCGGTAATGTAACGGATGTGCTTTTTATAGAACCCGACCATTTCGGGAGGCAGTGCAAACACAGCCAGCCGGTTAATGCGCTGGTGCGCATAAAAGCCCCAACTATAGCTGTGCAAAGGCAGCAGCACTGCAAACAATACAAGTATAGCTTTTATAGTCCGGGCCATAATTGCCATGTACGGTACAAACCTTCAAGTTGATTTGAGACAATTTAATCTTCCCCGGAAAGGTCTTCTGTTTTCAGAACTATAGTTAAGCCCAGGCCTGAGTACACACCCTGGTCTCTACCAATTGCTGAAGTGTGGCTGGCGCTGAAACTTAATTTGTGATCGTGCACAAAACAGGTAAACAACTTAACCTATACCTTTGAAACCAGTTAGATAATGAGAATACGTTTAACAGGTATGCCGCATATGTTAAAGCAGCTTTTCGAATTCAGACAAACAGACCGGAAATGGCATCTGCCTGTTCTGGCTGGTATTTGTGTGGGTATTCCGGTATTGGCCGGTTACTTTACTGATAATTTACAGGATGGTAAACTGGTTTCGATGGCAGCACTGGTTATCCTGTACATACAATCCCAGAGTATTGCCCGGCGCATGATCGTGCTGATGGCCAGTTCGTTCGGGATTATGGTGTCGTATGCGGTGGGAGCTTTGTTTGGTTTTAACCCGGTGGTGGCATCTATAGTGCTGGGCTTGTATGCTTTTACAGTTCACCTGGTGCTTTATTATCTTAAAATGGTGCGCCCGCCAGGCAACTTCTTTTTTATCATGATCGCATCGGTTGCCATCTCTTTGCCGCATAACCTCGCAACAGTGCCCCATAACATTGGGCTTGTGGGTATCGGAACAATGATTTCGTGCCTTTTGGGTTTGGTTTATAGTTTGGTAACCTTAAGAAATATCCGCTCTGCTGATGAAGTTATAACCGTAACCAAAAACCAGTATATCAATTTTTTAGAGTCGGTTACGTTCGGGTTTTTTGTGGCTGTTTCGCTGCTCATTGCACATTTAATGAAACTGGATACTCCTTATTGGGTGCCAACTTCGTGTGCAGCTGTAATGCAGGGAATTAGCGCAACACATATCTGGCAACGAAGCGCACAGCGAGTATTGGGTACGTTTATCGGGCTGGTGCTTACGTGGTTTATCCTGTTGCTAAACCCATCTATGCTTACCATCTGTCTGAGCATTATCCTGTTGCAGATAATTGTCGAGTTTTTGGTAGTGCGCAACTATGGCATTGCGGTTGTTTTCATTACTGTGCTTACCATTTTTCTGGCAGAGACCGGAACCGCTTTAACTATAAACCCAGGTGAGTTGATCAAGGCCCGTTTCTTTGATATTTTAACCGGTAGCGTAATTGGGGCAATAGGCGGCTGGATACTCTTCAACGAAAGGCTTCAATTCCTGGCAACAAGGCATATCCGTAAAACAAGAATATCGCTGGCAAAGCGGAAGTTATAGTTTAGGTCACATTTGAAGAGCAGAGTAACTATAGTTAATAGAAAATTACTATGTTTGATAAGCAGCTACGCCTGTTAGCCGCCTTATTTGTCAGATAACAGGAGTAGGTACTCCTGATATACTATAGTTGGTAGTAACAATAGAAGTATGTCTTTAACTTTATGAAGGAATTAATATATTAGAGGATTGTTATAAATAACTAAAAATCTAATATGTCTGCAGCGATACCCTACATGGCCTCAGCTGGTGCCTTAACTAAAATTTTAAATAAGATTAAGGAAGCTGGCACACCTGAAAACTTTAATGCTGATTTTCTATCTACTAAGCTTGGATTTAAAGGAGGTAATTCAAGAACTTTTATCTCATGGGCAAAAAAAGTTAAGCTCTTAAATGAAGACGGCTCACCAACTTTGCTCTATAAAAAGTTTAGAAACCCATCAACCTCAGCCGCCAGTATGGCAGAGGCTATCAGGGAGGGATATGCTGAGCTCTACCTAAGGAATGAGTATTGTCATGAGTTAGACAAAAAAGCATTCAAAGGATTAGTAATGGAAGCTACAGGTGGGGCACATGACTCAAGAAAAGTAGAAATGATTGTGGCTACTTTCTTTAATGCTAAAGAATTTGCTGATTTTGATTCGAACTTATCTGAAGAGGAAGTTGAATTACCGAAAGAATCTATCCAAAATTTAGCCATATCACCTGCTTCCAATTCAAATAAAAAAGTAAATCTAGGCTTAAACTATACAATCAATTTAGTTTTACCTAAAACAGATGATCCTTCGATATACAATGCTATTTTCAAATCACTTCGTGAAAACCTTCTAAGTGAATAGAATGAGTACAGAATCAAAAATTAGACTATTTACCCTTGCTAATTCTTTAACAGAAAACTCCCTTGATAAACTAGAAGCTTTACATAACATTGACCTAGGACGGAATCATAAAGGACCAACAAAAGAGACTGAGGCTGACTATTATGCTCAATTTGAACAAGCATTCAAAAATGAAGCAAAAATTATGGCCAAACATTACGAAGTTTTCTATTGCTTAGAGAGATCAATAAGAAGTTTGGTTATCCAGCTATTATCTGAAAAATATGGGGAGAATTGGTGGGAGGAAAAAGTTAAACCCGATATAAAGGCTAATGTTGAGAACAACATTAAAAGAGAGGCAGACTCAGGCCACACTCAAAGATCTGAGGAAAAAATTGACTATACCACATTCGGAGAGCTAACTCAGATAGTATCATCAAATTGGGAAGCTTTTGAACTTATATTTAGAAGCCAAAGAGCTTTTTCAAGAATTATGACAAGTCTAAATTTATTAAGGGGGCCTATTGCTCACTGCTGTCCATTAGCTGACGATGAAGTAGTGCGGTTAGAATTAACAGTTAAAGACTGGTTTAGGCTTATGGCGTAAAATTACTTCTACCAACAAGGTGCAGCTTTAACCCTCGCTCCGCTTCGGGCTTCGGCTGCACAAGACCGTTAAACCACCCCAAAACCAAAAACGGCCTGCTATACAACTATAGCAGGCCGTTTTCATACTATAAACTATAGTTTAGCGGCGCTTATCGGCAGCCGGGAACTTCATTTTATAGTCGGCGTCTACTTCGCCTTTAGATATTTTGGTCAGCTTATTTTTGATCAGGCGCTTTTTCAGGCCGTTCAGGTGGTCCGTGAACAGGATGCCTTCGATGTGGTCGTACTCGTGCTGTATAACGCGGGCAGTCATGCCATCATAGGTGTCGGTGTGCTCATTCCATTCCTCATCAAAATAACGGATAACGATGCGCTCCGGGCGGTAAACGGTTTCGCGCACGCCAGGTATACTCAGGCAGCCTTCCTCAAAACCCCACTCGTCACCAGATTCTTCTAAAATTTCAGCGTTAATGAAGGCTTTCTTTACACCTTTTCCTTCGTCTTCGTCGTCCATCATCGGCTCCGAATCTATCACAAACAGGCGGATGGCTTTGCCGATCTGCGGTGCTGCCAGGCCTACGCCATGTGCGTGGTACATGGTGGTATACATGTCGTCCACCAGTTCTTTCAGGTTCGGGAAGTCCTTTGGCAGGTCATCTGCTTCTGTTTTAAGTACAGGGTCGCCGTAGGCTACAATAGGGTAAATCATAATATGTTTTTGCTCTCTAAATACGATTGTAAAATGATGGCGGCGCTCACACGGTCTACGGTGCCTTTGTCCTGGCGGTCTTTCTTTTTAAGCCCGCCGGCCAGCATGGCAGCCTGTGCCATTTTAGATGTAAAGCGCTCGTCTACGGTGTGTACCGGTATACCCGGAAACTCCTTTTGCAGAATACGCATAAACCCGACAACATGCTGCGTTGCATCCGAATCTTCGCCGGAAAGGCGGCGCGGCATGCCCAGAACGATGGCCTCCACGGGTTCGCGCAGCACGTAGGCCTTCAGGTAAGCCAGCGCATCTTTGGAGTGCACCGTATCCAGCGGATTGGCAGCTATTTGCAGCACATCCGTAACGGCTATGCCAACGCGTTTTGTTCCGTAATCAATTGCCAGTATCCTGCCCATAGTTTGCTTTTGCACCACAAAGGTAAGTATTTATGCTGATTGTTATTTGTTGATTGTTTGGAGGTTTAATTGTTGAATTGCTGTTTTGTTGAAGGTGGAATTGTTACTGGTTGGCTCAACTATAGTTTAAGACGCAAAGTATTGCGTCTCTACAACACATCAACTTTCTAATCTTCTAACTTCTAAACTTTCTACCTTAATTAACTCCTAAACTCACAAACGCTTTAACTCTTAAACTATAACACTGGCTGTAGTAGTGTGGCAAAACGCAACCCTGTTAAATTTGTATTTGTATAGATAAGAAGCCCTTCCGTATATTTAAGAGTAATTGGTATTGCGGCTTAATTTTTGAGCTGCTACTACACAGACACACAAAGAACTATGAGTAAAATGGAGCACAGCGAAGACAGGAAAAAAATCCATAATTCGCCTATTCAGATAAAACTGCCGCTTTTTATTGCGCTGGCTCTGGCAGCAGGCGTACTTATTGGGGCAAACACTTTTTCACCATCCACTACCAACCCACAGGATACTGCCAGGAGTTACCTCAAGTTCCGTGACATACTAAGCTACATAGACCGCGACTACGTGGACACAGTGAACGTTGAGGAACTGACAGATTATGCAATAACCGAAATGCTGGAAAAACTGGACCCACACACGTCTTATATTCCGGCTAAAGATATGGCCATGGCCCGCTCGTACCTCGAAGGCGATTTTGAAGGCATAGGAGTGGAGTTCAATATTTTTAAAGATACCATTTACGTGATAACGCCTTTAAGCGGAGGGCCGTCGGAAGCGGCTGGGTTGCTGGCCGGCGACAAGATCATAAAAGTAGATGGCGAGACGGTAGCCGGAAAAGGAATTACCAACGAAGGTGTGTTTAAGCGCCTGCGCGGCAAAAAAGGTTCTAAAGTTAATATCAGTATAATGCGTGGTAGCAACCCCAAACTGCTGCCATTTACCATTCAGCGCGATAAGATACCAACTGTGTCGGTTGATGTGAGCTACATGGTCGGTGATAAGACCGGTTACATAAAAGTGAGTCGTTTCTCAGCCAATACGTTCGAGGAGTTTAAGGAAGCGCTCACCAGCCTTAAAAAGAAAGGCATGAACCAGCTGATACTTGACCTGCGCGGCAACCCCGGCGGCTACATGGACCATGCTACCCGTATGGCCGATGAGTTTCTGGCTGGTAATAAGCTACTGGTTTACACCGATGGCAAAGGCACCCGCTACGACTCTAAAAGCTTCGCCCGCACAAAAGGCGATTTCGAAAACGGCCCTTTGATTATCCTGCTTGATGAAGGCAGCGCATCGGCCTCAGAGATTGTGGCCGGCGCCATACAGGACAACGACCGCGGGCTTATAGTTGGCCGCCGTTCGTTTGGGAAAGGACTGGTGCAAATGCCGATTCCGTTGAACGATGGCTCTGAGCTGCGCTTAACTATATCCAGGTACTATACGCCAAGCGGGCGCTCTATCCAGAAATCTTATAAAAATGGTACTGAAGAGTATGCCAAAGACATGCTGCACCGATTGGAAAGCGGCGAGTACTTTCACCCGGACAGCAGTTTGTTTGTAGATTCGCTGAAGTATAAAACCTCGAAAGGTCGTATAGTGTATGGCGGTGGCGGTATTATGCCGGATGTGTTTGTGCCGCGCGATACGACTGCGTTCTCGGAGTACCTGAGCCAGCTATACAACAAAAACGTGATGCGCGAATATGCCCTGGCCTACTACAAAAATAACCAGAAGCAACTGGAGAAAATGAGCTTTGCGCAGTTCAAGAAATCGTTTGAAGTGACAGACAAAATGCTGCAGGACATGGTGAAGTTGGCAGGTAAGAGCGAAGTAGAATATAATGCCGAGCAGTTTAAACGTTCTAAAGGCCTGATCCGAAATAACCTGAAAGCCTTTATTGCACGCAGTGTGTATGGTAACGCTGGCTTCTTCCCGGTACTGCACGAAGCAGACGAAGATTTTCAGGCGGCGCTGAAGCAATTTGGTAAGGCACAAAAGCTGGCAAAAGGCGGAGTGTAATTGCACTGTCTCAGATATTTGTACATTTGTAAAGCTTCAGTTTTAACTATAAACTAGCGATAACACATGCCATTTTATTATAAACTGGGAGAGATCCCTCAAAAAAGACATACACAGTTCCGGCAGCCGGATGGCAGTTTGTATGCCGAGCAGCTGGTGGGTACGCTGGGCTTCAGTGGCGTTTCGTCGTTGCTGTACCATATAAATCCGCCCACCAAAATAAGCCGCATAGACGAGCCTGTACCTTTTAAACCGAAAGTAGCCGAAGGTATAAAACTGGCGCCGCACCACCTGCGCACGCTACAGATAGAGACTACCGGCACTGATTACCTGGATGCCCGCAAAACCGTGCTGCTTAACAACGATGTGGATATCAGTATCTGCAACCCGAGCGAGCGCGAAATGAACTACTACTATAAAAATGCAGCCAGCGACGAGGTCGTTTTTGTGCACGATGGCAGTGGTGACCTGCTTACACAGATGGGCCGCATCCCGTTCAAACCCGGCGATTACCTGGTAATTCCGCGCACGGTTATCCATAAATTCAGGTTTGATGAAGGCAAGACAAGACTGCTGATCATAGAAAGCCACAGCCCTGTAGAAACACCGCGCCGTTACCGTAATCACTTCGGGCAGTTGCTGGAGCACTCGCCGTTCTGTGAGCGCGACATGCGCCCGCCTGTAGAACTCATTACCGAAACCGAAAAAGGCGAATACCGTGTGCAGATCAAAAAAGAAGGTTATCTGCACCAGTATTACTATGAGTTCAGCCCGTTTGATGCTATAGGCTGGGATGGTTACTTCTTCCCGTATGCTTTCTCTATCTATGATTTTGAACCGATAACCGGCCGCATCCACCAGCCACCTCCCGTACACCAGACCTTCGAGGCGCATAACTTTGTGATCTGTTCGTTCGTGCCAAGGCTGTTCGATTATCACCCGCTGGCTATACCGGCACCATACAACCACTCCAACGTAGACTCCGACGAGGTGCTATACTATGTGGAAGGTGACTTTATGAGTCGCAAAGGCGTGGACAGGGCATCTTTTACAGTGCATCCGGGCGGTATACCACATGGCCCGCACCCGGGTACGGTTGAGGCGAGCATCGGTAAAAAGGAAACACACGAATACGCTGTGATGATCGATACCTTTAAGCCGCTGCACCTGACCGAGTACGCTGTGGACCTGATGGACAAAAATTACCCGATGAGCTGGAGCGAACACCACGACACCAATGGCCCGCGCCCGGCTGATATGATGGATTAATAATACTATTACTTATAGCCGGAGCAGCCATTAAACTATAGTTGCTCCGGCCTGTTTTTTACGTTTACCCTTTCCCATGAAAAAGTTATTTGCCGCAGTTATGCTGCTTTTTGTTTTTGTTGCAACCACATCCTGCGATACGATAGACGACCTGTTGACCTTTTATATAAACGAAGAGGAAACTATAGTTGTAGAGTCTAACTTCCCGGTAGGTCTGGTAGCTTTTGCCCCCATTACAGTACCTACCAACTCCGAAGAGACATTTAAGAACAATAAGACCCGTGCAGAGCTGGTAAAAGATGTCACCCTGAATAAACTGACCCTGACTATAGCTGATACCGCCAAAAGCGCTGATTTCGATTTCCTGAAAAGTATCGAGATCTTTATTGAAGCCGAGGGATTGGACAAAGTACGCATTGCTTACCTGGAAGAGGTGCCACTGGATGTGAAAACGCTGAACATGAACCTGACCAATGCCAAACTGGATGAGTATATTAAAAAAGACACCTACACTTTACGTACAGCTGCCGTGCTGCGCAACACAGTAGTTAAAGATGTAAATGTTAACGCAGCCATGCGCTTTAAAGTAACCGCAGATCCAATTTAATGCATACACTATCCATGAGAATATCCGAGAAGAATAAACTGGAGAAGATCATTATAGTTGGCGACCGTGTGCTGATCAAACCAAAATCATCTAAAGAGCAGACGAAGAGCGGTTTGTACTTGCCACCGGGCGTGCAGGAAAAAGAAAAAGTGCAGGAAGGCTACATAATGCGCGTAGGTCCCGGCTACCCGATACCTGCCGACTATAGTTTTGATGAAGAAGACTGGGACGAAGACAAAGAAGATGTGCGCTACATACCGTTACAGGCTAAGGAAGGCGACCTGGCCATTTACCTGCAACGCGACGCCATTGAGATAAACTACATAGGCGAGAAGTATTTTATAGTTCCGCAGTCGGCTGTACTGATGCTGGTGCGCGAAGAAGATCTATAGTTTATAGTAGCCATTTAGCTGCTTGATAACCATTTTGTCATCCTGAAAAGGATCTTTTGAGTCAATAAGTAAAGGCTAAACCTCCCCTTCACCAAGTTTCTTAACAGAATAATAGAAGGGAATAAAGCAGACCCGAAACTACTCCATTCTAAAAGCCACGCAGCAATGTGTGGCTTTTTATTTTATAGTTCAGGCCTGGCTCAAGCAACTATTTGTGTGTTTGTTGCATCTTTATCTCATTAAGGTTACATAGGGCATCTGGCAATACCATACATTTGTATCTTGTTTTAAATTGAACGCGCGAACCATTACTATGAAAGAACATTTACAGGCAGCTTTATTAAAGACCTTTTGCTGCATTCTCCTGTGTTTGCCAGGTTTTTACGCGATGGGGCAGTCATCCAAAAAATCTCAGCCTGCAGTTGTAAAGAAAGAACTGGCAGCGCTTCGTATCACCACCTCTCCTAAAATTGATGGCGTACTGGACGAGCCCGAATGGCAACAGGCCCAGATCGCAACTGACTTTATCCAGAACAGGCCAACCCCCGGGCCAAAAGAAAAACATAAAACCGAAGTACGGATAATGTATGATGATGCCGCGATTTATGTGGGTGCCATTATGCACGATGTATCGCAGGATAGTATCTTTAAGCAGCTTGGCAAACGCGATGACCTTGGCAATACAGACTTCTTCGGCGTTTTCCTGGATACTTATAACGACCAGATAAACGGTTTTGGCTTTTTTACAACGCCGGCAGGTGTGCAGCTGGATGCGCGCTATTCATCTAATGGGGAAGACTGGAGCTGGAACGCTGTGTGGGAAAGCAATGTCAGCCTGCAGGGCAACAGTTGGGTAGCGGAGTTTAAAATTCCTTATTCGGCTATTCGTTTCAGTAGCAAGCCAGAGCAACTGTGGGGGCTAAACTTTATGCGTAACCGCCAGTCTACGCGGCAGGGCTATTTCTGGAACCACGTGGACCCGGCTATAGATGGCTTTGGAAACCAATGGGGTAAACTGACAGGCCTTAAGAATATAGAAGCTCCGCTGCGTTTATCTTTTACGCCTTACATCTCGGCCTACGCCGAAACAATACCACAGATAAAGGAAGGCAGCACTGATGATGTAAGCTACCGCAGCGACTATAATTTTGGGGGCGGTATGGATGTGAAGTACGGGATAAACGATGCTTTTACCCTGGATATGACCCTTATTCCGGATTTTAGCCAGGTACAGTCTGATAACCAGGTGCTGAACCTGAGCCCGTTCGAAGTACAGTTTAACGAAAACCGTCCATTCTTTATGGAAGGTACAGAACTGTTTAATAAAGGTAATTTCCTTTATTCCCGAAGGATAGGGGGAATTCCAATTAACTTTCTTGACCGTGATGCAGAAGAAGACCTTGGCAATAAGATCATCGATAACCCGCTTGAAACGAAGATGCTTAACGGTACAAAAATATCCGGGCGTACAGAGTCAGGGTTAGGTATAGGGGTATTTAATGCCGTGGTTGGCCGGCAGTATGGTACTTTGGAAGACAGCGAGGGCAGACGGTTTAAAAAAGAGACTCAGCCACTTACCAACTATAACGTCTTTGTTCTGGATCAGTCGCTCAAGAATAACTCTTATGTAACCCTGATCAACAACAACGTAATGCGCCAGGGAAGCACATACGATGCCAACCTGACCGGGCTGCTCTTTAAGTTTGCAGATAAGAAAAACACGTATGCCATAGATGGTAAAGCAGCACTGAGCCAGAAATATTTATCAGACAGTACTGCCCTTGGCCATACCTACCGCATAGGGTTGAGCAAGATGAGCGGCAATTTCCAGGTTTATGCTTCGCATACAGTTATATCAGATACTTATGATCCCAATGATCTGGGAATCCAGTTTGTGGACAACTCTGTAGAAGAGAACCTGCAGTTCAACTATAACATTTACCAGCCTTTCTGGAAGTTCCTGAACATGTATACTAACATTGGGGCAATTTATGCGCGCAGGTATAAGCCAGATGCTTTCCAGAATTTTGTGATATACGGTAACCTGAATACCACTTTAAAGGGCTTTACCAGCCTCGGAATGTTCTTTAATGTGGAACCTGTACTAACCTACGATTTTTTTGAGCCGCGTGTAGACGGTTGGTATTACACTTTCCCGACCAATAACAATGTAGGAGGTTATATCTCTTCTGACTACCGAAAAAAGATTGCGCTGGATGTAAGCGGCAATTACCGTTGGTTTAACGAAAACGACAGGAATAACATAAATTACTCCATTTCTCCAAGGTATCGTGTAAACGATAAACTGATGTTTGTGTATAGATATGACCGTAGCCTGCGATTTGATGATATGGGATTTGCCAAAACATTTATGCACCCGGAGAATCAAAGCGACCCGAATAGAGAACGTGTCGTGATATTGGGTTTGCGCGATGTAAATGCCACTACCAATACCCTTACCGGCAGCTATAGTTTCAATAACAAAATGACAGTGTCGTTAAGGGCGCGTCATTACTGGTCAAAGGCGGAGTATTCTAAATTTTACCGTTTGGCAACTGACGGCAGCTTAAGCCCCGATAGTTATCCAAATGGCTACAATGGCAGGTTTGTAGATGCTAACCATAACCGAAACTTCAATGCCTTTAATATTGATATGATCTACTCGTGGTGGTTTGCGCCGGGCAGTGAGATAAGTATAGTCTGGAAAAACGCCATAGACGAAAACCAGAGCAATGTAGTGCCACGTTATTTTGACAACTTTACAAACACCATATCATCGCCACAGAACAACAGCCTTTCAGTTAAAGTACTCTATTACATCGATTACCTGACCCTGAAGAACAGGTTCGGAAAAGGTAAATCGTAAACTATAAACCAACTGTTAAACTATAGTTGCAAGACCGGATTAGCTCTATAACCATAGATTTATAGCTGACATCCCTTTAAAACTATAGTTTGCCCTCATGAGGGTTTTACATTGAACATCATTAAAACAAAAAAGGCTCTGATTAGTCAGAGCCTTTTTTGTTTTAGTCAGAAAGGTTTACCGCTGCAGCACAAGCTTCTGTACATGCATAGCCTCGTTTTTATATATCCTGATAAAATATACTCCGCTCGAACTGTTAGATAAGTCAATAGTGTCCTCAAAAATTCCATTATAGTTATCTACTTTTCCCGTGCTCATCATATTGCCAAGTATATTATATACTTCATAGCGAATAATATCGGACGGTATGAGCTCGGCAGCAATATAAAATTTACCAGTACTTGGGTTAGGCGATACTATAACTTTATCGCCAAGTTCAGCTGCACCCGGCCTGTATACAAAGGAGTATTCTTCAGATCTTTTTGAAACACAACCGTCAACTGTTGCTACCAAGCTATACTTGCCGTTCTCTGTTGGGGTAAAGGTCTGTCCTGTTGCGCCTGCTATAGCTTTACCATTCAAATACCATTGATTTCCTTCTAATGCGTTAGACTTTAGTGTCTCACCTTCGCGCGTTAAAATTGCCTGTTCAATGGCATTTTTACCTTTTACTTCTACAGCAACACGTTCACTTTTACAACCTAATGCACTTACTTTAAGATCATAGAAATAATAATAGTAAGTTTCCGGGTTAGGAGAAGCGGTATTACCAGTGATTTCAAAGACGTCAGCAATCTGTAACGGATAACTTACTAAAGTCCCTTTATTGCGGAAAATAGTTGCGTCTTCCTCATAAGAAATAGCTATTCTATAGTTACCTGCGCTCGGGATCTCGAGCCCTAAATTGTAGATAGCACCTTGGTCTGTTGCATCATTAGGTTGGTTGCCTGTTGCTGCTGAAGATCTAGTAGGTACTACATCAATCGTTTTAAAAGTTACAGGTTGGCCAGTAGAGTTAAATAAGGTAAAAGTGATTTTCCCGCCATGACCTATATATAACCGGGCACTTTCTAGAACAACTGGGGCTTTGGTTGAGATCAGTACTTCAGGCGTAAACTGACCATAGTCGCCAGTAGAGAGTACAGCCTTTGTAGCAGGCCCTACAGACGCGCTTAAATCATTTACGCCAGCGTATAAGGTGTTGGTTGTTAGTTTTTTTGCTTCCAGGTTGATGCTCTTTCCTACAGCAACAGGTGTAGTGGCATCAGCAGAAGTATACCAATAAACTACACCATTACCTTCTGCTGTTAATGAATAATCCTGATCTGCCCCGCAACGGCTAATAGCGGCAATGGGAGCAGGTGATAAGTTATTAACAGTAAATGAGGTAGATGCATTGTTGTTGCCGGTTACTACATCGCCGTCTAACGATGATGTAGCTATTAATTCATACGTAGCGCCCGCTTCGGTTTTAAAACTACCATCCAAACTAAACTCTACCTCTCTCCCTGTTGATATAGTACCCTTAAAGATTCCAGTAAGCTGCGTGAAGTTGATGCCGTTTTTCTTAACTATAACTGTGACTGGCAGGTTGTTTTGTGTGCCTGCGCCAAGGTTGCGTAGCTTAACCTTTACAGTCTGGGTAGAGGCAACACATAGATTAGGGCCAACTGGAGCAACAGCTGTAAGAGCAACATCTGTTTGTGGCTGCATAAACTGAATTAGATAATCCTGTGTTTCGCCCTTACCGTAAGTTCCGCAGCTTGTTATTTCAGACGTTTGTGCAACTTCTTGTAGTACTACCCTTAATAAAGTCCTTCCACCTTTAGGCAGCACAGCTGGTGCAGTTATAGCTAACGAAATATTTTCCGCGTTTGCAATTAAATCAGACGTTGCAACTTCTTCCTTTACATCATTGAAATCGCCATCCTGATTCCAGTCTACAAATACTTTTAAAGCTTTTGAAGCATTGTCGCTGCATGTCCCTAGTGAAAGAGTCATGTTTTTAGTCTGACCTGCTTCTATAGTTAAAAGTTTGTTTCTAAAGTCGTTATAACCGCTACAGCCGGCGGGCATGGTAAGGGTAAACTGCCCAAAAACAATGTTGTCAATTCTAGAACCAGAATCTACTGAAGGTGTGCTGGTGCAGTAAGTTCTTCCACCAACACCGCTTACTATTAGCGAGAACTGCTGGGCTTTGTTTACCAATGTGCCTTTATGACTTACTTTTATAGTATAAGTTTCGCCAGGAATGGCATCCTGAATCAGGATCTTTTCAACGTTATCTAAAATGTTGTCTCCAGTGGTTGCTTCCTTAGATGGAGCGCTAGGATCCAACTTCCAAGGCATATACTCATTGCCTGAATTTGTGATACGTATATCTAGGTCGTTTACAAGGCGTGGTGTTCTGTTATTGAATACAGCTGAGCCTACCTGAATAGGTGTAGCTTCTGGGTCTGTCCAAGAGATAGTAGCTACAACAGGCCCAGAACCTGAAGCAATAACTTGAAGCGTCTGGACTTGCCCCTGTTCCAGGTTTCGCTCCTCAATTATATTAGTGTTATTAGTATTTGTTATCGTATTAGCAGCCTTTACATTGTTAAGGAGTCCCCAGCCATAAATGTAGTCCGGGCCAGGCTTAGGACCAGCTTCATCCGCTGTATGTATAATTAATCCTTTGAGTGTAGCTGCACGCATCAGGTTTCCGGACTTTACATTAGCATAATGCTCTTGAAGTAGCAGTATTGAACCGGCAATATTCGGGGAGGACATAGAGGTGCCGCTCATGATCTCGTATGATCTGTTACCGCTACCTGAAGCAGAAAGAAGATCTACACCATTACCAACAATATCAGGTTTAATACGTCCATCATCAGTAGGGCCGTAACTGCTGAAAGAGGATATAGCTACATCTTCCGGTTTAGAGTAACCATAAGAAATGGGTTTTACCGCCCCAACTGTAAGTATATTTTTTGCGTTGCCATAAGTCGAGATAATATCAAAGCCATCGTTGCTGCTTATATTGTTTCTGCTAGCTACCAAGTCGAAATTACCATTCTTGTTTCTGCGATAATATGGTTGTCCCTGGCTTGGGCCTGTTTCGCCACGGTTATTTCCTGAAGATTTAACGATCAGATAATAAGGCGCATTAAAAGCAATTTTATCCCACTCAGATGCCGCCTTATCATAGTAACCAAATTTATAGTCTTCGGAGCTGTTAATCTCTGAGTCACCCCACCATTCCCAATAAGGATCTGTTGTTGTGCCTTTTCTGTCAGGGTTATACCGCCAGCCACTAAGGCTACCATAAGAGTGATTGGAAACAAGTAATTGTAAATCTTTTGCTGCAGTGGCCATTTCTGACACATCATTATTAAAATCATAAGCCTGCAGCTTTTTCGTACCGAATGCCATACCTTTAGCAAGGGGGCTCACGCCCGAAGCTATCATTGTACCGGCAACGTGAGTAGCATGATCTGAAACTTGAGTGGCATTATCCCTTTGCTGCACACGCCCTGAAAGTTCCTGGTGTGTTTCGCGCACACGTCCACCATCCCATACACCTAGCCTTTCAGATACAATACTATTTGCACCACTAAGCGCAAGGCCGAGAGAGCCCCCTGCCCAGAGTTGATCAGTACCAACTGTAGCAGCCGCACGTGTGTTGTTATAGGTAATATAATAGATAGGCATTCCTTTTGAATCAAGTCCCTGCAAAGAAATATGACGGCCATCAGAATAAGTCTTCTCTATTATCCAGCTGTTCTGCTTAGCTAATTCTAGCGCTTTAGCTCTATTGGCTTTATAATCTTTTGCAGCCGCTGATGCAAATTTTGTAAGTTCTTGCTTATTAGTGGGCACTTCTGCACGTTGAGCAATTGCCGAAGTGGTCGTAGTTAAGATGATAGCTGCGATCCAATAGCCTAATCTTCTCATGAAATGGTAAAAATTATAGTCATAATTGCCTTGAAGTTACTATAAAAGCTTGAAAAAGCCAAAGTCGTTCCATACATCATATGTTTTTAAAATGGTTTCAGAAACATTGAGTTAAATAGTGCCATAAACAAAAAAAGCACCGGTAGGAGCCGGTGCTTTTTTAAATTATAGTTGGTTAGTTTTATCTGCGGATGAACTGGGCGTATTCTTTGGCAAAATAGGTAAGAATAATGTCGGCTCCGGCGCGTTTTATACTTGTCAGTACTTCTACCATTGCTTTTTCACCATCTATCCAACCATTCTGGGCAGCAGCTTTTACCATGGCATATTCACCGCTGATATTATAAGCTGCAATGGGCAGATGCGAGTTCTCACGGAGCAGTTTAATAATGTCCAGGTAAGCTAAAGCTGGTTTCACCATCAGGAAGTCTGCGCCTTCCTGTGTGTCCAGTTCGGCTTCGATCAGGGCTTCGCGGCTGTTGGCAAAGTTCATCTGGTAAGTTTTTTTGTCGCCTTTTTTAGGGGCTGAGTCCAGGGCATCGCGGAACGGGCCGTAGAACGAACTGGCATACTTGGCTGTATAGCTCATAATGCCTACCTTGTGGTAACCGTTCTCATCCAACACGTTACGGATATAGCCAACACGGCCATCCATCATATCCGAAGGGCCAACTATATCGGCACCGGCCTGTGCCTGTACTAAGGCCATTTTGCCTAATACTTCCAGTGTTTCATCGTTCAGTATTTCTCCGTTCTCAACTATACCGTCATGTCCATCCGAACTATAAGGGTCCAGGGCTACGTCGGTCATCAGCACTACATCCGGGAAATTCTTCTTTATCTCGCGTATCGCTCTCGGGAAAAGGCCGTCCGGGTTGTGGCTTTCAGAGGCCATTTTATCTTTCAGCTGTTCTGGTATGCTGGCAAACGGGGCAAAAGCTTTTACGCCCAGCTCTACGCAGCTGTTCACTTCTTCTAAAAGGGTATCGATGGAGAAGCGGTTAATGCTAGGCATAGAGCTGATCTCTATTTTCTTATTCTGGCCTTCAATAATAAAAAGCGGGAAAATGAAGTCGTTCAAACCCAGGGTAGTCTCTTCTACCATGTTTCGGATAACTTCGCTCTGACGGTTACGTCGTGGTCTTCTGGTTATCATATCTATATTAAATAAATATAAAAAGCGTGTAAATCAATGTGGTGCAAAGGTACGGTTTTATTGTTGATTGTTGAATTGATAAACTGGTGAAATCCTGCTGCAGTACAAAAACAGGAAGCGGCAGGCGATTGTTTTAAACTATAAAAGCGACACCGTAGCGTCGCTTTTATAGTTTATATGGGCAAGCTATAGTTGCTTAGAAACTCATCAGTACCGATTCAATAATATCGCAGCACTCGTGCAATTGCTCTTCGGTAATAACCAGTGGCGGTGCAAAGCGGATAATGTCGCCGTGTGTTGGTTTGGCCAGCAGGCCTTTCTCCATTAGCAATACACAAACATCCCAGGCGGTGCGCCCGTCAACAGTTGGTTCAATTATGATCGCATTTAAAAGGCCACGACCACGAACAGTAGTTACCAGTTCGGGGCGTTCCATTTTTATCTGTTCCATGCGCTCCCTGAAGATGTGGCCTAGGTTGTGTGCGTTTTCAGTCAGGTTTTCGTCTTTAATTACATCCAGGGCTGCCATCGCAACAGCTGCAGCCAGCGGGTTACCCCCAAATGTAGAGCCATGTTCGCCCGGGTTTATGCAAAGCATGATATCATCATTCGCCAGCACACACGAAACCGGCAGCACACCACCCGATAAAGCTTTACCAAGTATCAGGATATCGGCTTTTACATCATCATAATAAGTGGCCAGTAATTTACCGGTGCGGCCAATGCCTGTCTGTATCTCGTCAGCCATAAACAGCACATTATACTCTTTGCAAAGCGCATGGCATTTAGCCAAATAACCTTCATCCGGAACCATAACACCTGCTTCACCCTGAATTGGCTCTACCAGGAAACCGCAAACGTTCGGGTTCTCTTTCAGGGCCAGTTCCAGTGCATCGACATCGTTATAAGGAATTACTTTGTAGCCTGGCATGTATGGCCCGAACCCTTTGGTAGAGTCCGGATCGGTTGAGAAGGAGATAATGCCGGTGGTGCGGCCATGGAAGTTGTGCTCTACCACTATAATTTCAGCCGAATTTGGTGCCAGTCCTTTTTTAGTGTAGCCCCACTTGCGCGCCAGTTTTATAGCGGTTTCTACGGCCTCGGCACCTGAGTTCATGTACAAAGACTTGTCATAGCCGAAATACTCACAGATATGCTTTTCAGCGATGCCCAGCTTATCGTTATAAAACGCCCTGGAGGTAAGTGTAAGCTGCTGCGCCTGCTCGGTAAGTGCGTTTATGATGCGCGGGTGGCAGTGACCCTGGTTTACGGCGCTGTATGCCGACAGGAAATCGTAGTAATGTTTGCCTTCTACGTCCCAGAGGTGCACGCCTTCGCCGCGGGTAAGTACAACGGGTAGCGGATGGTAGTTGTGAGCGCCATATTTATGCTCGATGTCTATGGCTTCCTGGCTCGATGAAATGGTATGTGTGTTCATAGTTTTATAAGGTAAGCTCTTGTTCGGGCGCGGGTATACCTTTGCCGTTATACTTTTACATAAAAAAAAGTTTATTGTTGTAAATGTAGCAAAACCCGCCCTGAATTAAAACTACGATATTTATGCTCGAGGTGCCTGCCTCAGGTAACGGCCAACTATAGCTTCAAACTCTTCGGGAGCATATTCTGCGTAGGTGTCTGTCATAATGCCCAGCTTGTTATCCATCGTTCTGAAGCCATAAATCTCCCGGTGGCCTGTTGTGTCATGTGCCTTTACATGGTGCTGCTCCAGTAACGTAAGTTGGGCAGGAGAGACAGGAATAGAAAGCTCGGAGCAGAATAGCTGGCGCTGTTGTATGGTAAAGGTGTTTACAAAGCCTCGGGCCCGCATATCTCTAACAGCATCGGAAAGCGTTTGGTAGGTAGGCATGGGCTGATGTATTGAAGAGGAAACAGAACTATACAATAGCATAACGCTTGTAAGCGTATTGGGAGTGCGCTGAACCTGTTTTTTTGGCTAACGCATCATATTTACAGATATTTGTAAGCAATACATAAGTGAAAGGAAATGCAGCCGCTAAAAGAAGGTGAAGATTATTATTTAAACGAGCAGGGGCTGATGGTTTTTACAGCAAAATTCCACCTGAAACGCGGATACTGCTGTCAGAGCGGATGCCGCCATTGCCCCTATGGTTTCCGGAAAAAGCAACACGAAACCGATAAGGACAAAGATAAACTATAGATATCCTGTAAAACTATGATCCAACTCATTGGTGTGCCCACTTTTGCCGGCGCTCTTCACCCCGGAACCGATGAAACCCCGGCAGCTTTGCGCAAACATGGCTTGAAAGAAACGATAGAAAAGTCAGGTATTGAAGTCTCTGATTTTGGAGACTTGGCGTTGCCGGCTTACCTGCCAAGGCATAACACGGCTCCGGTGCGTAACTGGCCCTCTCCGCGGATGGTCTGGGAAACTATAGTGGAGCAAGGCAGTAAGTGGTTCGATCCTGAAAAGTTTAACCTATTGCTGGGCGGTGACTGTAGTATAGTTGTCGGTGTAGCAGATCATCTAACAAAACTATACGGTGATAAACTATACGTGCTGGTGATAGATGCACATGTGGATGTAGTAAAGCCTGACCCGAATGTTTGTGTAGGTGCGGCGGCAATGGGCCTGTGGTTTTTAACGAACGAGAACCTATTGTGGCAAAAGCCTGCAACTATAAACCCGGAGCAAATAACTGTTCTTGCCTGTCAGAATCCGCCTTCCGAACCGTACGGCATTCAAACTATAACCCTAGAGCAACTTCGCATTAATCTGCAAGAAACTATAGCTGCTGTACTTTCGAGCATTCCGGAAGATGGCAGGATCCTGATCCATTTTGATGTGGATAGTGTTGGCAGAGACGAAATGCCAGCTGCCTACGCACCTAGCGAAACCGGGTTAACTATAGCTGAAGTCCGCGAATTATTGACCAGCCTTGTAGCCGACCCTCGCACTATAGCTATGGAAGTGACAGAGTTTTCGGCTGTAAAAGATGAGAATGGTAGTAATGTCCGGAGTTTAGTAGCGTTACTTGCTGATGCTGTGAGTGTGGGAATGAAGATAAGGAAAGCTGCGGTGTTATAGTTTTATAGTTGTGGTTTTAACCCACCCCTGCCCCTCCCAAGAGGGGAATTTTCGGCTGTTGCTATAGTTAGATGAATTGTTCTATAGTTACAGACCACGCACAGGACAGGTTTACCTGTCCCTACGAAACTATAGCCACGGTAAAACGATGCAACTATAGCTTATCACTTAACTATAGCAACTATAGCTATCGAAAGATCACAGTCTTTGGGTTGAGCGCCTTTGCTTTGTTGCGGTGCCGATAGGCAACCCGAGGTACAAGGGTAGCAAGAAAGCAGCAGCGCGATGCCTGAAGACGAGGCCTCCCGGCCGTGAGGGCACCAAAGCCAACTATAGAACGATAGGTAAGTAGAGCTCCAAGGATTAGATGCAGCTATAAAAGAAAAGGCTAGGTTCAGGTAGTAGAGACTATAACTATATAACCCAGATTCCTCACGCTGTTCGAAATGACAATAAAGGAAACTATAAAACAATTACAACCCCTCGGCTGACACTCGTGATGACAAAACAATGCAATTCATAACTACATGCTCACTTAAAATAACAACTTAAAATACTAGTTTTGTAGACAGTTGCAGCTATCAGAAGCAAATTGAAATGAATGAACAGATAGCTGAAAAGTAGCTTAGAAGCTTTTAAAGGCTGATTCAATAAAAATATCTGCCATGACTTTGACATTGTGTATCATTTTGCTGATATTTGCACCCCTATTGAAATAATTTAGAAGATAATACAAGATGGCACGAGTTTGCGACCTAACCGGTAAAAGACCTCAAGTAGGAAATAACGTATCACACGCTAACAATAAAACGAAGCGTAGATTTTATCCAAACCTTCAGAAGAAGCGTTTCTACATCCCTGAAGAGGATGCATGGATCACACTGAAAGTTTCTACTTCAGCTTTAAGAACTATCAACAAGAATGGTATCACTGCTGTTCTTAACAAAGCAGTAGAGCAAGGCTATATCCTGTACTAATGGCCGCCTTCCGGCTATGCGTGCTGCTGGTTTGGGCAACTATAACAGCTGTCACGGCACAGTCGCGTGTATTACCGGACAAGCCATCTGATACATTAGATAAAGAATTTCACCGGCAACGGAGAGAGCAATTGCGTAAGCAGTTACCAGCTCGCTCCGTTGCCGTCTTTTTTGCCGCGCCCGTTCGTAACCGCTCCAATGATGTAGATTACTACTATCATCAGGACCCTGATTTCTATTACCTGACCGGTTACACCGAGCCAAACGCGGTGCTTATAGTGTATGCCGAGCCGCAAACTATAGATGGTAAACAGGTGCAGGATCTGCTGTTTGTGCAGCCCAACGACCCGCGCGCCGAACAATGGAATGGTAAACGCCTGGGCGTAGAAGGTGCTTCCGCAGCGCTTGGCATTGCCACCCAACCCAACACAGCCTACCAGAAGTTCCAGTTCAATAAAGACCTGCAGAAAGCCTATATCAAACCGTTGCCAACTGATGTGCGCGACGATAAGCGCGATAACGCTGACCTGTATAGTTTGTTGGAACAGTTTAAAGCCAAAAACCTGACTACCGATGCAAAAGCGTTGGAGATGGTAATGGGGCAGATGCGTGAGCAAAAGACACCGGAAGAAATTAACCTGTTACGCAAAGCTGTCGCTATTTCGGCAATGGGACAGGTAGAAGTGATGAAAGCCATGCAGCCGAATATGTCGGAGCTGGAAGTGCAGGGCCTGCATGAATTTGTGCATAACAAGTATGGGGCGCACTTTGTCGGGTATCCGTCTATAGTTGGAGCCGGCAATAACGGTTGTGTGCTGCATTACATCGAAAGCGCCAAGCCAGCTATAGGCAACAACGAACTGGTGCTGATGGATGTGGGAGCGGAGTATAAAGGCTACACCGCTGACGTAACCCGCACGATACCTGCCAACGGTAAATTCTCTCCGGAACAGAAAATTATATATGAGCTGGTGTTAAAAGCACAGGACGCCGGTATTGAGCAGTGTAAAGTAGGGAGCCAGTTTTCGGCGCCAACACAGGCCGCCCAGGAAGTTATTGCAGAGGGACTCATAAAGCTGGGCATCATAAAGAACAAATCCGAAGTGCGCCGTTATTTTCCGCATGGTGCCACGCATTATATTGGCCTGGATGTGCACGATCCCGGCACGTACGGCCCGTTCAAACCAAATTCGGTGGTGACGGTAGAGCCGGGGATTTATATACCGGAAGGCAGCCCGTGTGATAAGAAGTGGTGGGGGATAGGTATCCGCATTGAAGACGATATCCTGATCACGGAGAAAGGCTGGGAAAACCTGTCTAAACTGGCACCGCGCACCGTCGCTGATATCGAAAAAATGATGGCACAGCCCAGCGCGCTTGATGATTTTAAGCTGCCGGAAATCAGGTAAATTGAACTATAAACCGTGTTTTAGGGCATTTTAAACTATAGTTTTGCCTTCTAAGGCTGAACTTTGGAAGAAAATTTATAGTTTGTTTGTAGTTAAGAATTTAAGACCCTATATTTGCAGTCCCAAATAAAAAATTACTAGAGAGATGGCTAAAAAAGCAAAAGGTAATAGAATCCAGGTTATTATGGAGTGCACAGAGCATAAAACTTCTGGCATGCCTGGAACTTCAAGGTACATCACTACCAAAAACAGAAAGAATACGGCTGAGCGTTTAGAGCTTAAGAAGTATAACCCGGTGTTGAAAAAAGTAACTGTACATAAAGAAATTAAATAACCATGGCTAAGAAGGTAGTTGCAACCCTAAAGACCGCCACAGGTAAAGACTGGGCAAAAGTGATCAAAGCCGTTAAGTCGCCAAAAACTGGTGCTTACAGCTTTAAAGAAGAAATGGTTCCTGTTGATAAAGTGCAGGAAGTTCTTGCAAAGTAATACAGCCTACTCTACTATTTAGATAGATAACACGAAGAAGTCCCTGCATTGGGACTTTTTTAGTATATTACCGTTTCATCGCAAAAGCTTACCCAACAAAAACGCAGCATGGGAATTTTTGACTTTTTCAGTAAAGAGAAGAAAAAGGAATCGCTGGACAAAGGGCTGGAGAAAACCAAAGACAGCTTTTTTGGCCAACTGAGCAAAGCCGTTATAGGTAAATCTACTGTTGACGTAGAAGTGCTGGACGAGCTGGAAGAAATTCTGGTACATGCCGATGTAGGCGTTGAAACCACTGTAAAGATCATCGACCGCATTGAGAAGCGTGTAGCCCGCGATAAGTATGTAAATACATCGGAGCTGGACAACATTCTGCGTGAAGAGATTGCTGCCTTGCTGGAAGAAAACAAAGCCGGAGACGGAGCTAACTTTGATTTGCCTGCAGGTATAAAGCCATATGTAATTATGGTAGTAGGCGTAAACGGCGTAGGTAAAACTACAACGATTGGTAAGCTTGCCTCACAATTCCACAAGGCCGGTAAAAAAGTAGTGCTGGGCGCTGCCGATACCTTTCGTGCCGCTGCCGTTGATCAGCTGATTATCTGGGGTGAGCGTGTAGGGGTGCCGGTTATATCGCATGGCATGAATACTGACCCTGCTTCGGTGGCTTACGATGCCGTGAAGAAAGGCGTAGAGATCGGTGCGGATGTGGTGATTATTGACACGGCTGGCCGACTGCACAACAAGGTTGGTCTGATGAACGAGCTTTCGAAGATCAAGCGAGTAATGCAGAAAATAACAGAAGATACTCCGCACGAAGTATTGCTGGTATTGGATGGCAGCACAGGCCAGAACGCTTTGCTACAGGCCCGCGAGTTTACCAAAGCTACCGATGTTACAGCGCTTGCCATTACCAAACTGGATGGCACAGCTAAAGGCGGCGTAGTAATCGGTATTTCGGATGAGTTCAAGATTCCGGTGAAGTATATTGGCGTGGGTGAGAAAATTGAAGACCTGCAGTTGTTTGATAAGCAGCAGTTTGTAGAGTCGTTCTTCTCGCGCAAAAAGTAAACTATAGTTATGAAGGGATTTCTGTTTTCGGCGCTGCTATTGCTGGCGGCCTGTTGCGGTAGCAAACAGGGCAAGGCAACCACAGGCTCGGAGGCAGATACCACTTCGGTTAATACTACACAGGTGCAGCAAAATCAGGCTACTATAAAGCAAGGTATTGCCGGTCGCATTTTATGGGAATCCGGTAACCGGATGCCTTCGCCGGATGCGCCGCCAACCGAAAGCAAACGTGGTGTGCAGCGCACGGTTTATATCTACGAGCTCACCAATGCCAACCAGGTTACCACGCAAAACGGTGTATTTCACACCAATATCCAGACTAAATTAGTAGCAGAAGTTGCTACAGATGCTAACGGAAACTTTTCTGTTGCGCTGAAGCCTGGCAAGTATAGCCTTTTCACGAAAGAAGAAAAGGGACTATATGCCAATCTTTTTGATGGGGAGATGAATATTTTCCCGGTTGAAGTGAAGGATGGGCAGGTTTCAACGATAGAGTTTCTGGTAAATTACCAAGCAAGTTATTAGTCCACTCTTTCACTTTCCCAAGGGAGTAAGTATCCTTTCGGCTCCCCTCACTAACACACAACTTCAGGCTTATTTTTGTTGCCTGTTCGCAGGGTTCAACTGTTTGTATTTCAAGCTGGTATAGCTTGAGTTAAAAGGGGTTGCTATATTCAAAGGAGCAATTATATGGCACTAAGTATAAACAGTTTTATTAAAACGACTGTTTGAACTGGGAGATAGCAGAAAATTGACTGCCTATTGAAATCAACAACAGTTAATACTTTACCCGCTCAAGATGTAAGCTATGGAAGTCAGCCTCATGGAATTAGCATATGATGAAGCCCGGAATACATTGAGCGTAAAATGGTCTGATGAGTTAAGTGTAGAATCGGCTCAGTTTTTTGATACCATCATAAAGTTATTTGCCACTATCCGGCAAAAGCAGGTTGCAAACCTGATTATAGACTCTGGCATTCCGGCCGGCGGTTTACTTACCGAAGAGATCATTGATTATTTTATCCAGCAGATTCCTGACACGCCGTTAAAAAATATCGCCATCCTGGAGTCGCCCGATTACTTATGGGATAATAATCTGTACCAGGTAATTGTTTTGCTTATAGTTACTTACGAGTTGCCCATTACAGTTAAAATGGTGAAGAACCGCTCTGCTGCATTAGAGTGGTTTACCCTGCAGTTGTTTATAGAGCCATCTGAAGATAAAAGAACTTAATGCTATAGTTAGCGAAAAGTGAATGCTGCTTTTACCTGTTTTGCAGCCTGTCAATTCTTTCCTGCTTTAAAAACCAAAGAAACTAACCAGATAGGACTCAGTAGTTTTGCAGTCCGTCTTTTATTAGCCAAACAAATTGTACCTTTGCAAACTGGTTTCCAAAACGAACCAATAGTGCCTGCTAAGGGTTTTTATTGATTGTAGCGTATTTCATTAAAAGTTAAGTAAGTGAAAGTAAGATCACTCAAAAAAGATAAAGTAAACGTAATCACATTGGGCTGTTCTAAAAACCTGGTGGATTCGGAAGTGCTGATGGGGCAGCTGCGTGCCAACGAGTTTGATGTGGCACACGAGTCTGACAAAGATGATTCGAACATCATTATCGTGAACACCTGCGGCTTTATAGACAATGCCAAGCAGGAGTCTATCGATACTATTCTGCGCTACGCCGATGCCAAAGAAGCCGGCCAGATAGATAAACTATACGTGACCGGTTGCCTTTCGCAGCGCTACAAAGACTCGCTGGAAGCGGAGATTCCGCAGGTAGATGCTTACTTTGGTACACTGGAGCTGCCGCGTTTACTTAAAACACTGGAAGCAGACTATAAGCACGAACTGATCGGGGAACGCTTACTGACTACGCCTTCACACTACGCCTATTTTAAAATTGCCGAAGGCTGTAACCGTCCATGCTCTTTCTGTGCGATACCCTTGATGCGCGGCAAACACGTGGATCGTCCGATTGAAGACCTGGTGCGCGAAGCAAAGCGACTGGCAAGCATGGGTACAAAAGAACTTATCCTTATTGCCCAGGATCTGACGTACTATGGTTTGCAACAATATGGCGAGCGCAAGCTGGCTGATCTGCTTCGTAACCTGTCGGATGTGGAAGGCATTGAGTGGATCAGAATGCAGTATGCTTACCCGTCGCAGTTTCCGATGGAAGTGTTTGATGTGATGGCTGAGCGCGATAATATCTGCAAGTACCTGGATATGCCATTACAGCACATCTCGGATAACATGCTGAAGACCATGCGCCGCGGTATAAGCAAGCGCAGAACGATTGAGCTGGTAGATTCTATCCGCCAGCGCGTACCGGACATTGCCTTAAGAACAACGCTTATTGCCGGCCACCCGGGCGAAACAGACCAGGATTTCCAGGAACTATACGATTGGGTGGGAGAGACCCGTTTCGACAGACTGGGTATTTTTGCATACTCCCACGAGGACAACACGCACTCTTACACCTTGGAAGATAACGTGCCGGAAGAAGTGAAGCAGGAGCGCGCCGATGCCATTATGGAATTACAACAAGGCATTTCGGTTGAACTGAACGAGGAGAAAGTAGGCAAAACTTACAAAGTGCTTTTCGACCGTAAAGAAAGCGGTTATTTTGTAGGCCGTACCCAATACGACTCTCCGGAAGTAGACAACGAAGTGCTGGTGCCAGCCGACAGCAACTATGTGCGCCTGGGCGATTTTGCAAATGTAAAGATCACAGATTCTTCTGATTTCGACCTTTATGGCGAAGTAGTAGCATAACTAACTATAGATTAACTATAAAAGTCCTTACCAGCTTGCGCCGGTAAGGACTTTTTTTTGTAAATGAGCATATCTGTGGCTAATTTGTAGCTGGTATAGTTACAGCCATATTTTTTGGACAAGTGCGGCTCCTAACAGTAATTATAGTGCATAAAAGCACCGCACCATTTTAGCTGGTCCAATGGCAGCAAAGCTTAAGATTACCCATGCGACATATAAAACTACTTACGACAGAGTTTCTTACCATTGAATACAATGCTGTAGATGATTTCTTATTTGCAGACTGGCATGGTAATCTGACAAACGATGCTATAGTTCAGGGGTATGAAAATATTCTGTTTTACCTGAAAAGAGAGCATAGTCACAAACTGCTCGATAACCACTACGATGTAAAGGGATTGTGGGCCGAACTTGCAGAGTGGTGTGCCAATGACTGGCACCCGCGCGCCGAAGCAGCCGGCTTAGAATACCATGCAGCCGTTTACTCTCAGGACCTCTTCAGCAGATTATCTACCGATAAAACCATCCGGATGGTGAAAAGTGGTATCGTAAAAGGCTTTGATACAGTGAAGGAGGCCGAAGGCTGGCTCAATTCTTTTTAGAATTATTACTTAAGCACGTACTTGCTCAGCACTTTATAAGCCTCGTTTATATTATCACCTTTCCGGAAATCCTGTTTTATAGTTGGTGCCGACTCGCCGGTCAGCCATATCTTTAGTTCGGCGTCGAAGTCCATCATGCCGGCCGTTTCTTTCGAAAACATTTTAATACTGCTGTACGGGATGCTCTGGTAATCTACTTTTGAGCCGGTTACACCCTGTTTATTTACCAGTATCAGCCGCTTGTTGGTAAACACCAGTATGTCGCGGATAAGTTTGTAGGCTTTCTCTATATGCTCGTTATCCAGCAGAATCGGCTGAAATTCGTTGGTCAGTTTTTCAATTGACACTTCGGAGGCATGGCCCATCAGGCCGCTTAATAATCCCATAGTTTTATGTTTTATAGTTTGAAAGTTGTCGGAATCAGGATTTACAGGATTTTAAGATGAGCAGGATTATCCAGAATGTAAAACCTGCCGTTCTATATTTTTTTGGAATGATCATTTCTGGTTTCTGCATTCATACGTTAGATTCCGATATCTGTGGCAGGTGCATGTCTTTTCATCTTGTCAATCCTAGAATCCTGTAAATCCTTGGGGTAGGGGCCCTATTTAAAGTTTCAGACAACTAAATAAAAGCCGTACTTTGTGGCGTGGCCGGTAAACTATAGTTTACCTGAAACACAAATCCGATTAAGCTGTTAAAGTAGCTATAAAAGAACTCCTGTATTGATGGAAGTAACAACAATGAAGATCACGAAGATGGATTATGCCGCAACCGGCGCCTTCTCCCAGACTATAGCCGACTACCTTTCTCAAAACGAAAAGCTAACGCCATTCTATAACCGTTTCCCGACTATAGCTGCGTTTGAAGCGCAGCTACAGGAGAAAAGCTTTAGCCAGGAGCAAAGGCAGGTGTTATACAAGGCCCTGCAGGAGCAGTATAGTTCGGTTTCAGAGATTAACCCGAAGGTGCAGCAGAACCTGGATTTGTTGTTGCAACCCAATACCTATACCATTACCACCGGCCACCAACTCAACATTTTTACCGGCCCGTTATACTTTGTGTATAAGATCATCACAGCCATAAATACCTGCAAGCAACTGCAGGAAAAATACCCGAACTATAACTTTGTGCCGGTATACTGGATGGCCACCGAAGACCACGATTTTGCCGAGATCAACCACTTTAACCTGTTTGGGAAAAGCTACAGTTGGGAGAGTGAGCAGAAAGGTGCCGTGGGCAGGTTCTCGACAAAAGGGCTGGAGCAACTACTGGATGAACTGCCTGAGAAGTTTCCGGTTTTTGAAGATGCTTATCGCAACAGCAATACCTTAGCCGATGCTACCCGCGCCATTACCCATAGTTTGTTTGGCGAGTACGGCCTGGTAACTATAGATGGCGATCATGCTGAACTGAAAAAAGCCCTGACGCCTATAGTTGAAAAAGAGCTGACCGAAAACCTGTCGCATAAGCTGGTATCTAAAACAAGTGCCCAGTTAGAAGAACTGGGCTACAAACCACAGGTCTATTCTCGTGAGATCAACCTGTTCTATTTAGAAGATAACCTGCGTGAACGGATCATTGAAGAGAACGGCAACTATAAAGTTTTAAATACGGACACCAGCTTTACAAAGGGAGAGATACTGCAGTTAGCCAAAGAGCATCCGGAGCAATTCAGCCCGAACGTGATTTTGAGGCCGCTGTACGAAGAACTGATACTGCCTAACCTGGCTTACATTGGCGGCGGGGCCGAGGTAGTGTACTGGTTCCAGTTGAAGCAGGTGTTTGAGCACTATAACGTTGCTTTCCCGCTGCTTATGCTGCGTAACTCGGCTATGTATATAAACCGTGGCAATGCCAGCCGCATGCACAAACTGGGCCTGACTCCGGAGGAGTTATTTAAGCCATACTTAGAGCTTAAGAAGCACCTCTCTGGCCAGCTGCACGACGAAGAAATTACCCTGGAAGCGCAACGTACAACTATAGAAGCTGCTTTTAAAGAAGTAGAAAAACTGGCACAAACGATAGACCCGACGTTAGTGAAGGCAGTGGCTGCCGAAGAGCAGAAAGCGCACAATGCCCTGCAGATGCTGGAGAAAAAGCTATCCAAAGCACGCGACAGCAAGCACGAGCAAACCTTTAAGCAACTCGAAAACCTGAAAGAGAAATTGTACCCGGGCGGTAGCCTGCAGGAGCGCCACGACAACCTGCTTTCTATACAGGCAAACAACCCAGACTTTATAGTTGCGCTGGTTGATGCTTTTGAGCCACTGGAGTTTAAGTTTACGATACTGGAAGAAGAATAATGCTGAAAGCGGAATTACGGAAACTGATGCTGCAAAAGCGCCGCGCACTGCCTGCAGAAGAGGTGCAGCGCAGAAGTGAAGCTATAGCCAATCAGTTTTTTGCGAGTTTCCCATTGCAGCCCGGGCAAACCGTGCACGTTTTTCTGCCGATTGTAAAGAACAACGAAGTAAACACCTGGCCCATTATTGAACGGCTGCGACTGGAGCACCCCGAAGTGCGCGTGGCTGTGCCGGTAACCGATGTGGAGCAAAATATATTAACGCACCACCACCTGACCAACGAAGCCATACTGGTAGAGAACCCGTGGGGAATACCGGAGCCACAAAACGCACAGCATATACTTGCTCCCGAAGTTGACCTAGTGTTGATACCGTTGCTGGCTTTTGATAGCGTAGGTCACCGGGTAGGCTACGGCAAAGGCTTTTACGACCGCTTTCTGGCAGACTGCCGGCCTGACGTGCTGAAGGTAGGTTTATCGCTGGAGCCCCCCGTAGAGACTATAGCTGACCCTAATCCGTTTGATGTGCCCCTGGATGCGGTGATAATGCCGGACGGGGTGTGGAGGAAGTAGGTTTATTCTGATTTCCCTTCCCGTTTATCTTCTGCAGCTTCTTCTTTCCCTTCCTCAATCAGTTCACTCGCTTCTTCCTGGGTTTGGGTATCAGCTTCGGGCTCTTCCTGTTCATACTTGTTTTCGGGCGCAAAACTTAGCCTGATAAACATAGGGAAATGGTCTGATCCGATGTTGGGCAGCCGCTTTATACTTTCAACTTTAAAATGAGTAGAGTGGAAAACATGATCCAGAGGCCAGCGCAGGAAAAGGTAATTGGCATTAAAGGTATTGTAAAAACCACGGCCTAAGCGTGGGTCCAGCAGGCCGCTTACTTCCTGGAAAAGCTCTGTGGTGCGCGACCAGGCCACATCGTTAAAATCGCCGGCTACTACTACCGGGTACTTCGAGTTGGCAATGTCACGGGCAATCATCACTATCTCGGCATCGCGTTTTTCAGATGTGGCGTCCTCAGTTGGTACGGGTGGTTTTGGGTGTACCACATGCAGTTCTACCCAGGTACCATTTCGCAGCTTTACAAATGTTTTAATGGAAGGAATGTCTTTATCAAGCAGGTAACTTACTTTTTGCTGGCGCAGTGGCAATTTGCTGTAAAGGTGCATGCCATAAGTGTTTTCAAGCGGTATCTCTACGCGGTAGGGATACTGTTTGGTAACAGGTGCCAGGCCCTTCTGCCATGCCATATCAGACTCTAACAGTAACACAATATCGGGTTCCTGCTTTTGTATAAGTGCAGCAAGCTTATCATGCTCTTTGTTGTACATCAATACATTAGAAACCAGTAAGCTAAGCCAGGTATTGGCAGGCGTATTTCTGTCTGCGTCCTTTACTTCTTTGGGTGCCAGGAAAGTATAAGGGTAAATATTAACAGCCTGGTAAATGATAACAATAGCGAGGGCAGACAGCAAAAATTTATCGCGCTTACGTTCTTTAGGAGCCAGCCAGAGGTAAAGTATAAAGCTTATAACAGCCAGTGCAAAAAGCTGCAGACGAGGGTAATCGAACACGCGGATGTACCACTCCTGTGAGTGCAGCAATGGCAAAAGTGTAGCAAGAATAGAAAACGTAGCAAGGGCTTGTAGTGCTATTACTACAGCAGGTCTTCTGATAAGGGCAGATGGTTTAGGTTTAGCAGGCAATGTATTGTATTACGGATATATAATGCAGCATTACGCATTTAGTTGACCGTAGTTAATATTACCTCATACAACTAAACTCAAAAAGCCCTCCCGACAGTTTGTGTCAGGAGGGCTTTTATAACTATAGCTGAAGCTATTATTTCTTTTTCTTACCTGCGTTCAGGCTTTTCAGGTGTTGCACCGGGCCAAACTCTGCCTGCTCTATCGTTTTACCGCTCAGGTAAATTTTGCGCAGTTTTACTTCTACAGGAGCCATAGTTTTGGTCATGTCAGAAGATACCACTTTGGTGTAAAATTCTCTTGCCTGTATGGAAGCACCGCGCTCAAAGGCGTGTGTCTGCTCATTTTTGCTAACCGGCAGGCCCGGTATTACCTGGTAGGTAGTGCAAACCACTTCGTACTTCGACTGGAACGGTTTTACAACGCCACGGCCAATTGCCTTTATCGGGCTTACTATTGCTTTCGTAAATAATTTCTTCATTTGTAAACGATAGGGTAAAGGATGTTTCAAGCTAATGCAAAATACTACAATATCCGGAAAGTTAAAGTTCACTTGCCAAATAAAACTATAAATGCAAGGCTGTTACCGCTATAGTTATACTTTGCAGGTGATGTAATTAACTGATATGCAGGCAGAAACAAACTATAGCACTGGCCGTGTGCCGCGTGTCATTTCGCGTTTTCCGGGAGGGCCGGGCAGCGCCTCTACTGTAAATCCTGCTGCCTTTAGGTTCCGTTTAAAAGCACCTTTGGCACAGTAGGTTACCAGCACACCGCCAGGGCGCACTGCTTTGTATAGTTTGGCAAACACTTCCGCCGTCCATAGTTCCGGCTGTTTTTCGGGGGCAAACGCATCAAAGTAGATCACATCGTAGTACGCATCCGGCGGGGAGAACTCTTCCAGTGTTTCGTGGATCTTTTGCAGCGTAAAATACGGGCTCAGGTCTGCAGGCACGTTCCAGGGCATGGCGTGCATCTTTTTAAAGTAGTCCAGCAGCTCCGGGTTCAGGATAAACTGCTCAAAGTGCAGCTGCTCCACTACTTCGGCTGTAAGCGGGTATTTCTCGAGGGTGTCGTACTGGATGAATGCCTGCTGGGCAAGGGCAAAAGGCAGCGTCAGGATAGCATTAAGGCCAGTGCCAAAACCGATTTCCAGTATCTTTACATCGCGTTTCTGCTCCAGGGCATGCTCCAGGCCGTGCTTTATAAACACATGCTGCGACTCCTGCAACGCGCCGTGCACCGAGTGGTAGTGCTCGTTAAGTTCAGGAACATACAGGGTGTTAGAGCCATCTTTGGTCTGGCGTATCTCGAGGTGCATGATTTTTAAGGTAAGCTACAAATGTAACCTATCCGGTGACTGTCTGCAACTAATAATGGACAGTGATTCACAAGATTTTACAGATTAAGCCGATCTTATAGTTTATAACCTGCTGATACAGGAGCCTGTACACAGGTATCCTGAATTTTCAGCATTAAATTGACGTAAAATTCCGCTTATCCCTTCATCTTTACAACCTGTACCCCGATAAAAAATCATCTGTAACAGGGAACATCCCCTCATAACCGTTAAAAATGGCACGCATAAAAGTAACGATACCCGAACATACATACTTTACCGCAACTATACCGGTACGCGTTACCGACCTGAACTATGGCAACCACCTGGGCAACGATGCCCTGCTCTCCATTCTGCACGAAGCACGCATGCAGCTGCTGGGGCACTTCGGGTGGAGCGAACTGCAGATTGGCGGCGCCAGCATGATTATGGCTGATGTGGCGATAGAATACAAGGGCGAAGGCTTTTACGGCGATGTGCTAACTATAAACCTGGCTTTCGATGATATTGGCAAGTATGGCTTTGATATTACGTACCACGTTCTCAACCAGCATGGCAAAGAAGTAGCCCGCGCTAAAACCGGAATGCTCTGCTTTAACTATACCGAGCGCAAACTAATGACCCTGCCCGACGAAGTAAAGGCTAAAATTGAAACTAAAGCCTAAGTATTTTTGTAATTTTGCAGTATGACGTTGATCGCAGATATTTCGATTCTTAATAAAAAAGACATCCGCAAGCTTACGCTGGACGACCTGAAGGCCTGGCTGGTAGAGCAGGGCGAGAAGCCTTTCCGTGCCAAGCAGATCTATGAGTGGCTCTGGAAGCATTCTATCCAGTCGTTTGCGGAGATGAATAATGTAAGCCTTGCCCTGCGCGAAAAGCTGGAGCAGCACTTTGCCATTAATGCGGTGCAGGTTGCCACGGAGCAGCTGAGCAACGACGGAACTATAAAATCTGCGTTCAAACTATACGACAGCAACATTGTAGAAGGCGTACTGATTCCGCATGATGAGCGCAAAACTGCCTGCGTTAGCAGCCAGGTGGGTTGTTCGCTTACCTGTAAGTTCTGCGCAACCGGCTATATGGACCGCGTCCGTAACCTCGATGCCGCGGAAATCTACGACCAGGTAGTGCGCATAAACGAGCAGAGCCTTCGCCAATATGGTCAGCCGCTTACCAATATTGTGTATATGGGCATGGGCGAACCAATGCTAAATTATGCCAACGTTATGAAGAGCATTGAGCGCATTACCGCGCATGATGGATTGGGCATGGCAGCGCGCCGCATTACGGTAAGTACAGCCGGCATTGCCAAAATGATCAAGAAGATGGCGGATGACGGAGTGAAAGCGAACCTGGCGTTGTCGTTGCACGCAGCTAACGATGAGAAGCGCAACCAGATCATGCCGATAAACGAGACTAACTCGCTGGAAGCCATAAAAGATGCCCTGAAGCATTACCACCAGGTTACAGGCCGCAAGGTAACGTACGAGTACATTGTATTCGATGATTTTAACGATACCCTGCAGGATGCTGAAGAGCTGCTACAGTTCTCTAAAATTATTCCTTGCAAGATTAACCTGATAGAGTATAACCCGATCGCCAACGCTGATTTTGTGAATACCGACGACGACCGTCTGCAGAACTTTATTTACTACTTAGCAGATCGTGGGTGCCAGGTAAATGTGCGCCGCAGCCGAGGTAAAGACATTGATGCTGCCTGCGGGCAGCTGGCTGTAAAAGAGAACCAGCAGGTCTAAACTATAGCTTGTTCAATTATAAAGTATAAACCCCGGTTGTTGCAAAACGCCCGGGGTTCTTTTTATAGTTGCTTTTATTCAGTGCAGGGACGCTAGCCAGGGCGAAGAGCTATAGTTGGCTAATTACAACTCTACTCCTTAAACCCTCGCTGTTCCGGACATCCATGTCCGGAACCAAAACTGCTGTGGACATCCTTGTCCGCGTTATTTGCACCACGGGGCAAGGGTGTCCCGTGCAGGTAACATTCGGATTTAAAGTCCGAAAGAGCTTTGTTGAAAGAGGCCCTGGGTCTTTTTGTACTATAAACCCTAGCTATACAGCACAGTCTACGGATTCTTATTATACCTGCCTTCCGGTTTTGGTCTGCCGCTGGCTTTGTCAGTTTTATCAACTGTTTCTTCTATAATGCGCACAAAAACGGCGTGCGGTTTTGGCCGGATATGCTGGCCGTAGCGCTCGGCGTATTGCTGCGTAAATTCAGCGCCATAAAACACGATCATCGACGAATAATAGATCCAGACAAGGATAACGATGATAGAGCCTGCTGCCCCGTAGGCCGAACCCGGATCAGAAGTACCGATATACCAGCTGATCAGGAACTTGCCCAAACCAAACAACAAAGCCGTTACTATAGCACCGATCAGCGTATCCTTCCAGCGAATGATACCATCAGGCAGGTATTTGAATATCAGTGTAAACAGCAACGAGATAAGCCCTACGGAAACTATAAAATCGATGAGCTTGATAAGCCAGACGCCAAGGCCGGGGAGCATGTCAGAGATATAACCGCTCAGGATTGCAATAGCAGCACTCATTACCAGTGAGAACAGCATCAGCAAGGCAATGCTCAGGATAATGCCGAATGAAAAGATACGCTCTCTTACCATGCGCATGATGCCATTCGTAGGTTTCACTTTCAGGTTCCAGACCGTATTGAGCGATTGTTGCAGGGTTACAAAAAAGGTAGTGCCTGCAAACAGCAATGTACCGATACCAACCCAAAGGGCCCACCCGCTTTCGCTTAAGCTGGCATTCTGCACAATAGCTTCTACTTCTTTAGCTGCTTCGGGCCCGACTGCTGTGGAGATCTGGTTCGAAAGCTCGCCTGAAATAGCTGCTTCACCCAGAAAAAAACCAGCCGCTTTTATAATGATCAGCAGCAGGGGCGGTATAGAAAAAATTGCATTAAAAGCCAGTGCCGCTGCCAACCGCAACGACTCATTATCCAGAAACTCCGAAACCGAAGATTTAAGAAGGGTAAAGATATCTTTAAAAGTATAGGTAGCCATTCGTTTTATGCCTTTGTTATGGGTTTTGATTACGTCTTGCCAAATATGATAGTTGGATTTAGGTGTAAACACTTTCATGTGTGGCAATTTAAGTTTTGTGAACGTATAAACTCAAACTATAAACGGGTTATAATATGGATAAGCACAAGTATACTTATAGTGCAGCAGGACTGCTGGCTTTTCTGTTGTTATTGATAGCGGTAGCTGCACCTGCTCCGGCGCTTGGCCAGGATGCAAAGGCAAAGGCGCTGGCGCAGCATGTAATAAAAAACATGGGTGGCAAACAGGGCTGGGACAATACCCGCTTTATAGCCTGGAGCTTTAAAGGCCAGTACCAGGTGTGGGATAAAAAAGCCGACCGTTTCCGGTGGGAGAAAGACAGCCTGGTTGCTATTATCAGCACCCGGACAAAAGACGGGAAAGTGTATGTTGCCGGCAAGGAGCTGCAGACCGGGGAAGAGAAACGCAGGTTGCTGGAACAGGCCTATGCCTTCTGGATCAATAACTCTTACTGGCTGGTAATGCCTTTTAAACTACAGGACCCCGGCGTAACACTGAAGTATATAGGCGAGGGCAAAACCATGGATGGTGCGGCAGCGGATAAATTAGAAATGACCTTTGATCATGTTGGCCTCACTCCGGAAAATAAATACCACCTGTGGGTAGATAAAAAAACAGGCCTGATTACGCAATGGACGTATTTTAAAAATTTCCACGATAAAAAACCCACCTTTATGCGTCGCTGGGCAAATTATAAAAACTATGGAACTATAAAGCTGGCATCGGACCGCAGCAACCCCGAGAGCAACTTTGTGATAGAAAATATTGCAACTCCCAAGCATGTGCCCACCACCGTATTTAACAGCCCGACGCCTATTCGTAAACTGTAAATGGCTGCCTGTAGAGCAGCCATTTATAGGGAGTATTGTCCGTATGCAAACTATAGTTTGTCTATAGTTGCGGTAAGGTTGCCTTTGGCAGTTATTACTGCGCGGATAGCAGTAGGTGTTAAGTAAATATTGTCCGGTTCTATAGTTTGTATCTTCCCTTTCAGTATTACCGACTCGTGCACGCGGCCCTGCTTATCCAGTGCCTGCTGCAGCGACTTATGTGCATCGGCTAGCTGGTCTTTTACAGGAATGTTCACCTGCTGCTGAATCATGTCTTTAAACTTGTTCTTAGCTAACCAGCTGGCCGTATTCAGTAGCTTGTCTTTGGTCTCCAGGGTATAATCCACGTCGCGTACTTTTATAGAGGAGGTAGCCGCATCGTAATACGGTGTGCCGCGCAGGTATACTTTGCCCACTATCTTTTTTGTGAACAGGCCTGCCTTTGTTTTACCATCCACATCCAGCATCAGCACCAGTTGGTCGCCACCCGGGCTTATAGTTGCATCTTTCACAGTCAGTTGGCTTTTGCCATCATCAAACTTGTAGGTCTGGTTGGCTATCTGCTGTTGCAGCATTTTACTGGCTTGTGTATAAGGAATGTCGGCCGTAAGCCCAACCTGTATGTTATCGGTCAGTTTGTTGTCTAAAACCAGGTTTGGCAGTTTCTTCAGAGATTGTGCTTTAGGCTTTCCGTCGGTAGTTACGTTTATGTACGATGTAATACCAATGCGCATGCCTAGTGTGCCATTGCGTGCCTGAAGCGGCGTAACACGCACATCCTGCGGCAACACCTGCAGCCAGGCATTTAAATCATCGTTTACTTTAACGGGCTCCTGCAGCATATTCCAGGCCTGCTGTACATATTGCTTTACATTAATCTGCTTCTGCAGCTCCGCATCAAGTTGCTTGGTCAGTGTTGCCATTTGTTTACGAAGTGCCGGCTCCACAAAGCGCGCCAACCCAATTTTTAACGGACCTAATTCCAGCACAGGTTTGGTATTGCCCCATTCAAAATCGCCTATGGTAGTAGTTTTAAGTTTATAGTCTTCCGTAAGCCCGATCTTGCTTTCGGTATTAATCACCATATCAAACCGGGTATCTTCGGTCTTATCGATGGCGGGGCAAAGTTTACACGGGTCCCATTTCCAGCGGCCTTTCGCGTAGATGTTGAGCGGTACACTGAAGTAAATCTTATCCTTATCAGCCCGGATGCTCATGCGGACATTTTTGCTCACAGTTACAGCTACATCGTCATCATCCAGGTTGGTATCGTTATAGAGTACACCTGCAAATTGTCGGTTCAGCATTTCTTCTAACGTCGCCACCTGCACACTTACGGGTATGGTTATGGAAGATAGTTTTGGCTGATATACCGGAACAGCAGATGCCGTAGCAACCGGCGCTTCAGTTTGCAGTTTTGAAGTGCTGGTGCAGCCGGTTAAGTATAAAGTTGCTGCCAGCAACAACGATGAAAGAAAAGTGGTGGATCTCACAGGGTTATAGTGTTTTCTGAAATTGCGGCGCAAGTTAGCACAGATTTAGTTGTTGTAACAGAGGGGAGGTTGGAATAGTGCCGTGGAGGTTGCTTGGAATAAAGGTCAGTATAGAATTGCCGGTTAAATATTGATTGGCAGGTTTGGCAAGCCGTAGCAGCGTGCGCAGTTCCTGCTAGCGACTGATCTATAGTTCTATTTCTCTTCTTTTGTCATCCCGAGCATCATACGAGGGATCTTATATGTCCTATAGTTCCAATTTTGTCATTTCGAACATTCTTGAGACGCGAGTCGAAGAGAGCCAGCGCAGCTGTGAGAATCTGAGTTCTATAGTGAGCTATAGTTGCAACCTGAACCAAGCCTTTTCTTTCATAGCCTTCTCTAATCCTGGGAGCTCTACTTACCTATCGTTTCAATCCAGCTTTGGTGCCCTCACGGCCGGGAGGCCCGTCTTCGGGCATCGCGCTGCGCGAATCTCTTTTGCTCCTTCGTCGCAATGCCTTACGGCACCAGATATTCACAAGGCGCTCAACCCAAAGACTGAGATCTTTCACATAGTTACTTTTGTCTATAGTTTGAACCGGTTAAGCTTCGACCTTTATCGTGGTGATAATTCCGTAGGGACAGGTCGCGACCTGTCCGCTCGACAGGCTGTAACTATAGAACCATAACTCAAACTATAGCAAACTCAGATTTCTCCCGCAGGTCGAAATGACAGTTAGGGAAGCTGCAGCAGAAAAGTCCCCCTTTGAAGGGGCGGGGGGATGACTAACGGAAACTATAGAACTATAGCTCAACTATAGCAACAGCCGAAATTCCCCTCTTGGGAGGGGCAGGGGTGGGTTAAAACAGCAACTATAAAACGATAACTACAACTATAGCGACAACTCGAAAGCTCCTTCCCCTGTTGTTAGGGGAAGGCTGGGAAGGGGTAAAACGCCAACTATAGAACTATAGCTCCATCTAAAGCAGTAGCCCAATCCCAGAAATCCTTTAAATCTCACTTAATCCCGGTTCAGACAATCCCTGTCCCTGCCAGGCCAGCGGAGTCAGGAGACTCCACACCATTCCAAGTCACGAGCGAGGACGCTCGCGCCATCAATACGAACTATAGAACTACAACTCAAACTATAGCAACAGCCGAAACTCACTCCCGGCAGGGGCAGGTTGGAACGGCAACTATAACTCAAACTATAAACTATAGCCCAATCCTGAAAACCTTGCTTCAGACAAAATAAAAAAGGCGACACATTGCTGCACCGCCTTTCTTCAAATCTATAGTTTACAAACTTAAACAGCCTGTTCTTCCTTCATCTTTTTCAGATTCAGCAACATATCAGCGGTCATAGCATCCAGGTCGTAAGCTGGTTTCCAGTTCCAGTCCTGCTGGGCGGCGCTGTCGTCTATGCTTTGTGGCCACGAATCGGCAATCTGCTGGCGTGAGTCTGGCTTGTAGCTGATCTCAAACTCCGGGATATGCTTTTTGATGGACTCTGTGATCTCTTTAGGCGAGAAGCTCATCGCGCTCAGGTTATACGAGCTGCGTACTTTTACCTGTTCCGCTGGGGCGTGCATTAAATCCAAAGTAGCTTTCAGGGCATCCGGCATGTACATCATTGGCAGGTACGTATTCTCGCTCAGGAAGCACTCGTAGCTGGCGCTTTCCAGTGCCTGGTGGTAAATGTCTACGGCATAATCTGTAGTGCCACCGCCCGGTAACGCTTTGTACCCGATAAGGCCAGGGTAACGCAGGCTGCGCACATCCAGACCGTATTTCTCGAAATAATATTCGCACCAGCGCTCACCAGCCTGCTTGCTGATACCATACACCGTGTTCGGATCCATGATGGTATGCTGTGGCGTGTTCTGGCGTGGGGTGTTCGGGCCGAAAACAGCGATAGAGCTTGGCCAGTAAACTTTCTCCACTTTCTGTTCCAGTGCAAGGTCCAGCACGTTAAACAGGCCGTCCATGTTCAGTTTCCAGGCAAATTTCGGGTTCTTCTCGCCGGTTGCCGATAGCACAGCTGCCAGGTGATATATCTGCTTGAATTTATATTTAGCTGCCAGTTCGCCCATTGCTTTTGGGTCCAGCACATCTATTTTCTCAAAAGGTCCGGAGTCGCGCAGGTCGGCATGTTTGGGTGCTGCAATATCTGCCGCCACTACATTACTTCCGCCATACATATTCCGCAGTTCCATTGTCAGTTCGGAGCCAAGCTGGCCGCTCGAACCTATTACCAGTACCGTGTCGCTTGTGTTTGCCATAGTTACTAAAGTCGTTTGCACAAAGTAACTTATTTCGGTGCAATCCTGAAAGCATAACCTATAACAAACACAGACGCTTGTGATTTTTAGCCAGCAGATTATGGCTTAAATGCAAAAAGAGAGCATCTGCTAGTAGCAAACGCTCTCTGGTACTTCAAACTAATCTAACTTTTCACTCACCTTAAAACAAAGGTAAGCCGGTTATTTAACTCCCGGAACAGCAAGCAGCAGAGTTAACTATAATATAACATTGCCGCAAAAGCAGGTGCCGGCGTACTGGCTTGTGCTCGGGATTTACCTATATTTGTAGAGATATTACCAGAAGGTCAGGGCATGACATTTGAAGAATACCTTGTAAAGAAGCGCATCAATAAAGCTGCATTTGCCGCCGGCGACCCCGCGCGCTTTGCTGCATGGGCCGATATGTACGGCCAAATGCACCAGAACAGCTTTTATATTGCCACTAAAATGGTGATAAACGATGTGCGGTTACGGTATCATCTGGCAGAAGAAGAGGTTCAAAAATCTGCTCCTGCGCCAAGTGCGCCACGGCCGGTTATGCGCCGTGCAGCTCCGGCTACTGAAACCAGTGAAGCGGCGCAACCAGCCGTTCCCCAGGAAATTTCAGAAACTTCGCCAACTCCAAAACCAAGGCCTGTTGTAAAGCGCCCAACTATAGCAAAACCAACTATAGCCGATGGCGAAACTGCAAACCCCGAGGAAGCAAAACAAGCAGAACCCGCTAAGCCAAGACCTGTTATTAAACGCCCGGTTATTTCTAAGCCAGCAGCGACTACAGAAAGCGAAAACTCAGTTTCAGGAAGCACGCCTGCACCGGAAGGAGCTGCCCCGGCAAGGCCACGGCCGGTAATAAAGCGTCCGGCTGCTTTACAGAAACCTGCTACCGAAGAAAGTGAAACTGCCAAACCCGCCGAGCAAACTATAGTTCCGGAAGCTGAAACACCAAAACCGGCGGCGCGGCCAAGGCCAGTTATTAAAAGACCGGCTGCCTTACAGAAATCAACAGATGAAAAATCTTCGGAAACAGAGAGACCATCAACAGATAAAACTGGTGAAACTATAGATCTGGAAGCAACTATAGTTGCACCAGAGGCAGAAACGCCAAAGCCTGCACGCCCACGGCCTGTAATAAAACGACCTGTTGTGCTGCAAAAGCCCACAGCTGAAGAGACTAACCCTGAAGCAGAAAAACCGGAAGAAGAGCCAACTATAAAGATTGCTGAAGAACCTGTACCAGCTGCAAAAACGCCAGGGCCAAGACCTGTTATAAAACGGCCAGCACCGCCTGCAGAATCAACTATAAATGCAGCAAACCCGGAAGAACCTGTACAGCCAACTATAGACGAAGCAAAACCACAACTGCCAGCAGACGAAACTATAAAACCAAAGCCGGCGCGCCCGAGGCCGGTCATTAAAAGGCCACCGCCAAAACCGGACAGCGAACTATAACTGAGAACGCACGAATAACTGATAACGAGCAACTATAAACTATAACTATGTACGAAACCTTAAAACCCGACCTGGAAAAACAGCTGGAAGAAATAAAGGCTGCCGGACTATATAAGCAAGAGCGTATTATAACCACGCCACAAGGTGCTGATATTGACACCACGCAGATGCACCACGTGCTAAACTTCTGTGCCAACAATTACCTGGGCTTATCGGCTCACCCGAAAGTGATCGAAGCTGCTAAAAACGCTATTGATACGCATGGCTACGGCATGAGCTCGGTACGTTTTATCTGCGGTACACAGGATATCCACAAAGAACTGGAGCGCAAGATCTCTGAATTTTTAGGCACTGAAGATACCATACTTTACGCGGCTGCTTTTGATGCGAACGGTGGTGTTTTTGAGCCTTTGTTTGATGCGGATTCGGCTATTATTTCGGATGCACTGAACCATGCGTCTATTATTGATGGCGTGCGTTTATGTAAAGCGCAGCGTTTCCGTTACGAGCACAACGACATGGCCGACCTGGAAGCAAAACTGCAGGAAGCCGTGAATGCCAATACAAAACACCGCATCATCGTTACAGACGGCTCGTTCTCGATGGACGGCACAGTTGCCCAGTTAGATAAGATTGTGGAGCTGGCTGATAAGTACAAAGCCCTGATCATGGTAGACGATTCTCACTCGACTGGCTTTATGGGTAAGACCGGCCGTGGCGTGCACGAGTACCACAACGTGATGGGTAAGATCGATATTATTACCGGCACGCTGGGCAAAGCGCTTGGCGGTGCCATGGGTGGTTTCACGTCGGGCCACAAAGAGGTGATTGATATGCTGCGCCAGCGCTCACGTCCTTACCTGTTCTCTAACTCACTGGCTCCGTCTATAGTTGGGGCATCTATTGCCGTGCTGGATATGCTGAGCTCTACTACTGAGTTGCGCGACAAGCTGGAGTGGAACACGAGATATTTCCGTGAGCAGATAACTGCTGCCGGTTTCGACATTAAGCCAGGCGAACACCCGATCGTTCCGGTAATGTTATACGATGCACCACTGGCGCAGGAATTTGCAGCCCGTATGCTGGACAAAGGTATTTACGTAATTGGCTTCTATTTCCCGGTTGTGCCAAAAGGCCAGGCGCGTATCCGTGTGCAGCTATCAGCGGTGCACGACCGTGTGCATATTGATAAGTGTATCGCTGCCTTTACCGAAGTTGGCAGAGAGCTGGGCGTGATCAAGTAATTACATAGGCAGAGCGCGAGCTTTCTCGTTCCTAATCAAGTACGGGAACCGTAATTCGTGTCTAACTATAGTTGAACCTCTGGCGAGGCTGGAGACTTGCGCCAGAGATAAAACACGAGCTACAAGCTCGCGCCAGCGGATGACACAGTCAACTTATTTCAGGACGACTCATACAAAACAAAAAAGCCACTCTTAAACCAGGAGTGGCTTTTTTATGCCTGATATTTTGTACCTTGATGTCTAAACTATAGAGTTACAATGGAATTTCTGACTTCTGGCAACAGCAGTTTGGTGTATAGCATCGTATTTACGCTACTGATCATTTACTATGGCGGTGCATTCATCTCGCTTATCCACCTGATATTTAAAACAAACTATAACCTGACCGAGCGCCTGCTCTGGATGTTAGTGCTATGGTTACTACCTATAATTGGCCTGGTGTTTTATTGGGTAAGCTGGAAAAGAAGAAGCAGAAATTAATTGTCTGAATAGGGACTCAATCTATTCTGAGGACTCAACGTTTATCCTGCTAATCCCACAAATCTCCATTAATCTGGGTTCAGACAGAAATCTTAATAAATCAGCTAAATCTCCTTAATCACTGGTCTTTTCAGGCAGCACTCACTGACTTCTCAGAAGCACTTATAGTTGGGCGCTGGTCGGTATCGAACAGGAACTGGTTAAGCTTAACGCGCAGGTCTGCGGATGAAAGGTTACGGAAAGCTTCGCCGTTACGCACCAAAGCTACCTGGCCGGTCTCTTCCGAAACCACCAAAACAATGCTATCCGTGATCTCGGTTAAGCCGATGGCTGCGCGGTGGCGTAAACCCATTGAAGCCGGAATTTCCTGGTTCTCTGAAACCGGAAGAATGCAGCGGGCCGCTTTGATGCGGTTATTGGCAATAATTACGGCACCATCGTGCAGCGGGCTGTTCTTGTTGAAGATCGACATCAGCAGTCGTTTCGAAATCACAGCATCAATCAAATCCCCGGACTCAGCATAATATTTCAGCTCTGAGCTTTTTGCGAAAACAATCAGCGCACCCGTGTTTTTTGCGGCCAGTGATTTTGCAGCTTCGATGAATGGCGTCAGACTAAGTTTTTCGGTTGTGTCGCGGCGCCACGGGAAACCCCAGAAACGCTCGTGGTTAAGAGCCGTGGTTTTGCCGATCATCAACAGGAAACGACGAATTTCGGGCTGAAAAAGGATAATAGCAGCCAGCACACCCACGCCCATAAACTGACCCAGAATAATGCTGAGCAGCTCCATGCCGGCGGCACGCACCACCAGGTACAGCAGGTAAATAGAGAGCAGGCCTAAGAAGATCTTAAGGGCAACGCTACCGGTAAGCAGCTTGTATAGTTGGTATAGCAGGGCTGTAACAAGCAGAATATCAATAATATCCAGCAGCTCGATCTCTAAAAACCCTATCGTGAATAAGAATGTCAAAGTATTGTTCTCTTGTAAAGTTCTACAGCCTGCTTAGTTTCTTTTACGTCGTGCACGCGCAAAATAGCGGCTCCTTTCATCAGTGCAATCGTGTTCACAACTATAGTGCCGGTTAAGGCGTCGGTCTGGTGGATACCCAGCGTTTTGTAAACCATCGATTTGCGCGACATGCCCGCCAGCACAGGTAAACCCAATATACGGAAATCTTCCAGACGGTTCAGTAATTCAAAGTTATGTTCTGTTGTTTTTGCAAAGCCGAACCCCGGATCGAGTATGATATCTTTAACGCCAAGCTTTGTTAGTTTAGCCACCTGTTGCTGCAGTTCGTCCAGCACTTCTATAGTTACATTGCTATAGTTGGCCATCGTTTGCATGGTTTGCGGGGTGCCGCGCATGTGCATTAAAATGTACGGAACCTGCAACCTGGCTACGGTTTCAAACATTCTATCATCCAACGTGCCGCCTGCTACATCGTTTATAATTGCTGCGCCGGCGTTTATAGTTGCTTCGGCCACATCGGCCCTGAAGGTATCTACCGAAAGTATCACATCCGGAAACTCCTTAACTATAGCTTCGATGGCTGGTATCAACCGGTCCTGTTCTTCCTGAGACGAAATATCTGCTGCGCCGGGACGCGTGGAATAACCGCCGATATCCAGTATATCGGCCCCTTCGGAGAGCATAATGCGCGCACGTTCAACAGCTTCTTTGGAGGAGTTAAGGCGGCTGCCGGGGTAAAAAGAATCGGGGGTAAGGTTGAGAATGCCCATTACCAGCGGCGTGTCCAAAGAGAGGAGCTTTCCGCGGCAATTGAGTGTGGATTTTTTCTTAAAAAGCGTATCTTTCGAATCCAATGTAGGCATTTAGGTCTATTGATTTTAAAATTAAAGCTAAAAAGTTGATTAGTCAAACACTCCAGGAATATAATCAGGTAGTACAGCGCTGCAAAGATACTTTTGTTAAAAAGACGAAAGACTATGGCACGGCCTGGCGCGTGCTCCGGCTACCTTCTATTACCGATCAGATCTTTATCAAGGCGCAGCGCATCCGCTCAATTCAGGAGAAGGGCAAGCAGCTGGTGGAAGACGACATCCGCGATGAATTTGTAGGCATTATAAACTACTGCGTAATTGCCCTGATGCAGCTTAGCCTGCCAGCCGATGCCGAGCAGACGCTGCCCGCAGAAGAAGTAGAGCGCCAGTACACGCACCACATCGAAGAGAACATAAAGCTGCTGACAGCTAAAAACCACGATTACGGCGAAGCTTGGCGCGACATGCGTGTAAGCTCCATCACTGACATTATCCTGATGAAACTATACCGCACCAAGCAGATCGAAGACAACGAAGGCCAGACGCTGATCTCGGAAGGTGTGGAAGCCAACTACCGCGACATGATCAACTACGCCGTTTTCGCGCTGATAAAGCTGGGTGCCGGGGAGAAGGTGCAGTAAACTATAGGTTATAGCTGGGGTCTATAGTTTGATGCTATAGTTGACGATTATAGTTGCTTTCTCCTTTTTGTCATTTCGAGTGCAGCGAGAAATCTATTTAGAATCTGAGATAGATCTCTCACGCTGTTCGAGATGACAATATAGTTTTAGTTAATCAAAATAATTTGCTCTAAATGAAGCCAAATTTATTATGGTGTCTGCTTTTGCTTTGCTCATGCAGCTATTCTTCTAAAGAAGTAGCTTTTGATGCCGACAACCTAATTCAAAGCATAAGCGCAAATTATGATACTTTGAACAGTGGTGAGATTTACGAGCTAACTATAAAAACAGACTCCAGTCACTTCAACCGTTTTGGAGAAGATCCAGTGATAAAAATTAATGACAATCCTTATTACCCGTTATGGGCAGGTGAGTTTACAAACTATGTTCTAACCGAAGATATAGATATAATACCGGGAGCTGTAGTTAAGAAAGATCACAAACTTGAAATTAAGATCAAGAAAACTGCTGAGACTGATACTACCATACATATTACAAAGACCTACTTTGTTACAAACTTAGAAACCACCCCACGTAGTGAAGGAAAGCTGATCGATGGCAGAAAGAATGGTCTGTGGCGCTTTTGGTATGACAATAACAGGAAGCATCTGAAAGAAGAAAGTAGCTGGACTGAAGGCAAAAAGAATGGAGAAGCAGTAGTTTATTGGAAGAATGGCAATAAACAGCAGGTTTTAAACTATAAAACAGGTTTGCAGCATGGGGTTGCATACTTTTATTCTTCATCAGGAAGTATAGCTGACTCTGTAGCGTATGAAAATGGAGAGTTGTCAAATCAGCAACTATAAACTTATTAACTTTCTAAATCTCAAACTTTCTAACTGAAAGCAGAATCATGAAATACATCACCAAATTCTTCTGGCTCTTTGTGGGCGTGCTGTTCATCTTTTCCGGTTTGATCAAGATAAACGATCCGGTAGGCACCGCCATTAAACTGGAAGAGTATTTCGAAGTTTTCTCGACAGACATTGCTCCGTTCTTTAGCGCATTGAAGCCGGCTGCGCTGTTTCTTTCTATTTTTCTGAGTGCGCTGGAGATTGTGCTGGGTGTGGCTTTGCTCGTTCGCTGGAAACTGAAAGAAGTGCTGTGGCTGCTGCTGGCCATGATCGTATTCTTCACCTTCCTCACGTTCTACTCAGCCTACTTCAACAAAGTAACCGACTGTGGATGCTTCGGCGATGCCATTAAACTAACCCCGTGGGAGTCGTTCACCAAAGACATTGTGCTGCTTGTAATGATCATTGTGCTACTGATGACGCAACGTTACCTGCAGCCGTTTATCAGCCAGAAGGTAGGTGCAACTATAACCGCGCTTACAGCAATCCTTTCAGTAGGCATTGGCTGGTACGCTTACGAAAACCTGCCTTACATCGACTTCCGTGCTTATAAGATCGGTAATAACATCCCGACGCTCATGAAGCCATCGGCACCGCTTAAGTACAAGTACATTATGACCAAAGGCGGCCAGGAGCAGGAGTTTACAGAATACCCAACCGATACGACCTGGGCCTTTAAAGAAATGGTAGCCATTAACCCGGAAGATGGCCCGAAGATTACCGACTTTAACGTTTGGAACGACGAAGGCGACCACACGCAGGAAGTACTAACTGGTACCAAACTGGTTATAGTTGTGCATAACGTTACTAAGGCCAATACCGATGATTTTGAAAGAATAAACGCTTTAGTGGCTGAAGCTGAGAAGCAGGGCATCACGCCGATTGTTATCACCAGCAGCGGTGCGCAGGAGTTTGAGGCTTTCCGCCACGAAGTAAACCTGGCTGCTCCTTACTACTTTGGGGATCATACAGTTCTTAAAACGATTATCCGCTCAAACCCGGGTATCTGGCTATTAAAAGACGGAACCACCAAAGGCCTGTGGCACCACAACAACACGCCAACTATAGAGGAGGTAAAGGCTGCTCTTGCTAAGTAATAATTGGTGCTAATTTAATTGTCATCTCGACGATAGGAGAGATCTATTTAGAATTTGAGATAGATTTCTCGCTGCAATCGAAATGACAACTATAAATTGAATGAAAGGCTATAGGGTTTCTTAATCCGGAACTATAGCTGAAGCGGATTTCCTAATTCGCATAAACTATAACGGGGACTAAGAAGTCCTCACCAGCGAGTTTTCGGACTGGGAAGTCCGGAAGAGCGAAAGATCAATATTCAACATTTTGAAGGAAGTTCATACAATTCATAAACTGCCAAAGGAGGAAATCAGCTTACTAAAAAGTTTGATAGGAAAGGCTATTAATCGTATCCTTTGTACTGGTGTAGATATTGACTCGAACTATAACCTGTATGAATTTAGTGACGCAATAAGCATAAGCTTTGATGAACTTCGTGAGTATATAGTTATTGGAGCAGATTTTGATGAAACACACTTTGGTGGAGACTTTAACAGACTTAAATTAAGTAGTGCGAGTAAACCAGCATACATCCCTACTACTGAAGAAGGTTATATTGAAGGTAAAAATGTTTGCTTAATGGTAAAGCCTGATTTTAGAATAACGAAGATAGAGATACATGGCTTTAGCGGGAAAGATGAGTCAGATAACCTGAAGCTAGAACCATTTTGGCAGATTGAAAAAAATAACCCCAGTGTGAGTATAACTGAATATATTGAATCAGAGCATGTGCTGATATTTCATGCCAAAGATGGAAGGCAAATGCTCATTTATCCTGATGGAATATTACCCTGGATGAGAGTATCTTTCGATAATGCAGTTATAAATGACCTGATTCCGATAAAGAACAGTGATGGAGTTATTTTAACAAAACTCAAGAAAGTAATTTCTTAAACAACATTTAATACATGAAATTCATAGGATTTATACTTAGCCGAATGGGGCACGGCCTGCTGATCATGCTGGGTGTGTTGGTGGTGGTATTTTTCCTGTTCAATGTGCTGCCCGGCGACCCGGTGGCGATGCTGGCCGGCCAGCGTTCCGACCTGAGCACCCGCGAAGCCATCACCAAAGACCTTGGCCTGGATAAACCGTTGCCCGCACAGCTGCTGTACTATATAAATGATGTGTCGCCGTTGTCGGTGCATGAAGATACGGAAGCAAACCAGCAGAAGTATGAATACAGTACTATAGTTGACGTTGGCGAAGATGTGCTGGTCTGGAAAACGCCTTATTTGCGCCGCTCCTTTCAGAGCAACAAATCTGTAACCGATATCCTTTTAGATCATTTCCCGGGTACGTTATGGCTGGCAGTGGCGGCCATGCTTATTGCCACCGTGTTTGGTATCCTTTTCGGGGTGCTGGCATCACTCAAACCACATAGTACCTTAGATCATGCCTTAATCACCACATCCGTTTTGGGTATTTCTGTACCGTCTTTTGTAGCGGCCATATTAATTGCTATTACGTTTGGCTTTTACTGGAGCAACTGGACGGGCCTGAGCCTGACCGGACAACTATACGAGATCGACCCGTTTGAAGGAAAAGAGCTGATGTTGCGAAACCTGCTGCTTCCGGCTTTTGCCTTAGGTATTCGCCCGTTGGCCGTTATAGTTCAGCTTACGCGCAGCTCTATGCTCGATGTGATGTCGCAGGACTACATCCGTACGGCCCGCGCAAAGGGCCTGAACAGGCGACGGGTTATAGTTGGGCATGCCCTTAAAAACGCCCTGAACCCGGTAGTTACGGCTGCTTCAGGCTGGATGGCTTCCCTTATGGCCGGTGCCTTCTTTATCGAATATATCTTTAACTGGAAAGGCCTGGGCGCGGTAACGATACAGGCCGTTCAGAACCTCGACTTTCCGCTGGTAATGGGGGCAACCTTGTTTGTAGCGTTCCTGTTTGTAGTCATTAACATTTTTGTAGACCTGCTCTACGCCGCCCTCGACCCACGCGTTAAGCTCGACTAATTAATAATGACGAATGATTAATGACGAATTATAAGTTATAGCTCCATGGTTATTATTCATTACTCATTATTAACTAATCATTAAAAAAGATGCTGATCTTTTTACTCGGTATGATGGGCAGTGGCAAAAGCACGCTGGGGCAGGAGCTGGCGGAAAAGCTGGGTTATACTTTCCTGGACCTGGACGCAGTTATTGAGCAGAATGAAAACAGAACTATAGCCGAGATATTTGCTACAGAAGGGCAGGAGGGGTTTCGGGAGGTAGAGCGCCAGGCTTTACAAACTATAGTTGCCAACTATAAGCAAGCTATAGTTGCTACCGGCGGCGGTACCCCATGCTTTTTTGATAACATGGCATTGATGGATACCGCCGGAGAAACCATTTTCCTGGACGTGCCAGTAAAAAAAATTGCCCGAAGGCTCTCAAAATCAGACCTATCTGTCCGCCCTTTGCTGGCTGGCAAAACACAATCCCAATTAATCTCGTTCTTAGGCAAAACATTATCAGAAAGACGCCGGTTTTATGAACAGGCAAAGCACATAGTTGCGAGTCCGCCGTATACTATAAATGCATTGCTGGCGTTGCTTCCGCTGTAATTACATATTGCAAAATCCATACTTCTTAATCCCTTTTCCGGCGAAGCAGCTTTTCTGTTTTATTTAGTTCTGCGGTCAGAAAAACTATTGCGTAAACAAAAACTATGAAGCCTAATCACAAAGGACGAGCCCAGATCTTTGAGAACCCTGTTCTTGAAAGACTAACCAGAACACACATTGCCCTGCCTATCTTTATTTTTATAGCTATCTCGGTAGGCCTTATCTACTATGGCATTACCTATGGTTTTATAGATGTGCTGGAAGCGGTAGGGCTTTTCTTCCTGGGCTGGGCTATTTTCAGCTTAATGGAGTATGCGGCCCACCGTTTCATTTTCCATATGGATACCGACACGCCGGTTAAAGCACGCATTCAGTATACATTCCATGGTAACCACCACGATTACCCAAAAGACAAGGAACGGCTGGCAATGCCTCCTATCGTTAGCGTGCTCATTGCCTCGTTGCTGTTTTTTGTGTTTAAGCTGATTTTCGGGCAGTTTGTGTTCGGGATATTAGCCGGCGTATTATTTGGTTACGCTTTATACTTGTGGGTACATTATGCCGTGCATGCCTATGCGCCGCCTAAAAACTTCCTCAAAACACTCTGGATCCACCACAGCATTCATCACTACAAAGACCCGGAAGTTGCCTATGGTGTGTCGTCGCCGCTTTGGGATTACCTGCTCGGGACTATGCCCAAAAGGTCTAAATAGCTATACTTTATTTTCCCATTCAATATTTTAAAGGAGCCAGGTGCTCCTTTTTTTTTGCCGGCCCAAGATTTTTTCTTCGTGTACAGCCGACAGGAATAATCAATGTTTAAACACTTTATGTACCTGATTTACAGTGGCACTTTATTGTACTTTATAAATATAGCACAAAGCTAAATAACCTACTTTTTGTGGTAAACTATTGATTACTAAGCTTATAATATATGGTTATATTATGATATGATAATATGTGTGCCTACCTTGCAGCCTCAATCAAAAAATAGCAAAAGCGCTACATGTTTTGAACTGTAAACTAGGAGATGAAGAAGCCAATAACTTACAAAAGAGTACTTATTTTCTTTTTCATGATGTGCAGCCTGACCATAGAGCCTGCAGGCGCACAGATCAGTATACCACAAATGACGGCTTACGGCTACCAGCTAAAGCATGCCTATTCCCAAAATTTTAATTCGCTGCCAGCTACCGGTGACTGGATAAACGGGAGCACCCTGCCAGGTTGGTATGCAACACCGCTACGTGGTATTATGCCATCCGGTATAGCTGCTAATGACGGATCATCCCGAACAATTGGGTTGTATAGTTTCGGAAGCACAGATAACCCTGACAGGGCGTTAGGCGGACATGGTGCAAATGGCTGGGGCGGATACTACTATGCTGTCCGGTTTAAGAATAACTCAGGTGCTACATTAAAGCATATCAAAATAAACTATAGTATAGAGCAATGGTTCTGGAACAGGCAAACAACTGTACCCTTCTCTGCCAGCTATGCTATTGCACCAACTATAACTGACCCAGGCAGTACGCTTGCCTGGACGCACATTCCCTCATCACAAATGACCATCGGTAACCAGCCATATAGCGGGAATAACCTGGTAACAGATGGGAATGCGGCAAATAACAAATGGACAGTTTCTGAGACTCTGCTTAACGTAAACCTGGCCCCCAACCAGGAGATCATGATTAGGTGGGAACAGCACGATGCTTCAGGGATAACAGGAAGCGGACAGAACTTCCCTTCTGTTGCGCTGGATGATGTGCAGATCGAGTTCATTCAGAACGATGTGTTTTATGCAGTAAGTAAGGTGCTTAGCAATCAGTCAAGCTGGTCTGTCGACGGCACCAGTTCCGGCAGAACCCCCAAGAACTTTACAGATATAGACCAGACTTTTGTAGTGGCTGCAGGCGGGCACTACAAACTTAGCAGAGACCTGACTATCTCCGGGCTTAACTCTAAACTTATACTTGGCGAAGAGACTGCTATAGCAACATTAACCATCCCTAATAAATACAGGCTGAAGGCATTGATTGATATTGCCAATGGCTCAACACTAATTGTAAATCATGCAACCAGGGCTCCTGTCTTTGGTAGCCTGGCTCCTAATAGCAATGTGATCTATAACACTGATAGTACAGACGCCCCTGTACAAGGCAATTTTGGTAACCTGCACATAACCGGCAGCAGAGAGAAGGTAATTGATATGCCGGTACAGGTGCGGGGTAAGTTAAGGCTGGCCGGTACAGGAGTAAAGTTACGGAACGCGACCATAACCTTAGAAAACGGGGCAGCTATAGAACACATCGGCGAAGCAGCCTTTATTAAACTGGGGCCTCAAGGCACTGTAAAACAGTATCTTCAATCGGGAAGTACCAGGTTTCTTCCGGTAGGCTCAGAGCGTAGCTATACACCTGTTGGTATTACATTGCCGGCAGGTAAGGCTGCGCGGTATGTAAGCGTAACTATAGAAGACGGTGTTTACGCGCATTACGATGCTTCCCGCAAGGGCCTTGGCGAGCCATTACAGGGTGGGTTGGTAAATAAAGTATGGATGATCGACCAGGAGGGGGCCACGAGTCCGGATGCAGAAGTTGCTTTTTACTGGAATCCTGAAGATGAGCTTCCTGATTTTGACCGCACCATGTCAGAGATGGCTTACTACAACGGGACGGTATGGGAATCGGCAGGAGGGATAGTTGCAACTATGGCCGGCGCACGTGCAGCAGCAGCTCTGCCGACAAACTACGTTACCTTAGCTAACGCCAGGGGCGGGATGTATGGCGTATGGCAGCCGCCACGCAATCCGTTGCCGGTCGAGCTTACCGCATTTACAGCAAGATATAAAGATGGCATCACCACCTTAAAATGGACTACAGCATCTGAAAGAGGGAGTGATTATTTTTCTGTAGAAGTAAGCCTGGACGGGAAGCATTTCAGTGAAGTGGGGCAGGTTAAAGCGGCAGGTTTCAGCTCAGTTGTTAATAACTATACATTTACGCACCTGCCCACTACTGACGGTATAGTTTACTACAGGCTGGTAGAGTATGCCGAAGATGGTGAGAAGTCGTTTTCCGGGACAGTAAGTGTAAACGCCAAGGAAGATGGCCCGGCAAAAATAGTAGCTTATCCGAATCCGGGGCATGGCAAACTATACCTTACATCGGCAACTATAACCGGTGAAACAAACTTGGTGGTGCGTAACATGAACGGTAAAACGATGCTCACGAAAACAATTGTATTATCTCCCGCTGAGCCGGTTGAAGTTGATCTGCAGCACCTTTCGGAGGGTATTTATATAGTTCAGCTACAAAGTAGTGCAGGCTGGCAAACAATACGGTGGATACACTTGCCCCGATAGGGACAATGAAAAAAGGAGCCCATCGGGCTCCTTTTTTTTTATCCTCTGAATTTCCTGAAAATCCAGACAACCAGGAGTATGATCAATACTATAATAACGAGTGCAGTCCACATGCCTGCCTTGAAAATATCTCCTACCAGTTCGCAACTGCTCAGCGTAAACGCCATCAGTATAAACAGTGTGGCCAGGTATGTTCTTAAATTATTCATAGTGCTGTCTTTTAGTTTTGTCGAACAACGAACCGCACATAGCTAAACTATAGCCCGGACCGTCATATGAAAATATACTTATTAGTTGATACTATAAATTCTGGAAAAGGTTGATAGGGAGAAGTTGGCGGGAAGGTATAAAAACAAAAAAGCCACTCATTTCTGAGTGGCTTTTGCTCCCCCTCCTGGGCTCGAACCAGGGACCCCCTGATTAACAGTCACAGGTGCATCTTGCCATTTGTTATCAGATGTTTTCCTATGTGCTGTAAAACAATGACTTAAGTAATGGCACTCTGTATGTTTTTTCCTTTTTTGATAGGTTTTGTCATGGTTTGTATGCAAATTGTATGCAAATATTAATGGTGTATACAACATGCAGGACGCCTCCACCCACATCATCCTTGACACAAGAAGAGTGCTTAAAGACGGCACTTTTCCCGTGAAGCTTCGGGTAACCCATCAGCGGAAGCAGAAGTACTACCCTACGGGTGTTAGTCTTGCTCTGGAAGATTTCGAGAGGCTGAACTCTAACCGTCCCGGGCGGGAACTCAAAGATATCGGGCTGGAACTGCAGGACATCGAACGGAAGGCCGTCAGGGTCATTGAAAAGCTACCAAGCTTCTCATTCGAAGAGTTTGAAAGGAGACTGCAGCGGAGCGGCTCACCCAGCGAGATTTTCTCAGCCTTTGACACGGCCATCACCAGGCTCCGGAAGGCAGGAAGGGCAGCCACTGCTGATAACTACGAGAGTGCACGTAACTCTCTCAGGAGGTTTGCCAGCGGAAAGGCTTTTACGCCAAGGAAGGGAAAGACGAAGGCAGAGATCGCAACCCTGCTTCATGAAGAGGAAAAGAACACAACGCCTTTGCCTTTCTCCCGTGTCACACCTGATTTTCTGGAGAACTATGAGGAATGGATGTTGCAGGAAGGACGTTCCGGTACCACCGTGGGCATTTACCTGCGTCCGCTCCGCGCCCTTTTCAATGAGGCCATTGCCTCCGGTGAAGTGTCTCAGGAGTTATATCCCTTCGGAAAGCGGAAGTACCAGATTCCCTCCGGCGCAAACGTGAAAAAAGCGTTGGCGCTGAAAGACATCCAGAGGATTTTTGATTATGTTCCTGCGACCGAAAGTGAGGCCAGAAGCAGAGACCTGTGGCTGTTTTCCTACCTGTGCAGCGGAATCAATGTAAAAGACATCGCCAGGCTTACCTATAGGCAACTTGATAAGGAAACTATTATTTTTGTCAGGTCCAAGACCAGACGTACTACCAGGCAGAAGCAGAAGCAGATCACAGTGCCATTGTTGCCGGAAGCGATGGCTATCATTGGCAGGTGGGGGAATAAGCCCGTCACCCCGGATACCTATATATTTCCTGTCCTTGTCTCAGCTCTATCTCCCGAACAGGAGCTGGCCAGAGTCAAGCAGGCTACCAAGACGGTTAACAAGTATATGAAGCGAATAGCCACTGCGCTAGGTATAGAAAAAGATGTGACCACCTATACAGCCAGGCATTCCTTTTCTACTGTCCTGAAGCGCTCCGGGGTCTCTACCGCCTTCATCTCAGAATCATTAGGTCATTCCAGCGAAAAAACCACCCAGCATTACCTGGACAGTTTTGAAACAGATGCAAAACGGCAGGTGGTTTCGAAGTTGACCGCATTTCCTAAATAGATTAACTTGTATTAAAATCCGCTATATGAATTCCAGCTATAATACCGTTCAGCTATTCAGATTTCTGGAGCTGCTTAGCTTCTGTTATCCATATCAGGTAAATGTGATTCATTTCAGAAACCTTCTGAGTGATACCTGGAATCATCTGAAAGGAGAAATTTATCTCAACCTGACTGCCCTTGAGCAGCAAAACCGGTTGATCTACCTCAACATGTTACGTCAGGAAATAGAAAAGAAGATGTTGCAGGTAAATGCTGACGGTGAGCAATGGAGTGAGTGGGCTTATAAATACGATGGAATCAGTTCCAGTATTTTTAAAGACAGAGAAATAACCGGGCAGCTTTTGGTGCATATGGAAGAAGACCATCCGTCCCGATACGATGTGAGGGACTATTATCGTCCGGCAGAGAAGATACATACAAGGGAACATTCCCTTGCGCACAGGTTTTACAACTATACATATGCTTATTTCTCTACTGAAGCTCTAGATTTTATAGAGCATGCTCTCACCAGTCTGCAGCCGGCTGGAAATCTACAAAAGAAAACTATGGTGAAGACTTCACTGACCGTGGCTGAATTAGGCTTTTTTATCAGAGCCCTAGTGGAAAAGAAAGTAATAAGTATACCGGAAGGTAAGCTGAGAGCATTATGCAGAGCTGTAGCTGAGAGCCTTGAAACCAAGGGGAAAAAAGGGGAGCAATTAAGCGTGGATAGTCTCAGCAATAAGTATTATTCCAAAGATCCCGCGGAGGCAGCGGAGTCCGTGCAATCAAAATTTTATGAGCTTTACCTCTATGCAAAAGAAACTTCAAAAAAATCGGGAGTGTAAACCTGTTGACTTACAGTGATTTAATATGGGGTTGCACAACCCTTTACAACTACCCTTCGCCTTGTCCAACATCTAAGTTTGTGGTGTCTGATGGTCGTAAAGCCGCCAGTCAGGCATGTAAGAAGTTATTCATATTAAACACAAAAACAGATGTTGGAAACAACGAAACTACTAGCAAAGCTAGATCAGATCGAACAGCTGCTTCTGCAGCAGAATGTAACAGCTAAGCAGGTGCTTAGCTTTAAGGAGGCCTGTGCCTACATGGGTATCAGTGCGAGTTTTATGTACAAGCTTACCGGTGCAAGAGCAATCGCGCACTCCTGCCCGAATGGCAAGATGCTTTACTTCAAGAAGCAGGAACTTGATTCATGGATGCAGCGCAACCCTAAGCGTGCTCAGACATTTGTCAGACAAGGCTACGATGTGGTATCACTGCAGAAAGGAGGGGCGAGATAATGTCAAAGAAAGAGACACAGGAAAAAGCAGTACAGGAAAAAGCTGGCCAAGAGAAAGCAGCACAGATACTGGAAGGAAACCGTCTTTCAAAGCTTCCTGTCATCCACAAATCAGTATACAATATCCTGCCGGCTCTTCTGAAAGAAGGTGCAGACCGGTTTGAGTCTGAACGCGAAAAGGATGTGTTCCTGCTCGGCAGTCTGGGAATTATCAGTGGATGTATGCGGAACACGCAAGGAGTCTATGACCAGCGGTTGGTATTCCCCAATATATATGCCTTCGTGGTGGCACCGCCAGCAAGTGGGAAGGGGGTGATGGTTTATGCCAGAATGCTAGGAGAAGCATATCATAACAGAATGCTCTTCAGCAGCAAGGAAGCTCTTAAAGCTTATGAAGCTTACCGCAAGGAAATGCAGGCCGGTAATCAGCCTATTGCCATGGAAAAGCCTGCAGAGCAAGTGCTGTTCATTCCCGGAAACGCAAGTGCTGCTGCGGTGATCAAGCACCTGAAACAAGGGGAGGGGGCAGGCATCATCTGTGAAGCAGAAGCGGATTCTCTGGCCAACAGTTTCAGTCAGGACTGGGGCAATTTTGATGATGTGGTCCGGAATGCTTTTCAGCATGAAACTATTAGTCTTACTCGCAAAGGAGAAGGGGAGTTTGTGGAGATACAGCAGCCTCGTCTTTCGATTGCCATTTCAGGTACGCCGGGGCAGGTGAGAGCAATGGTGCCTACTGCTGAAAACGGTCTCTTCAGCCGGTTTCTGTATTACACCTTTGAGGCTCCGGTAAAATGGAGGGATGTATCTCCCAGAAAGGATGGGGTGAATCATACGGAGTTTTTTAAAGAAATGTCGGAGCGTATGCTGGCGTTTGTGGATTTTACCCATGCTTCTCCGACAGAATTCACGCTGAGTGAAAGTCAGTGGAAATGGCTCAACAGACAGTTTGAAGAGTGGCTTTTCAAAACATACGAAGCCATGGGCATGGAAGCAACAAGTATTACCAAACGTTTGGGGCTGACAACATTCCGGATTGCCATGATACTGTCAGTGCTGCGTAAGTATGAAGCAGGTAACATGGTGAAGCAGCTGGTTTGCGACGACACTGACTTTGAGACAGCAATGACCCTAGCTGCCACCTTTCATGAGCATGCCAATTACATGTACTCCGTCCTGCCTAAAACAGAGACAAATGCAGGAGATCAGAAGCTGCGAATATTTAATGATCTGCTGCCGGATAAGTTTGAAACAAAGGCAGCTTTAGAGGTTATCAGTAAACTAGGCCTGAAAGAGAGGTCTGCCTATAACTATTTGAGTTCTCTGATATCCTTGGGGCTGCTTGCAAAGGTTCCCTCAGGTGGTTATGAAAAGCTAAAATTATAAAGTAGGGCTTTGCAAACGTTGCAGTAGTGCAGCCAGGTGCTAAAATACCCGGTACTGCACCACTGCACGTTTTGCAATGCTTTTTTTAGCTATGTTCTAATTTATACTATAGAATAATTTTTTATTATAAAATCCAGTAGCCTTAATCTTTCCTTCTTTTTAGGTAGGAACTAATTCAGGTTTTCTATGCAGATGGTTCAGGTAATATACAAGACAGTCATATTAAGAATCATGCTGCTACCATATATTTGGAGCTTTCTTCTCGTAAAAGCAGAAAGCAGGGAATCTCTGGATGTCTATTAGCTTTATAACCGCTGCTAATTTTGATACATTCAAAGTAAATGATGATAACTTATGATGTTATAGTAATCTAATTTGTTAGCACTCTCTCATTTGTAATAGAACACTATAAGATAGGATCATATATCATTACAAGAAATCTGTCTTTTTCAATCTCCAGAGTTATCTTGGTCTTCATTTCTTTTGTAATCCAAACATTTTCCCCCTCATGGTAATTCTCTTCATTTAGTTTAATAATCATTGTTGAGAGTTTTTCTTTAGGCATTATTCTGATGAAGCGGACACATACATCTTCTACCATTATAAAATAAAGCAGTACGAAGGGATCTTCTATGTGTCTGTAACCTAACCTCACGCTGTTGTTGCTCAGTGATTCTTCATTTCTGTATTCCCATTTATCTCCGTAATAGTCTGCCATGTTTGACCTTATCTCCGTGCCTGATGACCCTAGCATGTTCTGGGCAGTGGCACAATAAAGTATAGAAAAGCAAAAGGAAAGAAGTAGAATTAGTTTTTTCATTATTGTCAGGTTTTAGATGCAGAAATAGATTATAGAACTTCTTGGCCGGACTGCTACAGGAACCAGGTCATTGATTTAAAGCTGGAGTCAAGCAAATCATATAGTTGTCATGACCTGCATAGGGCAAGTGTTTAAAACTACATATATAACTTTATATGTACAATTAATGGTGTATTAATATATGGTGTAACACTGGGATTGTATAAGTCTCAACTTTCGCAAATGAAAAGCGAAGAAGAGCTGCTAAAGGCAATTGGTGAAAGGCTGAAGGAAGTCAGGGTGCAGAATGGGTACACCAGCTATGAAGACTTTGCTCTGGAACATGGTTTGGGCAGGATGCAGTACTGGCGTATGGAAAAAGGCGTGAACCTTACTATGAAGTCCCTGATACGCGTGCTAACTATACACGAAATGTCACTACAGGAGTTCTTTTCAAAAGGATTCTGATCAGGAGAACCATTTTTTTAGCTGCATAAGGCAGCATCAGTTAACTACCTGCCAAAAAATTAAGCTGCTGAGAAGGGTTGAGCAGCTACTCAATTCCAAAAGATGTGTCCTCTGGAGGGTAAATGGTCAGGCGAATCAGGTTGCTGTCAACAACCTCAGCAGATGTTCTGGAGAACCTGATCTTAGCTTTTTTGAGTACTTCAGCAGCTATATACTGCTTTTTGTTCACAAAGGTATAGCCAGCTTCCCTGGCATCAGGATTTATGCCTTTAAATTCAATGTCAATGACAACATGGCTCCCATCGCTGACTTCCAGTCCGGCGAACTTCAGGTTTTCCATCCTGTTGACAATCTTAATAATCTTTTCAGGGTTAATGTAATAAGTCTGCTCCATTTTCAGAGGGTATGATTTTTTCCTTAATCAGTTTCAGCCATCTGGCCAGTTCTTTATTCCAATCAATCAGCAAATCAGTGTATCTGCTTTTTTTTCTTCAGCCAGTCAAAGATGAGCTGATCCACGGGAGAAACAAGGCTCCTATCCCTGTACGTCAGCCAGACCACCTCACCTATCTCTGCTGATGGGCTGATTGTACCTTTAAATCCAGCTTCGTAACAGGTCATCCTTACCTGAATTCCATGTGGATGGCTGTCTGCCTGAGCCTGAAATACTCCTGCAAATCTTATGGTGTCTTCAACCAGATCAACGTTCAGCTCTTCTCTGATCTCTCTTGCAAGTGCCTCCAGATCGCTCTCTCCGGCTTCGCGCTTTCCGCCAGGTATGTAATATTTTGTCCTGCCCTTGCTTCTGGTACTAAGCACTTTCCCACCCTGTATCTCCAGCCAGGCCAGCTTATCTATAACTTTCATTCCTTCAGTTATACTCTGTTTAGTTATTCTCATCGAAGTACTCCAACCCGTCGATGAAAAACCTGAGTTGCTGACCTCTGACTGTCATTTTAAAAGTAGCACAGGCTATCACATAGGCACTCCTTTCAGAAGTAGCTTCTATCGTCAGCTTCTCATATTCAAACGGAGAAATCTCACCTGTAAGTGGGTTAGGTCCCGGCTCCCTGATAATTTCCACTTTGTATTCGTTGATCATTGTTCTTCGTTAAAGTCACTAAATTAGGCAATTTAGATTCAGAACCTATGGCAGATGTGCATTCTAAGGCTACAAGAAGCTATAACATGTCCCGGATCAAAGGCAAGGATACTAAACCGGAAATGGTAGTGCGGAGGTTCCTCCATGCAAAAGGATTACGGTACAGGCTTCATGATAAAAAGCTTCCAGGTAAACCGGATATAGTACTTCCCAAATACAAAACCATTGTCAACGTACATGGCTGCTTCTGGCACGGACATGATGGCTGCAGGTATTATGTTATTCCCAAGACAAGAACGGAATGGTGGCAGCAGAAAATTAACAGAAACAGGGAGCTGGATCAGCAAAATCTTTCCAAATTAATCCAGGAAGGATGGAAAGTTTTAACGATATTTGAATGTGAGTTAAAGCCGAAAGTTAGGGCGGATACTTTGGATAATCTATTAGAGCAGATCAGGTTTGAAAATTCCGGTAATTGATATTTTTGCAGGCCCGGGCGGGCTAGGTGAGGGGTTTAGTGCGTTGTTAAATGCCGATGGTACAAGAGCATTCGACATAGCTCTGTCGGTGGAGAAGGAAGAAGCTGCACATCAGACATTAACCTTACGAAGCTTCTTCAGGCAGTTTGAGCCTGATACTGTCCCTGAAGATTATTATAGTTTCGTTAAAGGTGAAATCACCATACAGGAGCTTTACAGCAGGTGGCCGGAGCAGGCTTCCCTGGCAAAAGAGGAAGCATGGCTGGCTACCCTTGGCGATGGTAAAGACGCTGTACCTTTTGAAGAAGTAGATTCCAGAATAAAAAGCGCGCTGAAGGGGCATAGAGACTGGCTCCTGATCGGGGGCCTCCGTGTCAGGCCTATTCCATTGTAGGGCGTTCCAGAAGAAAAGATAGTGTACTGGATGAAGAGAAAGATGTTCGGGTGGGGCTTTACCGGCAGTACCTGAGAATTCTGGCTGTTCATAGCCCTGCTGTCTTTGTAATGGAGAATGTAAAGGGGTTGCTTTCTGCCAAAACAAAGGAAAGTTCTGTTTTTACCAAGATTCTTAGTGATTTAACAGATCCGGTGAGAGTTTTCCCGCAAGCAGAATCCTCTGCTCCGGACTCTATTGTATGCCCGGGGTACCGGATATATTCGCTGGTTGAGCAGCCGGCAAGCCATGATCTGAATAACAATCCGGTTTATAATCAGAAAAGCTTTGTCATTCAGGCTGAAAAATACGGAATTCCCCAGACCAGGCACCGGGTTATTCTGTTAGGAGTCAGAAAGGACATTGACCTTTACCCCGGCACTTTAAAGCAGGTGGATGAGGTGGCAATAGCACAGGTTCTGCAGGATCTGCCCAGCTTGCGAAGTGGACTGTCCAAGCAGAAAGATAATATTGAAGCCTGGAAAAAGACCATCTGTGATGTGAATCTGGAACAGGTATTTGCAAATGCGGAACAGCAGCTGTTGGATGAAATCAAAGAGCAGATAAAGCAGATCAGGGAATCTGTTTCCGGGACTGGCGTGGAATACTCTTCAGGTGAGAAAGCTGGAATCAGTTTTGAGAAAGGCTGGTTTTCGGATGACAGACTTGGCGGAGTATGTAACCACAAAGCAAGGGGGCATATGGACAGCGACCTGCTGCGGTATCTCTTTGTTTCCTGTTTTGCCAGAGTATATCAACGATCGCCAAAGCTGGAGGATTTTCCGGCAGAACTGCTTCCTGCCCATAAGAATGTAAAGCAAGGTATTGATGACAAGAAGTTCGCAGACCGCTTCCGGGTACAGCTTTGGGATAAGCCATCCAAGACGATCACAAGCCATATTTCCAAGGACGGCCATTACTATATTCATCCGGATCCGGCACAGTGCAGAAGCCTGACTGTACGGGAAGCTGCCCGGATTCAGACATTTCCTGATAACTACTTTTTCTGCGGACCGAGAACTTCCCAGTTTATTCAGGTAGGTAATGCTGTTCCGCCATTGCTTGCTAATAAAATAGCCCGTCTGGTTTTTCCTGTTTTCAAAAAAGCAGCAGAGAGAACTACAAAGAGCTCACAGAAATTTTCCGGTGGAATTAAGGATATTGTTACGGTCTAATTAACATATCTAATAAACAGCTTCCTGCCCGTAAAAGCAGAATATAGTGTAAATAAATTTTATCCTAATATCCAGTATGATGTTATAATTTTCATATATTAGCATTGTCCTGGCTCTGGAGACGTGCGTGTAGTATTGCGAAGACCTGTAGGTTTTGGGTTTATGCTTAATAAACCCTTTGCTTTTAACAAGCCGGTAACACAGGATAACGCAAAACAAACTTACGCTTCTTCAATGCTGGATTACACATTAATTGAAAAGACACCTGCTGAACCTGAAGCAGGGTCTATGATCGAGACCTTTCGTGCCATAGGATACAGTCTGGAAACTGCAATAGCAGATATTATCGATAATTCCATATCCGCTGAAGCTAAGAACATATGGATTGATTTTGACTGGAAAGGAGCGTCATCCTGGATTGCCATAAAAGATGATGGAAATGGGATGAACAATGCAGAGCTGATCAATGCCATGCGTCCCGGTTCCAGAAACCCCAATGAAATCCGTAACTCTTCTGATTTAGGCAGGTTTGGTCTGGGACTTAAAACAGCCTCCTTTTCCCAGTGCCGTAAACTCTCAGTAATTTCCAGAAAAAATGCTTCCGAACCGGTTTACTGGACGTGGGATCTGGACTTTGTGAATCAGACCGGAAAGTGGAATCTGATAAAATACCTGCCGGATCCTACTTTTGAACAGCAACTGCTTTGTCAGAAATCCGGAACAATTGTAATCTGGAATGACATAGACCGGTTGGTAGGTGGATTGAATCAGAACGACAATGCTTCACTGAATAAATTTCTGAAAAGAATGGAGCAGGTTAAATATCATCTAGCCATGACGTTCCACAGATACATTGATAGTAATAAAATCAGACTTTGGTTTCAGCAACATGAGTTAACTGCCTGGGATCCTTTTCTGATCAATGAAACTGCGACACAAAAACTGCCGGAAGAGCCAGTACAGGGGGGGCGGGTAAAACTACGGGGGTTTGTCCTTCCACATAAGTCTAAATTAACAGAAGTAAAGTTCAGGGAAGCAGAAGGGCCTAACGGGTGGAATGCCCATCAGGGTTTCTACATCTACCGCAATGAACGGTTGCTCCTTTCCGGTGACTGGCTGGGGATGTTCCGCAAAGAGGAGCACTATAAACTGGCAAGAATCAGGGTAGACCTGCCGAATAGTCTGGATGAAGACTGGCAGATTGATATAAAGAAGTCAGTTGCAAGACCACCACTAATCCTGAGAGAGCAGTTAAAGGCATACGCAAGCAAAGTACGTGCACAAGCTGTTGATGTATACAGACACAAAGGGAAAGTGCTTCAGCGTAAGTATGCTTCTCATGAATTCAGGCCGGTCTGGGTGGAAAAAGTCAGACATGGCAAGCGCTTTTACGCCATAAATACAGATCACCCTCTGGTTCAGCATCTTCTGTCAGACATCGATGCTAAAAAGGCCGCTGTTAGCAGACTATTATGTCTGATTGAGGAAACTGTGCCCATCCCGCTCATCACAATAAAGGAAAGCGAACAGCCGGATCTGCAGGGACAACCATTTGAAGATATTGCTTCTGAGGCCCTGATCAGTCTTATGAAGCTGATGTATGACTCCTTCATTGCTCAGGGCAATACGGATGAGTTCGCAAAGACTGCCATACTGAACATGGAACCCTTCAATCTTTACCCACAACTAGTAGATTCTATATAATATGATTGAACAGGCAAAACAAATCGGCATTACCCTTTTACAGGGGAAGAGAAATGTGACTGATGCTGATCTCAGAGATGCAATTGATAATATACTTAAAATTTTCCCTCACCTTATCGGTGAAAGTGAATCATTGTACAAGTATTTTGAGTCACAGTTCTCCGTGTTTTCTGATAATTATAAAATACTGGTTGATGATGAAACTTACATTCCCTGGCTTAAAAACAAGAAATCAGAAATAAAATGGAGCTTCTGGAACAGGTATTTAATGTACCTTCAGAAAAAAATAGCTCCCTCAACGCTGAACAAACTGGATAACTTAACAGATGATATACTTGACAGAATCATAGACCCCAAGACACCAGGCCCTTGGGATAGGAGAGGGATGGTTGTCGGACAGGTACAATCCGGGAAAACAGGTAATTATATCGGTCTGATAAATAAAGCTGCAGATGCAGGTTTTAAGCTGATCATAGTATTGGCAGGCATGCATGACAGTCTCCGGAGCCAGACACAAATCAGAGTTGATGAAGGCTTCCTGGGGTTTAATACCCAGACAGCTATGAATTTTTCAAATGCAGGTAACAGAATTGGTGTGGGTCAGTTCAACAAGAACTTACCGGCTCACGCATTAACAACCAGCCGGCTGAACGGTGACTTCAAAGCACAGGCTGCTCAGTCATCCGGTGTAAACATACAGGGTACGGATCCCATCATACTGGTAGTAAAGAAAAATGCGTCCATCTTAAAAAACCTTGTTTCCTGGCTTGCTGTAAGAGGTGATAAAACCCCTGATGGGAAAATTATCATACGTGATCTGCCTTTCCTTTTAATTGACGATGAGGCTGATAATGCGTCCATCAATGTGGATCCTAAAAAAGTTTCTACTATCAATGGCAGTATCAGAGCTCTGCTGTCTTTGTTTGAGCAGAGTGCTTACGTTGGGTACACAGCTACACCCTTTGCGAACATATTTATTCCTCTGCTGAATGAAGATCAGACGAAAGGACTGAATCTGAAAGTAAAGGATTTTGAGTTTTCTGTAGGTCAGGACTTATTCCCAAGAGATTTTATCATTAACATACCTGCGCCTTCAAACTATATTGGACCGTCGAAAGTATTTGGTCTCCCCGCTGCTTCCTCATCTGAAGAGTCTCAGGAACCTCTCCCGATTGTTGTTAAAATATCTGATTATACAGCCTTCGTTCCTGATAAACATAAAAAAGGAGACCCCCTGCCTACCATACTGCCCGAAAGTCTGAAGTACGCAGTAAAGTGTTTTATACTGTCGTGCGCCGCCCGGAGAGTGAGGAAGCAGGCTAATGTACATAACTCCATGCTAATTCACGTTTCCCGCTATATTGACTGGCAGGACAGAATATCCAGTTTAGTTGATGCAGAGCTTAAATTTTACCATCGGCAAATCGAATTTAACCAAGGCAGTATCATAGCAGAACTAAAAAAAATCTGGATTGAAGAATTTGAGCCTAAGACACATCAGGTAATTAATCAGACTCATACCTATACTGATCCTGAAATCAAACCAATCTCATGGGTTAAGGTTAAAGCAGAGCTTTTTAATGCCACTTCAAAAATAGAAGTACGGGCTGTTCACGGTGATAAGAACGTGGCAGGTTTAACCTACCATAATATTTCCCCCATTGATTACTTTACTTCCGAGCAGCAGGGAAGCCACCTGTCTGTTATCGCAGTTGGAGGAGATAAACTTTCCAGGGGGCTAACGCTTGAAGGGCTTACAACCAGTTATTATCTCCGTGCATCTAAGATGTATGATACCCTGATGCAAATGGGCAGGTGGTTTGGCTACAGACCCGGTTATGTGGATTTATGTAGACTGTTTACCAGTAACGAGCTGGTTGAGTGGTTCAAACATATCACGATTGCGTCGGAGGAAATGAGGTCAGAGTTTGATTATATGTTCCTTCTTAATGAGACACCCAGAAAATATGGACTTAAAGTTCGGACTCACCCCGATGTATTAAAAATAACTGCTGCTAACAAGTTCAGACATAAACAGATAATGATGCTGAGCTACTCCGGAGAGCTTGAGCAGACTTACAACTTCAAAATAGATCAACGCATATTCTCTAATAATTTCCATGCTACGGCAGAACTGATTAAAGCATTGGGTACGCCATCAGGACCTGTAAACAATTCAGTTAAGAATCAGGAATATGTCTGGCAAGGTACAAATAACAGTCATCTGATTACACAGTATCTACATGCCTATTCTATCGGAAGGGAAGTTGTCGATGTTCATAAAATGGCGGATTATATCAATGCACAGGTAGGGAAAAATAACCTTACTAATTGGACAGTTGTCCTGATTAATAATACCATTGCTAAGAAGGAAGAAGAAAAGTTTCTTTTTACAATAGATGGGAAGCAAACAGAAATTGGATTAACAGACAGAAGCATCACAGTTTCACGACCTAATGAAACGGTTTCGTCTTATTACATTAATAAGACAATGATCATATCCCCGAACCATGAGATGATAGATCTGTCAGATAGTGAAATTAAGGAGGCATTGGCACTTACGAAACTTGATTGGGGAAAAAGTGAAAATAAGGGTGAACCTGTTCTGCCTAGCAGTGCCAGAATAAAGTGTAAAAGAAAAGCTACCAACGGTCTGCTGATGCTTTATCCTCTCAACTATGCCCCTATTCACAAGCGGTATCTTGAACAGAGTACTACTGGAAAAAGAGAACATGTTTCAGAAAGAGTAAGGTACTCAGATGTGCCGATTTTTGGTTTTGCAATCAGTTTCCCGGAAATAGTAAATGATGAAAAGATAGAATACGCGGTAAACAATCAGTTCATTGAAGAATTTGACTACCCGGACGAATTAGATGCTGAGGATGATGGAAACGAATAGGCTAAATCAGCTTTGGATACAGCTTCTAAGTCATCCCTCCCCCAAAGAAGGATTCGTGAAGATCAGGTATTCCGATACTTCTTTATGCCCCCTATACTTGGGGCTGAGGGATGCCAGTAATTTACGATGTTTATTCATAAGGGTGCCTTTCCGGGTTGCGAATACTGTACATGTAGAGCGTAATCTGAAAGGTATAAAATTGAAAAGATAGCTGAAAATACAGAATCCATACTTTTGAGTTTGTGTTTGCTGGACAGAAACTTTGAGGACATCTTCAATACTCTTTTAAGTGATATCATAGCACATGTTATTGATCTGTCAGATCCCCGGCAGATGATAAGACAATTCCTGAACAGGGTGGATAAATGGCATGCATTACTTGAGAAAGCAACTGCAAACGGTCTGACACCGGAAGAACAGAGGGGATTGTTTGGAGAAATTTTTTTACTGAGAAAGTTAATAACATCATTGCCGGAAGCAGAGAAGGCTCTGCTGGCTTGGGTAGGCCCGGAAAAAGCACCAAGGGATTTCCAGTATGGAGGGTGTGCTCTGGAAGTAAAAACAAGTCATGGGAATAATCATCAGAGAATCCATGTAAGTAATGAACGACAGCTTGATACAAGTACTATAGAACAGCTGTACATATTCCATTTATCCATAGAATCACAACAGTCCGCCGGAGAATCTCTGAATGATCTTGTTGACTCAGTATCTTTAGCCTTACAGGATGACTTTAAACTCACTTCCCACTTCCGGTTTAAACTGGCGCAGGGGGGGTATTTACCGGCGCATAGGGAGCTATATGCAGACAAGGGGTATATTGTACGTGCTGAGACCTTTTACGAGGTAAAGGGCTCCTTCCCGCGCATCGAGGAAAGCGATCTCAGACCCGGTGTAGGTGATGTCAGATATTCTATTATTATCTCTGATTGCGCCACTTATCAAATAAACGAACTTACAGTATATCAGAATCTGAATCAGGTATGGTAACAAATCTTGAAAATCTGGAATTAAATAAATTCTATCAGAATATTCAGCAGGAGATCCGGTCTGAACAGCTATCTGAAGAAGAAGGAGGTACCTTAGAGCAGCTGTTTACTCAGGCTGCTGTAAATCTGTTATCTGATGGCGGTGAGACGGAAAATGTTCGTGTATGTTATGATGAAAAAGTCCTGCGAACAGGTATACAGCATAAAATAAATGCCTATGCACTGTCTGATAACTATGAGACACTTGACCTGTTTATTACCATCTACAACGGGACGGATGAAGTTACCCGGATTTTTAAAGATGAAATAGATAAGGCAGCAAAAAGAGTTACGAATTTTTTCCGGAATGCTGTCTACAAAGATTATGTCAATGAAATAGAAGAATCATCAGAGATCTTTGATCTGGCACACACACTGGCAGACTCCAGGGAATTAAAGGACGGGCTGGTACGGGTGAACGTTTTTGTTCTGACGGATGGCGTTTACCCAGGTGATCACATAGCAAACCAGGCAATTTCAGGCTATCCCATCTATTACCGGGTGATCGATCTGAATTACCTGTACAATATCTCCGAAAAGTCCCATGTTCCTATTGAAATCAACTTCAAGGAAGATGGTTTTCAGGTTCCATGTATTTATACGCCTACAGAAAATGCGGAGTATCAATCCTATCTTGCAATTATCTCCGGGGATGCCTTGGTCAACATATATGAAAGATTCGGGTCACGTCTGCTGGAGCAGAACGTCCGGTCATTTCTGCAGTTTTCTGGAAAAATAAACAAGGGGATCCGGAAAACTATCATGAGCGAACCGCACATGTTTCTGGCTTTCAACAATGGCTTGGCTGCAACAGCCGAAGAGATTCGCCTGGAACCATTACCGGATGGTACCGGTAATTCGGTAGCGTGGGTAAAGGACTTTCAGATTGTAAACGGTGGCCAGACTACTGCCTCCATTTACCATACTTGGAAGAAAGACAAAGCAAATGTCTCCGGCATTTTTGTGCAGGTTAAGCTGAATGTCGTAAAGAACAAGGAAAATTTCAGTACCGTAGTGGCACGCATTGCGGAGTACGCCAATACCCAGAATAAGATCTCAGCCTCCGATCTGAGCTCTAACAGTGTTAACCACATCCTGCTGGAAAAGCTATCCCGTACCATCTGGGCTCCGCCGGTCTCCGGAAAATCGCAGCAGACACGCTGGTTCTATGACAGGGCAAGGGGGCAGTACAAAACAGCGATGCTTAAGGAAGGGTTTACTGCTGCCAAAAGAAAAGCTTTTGAGCTCAAAAACCCGAAATCACAGGTACTGACGAAGGAAGATCTTGCCAAGTATGTCAATACCTATCAGGAGGTATATGATGGTAAAAAGCTGCTGATAGGACCACACTTTGTAGTACGGGGAAACCAGAAAAACTATGTGCAGTTCATGCACCATAACTTCAGCTTAAGTCCGGATAACATCTACTTTGAGGATGTAGTGGCAAAGGCAATCCTGTTCCGCTCAGCCGAAAAGGTATATGGTGTAAAGCCAAATGCTATCGGCGATATGCGCTACATCACTGTTCCCTATACCATCGCCTGGCTTGGCTACAGACTGGATTATAAACTGGATCTGTATAAGATCTGGAAAGCACAGGATATCAGTGCCAGACTCCGGGAGAAACTACGGGAGATCATGCTGTGTGTGGAAGACTATATCAAAACGCATGCTCCGGGATCCCTGTATGGAGAGTGGGCTAAGAAAGAAGAGTGCTGGAATGCTGTCAGACAGCAGGGTTTTGGGATTTCCTTTGATAGCATTTCGGATGATCTGGAAGTCAGAGGCCAGAATTATAAAAGAGTAAGGGTGACGGAGGACGAAATGGTCTCGGCTGAAATCAAGGCCATGCAGGACAGACTACAGTCCGTGCATCCCAAGACATGGGAGAAGATTGAAGAGTGGGGCAGGGCTACGGGAAAACTTACACCCTATCAGCGTACCATGGCCAGAACAATCGGGACAAACTTCAGCAGGAACAGAAAACTGAGTGAAATTGAATTCAGTAACGGCCAGCAGATACTTGATTTTGCTATCGAAGAAGCATCCGAAATTTTCTTCGACATGGAAGATTATTTTGAAACGGATATATCAGTCACTACAACTGTAAAGCCTGAAATCACACTTGAGCTTATTCAGGCAATCGTTAAATGGGATAAGAAAAGTAAAAAGCTGAAAGACTTTGAATACAGGTTTATGGCGGATCTATCAGAAGCTAGAAAGCCGTTAACGGAATACCATCAGGCTCTGGCCCTGAAGAACTATGAGAAGGCAAAAAGGTGTGGTTTTCAGGAAGATTAACAGGTTCAAAGGTCCAGAAGCAAATCAGATATTGTAGTCTGGAATACTACTGGCTTTGTCTTTTACGAAATTATAAGGGAATCACTTTACTACCAGCATTCTGATTTGATGCCAAAGGGTTTTGTATAAGAAATACGAATCAACTCAGGAAACATACCTTCAAAAATGGAAATAGCGGAACACAAAATTATCCCGGCTTTTGTAGACCTAGCCCCTTTATCTGATTTGCAGGCTTTAATCAACAGTCATTTAAACAAACTGAGAAATCTTGTATCGGATGATAAGCTTTTAAAATTAGCTTATAAATACGCTGTTTTTCAGAAACGAGAAGTTGATATCGGATTAAATATTTTCCAGTTAATTTCCAGTACTTATTATAAAGAGAATTTTCACAGCGATATTCTACATGCCATATTAAACCCGGATGGCCGGCATAAAGAAGGTGCAAAGTTCCTGCACACTTTCATTGCTTTCATAAATGAATACTCCGGAAAAGTCCCACTGAGAAGAGAAGAATATCAGAATGCTGTAGTTGAACGAGAAACAGGAAGGATTGACATATCAATTAAAGATGTAAGCAGTAAGAAAGCAATAATCATTGAGAACAAAATCAATGATGCCGTTGATATGGAAAGGCAGATACCAAGGTATGTTGAACACTTAAACCGTCATGGCTATGAAGTGGACTTAATTGTTTACATCGTTCTGAATGGCAACAAGCAGCCCAATACACACGACTGGAGCCAGGAAGAAAGAGACACTATACTTCCTAAGATGTTCCCGGTATCGGCTTATAATGAAACACCCGGAGATTTTTATAATGGGTGGCTGACCAGATGTGAAAAGCAAACTCAAAACATTGATACACTCTTTTTACTAAGACAATATAACAATCTAATTGCACACTTAGGAGGAAAAAATATGAACAAGCCCTTGATGGAGGAATTTCTGCAGGAAATGTTAGTTGAAGACAGATACAATGCCGCGGTCTCATTAAATGCAATGCTGCAGGACCTGATTAAATACAGAAGAGATAAAATAATAGATGAATTCAGATTTAGCTATCTGCCTTTTACGCGAATAAGAGATTGGAATAACTATGCTGTTATAGATAATTACTTTTTGGGAGAAAGTAATTTTGCATTAGATGTTATAGTGGAGCAGGACAGGTACCGGGCTCAGTTCTTTGATAGAAACTATGACAGGAATAAAGCTCCTTTATCTCAAGCTAACCCGGCAACAGTAGTACTGGAAAAGCTTGATATATTCAGCGGTTTTACCGAAGCCGGCGATAGATGGGAAAAGCGTTTTCTCTTTCCTTCACAGGAGAAGGAGTTGTATGAATTTATAGCTTCTTTTATTTTACAACTTAAGAAATATAATGAATTGCCCAAACCAACAGAGCAATGAGATTATTGTAAAAGTTGGTGAACAAAATCCGATTCTAAATGAATAGGTGCAGAAAGGATAGGACTGAACCAGCACTTTTTAAACCACAGACAAGAGAAAGAGTTAATCAGAAGGTGATACTACTTTTGGATGTACACTATCGGTAACTCAGTTATCCTAGTAGTGTAGCAGGGTGATTTGTAATCAGACTTCAGAATCCAGCTTTTACTGATACCCTGTGCAGCTACCTGTACCTTACTTCTTCCAAACCTATCAGTCAGCCCATCCATCACCTTCATCAGGTTGTTGTGTTTCTCCCTGTCTACTGTGTCGAGCAGATCAAACTGTATCTGATGTTCCGGTACGATTTCTGTCACGATCACACCACTCTTCTTATACCAGTAGTTTGGTTTAAAGATGGCTTGTAATGCGAGGGTAGCATAATGGATTAGTTCTATGTCTGAGCTGGTAGCCACAGGCATACAAATGGTCTTGCTGTTGTAGTATTGCCTGTCGTTTTCAGAGAAGGGGTTGGTTTGAACAAATACAGTTACAAGCCTAGCACAGCTCTTCTGGTTTCTGAGCTTCCGGGCGCACTTGGCTGCATAGCTGGCTGTGGCTTCCAGTACATCATCAAAAGTGGTAAGTTTTTTACCAAAGCTCCTAGAAGTGCAGATGCCTTTCTTAGGTGGGGCTACTTCATCAAGCTCTAAACAGGACTCCCCACGCAGCTCTTTATGTAATCTTACACCCACCACAGTCATGTGCTTCCTGATCCAGTTCTCTGAAGCGTTGGTAAAGTCCAGTGCAGTATCAATGTTGTGGTTTTTAAGGAACCTGGCGTACTGACTGCCTACGCCCCAGACATCTTCGATTTTGGTTGCCTGCAGTGCTTTTTCAATGTGGTAGGGCTCTGTCAAAACCAACACTCCATTCGCTTTAGCAGACTTCTTGGCCAGCTTGTTCGCGACCTTAGCCAAGGCCTTGGTTGGAGCTACTCCAAAGCTGACAGGGATCCCAGTCCATTGTGTTACTGTTCGCTTGATCTCCCATGCATATTGATGTAGGTCAACATCGTAAAAGTCCCCTAAGTCCAGGAAGCACTCATCAATGGAGTATACTTCCACATTAGGCGTGAAGAGCGATAGGGTCTGCATCACCCTGTCTGACATGTCCCCATACAGCACGTAATTAGATGAGAAGGCATATAAATGCTTGTGTTCGACCAAGTTTCTGATCTTAAAGAAGGGATCCCCCATCTGAATGCCTAACGATTTCGCTTCATTGCTTCTTGCGATCACGCAACCATCGTTGTTGCTTAGCACCACGACAGGCTTGCCATTTAGGGTAGGGTCAAATACACGCTCACAGCTTGCGTAGAAGTTATTGCAGTCGCACAGGCCAAACAAGGTTGTCATAACTTTACAGGCTTATGCAATACCCATACTACGACACCCCACACACGCATGTCCATCTCCTCTGTTACTTCTATTGGTTTATAAGCTGGGTTCGCAGGGTATAGATACGCTCTGCCTTCAACCTTCTTAAAGGTCTTAACTGTAAACTCGCCATCTAAAAAGCAAACGACAGGCAGGCCATCAGCTGCTTTAAGAGATCTGTCAATTACCAGAATGTCGCCATCATTGATCTTAGCGTCCTGCATAGAACTGCCTTTCACGCGCATCATGAAGGTAGAAGTTGGGTTCTGCACCAAGTACTTGCTCAGGTCAATCTTATCTTCTAAATAGTCGTCAGCAGGGGATGGGAAACCTGCTGAAACATAAGAAGCATATAAAGGCAGCTTAACATGGTCTAGAAAATCAAAGTCAAACAGCTCTAAGGCATATGAAGAGATAGGTATAACTTTGGCATTACACATAACAACTGATATTATTAGATTTAACTAAATAGATTAGCAATTACGTCTAAAAGATTAGAATGTGCTAATGTAATTAGTTTAATTTTATGTTAGTCGTCCTTTTAGTTGCTTTATCGATCAGAACTATTCATTAGATTCGCATCTGTAAATGGATTGATTACCTTTTAAACTGCTTATATCATTGGAAGCAACTTTAGACATGTGGGAGAATGTTTTTACTCTAATAAGTACACTCTTTAGTACAACTGTGGGAGCTTGTCTTGTATGGTTCTTTGCAAGAAAGTCTGAAAAAGATAAGATCATTCATGAAGATAAAAAGAAGCTTAAAAAGGTCTTGTTTTATCTACTTGAGATTCGAGTAAGACTCAAAGCTTCACAACATTATGATGAATGCATTATGCTATTCATGCAATGGGTAAGAGAGAAAGTAGGCATTGACATTAACAACATTCCACCTGAGGCTGAAGAAGCCTTAACTAAACCATTCGAAGCTATGAAAGACAAAATAATAGAGGCTAAGTTTGATAAGGAAAGTTATAAAATGATAAGCCAGCAATTTGATTTAGTAGTGCATAGTTTAGCTGAAATTGATCCTTTATTAGCATACAGGCTAAGTGATAAGCAGAAGCTTAAAGAATACATTGAATACATGTCTAGTGGCGCAATGTTTACTGGTAATTTATTATTCGAAACAGATGATGATAACAATGAAGTAGAACAAGCAATAGAGCTCTTCAAACCAAAGTATATGAAAGGTGCTACTGAAGAAATCGAGTCTATTATAATCGATGTGACCAAACTAATAGATTCAAAGACCATGGAAATGATACAGAAGAAGTTTGCCTCTGATGATATTAACATCAAGCGCCAAGAATTGTATCAATCATTTGAAAGCCTTTTCGAAGTAGTCCAAAGTTAATTTATAGAGAATTGATGATCTCTGGTATATTATTGGTTGGAGAATTTACTAATTGAGAAATTGGGTAGGCCTTCATATCATCAGCCTTATATGGCTTTAAAAGAGATATTAACTCTTCTTGAGTCTGATGTTCATCTAGCCACAGTTCTTCAGCATCAGGTGATAGCAACACTGGCATTCGATCATGGATTGGCTTAACTAAGTCATTCGCTTCAGTCGTTATGATAGTATAGGTGTGTAATACCTCACCTGTACTCTTATCCAGCCATTCATCCCAAAGCCCTGCAAAGGAGAACAACTCTTCATTCTTTAGCAGGATTCTGTAAGGTACCTTGCCATGATTTGTGACTTGCCATTCGTAAAAACCATCAGCTGGTACTAGACATCGCTTGGACTTTAGTAAATTTCTAAAGGAAGGCTTCTCTGTTAGCGTTTCAGCTCTGGCATTGATAGAGCGCTTGACAGCCTTTGCATCCTTCGCCCAGAAGGGTTGTAAGCCCCAAGAGAAGAACTGAATGCTATTAGGCTGTACATTGGTCATCACAGGCAGTTGCTGCGAAGGAGCAACATTATAGAGCCCTTCCTTCAAGGCCTTTTTTATCAGACCAGCAGCTCGTGAATTACCTTTTATCTTCTTAGGTACAATAGAATAACGTCCACACATTTGGCATTGGTTTAGTTACTCCTGCATACGCATAAGAGAAAGTAAATGTACAGGTAGGTTTAAGGTTGATGGTGCAGAAGAGACCCTGCAGTGTTACAGGGTACAGTATACAATTGCAGGTTAACTAACAAAGACTACTTTCCAAACAATTCTTCCAGATTGATTGACTCTATGTAAGGCTCTAACAGTTCAGGGCTCTTGAAACCATGTACCAACGCTATCTGGTTGTCTTCTGGTGAGTACCATACTTCAGCAAAGAACTCTTGCATCTTATACAGAACAATAGAGCAGCCCATATAGTCTCTGATAGCCAGTAGCCTTCCATGCTGCCAGAGAAGCTCAGCCCTGTCATTTCCTGGTAAGTAGTTGAATTCGTAGAAGTCCATTATTATTAATGCTGCTTACACTAACTGTACGCTTAAGCTTAATTACATGATTAATAATTACCTTAAAGATGAATACTATTCATAACTGTAGTAACAACAAACAATAGCAGGCGTTTACTACAGCAGCTCACTTTTTTCAATACTGTTATGCTTAAACAAAGACTTTTATATCCCTTTTTCCTTATACTGCTTCTCTTAAGTTGTAAAGAGACTGAAGTTATTCCTGGCAAATCCATAACAGCTGATGATGGAGCCCACCTGCTGCTGGGTAATCCCAGTAATGCTGTAGCTGATGTTAGCAGCGTGAACAACTTTCTCATTGAAAGGCCACAGTATACACTCTCTTATAGTCGTGACAGGGGAACGCCTAATTGGGTGAGTTGGTATGTAAGCAAGGATTGGCTGGGTACTGCAGACAGACAGGATGATTTTAGAGCAGACCAGAGTTTACCTGCTGACTGGTACAAGGTGACTGCTACCAGCTATACAGGCAGTGGTTTTGACAGAGGCCATAATACGCCATCTGCAGATAGAACAAGGACGGTTGAAGATAACTCAGCAACCTTCCTGATGACCAATATGATTCCACAAGCCCCTAATCATAACCGTCAGACATGGGCTAATCTGGAAGACTATACACGTGATCTGGTGGATGCTGGAATGGAAGTGTACGTAATCATGGGAAGTTATGGAAGTGGTGGCACAGGCAGCAATGGACTGGCACAGACCATAGACCAGGGAAGAGTGACAGTGCCTAACCGCATCTGGAAAGTGCTGGTTATACTACCTGAGGGGGTGAATGATTTGAGTAGGATAAACTCTAGCATAAGGGTGATCGCAGTAGACACGCCTAACAACAACTCCATCAGCTCTGATTGGGGAGCTTATCGCACCACAGTGGATGCCATAGAGACAGCAACAGGTTATGATCTTCTGTCCAATGTAGCTGACGATCTGCAGGAGACGTTGGAGCGGCAGACTGATAGAGGTCCAACTAGGTAATTGCTGTTGATACCTTGAGAGTCGCCTTACAGTAAATTTAGTAAGGGAATAGATAGGTAGCCTGTTGATGTGCTACCTACCCAATGCTACATCTAACTAAAAGGCTTTTTCTGTTAGTTGACATACCAGTTGGAAGCATGCCCTTGCACAGCTCCCTGTATCTGGGTTGCAAATTCCAGCGCATTCACTGAGCGATCCAGGAACTGGTCGATGTAAGTTGACTTATTGGCTCCAGTCAAAAGGTTGTAAAGCTTCCACAGGCTGATGTTTCCATCTTCCTGTTTGCAGAAGCTGGGGTCTCTGTAGTAGTCCCTGCAGACAGCAGTTAACTGGGAGTCTCCAAATAGTAAAGCAGGAATTTGTTTCTTCTCTTCTTTCGGAAGGTGCTGGTACATTCTGCAGCGTCCCAATAACTGTGCAAACTGCTGTTCTGTGATAGAACACTCTGTCAAAGCATGCATCTGTGTAAGGTGCTGATGCTGATCGTAAGAGCTTAATAGCTGTTGAATGCCTGAATATAGCTGATCTACATGGCTTACTTTCAAATCCGCTAAGTAACCATCTGTTTTCACGCACAGATTGGTGCATACCAAGTTATTGAACCCAATGAATACCTTGAAGTGCTCAGCAGCTCCCTTTTTATTGTAGAGATTATCCAGGTTGTAGGCCTTCACGCCCCCAATGGTCAAGGTAAGCTGATTGTTGTCTATTGTATTCACGACCGATGGAATCTCCAGGAGAAACATCATTCGTTCATAGTATAGAGTTCTCTCCCAGTCCTGCAGCTGGTTGGCAGGCTTATCCTTCGCTTCTGGTATTCTTCCCTTAATGGGATGGCTACACCTAATCTGAGGGGACTGGATACGCTCCCCGCTAAAGATGGTGGATGCTATCTCCTGCGTCGTGCGGATGAAGTCTGCCTGGCTGATTAATGGTTCGTTGTCTTTTACATAAACAGGTATAATATGCTCCTGCTGCAGCTCAGAAAAGACAATGGGTACTGTGTTAGCCGCTATAAATGCAGAAGAATTGGAAATGGTTGCTTCTAACTCCTTGTTACTGCTTACTGTAAGCCTGGGCTCTGCTTGGGGCGTAACCCTGATAAGTGAATGTCTCATGTTAATTAAGTTTGTGGTTGATTTAAACTAATTGAAGTGCTGCTAAGGATAGAAGCCCGGCATGGCTCCTATCCCTTTCCATCTTGCTGCAGCGCATGGTTGCGGCTACGTTCTTTCAGTAGTTTTTTAATTGGCAGGAGAAACTATCTCACAGAACAATGCCTAAGAAATTCAGCATAACTCCTGACTGCCCGCTCAGTTCACCGCCGTGGCTACAAACTGCGTGGGCGGCCTGTAGCTGAAATGGTGGTGCGGGTACAGCTTCCCTTCTATGAAGAACAGCATAGTGCCGGTGTCCCAGCTCAGCACCTTATCCACCCGTTTCCGCTCTCCTTCGCTGATGCTGCGGATGGCTTTGATGCAGACCACCTGAAAAGGGCAGTAAGCCCGTTGCAGTCTGAAAGGCGAGAGAAACAGGCAGCTGTCAGCGAACTCGCTTGGCTCCGTGCTCAGCAGGTAGTTGGTAAGCATGTTTGTAGCTGTTAAGTGGAAATAAAAAGGGCAGCCATCTGGCTACCCCCTGCTGCTTACGCTGCTCTTTTCAACTGGAAGACTTCCTGCTCCATCGTCCTCTCGATCGGATCATAGTAATAGGAATAAGCCAGCGAGATGATCTCGTCCGTGCCCGGAATGTGGTAGTCGTAGGGATCGCACACCACCTTCTCGATGTTGCCTGGAAGCGTTCTCCCGATCAGGCCCTGGCACATGGGATCGTTAAAGGTACAGGGTATGGTGCAGGTCTTGGCCGTGGCGTAGAACCTGCCGGATTCCTTGGACTGAATCAACTCTACATCTCCCTGTAAAAGCAGGACATTGAACTCCTTGCCGTCCTCGGACGTGCGTTTTTTAAAGCCGCTAATGGTTACCATCGTCTTTTTTATTTGAAGTGAAACAAAACAACGGGGGGTACATCCACCCGCAGGCTTGGGTGGGGGGCTCTTTACTGGGAGAGTGGCGTTTTAACTTCCGCAAAAAAATAAAAAATAGTTTAACGCTATCTTAATATTATGTTGTTACAACCTTCTGGATGATAAATCACAAAATCTATTAGATATTGCTCTCTCTCAGTTAATTACTTGCAAACAATATTATTAAAAATATATAAACTGCACTTAACATAATTTTAAATTATAGCAATAAGTTAAAGCTCAAAATGCTAATATCTATGAAGTGGTTTAGGTATGAACAAAATTGAAGTGCTAAACACAGTATTGGACTATATATTATAGAAATTTCTCCCATTTAACTTTATACAATAACTATAACAGTCTTTTGTTCCCTCGCTATACTTGGAATCATAAGCTGCTGGTTGGGTATAGTATACAGGAGAATCACTTAAACAAGCATAAATACACATTGCTAATGACATTGTTTTAGGACCATAGGGTGCCATTAAAATTCTTTCGTTCCCAGAATGTGTAAGTGACTTTACCATTTCAAAAGTATCTGATACATTAAGTGCATCTACACGTATAGTCTTCCGATGATCTATTCGAGGAAAGCTTTTTAATTCTTCAATGAAGTTCCACGTTCTTTGAAAAGATGGTGGACCTGGTGGGAAAGGAAACATTAATCTTACTTCAGTTTCGCTGAATTTGTCTTTCAATAAATTTGTAAGACCTAATGGCATAAATCCTAAGCCAATAAGAGCTGTTTCATACGTAATATCAGGATCATCTACTTCAAACATTGGTAAATGTGACCATTCTCTGGGATTCTCTGATAAATTACCTGTTGAATATCTTTCTGGTGTTGTATAAGTAATAATTAACGTATTAACTTTTTCTAGCCTTAATAATAGTTTAGTTAGGGGGAAAAAAAACCTTTTAGGGAAAGAACTAATATCTAGAATAATATGGCCGTTGGAATTATCAACAAAGTCGGAAATGCTAGTAACTATGTTATTTATAGGACAAAACAGATCATAGGTTTCTATACAAGGACTTTCTAGTAATGAAGAAAGTTCTTGCACATTTTTACTCCTGTTTTTCTTATGTTCATCTGTATCTACAGGATCAATAATCTCTATAAACTTATGATTAGATAAAGAGTTACGGGTTTGTAAAATTTTAAGTGTTTCTAGACAACGATCTTCAGTAGAAATACAACTATATACATTAAATTCATAGTCATTAATTTTAGAAAGTAGCCAATCTAACTTTCCCCAAGGTCTAAAGTTTGTATTCATCCTTATTAAAATAGAGAGATCTGATGCGACTTTGTCCCTCCATCAGTTTTAATATTAAGTGAACTTGTTTCTAATGTGTGGGTAAATGCTGAAGATTCGTTCAACCAACTTATCAAATCTTTCAATGTAATATACATTGGTTCTTTTGTATGAGTGGGTGGAATCTTAAAATAAGGGGATAAAATGGGATTCAAATACCATTTAACTCTCTTTTTTCTGTTTTTATATTTTGTTGTGTGGGGCCTGTCCTGTAAGTCACCAAAGTCCGATGCTTCTTTAAGAAACTTGTAAACTTCTTCAAACCTGTCTAGTTCTTGTGTTTCAATAGAAAACCCGTTAAAGCCTGGATTTGACATGCTAAAATCCTCGACTAGGTTTTTATGAAATAAAGACCCAATATATGCTATGAATTGTTTTCTTTCCTTTCCTCCATTCTCTCTTGATATTCTATCAAACCAGTTTGCACTTGCTTCAAGTATTCCAAGTGTCTGAATAGAAGGTGCTATTTGCGGTAATTTTTCAGTACCATTATCTATGTTGGAATCTCTCATCCAAACTTCCCAGATTTGTTGGCAAAGGTTTAAGAATGCTAAAATATTACCTCCACTAAGGTTAAGAATGTCTTTTTTACCTTGCCAAATAAGTTGTTGCCTATTTCTTGATGCTATTTGTAAAAGAGCTTGGTCTATTCGCTCCTTCTCCCAATATAATTTCCCTTTAGTTTCCCACGGGAAAGGACGAGTAGTGGGGATATTAAATATGATATTACCTTTTCCTCTTTGTCGAGCCCATGCTTCACCTAACCTTGCAGACAAAGGGTCCTCATCAGCCAATTCAATTAGAAAGTTTTTCCAAGCATCAGGCCATGTTGGTTCAAGTTTAAGAATATTATTCTTTGATTTCTTGGCAACATAATTGAGAACCTTTTCATTTGCACTTAAGCCATCTCCAAAAACTTCAGACAATAAACTCTTTTTTAATTTGGGGTTATTTTTATTGCCAATTAGTAAATTATTGATAGCTAGCCTCTTTTCGAATATGTCTTCAGCAAACTTAGGGAAAATATAAGTTCTTATGTTTTCAGGCCTTCTAAGAACTTCATCAATTGAAATTGATAAATAATTTCTTGATTCTTCAAGCCTTGCACTAGTGCCAAATATTTCTTGGGTGTCATCTTTCCAAGCAAATGGTCTTGTTCCAATTCTATAAGAAACGCTTGCGTCTCTCATAGCTAATAGTTTGTTTATAACAGATTTAAATTTTGTGCCAAGTCCTTTTATCCCGTTGTCAAGCCAAGCTAATTCTTCATATTGATCAATTCTCACATAAACCTGAACATCATTTTCAATAATACCACACTTACGCAAAAGATTTACAGTTGCTGATATAGGAATCCCTATTGCGGTTTTTGAGTTTGTGATCTTAGATGGAAGTGTATCTGTGTTAAAATGTAAGTATGATCTATAGCTAACAACTCTAGACTTCAGCCTATTTGTTAGGCTTTCAAAATCTTTTACATCATCTAAATATTCAAACCAGCAGTCTTCTTTCTTTAACTTAACGGCAAAATCATTTAATTTCTTTATAGAGAAATCTATACCAATATCTTTACTAAGCTCGCCACTTAACTCTTGAACTGAAAGTATAATATCTCTTACGACCCAATAATTTATAAAGTCACCAAAGTACACAGCCAGTTCGTTTAGGTCTTCGGTGTTATTAACTGGTCTTTGCCCAAAGTCAGCTACACTGCTCCTAATAAGGTTTATTCCAGCTCCAATAAATTTGCTATTCTCAGTAGAAACTGGAAAGGGAGTTCCACTTCTTTTATAAGCTAACCGAATTGAGGGCTTCAATAGACTCAGCATCATTGTCTTACCTGTTCCTGGGAGTCCCTGAAGCACAACATTCCCCGGCTTAAATAAAGCAGATGTATGATTTATTAAAACATCACTAAAAAGGTGTACAAATGAATCAGCATCAAATGATTCAGTTACATACAGCTCATGAAATGGGTTTATTTTATTCATCATATTAATCTCTAGAATGTCTCTTAAATAATGGAGACCAAGTATCTGACTCAACAAAGATTACCGGTAAAGAGTTATTAGGAGTATTGGTAAACATTACTACTGTTCCACCTGTGTTTTTATAGCCAAACTCAGATAGTTTTTTGTGTTCACCGGATGTACTTGAACCAAGTACTTTTGCGAATTGACGTTTCATCAATTCTGCATATGGGTTTAATTGATGATTCAGTTTAATTGAGTCATCATTGATAACATCTGTTTCACCTATTCTTATTATTGGCTTAAAACTTAGTAGTTCATTATATTGCCATACAACTGTATTGTTGATGTGATCAAAACCTTTAGGACAAATAATCATAGGTAAAAAAAGTATACGTACTTCCCACCCAATCTTAGATTTTACATCTTCTAAAAGTTGGCAGGCAAATTTAATAGGTGAGCTTGCTTGCCCACCACTACCTACAAAGTCTTCTAATAAAACTAGATTCTTTACATTGTTTATTCTGATGTATTCAATAATTTTTTGGCTGTCTCCAAACTTGGTTAAGGATCTCCAATCAGGTCTAAAAGTATGCTTCGAACTGATTTGATTAAGGTGGTAAAATTGGTTTATTCTGAAGCTGTCCGTAACAGGGCAAAACCAAGTTTGGCTTATGGCATTCTCCAGATCTGATTCATAGAGTATATCTTCAAATTTTCTATCGCCGTTTTCAACTAACCAAGGAACAATGTGAGAGTTAAAAGCTGTTCTATGTAAACAGTTAAACTCTTCTCTACCTACATAAAAAATTTTGGGTACTAATGTTAATAATAGTTTCTGATCTTCTTCATCATCCACATTAAATACCCAACTAGCTAGTCTTGAAATAAAATCAGGAAAGGGGCCAAAAGTCGGTTCATAATCTAAATATAATTGATCAGCTAAAAATCTGATTTTTTGATCAATTTCTAGAAAATGTCGTCCTTCATCTTCTGCTGACCACTGAGTTATTTTATTTCTATATTGTTCCTTAATATTCATTATAACACCCTTCTTATCAAATCAGCGACTCCTTTAGCCATTGGTGGCGGTACCGCATTACCAATCATTTTAAACTGCTGGTTAACTTTACCTGAAAATACAAACGAGTCACGGAAGCCCTGAATTCTAGCTGCTTCTCTTACAGAAAAACCCCTTACTTCTTCTGGGTGTAAAAAGAACCTCGGATCCCCAAATCGTGTATCCACAGTCATAGAAGGTTTTGTCCACTCTAGTTTTTTATAAAGCCCATTAAATGTATGTTGTAAATCATACCTTTCACCAATCTTTCTGATAAACTTTTTTCTAATCAGTTCATTTAAAACCGGTTGTACATAGAAATTGCAATATAATTGTAAGTCACTAACTGCTACAGGATCAGCATCACCACTCTTCCTTAGTCTTATCTTTCTTCTGAGTTCCTTAATCTTTTCTAGTACCTGATTCTCTTCTTTTGTAACAAAACCAAAAACTTCAGGAATATCCCATGTGTGGACGGACTTATCTCCGCCTCTTACATTGCATAATTTCTGGCCAGGTTTTATATATGTTGCCAATTTCAATATAAGAGGATCAGTAATTGGCTTAATGTGCTCTTGGTTTGGTAGTGAATCAACCCCATCTAAAGCCTCTTGCAATGTTTTCCCTGGAACGGTTTCTAAGGTGAAATCAACATCTTTGCTCCCTCGCCAAGCAATCATAAATATTCTTTTCCTTAGCTGTGCTAAACCGAAGTCAGTAGCAGAGCATTTTAAAAATTTTATGTTATAACCAAGTGACTCTAAATCATTCACTAAAGTGTCCCAATAAATTTTGTGAGCTCCTGATAAAGACCCCATCACATTTTCACTTATTACAACTCTGGGTCTTAGTGTTTTTGCAATAGCTCCTCCCACTAGTAATAGTTTATTCCTTGGATCATTTAAATTTCTTAATCCTGCAGTTGAAAACCCTTGACAAGGTGAGCCGGCAATGAGTACATCAACACCTTGAAAGTTACTTTCATTAGGTAACTGATTACTACTAAGATCATGTAGAAATGTAGGGCCTTTTAAGTTTCGTCTGTAAACATCTAGAACACTTTGATCATTATCAAATGCTCCTAAACATTCAAAACCGCTTTGTTCGAAGCCTTCATCAAATCCTCCACAGCCACTGAATAAGCTAATAAATGTAAATTTTGGAATTTGGGATGACTCTTCTTTAGACACGATAATAAACGGTTTAAATAACTATATAGACAACTCTAAAGATAATAATAGATACTTATCATTATACAAAATATAAATAGCATAACTAGCCGGAGATAAGGAAAATATTTAGATTGTTATTCTTGTAAGTTTTAAGAAGCTAGGGGTGAAAAAGCAATATAATATATTTTGTATGCAAATTGTATGCAAATAAAAAAAGCCACTTAACGATTTTACTCGCAAGTGGCTGATTTTAAGGGCTCCCCCTCCTGGGCTCGAACCAGGGACCCCCTGATTAACAGTCAGGTGCTCTAACCAACTGAGCTAAGGAGGAATTTATGTCCAGTGGCGGCTTCTACCGCCGAATGATGATGCAATATTACAGCCTCTTTAGGGATTATGCAAGTACTACTCTGAAAAAATCTTTCATCTTTTTATAAGATTCTGAAACTCAAAGCAAAAATTTAATTTGTAATGTAAAGGATGTTGTTGGCAAGTGATGTTTTATACTGCAACAGCCCATAAACCGCCGGCCCGGCTGTAACATTTCCCTGGAAGTTAAACTGCGAACCACAGCAGCTATGGGTCAGGAACAGGTTTGATTGATCGACAGTGACTACACCGCAGCTTGCAGCAGGGTCGTAGGGGCAGGCGCGCTCAAAAGCATAATAGGTGCTGGCTGTTTGCCGGATAACTATAATGCCCCGGTAACCTGCTTGTATGTAGGCATAGCCGCCGTCCTGGCGTAACATGGGGTACTGCAGGCTGTTTACGCTGATCTGCTCATTTACCGGTACATTGGGTATGCCGGGGCCAACATTGTCAGAACTACAAGCGCTAAGTATAACTATAGCCAGCAGCGCAAGGCACTTATTTATAGTTGTAAAAGCCTTTGCCCGTTTTGCGCCCATGATGGCCGGCGTCCACTTTCTGTTGCTGTATGCGACTTGGTCTGAATTTAGGATCATAATGGAAAGCCTCGAACATGGATGTCGTTACAGAGAAATTGGTGTCTACGCCGATCAGGTCCATCAGTTCGAACGGGCCCATTTTAAAGCCACTGGCCTGCATCAGCTTATCTATAGTTTCTACATCGGCTACGCCCTCTTCCAGCAGCTTCAGTCCTTCTACGTAAAAGTGGCGCGCTACACGGTTAACGATAAACCCGGGAGAATCTTGCGCCATTACAGGTGTTTTATCCAGCTTCAGGGCAAGCTGTTTTATAGTTAGCGCTACTTCCGGGCTGGTTGCTGCGCCAGAGATCACTTCCACCAGCTTCATGATATGCGCCGGGTTAAAGAAGTGCATGCCCACCACACGCTCCGGGTTAGGTACGCCAGCCGCGATGCGGGTTATCGGAATAGATGATGTGTTAGAAGCAAGTATAGTGTCGTCGGAGTTGATGTCGGCCAGTTCTTTAAAGATGCTTTGCTTCACTTCCAGGCGCTCTACCACCGCTTCGATGATGACATCACAGTGCAGGTCAAGTGTGTTTCCGGTAAAGGTCAGGTTGGTTAGTGCGGCTGTCTTATCAGCCATAGTTAGCTTGCCACGTTCTATGCCCTTATCCAGGTTTATAGTAGTGGTTTGCTGTGCCTTGCTAAGCACCTGCTCATTTATATCGAAAAGTATCGTTTTATAGCCAGCCTGCGCACAGATCTGTGCAATGCCCTGCCCCATAGTGCCGGCCCCAACTATACCTATCGTCTGTATGTCTTCGAAGTTCATAGTTTAATTGCTAATTGTTTGACCGGTGATTAATCAGATTTGACTGATTTAACAAGATTATCAACTATAATTTCTGAGACTAAATTGACAAATTAAAAGTATGAACTTAGCGATTCCGGAATCTTAAAAATCAGTTAAATCTGATTAATCACTGGTCTAAATTACCCCTTCAAACTGGCGAAGGAAGCGTACGTCGTTTTCAGTGAACAGGCGCAGGTCCTTTATCTGGTACTTCAGCATGGTAATACGCTCTATGCCCATACCAAACGCAAAGCCGGAATATACTTTCGGATCGATGCCGCAGCTTTCCAGCACAGCCGGGTCTACCATGCCAGAGCCGCCGATCTCTACCCAACCGGTTTGCTTACAGATGTTGCAGCCTTCTCCTTTACAGATCAGACACGAAATGTCGATCTCGGCACTCGGCTCTGTGAACGGGAAAAACGATGGACGGAAACGCACTTTGGTATCCTGGCCGAAAAGCTCTTTGGCAAAGTAGTAAAGTGTTTCCTTCAGGTCTTTAAAGCTCACGCCTTTATTTACGTACAAGCCCTCTACCTGATGAAAAACCATGTGTGCTCTGGCAGAAATAGCCTCATTACGGTACACACGGCCCGGCATGATGCTGCGTAGCGGCGGCTGGTTGTTCTCCATTAAACGCACCTGAACATTGGAGGTGTGTGTGCGCAGCAGGTGGTTCTTATCTTCGCTCAGGAAAAAAGTGTCCTGCATTTCGCGGGCAGGGTGGTTCTCTGGGAAGTTTAGCGCTGTAAAGTTGTGGAAATCATCCTCCATTTCCGGACCTTCAGCCACGTTAAACCCGATACGCTCAAAAATGCGCACGATCTCGCGGCGAACCAACGATAGCGGGTGGCGTGTGCCTAACGTATTCGGTATAGTTGGCAGCGTAAAATCAAAACCAGTATCGCCGGCAGATTCAGTAGAGCTGGAAAGTTGCTCCTGTGCCTGATCGAAACGCTCCTGGGCGCGGTTTTTCAGCTGGTTCAGCTGCTGGCCCACTTCACGGCGCTGTTCTGGTGCAACTTCCTTTAAGTTATCAAAAAGGGCTGCAATCTGGCCTTTACGACCTATATAGGTTATTCTGAACTGCTCCAGTTCGGCTGCATTGCCAAGCGGCGCGGTTTCTATCTCTTGTGCTACTCGTTGTATGTTCTCCACCATAGTATGCAAAGATAATAAATAGATGATAACTGTCTGAACCAGGGTTTGTGGATTAGCAGGATTATTCTGTCTTCCCAAGCGTTAGCTGTGAGATCTTATATGTCTTGTAGTTTTATCTTTGTCATTTTGGGTATTCTTGAGATGAGAGTCGAAGAGAGCCAGCGCAGCTGTGCGGAATCTTATTTCACCTATAGTTTCTATTCTATCATCCTGAACGAAGCTAAGGGATCTTACCTGTCAAGTAATCCCACATTTGTCATTTCGACGTTAGGAGAAATCTGAGTTCTATAGTTTGCTATTGTTGCAACTTGAGCCAAGCCTTTTCTTTCATAGCCTTCTTTAATCCTGGGAGCTTTACTCACCTATTGTACTATAGTTGGCCTTGGTGCCCTCACGGCCGGGAGGCCCCGTCTTGGGGGTAGGGGCCCTCGATAAGGGTATCGCGCTGCTGCTTTCTTGCTACCCTCGTACCTCGGGTTGCCTGGCGGCACCGCAATAAATCAAAGGCGCTCAACCCAAAGACTGTGATCAGTTCGATAGTAATTTTTATAGTTGAATGATAAGCTATAGTTGCATTGCCTTATCGTGGCTATAGTTCCGTAGGGACAGGTCGCGACCTGTCCGATCATGGTCTGTGTCTATTGAACTATAATTCAAACTATAGCAGAGTCAGATTTCTCCCGCAGGTCGAAATGACAGCTTGAAAAGCCGTAGCAGAAAAGTCCCCCTTTGAAGGGGCAGGGGGATGACAAACAGTAGCTATAGAACTGTAACTACCAACTTTAGCAACAGCTGGAGATTCCCCTCTTGGGAGGGGTAGGGGTGGGTTAAAATGCCAACTATAAAACAATAACAAACCAGAGCAAAGGCAGAAAGCTCCTTCCCCTGTTCTGGGGGCAGGGCTCTCGAAAAAAGGGGAAGGCTGGGAAGGGGTAAAATCAAAATAATATAGCAACTTTACTATACTATAGGTACGCGGTAAGCAGAAGCACATCTTTGTTTACCGACGCAATCCTGCCGCTTACCTACTTTTTGCCCCGGTCAGCCTACTAACTATAGCCGCCAGTTGCTGATTGAAGTACATTTGATCAGAAATTAAAACAAGACAACTATGGAAAATCAAGATCTAAACTCAAACAAAAGGTACAAAGGCTGGAAGAACAGAACCGATAACAGAAGCGGTAGGGTAATGGCTGGTTTGCTGCTCATACTGGTAGGCGTCGTGTTGCTGGCTTATAAAATGAATGCAGTCCTTTTGCCGCACTGGCTCTTCTCATGGCAGATGATCCCGATTCTTGTTGGTTTGTTTATCGGTTTCAAGCACTCATTCCGGAACCCGGGCTGGATTTTGCCGGTGGCCTTAGGTGTAATTTTTCTAATAGATGAATACGTGCCGGGCATATCCTTTCGCAATTACCTCTGGCCTATCGTAATCATAGTTATCGGGCTTTGGGTAATGCTTAAACCGAAACATAGCTCCCGCCATTACTACACAACAGGTATATCAGAAACCCACCCGCACAGGGAGATTCCTACTGCTACCACCACCGAAAATACGTTTGCCGGTGATGCAGGTGCTTCCGGAGACGACTATGTAAACTCGACGGCCATTTTAGGTGGTGTAAAGCGCAACATCCTGTCTAAAAATTTTAAAGGCGGCGAAGTGGTAAGCGTGTTCGGCGGCAACGAGCTTAATTTCTCGCAGGCCGACATACAGCACCCGGTTGTGCTGGACACGACGCAGATCTTTGGAGGTACTTCGCTGATTATACCCCCACACTGGGAAGTACGCTCTGAAGTAGTAGCTATTCTGGGTGGCGTATCGGATAAGCGCATGATGCTGCCCGGCGGCTATGATCCAAACAAGGTGCTTATTATAAAAGGTACTGCGCTTTTTGGCGGCCTGGATATCAAGAGCTACTAATTTAGACTGCTGCAAGCGATGGCTCCAACAAGAGTGGTCTGGTTATATGTGGCGTGGGCGGCTTTCTGGTCGGGCGTGTTTGTGCTGGTATTATTGCCGGCTAACTATAACCTGAGCCTGACTTTAAAAGATGCGCTGCTCTACAATGCATTGCTAACTATAGCGGGTTATGCAGCAGGCACGGGCTTGCGCTATTATCAGCCCACCTTGCGCCAGGGAGTAATGCTACTGGCCTGGAGCTTAGGCCTGGCCGGTATCTGCACGTTGGTTTATGGTTTCCTGGTTAATAGGTTGGTAGCCAATGAGCTATACCTTGATTTTGTGGCTGATTCGTTGCCGATGCGGCTGGTGTTTGGGTGGTTACTGCTGTTGTTATTATTGCTGATAAACTGGTTCTGGTTTTATACTAAAGAGCAGCGCCAGCACGAAGAACGAAAAGCCGCCACCGAAAAACTGGCCCGCGAAGCCGAGCTTTATACCTTGCGCCAGCAATTGCAGCCACATTTTCTGTTTAACAGCCTTAATTCAATCAGCGCGTTAGTTGGGAGCAGGCCGGAGCAGGCCAGAACCATGGTGCAGCAACTATCCGATTTCTTGCGGGGCACCATACGTAAGGAAAACCAGCAACACGTAACCCTTGCCGAAGAATTAATACAGTTGGAACTATACCTGGCGATCGAAAAAGTGCGTTTCGGGCACCGGCTGCAAACTATAGTGGAAGTATCGGAAGATGCCAGGGCCTTACAACTGCCAGCTCTGTTGCTGCAGCCGCTGGTAGAGAATGCGATTAAGTTCGGCCTTTACGGCACCACCGGCGATACCACGATAAGTATAAAAGCTGACAGAGCAGGAGAAGGATTAATTATCCAAGTACAGAACCCTTTTGATGCGGATGCCTCGCAGGCGCAGGAAGGAACAGGCTTCGGATTGAACTCGGTGCAGCGCAGGCTATACCTGCTTTATGCCCGCCCCGACCTGGTACAAACCCAGCAGCACGAAAACCAATTTACCACCACCGTAACCATACCACAAAACTATGATCAAGTGCCTCATAATTGATGACGAACCGCTGGCCCGAAGCATAGTTGCCGAGTATCTGCAACAGCACCCGGATGTAACTATAGTTCAGGAGTGTGGTGACGGATTTGAAGGTATAAAAGCCATTAAGCAACACCAGCCTGATCTGATCTTCCTGGACATACAAATGCCCAAAATAAATGGCTTCGAGATGCTGGAACTGGTAGAGCAGCAGCCGGGCGTGATCTTTACTACCGCTTTTGATAACTATGCCCTGAAAGCCTTTGAAGCCAATGCTGTTGATTATCTGCTAAAACCATTCAGCCAGGAGCGGTTTAATGCGGCCCTTAAAAAGTGGCAGGAAAAGCAAACTATAGAAACGGCAGACAAACCAACTATAGACCTGAACGAAGTACCCGCCAAACAACCCGAAGAACGCGTGCGCATTGTAGTAAAAGCCGGTAACGACATCCGGATAATACCTGTTCAGGATGTGTTGCACCTGGAAGCCTACGACGATTATGTAAAGATCCACACCAAAGACGGCCTTTTCCTGAAAAAGAAGACGATGGGCTATTACGAACAGGCGCTCGACCCGGCGCAGTTTGTACGGGTGCACCGTTCCTTTATGATCCCGATCGCCCAACTCACCCGCATAGAGCCTCTGGAAAAGGACGGCCATGTGGCCCTGCTCAAAAACGGCGTGCGCATCCCGCTGAGTAAGAGCGGGTATACAAAGCTGCGAACTGTGCTGGGGCTGTAAATTTTTTTGTAGTAATCTTCTGTGTTGCAACACCGGTTTAGTGAAGTACCTGGTTTGGCATTCCTATAGTTTATTCGGGTGTTAGTCTTTATAACACAGGAGTTTATCAGAAAATCAGTACAGAAACAGACAACTATAGGTTTTTGCAATTTAGCTGGAAATGAGAACTTTATGCGCTTTTCTGTAAACAAAATACCCCTCCGGAAACTTTGGATATAAAAAACGTTTCCATAGTTTTGCGCCATTATGAGTACTAGCGAGATAGAAGAAAGAACCGACGCCAAGACTAAGATCTCCTGCACCGCTTTCCAGCTGTTTTGCCAGCGGGGCATTAAAAGCGTGTCGATGGATGATATTGCGCAGTTCCTGGCGATGTCGAAAAAAACGATCTATAAATGGTTTGAGAACAAGAATGAAATTGTGGTGGCCTCTACAGGTGCTTACCTGGAGGATATGCAGCAGCGTTGTGAAGTGCACTTTCAGGACTCTGCCAATGCGATCGAGGAGCTTTTTAACATCATGGCCATGACGCGCGAGCTCTTTAACCAGTTTCACCCTTCCGTTTTCCATGACCTGCAGAAATACCACCCTGAGGCTTTTAAACTATGGATGCAGCACCGCGACGACTATATGTTTGAAAAGATAAAGCTGAACCTGCTGCGCGGCATGAAAGAAGGCCTTTACCGCAAAGACCTGGATGTGGAAGTGATGGCCAAAGTACGCCTGGTACAGGTGGAGTTGCCCTTTAACCCCGTGCTTTTTCCGCCACATAAATACGACCTGAAGCGCGTGCAGTTAGCAACCTTGGAGCACTACATGCTGGGTTTAGCCACCCTGAAAGGGCACAAACTGATAAACGAGCTGAAGCAGATAAAAGAAGAAGAATAACCTACTACCTGACCAGAATAAAACATGAAAAAAGGAAGTACACTACTGGCTGCACTACTGGCACTGTTCAGCTTTTCGGAGTTGCAGGCCCAGGAAGCCATGCCGCTTAGCCTGCAGCAAAGTATAGATTATGCCCTGCAAAACAGAGCCAGCTTAAAAGCAGTACAGAATGAGGAGAAAATTGCCAAAGCCAGAACCGGCGAGATCAGGGCGATGGGTTTGCCGCAGCTAAACGCGGCTGTTGAAGTAGGCAATAACTTTATACAGCAGAAAACCTTACTGGACCCGAAAGATTTCGGTGGAGCGCCAAAAGTGCTTGATCCGTTCGTTATTACACCGGAGCAACTGGCTTCCGGCCAGCCGATTACGCTTGCACCAACTTATTCTACCCCGAAGCCACGCCCTGGTGAAGAAGGCCTGCAGGTCATTACGTTTGTACGCCCTTACACCGGCTCTGCAACTGTAACCGGCAGCCAGCTATTGTTTGACGGGTCTTACCTGATCGGGTTGAAGGCTGCTAAAACTTACACCGAGCTATCGCGCAAAACCACTACCCAATCCGAGATCGATATAGCCGAACAGGTTAGCAAAGCCTACTATGGTGTGCTGGTAAACCGGGAGCGGATTGAGCTCCTGAACCAGAACCTGGTGCGCCTGGATACGCTGTTGAGCCAGACCCGCATCATGTTTCAGAATGGTGTGGCCGAACAGCTGGATGTGGACCGCCTGCGCGTATCGTACAACAACCTGAAAGTAGAGCAGCAAAAAGCCGATCGCCTGATGCAGTTAAGCGAGAACCTGCTGAAATTTCAGATGGGATTGCCACAAAACCAGGCTATAGTTTTAACCGACAAGTTAAGCGAAGTGGAGGTAGGCGTTACCCAGTCCAGCACACAGAACTTTAACTATAGCAACCGCATCGAATACTCCATCCTGGAAACACAGCGCGACCTGGCTGTCCTGGATGTGCGCAACATCAATTCCGGTTACCTGCCTAAACTATACCTGAACGCCCGCTACGGCTATAGTGGTGTCGGGGAGTCGTTTTCGGATATCATGAATGTACGCGCCGGTGCCAACAATACCACAGACCGCAACTGGTTCGACTTCGGTTATGTTGGCGCGCAATTCCAGGTACCGATTTTCGACGGGCTCAGAAGACATTACCAGGCGCAGCAGGCCAAACTCAGGTTAGAAAACACAAAATACGGCTTCGAGACACTGCGCCAAAGCATAGAACTGGAGCTTGAGCAAGCCTCCACAGAACTTACTAACTCACTGGATGTACTGAAATCGCAGCAGGAGAACCTGGAGCTGGCCGAAAGTATAGCCCGTGTGGCTAAGATCAAGTTTCAGGAAGGTGTGGGCTCTAACCTGGAAGTGATAACCGCCGAAACCGATCTGCGCCAGGCGCAAACCAATTATTACGCCGCCATCTACGACGCCCTGATAGCCAAAGTAAATTTAGAAAAAGCCAACGGCACCCTGACCACGAAATAAAACCATGAAAAACCTGACAGAACTGAAAATGACCCGCTTTATAGGCATCGCAACTATAGCGCTAATACTTGGCCTTGCCGGCTGCGGAAAAAAAGACAAGGAAGCCCAGTTAGCTGATCTGCGCGAGCAGCAGGCAACTATAGAAAAGCAGATAGCCGACCTGGAAGTACAACTTAAAGCCGAAGGCAAAAAGGTAAACAAGCCGAAGAAAACAGTGCCGGTGTCGGTGGCGACAGTGCAGCCGGATACCTTTAGCCACTACCTGGAAATGCAGGGCAAGGTAACGTTTGACCAGAATGTACTGGTAAGTGCCCGTGTGCCGGGTGTGCTAACCAGCGTGCGCGTGCAGCCCGGCGACCGTGTAAGCAAAGGGCAGACGATGGCAACTATAGATGCACAGGTACTGGAACAGAACCTTGCTGAATTACGCACCCGCCTGGATCTGGCCCGCATCGCCTACGAAAAACAGAAAAACCTGTGGGACCAGAAGATCGGTACCGAAATGCAGTTCCTGACCGCCAAGAATAACAAGGAAGCGCTCGAACGTAGCCTGGCAGCCCTGCAGCAGCAACGCGATCAGTTTAATGTGAAAGCCCCGGTTAGCGGTGTGGTAGATGAAGTGATTCCGAATGCGGGCGAAGCAGTAGCGCCGGGCGTGGGCATCATCAGGGTAGTAAACATTGCCGGTGGCAAAATTGTGGCCGAAGTGTCTGAAGCTTACCTGACACATATCAGTAAAGGCGATAAGGCTATAGTTTATTTCCCGGATTTGAATAAAGAAGTAGAGACGACAGTGAATGTAGTGGGCAATTTCATTAACCCGACCAGCCGCACATTTGCCGTAGAGCTCAAGCTAAAAGATGCCAAAGCCGTAGAGCTGCGCCCTAACCTGGTAGCAGTGGTGCGCATCCGGGACTATAGCAACGATAAGACTATTGTGGTGCCGGTTAACCTGGTGCAGAAAGACGAGAAATCGGAGTACGTGTATGTGGCTAAAAAAGAAGGCAACGGCTACGTGGCAGCCAAGCGCGAGATAAAGACGGGCCAGACCTACAAGGGCAAAACCGAAGTGCTGAGCGGACTGGCAGCCAACGACCAGGTAATTACCGCCGGCTACCAAAGCCTGAACGAAGGCCAGCCTGTTGTGTTTGAGCAACCTGCCGGCAGCAGCCTGAGCCAGAAATAAACCCTACATTCCTGAAACTATGAAAGAGTTTAAACCAACCAGTTGGGCTGTCAATAATAAAACCAGCATCTACATCATCACGCTGATCCTCTCGGTCTGGGGTATCTTTGCCTACATCAACATCCAGAAAGAGAACTTCCCCGACATCGTGATCCCGACCGTGTTTGTGGGCACCATTTATCCCGGTACATCGCCCACGGATATGGAAAACCTGGTGACACGGCCTATCGAGAAGGAAATAAAATCTATCTCCGGAGTTAAAAAGATCACATCCAATTCCATCCAGGATTTCTCGATGGTAGTGGTGGAGTTTAACACCGACGTGGATGTGTCGGAAGCGAAGCAGCAGGTAAAAGATGCCGTGGACAAGGCGCGCTCTGACTTGCCTACCGACCTGGACCAGGAGCCAAGCGTGCAAGATATCAACTTCTCGGAGTTCCCGATCATGCAGGTAAACGTGTCGGGTAACTATAGCCTGGACCAGCTGAAGAACTATGCTGAAGACATACAGGACCGTATTGAGTCGCTGAGCGAGATAACCCGCGTGGACATGGCCGGCGCCCTGGATAAGGAAGTGCAGGTGGATGTGGACATGTATAAAATGCAGGCCGCCAAGGTTACCTTCAACGATATTGCCAATGCCATTGCCATGGAAAACATGACGCTTTCGGGCGGTAATGTAACCGTGGGCGAAATGAAACGCTCGGTGCGCGTGGTGGGCCAGTACGTAGACCCGAACCTGATCGGCGATATTGTGGTGAAGTCAGTGCCCGGTGCCAACATCCGGTTAAAGGAGATTGCTGCCGTAAGAGAGGGTTTTGAAGAGCAGGAAAGCTTTGCCCGCCTGGATAATGCCCCGGTAATTACCCTGAACGTGATCAAGCGAAGCGGCGAAAACCTGATCGAGGCATCAAACAAAATAGATGACCTGCTGAGCGAAATGGAAGGCACGGTGCTGCCATCAGACCTGAAAGTAACGGTTACCGGCGAACAAGCCACCCAAACCAGGCACACGCTAAACGACCTGATCAACACCATCATCATCGGGTTTGTGCTGGTAACTATAATCCTGATGTTCTTTATGGGTACCACCAACGCCATTTTTGTGGGGTTGTCGGTGCCAATCTCCATGTTCGTGGCCTTCCTGCTTTTCGATGCAATGGGCGTATCGCTGAACATGATCGTGCTGTTTGCCTTTCTGCTGGCTTTGGGTATAGTAGTGGACGATGCCATTGTGGTGATCGAGAACACGCACCGTATCTTTCATAACTCTAACCTGCCCGTAATTAAAGCGGCAAAAGTGGCTGCCGGCGAAGTGTTTGTGCCGGTATTGGCGGGCACGCTTACAACTATAGCGCCTTTCTTTCCGCTGCTGTTCTGGCCGGGTATAGTGGGTGAATTTATGTTCTACCTGCCTATCACGCTTATCGTAACCCTGATGGCGTCGTTGCTGGTGGCTTTCATCATCAACCCGGTGTTTGCGGTTTCTTTTATGAAAAAGGACCACGCCGCTCCGACAGCAAAAAGCAACAAACGCTTCCTGATCATTATAGGAGTGATTGTGGCAGTAGCCATTATTTTCTACATAATCGGCTCGTTCGGTACGGCTAACCTGATCATGCTTGGTGTAATATTGGTAACCCTTAACCGCTTTGTTTTCACCGGGCTGATCAACCAATTCCAGAACAACACGCTGCCTAGGTTTATGGCTGGCTATGAGAGATTGCTGCGCTGGATGCTGGTAGGGTGGCGACCGGTCGGGGTATTTGCGGGCATCTTCGGGCTGCTGATTCTTTCTATAGTACTGGTGGCCGTGCGCTCGCCAAAGGTGGTATTTTTCCCCGACAGCGATCCGAACTTTGTGTATGCTTATATCCAGATGCCGGTAGGTACCGACCAGGTAGTAACAGACTCGGTAACACAGGTAGTAGAGAAGCGAATTTATAAAGTGATCGGCGAAAAGAATCCGGATGTAGAGTCGGTTATTTCGAACGTGGCGATTGGCGCCGGCGACCAGAACGACCGCAGCACTACCGCACAATCGCATAAAGGCAAAGTAACGGTAGCTTTTGTAGAGTTTATGGACCGCACCGGCGATAAAACCACTTCGGAATATCTGAGCGAGATAAGGGAGTCGGTGAAAGGGATACCAGGTGCGGAAATTACCGTGGATAAAGAACAGAACGGCCCGCCGGTTGGTAAACCGATCAGTATCGAGATATCTGGCGAAGAGTTTCCGGAGTTGATCGCGCTGTCTAAAAATGTGGAGCAGTTTATCAGTAACCAGCAGATTGAAGGAATTGAAGGCCTGAAATCGGACCTGGAAGACAGCAAGCCGGAAATTGTGATCAACATTAACCGGGAACGTGCCAACCGCGAGGGCATCAGCACCGCCCAGATAGGGCAGGAGATAAGAACAGCTATTTTTGGCAGAGAAGCTTCTAAATTTAAACTCGACGAAGACGAATACCCGATACAGGTGCGTTATGCAGAGCCTTACCGCAAAAACATAGATGCCCTGCTGGACTCCCGCATTACGTTCCGTGACATGAACTCAGGCCAGGTGCGCCAGATACCATTATCGTCGGTGGCAACCATAGAATATGGCACAACTTATGGCGGTATTAAGCGAAAAAACCTGAAACGTGTCGTAACTTTAGAGTCGAATGTGCTGGCCGGGTACAACGCCAACGAAGTGGTGCAACAGATAGAGCAATCGCTGCAGAATTTCCAGACGCCGGAGGGTTACGAAGTGCGCATGGGCGGCCAGCAGGAAGAGCAACAGGAAACGTTCCAGTTTCTGTTACTGGCGCTGGTAGCAGCGTTCTTCATCATCTTCCTGATCCTGGTTACGCAGTTCAACTCGGTATCCAAACCATTTATCATCCTATCAGAAGTACTGTTCTCCATTATCGGGGTGCTGTTGGGCTTCTCGATCTTTAAAATGGATGCGTCTATAGTTATGACGGGCGTGGGTATAGTGGCGCTGGCTGGTATAGTGGTGAAGAACGGTATCCTTATAGTTGAGTTTACAGACCTGTTGCTGGAAGAAGGAAAGGAACTGAAGGAGGCGATAGTAGAAGCCGGTAAAACGCGCCTTAACCCGGTGCTGCTTACAGCCACGGCAACTATACTGGGGCTGGTGCCACTGGCGCTGGGCATCAACCTTAACTTCTATACTTTGTTTACGGAGTTTAAACCGAACTTTTTTATGGGTGGCGAAAGTGCAGCTTTTTGGGGCCCGCTGGCCTGGACCATCATTTTTGGCCTGGGATTTGCGACGATCGTGACGCTGCTTATAGTGCCGGTCATGTACTTGCTGAATGAGAAATTAAAAGACAGGCTGATCGGTAAAAAGAAGCGCGCCGCAGCCTTAAAAATAAAGCAGGACGAATTGCCTGTGAATGGTAAAGTTAGAGAATACACATATTAATAGTACCCATGATTACAACAGATAAAGCTATTGAGCAGGAGGTTATCCGCATCATTAGCAGAACAAAAAAAGTAAAGCCATCCCGTTTGAAAAGCGATGTGAGCCTGGAGCAAAAGCTCGGTTTTGATACGCTGGATGTAGTTGATATTATTCTTGCCCTTGAAAAGAAGTACCACATTGTTATTCCGGATGAAGTTCCGATTAACACGGTTGGAGACTTTGTAACCTATGTGGCTGATCATTCGGACCTGGTAGCGGCATAACAGTTTTACATTTTAAACTATAAAAGGCGGGTAATTCCCGCCTTTTATAGTTTAAAGCCATTTTAGTTGATCATTATTTTTATTAGTTGTCATTTCGAGCATTCTTGAGACGTGAGTCAAAAAGAGCCAGCGTAGCTGTGAGGGGTTATAATTGTTCTATAGTTTCTCTTTTGTCATTTCGATGTCAAGAGAAATCTGAGTGCTATAGTTGACTGCTTTACTATCTGAACCAAGCCTTTTCTTCCATAGCCTTCTTTAATCCTGGGAGCTTTACTAGCCTACTGTTTTATAGTTGGCTTTGGTGCCCTCACGGCCGGGAGGCCCCGTCTTGGGGGTAGGGGCCCTCGATAAGGGCATCGCGCTGCTGCTTTCTTGCTACACTCGTACCTCGTGTTGCCTTGCGGCACCGCAACAAAGCAAAGGCGCTCAACCCAAAGACTGCGATCAGCTCGATAGTAACTCTATAGTTTAAAGGAAAAGCTATAGTTACATCGCTTTATCGTGGTGGTAGTTTCGTAGGGACAGGTAAACCTGTCCTGCTCATGATAAGTAAAAATAGCTCATTCAGATTTCTCCCGCTGGTCGGAATGACAGTTAGGGAAGCTGCAGCAGAAAAGTCCCCCTTCGAAGGGGGTAGGGGGATGACAAACGGTAACTATAGAACTATAGCATATATAGCGTAAACTATAGCTTAGCAGAATTGTCCGCTTGGGGCAGGGTCGTTTCATTCTATTAAATTCAACCTCTTTAATGCCCTCGCTTGCGTCCCGCGAGAACGTAAAGTAGGTTGTTGAAACCCAAGCTATAGAACCATAGCTAAACTATAACAATAGCCGAAATTCCCCTCCCAGGAGGGGTAGGGGTGGGTTACAGCAGCAACTATAAAACGATAAAGCAAACTATAGCGACAACTCGAAAACTCCTTCCCCTGTTCTGGGGGTAGGGCCCTCGATAAAAGGGGAAGGCTGGGAAGGGGTAAAATGCCAACTATAGAACTATAACCTAAACTATAGTAATTCCCTTTATCCCAGAAATCCTTTAAATCTTCCTTAATCCCGGTTTAGACAATGCCTGTCCCTGCTAGGCCAGTTGAGTCAGGAGACTTAATCCCATCCTAAGTCACGAGTCAGGGGACTTGCGCCAGCGTTATGAGCTATAAAACTATACCTCAACCCTAAATAAAAACGCCCTTGCTTACCCATATACAATACAAGGCAGGCAAGGGAGTTTTATGAATAATAGCTTACTATAGTAACAGTATAATCAATAACAGTGCTTTAAAAAATGGAGATACGGTAATCTTTCAGCTTTTTATCGAGGGCTTTGGAGTTGCCGCAAACTTTATCCAGCAGTTTCCAGAAGCGGGGGCCGTGGTTCTTTTCTACCGTGTGTGCCAGTTCATGCAGAATCACGTAGTCGCACAGGGCGTCGGGGAGGCGCATCAGGTGCAGGTTCAGGTTAATGTTGTTGGTGTGTGAGCAGCTTCCCCAGCGGCTTTTCGCATTTTTGATAAACACCGTCTGGTATTCAAATCCAAAACGTTCGGCAAAGAAAGCAACCCGTTGCGGCAGATACTCTTTCGCTTCTTTGCGATACGTTTCCTCTATCGATTTGCGGATAAACTTCTGTACCTCAGGCTCGCTGGCATTTTTAAAGGCAGGGTAAAATACATTAACGTAGCCACCTTCTATCACGCAGCGCATATTATACTGGGCGTGGGTAAGTAACCGGAGCGTATGGAACCTGGTTTTAAACTCTGTATCAGGATCGTAAGTGGTGACCTTTGTTTCCTGCTCCTGCATGCGGGTCTGGTGCTCCTTTATCCAATCGGCTTTGGTATAGATAAGCTGTTCGGCTTTATCGAAGCTGATATGGGGAGGCACGGCCACTCTGATACCTTTCAGAGGCCTTACGCTAATACTAATGCGCTTGGCTTTATCGCTGCGCTCTATCAAGACTTTCCCGATGCCGTCGATGTGAACATTGACAGACGAGAGTTTTAAAAAAGTTGTAGGCACCTTGGCTAAAAGTTAAAATACAAAATCTTTCGATCAAATATAGATAATTATTGCCTTAGCAATCCAATATATAGCGGTCTTTTTTCTCTTTTTATTTAAATCTGTGTATTTGAATTGTACTATATTATAAGGGTTTTGAGCGCTCAAATCTATAGTTATTACAAGTGTAAAAGCCACTGCGTTGGCTTGTAAAAGCACAAAAAAGCCTGCCGGTTTTAAGTGGCAGGCTTTTTATAGTTTACTTATAGTTAGCGGATGTTACCGCCTGTTGCCATATCGTCGTGACGGCTTTTGTGCGAACGGCTGCTATCGGTTGTATAAGACCGTAGTGTCGGTTCTTTGTTAGCTTTGCCTGTTCCGGCAACCTCAGGGTCTTGTGACTGCTTTTTGGTTGCCTTGTTTTCCGGGTTCTGGTTTTTGTTTTCTGGTTTCATAGGTATAGTAGTTTAAGAATTACAATTCAGTATGTCTGTCTACTTCTACGTTATCGCCGGAGCGGTCGCTGTATTTTGGGGTGCCAAAAGAGCTGTCGGCGTTATGGGGTGCGCTGTTATGAGCCGCCTGGCGCTGCTGTTCCTGGTGCATTATGTCCCAGTCCTTAAAGCGGTCGAGCTCTGTTTTTATAGTTGTCATAAACCAGGCAAGTAGGCTGGCATCATCCAGCAAACCAATTACCGGTATAAAGTCCGGGATAATATCAATAGGCATAATAAAGTAAAGGATTACCGCCACGCCACCTACCAGTGTTGTAGTGGGTATGCCTTTGTAGTCGCCGGCCACTGCGGCTTTTATCATGCGCGATAGTAGTTGCAGGTTTTCCCAGGCTTCGGCGGCCAGGGTGCCTACACTTTTTTAGCCGTAGCTTTCTTAAAAGCCTCGTTCAGGAGCTTGGTCACTTCTGCAGGGTGCTTCAGATATCTTTCAGCTTTTGCCAGCAGGGTCTTAAATATCGAGCTTTGGGATATGTTTTTGCCGTCGGGTGCCTGGTTATCCATAGGTTATAGTTGTAATGCCTGTTTGTGTTACTGATTTACGGGGTTCTGGTTGCTGTTTTGCGGGTACAAAGTTGGTTAAAGTAATGCTAACCTTCCTATACTTACCGGATATAAAATTGTTGTAACTATAGTAAATAAAAAAGCCCCGCAGGTAGCTGCAAGGCTTATAAACTATAGTTTAGGCTGCTTAATTTACACGGCCGGCGGCGTAGTAGTTCTTCCGGTAGAAAGGTTCCTGAAGCGAGCTTACCATTACACCGCCACTGGTAGCAGAATGTATGAACTTGCCGTTTTTAAGGTAGATGCCCACATGGAAGATCGGCTGCTTTGGTCCGCGCTTAAAGAAAACCAGGTCTCCTGTGCGCAGGTTGTCTTTCTTTACACGCCTCACATCCTGGTACATAGACTGCGAACTGCGGCTTAACTTAATGCCATATACGTCCCGGTAAATGCTGGTTACGAAACCGGAACAGTCGGTGCCATTTTTAGAGCCACGTCCATAACTATAAGGAGTGCCTAGCCAACTGGCCACTGTCTGAATCAGGTCTTTGTTTTTGCTGGTGTCAAACTGCATGCGCAGCTTTTTAGAGTAAAATGCCTCCGATTCAGGTTCCGGCTTTGGTTCAGGCTCCGGCAGGGTTACCAAAGGAGCTTTCAGGAGCAGGGCATTGGTCAGGTCTTCGCCTGAATTAATGGCGTAAGGTGTTATAGTTGCAACCGGTGCAGGCAGGTCCGCCGACTCAGCAGGCGTAACTTCGTAGAAGTATGACAGAACAAGCGACAAAGTCGCCAGTATACTTAGTATGATGGTTTTTTTCATAGGGTTTGGCTAGTTAGCTCCCGCACCGCGCGGGTAAACAGTTTCACCTTATTTAAGCAGCTTTTCTACTCCAAAATTGGCTTTAAACAGTATAATGGTATTTTGTTTAATGCTGCTTTGGGCAAAGATAAGTGCAAAATTTTTAACAGGCAAATGAGGGGTTTTGCATATTCGCCTGTAAATAAGGTGTATTCACCCATGGTTAGACACCGTTAGTCCTCTAGGATGTTGTTATAGTTTAAAACCGAAGTATAAAAGTTATAAAATTGATTGCCTGAAAAATGAACTATAAAATTGTAGAACGATCGCCTTTTGCCCGTATTGCCTGCATGGTTTTAAAGAGCCGGAACGTAGCCATGGTACTGGGCAAAAGTATACACCTGAGCGGCGTAGACAGGCAGACTTTTTTAGAAGACAAAGGCTGGTTTGAGCATGAGCTGTGCCACATCAGACAATTTCAGGAGCATGGCTTTTTCCGGTTTTTGTGGCTTTACCTGAAAGAATCGTGGCGGGTAGGATACTATAACAACAAGTTTGAAGTAGAGGCCCGCGAAGCCGGCATGAAGCATAAGCGCTTTTTTAGTGAACAGCAAAATAAGGAAATCGGCATAATACAACCATCCGGCCTGCCATTGCCAGCTGATGTTAAAAAGAAACTATAGCTTTGTATGCGTAGTGTTATAGTTAGATGGGAGAAGGGATAAGTAAGGCTGCCATTTTACATTTTAGCTGCTATACGATCTATCGTGTTCCAGTTCCTGGTGGTCATGCTTTTGCCGAAAAGTGCCTCCAGTTCACCCATCCCTTTTGTGGTTTGGGTAATTGCAAGGTCCAGTACACTGCATATTGTTCTATCCCGCACTTCCAGTACCTGGAAAGCTCCGTCTGCTGTGGCCCACGGGTTAGTTAAGTCATTTGCAGGCTTCTCTTTCAGAAAGGAAATGTAAAGGCGGGTGTCTTTGGTAACTTCTACTTCCTGAAAAGGATTATTTTGACGTAAATCTGCTATCACTTCAGCATCCCGAACCAAAACAGGTATCGGGAAGCCGAAAGCTTTTTCAAGACTATTGCCAATTATAGTTTCTAATTCTTTTTCCGGAGCAGGCGTAGCATCAAAAATAACATTCCCGGAGTTTAGCAGTGTTTCTACATGCCCGAATCCCAGTTTTTCCATCTCCGTTTTAAGCTCCGCCATCGGTACTTTATGCTTGCCACCTACATTTATGCCACGTAGGAAGGCAACATACCTGTTCTTGTTCAGTTTCTGGCTCATTTGTTTTTGATGTTTGTTTCCAGCTGCTGTAACGGCTGGCCATGCGTAGGTTAGTTATGCTAAGTTTGCCTGGCGTGCAGATCTGCTTTTTCTGGTTACCAGTTTGCCTGCCAGCCAGGCCATCGGGAGGTAGGCTGCAGTTAGATCAACTATAGTATACCAGGTTGGCGAAGGAAGCATAAATACGCTGGCAATGCCTCCGGCCAGGAAAAATACACCTACCGCCAATGCCAATCTGAGTTTATGGGTTGCGGCAACTATAGCTGCTACAAAAGCCCCTGCAAAAGTGCCCAGCGCGTGTGCCAGAAATGGAAAAATAAAATGCTTCGGCTCGAATAAATGCATGGCTGCTTTTAAGCCTTCGGTGGTGGTAACATCTGCACCGTCTGGTGGCGGAATAATGGAACCGCTTACCTGGATAAGGCCCATGTTTACGATGCTGCCGGTAACAATGCCGGCAATAACTGCTAAAATGTTTCTGAGGATGGGATGCATGGTTTGGTTTGCTGGTTCCGGGGTCTGTTATAGTTTCGGGCTGTTAGTTTGTTTCAACGTACTTTTTAAAGTTATCCAGTATTGCCTGCCAGCCGGCGCGCTGCATTTCCACATCGTTTTCGTTTTCCGCATCAAAGGTGGTGGTTACTTTTGTGGTGCCGTCCAGGTCTTTAAACTCAGTGGTCACCTGTCTTCCGTCGGCTAAAGTATAGGTTAGTTTTTTCTGATCTACTACTTCCTCATAAACCGCTTCAAAATCAAAACCGAAACTTCCGTCTTTGGCCTCCATTCTTGCATTATATTTTCCGCCAACGCGCAGGTCGTTTTCAGCTCTCGGGCATTGCCAGTCTTCCGTGGCAAAATTCCAGTGGGTTATGTGCACGGGGTTGGTATAATACTCCCAAACTTTGCTGATGCCTGCTGCGATTGTAGCCGTGATGGTAATCACTGTTTTTTCCATTGTTTTAGGTTGTTATAATTATTTTGATTTGGTTATACTATAGCACTGCTTGGGACTTTAAATCTAGCCTAACGGACTTGTATATAAGGTGAACGAGGCGTAGCCCGTACCGTGTTAGTAGCTTTTGGTAATTAAGTGCTCCACTTCTTCCTTTAGCCGGATATAGTTGAGCTCATCGGCTCTTTCCTTTGTGATCGTAATCGTTTCTCCTTTCCCATTATCATAGGTCCTGGCAACTGCGGCTCCTTGCGAGTAGGCAATGATTCTTCTTTCTCTGTCAATGGAGTAATTCGTTGGATACCCTGTGATGTGCCTAAAGCCAGCAATATCGAGTGTATGCGGATCTTCTTCTTTCTTTTCTGAAGCTACAACCGAAACTGCGTTTCCATACTGCTTCACAACTTTTTCTAACTTCTCATTTTTTGCATCGTGGAACAATACCAAGAAGTCTACTCTATCCGAGTACTCCTCAGCTACTTTATTCAGGGCAAGGATCTCCCCGATACAGGGAGCGCACCACGTGGCAGAGGTAATCAATAGCACAGGTTTCTTAAGGCTCTCTAGGCTTACTTTCTTATCGCCCATTGTCTTAAACGTGTGACTGTCTACATAGGAGCCAACAATGCTGATTTTTACAGAATCCATGTAGCTAAGAGCTAGCTTTTCATTATTTGCCTCCCATGCTTGCTGAGTGAGAGTTCTGTACCGGATGATTGCCTTTTCTGTATCTGAAAATTTCCTAACTCCACTATTGTCCTGGCCAAACCCAGAAAACGAGCACAAGACACAAATAACCAAGACAGCTAATTCTTTCATCGCTATTATTTTTTATTGCTATTTCTGATAAAACCAAAAGGAGGAAGATATTTGTTTCTGATAAAATAACGTCCATTCCTTTTCTCTGCCTTTATAATATTAGAGATAGCTCCATCGAATATAGGATGGTCTTCTGCCATCTGCAGAGCTTTCTCAAAAGTCCCTATACTTGCCAATACAACTAGTGAATCTCTGTCTGGGCTAATAGAGATTCCATGCTCATTTTTGTCAAGGAAAGGCGCATACACAGTAATCTTCTTCTCCTTTCCGGTTACTTCCACTTTTACATCTTCTCTGTAGGAAATTGTGTCCTTGAAGTTCCAGATTATGACGCTGCTATAGTTACTCTCAATGCTTGTTTGAATGATGATGTTAATTGTATCAGCGTTGTTAAAGTCATAACCTGTTTTGATTTTGTGGTTTCTGAAAACTGAATCAAGTTGGGCTATTCTTTCTGAAAGCACTCTTTTAAAAAGCTTTCTACTTTTAGCTGACCTTACAGCATTTATTTTTTAGTTTGGTAAGCTTCATACACTTCTAAAAATGATTGAGCAGAAGCACTTCCACCTAGGACTAGAAGTAAGGGTAAGAGTATAAGCTTTCGTCTCATTGTTGTTTTTATTACCATCAACTCCCGGATAACCTAAAGCATATATATCTGCACTATAGGCGAAGTAATTTTAAGTATTACCAAAAGGTAACAGCTTGCAGTATACAATATATCAATTATTTACTATAATTCTATAAAAATAGAGTACTTGGCCGCAGGGAATATTATAATCGAACAACTGTCTGAACTATAGATTAGATCCTATAATATAAGCTCCGATATAGCTACGTTTTTACACGAGTACACCCGCTTACACCGGTATAACTGGTAACAAAAAAGCACCTGCCAACCAGATGACAGGTGCTTTAAGGTTATTAACTATAGCTTGCTATAAAGCGAAGAAGATTAACCGGCAACTATAGTTTATGCTGTTGCTATAGTTCTTGCCTTCAGCTTTTTCTTTCCTTTTTTGTTTAGCTTGTTTATCCAGATAATAGTGCCGGTTACCGGTAAACTGGTGGCGATAAGGCAGGCCAGGAAGTAGAGTATCTTAGAGAACGTACCATATACATCGCCCAGGTGCAGCGGCTTAATCAGCGATATGATCTGCTCGTTCAAAGGCTTGTCGGCAAAAATATCAACTTTAAGCGGCTGGCCATTGTGCTGGTCCAGCTGTACTTTATCAGATGCATTCAGGGCTAAAAACCCGGCCTGGCTCTTTGTAATAACTACAGCGGTGGTGTCATTATCTGGTAGCGAAATACGCAGGTTACCTTGGTAGGGCAGCAGGGCGTTGGCTTTAACTATAAAATCTTCGGCAGATAAGGTGGTCGCATCAGCGGCGGCAAAACTGGACAGTGGTTTTTCTTTGCGGCCCTTAAATACCTCGGCGCCCATTACTTTGCCCAGTGCTTCGCGGTACCACTCAAACGACCAGCAAAGGCCCGTTAGCGACATGATCAGCAGTAATATAAAAGCATAAAAGCCGAAGGTGTTGTGCAGGTCGTGGTTAATGCGTTTCCAGTTGGCACCGGTCTTCACTTTAAAGCCTTGCTTCCAGTTCTTTATTTTTTGGGGCCACCACAGCACAAGCCCGGTCAGGCACAGGAACGTGAAAATAATGGTAGCGATACCAACTATAATACGGCCCACGCTATCACCCAGCAGCAACCAGCGGTGCATTTTCATGACGGTGCCAAAAAACTCCGAAGCAGGGCCTTCGGTAGTGCCAGCTATAGTTCCGGTATATGGGTTTACAAAGTAAGTTGTCGGTCTTGGGCCCTCGCCGCCACGGCCTTCACCTTTTGACTCTTCCGTAACAGGCGGGGCAATACTTACTCGGTAACTGCTTTCCTTTTCAGCCGGAATCTCCAGCGATATAACTGTTCCTTTCTGTTCCTGCTCCAGTTTAGCGATCAGCATATCCGGGGATAGGGCCTGGGCATTAGCGGGCACCGCAACCGTGTATTTTTCCGGCTCCAGCATTTCCTCAATATCCGACCTGAACGTGTAGATCGTGCCTGTAAGGCAAACTATAAATAGTACAAGGCCACTGCCAATGCCCAGCCACAGGTGCACATCGTTAAACAGTTTTCGCCAGCTAAAGCTCTTTTTCATATCTTTATTTAGATCAATTCTAAACAATGCAAACTTAAGAACTATCTCTCTATAAATCCAAACGGTATATTCAGATTTTTTAAATTATATAAAGGGCTCACGAGACAGGGGTAAGTGGCTTATTTATAGTTGAATCTTTTAACCTAAGAAACTATAGTTCGTTTAGAAAGGGGTACAAACCAATTTTAAAACCACAGCACTATGGCAGATAAACTTAAAGGAAAAAAGATAGCAGTTTTAGTAGAAGAAGGATTTGAACAGGAAGAGCTAACCAAACCGATGCAGGCCCTGAAAGACGAAGGAGCCGAAGCACACATTATATCCCCGAACAAGAACAGCGAAATAAAAGCCTGGAACCACACTGACTGGGGCGAGAAATTTAAAGTAGATAAAAAGCTGAGCGAAGTGAATGCCGATACCTATGACGGGCTGCTGCTACCCGGCGGCGTTATGAACCCGGATAAGCTACGCGTGAATAAAGATGCCGTAAATTTTGTAGGTAAGTTCCTGGATTCAGGCAAGCCTGTAGCAGCCATTTGCCACGCCCCCTGGACCCTGATTGAAACCGGAAAAGTAAATGGTAAAAAAATGACCAGCTACCACACCCTGCAAACCGACCTTAAAAATGCCGGCGCCAACTGGGTAGACGAGGAAGTAGTAGTAGACCAGGGTTTGGTTACCAGCCGTAAGCCAGACGATATTCCGGCTTTCAATAAAAAGATGATAGAGGAGTTTGCTACGGGCAAGAACAATAAGTAAACCTATAAACTATAGGTAAAGCCGCGACAGAGCACCTGTCGCGGCTTTTTGTTTTTTAAGGGATGAGACTATAGAGTATTGCTGCCCTGTTTTCGAGCATAGTTGCCAGCACAATATCCAGCACCAGCAGAAAGAGGCCCTGCAAAACGATGGACTGCCCCCAGCCAAGCAACTGTTCTGTTTTAGGAGATGTTTTGGAACGCACCTTTAGCCACTGGCCCAGAAAAAGGTAAGCTACATCCAGGCCAATGTTCAGGTATAGTATCTTTTTATACCAGTCATGTAGTTTAATGCTTTCGGCCAGGCTTTGCGTGGCGGGCACTTGCGTTAATAAGGAATACAATGCCACCGATGCAATGATCATATTCACGATGTTCCAGTAAATATTCATCTGGAAGAAAAAACGCTTGTTGCGCGTCGCCTTCATCAGCCTGAAACTCCCGATAAGAATGTTTAGCAGCGCCCAGCCTCCCAGCACGATCATCCCGATCTTCAGTATTTCGTTTTGGCGCAGGTTAAACGTTGCCAGCGTATTGGTTTGCGCATTTGCCACCACCGACAAAAGCATAAACAACAGCAGGCAAAGGTACTTTCTCATAATAAAAAGGTTGGTTACTGTAGCTACAAACGCAAAGGGTGACCTTTTAGCATATCAAAGGCAGTTGGGTGGCTGCTGTTTCAGGGGTAGGGGTGGCGCGGTTGGCAACAAGGTTTATGTCAATGTTTACTTCCGGGCGGATGGTCTGGTTGCCCATGGATTTATCGGCACGGTATACAAGGCCCCATTTGGTACGGTCTATATTAAAGTTTGCGCGGGCTTTCAGTACATTATCCTGCAGGGCAATTTTTGCAGGAAAACGTACACTTCTGGTTTTGTCTTTTATAGTTAAGTTGCCGGTAAGCAAATGGGTGGCGTCTTTAATACGCAACTGGCTGTCGAGGGTGGGTGGTTTGCTAATGGGTTTACGGTTTGTGCTATCGTAAGGGCTGACGTCCGTAATTATAAATGTGGCAGTTGGGTAACGCTCCACATCAAAAAAGTTAGCAGATCGAAGGTTGGTGGTTAGCTTTTTATTAGAATCATCGTTCAGAGCTCTGTCATCAGACCGGGTGCCGCGCATGTTCAGGTCTATTTTTCCGCCGGTTAGCTCTTTGTTGATTATGTGCATTTCTCCGGAGGTTATCTCGAAAACGCCGTTGTGTCTGCCGGTAATTTTGGCCCCGATCCAGGTGAGCTTGCTTTTGGCAGTATCCACGTGGTAAACTTCTGAAACAGGAGCGGACTGTCTGGCTATTTCCGGGGCGCCTACTTCGGCTTCATCAGTTTTGATGCTGGTATCGCAGGCAGCAAACAACAGCATCAGAACTATAGCTGGTGTAAGTATTAGTAACAAATGCTGTTGTTTGCTGCTCACTATTCATATTGTTTAAAATCCGATACCAACATAAAGTTGTGCTACTTGATGCATCAGCTCTTTACCCACAGGCAAACCGGTGTCGCCATCATCTAAAAGTCCGGCAAAACCAAGGTTATAACGCGCCCCTACCCTGAACATTCTGAAACGGGCTTCAGCGCCGCCTGCCAGGGCATAGTCAAAGGTGTTCAGGTTCTCCATGTTAATCTCATTGCCGTCCTGCTTGGCTGAAATCATTACACTTATCTGCGGTCCAAGGTGCAGGCTAAAGTTATCGGTAATGTTGTATACAGCCAGCAAAGGCAACTCCAGGTAGTCAAAACGATTGTCGATTTCTGCCTCATACCCTTTGCGGGAATACAGGCCCTCTACTTGTAACGAAAATGATTCGGTAAGGGCAAACTGTGCGTAGATTCCTGCATGGAAGCTTGTAAGAGAGCTTGGGTTAAGTGCATCGGCTTCGTCGCCGTATACATTAGCCAGGTTAAGGCCGCCTTTTATACCAAAGCCGGAGTTTGGCGCATCCAGGCCGCTTAGTTCGTTATGGTTTTTCTGAAGGGTGGTCGGGCCTGTGAGGTCTTCGGTTTCGGGCTCTTGTACCTGGGCAAAACAACCAAGGCTTACCAGCAGCATTACAGCCGGGAGTATATATTTTTTCATAATGGTGATTTTTGTCAGAAGGGTGATCATGGGTAAAAAGAAGTTCTCTGTTAGTAGTATACTATAATTGCTATGTACAAAGTTGCAGCAGTTTAAAAGTCTTGCCAGGCAAGCCTGTTTTTGCACAGTAGTTACCGGTAAGTGTAAGCATAATAGCCGTTTATAGTTTGCTAACCATCTTGACAAAAATATTAGCAGAATTTATACTTTGCAGCTTTATAATTGGATTATATAACACTTTCCGAAGGTTGGTAACAATAAATACACATCGGATGGTGGATAACTTTGTTGATTCAACACACTTATCCACATTTGTCCACATCTCAGAATGTGCTGTTTCAGAAGAAAACAAGGGCTTATCAAAACTTATGCACCATCGTAATTTCAGCTGCTAACTGCATTAGTTTTTGTACGGATTCCGGAAGTGTACCTATAGTTTAGTGCAGGTGCTATAAACCTGTGGTGCCCGATTGTTGTTACCTTTGTGCTATGCTAAAAATTGCCTGGTCCCGGATGTTTGCGCACGCCCTGCCCGAGGGCCATCGTTTCCCGATGGCCAAATATGACCTGCTGCCCGAGCAGTTGCTGTATGAAGGAACTATAACCAATGCCAACTTATTTGCCCCGGCACCTTTACCGGAGAAATTTATAGTTGATACCCACGACAGCGATTACTGGCATCGCCTGCGCCAGCTGCAACTCACTCCTTCCGAGATCCGCAAAACAGGTTTTCCACTGTCTGATGACCTGGTAGACCGTGAAGTAGTGATCATGAACGGAACCGTGCGGGCAGCTTTGTTTGCCCTGGAATATGGTATCGGGATGAACATTGCCGGCGGCACGCACCACGCCTTTACTGACAGGGGAGAGGGTTTCTGTTTATTGAACGACATTGCCATTGCTGCCAGGTACCTGCTCAACTATAAAAATATCAACAAAGTGCTGGTAGTAGACCTGGATGTGCACCAGGGAAACGGAACTGCACAGATCTTTGCCAGTGAGCCACGGGTTTTTACTTTCAGCATGCATTGCGGGCACAATTATCCTTTCCATAAAGAGCAGTCAGACCTGGATATACCACTCGCCGAAGGCACCGATGACAAAACCTACCTGCACCAATTGCAAACTGTACTTCCGCGGTTACTGGACAAAGTGCAGCCTGAATTTGTGTTTTTCCAGTCAGGGGTTGATGTGCTGGCAACGGATAAACTAGGTAAACTGGGCATGACCATAGCCGGCTGTAAAGAACGCGACCGTACAGTGCTGGAACTATGCCGTCGCAACAAGCTACCTGTTGCAGTAAGTATGGGTGGTGGGTACTCCAAACAAATAGCTCATATCGTAGAAGCGCATGCTAATACTTTCCGGCTGGCGCAGCAACTATGGTTTTAAAGGTTTAATGCCATTTTGTAGAAAAGAGCTGCTTTCCCTCCTTTTGTCTGAACCGGGATTTTCTGGATTAAAGGATTTAAAAGATTACTGAAAACCAGCAGCGTGCGCAGCTCCTGCTAGTCGCAGTTCCCGAACTTGTTTCGAGGCATCTGGGCTATAGTTTTATAGTTTCATTTTATTGTCATCCCGGGCATTCTTGAGACGAGAGTCGAAGAGAGGCTGCGTAGCTGTAATGGAAACTTATACGTCTTATAGTTCTTCTTTTGTCATTTCGAGCGCAGTCGAGAAATCTTATGCGTCCTTTACTATTTGTCATTTCGAACGAAGTGAGAAATCTATCTCAACCTATAGTGAGAAATCTGAATGCTATAGTCTGATTCCCTACAACCTTAACCAAGCCTTTTCTTCTATAGTTACTTCTAATCCTGGGAGCTCTACATGCCTATTGTTCTATAGTTAGCTTTGGTGCCCTCACGGCCGGGAGGCCCCGTCTTCGGGCATCGCGCTGCTGCTTTCTTGCTACCCTCGTGCCTCGGGTTGCCTGACGGCACCGCAACAAAGCAAAGGCGCTCAACCCAAAGACTGCGATCTTTCGATAGCTAGCTTTATAGTTATGAGAAGTTATAGTTGCATCGCTTTACCGTGGTTGTATTTCCGTAGGGACAGGTCGCGACCTGTCCGACCTTGGTCTGTAACTATAGAACTATAACACCAACTATAGCAAACTCAGATTTCTCCTTATAGTCGAAATGACAGTTGGGAAAGCAGTAGCAGAAAGTCCCCCTTTGAAGGGGGTAGGGGGTTGACAAACGGAAACTATAGAATTATAGCTAGACTATAGCAACAACAGAAAATTCCCGTCTCGGGAGGGGCAGGGGTGGGTTAAAACAGTAACAATAAAACGATAGCCTCAACCATAGCAACAGCTGGAAAGCTCCTTCCCCTGTTTTTAGGGGAAGGTTGGGAAGGGGTAAAACTGAAACTATAGAACTATATCTCCAACTAATAGCAATTCCCTTTATCCCAGAAATCCTTTAAATCTCCCTTAATCCCGGTTCAGACAATGCCTGTCCATGCCGGGCTAGTTGCGTCTGGAGCCGCAACCCTATCATAAGAGTCACGAGCGAGGACGCTCGCGCCAGCAGTGGGGTTAAAGATGGTTGGACAACAGCAACCACATAACTATAACTCACCTTGCAAAAACCTTCTTTAAAAATCACCCTCATCATCTCCGCCATTTTGCTCATCCTGCTGGCGGCGGTTGCGCTGACTGTCTTCGCTGTTCAGGCGGTAGGTAAAGCCAAGGTAAATAATGCGGCTCTGGCGTCGGTTTTCGCTTTCGGTTCTGAACTCCGGGCCGAAGCTCAGGAAGTTGAACTGGCGGGTGTTAAAAAGATCAGATACACGCAGCGAAATGGTGCCGTTTTTCTTCAATACATCCTTTTTTACACCCAAATCAGCACTGAACATTTGCTCCATACGGCCCTGAATGTCAGCAGTTGGAGCACGATAAAAGCCGGAAAGCTGGATGTCCATGTTTTTCCAGACAGTCATGGTGGAGTTGAGTTTGGTATTCCAGCTGACCTGGGAACTGCTTAGTTCGGTATCGTTTTGGGTGGTATTAAGTTCCGTCATGAAACCGGAGATACTGGCATTCAGTTTCCACCAGTTTGTTACCGGGTAATTTGCGCCCAGTTCTACACCATAAGAGGCATTGCTAGCCAAATTCAGGAACGTTACTTCTGTGCCCGGTATAGTGTCTTTGTTTACAATTACTTTAGTAGGCGTTCTGAAGCGCTCGATCTCGTCGGTGGTATGGCGGTAAAAGAAAGTACCGTTAAAAGAAGCATCGCCCATATAACGCAGGTAGCCCAGTTCCAGCGAGTTTACAAATTCAGGCTTCAGTTCAGGGTTACCGAAACGCACGTTATAGATATCGGATTGATCTTCGAAAGGGTTCAGGAAACGGCTGCGCGGACGATTTATGCGGCGGCTGTAGCTAAACTGTACTTTGTTGTTATCATCAAAATCATTGGTAATGAAAAGCGTCGGGAACAGGCTGAAATAGTTGTTGTCTGATACTTTTCCATTAGGGTTCAGCTCTGTTGGTGTACGAAGGTCTGTGGTAGTATAGGTTTGCTCGGCACGCAGCCCCAACTGGTAGCTTATCGTTTTAAACTTGTTGTTATAGTTGGCATACACGGCATGCACCATTTCATCATATACAAAATGGTTGCTTATTTTGCTGTTATAAACCATCTGGTTGGTAGCATTGTCCAAATCAAAAGAGCGGGCATCTTCATCCAGTCGTTCAAATGTGCTCCTGAAACCGGTTTCGAAGTTGCTGTTTTCTGATATCGGATGCACGTAATCTGCTTTGGCCTCAAACTCTTTGTTCTTGTCATCTACCAGTGTTTTCTGTACCTGTGGCATATCGCTTGTCAGCAGGTCGGTTTCGGTAAAGCGGCTTACTTCATCGTCTGCGTTGGTATTATAAATTATATCGGCAGTCAGTTCCTGGCCTTTCCGTTCGAAGACCTGGCGGTAACCCAGCGTCAGGTCGACAGCTTTTTCGTCCTCCAGTTCGGTAGCGTTGCGCAGGCTGCCCCTACGCTGCAACCGGTTCTCGTCCAGGAAAGCGTAGCGGTTGCTGTTGCGGCCTTCGTCGTTGCCAAAGCGGTAAATAGCCGACGTGGATAACGTGATCTTCGGAGTCAGGTAATAATCAGTGCCGAAACGGAAATTATGCGAAATGTCGGTGCTGTTGCGGGTGCCATTCTGCAATCGGTAACTGATACTGTCACGCCGGCCGTTATCATCAAAATAGTAGTCTTCGGTTGTGCTTGTGCTCTCGCCCGGTCGCGTACGCTGCCTGAAATCGTAGCCGCCATTCAACGACCATTTAAAGTATCTATAGTTCAGGTTCAGCGACGTGTTATAGTTGTCGTAAGTGCCGGCCGTAACCGATGCCGAACCATGAAAGCCGGGTTTCTTTTCCTTTTTCATGACCAGGTTTATAATGCCCGATGTGCCCTCCGGGTTATACTTGGATGATGGATTGGTAATGAGCTCTATACTTTCGATCAGGTTAGCCGGAATCTGATCGAGGGTAAGGTTAGATAGAGCAGAGCGTTTTCCGTCGATCAGTATCGTTACATTTTCGCTGCCGCGCATGCTTACATTGCCGTCGATATCCACATTCACAGATGGCAAATTCTGCATCACTTCGGCTACCGAGCCACTTTGCGCTGCGATATCCTGGCTCACATTTACTACTTTTTTATCAAGGTCGTACTGCACCAGCTCGCGTTCCGTAATAACTTCAATTTCGCCCAGCTGTGTAGATGTAGGTTTGAGAGAGATAATGCCCAGGGATACTGTTGCAGAAGCAGGCGTAACGTTAATGTTTGAGACAAACTTAGTCGGATAGCCCACCATGGAAACGCGAAGCACGAACCTGCCCATCGGCACACGATCAAGTATGAATTTACCTTCTATATCGGAGGTAGCACCTGTAACGAGGCTCGAATCTGAAGCGGTAAGCAATACGACGTTGGCAAAACCTACCGGGGATTTAGAAGCGCCGTCCTGCAGGGTTCCGGATATTTTGCCCAGGGTTGTAGTTGAGGTCTGTGCCGCCAGGGCTGCCGGAAGAAGCAGGAAAGTGAAGAAAAATAGTAGTCTGTAAAAATGTGATATCATAGGTCAGTTAATCTATTCGCTACAAATTTTAACGCGCTACAGGGTGAGGTAGTGTTTAGAACAGCGCAGGATGGTTTCTGAACTATAGCTGGCCTGGTACATCAGTTTGTGCAGCAGCAGGAACCTGTAAGTAGGACAAACAAACAGCGTATAGGTTTAACGGAAATAAGAAAAAGGGAGGTTATAAACTATAAAAGCAGCATACCCGGCAAAATAAACCGGATCTGCTGCTTTCCTAAAATAACTATAGTTTAAGCTTTACTGCGCTATAGTTTTACTCAGGAAATCCCAGACAACTACACCGGTAGCCACCGAAATATTAAGCGAGTGTTTGGTACCAAACTGCGGTATCTCCAGCACAAAATCTGAATGGTTAATAACGTCCTGCTCCACGCCAAAGACCTCGTTGCCCATTACAAGTGCGTAATGCTGTCCGGGCTCCGGTATAAATTCATTTAGCTTTAAACTGTTTTCTGCCTGCTCTACCGAGCCGATTTTATAGTGCTGCTCTTTCAGTCTCAAAACCAATTCCAGTGTATCCGGCACATGTTCCCATTCTACTGACTCGGTAGCGCCTAAAGCCGTTTTCTCGATATCGCGGTGCGGTGGAGTACCGGTAATGCCGCAGAGGTATATTTTCCCCACCATAAAAGCATCGGCGGTACGGAACACAGAACCCACATTATTCAGGCTTCTAACATTGTCAAGTACCAAGACTAACGGTATTTTTTTCTTATTTTTGAATTCTTCAACCGACTCGCGGTTAAGTTCATCCATCGACAGTTTACGCATTATTTGTTGACAAAGGACTGGTTGACAAAAGACAAAGAACTATAGTTGCCTTGCGCTGCAAAGGTCAGGCTGTTTGTTCAGAAATCAAACTTATAGTTTATAGTTGGATGTTAAATGGTTGGATGGCTGGGTGGTTGATGGAGAAAATTTGCTGTTCCGGATTTCTTAACCCGGAACTATAGCTGAAACAGGCTTCCCAGTCCGGAATAGCTGAGATTAGGAAATCCCCGACAGATGGCTTTTGGAGAAGGAAGTCAAAAAGAGCAGTAGAAAATTTAAATCCCCTCTTGGGAGGGGTAGGGGTGGGTTAAATCCATTCCTGATTTATAATTCAGAATTCATAATTACCAATATAGTATGAAAGCAGAGAGCACCGTAACCCCACTGATGAAACAGTACAACGCTATAAAAGCGAAACATCCGGGGGCATTGTTGCTGTTCAGGGTAGGGGATTTTTATGAAACTTTCGGCGAAGATGCTGTAAAGGCAAGTAAGATATTGGACATTGTGCTGACGAAACGCGGAGCTGGTTCGCCGTCTGAGATTGCACTGGCCGGTTTCCCGCATCACTCTTTAGATACTTACCTGCCGAAACTGGTACGTGCCGGCGAGCGTGTGGCTATCTGCGACCAGTTAGAAGACCCGAAATCAGTAAAAGGCATTGTAAAACGGGGCGTAACCGAACTGGTAACGCCGGGCGTGTCGTTTAACGACCAGGTGCTGGAGCGACGAAGCAATAACTACCTGGCAGCCGTGCATTTTGGCAAAACCGAGACTGGCGTTTCTTTCCTGGATGTATCTACCGGCGAATTTATAACTGCGCAGGGCGACCGTAACTATATTGGTAAACTGCTGCAAAGCCTAGCACCATCCGAAGTACTGTTCTGCAAACGTGAAAAAGAAACCTTTACGGAGCGTTACGGTCCTGACTTCCGCTATTTTGCTTTGGAGGAATGGGTGTTCAACTATGATTTTGCTTATGAGTCGCTGACCCGGCAGTTTGGCACTGCTTCGCTGAAAGGGTTCGGTATTGAAGGCATGGTGGAAGGCATTATTTCGGCCGGAGCTATACTTCATTATTTATCCGAGACGCAGCACAAAGAGATCAGCCATATTGCTACCATCTCGCGCCTGGAAGAAGATAAGTATGTTTGGCTCGATAGGTTCACAATCCGTAACCTGGAGCTTGTTTTTCCACAGCACCAGGAAGGTGTGCCGCTGATTCAGGTGCTGGACCATACCGTAACGCCAATGGGTGCGCGCCTGCTAAAAAAGTGGGTGGTATTGCCGCTAAAAGATGTGGCCCAGATTAAACGCCGCCTGGATACTGTTGAAGCGTTAACGCAGCACCGCGAACTGCTGAACGAACTTACCACGCACCTGAAGCAGATAAACGACCTGGAACGCCTGATCTCGAAAGTGGCCGTGCGACGCGTAAATCCACGGGAATTGGTACAGTTATCAAAAGCGCTGGATGCTATAGTTCCGATACAGGCTGCCCTGGCATTGAGCAATATTACCGCGTTGCAGAAACTGGCTGCCCAGCTTACGCCTTGCGATGGCCTGCGCGAAGAGATAAAAAACATCCTGAAGCCAGAACCGCCAATGCTCACCAACCAGGGCAACATGATCAACGACGGCATTCATGCGGAACTGGACGAGCTCAGAAGTATCGCTTTTTCGGGCAAAGATTACCTGGCACAGCTGCAGCAGCGCGAAGTGAAGAATACCGGTATCAGCTCCCTTAAAATTGCTTACAATAAAGTTTTCGGCTATTACCTGGAGGTAAGCAACGCGCACAAAGATAAAGTACCAACAACCTGGATCCGTAAACAGACACTGGTAAACGCCGAACGCTACATTACTGAAGAGCTAAAAACGTACGAAGAGAAAATTCTTAATGCTGAAGACCGCATCTATAGTATAGAATTTGGCTTGTATAACGAACTGGTGCTACACGCTTTGGATTACGTAGCCCAGGTGCAGCAGAATGCTAAAGTGATTGGGGTGATAGATTGTTTGAGCTCTTTTGCAACTATAGCTTTGGCCAACAACTATACCAAGCCCGAAGTTAGCGACAGCCACATATTGGATATCAAAAAAGGCCGCCACCCGGTTATCGAAAAGCAGTTGCCGCTGGGTGAAACCTACGTGCCCAACGATATTTTCCTGGATAACGAACAGCAGCAGGTGATCATCATTACTGGTCCGAACATGGCTGGTAAAAGTGCTTTGCTCCGCCAAACGGCGCTTATAGTTCTGATGGCTCAGATCGGGTGTTTTGTGCCTGCCGAAGCCGCAAGTATAGGCATTATCGACAAGATTTTTACCCGTGTAGGCGCTTCTGATAATTTATCGAAAGGGGAGTCTACGTTTATGGTGGAGATGACTGAAACGGCAAGTATCCTGAATAACCTGTCGGACAGAAGTCTGGTGCTGATGGACGAGATAGGGCGTGGTACCAGTACCTACGACGGTATTTCCATTGCCTGGGCTATAGTGGAGCACTTGCACAATCATCCGAAGCATAAAGGCAAGACCCTTTTTGCCACACACTACCACGAACTTAACCAACTGGCCGAAGAGCTGCCGCGTGTGAAGAACTATAACGTGTCGGTGCGCGAGGCAGGTGGTAAAATATTATTTATGCGCAAGCTGGTAGAAGGCGGGAGCGAGCACAGTTTCGGTATACATGTGGCGCAAATGGCCGGTATGCCGAATAGCGTAGTGCTGCGTGCCGACGAGATCATGCATCACCTGGAAAAAGAAAAAGTATCGGAGCATGCGCCGCAACAAAGAATGAAGTCTGCCCCGAAAAGTAATTTCCAACTAAGTATGTTTGAACTGAACGACCCGCAACTGGTTCGCGCTAAAGAACTGCTGGAGCAACTCGATATCAATACCATTACTCCGGTAGAAGCCCTGTTGAAGTTAAATGAGCTGAAAAGCCTGTTAAAAGAAAAGGGAGAAACCGTACGATAAAGCAGGAATTACAATCCCGGAAACGATAGATATGATGCAGGAGCCCGAAATAGTGGTGTGCAGTGAAAAGAAGCTTGTTGGAATGCGGATTTCCACTTCGCTGTCAGAGGATGATACGGTAGCTATGTGGCAGCGGTTTATGCCCAGACGCAAAGAGGTCAGTAAACGGGTAGATGAACTGTTGTATTCGGTGCAGGTATTTAAGGGTGGTTTAGATGTAGAAGAATTTACGCCCAAAACAGTTTTTGAGAAATGGGCAACTATGGAAGTTTCGGCATTTGAGACGATACCTGAAGGTATGCACAGCTTTACCTTGCCTGCAGGACTTTATGCTGTTTTTGTGTATAAAGGCCCGAGCAGCGCTTTTTTTGAAGCTGCCCAGTATATCTATGGCTCCTGGCTGCCAAATTCTGTATATGAGTTGGATAAAAGACCACATTTTGATGTAATGGGTAATAAATACCTGGGCCCAAACAATCCGGAATCAGAAGAAGAGATCTGGGTTCCCGTACAACTGAAGTGATAAGAGACGCAAATCAGCCCTTCGTAACTATAGAAGCAGCGTGCCGAGAAGATTTTATTAATTTTTTCTCTCTGAAAATCAGCCTGAAACACGTAAGTGCAAGATTTTTTTTGTGCAGGCTATTGACAAGTGAGATTTTGTCTATATCTTTGTATCACTAAATCGCTGGGACGGAAACGAAAAGCGAAATAGTGATTGACTCAAGCGGGAGTAGCTCAGTTGGTAGAGCGCGACCTTGCCAAGGTCGAGGTCGCGAGTTCGAACCTCGTCTCCCGCTCAAAAAAAGGCAGATAAAGACGTTGTTTTACACAACGTCTTTGTTTTTTAAACTCACCCTTCGGATGTCGTCCGGATGGCTTGCCGGGATGGTGGAACTGGTAGACACGCAAGACTTAAAATCTTGTGTCCGCAAGGACGTGCGGGTTCGATTCCCGCTCCTGGTACTCAATGTTCTATATCTGCAATAGCAGATATATTGAAAAACCCGCTTAAACAGTGTTTTAAGCGGGTTTTTTGCTTTTATAGCCTTTCCCTAATATACCCCGTTTTTTCCCTTGTTTAGATGTTATTTGTAACTGGTTTGTAACCCGTTTGTAACTCCATTAGGTATATTCTATTATATTTGATAACAAAGGAATACAAGAGCTATGAAAGGGAAAAAACAAACTGCAAAAGAGCCTGTAAAGCTCAGAGAGAAGAAACTTAAGAATGGCAACCTTAGCCTGTACTTAGATTTTTACTATGATGGGGTAAGGGAGTTTGAATTCCTGAAACTACATATATTAGAAAATCCTAAAACTCAATTAGAAAAAGAATCTAATAAAAAGACATTAGAGCTTGCTCAACGCATCAAAGCCAAAAGAACAGAAGAGCTGCTAACAGGAGCTTTAAACCTTGCATCTAAGAATCAGGGCACAGTAGATTTTGTGCAGTACTATCAGGCTTACATAAACCAGTATACTAAGGCAGATCACAGGGTATTAAGCGCCTGCCTGAACAAGTTTAAGGAGTTCCTGAAAGAAAGATACAGCACAGCCCGCCTGCCTTGTAAAGACCTTACCCCAAACCTTGTAATAGGCTTTAAGAACTATTTAGAAGCAAAGCAGAAAGGAGATACCCCACAAACATACTTTGCCCGCTTTAAGAAAGTAGTAAAGCATGGTATGAGAGAGAACCTGTTCCCTCAGTACCCACTGCCTGAGCAAGTAAAGTTTAAGGCAGGCGGTATGAATAAGGGAGTACTGAACTTAGATGAGATAGGAAAGTTAGCCGCTGCCTATTGTGGTAATGAAGTGATAAAACGCGCCTTTCTGTTTGCCTGCAATACTGGTTTAAGGTTTGGAGATATAAAGGCGCTGAAATGGCAGGATATAAGCGATACTGAGCTGTTTGTAGTGCAGAACAAGACTAAGGAGGTACTAAGGCTTAAACTCAATCAGAACGCCTTAAAACTGGTAGGAGAGCGGGGTAAGCCTGATACCCTTGTATTTCCCTTGCCAAGCTTTGAGGGCTCAGTTAAAACTATCAAAAATTGGGTAACAAGAGCAGGTATAGACAAGCGCATTACCTGGCATAGTGCCCGCCATTCTTTTGCTACAAACATACTTGTATTAGGGTATGATATTAAAACCCTTTCTCAGCTCTTAGGACACACTTCTATACAACATACACAAAAGTACCTGACTATTGCAGACGAGCGCAAAGCACAAGCTGTAAACGCCTTACCAGAACTTAATTTTTAGCTATGGAAATATATAGATACTCTTTTGAAGATTGGTTGAAGGGAGAAATCCACAATGAAGATTTAGAAGGATTAGTAGAGAATAAGCAATTAGACAAAGAAGATCTAAAAAAAATTAGATCAGATCAAGAAATAGCTTACTCAATCTACATAGCTATGCATTTACAAATGATGAAAGTAGCCTTTTATCAGAGGTATGAATATTCTTTTGCAAAAGAGGACTTGCTAAATCAACAATTAAAAAATGCTGAAGAAGATTTGCAGAATTTCAAAGTTAACAATCCTGTTCTTTATTGGGAGGCAATCAATGGTATAGACAATAGATACAAATTAACACCCCCATTTATACCATTCTATTTAATGTGCAGTCCTTTTATAGATGAGTTAGAAGAAATAGTGCCAACTCATATAACTTATTATACAAAATCAAATTTTTATAGATGGTTGAACTGGCTAAAAGAAGATGGCAAATCAGATACAGAACCTTCATTTGAAGTTTCTAATGAAGACTTTAAAAAACAGGTTGAAAGAAGTCAAAAAAGGTTAGATAGACTATTAGAATTAGATAGCAAAAGCGCTAAAGAATATGCTCAAGAGTTCTTTCAATTGTCATTCATAAAGGAAAGAGTAGTAAAGCTAATGACAGAGCAGGCCACAGATACATTAGACAAATCTGCTTTTAAACAACAAGGCTCTAACACTCCAAAAGAAAAATTAAGCTATACTTGGCTTAGCAAATCTGATACAGACCTAATAGAGCTACACCAACACCTGATAAATGCTAAGCTTATAGACCCTGCTACTACATTAGAACAGTTTAAAGCGGTATTCAGAGCACAGCCCTTGCATATAGTAAAAGATAATCCTATCAAATGGCATGAGGACAATGCAAGTGAGCTGCTATACTTTATCCTGCAATTAGAGGGCACAGATGATGAAATGTACCCAGATGGCTGGCTTATAAAAAAGGGAAACCGAGCAAACTACAAACGCCTCACTGCCTGTTTTGTGAAGCCCGATGGTGAGCAATTCACTGAAAACTTTAAACAAGCTAAGCAGAACCTTAAAGATCCTGTATTAGCCCCAGCCAAACAGGCGGTTATAGATAGTATCGTTAATCAATTCTACTAATCTTTACCTATTTACCTTTACCATTACCTCAATATAAGGTAAATACTTTTCTTTTACTTGCTTTCCTATGTTTGTAACGATATCAGACAAAGGATTAGCGCTAATCCATTTCATTAACTTTTAAAAGGTTTAGAAATGGACTTACAACAAGTAATGCAGGACATAAGGACAATTAAAATTTTGCTCCTTAGCCAAAAGACAGTATTTAATTTTGATGAGGTGGCAGCCTATACAGGGCTCTCTAAGAGCTATCTGTATAAATGCACCAGTGCAGGAACTATACCCCACTTTAAGCCACAGGGTAAGCATATCTATTTTAATAAAGTAGATATAGATCAATGGCTGCAAAGAAACCCTGTAACGCCTGTAAATGATGCTGAGATAGAAGAGCAGGCAGCAACCTATGTAGCACTTAAGAACATGGGGAGGGCTTAGAATGATAACGGCATACTTTAAATTTGAGAGCCTGGCAGATGAGGTAAGGGCTAAGCATGGTATAAAAGCTAAAGGCAGGTTAGACTGTTTAGCCTACACCAACCTTACAGGCTACACAGGGCTAACAGATTTTATAAACGCTAAAAGGCAGATGTACCTGTATAAGATACCTGCAAAAGAGTTTGTAAAGTCTAACAGCAAGCGCCTGGCAGAATGGGCACTATCCAACGGTAAATTAAACCTATCCAGTATTTACTTTGAGGACATAGATTATCCTGAGTATGGCTATGGATACCCTAATGCTAATAGGCTATTAAGTAACGGCCAACCTAACCCGCTGTTCCCTTACAGAAACGACTGCTATCTGTTTATCACTAATCAGGATCTTACTACAGTAGAAATACTGGTTATAACCAACGGTAGGAACTTAGCAGGGGCTTACTACCAACGCCTGATAGATGGAGAGTTAGAAAGCGAGTTAGAGCAACTGAGGGCACAGGCTAAGCCGTTCTTTGATTATTGGAGCTCCTTATAGTAAGCAGTATTTACAGACAATTTTTGTCCTAACTATGTACTGTACTATAGGCCTATTCTTACCTATGGATATGGCAGGCGGTTCTGTTATGGACTGCCTGCCATACCTTACCAACCTTTCAGAAAACTACAGGCAGGACACAGGTAAAACTTATGTTACAGGCTATGCAGGTAACTTAAGAACAGGTATTTCAGAGCATGGTGTAAGCATTACAGGCAGCCTGGCAAAGTTCTACTTAGGTACTAACCTGCACACCCTTACCCGCTCAGATACTATAAAAGCCTTTGAAATGATGGCAGATACCTTGCACCTGCCTATACATAAGGCTAAGGTTACAAGAATAGATGCCGGCCAAAACATCATTACAGACTATAAGCCTGAACTGTATTATCCTTACTTTGGATCAAGTGCCTATTATACACGCCTGGCACAGCCTAAAAGTATAAGCTATCAGAACAGCCTGAGAAGTAAAAAGGCCTATGATAAGATAGCAGAGAGTATAAAGAACAAAGTAGCTATACCTGAGGTGTATGCAAGAAAGAACCTGCTAAGGTTTGAGTTAAGTTATACAGCACGCCTGAATAAGCAGTTTAATCAACAAATCATAACACCTGACACCTTAACAGATGAGCGGTTTTATATAGATGTGTTTGATCGCTATTTTAATGAGTATGATAACATTAATAAATTAGGTTTGCCCGCTATGGATAAAAGTAAAATGAGAACGTCAGCTAACTTTTTAAAACAAGCTGGAGAAATTGCCCTAAGATATTGGGGTAAGGAATTTCTGAATGTAGCAGAAGAAATGAAGAACAATAACGAGTTTACTACACCCAAAGAATATGACAGGATAAAAAAGCTGTTAAGGCAACATATTACAGGCAGCAAAGATGAGCAATCTGAGCTTATAAAGGAGCTAAACAGCAAGATGGAACGGGTAAGGCGGTATTACAGATAGATAGGTAACAGGCTCAAAAGTGAGCCTGTTTTTTTATAATGTAGAGGCTAATGTATTATTTAGCTCTTCAACCTTTGTTCTAAGTTCTTCTAATCTACCAGTTCTGATTTTTTCATCTTGGCCGCTAAGGTTGTGATAATCGTTTTCTAAATGGTACATAGCATCTTTATAAAGGCTAATTGCTTCTTTTACTTCACCCTTATATTCAGCCTTTTTTGCAGCTTCTGCATATACTTTCCATTGGAGGGTTGTAACAGCCTTTTTTGATGAGATAGCTACCACTATAGCTCCAATCAAAGGACTAAATAAAAGTGATACTACAAGTGCCCCACCCCAACCTATATTCTTATCTTTTCCAAAAGAGGCAACGACAAAGCATAACGCTATCCAAAATACAAAAACGATAAATCCCATTTTCTTATAGTTTAAAGGTGTGTAATGATGCCTAAATTATAAAAAAACTAAATAAAAGAAAATAAACTTATGTTTTTATAATCATAGTCTAATATTAATGTTAGATAGGTCTATTAGTTAATTATTGTGATTAGTGTGAGGAAATAGCAGTTAAAAAGGTAATAGAAGAGAGGTGTATACTTAGCAAAACTTAGTATTTAGAGCAATAGAATAAAACTGATTTTTCAGGCTAAAACACGCTAAAAAAGTTACTAATGAAACGGCCTAAAAATGGACAAACTGGACACCCTAAAAAGAACCTAAAAAGATTATAACACTATCACACTCGTACGCATAAGGCAACTACAGAAAACTTCAGATAACTATACATTGTCTATCAACCTATCACACGCGCATAAGAAGATCCAGGTAACAAGAGCTTAGCAAAACTTAGTAAAACCTGACAAAACCTAACATTTCCACGCGCATAGGCAAACCTGATAAAACCTGAATTTTCTGAGTCCTAAAAAAGTTCTTTACAGAGTTTCAACCTATCACACGCGCGTTAATGTGCTACTAATGCAACGCCTTAAAAGGAAAACTTAACAAACCGAACTGTATAAAAAGGTTATACACCGTTCATTAAATGTGCTGTATGCTGACAAATGTAGACTTTTAATGCCTGTATAAGGAACACGATAAAACACGAGTTCTTAAAAGGTATACTGACTATCAACCTATCACACGCGCGCATTTATAATAACAATAAATAACAGGGAGTTGAGTTTATGGACATCACACGCGCGTATAGATGCTAACAAATGCTAACATTTCACAGTGTATATAGGCTTATAATTGAGTTTTCAGAAACCATAAAAAAGCAGTTATTTTCTGATGGTATAGAATATTTTGTAACTGGTTTGTAACTCGCGGTGTTAAATTTGTTTATAACACACTGTAAATTAACCTGTTATGGACAGGGTTAAATACACGCTCCTGGTACTTTTTAAAGCCCTTGTAACTGGCAAAGTTGCAAGGGCTTTTTTTTGTGCAATATATTAGTGTAGCTTTGATTAAAGCTTATAAAGCGGGCTGATAAATAAGTTAAAAAGGAGAAAATGATTTTATACAGCGGACTGATTAAATTAGAATATGACCCTGCAACTGACATATTAGAAACTACTATGCCGGATGCGTCACATTTTACATTACCGGAAGTGCGCCTGTGTTTAAATATTATAATCTCCCATATCCGCAACTACCACATTAGTAAAGCAATTTTCGATTCGCGCCATACGCATCTGGATATGGGAGAAAACGAAGACGAATACAAAGCTATAGCAGCTCAGTTCGGAAAAGATTTATTGGAGACCCACATCCATAAAATTGCTCGCTTAGCCTTAACAGATAAAAATCGGGAAGAGCAGGGTGAAAAGCTTCAGCAGGTAACAAATCAAGCGATTGATATCAGAACTTTTTCCGATTATGATGAAGCCATGGAATGGTTGGCAAAAGATTGATTTTTTGCCAGGCCAGTATCCCATTAATATCCTTTCTGGCTGCTATCATGTGGTTGCCTCCCCTAACTTTTCAGGCTAATAGCCAAGAGCCGGTTTAGCTATTAACAGGTGCTAAAACGAGCAGTTCGAATAGTGGTGCTTATTTGTGCTGTAACTATTCTCTCCGTACACGTACAAAGTGTAACTTTTAAATTTTTCAATAATCCCTTCCCTATTGTAGTTGGTGACTTTATGAGCAGGCTTGTTCTATTGCTGGCATTTCTTGCTGTTAGCTTTCATGCAGTGGCGCAGAATAATTTTACGCTACAACACAGCCTGTATGCTGGTGCAGGTATCTCCGTAGCGCCCGAAGATTTAGCTGGCATCGAAAGTATTGATGACAAAGGCTATGTGCAGAATGGGCCAACTATAGCTTTAAATTATATGGCCCGGTTTCATCGGTTTATAGCAATAGGAGCAACTATAGGGCATAGCCGCAATAACCTGAATGCACTGGCAGTAGCGCAATCGTTCTCATCAGCTACAAGCGTGCAGACAGAACCTTACAGGCTTACTTTTTTAATGGCTGACGTGTATGGTTTGTTTCCGGTAAAGCAATGGCAGTTTTATGCAAAAGGGGGCCTGGGCAGTATGCTACCGGATGTATGGGAAATGAAGATCCGGAATGATGTCGGCAGCGGAACTATAAAAAGCGGCGGCAAATTTGAGCCTGCCTACGCTACAGCGCTTGGAGTAAACTATAACTTTGGTAAAATCAATTTAGGACTGGAGTCTGCTTTACTTTCTTCAGAGCCCGAATTTGAATTTGAGTTAAACGGCGCCGTTACATACAAAAAGCAATGGCTGTCAGCCTTTAATCACGTGGTTAAAGGAGGATTCAGATTCTGATACCAACTATAGGCTCACTACCTGGATAAGTCCTGCGCGCGGTTAGCATCAATAGCCAAAAGAATATAAAGCAGGATCGTAAATGACCACAACGATGAACCACCGTAGCTAAAGAACGGCAGCGGAATACCTACAACAGGAGCCAGTCCGATTGTCATGCCGATGTTTACCAGGAAGTGGAAGAAGATAATAGAGGCCACGCAGTAGCCATAGGTTCTGGCAAAAATGGATTTCTGACGCTCAGCTATATTGACGATGCGGGTCATTAACAGCAGGAACAGGGCTATTAATACCGTACTCCCGATCCAGCCATGTTCTTCTCCAATTGTACAGAAAATAAAGTCGGTACTTTGCTCCGGTACAAAGTCGAATTTGGTTTGCGTACCATCCAGGAAACCTTTGCCCCAGAAGCCGCCCGAGCCAATCGCGATCTTAGACTGTGTTACGTTCCAGCCATACCCAAGCGGGTCAGCTTCCGGGCTGATAAGCGCTTTGATACGGTTCTGCTGGTGCGGCTGCAGTACATCGTTTATAAAATAATCTACGCTGAAGATCATCCCTACTATCAGCAGCAACAGCGCGATCATAGACTTAATGCGGCGCATCAGGCGGTAGTCCATCCAGATGGCAATACCCATTAACACTATAATGGCGATGATCAGGTATAGTTTAGGGACAAGCAGCGTAAGTATAAAAATAGCAGCTGCAGAAGCACCGATTATTAATATCAGCGGCGACATTCCCTCACGGAAGTAAGCCAGTATAAATGCACCAAACACCAATGCCGAGCCTGTTTCGTTCTGCAGAATGATAATGGCAGGAGGCAACAAGGTGATAAAAGCCAGGATCATCTGGTCTTTCATGTTTTGCTGGCGCAGGTTAACGTTGCTTAAGAATTTAGATGCCGCCAGTGCAGTTGCGAACTTCGCCAACTCAGCGGGCTGTAAACGTATGCCACCGCCCAACTCGAGCCAGGAACGCGACCCGGCAACGGGATTGGCCACAGCCAGCGTAAAGAGAAGCAGGAGGATAATTATACCATAAATAGGATATGCCAGGTGCTCGTAAATTTTATAGTCCACGGCCAATAGCATAGTTATCAGTATAACAGAAGTTCCGATCCAGAGTAGCTGCTTACCAGAGTTGATGTCGAAGCTGAAGATGTTTACTACGTTGTCAGGGCTATACACTACGGCGTAAATGTTCATCCAGCCCAAACCCACCAGTAAAAAGTAAATCAATACAGTCACCCAATCCAGGTTATTCAGGATATTGCGCGATGTACGCTTACTGCTCCGGGTAGCAATTTTATACTTTGGTATAGTTTGTTCTACTGGCATAACCTTACTTCGATTTGATATCCAGGTATTTACGGCTAAGCACCCATTTCTCCTGCTCTTTTATAGTTACAGTGTCGGTCAGGTACTTCTCGATCATCAGGCCGGCGATAGGTGCTGCAGACTGGCCGCCCCATTTACCATGTTCTACATAAACTGCTATGGCAATCTTGGGGTTAACCTTAGGAGCGAAGGCCACAAATACAGCGTGGTCCGGGCCCTGTGGGTTCTGGGCTGTTCCGGTTTTACCACAAACTTCTATGCCTACTTTAGCCAAATTGGCTTTACGGCCCGTTCCTGAACTTACCACTGCAGCCATGCCTTCAACTATAGGCTCATAATGTTCGGCACCAACAGAGGTATAATGTTTTTCCTGATATTCCTTCAACGGCTTGCCATTTTCGCCAACCGAACGGATAATATGCGGCGTTACGTAATAACCCTGTTGGCAACTATAGCCATAAAGTTTGCCATTTGCAGTGGCGTTACACCCAGCTCTCCCTGGCCTATGCTAAGTGAATAAATGGTCGAATATTTCCAGCGGTTCTTGCCATATACCCGGTCGTATAGTTCCGGCGATGCTATAATGCCCTGTTTTTCGCCTGGCAGATCTATACCAAGCTTTTTCCCAAACCCAAAAGTTAACACCTGATCTCTCCATGATTTCAGGCCAAGAGCTGTGTCCATAAAGGTATTAGGTGATTTTCCCTGGTTCACGAGCGCCCTGTATGCCTGGAAAAACCACGGGTTACACGAGTGCTGCACTGCGCCATACAAATTAAGCGGAGAGGGGTGAGGGTGGCAGTTTACCAGCGCCTTGTTACAGGCATAAGTTGTATGCGGGTTAATCACACCATCTTCCAGTGCAATCAGTGCCTGCACCAGCTTAAAAATAGAGCCTGGCGGGTTTTGATCAGCCATGATCGGGCGGTTGAACATGGTTTTGTCCACATCCTTCAGCAGGTTCATGTAGTTTTTGCCGTAATCTTTTCCGGTAAACAGGTTCGGGTCGTAAAACGGAGCTGAAACATAAGCCAGCACTTCTCCGGTGGCAGGTTCTATGGCAACTATACTTCCTTTGGCGCCATTCATCAGGAGCTCGCCGTAGGCCTGCAGCTCCAGGTCTATAGTACTGTACAGGTTTTCGCCAGCAACCGAAAGCGTGTCATAAGCGCCATCTTTAAAAGAGCCTTTCTCAATACCGCGTACGTTCACCATAATGTGTTTTACACCACGCTGGCCCATCAGGTATTTTTCATACTCCAGCTCAATGCCACTTTTTCCAATATAGTCACCGGGGCGATAACCCTGGTAATTGCTGGTGTCTTCGAGTTGTTTCGGGCTGATCTCGGCAATATAACCCAGCGCATGTGACAGGCTGGTATGTGAGTAACCGCGCGCTGTACGGGCATTAATATAAAACCCAGGGAAATCGATCAGGTTATCCTGTATGTGGGCAAAGTCTTCAGTAGTGAGTTTCTGGTAAAAGATGGATGGCTTGACGTACGAATAAGCCCGCGCTTTTTTCAGGCGCTCGCGCACATCTTCTAAAGGCAGGCCCAGTAGTTTGGTTAGCCGGAGGGTATCCAGTTGCTTGGTTTCCTTTGGTACAACCATCAGGTCGTAAACAGGGGTATTCTCCACCAGCAACCTGCCGTCGCGGTCGTATATCAGGCCACGGAACGGATATTGGATAACTGTCTTAATAGCATTTGTTTCGGCAGCCTGTTTATAGCTGCTGTCTACTACCTGTATATAAAACAGGCGTAGCGCAAACACAACGCCAACCACTATAAAAATGGCCTGAATAACGTACTTTCTGTTTTCTAAGTAGTTCATGTACTATCTCTTCGATCCCTTAACAGAGAAGAAAAGTAATTGGAGTATAACAACCACCAGCCCTGTAAATAAAGTGCTTAGCAGGATCTTAACCAACGTAAACCACTCAAATCTGATGATCTCTAAAAAGAAAACAGCAGCGTGGTGTACCGAAATAAGTATTAAAGCATAGGTCAGAAACCAGTTCCAGCCCATCACGTGCAGGTTAGCGGAGTCGTTGGTATCGTAACCATCCCGGGGCGTGAGAAGGTTCAATATGTGCGGGCGTAAATATGCCAGCAACACACTTGCCGCTGCGTGTATGCCCATCGTATCATAAAATATATCAACCGTAAACCCAACTATAAACCCCAGAAACAGCAACAGCACTTTATTTATCTGGATAGGCAGGAACAGCAGAAAAGCGATATAAATAAAACAAAAGCCCGTACTGAAAAGCACCAGGTTATCGAGTAACAGAATTTGCAGTGCTACAAAAAGTATGAACTGCACGATATGTCGGATGCCGAGGGTGCTATTCATTTGGAAGTATACCTGCTTTATATTCTAAGGTGTCACGTTCTGCTTTCCGCAAATTCTCAACCACGTATACATAAGAAAGCTGCGCAAAATCAACGGCCAACTTAACTTTTACAGTATAAAAACTCTTGTCAGCTTCTTTTGCTACGGAACTTATAGTGCCTACCAAAATGCCTTCCGGGAAAACTGTGTTAAAACCGCTCGTAACTATAGTATCGCCTTTCGCCAGCTTCACGTGTAAGGGTATGTAATCAAGAATAGCGGTGCGGTAGTCGCCGCCCTGCCACTTAATGGTACCCATTGTATTATTTTTCTTGATCTTAGCTGAGATAAGCATTTGGGAGTGTAGCAGCGATGTAACAGTAGAGTAGTTCTCTGACACTGTTTTAATGCGGCCAACCACACCATCGGAAGCAATAACGCCCATGCCCGGCTCCACACCATCCTTCGTTCCGATAGAAAGCGTAAGGTAGTTGTTGGTGCGGCGAACGGAATTGTTGATCACCCGGCCTGCATGAAGTATAAAGGACTGCGGTCCTGTTCTGAGTGAATCAACTATAGTTGTATCTGCAGGCACAACCAAGGTCGTATCCATGTTGCTGGTGCTATCTGCTGTACTTACCTGCCTGTATTGCATTATTTCCTGGCGGAGCAAAGCATTTTCGCGCGCCAGGGTGTTATTAACTGTTGCCAGGCTAAAGTAGTCGGTAACGCCGCTCTGGAACTCGAGCACGCGGCCTACATACCTATTGGCAGAGTTAAAAAAGGCTGCGCCCTGGTACGTGTTATACTGCACAATCAGGTAAATACAAAGCGCTTCCAGCAGGACGAACACAAGGAACGCACGGAACCGGTAAATGAAAGCAAAAAGATTCCGCATGCAGCTCTGTTACGTCAGCAGGACGTTTTTAAAGCCTTCGATGTTTTTAATGGCAGCTCCTGTACCACGCACTACCGCTCTTAACGGATCTTCGGCGATGTGAATAGGAAGCTTGGTTTTTGCAGCCAGGCGCTTATCAAAGCCACGCAGCAACGCACCACCACCTGTCAGGTGAATACCATTGTCGTAGATGTCGGCAGATAGTTCCGGCGGAGCAATCTCCAGCGCCTTCAGTACTGCTTCTTCTATTTTAGAAACCGACTTGTCCAGTGCAATCGCGATTTCCTGGTACGTAACTTTGATAACTTTCGGAATACCGGTCATCAGGTCGCGGCCACGGATCTCGTAATCAGCCGGTGGGTTTTCTATTTCAGTTAGCGCAGCACCTACTTCAATTTTAATTTTCTCCGCAGAACGTTCACCGATCAGCAGGTTGTGCTGGCGGCGCATGTAATCCAGGATGTCTTTGGTAAACACATCACCGGCCACACGGATAGACTGGTCGCATACAATACCCGAAAGTGCTACTACCGCAATTTCTGTTGTACCACCCCCGATATCCACGATCATAGAGCCGATCGGTTGCTCCACATCGATACCAATACCGATAGCGGCAGCCATTGGCTCCTGTATCATCCATACTTCTTTGGCGCCTGCGTGCTGTGCAGAGTCACGTACGGCACGTTTCTCCACCTCCGTAATACCCGACGGAATGCAAATTACCATGCGGTGCGAAGGCTGGAACAAGCGACGGCCAGTATCGATCATCTTGATCATACCACGGATCATCTCTTCGGCAGCGTGGAAGTCGGCAATTACACCATCTTTCAGCGGACGAATCGTTTTGATGTTTTCGTGGGTTTTTTCGTGCATCTGCATTGCCTGGCGACCAATGGCAAGTACTTTGCCCGTTGTTCTGTCCACGGCAATAATAGACGGCTCGTCAACCACTATCTTATCGTTATGTATGATCAGGGTATTGGCGGTACCAAGGTCAATGGCTATATCGCTGGAGAAAAAATTAAATAGTCCCATTTTGTATTTGTGCGGGCGTGCTGTAACCCTGTTTATATTTCAAATATACTATAATTATCGGGGATAAACCCGGCGCAAAATTAGTGATTTTAAACAGAATTTATAACGTACTATGTCAGTAGAGTTTGATTTTTTCAATTTTATCTTATAAATAGGTGCCTGCTGCTTTAATTCAGGGGTATAACGGTTGTTTTTGCTTTAAATTGAATTGTATAAATTTTTTGATTTAGTAAAGTTCAGGTGAATATAAACTACAGAGCCCCAGCTAAACTATAGCCAGGGCTCTTATAGTTGTAACTATAAATCTGTTAGTGTTTAAAGTGGCGTACACCCGTCATCACCATAGCCATGTTGTGAGCGTCGCAGTAAGCAATGGAATCCTGGTCTTTGATGGAGCCGCCTGGCTGCACAACGGCTTTGATACCAGCTTTATCGGCAATCTCCACGCAGTCCGGGAACGGGAAGAAAGCATCAGAAGCCATAACCGTCTTGCTCAGGTCAAATCCGAAGCTGTTGGCTTTTTCGATGGCCTGGCGCAATGCATCAACCCTGGATGTCTGGCCTACGCCGCTTGAGAACATCATTTTGTCTGTTGCCAGAACGATCGTGTTTGATTTGGTGTGCTTGCAAACCTTGGCGGCAAAAACGAGGGCTTTCTTTTCTTCTGCTGTAGGCTCGCGCTTAGTAACAGTTTTAAAGTCGGCCTCGGTTTCGGTAGCCAGGTCTTTATCCTGCTCAATTACGCCATTCAGCAACGTCTTGAACTGTTTCTTTGATAGCTCAACTTCGTTCTGTTTCAGCAGAATGCGGTTTTTCTTCGTCTTCAGTAATTCCAGTGCATCAGCATCAAAAGCAGGTGCGATCAATACTTCAAAGAAAAGCTTATTCAGTTCTTCAGCAGCAGCCAGATCTATAGTTCTGTTTGCAATGATCACGCCTCCGAAGGCAGAAACCGGATCCGAAGAAAGCGCTGCAAGGTAAGCTTCTTTTATAGTTTCGCCGGTGGCGCAACCGCAGGCATTGGTGTGCTTCAGTATAGCAACAACCGGCTCCTCAAATTCAGCAGCCAGGGCTACAGCAGCATCCACATCTACCAGGTTATTATAAGAAAGCTGCTTGCCGTTAAGCTGTTCGAAAAGCTCGTCCAGTTTGCCATAAAAAGTGCCTTTCTGATGCGGGTTCTCCCCGTAGCGCAGTGGTGTTGCCTCCCGGATGCTCTGCTTAAACGGCTGCTCTTCCGAGTTACTGTTCATATAGTTGAAGATGTGCGTGTCGTAGTGCGACGAAACATCGAATGCCTTGGCAGCAAAGCGTCTGCGGTCCTCCAGGTCTGTTGCGCCGTTCTTTTCCTGCAGCAATGTTACTACTTCATCGTACTGCTCACGCGATGACACGATCAGTACATCTTTAAAGTTCTTGGCAGCCGCACGAATAAGCGAGATGCCGCCAATATCTATCTTCTCAATAATATCAGCTTCTGATGCGCCGGATGCCACAGTTTCCTCAAAAGGATACAGGTCAACTATAACCAGGTCAATTGGCGGGATTTCGTACTGGGTTCTTTCGGCAAGGTCGCTTTCGTTGTCGCGGCGATGGAGGATACCCCCGAACACTTTGGGATGAAGCGTTTTTACACGGCCCCCGAAAATAGACGGATAATTGGTCAGGTCTTCTACAGCCACTACTTCAGCACCCTGCTCTTCCAGGAACGCCTGTGTGCCGCCCGTGGAATAAATGGTAACATTATTCTTTTTCAGTAGCTCGATAAGTGGCTCCAGGCGGTCTTTGTAGTAAACCGAAATAAGTGCGGATTTGATTTGAACAGATTGCATGAGTTGCTTGTATGGGTTGATGTTGATTGCTATAGTTGGTCTTGCTTCAGTAGCAGTTTTTCTACTACTTCGGGCAGGTATTTATGTTCTAGTTGCAGTACGCGCGCGGCAAGCTCTTCGGGCGTATCGCCGGGCATTACCGGGCAATATTCCTGCAGTATAAACTCGCCTTTGTCGTACTCTTCGTTTACGCGGTGTATGGTTATGCCCGAATGCTCGTCGCCTGCCTGCACCACCGCGGTATGTACGTTTAGACCGTGCATGCCTTTACCGCCGTACTTTGGCAGCAGGGCAGGGTGTATGTTAATGATCTTGTCAGGGAAAGCCTGCAGCAGGTTTAATGGTACTAACCACAGAAAGCCGGCCAGCACTATAAGGTCCGGGTTAAAGTTCTTTACCTGCTCCAATACGTTATCGGAATTGTAAAATTCGTCCCTGGAAAACAAAAGAGCCGGGACGTGGTAGGTCTCGGCTCTTTTTAGGGCATAGGCTTTCGGGTTGTTGGAGAACAGGGCGGCCACACGTATTTGTGGGTGGTGCTCAAAGTGCTCGAGCAGGCGCTGCGCATTGCTCCCCGATCCGGAAGCGAAAATGACTATATTCTTTTTAACTGGTAGTTCCAAAAGTATAAGCTTGCTATGAAGCTGCAAATATAGCCAGTTTGCTTATAGTTGCCAGCAAGTAATACTTTTAAATATGCGCTCTCTCCAGAGTGTTCTTTTACAGGTTAGCAGCGTACTCCAGCAGTTTGCTTATCTCCTCTTCAGATTTAAGTTTCAGGTTATGTTCTTCTATATATTTCTGTAAAGTAGAAGCGTGCGAAGGGAAAAGGTTGATGATGTTGGGCGTAGAAGCAGGTATATAATCAGACTTATTGGTCACGTAATATGTTTTAGCTATAGTTGATGCGTTATTGCCCGGGTTCTCTTTTACAAGAAGCTTTCTGCCATTTATGTTCTTCAACAGTTTTAAAACAGAGCCTCTATGTGTGTCATAGTAAAACGTGTCACTATCCATCGTGATCATATCTATGAGGTACATCTGATCAAAAAAGAGTGTATCTTTTTTTGTGTTAATGTATGCTACCTCATCCGTAAGTAAATTAAAGTTTAAAATACCTTCGTTTGCTGTTCCTGTAATAAACGTTACCTTACCTTTTTTAAATGTGGGATAGTAATAGGTATTGCCAATGGAAGATGAGCTTATTTCGCTCTGTCCAGGGGTCGCTTTTACTTCTTTTTTGCCCTGAGCTAGCGTAACAGAACCAGCAGCAAGCACCAGTCCCAAAGCTAAGAATAAGCCATTAAGTCGTTTTAGATGAGACAGCATAACAGTTTGTTTAATGTAGGTAGATATTTGTGTTTTATTGAACTATAATACGGATAGTTTAAAAATAATAGTTATAAAGTTATAATATTTTTTAAACTATATACTATTTAGTGCATAAAAAAGCCTGTAACAGCATAAATTTGTTACAGGCTTTTAGCTATAGTTGGTTTAAACCTATTCTATCGTTATCACCAGCTGTTTTCCGTCCCTTACTTTTTCTTCCAGTACCTGTATCGCTTTTTCAACGCGGGTAATTTTGGCTTTGCGCTCATTGTATTCAGCGTCTGAAATAGTGTTGGCTTTGCGGTTGCGTTCCAGCTCTTCCAGAGCACGTGCTACTCTGCCTCTGGCTTCGGTTACTTTCTCGTCGCCTTCCGTTACAACTTTGTTTAGTTTTTCCTGCTTTTCCTCGTTGCTCAACCGGGCAGCTGCGGCTCTTGCCTGGCCAAATTCGCGGCCACTTAGTTCGCCTTTGTTCTTTCCGTATGCGTTGCCGTTGTTCGCTTTGTCTTTGCCATTGTTTCCTTTCGCAGACTTTTCCTCAGCTTTGTTATGCTGCGCATTTGCCTTTGCTTCGGCTCTTCTCTTCGCTGCTCTTTCTCTCGGGTTGGCAGGTCTGTTGCTATGTTCTTTTTCCTTATCCTGGTCAGCTCTGCCTTTCTGCTGTGTTGTCTGCTCCTCTTCTTTTTTATGGCCTTTGCCTTGCTGCGCCAGTGCCAAGTCTGTAGTTAAAACAGAAATGCCGATAGTTAAGGCTAAACTTATATGGCGGGTTATATTTTTCATGGTAACTATAATTTAAATGTCGTTTAACAATGAGTCTACCTCTTCCGATGCTGCTTCAATCTCAACAGTAGTATTATCTATCTCAGTTGTGTTTACAGAATCGGCAGGAGCAGTTTCCGGCTCATTAACTATAGTCTCTGTTGCGGTATCCTGCGTGTCAGTGGCGTTATTGCAGCCCGACGCAATTACTGCAAATAATATAAAAGCGAATAAATACTTTTTCATGGTTTATAAGGTTTGTTATAGTTAGCAATATAACTATAAAATAAAGGGAATGAGAGATTTAAATATAGCGTGTAGTCTATAGTCTGCAAAACAGCACTCAACTACATGACAGGGTGTATGGTTTGAGTGCTAGGCAAGCAGTTTGCTTTTAGCCTTCAGCGACCACGTAAACCTGAACTCCGCTACCTGGTCCCCTTGTTCGTCCATGCCTATAGTTGTGGCTGTTATGGTAATGCCTTCGCCGGTTAGTTTGGTTTGTTCGGCGGCCTGCTGTATGCGCCTGCCGTCTTCGCACATAAAAGTTATCTTGCCCACAGCCTTTTTAGTAAAATCCGCATCCATGTGCACCACCAGCATCGACACAATAGGGTCGGCTTTATACGTGTGCATCATACATAACACGCCCGTAGAAAGCTCGGCAGCCATGCTCAGACAGGCAAAATAAATAGAGTTAAAGGGATTTTTGTTGAGGTATTTGTATGGTATAGTTACGGTGGCGCGCTCATCGGTTAAGGCTTTTACCCGCAGGTCTGCCATATAGGCCATTGGTAATTTTGCAAGCATGAACAGGCGAAACTTAGCTGGCGAGGCAACCAGATCTCTGAATTCGTTTGCCGTTGTAGTTTTATGTATCATGTACCCACGGTTTAAACTATTTATACTTTATTTATGCGCAATCAGGTGTAAAAGTAGCGACTATAGTTTAAGTAATTGCTTCAGGCTTGTACAGTGTAGGGAAGCAACATGTTTTGTGCAAGTATATAATCGTGAGTCTGTTATCCGACCAGCAGCATCGAAAGAATACCGGTTAGCATAATAAACTTGTTCAGGTTGCTAAGGTAGGTAAAGTCACGTTTGCGGTCGGCACGGGTTAGTTTTATAGTTAGCCAGATAGCCGGTATTAAAACAAGTGCCAGCATGTAAATATCAAATGCGGGCGAGGTACGGCTGTGCAGGGCAACTATAACGGCAAAAGCCAGGAAAGCAGCAATTATAGGATAAAGCACCAGTTTTGCATTCCGGATGCCAAGCACAATAGGCAACGTACGGCACTCAAAAGAGGCATCCCCTTTCATGTCTTCCATATCTTTTATTACCTCGCGTATCAGTGATATAAGAAATGCAAACAAGGCATAGCCGAGTGTTATCCGGTTAAGGCTGTCGTTATAAACAGCTACCACCAGCAACATAGTAGCCGAAAGTAGGGCAATAGTGATATTGCCGATTAACGGTAGCTTTTTGAGGCGGGCCGAATAACCCCAAAGTAAAAACACAGCACCTGTATTTATCAGCCCGATAGGGATATAAAGCCAGAAGCCGATCGCTATACCCAGAAACGACAAGACAAGATGCGCAAACATAGCCCGCCTTCTCCGGATAACAGTGCCAACCACCAGGCGTTCGGGCTTATTAATGGCATCTATCTTTACATCGTAATAATCGTTAATGATATAGCCGGCAGCAGCTATAAGCACGGTAGAGAAGGTCAGTAACCCAAACGAAGGCTCAAGTACTTTTTCCCAGACAATGCCCCGCGAAAGCAGACAGGCCTGCGCCAGTGCCTGGCTCAGCACGATGAGCACAAGGTTTGGGAAACGGATGAGGTGTAAAAATGCCTTCACAGTTGGTTTATATAAAATCCGAGATAGTAAAGTTAGACCAGTAACAGCTCAGACGCAAACTTATAGTTCAGCCATAAAAAAAGCCCCTGTAAGGAGGGGCTTTTTCCGTAACTGTAAAGAAGTATATCTGGGTTAGATTCTTTTCACGTTTACAGCATTGATTCCTTTTTTGCCTTCCTGCGTGTCGAACGTTACGCGGTCGTTCTGCTGAATCTGCAGACCGTTAAGGCCTGTGATGTGCACAAAAAAATCCTCATTTGTTTCGTCTTCAGTAATGAAACCGAAACCTTTAGACTCAATAAAAAACTTTACTTTTCCTGTTTTCATAAAGAATTAATTATTGTAATAAAAATAAATTACGGTAAAGATATTAGAATTAAATATATATGCAAGTGGGTATAATAAAAAATTTGCTTAAAAATATAAGAAAAGTATAAGTAAATAGTTACCAGGTATCCTGTGTCTTCATTATCTTTTCTATAAGCTCCCTTACAGCTCCGCGGCCACCATCCCTGGTAGCGATGTAAGTACTTATCTCTTTAATATCATCGGCAGCATCGGCAGGACAGGCGCGCAGACCGCATCGCTGCATTACTTCAAAATCCGGCATGTCGTCGCCCATGTAGGCAACCGTTGCCGGATGAATGCCCTGCATGTACAGGTAATCTTCAAAAGTGTCTACTTTGTCTTCAATCCCGAGAAAGATGTCTTCGATGCCCAGGTCTTCGAGGCGGTTGCGTACGCCGGGCTCATTTTTACCGGAAATAATGGCCACCCTGTAGCCCTGGCGGATGGCATGCTTTATGGCAAAGCCGTCTTTAATGTTAAAAGCGCGCACCTGTTCCCCGTCAGCAAAAACATACAGCAATCCATCTGTCAGTACACCATCTACATCAAAAATAAAGGTGTTTATGCGGGTAAGGTCTGGTTGAGTGATCGACATAGCTCTAAAAACAAAAAAAGGTTCTCGTGAAAGAACCTTTAAATGTATAGAAAATATTTAATATTTCTGTAGGACGCTACCGTTTTTGGCTAATCCTGGTTGTCGCGCCACTCATATACCCACGCCGCCTGAATCTGCTCCAGGTGGCCTTCGTTTGCCTGCTCGCGCGTGCCCGTAAAATTCGGCAGCGAAAGCACCCAGTCAAGCAGTTCGGTAAAACGGATGCGGTATATTTTAGACTCATTAAAGTCATCGCCAAACTTTTCGTAAAGTGCCATGGCTATGTCTTCGTGGTCGCTCCACGTCATTGGTGGCTCGTAGTTCTTATTCATCATTTAAATGATTTATGGTTAAACTGCAGAAGGGTTTATCAGAAGCGTGTTGTAAACTATACAAGGCTTAAAATATAACCATCCAGCTATTGAACAATTTAGTTTAATGCCCCAGGAAATCCTGCTCCGGTATAGTTACAACAACGTCTTCGTTGCCTTGTACCACACACTGGCAGCCCAGTCTTGAGTTTATACGCGGGTCTACGGCGCGGTCAATGTAATCTTCTTCTTTATCTGAAATTTCAGGAAGGTCATCCATGCCGGCTTCAACATACACATGGCAGGTACTGCAACCGCAAACGCCGCCACAGTTATGCTGTAGTTTTATGTCGTTATTCAGCGCTACATCCAGCACCGATTCGCCTTCTACAGCGGGGTGCGTCTGGTCTGGAGAGCCGTCTGCGAACTTAAATGTTATATTTACAACTTTCATTTTTCTAATCTTGTAATGCGAGTGCAAAGTTATGAAACAAGCCTCCCGAATCAAAGTTATAACGGGTTTGTGTTTAGGCAAGGTTCGCCGGTAACTTATGTCGACTGATCAGAACTATAGTTGTTGCCTTTAGTAGCCTGAATGCCTTGTGTAAGTGCCTGGTAAATAGCCTGTAAGTGTGGCTGATGCTGTAACAGACGCAGGTGTTCATCAATTACGTTCTGGTCGTTGCGGATAGCCGGCCCTGTCTGCACTGCATACGGGTTATGATTAGCTGCCTTTTTTATAGTTTCCTGAATAAGGGGCTGCAGCAGATCGGTTGGCAGGTTAGCTTTTCGTAACAGCTCCTGGCTGATACCCAGCAGGTGGTTTGTAAAGTTACAGGCAAATACGGCTGCTAAGTGAAGTTGCTTCCGCTTACCAGAATCTACACGTTCTACCTTCTGGCTTATAGTATGCGCAAGGTGTTCCAACTGGTCTATAGTTGCTTCGGTGTTACCCTCTATCAAAATAGGAACCTGCTTCACATCTACAGGCGAATGCTTAGAGAAAGTCTGCAACGGATAAAATACGCCATAGTTTGCCCCGGCTATAGTTGACAAAACAGCTAACGGCTGAGAGCCAGACGTATGCGCAACTATAGTTTCAGGCTTTACTTTTATCTGTTCGGCTATGCCAGGTAGCGCCGCATCCGGAATAGCTATCAATACAACATCGGCAACTATAGTTGTGAGGTCTAACTCCTGCGTAGCGACTGCATTCGGCAGATGTTTAGTAAGGTCTTCGCTATGCGCTTTGTTTCGGCTATACACGGCGGTTATAGTATGCCCAGCTTTTTGCAGTGCCTGTGCCAGGTGCCACGCCACATTTCCGGCTCCAACTATAGCTATGTTCATAATTTGGAAGGATAAGTGTTCTGAAGCCAGTTTTTCAGCTCCTCAATTGGTACAACAAAGTCTTCTATATCATCACCGGGCGAGCCGATAATCGGAGTATACTCAAATCCAAGACCTTTACACAAGAGCATATAACGGCCTTTCATTATTTTAGCCGGATGCAATTCCACTACTTTACTTTTCTCAGCAAATAGTAAATTGGTTAAACCTGCACCATGTGGCGAAACTATAGCTTCCGCATCATAAAACAGCTGAACCTGGTCTTTATAGCTAAGATCTTCTGACCAGACGATTTTAAAGCCATACTTTTCCAGAACTGGTATCAGCTCCTGTTCATTTATCACACGCCGGAACCTCGCTTTCGAGCGACTCACATAAATCCGTTGCTTTGGGTTAGTTCTGATAATATTGAAGCTGTTCCAGACCCCTTCCCTAAGCCAATTGCTAACCTCAGGCGGCATATACCCGCTAAACGATGCTGTGATAAAAGACGGTAGATAAAAGTTTGAGATCTTTATCCTGTGGTGTTTGCTGATATACTTGATCCTGATATGCGGATGGTCTTTTAGTAAATATTCTAAGGTTTGTTTCTGGTATGCAGCCGCTCCTTTCCACATCAGTAAGGTTGCCGGTTCTTTAATTGTATTGGCGAGTATGTACGCTCTTGGTAAACTGTCAATAAACCAGAGCGAAATATTGTTATCAGCCCAATGGCTGTGCTGTATCGTCGTGTAAATCCCTCTCTTATAGCTATGTGGCAGCATCACGGTAAAATCACGGAACGCTTTTGATCTTGTAAGGCGGTCTACGCTTAAGCCGGATTCAACTATAAGTTTATCACCCATTTTTATAACGCCTGTGTTGCTCAGATAGGTAACATCTTTAAGCTTGTACAACGATAGTTCTTTCTGACGATGGCCCAGCGCATAATCTGATTCGAAATAATTATAAGAAGCTGCGCAGGTCTTTAAAAATGCTTTTTCCTGTTCCGTAAATTCTAATTCATATTCCGGAGTCAGGTTTATTTTTTGCCCTCGCCCATGCAGGTATGTGTAATAGGGGTAGTAGTTAACAACCCTCAGAGCCACATAAAAGGCGCTGTTTAATTTACGCTTTAATACCGCTATGAATCGAATCGCCATATAATGCGAATATACTACTTCTTATATAACATGAAGTTTCTATATCACTTATGAAAGCATTGTAACTATAAAACAGAAAGCAGGCCTGAAACAAGCCTGCTTTCTGTTTTATAGTTCGCTATTTAGTCTATGCTACGCCACCTGTGCTTTCTCAGCTTTTCTGGCATGTTTCGCTTTCGGTTTGTTACTGCTGCCACCTTCCTGGTTACGGCGGGTAATGGCCATTATAAAACCAATGGACATTACAATAGTACCGATCCAGAGAATGCTTACGAAAGGTTTCTCCATTGCTTTCAGGATGATGTAGTCCTTCTGCGTGGTGTTAACACCTATCTTAAATTCTTCTTTCGTCGGGTCTACGTTCAGGAACGTGATGCGCAGGCCAAGGTCCTCAATAATTTCAGGATAATAACCAGCCATACCTTCTTTAAAGATCAGCAGCGGATGTGCATGATAGGTTTTCTTCTCACCCATGATCTTCATATCGGCCTGTACGGCTACATCGCCTTCTTTTAAAGGTACGCCAGGTACTTCTTTAATAACTTCAACCCCGTTAAAGATGGCCACATAATCGTTCAGAATGATAGTGTCGCCCATTGTAACAGTATATTCCTGCAGCTCGCTCCATTCCTTCTCTTCGTTAGGGTCCGGCACAGAAGAAACGTGCGTGTACAGGTCCTTGGTAACAGAAGCTTTAATGTCAGGAGATGCCAGCAGACCCATGTTAGGGTTTACCTGAGCACGCGGGTAAAGTACAAAGGCTTCCTGCGTTTCGCGGTTTTTATACTCTACCTGGTAGTAAGTGTTTTCCGGAGTCGGAAGCTCCAGCGTGTCGCCTGTCTTAAAGTATAGTTTATCATTTACTTTAATATCGGCACGGGCAATAGCAGTGTACTCATCAGCTGTTCTGAAAAGAATTTCCTTGTTCACATATTCAGGCACGCCTTCTACTTCCAGGAACTGGCCGCGGTAGCTTACACTATACTTGTCCATGTCGGTAGTGGTGTTGCGCCACAGTAACACGTTATCGCGGTTAATCTCGTCCGGGAACTCACGTGAGTATAACATACCCGATGTGTTGCCGGAAATGATGTTAGAATAACCAGATGAGAACAGGATGCCCAGCAACATTAAAGCAATACCAATATGTGATACAGCTCCACCGGAGAGTGTTACTTTCTTATGCAGCAGGCTAAGGATAATGCTGAGGTTAGCGAATACCGCAAACAACGAGGTAACGAAAAGTGTAATGTAAACCGGGTTATCGAGTTTAAAGTCGAATACATCGAACTTATTAGAAAGAATGATAACAAGGCTGGCAAACAGTAACGTAAGCATTAGCGGCATGGTGATCGCATCACTAAAACTTTTCTTATCGGCTTTGCGCCACCATATCAGCTGGCCTATACCTGTAAGTACCGCTATCAGCACCCCGGCCCATAGCTGGAACTTGGTATAGTGCTCAATCTGGTCAGCAGGAAGTGCAGCATTTGACTCTATGCCAATAAAGCCCAGGAAGGAATTGTAAACCGGGATAGATGTGGTTGCAAGCACCTGGAAACCAGCAAGGCAAAGTACCGCAGCTCCTATAAAAATCCAGAATTCTCCGCTATAAGTTGTCAGCTCTTTCTCAGTTGTTGGGATGTGTTTCCATTTGTAGATCAGAAGCGCAACAGCCAGCACTGCAAAAACAGCAAGGTACGTGAACAGCTGACCGGAAAGGCCTAAGTCAGTGAAAGAGTGAACCGAGGCATTTCCTAAAATACCGCTTCGGGTCAGGAAAGTAGCATACAGGATTAGGATAAAGGACGCGATGATCAGTAAATAAGAGGCCTTAAGCCCTTGCTTGCCACGTCGGTAAGCAACCATTGTATGAATTGCGCCAACCAATACCAACCACGGGATGTACACGGCATTTTCTACAGGGTCCCAGTTCCAGTAACCACCAAAGTTAAGTGTCTCATAGGCCCAGTAAGCGCCCATAACCGTACCTATACCTAATGATACGGCAGCAAAGTGCGCCCAAGGCAGTGCAGGACGTACCCACTCGCCAAACTTATTTTTCCATAAGCCGGCCATTGCAAAGGCAAACGGAACCAGTGTAGCAGCAAAACCCAGGAACAGGGTAGGAGGGTGAATTACCATCCAGTAGTTCTGTAAAAGTGGGTTAAGGCCGGTACCATCTTCTGGTTTATAGTTCGGGTCCATGGCGAATACAGGAGTATCCGGCATAAAATCGCGCATCAGGATAAATGGTGAAGAACCGATCTTCAAATCACCGATTACCACCCCCAGGATCATAGATGTAAGGAAAAGCTGTACGAACGAGAACATGGCCATAACCGGTGCTTCCCATTCTTTGTACTTTTTACCTGTGTTCAGCAATACGATACCAAGTACTACATGCCAGAATATCCAGAGCAGGAACGAGCCTTCCTGGCCTTCCCAGAAACAGGAGATCATGAAGTGAACCGGCAGGTGATTGGATGAGTGGCTCCAGGCGTAGTAATACTCGTAACGGTGCTCGTAAATAATGTTAAACAGCGCAAATATCACTAACAATACTGCCGCAGAGTGCACATAAAAGGCGACACGGGCAAAGCGACGCCATTTGGCAATTGCTTCGGCATCTATAGAAGAACGCGAAGCCATAAAGTATGCGTAAGAAGCCACGATAGCTGCCACAAAAGCAATTATTACACTTAGGTGGCCTATATCGCCGATCAGCGTATTTATCATCTCTGATAGTTAAAAGTTTAAAGTTAAAAGTTATGAGTTGGTAATGATAAGAGTGGCACTTTTAACTCTTAACTCTCAACTCTTAACTAAATTACAAGCCTGCAGTTGTTTGCTGTACTTCTTTTTCCACGTATTTAGACGGGCATTTTAGCAGAATCTTGTCAGCTACAAACACTTCGTTCTGCATACTACCGGTAATTACAACCTGCTCCGAGCGTTCGAAGTCCTGTGGTTTCGGGTTGAAGTACACTACCTGCTGCTCCACGCGGTTGGTATCCACGAGCATAAACGAGAAGTAGTTCGGGTCTACAAGCGGGTCGTATTTCATACCAACTATATGGCCCTGGGCATCCTTTTTCAGGCGGCCTACTACGTGTACCTTCGTCTTGCTTCCATCCTCAGCCAGCTCTTTTGCCTGACCAAAATCAACGTAAGTACTGGCGTCGCCTGCAGTGGACATGATGATCATGATGGCTGCTGCGATGATAACAATACCGATGATGTGTGACTTCTTCATCTTTCGTATAAATTAGGATTTTCCGGTTTCGTTAGCCTAACACAAAAACAGGTGTATTAAATCCACTTTTGTGCAGAATTTATGCCTGCCGGGAATTATTCTTTAAATTGCTTTTCGAGTTTGCCTACCTTCCGGTCCAGCGTTATCAGGTAAATGATAAGCCCGGCCATTACCGTCAGCAACACCACTACTACTACCCATATTTTTCCATCCTGGCGCAGCGTATCGGCCATTTCTATATCCGTTTCAGCCGGGGCCGATGAATATTCTACCTGTGCCTGCTCGGGCTGGGCCTGCACTTGTGTAAGTCCTGCCAATGCGCCAATTATAAAGCAGCAGATGGCCAGTATTCTAAACAGTTTCATATAAGCGTTGTCTCAGTAATTCAAATCTTGATCTTACATTCACGATCCAGATGCCTAGCATAGTCCAGCCTAACACGGCAGGGTAAAATACCATGCGCAGGCGGCTGTCGAGGTCGTAGGTATTAAAACCCGGGTTGCCACCGTTGCCGGGGTGCAGCGAATCTGTAAGTCTTGGAAGTATAAACAGTAACGGAATTAAAGCTGCAAAGGCAAAGATGTTATACACAGCACTGATGCGGGCGCGCTGCTGCTGCTCGGCAAACGAGCTGCGCAGTACCACATAGGCGAAATAGATCAGCAGGCCAATGGCCGAGGCGTTTTGTTTCGGGTCGTTGCTCCAGTATTCGCCCCACGTAAATTTGGCCCACTCCATGCCGGTTACTATACCAAGCACACCAAACAGGATACCGACCTTGGCAGCCTCGTAGGCTATCACATCGTTTTTTATAGTTGGGTTGCGCAGGTATTTAATAGAGTAGATTACGGATATCAGCAGGATCAGGATCATGCCAAACCACATAGGCACATGGAAGTATAAATTCCGGATGGTTTCGTTAAGAATGGCCAATCTCGGAACTTCTGACAGCATACCGGCCACCACTGTAAATAGCAGCAGCAGTACAGTCAGGATTTTCCACCAATTCTTCATCATTTATAAATAGCTATTAGGTGTTAGACGCGAAGTTTCAGTTATAAGTAAGAAGCCTCGTGTTTCGTTATTTAATTCTTCTCCTGTTGTCAAAATCTTCTGCCTGAAACGCTGTGTCCTGTGTCTGTTTTACGAACGCCAAAGGTACGGGAACAAAATATAAGAAACAGTGATAACGATCATGTTTATGGCAAGCAAAGTGAGCAGTTCGTCGAGACTGGCTCCTCTGTCTAAACCATCCATCGCATTCTTCGACATTTTAATGAGCATCAGCAGCATCGGCACTATAACCGGAAAGCTGAGGATCGCCATTAATGTGCTGCTGTTTGCTGCTTTGGAGGCTATGGCCGAGATCATAGTTAACGATGTTGAAAACCCGATTGCTCCAAGTAAAAGCGAAAGCAGGAACATTGGAACATCCTGTACCGGGTTGCCCAACACAAATGCGTAGAACACAAAGCAAATGAAAGCCAGCAGCAGCATTAAAAGTGTGTTATAAACAATTTTAGCCAGTATTATGCCCTGCGGACTAACAATAGAGTAGAAGTATAGCAGCCTGCCACGGTTTTCCTGCATAAAGCTTTTGGCAATGGCATTTACGGATGTAAACAGTAAAATTATCCAAAGCAAAGCGTTCCAGATCGGGCCACTGTCGTCGGAGAACTGGCGGAGACCAAAGCTCAGGTAACACACAAAAACCGTACTGCCCACGTACAGCAACATGCCGTTAAAGGCATACTTCTGTCGCCATTCCAGGACCAGGTCTTTTTGTATCAGGTATAGTATTTCTTTCAGCAGCACTGCTTTCATTTTCCGCAAAGTTACAACACAATTATTTGGTAAAGTAGTGTTTGTTTAGATTGATGATTTGTATCACTTTGTAGGTTTTTTAGCATTTGCAGCGTGCGTAGCTCTTGCTATAGTCAGGGCTATAGTTGCTTTTTCTACTCTTTTGTCATTTTGAGTCTTCTTGAGACGCGAGTCGAAGAGCGCCAGCATAACTGTGAGGAATCTTAATCTTCTCTACCGTCATCCCTAGCGTCAGTCGAGGGATTTTATATGACTATAGTTTCTCGTTTGTCATTTCGAACAAAGTGAGAAATCTGGGTTCTATAGTTAGTTATAGTTGCAACCTGAACCAAGCCTTTCTTCTATAGTTTCTTCTAATCCTGGGAGCTTTACTTACCTATCGTTTCAATCTTGCTTTGGTGCCCTCACGGCCGGGAGGCCCCGTCTTCGGGCATCGCGCGGTGTACATTTCCTTTGCTCCTTCGTCGCAATGCCTGACGGCACCGGAAATCTACAAGGCGCTCAACCCAAAGACTGAGATCTTTCGCATAGCTACTTTTGTCTATAGTTTGAACCGGTTAAGCTTCGACCTTTATCGTGGCTGTAGTTTCGTAGGGACAGGTCGCGACCTGTCCGATAAACAGGCTGTAACTATAGAACTATAGCTCAGCTATAACTATAGCCGAGATTCCCCTCCCTGGAGGGGCAGGGGTGGGTTAAAACATCAACTATAGAACGATAACTCAAACTATAGCAAAGGCCAAAAGCTCCTTCCCCTGTTGTTAGGGGAAGGCTGGGAAGGGGTAAAACGCCAACTATAGAACTATAACCTCAACTAAAGCAGTAGCCCAATCCTAAAAATCCATTAATCTATAAATCATGGTTCAGACAATCCCTGTCCCTATCGGTCCAGCTGAGCCAGGAGACTCCACACCATTGTGAGTCACGAGCCCGGAGACTCGCACCAGCAATACGAACTATGAAACTATAACACCAACTATAACTATAGCCGGGATATCTCTCCCAAGAGCAGGGTAACGGAACCAGAATTTTTCTCCGTTGAAAAAGCAAACTACAAATCCCCTTCCGGATTGAGGCAAAGGAGCTCTTTAACAGGGGAGAATAAGGGGGTAAATGCCTGAATAAAAAAAACAGAAGCACGAACTATAGTAGCCCGTGCTTTTACCTGAAAAAATGAATCCTGACTAGAGTGGTTACTCCTTGCCTTTATCTTTGTTCTTATTTTTAGTTTTATGCTTTACTACTTTAGCATCCTGGTAGAAGATGATTTCTTCAGCGATGTTTGTGATCTGGTCGCCGACACGTTCTACTTTTTTGATGATAGAAAGCAGGGCAAGGCCTTCTTCTATGCTGTCCGGGTTAGCGCGCATGAACTCCGCAATAATAGCGTCCGATTTACGGTAGATCTTATTTAGCATTTTGTCGCGCTTAATAATAGTGCGTGCCTGCTCGCTGTTATTCGCTTTGTATGCAACCCGGCAGTCATTAAACATAGCCAGCGCTTCATCAAACATTGTTACAGCCTTCGTTATTTCTAACATTTCAGGGCTGAACTTTGCCTCTCTGTTCTGCACGTACATTGAAATACCTTCTGCCGTATCGCCGATGCGCTCCAGGTTAGCATTTATCTTGAGGGTAGCCAATACCAGACGAAGATCCACGGCAACGGGAGTGTACAGGGCCAACAGGTTTTCGCACATGCGGTCTATCTTCACATCAAAGTTGTTAACTTTTTTCCCAAGCTTCACTACTTTACTGGCAAGTTCATGGTCTGCGTTCAACATGGCTTCGCGGCCGCTCTGCAGCTGATACTCCACCAGGTCCCACATCTCCATTAGTTTAACCCGCAGGCCAGTAAGTTCAATATCTATTTGGTTCATTTAGTCTCTCGTTAGATTGATAATCAAAACATGCATGCTGTAAACTATAAAAGCTTAACCGAATCGGCCTGTAATATAGTTTTGGGTACGCTCGTGCTTCGGGCTCGTAAACATGGTTTTGGTTTTCGCAAACTCGATCAGTTCGCCCATGTAAAAGAACGCTGTCTGATCGCTTACACGGCCAGCCTGTTGCATGTTGTGTGTAACTATAACTATAGTGTAATCCTCTTTCAGTTCGTAGAGCAGCTCTTCAATTTTGGCGGTAGAGATCGGGTCCAGGGCTGAAGTTGGCTCATCCATAAGTATAACAGACGGCGAAATAGCAAGTGCACGGGCAATACAAAGGCGCTGTTGCTGACCACCCGAAAGCGCCAGTGCCGATTTATCCAGCTTGTCTTTTACCTCTTCCCATAAAGCAGTTTTTCGGAGCGATGTTTCCGCTATCTCGTTCAGAGTTTTCTTGTCTTTGATGCCTTGTATCTTCAGCCCGTATACTACGTTCTCAAACACAGTTTTCGGGAATGGGTTTGGCTTCTGGAAAACCATTCCTACCTGTTTGCGAAGTTCATCCACACGTACATCTTTCGTATAAATGTCGCGGCCATCAAGCAGAATGTCTCCTTCTACTCTAAAGCCGTCGATATAGTCGTTCATACGGTTTAGGGTGCGCAAAAACGTTGACTTACCACAACCCGATGGACCAATAAAAGCCGTAACAGCTTTTTCTTCCATGGCAATGTTAATGTCTTTAAGGGCGTGGAAGCTGCCATAATAGGCGTTCAGGTTACGGGCTTCCAGTTTCTGGTTTTTCTTACTCATCGTTATTTTACCACTTTACACGTTTCTGCCACTTGTGGCGAAGGTATACAGCGATTCCGTTCAAAGTAAAGGTAATAATTAAAAGTATGATAATGGCAGCAGCGGCATTTGTAGCAAAAGCAGCCTGAGGCCTTGATATCCAGTTAAATATCTGAATTGGTAATACGGTAAATTCGTCCATAGGTGAGCTTGGTGCAAACGGTACGTAAGCCAGTGCCCCGATAACTATAAGCGGGGCCGCTTCACCTACTGCCCTCGACAATGCAAGGATAACACCTGTCATAATGCCGCCAAACGAAGCCGGAAGCACCTGGAACCAGATGGTTTGCCATTTAGAGGCTCCCAACGCAAAAGAGGCGTCACGGATACTGCGTGGCACGGCTTTTATAGATTCGCGGGTGGTTACGATAATGATCGGGAGGATAAGCAGGCCCAGGGTTAGCGCCCCTGTAAGCAAACTGCCACCTAAACCAAAAACACGCCCAAAGATCTCCAGGCCCAGCAAACCATAGATAATGGAAGGTACCCCGGCAAGATTCGAAATATTTACTTCCAGGAAAGATGCCATCCTGTTCTTTTTGCCATACTCTTCCAGGTAAATGCCTGCTGAAATACCCAGCGGGAAAGCAAATAGCGATGAAAGTACCAGTATCCAGAGTGTACCGATCCAGGCGGTGTAGATACCGGCGCGGTGTGCGCGGCGAGATGGCAGGTTACGCAGGAAATCCCAGTCTATACGGCCAAGCCCATCGATCAGGATGTTGATCAGGAAAATAGCAAGCACAACCAGTCCGATCAGGGTACAGAAAATACCGAATCCCTGGAAGGCTTTGTCTTTTAGTCTGTTTAGCTCCGAGTTAGTCATATTTTTCCTGATATTTCTTTCTGATCCAGAAGCTGATGTTATTCAGCGCAAATGTAAAAATGAACAGCGTGATACCTGCCGCGAAAATAGTGCGGTACTCCAGCGAGCCATGCGGTACGTCGCCTAAGCTAACCTGCACAATGTAAGTCGTTATCGTTTCGATAGGTACCAACGGGTTGGCAGTAAGGCGCGGCTGCTGACCGGCTGCAATGGCAACAAGCATGGTTTCGCCAACCGCTCTGGAAATAGCCAGGATGATAGACACCAGAATACCCGAAGAAGCTGCCGGAACCAAAACCCCAAAAGCAGTCTGGAATTTAGTGGCTCCCATGCCATAAGCACCTTCGCGCAACGATTTCGGTACTGCACTGATAGCATCTTCACTGAGCGATGAGATCATCGGGATGATCATGATGCCCATTACCATACCTGCTGAAAGCGAGTTAAAACCAGCCAGATTAGGAATAAAGGATTGCAGGAAAGGCGTAACAACGGTAAGCGCAAAAAAACCATATACCACCGTTGGTATACTTGCCAGAATCTCCAGCATTGGTTTTATAGTTGCCCGGAAGCCAGCCGGCGCATAGGTGTTCAGGTAAATGGCTATAGTTAAACCGATGGGCAAGGCAACCGCAATAGCTATAGCTGTGGTCAGCATGGTACCGGCCACCAGCGGAAGTATACCAAAGTGCTTATCGGCAAAAAGCGGTGTCCATTGTTTATCTGTCAGAAAATCAATTATAGATACTTCTGAGAAGAATGTAAGCGACTCAGAAAGCAGTACCCAAATGATGCCGGCCGTAACGAGAATGGTAATTGCAGCCGATAGCCACAACAAACCTTCTATTATTCTTTCCTGTATTCTCATGGTTTCCGGTTAATATTATTAATGAGAAGTATTGGTTGAGTCGGTTTTGCGTTGGGTTGTGGCATTGCCTGTGTGTTTGGCTACAAAGTCTTTAAACTTCTGGTGTTCTGCCTTATATTTTTCGTCAGGTAACGGAATAAAGCCTATTTCCTGGCTCAGCTGACCTACATTTTCAAAATAAAAGTCCATAAATTCTACTACCTGTGGCTTTTTAACAGCTGGAGAGTTAACGTATAAGAACAATGCCCGAGAAAGGGGAGCGTAGGAGCCATCCTTTATAGTTTCCAGTGAAGGAAGGATAGGGCCCGTACCATTGCTTGCGTCTTCATCATCAACAGGTATGGCTTTCAGCTTATCTTTATTCTCTTCGTAGTAGGCATACCCGAAAAAGCCAAGTGCGTTAATGTCGCCGGCAACGCCCTGTACCAGTACGTTGTCGTCTTCGCTGGCTGTAAAGTCGCCGCGGCTGGCATGGCTTGTACCAACTATAGCTTCGGTAAAATAGTCGTACGTTCCGGACTCGACACCAGCACCGTAAAGATGTATTTCACGGTTTGGCCATTCCGGGCGAATCTGGTTCCAACGCTTTATTTTGTTTTGGGCAGCAGGCTCCCACATCTTTTTAAGCTCCGCAACGGTTATGTCCTTTACCCAGTCGTTTTTAGGGTTTACAACTATAGTTAGTCCATCATAAGCTACAGAGAGCTCAATAAAATCAAGACCATTGGCTCTGGCAGCTTTGGCTTCATCTTCTTTTATAGAGCGTGATGCATTGCTGATATCTATCTCGCCGCGCGAGAATTTCTTGAAACCACCACCCGAGCCGGACACACCTATCGTTGTGCGTACATTCGGGGCGGCGTATCTGAATTCTTCTGCAACTGCTTCGGTAATGGGATATACTGTTGAGGAGCCATCTATCGAAATGTCGCCTTTCAGGGTAAGATCCGCGTCTTCGTTATACTTAGGGCCACAGGCTGCAACCAGTAAAAGAAGTGCAGCAGCAGCCAGGTTTTTAAGTTTCAGGTGCAACATAGATACGTTTTTTCTAAGTCAGCTTTTGCTAAGTTTTATACCCGGATAATTTCAGGCTGATTTTATAATGCAAGCCTTATTTAAACTTTTGGGTTATACTACGGTAACTATAGTTTGTCGATACAAAGGGACGGAGAAAAACGCTTTTACGGAAGTGTATGGTGTTATCTTATTGTTACGCAATGTTAAGTAATTGTTAAGTTCCGGCTTAGAAACCGATTTCAAGTTGTACCCTGAACTGGTACTTCTCGCCAAGTCCGCGCTGCTCGCTTCTGGTCAGGTCGCTTTGTACTTTCAGGGCATGACCAACTATGTATTTTGAAACGCCCAGGGTATACTGGTTCTCCGCGGTTAAGCCGGTAACTTTTGTAGGCTCATAGTTGGTATAGCGGCCTGCTACTTCCCAGTTGTTCATAAAAAGATAGCCTGCCTGTATGTTAAATGCGTCTCCGGTTACAAACGTCTCTTCCACTTCGCCGGCATCATTTACCAGCACAACAGGTCCGTCCGGCGCTCTTCTGGCAGCATATTCTGCCATAGCTGAAAAGCCTCTGTACTTAAACATAGCATCTAAAAACAAGGTGTTCAGGTCGCGCTCGGCGCCCAGGAAATCGCCAAGCTGGCCCTGCTCCCGCGATGCTCTGTCGTTAAAATCATAAGCTGCGGCAAGGGCCAGTTTAGGAGTTGGCTCGCGGTAAATGTCGCTTCCTACATAGTCACCTTCTCCTTCAAAAGCACCCATAGGCAAAATCTCGAAACGGCCGGTATAGTCATAACCCCCAGAATGGTTCACAGTAATATTGCGGCCATCGCCGGTGGAAATAGAAGCGATCTCACGCAGAACAACCTGACCTACCTGGTGCTCGTGATGAAGCTGCAGACCGGTATCGCGGTCCAGGGTAAAGCGGGAGTTTAGTAAGCTGCGGTCCACGAACTGCATTTTCTGAGAGGAGATGATCCGTTCGCGGTTGCCGGGTAATTTTGTCTGGCCTACATATAGTTGCAAACCGGGTGTTATTTCCCATTTAGCCACAGCATCTAATACAATGTTGCTGGCGTTATTATTCTGGCTGCCCATATTGCCTCCGATGTCGTTGTTGCTCAGGCCAAGCTCTATTTTATATTCCAGCTTTGGGCTGTAAGCAAAACCTTCGAGTTTAAGACGGGCTCTGCGGATAACGAAACGATCTTCCCACTGCTCGGTAACAGGCGTATAGCCGCCCTGGTAAAGCACCTGAAAACGAGCGCCTAGTTTTACGCTGAAAGAAGAGTCTGCTGCAACAAACTGCAGGCCTTTGCCAAGTTTAGATTCGTTTATAGTCTGGGCATTTGCACTGCCAACTGAGGCAACTATAGCTGTGCTTAGTAAAAATAGGAAGGTACGGGAATGGGTAATCACGGTACTTTGGTTTAAGGTGAGAATTAATCCTGGGGTCGTGAAACTATAAAATATAACAGCATAGCCCAAAAGCTATGTCCGAATTTTAGATAATCAGCTACGGCAGTTAGTCAGACTGCTATAATCCGGTTACTAAATCACGATGCAAAATAACTGCCTGTATATTACTCGAAAGTTACGCCAATGTTAAATTCATGTTATTGTTTTGCTGTTGCTCTAAAACTACCAGGGGATGATTACCAGTGATTTAGCCTGTTTTGGATGATCTCTCACTGGTGCTTTTAATTTCTTTCAGGAACTGATGTAATGTATAGTTAACATGGAATTAACCCGTGCTTAACATCTGAAATCAAAGGTTAATGCTAACATAATTTCCCCTTAAACTTCAGGTAAAACTGCCTCTCTACTTTTGCAGCGAGACTAAACAACAGTACATCGCTATGAAGTTTTTACTTACCATTCTCACCACGGTTTTAACTATAAATTTTGCCGTTGCACAACAGGGCACACTAAAAGGCAACGTAACCGACAAAGCAACCGGCGAAGCCGTAATAGGCGCCGTCGTATTTATTAAAGGCACAGCCAAAGGCACCAGCACCGACTACGAAGGCAACTATAGTTTAACACTGGACCAGGGCACACACACCGTAGCAGTAACCTTCCTTTCTTATAAGCCATCCGAAAACCCGGGCGTAACTATAAAGCCAGGCCAGCCAACCACACTTAATATACAGCTCGAAGATAACAGCACCGAGCTGAACGTGGTAGAAGTGGTAGCCACCCGCCAGACCAACACCGACCTTGCCCTGATGCAGGACCTGAGACAAAGCGAGATTGTAGTGAGCGGCGTGTCGGGGGAGCAGATAGCCAAATCGTTGGACAGAGATGCGGCTGCGGTGGTAAGGCGCATACCGGGCGTAACCGTAATGAACGACAAATACATTATGATACGCGGCCTGAGCGAGCGCTACAACACGGTAATGCTTAACGACGCACTTGCACCAAGTACAGAACCGGATTCCAGGGCTTTCTCTTTCGATATTCTTCCAACAAGTGTTCTGGACCGGATCCTTGTGTTTAAATCTGGGTCGCCGGAGTTGCCGGGTGAGTTTGGCGGTGGCGTAATAAAAGTATACACCAAGAACTTCGCCAGCGAGAATACAACCAGCTTTGGCATAACGGGCGGCTACCGCAGCGGTACCACTTTTAAAACTATAAACACACAGCAGGGCAGCAATACCGATTTCCTGGGGTTTGATACTAATACCAGAGCGTTACCAACTTCTTTCCCATCGCACTTAAATAATGTTGGTGGCGAAAGTTTAATAACAGCAGCCAAACAACTAAAGAACGACTGGGCATTTAATACCAAATCTGCTGCACCGGACCTTCGCCTTTCGTTTGGGCTTACCCGCCGCTTTTTTGTAGGCAACACCGAAGCCAGCAACCTCACAGCTTTAAGTTACAGCAATACCAGCCAGCTGCAAAACGTAAACCGCTACCGCTATACTTACAACGAAGCCGAACAGAAGACCAACCTGATAGAATATAGTTACAGCGACACCGAATCGAGCCGGAACGCGCGGGTAGGACTGATCAGTAACTGGGCTTTCAGGCTGAACAACAGCAACAAGATAGAATTCCGGAACCTGTTTAACCAGATGGGGCAGTCGCAGGTAATTGCGCGTACCGGCCAGGAAGTACAGGGTAAAAGTGTGGATGTACAGAACTTCTCGCAGCGCTACGAAAGCAGAACGGTTTACTCGGGCCAGTTGCAGGGCACACACGATGCCGACGACGATCGCACCACTTATACCTGGACAGCCGGCTACAACTATAGCAACCGAAACGAACCAAGCTACAAGCGCATCAGGTCGCAGCGTAACATAGATAGTAACGAGCCTTTCAGATGGGTAATTCCGCAAAACTCCGCTACCACGTTTGATGCCGGCCGATTTGATTCTGAGATGAAGGAAAACACCGTGCTGGCAAGCGGACAGATAGAGCGCAGATTTACAGCCAAAGATACGGTTGCAGAAAATCAGCCTAAACTGAGAGCCGGTTTTTATGCCGAGAACAAGAACAGGAATTTTGAAGCGCGCTGGATGTCTTACATTATCTCTGACCCAGGCCAGTTTAACAGAAACCTGCTGACATCGCCATTAGGTCAGCTGTTTACCTCCGAAAATATAAGCACCAGCGGCTTTAGCATGGCAGAAGGAACCAATCCAACCGACAGATACGATGCCTCAAGCTTGTTGGTAGCCGGTTATTTGGGCGGTAACCTTCCGGTGAATGATCAGCTTAATCTTTCGGGTGGACTGCGTGTGGAGTTTAACGAGCAGCAACTTAGCACATCTAAATATGGTGGTGGCAAAACAGAAGTAAATAACCCGATTACAAGCATACTTCCGTCGCTTAACGCAACGTACAATATTACAGACAGAACGCTGTTGCGCGGTGGCTATAGTATAAGCGTAAACCGCCCTGAGTTCAGAGAGCTGGCCCCGTTTACCTACTACGATTTTCAGCTGAATGCCGAAATAAGAGGGAACGAGAACCTGAAGACCGCCACGATACACAACACCGATCTGCGCTTCGAGTTTTACCCTAACCCTACGGAGATACTGTCGGTGGGAGTGTTTTACAAGTACTTCAAAAATCCGATCGAGATCTATAGTATACCTGCATCCGGCAACCCGATTTACCAACCAAAAAATGCCAGCAACGCACAGAGCTATGGTATCGAAACTGAGATCAGAAAATCATTCCTGAACCTGTCGAACCGCAGCCTGATACAGAACATGAGCCTGGTACTGAACGCTTCGCTGATAGAAAGTAAAGTAGACCTGGGAGCCGAATCGGAGGGACAGGAAAGAAACAGAGCCATGTACGGACAGTCGCCTTTTATAGTAAACGCCGGGTTATACTTTAACGATGAGGCACGTGACCTGCAGGTGAATATGCTTTACAACGTAATTGGCAAGCGCATTTTTACAGTAGGCGATGACCAGGCACCAACAGTTTACGAAATGCCGCGCAACGTGCTCGACCTGTCGGTAACAAAAGGTATAGGCAAGCACCTGGAGCTAAAAGCCGGTATCCAGGACCTGCTGAACCAGAAAGTAATCCTGATGCAGGACTCTAACCGCGATACAAAGATCAACTCCCAGGACGACGACTTTACCAACTATAAGCGCGGTAGCTATACTACGCTGGGCATCAACTATAAATTCTAGAAGAAAATCTTCAACCCAAAAACCTTTAACCTAAATTTTATTAACCATGAAAAAAGTAAGCACATTATTACTGCTCGCACTATTAGGTGTAGCCACGGTATCTTGTAAAGATGATGGCGACGACACTGTTACGCCTGTTGAGCAGAATAAAGAAGTGGTGGAACTGAGCGGAAGTATCACGTCTGATATGACCCTGAAAGCAGATAAGAAATACCTTTTAACCGGCTTTGTTTACGTGAAGGCGCCAGCCAAACTAACTATAGAACCGGGCACCATTATTAAAGGCGATAAAACCACTAAAGGCTCGCTTATAGTGGAGCGCGGCGCACAGATCATTGCCCGTGGCACAGCCGATAAGCCTATCGTGTTCACATCAAACGAGCCAAAAGGTTCTCGTAAAGCAGGTGATTGGGGTGGCCTGATTATACTGGGTAATGCGCCTGTAAACTTAGGTAACACTGCCGTTATTGAAGGTGGCGTAGACAGACAATATGGTGGCGATAAACCTGCTGATAACTCGGGTGTGCTGAAGTATGTGCGTGTAGAGTTTGCAGGTATTGCTTACCAGCCGGATAACGAGATAAACGGCATCACGTTTGGCGGTGTAGGCAGCGGAACAGAGATCGACTTTGTGCAGGTTTCGTTTGGTGGTGATGATGCGTTTGAGTGGTTCGGTGGTACCGTAAATGGCAAGCACCTGATCGCTTACAAAACGGTGGACGATATGTTTGACACAGACAACGGTTACTCCGGAACGATACAGTTTGCGCTTGGCATCAGCGACCCGAACGTGGCTGACGTTTCAAAGTCAAATGGTTTTGAGTCGGATAACAACAAGGCAGGCGATACGGCCACGCCAAATACACTGGCTAAATTCTCTAACGTGAGTTTATTCGGACCATTGGCTACCGCCAGCACCACTGCAGATTCAAACTATGGCAGCGGCGTTCACTTTAAAAAGAACACGAAGATTTCGGTTTACAACTCTGTAATTGCCGGTTGGCCTACTGGTATTTTCCTGGATGGATCTGCTGTAGAAGGCGGCGCTACAAAAAACGAGCTTAACTTTAAAAACAACTATGTAGTGGCAGCAACTACGCCGCTTAAAGTAGCATCAGGCAGCACATTCGATATACAGAACTGGTTCACGACCAACACAAACGTTCAGAAAGCTTCTAACGCAGACCTGAAAATCGAAGGTTCTTTCAAGCAGGCTGGCGCTCCAACATTACTTCCGGGTTCTGGTTCTGAGCTGCTGAGCGGTGCGTCATTCAGTAACCTGACTGGTTTTGAGCAGGTGCAGTTCGTAGGTGCTTTCGGTGCTAGCGACTGGACAGCGGGCTGGGCGAACTTCGACCCACAGAACACAGATTACTAATTTTCCCCCATCCCCGTTTGTGGCTGCATTGGTGAGACACTGCAGCACAGACAACCGCGGTGCGGCTTAGTCTCCCGCCCGCACGAAACCCGCCGTTCCCGGTGGGTTTCTTTTTTTATTAAAAGTCGGCAGGTGCTGTCTCTCCACCAGGTACTGATACAGGGATACGCAATTAAAGCCAGACAGCCTATACCGCCACAGCCATCTTTGCCTCCGGCTCGTCCACTTCCGCTGCCTCCCAGCAGCTTGCTGAGCATATAAAATTAAAAGAATTTCCCGTGCATGAGCAGATAATGAATGACGAGGCAATAACCGCGATTGCTGGGAGGTGGTCGGTTTAAAGTTACTGTAGGTTTACGCTGGCGCGAGTCTCCGGACTCGTGACTTACTATGGTGCTGCGTTTCCTGACTCAGCTGGCCCGATAGGGGCAGGGAATTGTCTGAACCGGGATTAAGTGAGATTTAAAGGATTTTTAGGATTAGGCTACTGCTTTAGTTGTGGCTATAGTTCTATAGTTTCAGTTTTACCCCTTCCCAGCCTTCCCCTAAAAACAGGGGAAGGAGCTTTTGGCCTTTACTATAGTTTAGGCTGTAGTTCTATAGTTATTCGCCCTCGCTCGCGGGACACAAGCGAGGGCATTAAAGAGGTTGAATTAATAGAGTGAAACGGCCCTGCCCCAAGCGGACAATTCTGCATACCTATAGTTTAAGCTATAGTTCTATTGTTACTGTTTTAACCCACCCCTGCCCCTCCCAAGAGGGGAATTTCTGTTGTTGCTATAGTCTAGCTATAGTTCTATAGTTTCCGTTTGTCATCCCCCTACCCCCTTCAAAGGGGGACTTTCTGCTACTGCTTACCCAACTGTCATTTCGACTATAAGGAGAAATCTGAAATTGCTATAGTTTAAGCTATAGTTCTATAGTTACAGACCAGGATCGGACAGGTCGCGACCTGTCCCCACGGAAATAGCACCACGATAAAGCGATGCAACTATAGTTTCTCACTCAACTATAAAAATTACTATCGAACTGATCTCAGTCTTTGGGTTGAGCGCCTTTGCTTTGTTGCGGTGCCGCCAGGCAACCCGAGGTGCGAGGGTAGCAAGAAAGCAGCAGCGCGATGCCCTTATCGAGTGCCCCTACCCCCAAGACAGAGCCTCCCGGCCGTGGGGCATCAAAGCAAGATTGAAACTATAGGTGAGTAAAGCTCCCAGGATTAAAGAACATTATGAAAGAAAAGGCTAGGTTCGAAGTGCAGAGTGGCAAACTATAGAACCCAGATTTCTCACTTTGTTCGAAATGACAAAAGAGAAACTACCCGACAATTAAGATTCAGAGGTTGATGCCCGGGATGACAAAGGAGAAAGTAAACTATAGTCCAGACGCTAGCAGGAGTTACGCACATTGCCGAGACTTACTCCCTCTACAAATCAAATATTAACTGATAGGAACTTTACGCAGAATCGCTTCTATAAAATCCTTTGTCTTGATACCATCTGCTTCCGCTTCATAATTCAGAATGATCCGGTGATTCATGACATCATGCGCTACTTCCTTAATATCCTCCGGCAACACATAATCACGCTCATCAAAATAAGCAACAGCACGGGCGGCACGGTTTAAGGCTATACTGGCTCTTGGCGAAACACCAAACTGGATGTATGGTGCAAATTCGTTCAGGTCGTACTCGGCAGGGCGGCGGGTGGCAAATACAAGCTCAATAATGTAGCGCTCCAGCGTTTCAGAAAGCTGCACCTGGTTTATCTCGTTCCGGATATGGAAAATGTCTTCTTTGGAAAGGATTGTGTTGATCGTATCGTTGAAAGACATGTTGGCCATACGACGCATGATCTCCAGTTCATCAGACTTTTTAGGGTAGTCGATGTACACTTTCATCATGAAACGGTCTACCTGGGCTTCTGGTAAGGGGTAGGTTCCTTCGTGCTCTACAGGGTTTTGGGTTGCCAGTACCAGAAAGGGAAGGTCAAGCTTATAGGTTGTTTCGCCTATCGTTACCTGTTTTTCCTGCATCGCCTCCAGCAGCGCCGACTGCACTTTGGCCGGAGAGCGGTTGACTTCATCAGCCAGGATCAGGTTGGCGAAGATCGGCCCTTTCTTAACTTCAAAAACGGATGCGTTCTGGTTATAGATCATCGTGCCGATAAGGTCGGAAGGCAGCAGATCGGGCGTAAACTGGATGCGCTGAAAATCGAGCCTGAGCGCCCTGGAAAGTGAGTTTATAGTTAGCGTTTTAGCCAGACCAGGAACACCCTCCAGCAGAATATGGCCACCGGTAAATAAGCCGATCAGCAGGCGGTTAATCATGTAAGACTGTCCCACCACCACTTTACCAACCTCACTGAAAACCTGCTTTATCTTTTGCTGGTTCGCCTTTACTCTGTCTTCGTATGCAATTTCTTCTAGTGGCATAAAACTCATAGGATCTGAAAAAAATGACTCCAATATAGCTATATTACGCCATTTCTGCTAGGCTATTGTGATGTTGTTGATCAGCCAAATTGGAAACACTGTAGCCAATTACCGGTTACATAACATTAAAACTATAGTTCTGGTATAGTAGGCAGGTGTACATTATACTTGCACAAATTTTAAACAAAGGCAGTTCATGCAGCACATTTTCTCTACCGACCTCACCTCTGGCCTGTACACCGATATGTACCAGCTTTCGATGGCAAATTCGCATTTTAACTATAACCGGCAAAACGAACAGGTAGTTTTCGATTATTTTTTCAGGAAACAGCCTTATAACGGTGGCTTCACTGTCTTTTCAGGGTTAGGAGAGTTACTGCCCTTACTGCAGGAGTTTAAGTTTAGCGACAGAGATATTGACTGGCTATATAAAAATGGTTTTAAGACTGAGTTCCTGGAATTTTTGCGTGGGTTCAGGTTTAAGGGCACATTGCATAGTATGCGCGAAGGCGAGATCGTTTTTCCGCAGGAGCCTTTGGTACGCGTGCAGGGCAATATTGTAGAGGCGCAACTGGCCGAAACCGTGCTGCTTAATTACCTCAATTTTCAGTCGTTGGTGGCTACCAAGGCGGCGCGTATAAAACTGGTGGCTCGCGGGGCCGCCCTTAGCGAATTTGGTTTGCGACGGGCGCAGGGCCTGGGCGGTATGTTTGCCAGCAGAGCAGCGTTTACAGGCGGTTTTACAAGCACATCAAACGTATTGGCGGCCAGTATTTATGGTTTGCCAGCGGTGGGGACTATGGCGCATGCTTACATACAAAGCTATGATGATGAACTGGAAGCTTTCAGAAGTTTTGCCAACGTGAACCCCGAAGGCTGCGTGTTGCTGGTTGATACCTACGATACCCTGAAAATTGGGGTGCCCAACGCTATAACGGTTTGCAAAGAAATGGAGCAGGAAGGCCACAAACTGATGGGCATACGCCTGGACAGCGGCGACCTGGCATACCTGGCTAAACAGGCGCGAAAGATGCTGGACGAGGCAGGTCTGAATTATGTGAAAATTGTGGCCAGTAACCAGTTAGATGAACACATTATTAAAAGCTTGTTTGAGCAGGGCGCACCGATCGATATTTTTGGAGTGGGCACCAACCTGGCAACCGGCAAACCCGACGCGGCTCTTGATGGCGTATATAAGCTAAGTGTAGCCGATGGTGAGCCACGTCTGAAGTTATCGGAGAACATCAAAAAAACTACCTTACCCGGTTTAAAGCAGGTTTACCGTTACTCCGATGACAAAGGTAATTTTATAGCTGATGCCGTTGCCCTGGAAAGCAATGCTGTTCCTGTTGCCATGCACCACCCCTACGAGCCCGACAAAAGCATGTCGCTGGAAGGCTATCGTTCTCAGGTGTTGCTACAGTTGGTAATGCAAAACGGAGAGCCGACCAATGCGCCAACTTCAGTAACAGATGTTGCCGCCTACGCTACCGAACGTTTAAGCAAGCTTACCGCTGAGTATAAACGTTTCGAGAATCCGCATATTTACAAAATTGGGGTAAGCAAAGAGCTTTTAGACCTTAGAAATGAGCTCCGGAGCAAGTATAAAAAAGAAAGCCTATAACTATGAAAGCACTGATTATAGTTGATGTTCAGCACGATTTTTTGCCCGGCGGCGCACTGGCTGTTCCGAATGGCGACGAGATAATTCCGTTAATAAACGAACTGCAGCAATATGTTGATTTAGTTGTCGCTACCCAGGACTGGCACCCGGCAGGGCATAAAAGCTTTGCATCAGCGCACGAAGGTAAAAGCAACTTCGACACGATAGACCTGGAAGGCCTGGAACAGGTACTATGGCCAGACCATTGCGTGCAGGGCACTATTGGTGCCGAGTTCTCCCGAGAGCTGCACATGAACCACGTAGAAGCCATTTTCCGGAAAGGAATGGAGCCGGACATTGACAGTTACAGTGGTTTTTATGACAACGGGCATCGCAAAGCAACAGGCCTGGGCGCTTACCTGAAAGGCCGTGGCGTAACCGATATCTGGGTGTGTGGCCTGGCCAGCGACTATTGTGTGTACTTTACTGCCTTAGACGGACTGGAACTTGGCTTTAAAACTACGCTGATAGAAGATGCCAGCCGGCCGATAGATGCGGGAGCCTTCGAGCTTAAAAAAGAACACCTGCTGAGTAAAGGCGGACAAATTGCCCAGGCAAAAAAGATACTACTGAAGATGTAGCAGTCAGAAATAGGGCGCGGGCGTCTTCGCTCATGACTTGCTATAGTTGGGCCTCCGGCCCAGTTGAGTTATAAACTCAACATCATTATCAGGCACGAGTTGCAAACTCGCGCCAGCGGGGAACTATATTGTGCCCTCGCTCGCCTCTGGCGAGTGTGAGCTGCCAGCTGACTCTGGCCGCTTTAACTATAGCTTATAGTTGCCTGAAGGTTCTTTTCCTTTAACTATAGTTTTAACTAACGTGGCAGGACGCCACCAAATAGCTTACACTAGCGGGACGAAGACAATAGCCCTCTAAACTATAAAAGCCACTCCCTGCAATACAAGGAGTGGCTTTTATAGTTAGATCTATAGTTGTTTATGATAAATAAAACTCGCCTTCGTGGCCATGTGCGCGCTGGTTCTTAAAGCGGGCGATGTCTGTCTGGAGGTTGTTGAAAATTTCTTCAATCTCTTCAGATTCTGCTGTTAGCGGTTTTATGTGCTCGCTCAGTAATTTGGCAGCCAGCGGGTAAAACTTGGAGTCATCTGTATTTTTGGCATTCACCCTGAAATTGCTGATGGCATTTTCGAGTTTCTTAAGAATCGGGTGCTGGCCTTTAAATTCCTGTACAGTGTCGCGGAGTTTCTCCCGTATCATGAGGTACAGATCTTCCTCAAACGTTATTCCTAGGTCATCCTCCTCCTCATCATCGAAATCACTGTAGCTGAAATCCTCGTCGAAATCTAAATCGTCTCTCATGGCTAATAATAAAAGTTTTAAAGTTGATAGTACGGGCTAACGTTCCCTTTGTGTCAGATATTTTCGGGTTTTTAGGTTAAAGATTGATTTAAACTGAAAAACCAGAAGCAAAGTAAATGCATAATTAGCACTTCAGTTTATTATTTGCAATACCCACCCGCACCAGAATAAATAAGTTTTTCAGGCACACCTATACACCCCTGATGTACTGCTGTTTGAAAGAACACCTAAGTCATAAAAAAAGCTCATACGTTCAGGTATGAGCTTTTTCGTTAGTTGCTATAGTTTGGTTACGCAAATTTGCGCTCTATCAGGCGAAGCAGTTTATTCACGTGGTCCTGCTTTTTACTCCAGTCGTATTTGCCGGCCAGATCGTGGGTTACAAAGCGGCTGGCCTGGTCAGGGTCTGTCATCGCATCCAATGACTGTATTGCCTGGTAATAGGTCAGGTTATCGCCTTCAAATAACTCATTAATAAAACTGAAACGCTGGTTTATAGAGATCGCATTCTTCAGGGAGTCTATTTTCTGGTTGGTGTGCGCATCGGCCAGCGAAGCAGAAGCGGCTTTCTTGAAATTCTCGTTCAGGGTTGGACGCTCTGCCGCTTTAAAACGCTCGTTCAGGTCTGTTGGTTTTATAGTTGCCGGGGCAGGAGGCGTAACAATACTGGCCTCGCGCTGTGCCATATCTATAGGAGCTACTATATCTACTTCCTCAACAGGGGCCGCCGGTGTTGGTTTGGCCTCCGGAGATGGGGCAGGAGCAGCATTTGGTTTAACCAGTTCTTCGGCGCTTAACGGCAGTAATGCATTAAACTGACCAGTAAGATGTTCTATAGTTGTACGCTCGCCCTGGTGTGCGTTCAGGTATAGTTTAAAACGACTAACTATATAGTCGCGGTCGCGGCTGCTCGATGAAAGTGTCTCGATAAAACCTGCAAAAAGGGATTTGTTAAGATCAATATACTTCAGGTTTTCCTGCAGTTTTGGTAAAGTTATCTCGTCCTGCACGCGCAGAAATTTATCTTCGAGGGTAGCAGCAGGAGCCAGCACAACAAGGAAGGTATCGTAAATAGCTTTCTGCAAAAGTGGCTCAAAGGCATTACGCTTCATCTTTATCTTGCGCGAGAGCACATTCATAAAGTTCAGCAGCGCCTCCTTTACGTCTTCGTTCTCAAAATCAAAATAAGGGCTGCGCAGGTTGGCCATCTCCTGGTTCCATTTCAGGAGCAGTTCCTTAATTACAAAAAGATTAACTTGCTTAACTGGTACAAAATGAAGCAGTTGCGGGCCGTTTATAATATCATGCGATGCAAAATGACGGTCGCACAGCACATTTGCCAGCTCTTTGCTGTAACGCTCAAGGTGTAATTGATTATATTTGTCTTCCATTGGGAGTAGCTTTCTTCTCTGAAGTATAAAGGTAACATGCCGGATTTGATTGTGCAAAACCTGAATCAGCGCCATGTGGCAGTTGACGAAGGTCAGACCTTATTTAAGGCCATACAGGCAGCCGGCATAGACTGGATGCACGCCTGCGGAACTAAAGGCCGCTGCACTACCTGCCGTATTATTGTTTTGGATGGTATGGAGCACCTCGGCGAACTAAGCCCCGCTGAGCAACGCTACCGCAACAACGGCCGCCTGAAAGATAACGAACGTCTTACCTGCCAGTGTATGTTACATGGAGGTAATATTACAGGCAAAGTGCCGGAACAAACCAAGCTGCCACATATGACCTATTCGAGTTAAAGAGTTTAGAAGTTAGAGAGTTTAAATAATGCAGAGACGCAATGTTTTGCGTCTTATACTATAGCAGATTCAGCAATTTAGCCATCCACCCATTTAACAAACAGCAATCAGCAATTAATAAGTACCATGTTTATAGAACCACGCGTTGGCGGTGCAAGCCAGGCTATTAAAAGAGGATGGATAGAAGTGATCTGCGGATCGATGTTTTCGGGAAAGACGGAAGAGCTTATCCGCAGGCTGAACCGTGCAAAAATAGCAAAGCAGAATGTAGAAATTTTTAAGCCTGCGCTGGATAAACGCTATCACGACGAGGATGTAGTGTCGCATAACGCCAATGCCATTCGTTCTACGCCCATAGATTTTGCCCAGGATATGCTGCTTTTGGGTGGTAGTTGCGATGTGGTTGGGATAGATGAAGCCCAGTTCTTTGACGATGGCCTGGCAGAAGTTTGCGTGAAACTGGCAAACAGTGGCGTGCGCGTAATTGCCGCCGGCCTGGATATGGACTATTTAGGTAATCCTTTCGGCCCGATGCCTGCACTTATGGCCGTAGCTGAATACGTAACCAAAGTACACGCCATTTGTGTGCAGTGCGGCGATATTGCAACCTACTCCTTCAGAAGTGCCGCCTCGGAGCAGCAGGTATTGCTAGGCGAAACCGATTCGTACGAAGCCCGCTGCCGCCATTGTTTCCAGGAAGGTCTCAAAAACAAGAAATAAACTATAGCCGATGCGCCTGTACACTGCCATACGTTTGCTGCTGCTGCTTTTCGGGCTGGTGCAGGCGTATACAGGTGTAGCGCAGGTGCCCGTAGGAGCGTGGCAACTGCACGTGCCATACCGCCAGGCCAAAGCCGTAACTATAGCCCACAACAAAGTTTACATTGTAGCAGAGCAGGGCCTGTTTTATTACGACAAAGAGTTCAGTTCCACCAGAGCCATTACCAAAGCCGACGGCCTGCGCGAACAGCAGATCAGCGCTATTGCCTACGACAACCCCAGTCAAACCCTTGTACTTGCTTACAACAATACTTATGTAGATCTGCTGCACGGCAACACCTTTCATACCATCAGCGATATCTTCCGGAAGAACCTGCCCGGCGAGAAGAAAATTAACCACATCTATAGTTTCAACCATACAGCTTACCTGGCTACAACGTTTGGCGTGGTTGTGCTGGATATCACCAAAAAAGAGATACGTGATACCTACAGTAATCTTGGCCCGAACGGCGAACAGCTAAACATACTGGCTTCCACTATACATAACGGCAACCTTTACCTTGCAACCAGCACCGGTGTTATAGTTGGCAAACTCAATGGCCCTAACCTGCAGGACTTCCGCAACTGGCAACATGTAGGCAATGGCCCGCCGCAAACTATAACTTCTGTTGTTACTTTTAACGATGCTGTGTATGCTGGTACATCAGCCGGACTTTTCAGACTTGAGGACACTACCTGGCAGACTAAAACTATAACTCAGTCAGTTCAATCGCTTCAGGCAACTACAGAATATCTGACTATAACCACACCTCAAAAAGTACTGCTACTAAACAAAAACCAAACTATAACAGACCTTACTGACCCGTTAATGCAGGCTCCGAAAGATGCTGTAGTGGATGGAGATGTAGTTTGGGTGGCGGATGCGCGTGCAGGGTTGGTACAGAAAACTATAGTTGGCGGCGCAGCACAGGTATTTACACCCAGCGGTCCTTACGCCGGCAACGCCTTTAAACTGAAAACCGAAGCCGGAAAACTCTTTGCCTTTGGCGTTAACTATACCGATAACTATAACCCAACTGCTAACACAAACGGATTCAGTATTTTTGAGAACTATAGTTGGCAGAGCTACAACAGTTTTATAGATGCGGCCTTCCCCGATGAGGTGCAGGATATAGTGGATGGCGTGTATGATGCGGCAACCGGCAAACTATACCTGGCATCGCTCAAGCAAGGGCTTATAGTTTGGGACGGGAAAAACTATACGATCTATAACAACACCAACAGCCCATTACAAAGCTCGCTTGCCAATCCTGAAAATACACCCGTTACAAGCTTAGCCCGTGATGTGGACGGCACTATCTGGTTAGTAAATCCAAGCCGGAGAGCTGTTGTGCCGTCGGTTTTTAGTCTTTCTCCGGATGGGGAAATGCGCGGCTATAGTTTGCATAACGTGGCAGATGGCACAACTATAGAACAGATCCAGATTGACGATAACGGCTATAAATGGCTGACAGGCGACAAAGATTATAATGTTGGTATCATAGTTTTTGATGAAAAGCAGCTGCGCATCCGGAGGTTAGGTGCCGGAGCGGGTGTCGGTAATTTGCCAAGTGGCGCAGTTTATAGTTTAGCTAAAGATGCAAATGGCGATATCTGGGTTGGAACCAGCAAAGGCGTGGCCGTATTCTATAATCCGTTCAGTGTTTTCGAGTCGTGGCCTTACGATGCTCATTTACCAATAATAGACCGAAGACCTTTACTGGACGGGCAGCATGTGCTGAGTATAGCTATAGATGGCGCCAATCGCAAATGGATGGGTACCGATAACGGATTATGGCTTTTCGGGCCGGATGGGGATGAACTGGTACATCATTTTACAACTACAAACAGTCCGTTACCCTCAAATGTAGTGCATAGCGTGGCTGTGGAGCATAAAACCGGAAATGTGTTTGTTGCTACGGCTGCAGGTATTGCCTCTTACCGCGCCGGTGCAACTATAACCGAAGGCACCCCTGATTGCGCTATCGTTTTCCCGAACCCGGTCAAAAAAAGTTTTACAGGGCTGGTGGCTATCTCTAACCTGCCCAACAATGCCGAAGTGCACATTACAGATATCAGTGGCATGCTCGTATATAAAACGATGGCTACCGGCGGAACTGCCACCTGGAACGTGCGCGACTACAACGGTAACCGGGCAAAAGCGGGTGTGTACCTGGTGCTCAGTTCCGATGCCGATGGCAAGCAAACCTGTATCTCTAAAATAGCCGTACTGCAGTAAATGCTGATCAAGACAAGGGGCATTGTGCTCAACTTTATAAAGTTCCGGGAGTCGTCTATTATTGCGCGCGTGTATACCGAGCAGCTGGGCGTTCAGTCGTACATCGTTAACAGTGTCCGCAAAAAGGGGCCGGGTTCGCGTATCGCTCTTTTTCAGCCGTTTACCTTGCTCGATATGGTGGTGTATACCTCGCCAAAGGGTGGCCTTACCCGCATTTCAGAATACAAGTGTGCGCATCCCTTTTCCAGCATTCCGTTTGATATCCGCAAGAGTAGCATGTTGCTGTTTTTGTCAGAAGTTGTATCCAGAACAGTAAAAGAAGAAGAAGAGAACCAGTCGCTGTTTCATTTCCTGTACCAGGCTATAGTTGCTTTCGATGAAATGGGAGAGGGATTTGAAAACTTTCACCTGGTTTTTCTGCTGCAGCTGAGTCACCATTTGGGCTTCGGGCCAACCTCGGGAAAAGAGATTGTAGAACAGGTAGCTTTTTCGGCGAATGCGCAATCGGCAACAGCGGCGCCTACGGTACTGGCCTTGCAGGCTTACGAAGAATATTTTGACATGCTGCTGCACGATGCGGCTCGGGCAACTATACCAAACGGGCGTGTAAGACGCGAACTGCTGGCTGTGCTGGTGCGCTACTACCAGTTGCACGTGGATAAACTGGGCGAGATAAAATCATTAAGTATACTCTCGGAAGTGCTGGCAGAGTAATACGGAACTATAAAACAGAAAGGGCGATACAATTGTATCGCCCTTTCTGTTTTATAGAACTATAGTTAAGCTACAATTTGCGCAGTACCTTTATCTCAAATACAAGTACGGCACTTGGTGGTACACTTCCGTTGCCGAAAGGGCCATAAGCTAGATGAGACGGAATATATAAAAAGCCTTCACCGCCAACACGCATTAACTGTAAGCCTTCAACCCAGCCTTTAATTACACCAGCACTTGTCTGGTCAGATTCTTTCACAGTAAATACAAATGAGTCACCTCTTTGGTAAGAAGAATCAAAAATCAAATTGTTGGTGTAGCGGCCAATATAATGCGCTTCAATCATATCGCCCTGCTTGATCGCTTCACCCTCTCCTTTAGTTTCCTCCAGGTAGTATAAACCACTCTGGGTGCGAACTACAGCAGTTGTGTCCACGTCATTATCGCGGAAGTACTTGCGTATAGCCTCTTCGTCTTTCACTTTCTGCGCTGCCTCATCAAAAAAGAACCGGTCTGTTTCATCCTCGGCGCAAGATGTAAAAGAAAACATTATAACTGCCAAAAGCAGGCTCTGAAGCAGGCCATTGCCTTTAAGGATTTTGTTTTTAAGGGTTAGTAAGGTCATAGCTTAACGGTAATTTTATTCAACAGATTATTTTACATCCATCAGCTCCACATCGAAGCGCAGGATAGAATTAGCGGGCATGCTTGGACCACGATCCTGATCGCCATAAGCTAACGGAGAAGGAATAAGTAAAATTGCTTCGCTACCTTCTTTCAAGTTTACAATAGCATCATCCCAGCCCTTAATAACCATTTGCTGGCCAAGCGTAAATTTAAAAGGCTCTCCGGTTGGGTTGTTGCGCGAAGATTCGAACTCCTTACCATCCAGGAAAGAACCTTTGTAGTGTACTGCTACTTCGTTTCCGGCTTTAGCCTGCGGGCCTTTACCTTCTTTCGTAACTACATAATACACACCAGAATCTGTTTTTTTAACGTTCTGCAGGTTGTTTTCTTTAATATACGCCTGAATTTTGGCATCGTCAGTTTTTAACTGCTGCTCTGCGTTTGCACGGGCTTTCTGCATCTGCTCTTCCATCATTTTAGCGTAATCTGCTTCCGCGTCAGCTTTAGACTGTACTTTCTCCATGTTGATGAAGAAGGTAAGCTGTGAGCCTGGCTTAATGAACGGAGGCAGTGGCTGGCCAAATGTTTTAGCGAAAAGCGTATCAGCATTGATCTTGAACACACCGCTATCGCCCGGAGACATCATAGAAAGTGCATTTTCAAGACCGCCCTTCATTGTTGGCTGCATTAACGGCAACACGATAGGCATTTTAGGACCCTGCGTACGGGTATCAGCAAAAGTAGAGTCTTCCGCATTTTTGATAGCCCAGTGGAATGTAACTACCTGACCGATTTTAGCGCCGGTGCTATCAGCAGCATTAACTTCTCCTTTGTTTGCGTATTCGCCTTTATCGTTTTTTTCAAAGATCTTATAAGTCAGGCCATCAGCTGAAGTATAAAATTCGTCGTTGTTTTTGTTGCACGCTTGTACCATCAGGGCACCAGCTACTACCGGCAACAGGAATTTGATTTTAGATAACATTGATTATTTAAGGTTAGATTTTTATTAACTGTTTTGAGCTACGGCCTGCAGTTTCTCTTTGTACTGCGGCAGCAGGCTTTCGAATTTTTGTACGGTTACTTCCAGCGGGTCCATAGACATGCCGCCGGCTGCATTCTTGTGTCCGCCACCGTTAAAGTGGTCGCGGGCAAATTCATTGGCCGAGAAATCGCCTACCGAACGGAAAGACATTTTTACAGCCTGCGAACGATCAATGATCAGGGCTGCAAAAACAATGCCTTCTATAGATAGGGCATAGTTCACAAGGCCTTCGGTATCACCGGTCCTGGAGTCATAAGCTTTCAGCTCTTCTGAAGTTATGGCAAAATAAGCTGTATGATATTCCTGCAACACCACCAGTTTCTCTTTCAGCGCATAGCCTAAAAAGCGCAGGCGCAGTTCTGAGGAGCTGTCATAAATAAGGCGGTGGATATTGGATGTTTTTACACCCACGTTTAGCAGATCAGCAATAATCAGGTGCACATTTGGCGAAGTGCTCGGGTGGCGGAACGAACCTGTGTCGGTCATGATCCCCGCGTAAAGGCATTCACCTATGTTGGTATCGATCATGTCGCCGTCGCCCATATCCTTTATCAGGTCATACACAATTTCGGCTGTGGCGGCTGCATTTGTGTTTGAGAACTGAATTTCAGCAAAGTCTTCCGGCTGCAGGTGGTGGTCTATCAGTACTTTTGTACCAGGCGCTGACCTGATGTATTCGCCCATCTCGTTTATGCGCGACAGGCTCGAGAAATCAAGGCAAAAGATAACCTGCGACTCCTTAATGATGCGCTGCACCAGTGCGTCGTTTTTATCAGAATAAATGATCACGTCATCGTTGCCACTCATCCAGTTAAGGAAGTTCGGGTAATCGGATGGCGTAACCACGGTAACAAGATGCCCTTTCTTTTTGAGGTATCCAGCCAGACCCAAAGACGACCCCAGTGCATCAGCATCTGGTTTGTGGTGCGTGGTGATCATCACCTCTTTAGGTTCTTTCAGGAGCTCTTTTAGAGCGCTAACATCATACATAGGTTAGGTATAATTCCTCTGATTAATAGGGAAATAGGGTGCGAATTTCTGAAGAAATAACTTCTAAAACAATAAAATAGCGGTTTTGCAGTATAAAGCCTGCAAAGTTGCAACTATGGTTTTGGCAAACTATAACGGCAAAGTATAGCAATATTAACTATAAATGCACTAATTTTGCGCCCGTAAAAAAGAAACACTATATAAATACGACATACCATGGCAGGAAACATCACATTTACCATGATCAAGCCGGATGCAGTGGCTGATAACCACATTGGCGGCATTACTCAAATGATCGAAGAAGGCGGCTTCCGCATTGTAGCGATGAAAAAGACAAGACTGTCTGAAGAGCGTGCCGGTAAATTTTACGAAGTACACAAAGAGCGTCCGTTCTATAACGACTTAGTAAAATATATGTCTAAAGGCCCTATCGTAGCGATGATCCTGGAGAAAGACAACGCTGTAGAAGATTTCCGTGCCCTTATTGGCGCTACAAACCCGGAGCAGGCTGCAGAAGGTACTATCCGTAAGAAATACGCAAAATCTATCGAGTCTAACGCCGTGCACGGTTCAGATTCTGATGAGAACGCGCAGATCGAAGGCGATTTCTTCTTCGCTGCTGACGAGCGTTTCTAAGCTTATAAAGTATACTTATTGATTTGAAAGATCCCGTTGGAGATAACTCTGGCGGGATTTTTTTATATATATTTGGAACAAACTATAGTTTATGAGACAGAGACTTTTACTACTTATTTTTATACTATTAGGTACTACTGCTAGTGCACAAACAGTATCTTATGGATTAACTGGCCGAGTTGGTGCTTTTAAAACTCTTGTCAGTGATAAAATAAAGGGCTTTAGTGATTATGAAATAGGTCCCCAGATAGGCGCAGGTTTTTGGTTACAGTTACCCCTAGAAGTAAATAGTGTACAGGTAACACTACTGCAAACTGCTGAACAACAGAAATCTGGTGAAGTGCAGTATTATGACCGAGAAACACAAAAATGTATGTGACAGACCTCTACTATAGAACGCTTAGTGTTCAGTTAACAGGGGTTTATCTATATGCTATTTCAGAAAAAGTAGAATTGGGTGCAGGAGCAGGAGTCAGATATACTTTTAAAGCAGAAGGAACTATAGAAAGTAGTAGTGACGGCAAAGCACCAGAAAGTAACTATGCAATCCCTTACCGTAATAAAGTAACTTTGCTTTTGCCACTGGAAGCCCATTATAAGTTAAGTAACCGTTTCACGTTACTGGCTCAAATGCAACTACAGCTAACAAATCGCTTAAAGGATGCAAGAGAGGGATTTTGGGAGCGTGATCTGAGCGGAGCGGTAGGTGTAAACTATAGATTAAAGTAAAAAACAAAAGACCGGCTATCTCAATAACCGGTCTTTTGTTTTATGTCAATTTTTATGATTAGTCTCTCGGTATCGTTAACTTCTGACCTGGTTTAATAAGGTCCGGGTTATCGCCGATAATAGTTTTATTAGCATTATAGATCTTGGTCCATGAGCTGGCGCTGCCGTACTGGCGCTGTGCAATTTTAGAGAGAGAGTCTCCGGACTGAACAGTATAAGTATCAGTGCTTGTAGCGTTTACATGCTGCTGGTTAGTTGATGCGGTCGTACCCTGAGTGGGCTGACCAGGCATCTGGTTGGTTCTTGGTGTACCTGTTGGTTGTTTAGCAGGCTCTTCCTTCCCCTTCTTTAAAAAATCAAACAATCCCATAATAAAATATTTAGTGTTAAACTTCTGCGTTAAGAGGCAGCCTTTGCTTATGGCTGCCTAAATAAATACGCCTTTACGTTCAGTTTGTTGTATAAGTGATTGTGTTAGAAGGACGTTTTGATATTAACTTTAAAGAGAAAGGGAACGTACGTTATGCACAGGCTTTGCAGCAGTAAGGCCGGTATTATTGCAAAACATACAACTTAAAACTATGGAAATTACAAAAAAGAACACAAGCCTTTTGCCGGGTTTCTTAAAAACGGCTTTAACTATGTTGCTGGCTGTTACGCTGGTAAGCTGCGGCGGCGATAAGGCTGGCACAGAAAGCATGTTATCAGGCACCAGCAGCAAAACCTGGAAGGCTAAAAAAGAATTAAATACCGAAGGCGACAAAGAGAAGTTAACGGATGCAGAAAAGGAACAGAACATACAGTTTTATGCGGATGGCCGTTTCGCAATGGGTGGTGCCAGCACACTGCAGACAGGTACCTGGACCTACGACCAGGGTGCCAAAAAACTGACTTTACAGTTTGAAGACCAGAACGTGTCTGAGAACTTTGATGTGCTGAAACTAAGTGACGATGAACTTCGCCTTAAAGCAGGAGATGGTTCGGAAATGATTATGGAAGCGGAGAAATAGAATCAAACTATAGATGGATTAAAGAAGCCGGTGTAATAACCGGCTTTTTTATTGCCTGCCAACCAGTTGCCAGAGCGAAAGCAGCCCTAAAACAGGACCAACTACAAGCAGGGCAAAAACTAGGGGCAGTGGCGTAAATTTTAAGATGTAAGTCGTAAACTGGATACTGACTATAGTTAGTGCAAAGCCAATACTGACAACTACCGTAAGTGCCGTGCCTACCAAATGTTGCGGAGCAGTGCGTGCATTTAAGGCAGAGAACTGAGGCGAATCACCAGCCACTACCACACCCCAGAACAGCAGGAAAGGGATGATAACTATAGTTGAATTTATCTCCAGCATAAACACCGCAGCCAGGCAGCATACACCGGAAAGCAGCAGCTGTACAAAAGCAACCCTGGCACTACCAAACCGCTGCGACAGATGACCGCCGCCTACACAACCAACGGCCCCCGCTGCAATAACACAGAAACTATAAAATGAAATTTGTATAGTAGTAAGCTGAGGTAAACTATAAGCCAGTATAACCGGTACAAATGCCCAGAAAGTATACAGCTCCCACATATGCCCGAAATAGCCAAATGCCGCCGACTGAAACTCCTTTACTTTAAACGCCTGCAGTATATTCCTGGCATCGAAAGCGGCGCCTTTGCGCAGATATGGCCCGTCTGGTACCAGCAGATACATTGCCATGCCGCCAACTGCGGCCAGTCCGCTTATAGTTAGCAGCATGTTCTGCCAGGGCAGGTTGCTGCCCGCAGCCCGTAGTAAATGGGGAAATGCCGTACCCAACACAAGAGCCCCGACCAAATAACCTATTGCTTTGCCTAAACTGCCGCTATACCAGCTGGCCGCTATCTTCATGCCGACTGGGTAGGCGCCAGCAAGTAAAAATCCGGTAGCTACACGCAGCAAAAGTATAGTTGTAAAATCAGCAGGAAAAAAGACCAGCAAGGCATTAGCTGCAGCGCCAGCCACAGCGCAAAGCATAAAAAGCAAACGCGGCGATACCCTGTCGGCCAGCGAAAGAAAGGCAAAGCAGAGTGTGCCTGCTATAAAACCCAGTTGCACCGATGAGGTGATCAGCCCCAGGACATCCTGCTCCAGGTTAAGCTCCTTTTGCAGCTCGGGCAACACCGCATTGCCCGCAAACCACAACGACGTGCAGGCAAACTGGGTGAAAACTATAGTTGGCAGAATGCGACGCATGTTATAGTTTGGGATTTAGAGAGTTTAGGAGTTGAAGATTTAGAGAGTTAGAAAATTAAAAGTTAAAAATTTTGAAGTTGCAGTTGGGTTGAAATATTGGCCACTCATTCTATAACTCCCAAACTCTTTAACTTTCTAACTCCTAAACTATCCCAGTATCGTTTCGGTGAATTTTTCGATGGCTTTGCGGGTTTCGTAGGTGCGCTCGAACATGCCCATGTGGCCGGTTTGCCCCAGGAAGTAAACCATGCTGTTGTCGGGCAAATGGCATTGCTCCAGTGCTTTGTCCATGGGCACGGCGCCGTCTTCTTTCCCAAAAATAAACAGCACCGGGTAGTTCGCTTTTTTCAGAACTTCGGTTCTGTCGGGGCGGTCGCGCATGGCTGCCAGGCCGCCAACTATACTTTCTTTAGGCGTAGCAGTGCCTATCTTCTTCATCAGGTCTATTTTGCTGCGGAGCTTCTCGCGGTTATCAGCAAAAAACAGCGGCTCTACAAACGACTGCATAAACTTCTCTACTCCGTGCTTTTCTACAAACTCAATGGTTTTGTTACGGTTATCCTTTTTTTCGTCAGTATCGGGAAGGGCAGAGGAGTGGAACAGGCACAGACCATGCAGCATGCTGCTGTACTTTTCTGCAAAAGCCATGCTCACATAACCACCCATCGAGTGCCCGATCAGGATACATTTTTTCACACCCAGGTTATCGAGTTGCTGCTTTACATAGTCCGCCATTGCATCCATACTATAGTTTGCAACTGCAGCCGTGTTATTCCCGAAGCCTGGTAAATCCAAAGCTATCGTTCTGAATTTGTTTTGCAGCGGTTTTTTAAAATCGGTCCAAAGTTGCTTGCTTTCGGCAAAGCCATGAAGGAAAACCAGGGTGTCGCCGGAGCCGGCATCGGTGTAGGTAGCGTGTGGCATAGGTTATAGTTGTTGCTATAGTTTGTAAAGATAGTAATTACGGAATATCTGTGAGTCCGGGTCAAACCACTCCAACTATAGAACTATAAAGCGAAGCATAACAGAACAGGAAAGTCCCCTTTGGAGCAGGGTTGTTTTATTCTAAGAAAACTTCCTTAAAAATTTAGTGTCATTTTGTAAAGAAACTTGGTGTAAGGGAGGTTAAGCCTATGCTAAAGGCCACAAAGATACTTACAGGATGACAAAAAAGGAGAATGAAACGACCCTGCCATTCGAAGTGACGAGAAACAGCAACTATAAAACTATAGAACCCGGAAATTAGCAGGAGCCGTGCATAGTGTTAGGTCCAAGAAATCCTGTCAATCCTAAAATCCTTCAAACCCTGATTCAGACAAAAAAAGCCCTGCAGTATCTAAAAACTGCAGGGCTTTTAATCTTATGTCCTATGTCAAACAGTCCTTTGTCAGGCGCTCAACCAGAGAGTTTATACTTTAACAGCCACACCGATCATCTCACGAACAGTACGCTCAATGTCTTCCGGGGCAAAACCGGCTTCACGGTGTAATTCAAGCTGTGAGCCATGCTCGTAAATGGTGTCTGCCATGCCTAAGCGCTTTACTTGAGAACTATAGCCGTTATCAACCATAAACTCCAGCACGGCACTTCCGAAACCACCCTGCAGGCAGCCATCTTCAACGGTTATTACTTTGCTGTATTTCGAGAAAATGTGGTGCAGCAATTCTTCATCAAGCGGCTTGGCAAAACGCATATCATAGTGGCCTGGGGTTATGCCATCGAAGCTCAGTTTTTTGCAAACATCCACAGCATAGTTACCAATATGGCCAAACGTTAGGATTGCTACTTCCTCGCCTTCCTGCACAGTGCGGCCTTTTCCAATCTGGATTACCTCCAGCGGGGTGCGCCAGTTCGGCATAACACCTTCGCCGCGCGGGTAGCGGATCGTAAACGGACCTGCGCCCTCTTGTGTAGCAGTATACATCAGGTTACGCAGTTCCTGTTCGTTCATCGGGGCAGATACCACCATGTTCGGGATGCAGCGCATATAGGCAATGTCGTAAGCACCGTGGTGTGTCGGGCCGTCGGCACCAGCAAAACCGGCTCTGTCCAGGCAGAAAACTACCGGTAGGTTCTGTAAACATACATCGTGCACTACCTGGTCGTAGCCGCGCTGCATAAACGTGCTATAAATGTTGCAGAACGGGATCATGCCTTGGGTGGCTAAGCCAGCAGAGAAGGTAACAGCATGTTGTTCGGCAATACCCACGTCGAAGGCGCGATCCGGCATGGCTTCCATCATAATGTTAAGCGAGCAACCCGATGGCATGGCAGGCGTTACCCCCATAATTTTAGGGTTCTGCTCGGCCAGCTCCACTATCGTATGGCCAAATACATCCTGATACTTCGGTGGCTGCGGCTTGTCGTAGTGCGTTTTATAGATCTCTCCTGTAATCTTATCAAACAGACCCGGCGCGTGCCATTTGGTCTGGTCTTTCTCGGCAAGGGCAAAGCCTTTGCCTTTGGTGGTAATGCAGTGCAGTATTTTCGGACCCGGTATATGCTTCAGGTCTTCCATTACAGATATCAGGTGGTTAATATCGTGACCATCAATCGGGCCGAAGTAACGGAATTTAAGGCCTTCGAAAAGGTTGCTTTGCTTTAAGATAGATGCTTTAATGCCACTCTCTATTTTAGAAGCAATGTGCTGTGCGTTCGGCCCAAACTTGCTGATCTTGCCCAGTATGTTCCAGATCTCGTCGCGAACCTTGTTGTAAGTGCGGGAGGTGGTTATGTCGGTTAAATATTCTTTCAGAGCGCCCACGTTCGGGTCGATGCTCATGCAGTTGTCGTTCAGAACTACCAGCAGGTTGGCATTGGTTGCGCCCGCATGGTTCAGGGCTTCAAACGCCATACCGCCTGTCATGGCGCCATCGCCGATAACAGCAATGTGGTGGCGGTCGTTTTCCTGCTTATACTGCGAGGCAACAGCCATACCCAGTGCCGCCGAAATAGACGTGCTGGAGTGGCCTACGCCAAAGGTATCGTATTCGCTTTCTTTTCGTTTCGGGAAACCGGAGATGCCGCCGTACTTGCGGTTGGTATGAAACACATCGCGGCGGCCAGTGAGAATTTTATGGCCATATGCCTGATGGCCTACATCCCAGACAAGTTGGTCGTAAGGTGTGTTAAACACATAGTGTAGTGCTGTTGTGATCTCAACTACCCCTAAACTAGCACCAAAGTGCCCGCCATGTATCGACACTACATCAATAATAAACTGCCTTAATTCCTGCGTAACCTGTAACATCTGCTCTGGCTTCAGCTTTCGCAGGTCTTCAGGCGTGTTTATGGAGGAAAGCAACTCTCCGGGTTTAATGATCATACGATTCTCTTTATAGACCTTCAACAATTTATTTTGTTAAAAGTTTGCTGGCGATAAAATTGTAAACGTCCGGGCAAAACGTAAAATTAATAAAAAACTACGAACGAATTACCCGCCTGCTTATTTTCATGTCCGGAGTAATCAAATTTTATACCGGAATGCCTGCAGGGTGCTGCAGAACTATAGTTGCCGGGTTAGGGTTAGTTAAATTATACGCTTTGGCGGAGCCTGTAGTGGCTGGCTATAAACTGGGAGTTACATCAAATCAGGCAAAAATGTTTAAATTTGTTATTCGTTAGGCGCGTGGCGCTGCAGCAAAAACTAAAGTAAAGTGAGTTTCGAGATAAAATTACCGTTGTTTGAGGGGCCGTTCGACCTGCTGCTTTTTTTTATTGAGCGCGATGAGCTGGACATACACGATATTCCGATCTTCCAGATCACGAATGAGTTTATGAGCTACATACGGCAACTGGAGCAACTGAACATTGAAGTAGCCAGCGATTTTATATTGACGGCTGCCACGCTGATGCGTATTAAGGCTAAAATGCTGCTGCCCCGCACCGAGAAAGACGAAGAAGGCAACGAAATTGACCCGCGCCAGGAACTGGTACAGCACCTGCTGGAGTATAAAAAATATAAAAGTGCGGTGCCGGCCTTATCAGAAATGGAAGACCTGCGCCTTGCCCAGGAAAACCGCGGCAACATACACGACGAGTTACAGGTAATTGCCAACGCCAACAATTTTGAGTACGAGCTGCAGGACCTGAACCTCTACAAACTGATGCGGGTGTTTGATAAGGTAATGAACCGCTACGAAGCTGAGCAGAACCGCCCGAAGCATACTGTTATCCAATACCCGTATACGATAGAAGGCCAGCGTAATGTAATTCTAAAACTGGTGACGGAGCGCCAGCGCACTACTTTTTCAGAGGTAATAAGCCAGTTTCCGGATAAAATAGGAATGATCTTTAATTTTCTGGCAATACTGGATATGCTGCAGCTAAACCTGATCGGGATTGAAGTAGGCGAAGGATTTAATGATTTTACAATAACTATAGCCGAAGGGCAGGCTGCCCAGGTTACACAACTGCTGGTTGAGTAGTTTTTTAAACACCGTAAACAGAAGAAAGCCAGCACACCTGCATGGATCAGAACCAAAAAACCATACTTAAAAGTTTTAGCCCGGTAAAGGTATTAATACCTGTAGTGCTGGGCCTGGGTGCTACCGCCTGGTTGTTTATAAAAGATGATAAGCTGGGTGACCTGGCCAGTATAGCCGATGCCAATATGTGGTGGCTGGCGGCGGCGCTATTAGTGCTTCTTATCCGCGACTTCGGGTACATTTACCGCATCCGTGCCCTTACCGATAAATTCCTGACCTGGCGTAACAGCCTGGATGTGATCATGCTCTGGGAGTTTGCTTCGGCAGTTACCCCATCGGTTGTAGGCGGTACCACGGTGGCCACCATTATCCTGAACAAAGAAGGAATTCCGCTGGGCAAATCGCTGGCGTATGTGATGCTGACGGCCGTGCTGGATAACATGTTCTTTATTCTGGCAGCCCCGATTGCACTGCTGGCCACACAAGGCGAAGTGTTCCCGACCTTTGGCCTGGACCCTTCGGACATCAGCAAACTGAAGTGGGCATTTTATGTGAGCTATAGTTTGATCGCGCTCTATACTTTCCTGATGATCTATGCTTTATTTGTAAGGCCGCGGGCATTTAAATGGCTGTTGCTGAAGATCACATCCATTAAGTTTTTGCGTAAGTGGCGCGTACAGGCATTTCAGCATGGCAACGAGATCATCTGGGCATCGCAGCAGCTGAGAGGTAAAAATACCGCTTACTGGAGCAAAGCCATCCTTTCTACCATTTTTGTGTGGTGCGCCCGTTACTTCCTGCTCAACTGCCTGATCGCGGCTTTTGTAGATGTAAGTTTAAGCGAACACATGCTTATTATCTCCCGCAACCTGATCTTCTGGATTGTAATGCTGATCGCTATTACGCCAGGTGGAGCAGGTATAGTTGAAATGGCCTTCCCTAGCTTCTTTGGCCTGTTCCTGGGTGGTTTCAGTAATGTGGTGGTCATGTTGTACCGTTTAATCACTTACTATCCTTATCTCATACTGGGTTCTATCTTTCTTCCAAAGTGGATTGCCAAGGTGTTTGGCCGCAGCGCGGTGGAGAAGCAGGAGTTTGTTTCTGAAATCAGAAGATAGTTTAGGATTCCATAGTTAAGAAAAAACAGCACAGGTTCGTATTTGTGCTGCTTTTTTGGTTGCTCATGGTTTTGCTAAGTCATTCCTAGCGTCAGGCAAGAGAAGTTAATCGTCCTTTAGTTCTGCTTTTGTCATTTCGACGTCAGGAGAAATCTGAGTTTTATAGTTTGCAATAGTTGCAACCTTAACCAAGCCTTTCTTTCATATCTACCTTTAATCCTGGGAGCTTTACTCACCTATAGTTCCAATCCAGCTTTGGTGCCCTCACGGCCGGGAGGCCCCGTCTTCGGGCATCGCGCTGCTGCTTTCTTGCTACCCTCGTTCCTCAGGTTGCCTAGCGGCACCGCAACAAAGCAAAGGCGCTCAACCCAAAGACTGAAATCAGTTCGATAGCTATAGTTGCTATAGTTTGAACCGGTAAGCTTCGAGATTTATCGTGGTGGTAGTTCCGTAGGGACAGGTCGCGACCTGTCCGATCTTAGGCTACAACTATAGAACTACAACTTAAACTATAGCAGTGGCAGAAACCGCCCCCTTGAGGGCAGCGCCGTTTCATTCTTTAATTCGCCCTCGCTCGCGTCCCGCGAGTGTGAATTACATAGTGGCGTCCCGCCACTTGTGCCTTAGGCACAGGTTAAAGCGGCCAGAGTCCGCAGGTAACTCACACTCGCGGGACGCGAGCGAGGGCATTAAAGAGGTTGATTTTTATAGGATCGGCCCTGCCCTTGAGGAGACTATAGGGGTGTCAAAACAGTAACTATAAAACAACACCCTCAACTATAGCAACAACAGAAAATCCCCTCTCGGGAGGGGCAGGGGTGGGTTAAAACAGCAACTATAGAACTATAACCTAAACTATATCAAAGGCTGTAAAGCTCCTTCCCTGTTATTAGGGGAAGGCTGGGAAGGGGTAAAACGCCAACTATAAAACTATAGCCTCCAACTATGGCAAAAGCGGAATTACATCCCAAGAGGGTATATTAACTTTACCAGATATTTCCCGACACCGGAATAACAAAACAAGACTCCTTTCATTAACAGAGCGGTAATAAGCTGCCACCTTTAATTATTAAATCATCATTACTCCCGTACCTTTGCAACTGAACTGTAAATGCAGACCATGAAAGTTATAGTAGTTGGCGGCGGAATTGGTGGGTTGTGCGCAGCTCTCGCGTTGCAGAAGCAGGGCATCGAAACTATAGTTTACGAAGCCGCTCCGGAACTGAAACCCGTTGGGGCAGGCGTTGGCCTGGCAGCTAATGCCATTCAGGGCCTGGCAAGTCTAGGCGTTTCTGATGCCGTAATTGCCCGGGGCAAGGAGCTGGAAGCGCTTACCATCTTCGACGAACATGATCACATCATTACCAACCAGGACACACGCCCGCTAAGCAAAAAGTATGGCATCAGCAATTTTGTGATACACCGCGCCGATTTGCATGATGTGCTGGCCCAAAACCTGAAACCAGGTACGCTACAGCTCAACAAACGCTGCCAGACTATTAATCAGCAAAACAACCGGGTGCTGGTAACTTTTACCGATGGCACGCAAACTATAGCCGACCTCCTGATTGCGGCAGATGGTATCAATTCTGTGATCCGGCAGCATCTTTTACCTGAAAGCAAGCCGCGTTATGCCGGTTATACCTGCTGGCGTGGTGTTATCCAAAATCCAGGTGTAACTATAAACCACATGATATCCGCGGAAACATGGGCACCACAGGGCAGGGTTGGTATGGCTTCTCTTCCCGGTAACCGAATTTACTGGTACGCCTGCATTAACGCCCCCGAAAACGACCCGCGTATGCGCCAGATGACGCCTGCACAACTGGCAGCGCATTTTACAGGGGTACATAAGCCCGTACAGCAAGTGCTGGCAGCTACCAGACCCGATCAGCTTATCTGGGGAGACATTGCCGACCTGAAACCCTTGAAAAAGTTTGTTTATAACCGTATGGTTTTGCTCGGAGATGCTGCGCATGCCACCACGCCCAATATGGGTCAGGGGGCCTGCCAGGCGATAGAAGATGCCGTAGTGCTGGGGCAATGCCTGGCGCAACACGCAACTATAGTTTCAGCTTTAGCTAACTATGAAAAGCGCAGACTAGCCCGCACTGCAAAAGTGATCCGGTTATCCAGAATGCTGGGCTGGGTATCGCAGTGGGAGAATCCTTTGCTGGTAAAGGTGCGCAATGCTGTTTTCAGGGCTACGCCGGCCTTTATAACACAGCAGCAAATGGAAGACCTGTACCGTGTGGATTTTTAGATTCGACTGAAATTACTTTACCTTCGCCTGCTAGTCCGTATTATCAATTATGAAAAAGAATCTGCTGTTGCTGCTTATAGTTTTCGCTTTTGCAGGATGCTCCAAGAGTGACGATGAATTATTAAACAAACTCCGGACTGAAGTTGAAAAAGAAGCCGGCAAAACAGGCTACCACACCGTTTCGATGGAGAGCCTCACAGACTTTGATTGGGATGTGATGTACTTTTTTGCGGGCGAAACAGACGTGAAGGAAATAGAAGGCCAGATCGGGTTTAAGTGGGACGGAAGCGCAATACCCGGCGGACACAACAGGCTGCTTTTTGTGCACCAGAACCAGGTGGTAAACTATATAGACTATAACGTAGAAGAATTTCCGTTGCGCGTATTTGGCTGCAACCAGGATAGGTGGATTTACCCGCACAACCGCAGCACGTTTGCGACTTTTAAATACTGCCAGAACGGGGAGGAAGTGTATGCCTTTATACCAGAGTCTTGCCTGGAAAACATCCGGGAGCTGATGGCACTGAAGTGTAAAGAAACGGCAGAATAAGAAAGGTTTATTTAGCTATAGTTGATTCCGGGCTCGACTTGCACAGCTTCCAATGAATCAACTTTTCGTCGCGGTTTATTTCCTGCATTCCCATTTTTTCCAGCACCCTGGCCGATGGTATATTATCTAACAGGCACCTTGCGGTAATGGACTCTACACCTGGTTGCCTGAATGCCCAGCTTGCCAGACCTTTTGCTACTTCCAGACCATAGCCGTTATGCTGCGCCTGTGTTATAATAGCATACCCAAGATCCACTTCACCGTTCTCGTTTGGCAGGCCTTTAAAACCGGCATCGCCAATTACGGTCATGCTGTACCTGTGCACCACCATATACGACTCAAAACCGCTTGGCTCCGGTACCAGTTCCAGGTTCCTGATGATCTTCGGGAAGGTATCTATGGCTTCCTGATCGGGCCAGTATGGGGTAAGCTGCAGACCAAGTTCCGGAAGGATTCTTGTATCGTCTGCCATTAGCTTTTTTGTGATCTCTGATGTGAAGGGGATCAGTATAAGCCGTTCAGTATGGATGGGTTGGGCAGGCATTTTATGTTAGGCCTGTGAGTTGGTCGGTTTTTTAAGAGATGAATATCTGAAGAAGAAAAGTAGCGGACCAATAACCGGCAGAAACAGTGTTCCAATGAGCCACACAAGCTTATTTGTGGCATCAAGCCTTTTTGTCACCAATATCATTATCCAGGAGATCAGAAATAAAGGCAATCCTGAAAATATGACCATCTGCCAGAATATTAAGCCAATGTCGGGTGTTACTGTTTCCATAGGGGTTTATTTTAGGGTTTAAAGCTATAGTTGTATTTTGTTTTACGGGCAGAGCAGAAAACTATTTAATTATTTTGCTCTGGATAAAGCCTGTTTCAGTTCGGTTAAATCATCAGCATAAGCGCAGAGAGTGCCATCCTTGTTGATAACTATGTATGATGGAAGATTAAGCACTACATACTTGTGGAAGAAATTCGTGCTGCTGGCTACAATTGGATACGGAACACTTACCTTTTGTGTAAATTCAGAAATTTCATCTGCTGAACTATGGCTAAGAATAATAGGTGCTATATTATCCCTTTTCAGCGAGGTTTTCAATGTGTTTTCATAAGCCATGAAAACCTTTTGTGAAGCAAATGGCTCTTTAAAAGCCATGTTAAAGTACAATACAATTATTTTTCCTTTCAGCTGTGCAGACTCAATCTTCTCACCGGATGTAGTTTCAAAAATAAATGCAGGGAAAGGTGAGTTTGGTTGTGGGCGTAGACTTGGGTCTAATTTGGTAGTTCCATTACCATCAGGCTCATATAAGATAGTAGTTACCTCCCCTCTTTCATTATATTCACTCTGAAAACTTACACGAGGATTTTTTCTAATGATGGCAAGAAAGTCATCGTAGGTCATTCTCTCTCCGGTGTGCCTATTGAAATAAGCTATACTCTCATCAAGTTTAAAGCTGGTTTTAACGGGCGATTGAGCAAAACTGCAAATACTGACTGACGCAAGAAAGATAGTAAGGGTTAAAGTTCTAAGTTGTTTCATAACATTCAGATATATTCGGATAGCACAATATAAAATAATTTCATGAATTTTTTGAGTGAGCAACATCACAACCAACAAAAAACGGGGACCAAGAAGTCCCCGTCAGCTAGCTTCTAGATTTAGAAGTCCGGAAGAGCGATAAGTTATAGTTGCCAGTGCAGTTGTTACCTACACAAGTTCATGCTTTACCAGATACTCGGCAATTTGCACGGCATTGGTAGCAGCGCCTTTGCGCAGGTTATCGGCAACTATCCACATATTTACCGTGCGGGGCTGGGTCTCATCTAAGCGTACGCGGCCAACCAACACGTCGTCTTTCCCGTGGGCATCTTTCGGCATCGGGTACTGCAGGTTTTTCACGTCGTCTACTACCTTTACGCCTTCGGTTTCGCCTAAAATGCGGTAAACTTCATCCAGCGTAAAATCTCTCTCAAATTCCACGTTCACCGACTCCGAGTGGCCCCCCATTACCGGAATGCGCACTGCGGTAGCAGTAACCCGGATAGAATCGTCACCCATGATCTTCTTGGTTTCCAGGATCATCTTCATTTCCTCTTTGGTGTAACCGTTGTCTGTGAACACGTCAATATGCGGCAACACGTTCAGGTCGATCGGGTATGGATAAGCCATCTCGCCTTCTTTGCCGGCACGCTCGTTCATAAGCTGCTCCACCGCCTTTACGCCCGTGCCTGTTACCGACTGGTAGGTACTTACCACAATACGCTTCGCCTTCAGCTCTTCGTGCAGCTTGTTCAGGGCCACCACCATTTGTATTGTAGAGCAGTTTGGGTTAGCGATTATCTTATCTTCTTTGGTCAGTTCTTTGGCGTTAATTTCCGGTACTACCAGCTTTTTGGTAGGGTCCATGCGCCACGCCGACGAGTTGTCCACGACAACAGTACCTACTTCGGCAAATTTTGGAGCCCACTCGGTAGAGGTGCTTCCGCCGGCAGAGAAAATGGCAATGTTCGGGGCAGCCGCGATCGCGTTCTGCATCCCGATAACCTTTATCTGTTTACCCTTAAACTCCATCTGTTTACCAACAGATCTCTCAGAAGCAACCAACATCAACTCTGTTACCGGGAAGTTACGCTCCGCCAGTACTTTCAAAATTTCGCCGCCTACCAATCCGGTGGCGCCTACTACTGCTACTTTCATTTAGGGTATGTATTTAATTGTTTAATTGCTGATTGTTAAATTGTTAAAGGCTTGATTGCTGAATTGTTATTTGTCAGAATCAGGATTTGCAGGATGAAAGGAATAGCAGGATTATAACGTTCTAACTTCCAGCCTCTCTAACTTTTTAACTCTTAAACTCTCTAACTCTCAATCTCTTTAACTAACTGATCCGCCTCCCGTAATAGTTCTAAAACTATAGAAGCGTCAGGTGTTTTGGGCGTGCCGGTCGGGCCGTCGGGCTTTCGCCTGTACTCCTCGCTACCGCTGCGGGGTGCCGGCTCTATCCCTCACGCGGGTGCAAATTACGTAAGTTTTTACCACAATTTCTGTGCATGAAACAAACTTTACTCGCTATACTTCTGCTACTTCCGTTTTGGGCACACAGTCAGCTACAGGAAAGTTTTGCTGACGGCAACATAACCCAAAGCCCAACCTGGACCGGCGATGCAGGCAGTTTTACAGTTAACGCGCAACACCAACTGCAAAGCAACGGCACGGCTGTAACCGGAACTGTACTGCAGCTTGTCACACCGTCGCAGGCTATAGTGGGCACCACCTGGGAGTTCTGGGTAAACCTGAAACTGGCAACCTCCTCTACCAACTACACCGACATTTACCTGACCGCTGACAATCCAGACCTGAAAGGCGCGAACACGAACGGGTACTTTGTGCGCATCGGCAACACCACCGACGAAGTGAGCCTGTACCGCAAAGATGCCGGCAAAACTGCTATAGTACTTATTAACGGGCAGGACAAAACCGTGGCAACTACCAACAACCTGGTGCGCGTGCGTGTAACCCGAACGATTGAGCATGAGTGGGAGCTAAGCATAGACGTAACAGGCACAGGCCAAAATTACATAAGCCAGGGCACAGCTACCGATGCCACGCATAAGCGCTCGTCCTACTTCGGTGTGCTGGTGCACTATACTTCGGCAAACAACAAAAACTTTTACTTCGATGATTTTAAAATTACTGATACGCACTTGCCTGTGTTGGACGAACTTAAAACGATAACCACACAGGAGCTTATAGTACAGTTTAACGAGCCGCTGCAACCGGAGCAGGCCCAAACTATAGCTAACTATACTCTGAACGGAACAATAAGACCAACTATAGCTGAACTCACAGAAGCTGGCACTGTGCGCCTGGTTTTCGGGCAGGGCTTTAGTATCGGCAGCAACACGCTAACTATAGCCAACCTGCAGGACTTATACGGCAACACGCTAAGTAACCCCATTGCCCGCACCTTTAACTTTATACCGCCAGCTGTGCTGCCAAACTACAACGAGCTCTTAATTACTGAAATTATGGCCGATGAAAGTCCGGCGGTTGGCTTGCCTGCACAGGAGTACATTGAGCTTTATAACGTTACAACAAACAAGGTACTTAGCCTGCAGGGCATTAAACTGTCGGATGTCACTGCAACCACAACCTTACCAAATGTGCATCTGCTGCCCGGTGAGTATGCTGTAGTAGTACCCAACACACAGGTGGCCAGTTTTACACAATTCGGTAAAGTTATCGGCATCAGCAATTTTCCGGGCCTGAATAACAGCGGCGAACTATTACAGCTGCGGCAACCTAACGGCAAACTTATTTATGCGGTTAACTATAGCGATGCCTGGTATAAGAACAGTGCCAAACGCGAAGGTGGCTGGAGCCTGGAGATGATAGACTTTACCAATCCCTGTGCCGGTGCTGAGAACTGGACAGCATCTGTCGACCCGCGCGGCGGTACACCGGCACAACCGAACTCTGTTGCAGAATCTATACCTGATAACACACCCCCAACTATAGTGAGCGCTTCCGCTATTTCAGCAGCGCAGGTTCTGCTTAAATTTAACGAACGCCTTGATAGCACACAGGCTGCAACTATAGCCAACTATAGCATTAGCCCAACTATAGCTGTAACCGGTGTGCAGGTGCAGGGCCCGCTGTTTACAGATGTTATACTTACGCTCGGCAGCCCTCTACAGGAAAAACAATTGTATACTTTAACTACTACTGGCATCACCGACTGTACCGGCAACCTGGGCAGTCAGCCGCAAACTATAACATTCGCACTTCCTTCGGCCCCCGATCCCGGCGATGTGGTCATTAACGAAGTCCTGTTTAACCCGAGGCCCAATGGGGTAGACTTTGTAGAACTGGTAAACCGCAGCGACAAATACATCGACCTGAAAAACTGGCAACTTGGCAATGCCGCCGGCGATACGATCAGCAACCTTAAAACTATAGCTACAGCCAACCATGTGCTGGCGCCCGGCCAGTACGTAGTGCTTACCTCCAACCCCGAAAACATCAAAGCCAATTATCCAGCTGCCAACCATAAAGGTTTTCTGCAGATGAGTAGCCTTCCCAGTTATCCCGACGATGCCGGAACTATAGTTGTGCTGCAGCCGGACAAACGAGTGGCCGATCGTTTCAGCTATAGTTCGGAAATGCATTTCGCACTGCTTGATGATGTCAATGGAGTGTCGCTGGAACGCATTCGGTTAGATGGCGAAACTATAGCCAACAATTTCCATTCGGCGGCTACAACTATAGGGGCCACACCGGGCTATAAAAATTCGCAGTCGCGGGATGGCGCAGCGGCGCAGCAGGCTTTTAAAGTAGAGCCACAGGTTTTCTCGCCGGACGGCGATGGGTTTGAAGACTTTACAACTATAAACTATAACACAAGCCAGGCTGGCCTAACCGTGAACATCACCGTTTTTGATGCACAGGGCCGTGAAATTCACAAACTGGTGCGCAATGAGCTGTTGGCAGAAAACGGTTTTTTCAGGTGGGACGGACTGAAACAGGACGGCTCCAAAGCGGCTATCGGGTACTATATTTTCTACATCGAGCTTTTCGGGATGAACGGCGAGAAAAGTGTACACAAAGAGAAAGTAGTGGTGGGTGGTAGGTTATAAGGATGTAATAATCTATGAGTTGGATCAAGACTTTTCTTCCATAGCATTTTCTAATCCTGGGAGCTCTACTTACCTATCGTTCTATAGTTTGCTTTGGTGCCCTCACGGCCGGGAGGCCCCGTCTTGGGGGTAGGGGCCCTCGATAAGGGCATCGCGCTGCGCGAATCTCTTTTGCTCGTGCCTCGCAATGCCTGGCGGCACCAGACATTCACAAGGCGCTCAACCCAAAGACTGCGATCAGTTCGATAGCAATTTCTATAGTTTATCTTAACAGCTATAGTTGCATCGCCTTATCGTGGTGGAATTTCCGTAGGGACAGGTCGCGACCTGTCCGCTCGACAGGCTGTAACTATAGGACCATAACTCAAACTATAGAAAAACTCGGATTTCTCCCGCAGGTCGAAATGACAGCTTGAAAATCCGTAGAAGAAAAGTCCACCTTTGAAGGGTAGGGGATGACAAACGGAAACTATAAAACAAAAAACTAAACTATAGCAACAGCCGCAATTCCCCTCTTGGGAGGGGTAGGGGTGGGTTAAAACAGTAACTATAAAACTGTAGCCTAAACTATAGAAACATATAAGCTCTCCCTCTCCTGTTTTTAGGTGAGGGCTGGGGTGAGGTAAAAAATTCCCTATTGAGAGGGGTAAGGGTATGTTATTTTCCCTCACCTAATATTGTGACAAAAACAACAATCAACTATTCAACAATCACCAATTAATCCCTTAACTTGCGCCACTTTTTTCTGTAATTCAGAGGTATACGCTGGTGGAGAATATATTTTACCTGTGCCTGTTTGCGTTTATGGCAGGCTTTATTGATTCGGTGGTAGGTGGAGGTGGCCTGATACAGTTGCCGGCCTTACTGGTGTTTTTGCCGGGCGTGCCCTTGCCAACGGCTTTTGGTACGGGCAAGTTTGCAGGCATAGCGGGCACAACCTCGGCTATGGTAAAGTATGTGCGCAGCGTTAAGATCAATTACTGGGCTATCGTTCCGGCAGCGGGGGCAGCTTTTGTGTTCTCGTTTCTGGGAGCCCGCGCGCTGAGCCACATCGATGCTGACCTGCTTAAACCGCTGATCCTGGTCCTGTTGATTTTAGTGGCGATCTACACGTTCATTAAAAAAGACTTCGGTTCGCTGCACGCGCCAAAACTTACGCACAAAAAGGAGAAACTATACGGACTGCTGATAGGAGCCGCAATAGGCTTTTACGATGGCTTTTTCGGCCCCGGAACAGGCAGTTTCCTCATCTTTATCTTTATCGGGCTGTTCGGGTTTAACTTTTTAGCAGCCTCTGCGGCGGCCAAGGTGGTAAATGTGGCTACCAACCTGTCGGCACTGGGGTACTTTATGTACAAGGGGCATGTGTTGTACGAGGTAGCTGTCCCAATGGCAATTTGCAGTATCATCGGGTCGCAACTGGGCACGCGTACTGCCCTTAGACGTGGCGTTGGCTTTGTGCGGGTGCTGTTCCTTATAGTTGTAACCGGCATCATCATAAAATTTGCTTATGATACCTACGGCACCGGTGGCTCCGACTTTAAAAAGCTGAGCACCGCTCTACAGGAGTGGGTTATCCGGAAAAGCTAATCGCTAACTATAGCCAGACCTTTCATTTTAGGGCATGAACCAACTATAGGCAGCTAAACCCTTTAGAATTAATAGAACTTACATTTCAGCAATTAGCCGTACCTTTGTATGTTGGTTACGCCGTAAGTATAGGCGGGCCACGTATAGATACTACGAGCATGAAGTTTGAAGATTACCGCATTTCCGACGAGATAAAGAGAAGCCTGAGCAAGCTGGGTTTCAGAAAGCCAACCGACATCCAGTTCAAAGCCATTCCACCCATTATGAAAGGGGAGGATGTGCTGGCCATTGCTCAGACCGGTACCGGTAAAACGGCTGCATTTGCTATTCCGGTTCTCGACAGGCTGCAATACAGCAAGAACCGCCGCCGCGACGATGGAATTAAATGCGTTGTGATGGTGCCTACCCGCGAACTGGCCCTACAGATAACCGAAGTGTTTAACGAAATTGGCCAGGGCACCCGTGTAAATACATTCTGTGTGTTTGGTGGTGTGGAGCAGGGACCGCAGATCGCGAAGCTGGAAGAAGGAATTGATATACTGGTTGCTACACCGGGCCGTTTATTTGACCTTGTAAGCCAGGGGTATATTAAGCTGCACCGCGTAGAAGTGCTGGTGCTGGATGAAGCCGACCACATGCTGGACCTTGGGTTTATACACGATATTCGCCAGCTAATTGCAAAGTTGCCCCGCCAGCGCCAGACGCTGTTCTTCTCAGCTACCATCAACGAAAAGATAAAAGAACTGGCCTACTCGCTGGTTAACAAGCCCGTTCGTATCCAGATATCGCCAAAAGACCCGGTAGCCAAAAACGTAGACCACTCGGTGATGTACGTGGATATGGATGACAAGCGCTTTTTCCTGGAGCGTGTGGTAAACGAACATCCTGATAAAAAAATACTGGCTTTTGTACGTACCAAAGTGCGTGCCGAGCGTGTAGTTGCCGCCATGGACAGAGTTGGTATAAAAGCCATCAGCATACACGGAGGCAAAGAGCAGAAAGACCGCACCGAAGTAATGCGCCAGTTTAAAAAAGGAGAAGTAAAGCTGCTGATTGCTACCGATGTAAGTGCGCGCGGCATTGACATACCAAGCGTGGACTATGTAGTGAACTATGATCTGCCGGAGCAGCCGGAAAACTATGTACACCGCGTGGGCCGTACGGGCCGCGGCACCGAAAAAGGAATTGCCGTGAGTTTCTGCGCGCCCGAGGAAAAGCCTATTCTGGATGAGATACAGGAGTACCTGACCAAAGACATAAAAGTGCTCTCAATTGATAGAGAAGACTACGAAGCAACTATAGATTTTAGCCCTGCTGCTACCTACGACTGGAAATCGCTGATAAAAGAAGCGGAAGAAACCGAAGGAAAGATAAAAGCTGCCAAAGCTAAAAAGGCAAAGGCCAAAGCAAAGAAAAAGAAGTAAGCTATAGTTACCATCTCCGGAAAGCCTGTGCAGATTAGTTCTGTACAGGCTTTTTGGGTATTGACTGTTGCGCGTCCTGCCTCATTCTATAGTTATCCTGCAGTTTGTAAGGTACGAATTCAGGTACTCGGTACTCAATTAAAAAGCGTATTGTGCGATTTACGGTTTTTAATTGCACTTCCTTAGACAGATTTCGTATAATATATTATGTAAAAACTATAAATGTGCAGTGTTTTATTGCACTTAAATAGAAAGGAGGACGTGATGAGAAGAAATAGAAGAAGCCCTACGGAAGGACTTTTTTACAACACAGGCATTATGTATGACAGAACCATGGGTGATGGCATTTACGTAAGCAGGAGCTACACAGACTCGTTGCAGGAGCCTATGTTAGAAGAAGAGCGCAAGCTGCATAAAAAAGAAGAGGAAGAAAAAAACAGAGTGCAACAAACCCCGAAGCAAAATCTGAAATCTAATACTAGTCCGGGCGCTGGGCCCAAACAGAGTTGCTTATAGTTTACCTGTATGTTAATTTTCTACGGTAGCAACGAGTACGCTGCCAACCAAAAACCACCCTGTAAGTTAACCGAGTGGTTTTGGCTTTAATAGGTCTCTGTAGTTCACACCGAAGTAGCAGGTTTAACTGCACAAATCCATTTTTATCGTTTTTGGTTTCCGTTGCCCGCACCATACTTTCGCTGGCGGCCGGTGCAAATAGTGGCATGCCTTTACCAAACACAACAGGTAAATAAGTAAGTATGATCTCATCAATCAGTCCGGCATTAAGAAGCAGCGTGTTAAGCTGGCCGCCTCTAATAAGCCATATAGTTTTACCTGTTTCCTGTTTTAGTTGTTTTACAAAGCCTGTGGCGTTGCGGGTTACAAACTGTACATATTCTGTAGCCGGGTGCTCAGAGTGGCTGAATACGTAGTTTGTTTCACCAGGGTAGTATCAATCGTTTGTATAAAATCGCTGTAACCAAAATCCTCACCTGCTATTGTGTGCCTTTTGTTTTTAAGCCAGTCAATGCATTTGTCGGCTCGGGCAATGTAGCCATCCAGGCTGGCAGTAATAATATACTATCCGTTTTCTCATAGCTCAGGTAGTTTATTGGTTGCTGATAAACAGTAAACTATAGGTTAAGCGGCCTCTTCAGTGGGAGGAGTTATAGTTCGGACAAGTACTTTGTCCACGCGGCTGGCATCCATATCCACTACTTCAAGCTCATGCGTGCGTAACGTTATGGTGTCGCCTACTTTCGGTATTTTAGAGAGTGTGTAAAGTATAAATCCGCCTAGGGTTGCATAGCGCTCCGGGTGGTCCTGTATCAGTTCCAGTCCCAATTCGCGGTTTAGCTCGCGCACCAGCATAGCGCCGTTTACAAGATAAGAGCCATCTTCGCGGCGGAAAAGCTCCGGGTCACTGCTTTCATCAACATCGGGCAGGTCGCCAACTATAGCTTCCATAATGTCGTGCAGGGTTATCAGGCCTTCTACGGCTCCAAACTCGTTCACTACCAGTGCCAGGTACTGCTTTTTGCGCTGGAACATTTTCAGCGTTTTCATGGCATACATCGATTCCGACACAAACAGCGGTGGCTTCAGTACATCTTGTAGCGGTACGCCCTGCTTATCTACCTGTTCAAAATAATCCTTTACAGCAAGCACACCCACTATATTGTCAGGAGAGCCTTTGCCAACCGGGAATTTGGTATGCGCGCTCTGAAGGATGATCTGGTGGAGTTCGGCAAGGGGGCGGTTTATGTCGAGCCATTCTACGTCGGTGCGGTAGGTCATCAGGCTGCGGTTGCGTTGCTCGTACAGGTAAAAAAGGTTGTCGTGCAGGCGCTCTTCCTCTTTTTCGAGCACGCCTTCGCGGCCGGCCACTTTTATCAGGTGGCGCAGTTCTTCTTCTGTAAGCGATGCCCCGGCTTTATCCTGTTTAATGCCCAGCAGTTTTATAGCCAGGTTAGTAGAGCCCGATAGTAACTTAACCAGCGGAAACGTGAATTTTGTAAAAACCTTGATGATGGGGGCTACTGCCAGGGCAATGCGTTCAGGGTTATTAAGTGCAATTGTTTTTGGTATGAGTTCGCCAATAACGATCGTAACATATGTGATCAGGCCAACTATAACCACTATAGAAATTTCCTGGGCATATGGTGCCAGCGCAGCTATACTGGCTACTACCGGCGTAAATTTCTCTGAAAGGGCTGCGCCACCGTACGCACCCGCCACAATACTGATCAGGGTAATGCCCACCTGCACCGACGACAGAAAATTCTCAGGCTCATCAAGTAATTTTAGCACATCTTTGGCGCTGCTGCTGCCCTGTGCGGCTTTCTGCTCTATCCGGCTCCGTTTCACTGATACCAGCGCAATCTCGGACAAGGCAAAAAAACCATTTAATAAAGTAAGAATAAGAATAATGATGATCTCCATAGTTGTTGGGTAGCAGCGTCTCAGGCTGAAAGGTGGGTTTATTCTGACTGCAAATATATTGATTTGCGGTATCAGGTATAGTCTTGCAGCTCTTTTTTAGCGCAGCCATTGTACCCGATTGCCTGGTTTACAGGGCACCAGCGTACCATGCCGGTCAGTATCGGGATGATACCTAAAGCGGCCAGAAATTTCGTGTTATAGTATGCGCCAATTCCTATCAGAGTCAGCCCTGCCAGCACACGCAACTTCTGCTCTTTCATTCCAACATTACATTCCATAGCTTTCCGTTTTAAGTTGATGATTTATATTTACGAAGCTGGCGCAGCTTTGTCGTCTTTCGCCTTTTTTAAAGTTTTAATGTAGGCGATCAGGTTGTCGAGCTCATCGTCTGAAATAACCTGTTCTTTAAAAGCCGGCATTACACCAAGCCCGTGCCGTATCTGGAAGCGTATCAGAAATCCCGGTAGTGGCTTGTCGTTAAAAGACGGTGCCAGGCCAGCTTCACCTCCCGGATGGCATTTGGTACAATAGGTATTAAAAACAACCTGGCCCTGTGCAACAGCCGGCTCCGAAACGTTAACGGGAGCATAAGCAGGTTCGCCGCGTTTGGCAGTGCCGCAGGCAATTAAAAAAAGGCAGAGCAGTAATGTGTAGAGCAGTGTTTTCATAGGTTATAGTTTAGCGTGTGGTGCGGGTAACTTTCCAGATCACTCCGGTGTTTTTCTGTGGGGTAGTTTTGCTGTCTTCCACATGCATCACACCAAAATCCACGATGTAGAGTGCGGTGCCGTCCGGCGAGAACTTTACAGCTACCGGGCGCTCCAGGCCACCTTTTTTTAACATAGATGCCGGTGCATTTTTCGTCCCTTTATTCACTGCAAAATCCGTAATAACCCCGTTCTCAACATTTACCCGAACAACTTTAAAGCCAACAGGAGCCATTACTTTGCCCACATTAGGCGCCATATCACCGAACTGTGCCACAAAAGCTTCGCCGGTGTGCCCGAAAGATGCGGAAGTAGAAAAATCCAGGCCGTTTGAGGAAGAATGAACGCCCAGCGTTGCGGCTGGATGCGGCGGTTTGGCAGGGTGTTGGGCCAATATTGGCTTTGGCGCTTCTTTGGAAGGCGTTCGAAACCTGTCTCCGTTAAAAGCCAGGCCACCTGAAAAATCAGGCCAGCCGTACCATTGCCCTTGCTGTACCTGCCACAAATAATCGCCGACTCCCCAAACCGACCGGCTGCCACGTTCGTCGTACCCGTTATCGGTTACATATAAACTGCCGTTTGGTGCAAAAGCCAGCCCAAACGGGTTCCGGAAACCCCAGGCAACCAGCTCCATAGTACCGCCATCTGCACCCATGCGAAGTACAGCGCCCGAACAGGGTATTGCGCCTGGTACTACCTGCCCGTCTTTAACAGCAGTGCCGTAACGCTGATAGGCGCCGGTAGTCATGGGTTGTTTTGTTTCAGGATGGGTGCTTGTAAAGTTTTGTCCGGTTATGGTTATGTCCTGGCAGGGAATGTCGTGAAAATTGGGGTTACGCTTTAGCCAGCCCATATTATAGTTGTCGGGACCTACTACGCCGGAGTTTGTAGCAGTGCCGATACCGAAGTATAGCTTGCCATCGGGACCCACAGCCGGGCCGTTTGTATGGTGGTCGCCCATGCTGGGCAGGTTCTCTACTAACGCAGTTATCGTTCCGTCTGGTGTGATCTTCAGAATTTTGCCGCCTGTTTTCTGGCCTCCTTCCGCTACATAAAAGTTGCCGTTATGGTGCGTAATGCCTGTCCAGGGGCCATTCAGTTCTCCGGTTGCAACTATAGTTTTACTGCCGCCCGGGGCAACCCGCATCAGCTTCGGCTCCAGGAACTCTTCTCCATACGAATAACCTGCTTCTATCACATATACCTGTCCGGCATCGTCAAATGCAACATCCGTCGGGAAGGTAAGTTCGCTGGCTATTACTTCTGCCTTATAACCGGCCGGGAGGTCGATGTCTGAAGCATTTAAAAGCCTGTTTGCGGTAAGGTTGGTTCCCTCGGCACCACCGTTTGAGGAACGCATGCGGTAGCACCCGGCTACAGATACGAACAGAAGAAAGATCAGGCTCAGACGTAAAAATAGCTGCATTTTGAATATTAATTTATTTTGTTAATATTTAATGAATTATAGTTGGTTACGCTTCTGGATCATTTTAAGTTAATGATGTTTAAAGCTATAAGTCGTGCTGTTACAGCCGGGTGGCATAGCCTGTATATGCCGGAGGCAATGGCATGGGTAGCTGCTTTGCTGGCGATGGCCCTGATGGAGCCCGGTGAGGCGCATTTGTTTAGCTTTTGCCCCTTCAGTTATGTGCTGGAGTGGTGCCCGGGCTGCGGATTGGGGCATTCCATTGCGTGGCTGTTCCGGGGCGAGGTTGCAGCGTCGTGGCAGGCGCATCCGTTAGGTGCTCCGGCAGTGCTTTTACTCAGCTTTAGAAGTGGGAGACTGTTTTACATGCATTACCGGAATCAAAAGAGCGAACTATAGTTTTTACGTGCCAGACTAATCTAAACCATCTATACTATGTCAAGAATACTCGATCTGATGCCCGAACTGGAGCCGGATGAATTACAATTTGTGCAGCAAATGCTGGGCGATATGCCGTATGCCGAAATGCAGCAGTTTGCCAATATTTACCGCGCCCGCCGCAAAAAACCGCAGGAAGTACTTATCCTTATTATAGTTGGCTTCTTCCTGATAGCTGGCTTACAGCGCTTTTACCTGGGCCAGATCGGGATGGGGCTGCTATACCTTTTTACAGGTGGCCTTTGCTTTATCGGCACCATCCTGGATCTTATAAACTATAAGCGCCTGACCTACGAGTTTAATGTTAAAGAGGCACAGACAGTTAAAGCCATGTTAAGGTATTAACGGAGTTGAAACTATAGTTAAAAAGCGCAACTGGTGTATTCCGGATGCGCTTTTTGTTATGTGTCTTAAAGTTCAGGATACGTTTCTGATTTGTCATTCCGGACAGCTGTTGAAATCTGGAATCTATAGTTAAGTTGCCTTCTTGTCTTTTTGAGCATTCTTGAGACGCGAGTCGAGAAGAGCCAGCGCAGCTGTGAAGGAGCTTATATGTGTTATAGTTTCTCTTTTGTCATTTCGACGTCAGGAGAAATCTGAGTGCTATATTTTGAAACACTACTATCCGAACCTAGCCTTTTCTTTCATAGCCTTCTTTAATCCTGGGAGCTCTACTCACCTATAGTTCTATAGTTAGCTTTGGTGCCCTCACGGCCGGGAGGCCTCGTCTTTAGGCTTCGCGCCTTTGCTTTCTTGCTACCCTCGTTACCTCGGGTTGCCTGACGGCACCGCAACAAAGCAAAGGCGCTCAGCCCAAAGACTGTGATCAGTTCGATAGCTATAGTTCATGTGGCTTGAAAGTTATAGTTACATCGCTTTATCATGGTGGTAGTTCCGTAGGGACAGGTCGCGACCTGTCCGATACTGGTCTGTAACTATAGAACCACACACTAAACTATAGAAAACTCAGATTTCTCCCGCTGGTCGAAATGACAGTTGGGCATGCAGTAGCAGAAAAGTCCCCCTTTGAAGGGGGCAGGGGAATGACAAACGGTAGCTATAGAGCAAGAAACTAAACTAAGCAATAACAGAAATTCCCCTCCTGGGAGGGGCAGGGGTGGGTTAAAACAGCAACTATAGAACTATAACTCAAACTATAGCGACAACTCGAAAGCTCCTTCCCCTGTTGTTAGGGGAAGGCTGGGAAGGGGTAAAATGCCAACTATAGAACTAAAGCTACAACTATAGCAACTGCCGTAAAAACTCCCCACCTTAGACAAGGAGAGGCTGGGGTGGGTTAAAACAGTAACTATAGCACTATAGCTTCACAAATTTTGCCTGCTGCGATTGCTGCCCGTTCGATAACTGAATGAAGTATAAGCCCGCTGGCAGGTTTGCTACTTGTAACTGTATTTCCTTTTGCTGAACTATAGTTTGCGTTCCCATTTTTCTGCCTATGCGGTCGAAAATGACGGCGGTTGTCGGAGTAAAATCCAGGTCGGTTATAGTTACCGCATTGCCCGTTACAGGATTCGGGAAGACGACAGGTACAAAGTCCGGCACAGTTAGGTTGTTATTTCTAACGATCTGGGTTACATCATTCAGAATCCAGTTATCAGGGTCCATCGTTATGCCCAGTACTTCACCATCTATAGTAAAAGCGAACTGCTGTGTTGGTTTGGTTTGCCTCACTCTGAAAGTTTCGGTGCCGGTTGTGGTCTGTACCTGGTACGTTATATCGGTTCTGAAAAAAGGCGTAATTCCCGTAGTTGCCTGCTTCGATTCAATTACCATTCTTCTGTCCCGCTGATTCCAGGCGAGATCAAAAATGGGATAACCTTCGCCTTCGTACCACTGCTTAAAAAAATAACCGAGCTCTCTGCCTGTCGTTTGCTCCATTACCTTTTGCAGGTCGGCGGTAGAGGCGGTGCGGCCCCCGAACTCGGCCTGGTAATTCTGTAATGCTTTGAAAAAGAGTTGATCGTTGTTTAATTCGTAGCGCAGCATGTGTACTACGGCAGCTCCTTTTTTATAAGTGATATTATAGTTGAAGATGCGGCCAACGTTTGTAGTATCCGGAACACGAAGGCTGCCGTGGGTAGCTGCTCTGGCCCTGTTGTGTGCATCTGTCATCCAGCTTCGGGCGGCCTCAGTTGAAAAGTGCTGTAAAGCCAGGTACTCCGCATAAGACGCAAACCCTTCGTTCAGCCAGATATCCTGCCATGAGGCACAGGTAACGTTATCGCCAAACCATTGGTGTGCCAGCTCGTGTGCGGTAAGTGTAAAAGTAAAAGTGCTCTGGGTGGTCATGGTCTGGTGCTCCATGCCGCCGCCAATGGGTGCCATGCTATGGCCATACTTCTCCTTGGCAAAAGGGTAAAGCGTAAAGAGTTCCGAGAAATGCTCTATCAGCGGAGGTGTAAAATCGATCTGGTTTTTATAGTTGGCCAGAGAACCTTTATAGACATAGTTCACAACCGGGATTGGCTTTGTAGCAGCGGCCGGGCTAGCAAACTGCACATATTCGTCGTAGTCCGATACGGCCACAGAGATGAGGTAATAATCGATCGGGTAGCGGCTTTTCCATTCGTACCGTATTTTACCGCTGGGCAATGTTACCGTGTTAGTCAGTAAGCCATTAGAGCCTGCTTTATTTTCCGGGCTGGTGGTAACAAATACATGCACAGAGTCGGCTTTGTCAGTAAGCACCTGTTTGGTTGGCCACCATTCATAGGCAGCATATGGTTCGCTCAGGCTCCAGGTTACATTGTTTCCCCACTGGCTTTCGCGGGCAGTATTAAATCCATTGCCAATAGCGGCATTACCGCTGTTTGGCGCAGTGCCGCTATAGTTTATTACAGCTACTACTTTGCTTTTGGCAGGAACTATAGTTGTAAGGTTTACAGAAACATCGCTTCCGTTTCGGGTTATATTGCTTTGCTGCGTGCCGTTTATAGTTACAGATGCTATCGTATAGCTGGGGTGCAGCTCAAAGGCAAATACAGAAAGCGGGCTAGACTTTACGGTAGCATGTGTGGTGACGCTTCCGGCTATGTACACGCTGTTTCGTTCCAGTGCCAGGTCAAGGCCATAGAAGGTAACGTCATATAAATTCATGAGCTGCATGTGTTGCTGCGAAGCGACTGCCATGCGCGCAGTATTTAATAATCTGCTGTCGGCACAGGTATGTTGTGCTAGTGTTTTAAATTGTGGCTGCGCACCGGCAAGGTGTAAAGTACCGATGCAGAGGAGCATCAGCAGGGTAATGTTTTTCATAGTTTCGGTTAGCGCAACATTACGTTCTATCTCACAGGCAGCACGGTATAACCTTTTTTACGAAGCAGTTCCAGTAAACCATCTTTACCTGTTAAGTGGCCGGCGCCGACAGCAAAAAAGGTAGGCTGTATGCGGGCCTCACGTTCCAAAACAGGTATCCAGCGTTTGTTACGGTTCACCAGAAAAGCCTGCTCGTACTCTTTGTATTCTTCTTCATCATATTCTTTCCTCGACAGTGCCTCTAATCCGGCAAGGTCCTGCTGCAGGTAAAGTTGTACCATGTCGCGGTAGGTCCGGCGGGCTTCATCCATATTGCTTACCATCTTTGTCAGCATCGTAGTCTGTACGCTTGCCGGCATCTCATCTATAGCCCTAAGCTGCTCGCTTACTGTTTCCAGGCCAATAACTTCTTTGCCCTGTTTCTGGGCTATTTCCATCAGGCTTTGTTCATACGATACAGCCTGGCATTCTGTTAGCTGCGACAATAACATAGAATGTAGCATAAATGGCTTCATACGGTCCAGTTGCGCCAGGTCAATTTTCAGGGTCTGTTTAAAATGGTTGTCCAGCAGGCTATAGTCATCCTCAGAGAAAAATCCCCGTAACGAACTTCCTTTTGGCAAAATTGAAGCCTGTTGCAATTCAACCATAAAATTGGGCGCATCCATATCCACCTCCAGCGACAGGCGCTCCGTGTTTGCCAGTTTCCTGGTCACAGCTTCCGGCATCTTAAAATTATCTGGGCAGATGGCGTGTATCGTTCCGAACAAGTATGATGGCTTGCTTAGTCCCTGGCCGCTAATTTCCCATAGCAAAGCCTTAGGCTGCTCTGCAGGAGCCTGGCCACGCGAAGGAACAGTTATACATAATGCCAGCAAAAGCACTAAAAACGGGCTATAGTATAATTTTCTCATAAGGGTGAAATTAGTTCTTCTGTAAAGATAATATTTTAATAGCATGAATATATATAGCTGAACACGAATACCTTTGTAAAGAATACTGAAATTAGTAAACTTTATAGTTTAATATAGTAAACAGGTATGGCAACTTACACGGTAAGCAATATTTATATCTACCCGATAAAATCACTGGGCGGTATTAGCCTGCAACAGGCGCAGGCGCAGGAGCGGGGTTTGCAATACGACCGACGCTGGATGCTGGTAGATGAAAAAGGTGGTTTCCTGTCGCAACGTAAGTTTGCCCAGATGGCGCTGTTGCAGGTTAAGTTAGAGCAGAACGGGTTATTAGTAAGCCACAAGCAGGGTTTGCTGAACCCATTATTTATTCCTTTTGAGCAGGAAGGTGGTAAAGAAGTTACAGTTACGATCTGGGATGATACCTGTACAGCCCGCGAAGTAGATGGCGACGTGACCATGTGGTTCTCGAAAGCCCTTGGTATGTTCGCCCGGCTGGTATACATGCCCGAAAATACACGCCGGATAGTTGACCCAACCTACGCCTTTGAGGAAGAAGTTGTAAGCTTTGCGGATGCATACCCGTTTTTAATAATAGGGCAGGAGGCACTGAATAACCTCAACAGCAAACTGGCGAAGCCGATACCTATGAATCGCTTCCGTCCGAATATAGTTTTTACCGGTGGCCAGCCGCACGACGAAGATACCTGGGATTCTTTTACAATAGGTGAGGTTAATTTCAGGGCAGCCAAACCATGTGCGCGTTGCGTGCTCACCACTATAGACCAACAGACAGCTATTAAAGGAGCAGAACCACTAAGAACGCTGGCAACTTACCGCATGCAGAACAACAAAGTACTTTTCGGGCAAAACCTGGTTCACGAAGGCGAAGGCATAATTAAGGTTGGCAATCAGGTGCAAGTGCTGCAATGGAAACAATAACACCCCGACAAGTATCGGCTGCACCTGATTCGGCACAAAGCATTAGTGTGTTTTATAGAATAACCGCGCTCTGGGCCTTATCCGAAGCGCTTTTAGGGGGTGTGCTGCACGCACTGCATTTGCCCGGTACAGGCTTGTTTGTAGGTGGGGCTTCCGTATTGTGCATCAGTTTGCTAGCGCACCATTGCCCGTCCCGGAAAGCTATACTTAAAGCTACTGTGATGGTTATAGTTGTTAAAGGCATGCTAAGCCCGCATTCGCCACCGGGAGCTTATCTGGCTGTTTTTATTCAGGGATGTTTGGGTTACCTGCTCTTTCCGGGTAAAAATTACTTTAAACTGAGTTGCCTGTTGCTGGGAGTGCTTACGCAATTGCAGTCGGCGTTGCAGCGGCTGGTGATCATGCTAATAATGTTTGGAACCGATCTTTACCGGGTAGCGCACGAATTCGTAAACTATATTCTTAAAAAGGCTGGCTTTGCCGGAGGTGACTATGTGCTTTATATAGTTGTCAGCTACATTGGTTTGCATATACTGATGGGCGTTTTTGTGGGTTGGTTGGCCGGTCGGTTACCAGGTATGCTTAAAGAACAGCAGCACAAAATCGATCTTAGCTCTTTCGCTTACTCCGGCAATGAAGGATTCGCCTCTTTGCCGCGTAAAAGGAAAAGTGCCTGGAAGCGGATGTTCCCTTTGCTAACTATAGCTATCTGTTTTCTCCTGGGTATCAGCGTGTACTTCAATCTTATAGTTTATAACACAGCCTATAGTATACTTTTGAGAGCAGTCATTATAGTTGCTTTATGGACGTGGGTGATAACTCCTTTATTACGCAAAGCCCTTAAACACTGGAGTGCAACCAAAAGATCTGCACTTGCCTCTGAGCTGGATCAGGTACTCCAGGTTATGCCTTATATATATAAGAGTGCCAAATTTTGCTGGGCCTCCACTTCACAATTCTCTTTTCTTAAAAGACTGCTGCTTTTCCCGGGGAGGTTAGCAGCTATAGTTATTTGATTGCAAATTCAAGAGAGTAATATAACTATTCCAATATGGTGTGTTTTGGTGAGTACTGTAATATAGTAAGGTTTGCTATCTTTACAGATTTTGACTGCACTATAATCAGAGGGTAAACGTGAACAAACATAGTATTTAGTCAGAGATTTAAACTTTGATGTGAACAGATTGTAAAATCCTGCCAAGTGTTATTTGTTTAGTTATAATTCTTGCCTAAAAAGTAATATTAAATTAAAAAAAAATTTAAATAAGGCCTGAAGTATTTTGAAATACAGGAGGTCTGCCTATATTTGGTTCACAAACTAATCTATAACTATTCATTTAACACATTCTAGCATGAAGAAGAGTTTACTGCTCAGTTTCATTTTTGTGTTTGCGCTTGTAGTGCAAGTGCTGGCACAAAATCGGACAGTAACGGGTAAGGTGACAGATCAGGAAACTGGTCAAGGGTTACCAGGCGTTACTGTTTTGGTAAAAGGCACATCATCCGGTACAGCTACCGGTGTTGATGGGGGATTCACAATTGCTGTTCCATCAAATGACGCTATTCTTGTAATGCGTTACGTGGGATACGATGCTAAGGAAGTAGCAGTTGGAGGGCAATCAGTAGTTAATGTACAGCTTGCCCAATCTTCCGAGAGCTTATCGGAAGTAGTAGTAGTAGGCTACGGTACTGAGTCAAGAGAGAAAGTAGTTGGTTCAGTAGCTACAGTTTCTCCAAAAGAAATTGAATCGGTTCCATTAACTTCTGTAGATCAAATTATTCAGGGTAGATCTCCTGGTGTACTTTCAACTACAGGCAGCGGTCAGCCGGGTGCTACAACTAACGTACGCGTTCGTGGTGTAGGTTCTATTTCAGCAGGCTCAGCGCCACTTTATGTAATAGATGGTATTCCTGTAGCTGTTGGTGACTTAACACGAAATACAGAAACTTCAAACCTAATGGCCAATATCAACCCAAATGATATTGAGTCAATCTCTATTCTAAAGGATGCTGCAGCTACTTCACTTTATGGTGCCAGAGCAGCAAACGGTGTTATCCTTATTACTACTAAAAGAGGTAAAGCAGGCGCTACTAAGTTCACGTTAAGAAGCCAGTATGGTTTTAACGAAAAGAACCAAGGTAATTACCGTGCAATGACTTCTGCAGAGCTTCTTGAGTATGAGAGAGAATCTATTGTGAACGCAGGAGGTAATCCTGACGCATTAAGACCATTAACTATTTTAGACAATGGTGTTAGTACAAAATGGGTTGATTATGCATACCAGACAGGTGCAACTCAATCTTATGAACTAAATGCATCAGGTGGTGATGAGAAAACCCGTTTCTTCTTATCAGGTAGCTATTTTGATCAGCAAGGAACATTGATTGGTACACAACTTGAGCGTTATTCTGGTAGATTGAACGTAGATCATAAGGCAACTGACAAATTAAGCCTAGGTGTTAACTTAGGTCTTTCTAGAACAAACCAGGAGTCTGCTACGGCGGGTAACTCATTCCAAAGCCCAATTCTTGGTTCATTCCTTTTATTGCCTTACGATAGAGCTCAGAACGAAGATGGTACCTGGAACAATAACTTCATGTTCGGTACACTGAACAATGATAACTTTGCTTACACAGTAAGACAGAACGATCGCTTAAACTATACCGGTCGCGCTTTAGGAACATTCACTGTCGGATATGATATTTTGAAAAATCTGAAATTTAACGGTGTGTTAGGTTTAGATTATATCAGCATTCTGGAGGATGAGTATACAAGCCCTAATACAAATGATGGTGAAGATGTTTTAGGTAGAAGTGTGCAAATCAGTACAACAGATATTACTAAGACGGCACAGGCTACCCTGAACTATTTTACTTCAATCAACAACGTTCACAACTTTGATGTATTAGTAGGTTACGAATTACAGGATAACAACTATAATACGTTTGATGCAACAGGTACTGGTTTTGCAAATGATAGATTAAGAGTACTTTCTACAGCAGCAGTTCCTGAAGCAGTAGGTGGTTCTGGTTCATCTTACGGGTTCCTTTCTTACCTGTCAAGACTAAATTACGATTTCGCCGATAAATACTACTTAACGACTTCATTTAGAAGAGATGGTTCTTCTCGTTTCGGTGCTAATAACCGTTGGGCAAACTTCTGGGCAGTAGGACTTTCTTGGAGAATTAACCAGGAAGACTTTATGAAGGATATTGACCTTATTAGCGACCTTAAGCTACGTACTAGCTATGGTACTTCAGGTAACGCTGATATTGCTAATTTCGGTGCAAGAGGTTTATATGGTTACGGTGCATCTTATAATGGTATACCAGGAAGTTCTCCTTCACAGGTTGCTAACCCAGACTTAACTTGGGAGAAAAGTAAATCTTTCAACATTGGTTTAGATTACGGTATTCTTGATTCAAGAATCACGGGTAGTGTAGAGTATTATAAGAGAAATACATCTGATCTATTACTGAATGTTCCTATCTCTTCTACAAGCGGTTTTACTACAGCACTTCGTAACGTTGGTGAAATGGTAAACAAAGGTGTGGAAGTTGAAGTATCTACAGAAAACTTGAGAGGTAATTTTGGTTGGACTACTGATTTCAATATCGCATTCAACAGAAACGAAGTTATAAAACTAAACAACGACCAGGATATTCTTGGTGGAACTCAGATTACCAAAGTAGGCGAACCTATTTACTCATTCTACCTAAGAGAGTGGAAAGGTGTTAACCCTGCTAATGGAGAGCCACTTTGGTCAGATGGTAAAGGTGGTGTAACTAGTGAATATGCAAATGCACCACGCAGTCTGCAAGGTAGTGCTAACCCTGATTTCTTCGGAGGTTTAACTAACACATTTACTTACAAGAACTTCGAGTTGTCTGGTTTCTTCTACTTCACTTATGGTGGTAAGATTTACAACGATGCTAGAAGAATTTTAGAAGGAGATGGTGCTTTCTTCGGATACAACCAATCTGCTTCATCTCTTGACAGATGGCAGCAACCAGGTGACATTACAAACAGCCCGAAAGCTGTTCGTGGTAACTCATCTTCAAGCAACCAAGCTTCAACAAGATTCCTGGAAGATGCTTCTTTTATCCGTCTGAGAAACGTAATGCTGGCATACAACGTGCCATCTAGCTTAAGCCAGAAACTGAAAATGAACTCAGTAAGAGTTTATGCTCAAGGTCAGAACTTATGGACCAAAACAGAATACACTGGTTTTGATCCTGAACTAGCTATTAATGGTACAGAGTTCTTCCGTTATCCAAACAGTAAGACAGTTACTTTTGGTCTCGACCTTAGCTTCTAATCTGGGCTTTTAGATTAATATCTTAATAATTAAGAAAATGAAAGTAAATAAATATATAAAAGTGTCGTTGATGCTAGCCATATTAGGCTTCACAACGCCATCTTGTGATGACGTGTTGGAAAAAGACCCAACAGCTTCACTTTCTAACGAAGCGGCATTAGATAGCTTTGAAGGAATTAAAACTGCGTTAACTGGTGCTTATAGTGGTTTAGGTGGTCTTAACTACTACGGTCGTGACTTTGTAGTTACTCCGGAAGTTGCTGCTGATAACGTTAAACTATCTGCTACTAACACAGGCCGTTTTGTATCACAATATAATTATAGTGGTCTTGTAGCTGCGAATGGTGATGTCGCAGGTTTTTGGAATACAGCATATAACGTTCTTGCAAGAACAAACAATGTTATAAATTCCATGGATGTAGTGAAGGAAGGTGCTGAAACAGAGCGTAACCAAGTTTTAGGTGAAGCGCTGTTCCTTCGCGCCCTTGTTCATCATGATTTAGTACGTTTATTTGCTCAGCCATATAACTTTACACCAAATGGAAGCCATTTAGGTATCCCTGTTGTTCTAAAGTCTGAGCTTGGAAACCCTGCTAGAAATACGGTTGCAGAAGTTTATACACAGATTATTGAAGATCTAGAAAGAGCATCTGATCTGATGACTATTAATCCTGCTAAGCCTTTCACAGCATCTAAATATGCTGCTGAAGCTCTCTTATCAAGAGTTTATTTGTATAAGGGAGATTGGCGAAAGGCTGCTGATGCTGCAACAGCTGCAGTTAATGGTTATAAGCTTGTAGCTGGTGAAGATTATGTTGATATGTGGTCTTCAGAAGCTACAACGGAGTCAATATTTGAAATCCAGTTCTTGCTATCAGATAACAGAGGCGCTAATAACCCAGGTTATATCTATATCAAAGAAGGATATGGTGATTTACTTCCAACCCAAGATGTTCTGGATATTTATGAAGAAGGTGATGTTCGTTTAGATATTTTTAGAAATTTTGCTGGACAGGCCTATATCTATAAAATCCCTGGAAAAGAAACACCTGGTCTAAGTAATATCATTGTTCTTCGTTTAGCAGAAGTATTACTGAACAGAGCGGAAGCATTAGCTGAATTAGGTGAGAAACCAGCCGCATTAACTGATATTAATAAAATTAGAGAGCGTGCAGGTGTAGCACCAATTGGAATTGCTGATCTTACAGTTGATTTCATTTTAGAGGAGAGAAGAAGAGAACTAGCTTTTGAAGGACACCGCTTATTCGATATCAAGCGTAGAGGTCAGGATTTAGTTAGAGAAGACTGCAATCTACAGGCTAACTGCACAATAGAGGCTGGTAGTAACTATTTTGCTTACCCAATTCCTCAGCGTGAACTTGATGCAAATCCAAACATCAAAGAGCAGCAAAATCCAGGATATTAATCTTATTAGGTTATAAAGATGAAAAGATTTATAAATAAATTGTTTTTAAGCTTCGGTATAGTAAGCTTAGTTTTAGGCGCCACCTCGTGTGATGATCCTGAGGATATAGGTAAATTTGAAGGACCAAATTTTATAGCTTTAGATAAAGCAGCTTATTCAGTAGCTGAAAACTCAACAGATCCTTTGACGATCAAAATTGGGGTTGCATCGACACCTGTTAAGGAAGATGTAACAGTAAATTACACTTTAGGTGGTACAGCAATTGTAGGTGAAGACTATACAGTTGCAAGCACTGGATCTGTAGTAATCCCAAAAGGAGGAAATACAGCAGAAATAGTTATTACACCACTTGATAATGATGTTTATGAGGCAAATAAGACGGTAGTAGTAACTATAACATCAACAAGCGCAGATTTTCCAATTGGCTTGAGTGGTAATTCTGAAAAGACTAAACGCAATTTTACTACTGTTACTATAGTTAACGAAGATTGTCCTTTAATTGCAGAGAACTTTGTAGGTACATATACTGCATTATATGAATATGCAGCAGATCCTGCAGATGGGCCTTACGAGCATACAACAACAGTTGCACTAGATCCTGAAGATGAGACAGGTTTGTTAATTTCCAACTTTTGGGGAGATGGTGTAACGGTGAAAGCAAAAATTAATGGTTGCTCAGGTGCTGTTACAATACCTTCTCAGAACTACTATGTTCATCCTAAATATGGGCAAGCGAAAATACAATCTGTATCAACCATCGCTTCTTCATCAGATATTAAAACTGGTAACTTTAAGTTAAGTTTTGCTGTAACAGTAGCAGCCGGTAGTTTCGGTAATTATACTGCAAAATTCACAAAGCAGAATTAATAGATTCTTGAAAATTGATCAAAAAGGGAGGACATTTGTCTTCCCTTTTTTTATGTAAAAATCTTAGAAATTCTCGAATGAACAATAAACTAAAAATAACGTTACTGGCTGCTTCCTGCTTCGGGTTAGGAGCTTTTGCAACAAAGCTGGCAGATGATAAAATTACTGTACCCATGTTACAGCAGGCACAACAACTGATGGGCTTGAATTTTACTTCTGCGCAGTTAGATTCTGCCACAACAGAACTGCAGGATTTTAAAGAAGGGTATAAACGCATAAGAAAAGTGCCGCTGCCGAATGACGTAGCGCCCGCTATAGTTTTTAACCCGATTCCGGTTGGATTTGAATGGCCAAAAGAAAAAGATAAATTTAAAGTTGAGGAGGTTAAAAAAGTTAAGTTGCCAAATAACCGGGAAGACCTGGCTTACTATAGTATTCCGCAACTGGCGTCGTTAATCAAATCAAAGCAGATTACATCGGAAGCGCTTACCAGATTTTATCTGGAAAGGCTAAAGCAATACGGCCCCACGTTGGAATGTGTTACCACACTAACAGAAGAGCTGGCTTTACAACAGGCACGGCAAGCAGATAAAGATATCAAAGCAGGCAACTATAAAGGCATGTTGCATGGCATACCATTTGGTGTAAAAGACCTGCTGGCTACGAAGAACTATAAAACAACCTGGGGAGCAACACCATACAAAGACCAGGTGATAAATATGGACGCCACAGTAGTGGATAGGCTCCAAAACGCCGGAGGAGTATTAGTAGCAAAGCTAACATTAGGTGCACTGGCGATGGGCGATGTTTGGTATGGTGGTAAGACTAAATCGCCCTGGGATTTGAGCAAAGGATCAAGTGGTTCGTCTGCTGGTTCGGCTTCAGCGGTCGCAGCAGGGTTGTTGCCTTATGCTATCGGAACAGAAACGCTCGGCTCTATAGTTTCGCCTTCTACAGCTTGCGGTACTACTGGTCTAAGACCAACCTTTGGGCGTGTAAGCCGGCATGGGGCTATGGCACTGAGCTGGTCTATGGATAAGATAGGCCCGATTACGCGATCAGCGGAGGATGCAGCAATAGTTTTTAATGCAATCTACGGACCAGACGGGAGAGATCTTTCCGTTTATAATGCACCTTTCAACTATAACAAGAAAATAGAGGCGAAGAAATTGCGTGTTGGATATCTGAAGAAAGATTTTGAAGGAAAATACGGCTTTAAAGAAAATGACCTGGCAGCACTGGATGATCTGAAGAAAGCAGGAATCGAATTAGTGCCTATGGAATTGCCCGATCTGCCTGTAAACGATCTGATATTAACTATATCAGTAGAAGGCGCAGCTGCCTTTGATGAGCTTACCCGAAGCGGAAAAGATAGTCTGCTGAAGCAACAACATAAGAGCGCATGGCCAAACATTTTCAGAGCTGGCAGATTTATTCCGGCAGTAGAGTACTTGCAGGCACAACGTGTAAGATCTTTATTGGTGCAGCAGATGCAGGAAAAAATGAAGGATATAGATGTGTATATCAGTCCGTCTTTTGGCAGCAGTAACCTGGTAGTTACAAACCTTACGGGCCATCCGTGCGTGGTAGTGCCAAATGGCTTTCAGAAGAATGGCATGCCTACAACAATTACGTTTATAGGTAAACTGTTCGGAGAAGCGGAATTATTAGCTTTTGCAAAACTATACCAGGATATAACCCCACACGAGGAGAAACACCCGACTGCCTTCCTGGTTAAAAAATAAGGAAAGTACATACACTTAACTATAGAAAGTCCCGGTTTGCAGGTTAAAACTTGAGAAACCGGGACTTTTGCATTAATTTGAACCTGAAACCACCCACCACAAACTATAACAACATGTTTTTTAAAAGTAAAGCTATAGTTGTAGCTCTTTTTGGAATGCTGGCAGCCGGCGCCGTGCAGGCACAAACATCATCCAGCGAGTTAACTATAGAGAAGATCATGCGCGATCCGAAATGGATCGGGACCTCGCCAAGTAATATTTTCTGGTCAGAAGATGGAAAGAAAGTTTATTTTAACTGGAATCCGGATGCCACTCGTAAAGACTCGCTTTATGCGGTAAATACCAAAGGGAAAGAAATTAAGAAAGTAGCAGCAGCAGAACGTCGAAGTTTACCATCTCCTTACGGTGCCTACAACCATGCAGAAACACTTAAGGTTTATGAAAAAAACGGCGACATCTTTTTGCTTGATATCAAATCCGGGAAAGTTACCCAGGTGACTAATACAGTAGAGCGTGAGAGCAATCCGAATTTTACGTTTGATGAGCGAGAAGTAACTTTCCAAAAGGATAATAATCTTTATTTGTGGTGTATTGCAAACGGTCAACTAACACAGCTCACTGATTTCAGAAAAGGGAAAAAGCAGGCTGAAGGGGAAGACAAAGACCCGCAGCGTGCCTGGTTACGCAATCAGCAACTGGGTTTGCTAACTATAGTTAAGGAGCGTGAAGCCGATAAAGCTGCTCTTAAGAAACAACAGAAAGCAGATGCTCCTGGCCGCCCATTGGATATATATATTGACGACAAGCAGGTAACTAGCGTTGTTCTCAGCCCTGATGAGCGGTTTATTACTTATAGTTTGATCAGCAGGCCAAAAAGTGCGAAAGTAGCTATAGTTCCGGATTTTGTAACATCATCTGGCTATACCGAAGACATTAACACCCGCACAAAAGTTGGCGACGCACAAAGTACGTATGAGTTCTTTGTTTATGATACCCGTCGTGACTCCACGTATGCAATAAGCATGAAAGATGTGGAAGGTATTTACGATGTGCCAACCTTTCTGTTAGAGAAAAATAAAAAAGCAACTATAGCCAAAGATGCTGCGGATGGCAAAACCAAGAAAGCCGAAATGCGCACCACGGTTATTTACGGCCCGGTGTGGTCCGATAACGGGAAGAATGCCGTAGTTGTAGCCCGCTCTGCTGATAATAAGGATCGCTGGATACTTTCTCTGGATCCTGCTACCGGTAAACTTAACCTGCTGGACCGCCAGCACGATGATGCCTGGATAAACGGACCAGGAATTGGCTATGGCACCGGAGATATCGGCTGGATGCCGGATAACGAATCGGTGTGGTTCCAGTCTGAGGAAAGCGGTTACTCGCATTTGTATGCCGTGAATGTTAAAACAGGCAAGAAAAAAGCCCTGACAAGCGGTAAGTTCGAAGTGTCGGATGTGCAGCTGTCTGATGATAAAAAGCACTGGTATTTTACAGCTAATAAAGTACACCCGGGCGAGCAGCACTTTTATAAAATGCCTGTAAATGGTGGAAGTATGGAGCAGCTCACAACGCAGCCTGGAGCATACGAAGTCACTATGTCGCCGGATGAGAAGATGCTGGCCTTCCGTTACTCTTACAGCAACAAACCGTGGGAACTGTATGTAATGGAGAACAAGAAAGGCGCAAAACCACGACAGATCACCAATTCCCTGACCGAAGAGTTTAAAGCTTACAAATGGCGCGAACCGGAAGTTATCTCTTTTAAAGCAGAAGACGGTGTTGATGTATATGCACGCCTGTACCAACCGAAGAATGCAAAAGCTAAAGGACCAGCTGTAATATTTGTGCATGGCGCTGGTTATTTACAGAATGCGCATAAGTGGTGGAGCAGTTACTTCCGGGAATACATGTTCCATAACTTTTTAGTAGACCAGGGTTATACCGTATTGGATATAGACTATAGAGGCAGTGCCGGATATGGCCGCGATGTGCGTACAGGTATTTACCAGTTTATGGGCGGGAAAGACCTGAGCGACCACGTAGACGGAGCCAAACTGCTTGTCGATAAATATAACGTAGACCCGAAAAAGATCGGCATTTACGGTGGCTCTTATGGTGGCTTTATTACCCTGATGGCCATGTTCACAGAACCGGACGTATTTGCAGCAGGAGCCGCTTTACGTTCCGTTACCGACTGGGCACACTATAATCATGGCTATACTTCCAATATCCTGAATACGCCACAAACCGACAGCCTGGCTTACGCTAAAAGCTCGCCTATCTATTACGCCGAAGGTCTGAAGGGCGCATTGCTTATCTGCCATGGCATGGTTGATACCAACGTTCATTTCCAGGACGTGGTCCGCCTGGCGCAACGCCTGATAGAACTTGGAAAAGATAACTGGGAGCTGGCTGTTTACCCTGTTGAAGACCACGGTTTTACAGAGCCCGCCAGCTGGACCGATGAATACAAGCGTATCTATAAACTGTTTGAAGAGAATCTAAAGGGGAAATAAAAAGCCTTAAACGAAAAAAAATGCAGATAGTTATATCTGCATTTTTTTTGCACTTTATTTGATTAGCAAGGTTTTAAAGTACACTTTGATAGCTTTCAAGGCATTAAGCGCTATATAGATCATTTAACAAAAGGTGTTTCATTAATCCTGATTATTCAGGGTTAAGTATAGTGTTTAAAATATCCATCTAGGGAAAGCTATATATAAGATGTGAAAATTTACTTTTACTTATACAGCCGCATCTTAACATTGATAACAATATTAGGCTATATACTAAAAGCTGTATTTATAAAAAAACCGTTATACAGCGTTTAAACACGGGTTTTTTCTCAATAATTGATTAAAGGAAAGGGTTTGGCATTGTAAAATTAACAGCTAAATTGGTAGCATTATTTTTACAAACTAACCATTTACTAATCTATTACATGAGAAAATTTTTATTCTTTGTTATGCTCATGCTTTCTGCAGTTTTGCAGGATGCTATAGGGCAGGCAAAAACGGTAACGGGTAAAGTCTCAGACCAGCAGAATGGCCTGGGCTTACCGGGTGTTTCCGTAATTGTCAAAGGTACATCGGTAGGAACAGCAACTACTGCAGATGGTACTTATACGCTGAATGTTCCTGCAGAAGGAACAACGTTAATTTTCAGGTTTATCGGTTATCTACCTGTTGAACGAGCTATTGGAAATCAGGGTACCGTAAACGTAACTATGGCAGTTGATGAAAAGCAACTGGACGAAGTAGTTATTGTCGCTTACGGTACAGCTGATAAGAACTCATTCACAGGTTCTGCTGCACAGATCACAACGGAGAAGATTGCTCAGAGACCGGTTACTAACATCGCTAACGCCATTACTGGTCAGGCAGCAGGTGTTCAGACAACTGGGGCAAGTGGTCAGCCTGGAAGCGGTGTCGCAATCCGTATTCGTGGTTTCGGATCATTTAACGCAAGCAACGACCCACTTTATGTAGTGGATGGCGTACCTTACTCCGGATCGATTGCAAACATTAATACAGAGGATGTAGAGAACATTTCAATCCTGAAAGATGCTGCTTCAACTTCACTTTACGGTGCAAGAGCTGCTAATGGTGTGGTAATGATCACCACCAAAAAAGGTAAAGCTAACAGAAGTGAGATCAACTTTAAGGTATCCCAGGGTTACTCTACAAGAGGCCTTGAGGAGTACGAGCGAGTTGATGCATTTGCGTATTATCCACTTGTTTGGGAAGCATACAGAAATTCACTGGTTGCCGGTGGTTCAACAGCTGATGCTGCTAACCAAAAAGCTTCTAACGATGTATATGGCATCCTGAAGTATAATCCGTTTAATGTTCCGAACAAAGAGATCGTAACAACAGATGGCAAGATCAATCCCAATGCTAAATTACTATATGGCGATGACCTGGATTGGGCTAATGAATTAACGCGTACAGGTAATCGTAAAGACTATGGTCTTAATTTCTCAGGTGGTGCTGATAAGACAGACTATTTTGTGTCTTTAGGTTATTTAAATGATAAAGGATACCTGATTAAATCTGACTACGAGCGTTTTACAGGTCGTGTAAATGTTAATAGCCAGGCAACTAACTGGTTAAAGACAGGTCTTAACCTATCAGGTACAATGACTGAGTCTAACCAGGCTAACGACGCAAGCAGCACAGGATATGTTAACCCTTTCTACTTCTCTAGAAATATTGGTCCTATATATCCGATTTATCAGCATGACCCGGTTACAGGGGAATATATTCTGGATGCTAAAGGAAATAAAATTTATGACCTGGGCGTAGGACGTGGTCCTGGTGCCAGCGCAGGCAGACATGTACTGGCTGAGACTGTTCTGAATGATAATCTTTTCAACCGTACTGCTGTAAGCGGCAGAACTTATGGTGAAATTAAATTCCTGAAGGATTTTAAATTTACTACTAACGTAAGTGTGGACGTTTCAAACTATACTGGCCTTACTTTCGAAAACACATTAGTTGGTGATGGTGCACCTGCCGGCCGGGCAAGCAATATAAATACCACAACTACAAGCTACACTGTAAACCAGTTACTGAACTACGCAAAAACATTTGACAGACACTACTTTGATGTATTGTTAGGTCATGAGAACTACGACTATACTTACAAATATGGTGGTGGTAGCAAGCAAGGTATTATCGTTGACGGTATTACAGAATTAGTGAACTTTACAACTATAAACAGTTTAACTTCTTACACAGATAAGTATAGAACTGAAGGTTATTTTGGTAGAGTTAACTATACTTTTGATGATAAGTACACCTTATCTGGTTCATACAGAAAAGACGGTTCATCAAGATTTCATAAGGATGTAAGATGGGGCGATTTCTGGTCAGTTGGTGCTTCCTGGAGAGTTGACAGAGAGTCGTTTATCAGTATGCCTGAGTGGTTAGATATGCTTAAACTTAGAGGATCTTATGGCGAAGTTGGTAACGATGATATAGGCAGCTTCTATGCATATCAGGAGCTTTACAACTTTGGCCCTGGATTTAATAATGCGTCTCAACCAGGTTTCCTGCAAGCTAGTTTACCATCAGAAGAATTACTTTGGGAGTCAAGCAATAGCTACGACTTTGGTATTGACTTTAGTATGCTGAACAACAGAATACATGGTTCTGCAGATTATTTCTACAGAGGTTCTGATAACTTGCTTTTCCAGGTTCCACTTCCACTATCTAGTGGCTTGCTGACAAAAAATGAAAACATTGGAGCTCTGTTCAACAAAGGTATAGAGCTACAGGTTTCTGCTGATGTTCTTAAGATCAATGATTTTACCTGGAATATCGATGCTAACTGGACAACTCTGAAGAACGAATTCACAAAGCTGCCTGGTGACCAGAAGGAGATTATAAATGGCACCAAAAAGATTATGGTGGGCCGCTCTTTATATGATTTCTGGTTAAGAGATTTCTATGGTGTTAACCCGGATAATGGTGATGCACTTTACAGAGCTAACGTTTACAGTGATGATGATAAAAAAATTAAGATCATCAACGGCGATACTCTGACTAATGATATTACGAATGCAAAATACCACTATGCAGGTACAGCTATTCCTGATTTCACTGGTGGTATCACTAACACCTTCTCTTACAAAGGGCTGTCTTTATCCGCTTTAGTTACCTATCAGGTAGGTGGCCAGATATATGATGGTACTTATGCCGGCTTAATGGGTGCTTACAATGAAGGGGGTGCATGGCACAAGGATATCCTGAACCGCTGGCAGAAACCAGGTGACATTACAGATGTTCCGAGAATACAGGCTGGTAGCCAGTCAACAAGTTTAAGCTCCGGTACTTCAGACAGATGGTTAACAGATGCTTCTTTCTTTAACCTGAGATCTGTAACATTAGCTTATAACCTGCCAGAAAACATTGCATCTAAAGTGTTTGCTAGGAGAGTAAATGTATACGCAACAGGGGAGAACCTTACACTAGGTTCAAAGAGAAAAGGTATGAATGTGGGCCAAAGCTTTGCAGGTACAACTTCAAACGTGTACACACCGGCGAAGATCGTTACATTCGGATTAAATGTAACCTTATAATTATTTAAGTAATGAAAAGAGTTTTATATAGCGCATTTGCAGCGTGCTTACTCCTGCTCTCATCGTGTGAGAAGGAGTATTTAGAGACAAACCCAACAGACCAGGTTGCTGAATCTGAGGTTTTTACAACAACATCGAATGGTTGGGCCGCCATAAATGGTATGCACAGAGCCATGTTCTTCCAGTACGATGCCCAGGACCAGGCTGGTCAGGGTTCAGTAATGATCAACATGGACATGCTTGGAGAGGATGTTGTAAATACAACAACAGGTAATGGCTGGTGGATTAGTACTTATAGATGGCTGACCCACAGAAATGAAAATGCCGGAACTGTAACATTTGTTTACAGATTTTACTATAAGTTGATAGCCAATGCTAACAAAATAATTGACAATATTGATAAGACAACTGGTCCTGAGGCTGATAAGCAGGCAATAAAAGGGCAGGCGTTAGCCTACAGAGCATGGGCACACCACCAGTTAGTTCAGATCTTTGCTGAGCGTTATAAAGCAGGTGAAACAAACAGCCAGCTAGGCGTTCCTGTAATGTTAACCAACACAATTGAAGGACAGCCTCGTGAAACTGTAGAAGATGTTTATGCACAGATAAACAGTGATTTTGATGCTGCTATTTCTTTACTTCCTGCTACACGTAGTGCTAAGTCTCATATCAATGTTAACGTAGCAAAAGGAATGAAAGCACGTGTAGCCTTAACTATGGGTAAGTGGGCTGAAGCTGCACAGTTAGCGAATGAAGCAAGAGCAGGTGCTACTTTAGAGAATTTTACGCAGATGCTGTCAGGGTTTAACGATATAAGTACCCCTGGTTGGATATGGGGTAGTGATCAGATCCAGGATCAGACTACGTATTTCTATTCCTTCTTTGCTTACATGTCTGTAAACTTCAGTTCAACGAATATCAGAGGTAATCCTAAAGCCATCAACTCTAAGTTGTATGCTAATATATCTGATACAGATGTGCGCAAGCAACTTTGGGATACTACACCAGTTGCTATAAAAGATGCAGCAGGTAAAACTGTTGGGTATGATATCAATGGTGTTCAGATTCTGCCAACTTTCACTCCTAAAGCCTATATGAACCGCAAGTTTATATCAGCTGGAGGTTCTGGTAGCAGTATTGGTGACGTTCCTTACATGAGAGCTGCTGAAATGTACCTGATCGAGGCAGAAGCACTTGCCCGTCAAGGTAAGGATGATCTGGCAGCAAAAGCACTTTATGATCTTGTTGTAACTCGTGATCCTGACTATGTTATTTCAACCAGTACAGGTCAGACATTAATTGACGAGATCTTAATTCAGCGTCGTATTGAGCTTTGGGGTGAAGGTTTCAGGTTCCTGGATCTGAAGCGTACTAACAGTGCTTTAGACAGAACTGGCGCTAATCACGTTGCTACAGTTGTCGCTGACCTGTATACAGTACCAGCAGGCGATAAGCAGTGGCAGTGGCTTCTCCCTAAGAGAGAGCTTGATACTAACCCTGCAGCAGTACAAAATCCGCTGTAGATATTTGGTTAAATTTAAAACAGGGGGCTACCAGGTTGGTAGCCCTTTTGTTTGCTAACTATAAAAAGAGCCCGGCAATCCAAATTGCCGGGCTCTTTTTATAGTTAGTTTTACCTGTACCTATAGTTTAGAAAGAATAGCTAAGGTTTGCGCCCTGCGCTGCCGAACCATTAAAAGTTGGTATTACAGTAGGTGCAAGGGAGATGCCTGTGTTATTGGTCTTTTTATGTAATTGCGGAATAAGTATGCCGGAAGCTGCTCCAACTGCATACCCTATCAGGTTATCGCTCAGGAAGTGCTTGCCAGCTTTTAGGCGCAGGTAGCCAACTGTGGCGGGTACTGCAGCAGCCGCAGCCCAAACGTACGGCCTTGCCCCTGAATCAGGGTTAAAGTCGTGAAATACTTTGGCTGCAAAAAAAGTAGCTGCAGCAGTTGCTGCTGTGTGCCCGGCAAAGAATGAGTTTTGCGCATTGGCTTCTGTTCTATCGCTCATGTCCACTTCATCGCTGTAAACCATTGGCCTTGCTCGTTCCGTATTACCATTTGCCAACGTAAAAAGGGTACCGGTTACGGCCATAGTTTCCACATAAAGCACTAAAACCTGTCCTGCTTTCTGCCCGACATTCTTGTTCAGCATCATAGCAAACGGCATGGCAAAAGAACCATAAAATGGAAAATCACTTACCTTTTTTGCATTATCAGAGTGGTAACCAGCACTAAACCTGTCAAAAGAGTTTACATCATTTTTATTGAGCGCATTCACTTCATCTACTGTAAAACCTTCTTTGTCCTGAATCAGAGATAGACCATATGCGCTAAGGCCGACACCTGCAGCTATTACCGGAGCATCTACCGCAAATCTGGTTCTGTAAGGCGAGTCATTTTTCTGCGCCACTGCGGAGCAGGTAATGAGAGTGAATATTGTAAATAAGGATATAATGGATTTCATAAGAATAATCTTTGTTATAATTCAGGAATTGATGTTTTTGAAACGGCCTCCTATTTAAAAGGTTTTGAACTATAGCTAGATAAGGATATAGCGCTATAGTTTGTATGAATTTTTATAGATTACTATATCTGGATACTAAGTATTTTCGTATCAGTTTCTGAATGTTTTGCCTGCTATAAGCTTGATAAGGTATACCCCCTGAATTTTTTAAGTGTGCCGGAATTGTTTTAGCTTTGCAGTAAGTGACCGCACGGCCATAGTTTTTCAATCGTACTATAAAATTTAAGCAATGCCATATTTATTCACTTCTGAGTCAGTGTCAGAAGGACATCCTGATAAAGTAGCGGATCAGATATCTGATGCACTTCTTGATGAATTCTTAAAGCAGGACCCACAGTCTAAAGTTGCCTGCGAAACACTGGTAACCACAGGGCTTGTTGTGCTGAGCGGGGAAGTAAAATCTGAAGCCTATGTAGATGTGCAGAAAGTTGCACGCGACGTTATAAAGCGTATCGGCTATACCAAGTCTGAATATATGTTTGATGCGGATGCCTGCGGCGTTATTTCTGCCATACATGAGCAGTCTGCTGACATTAACCAGGGTGTGGAGCGTGCTAACCCGGAAGACCAGGGAGCAGGCGACCAGGGTATGATGTTTGGTTACGCCACAAACGAAACCGACAATTATATGCCGTTGGCGCTGAGCATTTCGCACCTGTTACTCGAAGAGCTTGCCGCTATCCGTAAGGAAGGCAAAGAAATGACGTACCTGCGCCCGGATGCTAAATCGCAGGTTACGATCCGTTACAGCGATAACCATGTGCCGGAGAAGATCGACACGATCGTGATCTCGACACAGCATGATGAATTTGTTACTTCTGAGAACAATACACCGGAAGCAAAAGACAAAGCAGAGCAGCAGATGGTAGCCAAGATCAAGGAAGATGTAGATGCTATCCTGATGCCACGTGTATTAAAATTGTTGCCGGAGCGTATTCAGAACCTTTTTAACGACGATATAACCTACCACATTAACCCGACTGGTAAGTTTGTGATCGGTGGACCGCATGGAGATACTGGCTTAACAGGCCGTAAAATTATAGTTGACACCTATGGTGGTAAAGGTGCGCACGGTGGTGGTGCCTTCTCTGGCAAGGATTCCTCTAAAGTAGACCGCTCTGGAGCTTATGCAGCCCGCCATATAGCTAAAAACCTGGTAGCAGCCGGCGTAGCAGATCAGGCGCTGGTACAGGTTGCTTATGCCATTGGTGTTGCCAAGCCGGTTGGTTTATATGTTACAACGTATGGCTCTACCAAAGTAAAAGATGCTAACGGTAACGTTATGAGCGATGGTGAGATTGCTGATAAAGTGAACAAACTGTTCGACATGCGTCCGTACGCTATAGTTCAGCGTTTTGGTTTGCAGAATCCTATCTTCTCAGAAACAGCCGCTTATGGCCACATGGGCAGAATGCCAGGCAAGAAGAAAGTGGAGCTTTCTGTAAACGGCCACAAAGAAGTAAAAGAGTTTGATACCTTTACATGGGAGAAACTTGATTACGTGGACAAGATCAAACAAGAGTTCGGCTTATAGTCTGAACTATAGTTATAAACAAAGAGGCCCGCTAACTATAGCGGGCCTCTTTGTTTATGTTCTGATGAATGCCTTAAGCATTTTATTGGAACATATTCGGTTTGCAATGCATACCTGATTAGTGGGCCATTTGCTTTTGCTTAAATTTTTTAAGCTGGCGGCGCATAGCTTCTACAGCGGCATCAGCAGCAGCTTCAAAAGATGGAGCATTCTCTTCAGAATACAGGGTAGCGCCCGGCACGAACAGTTTTATCTCTACCGTTTTGGTATTAATGCCGTCGTTGTTGTTATGTTTAATGAACACTTCACCTTCTACTACCCGGTCGTAAAATGTTTCTAGCTTATCTACTTTCTGCTGGATAAAATCGGTAAGCTGAGTGTCAGCCTCGAAGTGGATGGAATGCATCTGTAGCTTCATAGTGGTAAAATTTATTGGTTTAACTTATGCTTTTGGATGAGCTTTCTCAAAAATTGATTTAAGCTTCTCAATAGAGTTATGGGTATATACCTGAGTTGCCGCCAGACTGGCATGTCCCAGCAGGTCTTTTATTGCGTTTAAGTCTGCTCCCTTATTGAGCAGGTGTGTGGCAAAAGAGTGTCGCAACGTATGCGGACTGTTATGTTCTGAAGTAGTGATCAAGCTAATGTACTTTTTTACCACACGGTAGATGAATTTGGGGTACAGGGGGCGTGCTTTAATTGTAACGAGCAGCTTTTCGGAATTGTTATCGCCCAACTCGCTTTTCTTATGCATCAAATAAGCCTCAATACTTTCCCATAAAGAGTCATTGATCGGGATAATACGCTCCTTATTTCCTTTGCCCAATACGCGCACTGTTTTCTGGTATTTATCTATATCCTGTTCGCTTATATTGATGAGCTCAGCTAAACGCATACCTGTTCCATACAGGAATTCCAGTATTAGCCGGTCGCGCTGTCCTTCAAAGCTATTTTCAAACTCAAAGCCATCCAGCAAATTGTTGAAGGGTTCTTCAAGCACGAATCCGGGAAGTTTTTTAGAAACCTTTGGCGCTTTAATGCGCAGCATCGGGTTCGCCTTAATTCTTTCCTGGCCTAATAAGAATTTATAGTAAGAGCGCAGGCAGGCAATTTTACGGTTAATGGACCGTGGCTGAATGTTTTGCTGTACAAGTGATAAGATCCAGGAACGGATAATGGTATGATCGGCTTCGGCCGGATCAGTGATCTCGTAGGTCTGGAGTAAGTAACCAGAGAATTGCCCCAGATCGGTGTGGTAGGAGGTAAGGGTGTGCGGGCTATACCGCTTTTCGTACTGTAAGTACTTAAAAAATAATTCCATAACTTAATATAGCCGCCTGGTTAAGCAACTATACTAAGTTATGGAAAATATATTATTTCGGAAACGAAATTAGTAGTTATCCTTCGCGAAAAGCGTCTGCTTGTATTTAGCTCTTTCCTTCTGCTTTCTTTTAGAAACAGATGGCTTCTCGAAGAAAGTTCTTGATCTAAGCTCTTTCAACACGCCAGTTCTCTCGAACTTCTTCTTAAATCTTTTTAATGCACGGTCTACAGACTCGTTATCTTTTACGTTTACAATAATCATGTCTTTGTTTCGCTTCTCTTGGAATTAGGGTTGCAAATTTAATAAAGCTTACGCTTAAAAATCAACTATTTAAGCAATTATTATCTGCTAATTTATAAAATATTCTAAATCAGTGGATTCAGGCCACAAAGATAGCATTTTTAAATTAGTTATTTAAGTATAGATCTGGAAATTACCAGTTTTTGTATCTCACTTGTGCCTTCGCCTATCGTACAAAGCTTGGCATCACGGTAAAATTTCTCAGCAGGGTAGTCTTTTGTAAAACCATAACCGCCAAATATCTGCACGCCTTCGTTAGCCACTCTAACCGATACTTCCGAAGCATATAGTTTCGCCATTGCCGATTCTTTGTTCACGTTCAGGCCGCGGTTCTTCATGTCGGCTGCCTGGTAGGTGAGTAAAGCTGCCGCTTCAATTTCAGTAGCCATATCTGCCAGTTTAAAGGCAATGCCCTGGAAAGAGGAGATAGGCTTGTTGAACTGGCTGCGCTCCTGCGAGTAAGCCAATGCGGCTTCAAAAGCACCCTGCGCAATGCCAAGAGATAAAGCAGCAATAGAAATACGGCCACCATCCAGTACTTTCATTGCCTGGATAAAGCCTTCGCCTACGTTACCTAATATCTGGCTCCTGTGTACGCGGCAATCCTGGAAAATAAGCTCTGTTGTTTCAGAAGCACGCATGCCCAGCTTGTTCTCTTTGCGGCCAGCGCTAAAACCCGGTGTGCCTTTCTCAATTACAAAAGCGGTCATGCCATGCGAGTCGCCCACTTCGCCGGTACGAACTATAACTACGGCTACGTTGCCTGTTTTACCATGCGTAATAAAGTTCTTGGCACCGTTTATTACATAGTAATCACCATCTTCTACAGCCACCGTACGCATGTTGCCAGCATCAGAGCCTGTGTTTGGCTCTGTTAAGCCCCAGGCACCTATCCACTCGGCCGTAGCCAGTTTGGGCAGGTATTTCTGTTTTTGCTCTTCGTTACCAAATTGCAGAATGTGGCCGGTACAAAGCGAGTTGTGCGCCGCCATCGAAAGCCCAATAGACCCATCTATTTTAGATAGTTCGGCAATAGCGGTAACATACTCCAGGTAGCCGAAACCAGAACCGCCATATTCGGTTGGCACCAGCACGCCCATCAGGCCCAGTTCACCCAGCTTCTTGAAAACGTCTACCGGAAATTCCTGGCTTTCGTCCCACTCCATCATTTTAGGTTTGATGTGTTTGGCACCAAAGTCACGAACCATGTCGGCAATCATGCGCTGGTTCTCTGTATATTTTAATTCCATTTATAGTTTATTTGAAGGTTGTGGAGTCGCGTATATAACGGTTTAAAGAACCGTATGTTCACAAAGCTATATATTTAACGGCAAACGGACAATTTGAGCGGCCAAAACAGAGGATATTAAACAAGGAAACTATAGGAGCTACCATATAGTACTTATTTTGAAAGCGCGTTTAATTTGCGTTATTTTGAAGCTGCTAAGTGCCCAGTTTTGTAAACAATAAGACGGCAGGACAGGTAATTAGCTAAACAACAGTAAATGAAGCAGTTTTTCAAAAACTTATTTGGTGGAGAATCCACATCCTTAGAGTCGTTGGGCACTATAGGTGTGGATATGCACTCGCATATTCTGCCGGGGCTTGATGATGGGGCAGATACCCTGGAGCGATCCCTGGAACTGGTGGAGGCCATGCAGCAGCTGGGATACCATAAGCTGATTATGACACCCCACATCATGAGCGACTTTTACCGCAATACGCCGGAAGGAATACGTGAAAAGCTCGCCCTGCTGCGCAACGCACTTACCGAAGCCGGTATTAAAATGGAGCTGGGCTGTGCTGCTGAGTATTACCTTGACGAAGTTTTTCTGGAAAAACTCGACAATGACGAAGAACTGCTGACCTTTGGCGATAAGTATTTGCTTTTCGAAACCTCTTTCCTAAACGAGCCGCTTAACCTGCGCGAAGCCATTTTTAAAATGCGCTCTAAAGGATATAAACCGGTAATGGCCCACCCTGAGCGTTATTCTTATTTCTATGGCAAGTTTAATGACTTGGTAGAGTTACGGGAGCAAGGGGTGTTGTTGCAGCCAAACCTTAATTCGTTAACCGGTTATTACTCGCCGGCAGCAAAAACTGTGGTAGAAAAGCTGATTGATAATGGCCTGGTAGATCTTGTTGGGTCCGATGTGCATAGTTTAAAACACATCGCATCGCTGCATAAAGTGCTTAACACCAAATATATAAACAAGCTGCTTTCGTTGCCATTGCTTAACACGCAGCTATAGTTCCCACCTTAGTAAGCCCGACTTAAATGATATTTGTAACAGGCGGTAGTGGCCTTATTGGTAGTTTCCTGATACCGGAACTGGTAAAGCAGGGGCATCAGGTGCGCGCACTTTACCGCGGGCAGATACCAACTATAGCCCTTGCCGAAAAAGTAGAGTGGCTGGAAGGTGACATTCAGGATATTGTGTTGTTGCGACATGCTTTGCAAGGTGTGAACTATGTTTTCCATAGTGCAGGGCTGGTTTCTTACGACCCGCAGGACAAAGACTTACTGAAGCAGGTTAATATAGAAGGCACAGCCAATGTAGTAGATGCCTGCATCGAGGCGCGAACTTTAAAACTTTGCCATGTTAGCTCTATAGCAGCGGTTGGCCGACCGGCAGGAAAAGATGTGTTAACCGAAAACAGCAAATGGGATCCGGCAGAGGCACACTCTGCTTATGCAAGCTCTAAACACTTAGGCGAACTCGAAGTATGGCGGGGCATTTCGGAAGGCCTGGATGCTGTTATAGTTAACCCGTCAGTAGTGCTGGGCCCGGCAGACTGGAACCGCAGCAGCACGCGGCTGTTTAAATATGTTTACAACAATAATTCTTTTTATACGGGCGGCAAAGCCAATTTTGTTGATGTAAGGGACGTGGTTGAAGCCATGTTGCGACTCACCTTCTCGGAAATATCAGGCGAAAGATTTATATTGAATGCAGAGCAGCTGGCTTACAAAGATTTTTTTGAACAGGTAGCTGCTTGCATGGGCAAAAAAGCGCCTTCGCGTAAAGTAAACCCGGTATTGGCAGAGGTTGTATGGCGTGCAGAACGGTTGAGAAGCTGGTTAACGGGTACGCGTCCGCTTATTACTAAAGACACAGCGCGGGTGTCAGCAAAAAATCATTTCTTTAGCAGTGCAAAGGTGCAGAAAGCCATTAACTTGGAGTTCAGAACGTTATCCGAAACTATAGCCTGGGCCTGTACAGAATTACTAAAGCAGCAGGCTGTAAAGTAGCTTTTTAGCTCCCTCAACTATAAACTATTTGCCAGTATAAAATGTAATGTAACAAGGGCTGCGTTGGGCAGCCGGTTGGGATTTGAGATGAAAGATAATTTTGAAGATAACAGCGAAGAGCTGGATTTGATACAACGTTTCGAGCAGTCGCTCGGGAACAATGGCACTGCTTTTTTTGACATCAACGACTTTGAAACTATAATTGACCACTATACTGCAAACTTTGAGTATAAAAAGGCTCTGGCAGCCTGCGATGCGGCCATCGCTCAATATCCTTTTTCATCAGAACTACAGATAGATAAAGCGCAGTTGCTGGCTATGGCCGGCAGCCTGGATGACGCCCTTGACCTGATAAACGAAGTAGCCGAAGTAGAATCCGGTAACCCGGATATACACCTGACGCGCGGTATTATTTTTTCGCAGCGTGGCGAGTACCGCGATGCCATAGATTACTTTAAGAAAGCCCTGGCCTTTGCCGAAGACCGGGATGATATATTTTTCAACATCGGGTTGGCCTACCAGAGCTGGGGAAAGTTTGGTTCGGCTGTAAAGTACTATAAAAAGTGCATTGAGCTGAATGTAGAGAACGAGGCGGCCATGCAGGAGATCGTTTATTGTATGGAAATAACCGGTACGCTGCGCGAACATCTTCCCTTCTTCCAGAAATTTGTCGACGATGATCCTTACTCGTATGTAGCGTGGTTTAACCTGGGCAATGTGCTCAATAAAACAGGCGCTTACGACAAAGCCATAGCCGCTTACGACTATGCCACGATCATCAAGCCTGACTTTATTACCGCTTATAACAACATGGCCAATGCCTATGTGTTTATAGGCGAATATATCAAAGCCATTGAAGCGTTTAATGCCATGCATGAGCATGGGGAACAATCAGCAGAAGTGTATTGCAACATCGGGGAGTGCTACGAAAAGCTGCAGCAGTGGGACCTTTCCAGAAGGTATTACCAGAAATCGGTGGACCTGGACCCGGAAATGGACGAGGCCTGGTTTGGTATTGGCGTGATACTGGATGCGCAGGGCAAGTGGTACGAGGCGGTGCATTTCTTTAAGAAAGCAGTGGAGCTTTACGACGACAGTTCTGATTACTGGGTGGCGCTTGCCGCTGCCGAGTATCATGTGGGGCATGTGGTGTCGGCGTTGGAAAGTTATGCGCGTGCTGCCGAGATACAGCCGAACGATAAGGATATTTACCTCAACTGGTCTATCATTTTGTACGAACAGGGCAATTATGATGAGGCCACCGATATTATTTTAAATGCCATAGAACTGCAACCAGACGAAGCAGAGCTATATTACAGGGCCTGCGCCTACCTTCTTTCTGCAGGAAAATACCGCGAAGCTTACAATTATCTTGAAAATGCCTTAATTTTGGACTTCGAAAAACATAAGCTGTTATTTGAGTTCTTCCCGGAACTGGAATCGCAGCGGGCATTAGCCAGATTAATAGATCAGTATCGCAAATAATATCAGATGAACTATACGCTGAATAACCTGCCGGAGCGCGAGCTTAAGCCACGCGAGCGGGGTTTTACCATGGCCATGGACAAAGGTCTGAGTGTGCGGGAAGTAGAAGACTTTCTGGACGTAGCCGGGGAATATGTAGATATCGTAAAACTGGGCTGGGCCACATCGTATGTGGTGCCTAACCTGCAGAAAAAACTGGACGCCTATAAGGCAGCAGGTATACCTGTTTACTTTGGTGGCACATTATTCGAGGCCTTTGTGGCCCGCAACCAGTTCGAGGACTACCGCCGCATCCTGGATAAGTATGAAATGACTTTTGCAGAAGTTTCGGATGGCTCGCTGGAGATGAACCATGATGAAAAGCTGCAGTATATTCAGACGCTGGCTACGCAGGTAACTGTATTGTCGGAAGTAGGTTCTAAAGATGCTGAAAAGATCATTCCGCCTTATAAGTGGATACAACTGATGCAGACTGAACTGGATGCCGGCGCCTGGAAAGTGATCGGTGAAGCCCGTGAAGGTGGTAACGTTGGCCTTTTCCGCTCAACAGGTGAGGTTCGAAGCGGTCTGGTAGAAGAGATCCTGACAAAGATACCGTTTGAGAAGATATTGTGGGAAGCGCCTCAGAAAGCACAGCAGGTTTGGTTTATTAAACTGCTTGGTGCTAACGTAAACCTTGGTAATATAGCGCCAAGCGAGGTTATTCCACTGGAGACCATTCGTTTAGGTTTGCGTGGCGATACGTTCCATCATTTCCTGAACATGGATGATACTACCCTGAACGGGTAACTATAAAAACAGTAACTATAAATTGCCCGTCGGCGTACCCGAACGGGCAATTTTGTTAGTACAAGTTTAAATTTCGTTTTTGTAAGCGAAAACTGAATAGACAGGGCGCTGGCGAAACAGTTTTTGAGCTTTATAGCAGCGCTATGGAGCGAGAAAAGTGTGAAGTCAGGCTTTTATATAGGCAGTTTGTAGCGCAAAGGATGAATTTTAAACCTGCTCATAAAAGCTCAGAAACAGATTTATGCAACGCAGATCACTTAAAGAATATCTTCTGCTTTTCTCGAAAGGTGTAGCCATGGGGGCTGCAGATGTAGTGCCAGGCGTATCCGGCGGAACTATAGCTTTTATTACCGGCATCTACGAAGAGTTGCTGAACTCTATCAGGTCGGTAAACGGAGAGGCTGTGAAGTTGCTGCTCCGTTTTAACCTGGCTGGTTTCTGGAAACACATTAACGGTAATTTCCTGGTTGGGCTGCTGTCTGGCATTGGTTTCTCGATTGTATTGCTTTCGAGGCTGGTGCTGTACCTGCTGGAGTTTCACCCAGAGCTGCTCTGGTCGTTCTTTTTTGGGTTGATCGTAGCCTCTACTGTAGTTGTTGGGAAAAAAATAACGAAGTGGACACCTATGGTCGTGCTCGCTTTTATAGTTGGTGCTGCCATTGCCTACTGGGTAACTATAGCCACCCCAACAGAAACGCCGGAATCATACTGGTTCATTTTCCTTTCAGGCGCTATTGCCATCTGTGCCATGATTTTGCCAGGTATTTCAGGTAGCTTTATTCTGGTTTTAATGGCCAAGTACGAGTTTATACTGAACGCCGTAAAAGACCTTAAAATAGCAACTATACTTACTTTCGGGTTGGGCTGTCTGGTAGGTATCCTTAGTTTTTCGCATGTGCTGAACTGGATGCTGAAGAATTATCATAACCTGACTGTTTCGTTGCTGACCGGTTTTATGCTGGGATCGCTGAACAAAGTGTGGCCCTGGAAACAGACGCTGGAGACATATACCGACCGCCACGGCGAAATAAAACCACTGGTGCAAGCCAACGTGCTGCCAACCGATTACCTGCAACTAACAGGAGAAGAGCCTTATATACTGTATGGTACACTACTGGCTGTCTTCGGTTTTGCGCTGGTTTACTTTATAGATTACATCACTGACGATCACACCACCACAGTTTAAATACAGATGCAACGCTATGGCCTGATCGGTAAAACGCTGGGACACTCATTCTCGAAGCGTTACTTTACAGAGAAGTTTGAGCGGGAAGGAATAGCTGATGCAACGTATGAACTATACGAACTGGCAACTATAGCTGAACTACCCCGATTACTGCAAAACCAACCCGACCTGGTCGGCCTGAATGTAACTGTTCCTTATAAAGAAACGGTGATCCCTTTCCTGGATGAGCTGGATGAATCAGCTGCACGGATTGGAGCTGTAAATACTATAAAAATAACAGCTGGCAAGACCAAAGGATATAATACCGACTATATCGGTTTCAGGAGCTCGCTGGAGCAGTTTTACCCCGCAACGCAGAACAGCAGGGCTTTAGTATTAGGAACAGGCGGAGCTTCTAAAGCAGTAGTGGCAGCACTTCAGGACCTGCAGATAAACTATACAATTTTATCCCGGCAACCCACGCAAGGTCAGTTTTCTTATACAGAGCTTACCCCCGAACTGCTGCAGCAGTATCAGCTTATAGTTAATACCACGCCGCTAGGCATGTATCCGAATGTTCAGGACTGCCCTGAACTGCCTTACAAAGCCCTTTCTGCCCAACATTACCTTTACGACCTGGTTTATAATCCCGAGCAGACACTCTTTCTGGAAAAAGGAAAATCGGCAGGCGCGCAAACTATAAATGGCCTCCGGATGCTGTATGGGCAGGCTGAGGCTGCCTGGCAGATCTGGCAAAACAGGTAAAACGAAATGCAATTTATTTTTCTTGAAAATAATTGTAAAATGCTGTAACATAAGGCGTGCCGGTTCACGTAAAAGCCTGAAAACGAGAGCCACCTAACCGCCACCCTATGATCACCCAGCTAACCACCCTGAAGCATAAAACACACGCTTTAAACGCAGAGATCTACGCTTTGTATCTTTCGTACCGCGATGCGCGCGTAAAGTGGTATGTGCGGTTGTTGTTAGCGCTTGCCATTGGCTATGCCATCAGCCCAATAGACCTGGTGCCGGATCTGGTGCCGGTTTTTGGTTTCCTGGATGATGTGGTAGCCGTTACGCTGGGTGTCGGATTTTCGTATCATTTGCTTACCAAAAGTGTTTTAGACCATGCCCGCATAGAAGCGTACGATACCCTGAGTGGCGTGACGACAGGCAGTGCCACAGCCTACAGAATTATTGGGTATGTATGGATGCTGTTCGCAACTATAGTTGCCGTGCTGGTTTATAAAATGCTTTTTCTTGGAGTTGCCTAACAGTTTGCTATAGTTATACATTCAGAAGCGTGCCTTTAACCGGGTGCGCTTCTTTTTTATACTAAATTCTGCATACTTTCTGCTTCTTTATATAGCACTACTTTCACTGCAATTTCTTACATTTACCTGCGCTAAGTATACTGATATGTTAATACTTAGGTAAACCAAATATCCTGTAAGAAATATTTACCCGGCCTTGCAACCATAGCACTACTTTTAGGCTCATGTGAGTGGGGCCGTAATCAGGTCAGCAGTTGAAACTTTTTAGCAGTAACAAGTCAGACGAGGAGAAGCTTATTGAGGGTTGCATTGCCGGCAAGCGGGACATGCAACGGCTCCTGTACGACCTGTATGCTAAAAAGATGATGATGGTCTGCCTGCGCTACGCTCCCACAACATTTGAGGCTGAAGATATAGTGCAGGAGGGGTTTATAAAGGTGTTTTCGAATATCCAACATTTTAAAAGGGATTGCCCACTGGAGTACTGGATACGGAAGATCATCGTGAATACAGCCCTGAAACATTTGCGGCAAAAATCGCTGCTTACCGTTTCGCACGAATCTGAAGAAGTGGAAAACCTGAGCTCCGGCGACTATAACCTGAACGATTATAGTATGGATGAGCTACTAAGTATTATCCAGAGCCTGGCGCCACGTTACCGCATGGTATTTAACCTCTATGCTATTGAGGGGTACAACCACAAAGAGATAGGCGAAATGCTGGGTATCTCGGAAGGTACCTCTAAATCTCAGTATTCAAGAGCAAGAGCGATACTGCAAAGTATGCTGGCGCAACAGGATAAACCATACAAGGAGCATGTCATCAAGAGATAAAAAAGATTACGGGGAACTGGAGCAGAGCATGTGGCAACGCTTCCAGGATGCGGAAGCAACGCCGGGTCCGGAAGTCTGGTCGCGTATTGATCATGCCCTTGCCATGCAGGATAATGTGAAGTACAAGAAACGCGCGTTGTTTTACAGGCAACTGGCAGCGGCATGCTTTATACTTTTCGTGCTTGCCGGATCTGCATTGGTGCTGCACTTTAAACAAGACCAGAAAGAAGCGTTACTTGCTACTGCCACGCAACAGCAGCAGCAAACTATAGCTCAATCATCAGAAACGGGTAAGGCTACTATAGCCGGCAACAGTACTTTAGCACCGGCTCAGCAAACCGATAGTTATAGTTCATCTGAATCGGGTAACTATAGTTTGTCTGAATCTGAAATCAGGGAAATACCTGCTATAGCCCAGGCAAAAAAGCCGAACTATAGTTATTCTTCAAACGAAACAGTTACCTCAACCAGGTCTGAAAGATCATCTGCTATCGCTCAGCAAAACTATAGTGCTGAAAACAGGGCGGCATCAACTATAAAATCTGAAGCAAGCGAAGCTACCAGTCTTATTGCTGCAGCTATAGTTGGAGGAGATAAACCAACTGCAAGCCCTGTTACTGAAACAGACGAAAGAAGCTTTATTCCGGCTAGCCAGGCTATTGCAAATGTTCCGGATAACTATACCAGCACTGCAACTATAAATCCGCTGCTCCGCAGAAACGCCATACTCGGAACCACAACTCCTGAAGAAAAAACGGGGGAAACTATAACGCAGCAGACACAAACCGGGCTTGCGCTTGCATTAAACAAACCAGCCGAGAGCGATAAAAAAGAAGCTGCCGTTACTGCCAGCCGCTGGAACGTAGGAATGGGCTATGGCTCCACTTATTTTACCCAGAACATCAACATCCCCGGTTATACTGTAACGCCGCATACCACTTTTAAATTACCGGGTATAGGCTCGCCACCAGAGCCAAAGCCTTCCATGTCGGGAGAGTCTGAAGAGAATATGCGGGATGCCCGTATTGAGTTTCAGGAAAATACGCAGGCGGCCATGTCGTATAACGTAGATGCGAAAGCTGGCTTTAGAATTGGAAAGCGATTTAAATTACTGAGCGGGCTTGGCTATAGTCAGAACACTTCTAAAACAAGGTCAAGCTATATAGTAGAGCAGTTTTTGTTTAATCCACGCACAAATGAGCATTCAAAGCTAAAGCCAACCACGGTTTTCCTGCCATCGCTCAGTACCTTTACTACAGACTCTGTTAGTGTTGTAAAAACAAAACAGCCTTTCGATGTAGACTATAGTTACCAGATGCTTTCCATTCCGGTGGGCATGCAGGTAGAAGGTAACCTTGGCCAGAACTGGTACTGGTATGCAACCGGTAGTGTGGCGGCCAATTTCCTGATGCAGACAACTATAAAATCGTCTCTCCCGGAAATTGCAAGCGTAACGTACAGCGCCACCGACGACTCTCCTTTCCGTAAAGTTCAGTTTTCAGGGAATGTGGGCATGGGTATAGGCAAGCGCATTTCTAATGCTGTAAATGTATCTGTGGGTCCCGAATACCGCAGTTTCTTTAACTCCATGCTAACCGACGACCACGCCATTGCCAACCAGGGCAGGCCGTATACGATCGGCTTAAATATGGGTGTAAGCTATATCCTTGGCCACGCCGGCGAATAATTCATATTTTTTTAGGAGCGGTGCAACCATCTGTACCAATTCAGAATCTTGATAGAGGAAGGAGGCCAACAGTTGCTTATAGCCATCTGTTCTAACCAAACCTACACTACATAAAACTATGAAAAAATGCGCCTTACTCCTGCAACTCTTATGGATGTTGCAGCTATAGTGAAAGCAAATTTATCCGGTTGGTATATACTGTTGGCCCTTCTTCTTTTTTCAATCTTTATGTCGGGCTGCGATAACAGCGAGGACAAGATAGACGGTTGTTTTCCGGTGCGGGATTGTGTTTTTGAAGCTACTGCCGTGAAGGTGACCTGTGGCTACGGTGCTTTTGATGATACCTGGTTGCAGGTGAACGACACTACTTATATACAGCCGTGGGTAAATGCCACAACGCTGCAGCACCTTATAGTTGGGCAGACATATAGGTTTGGCTATGTAGAGGTAGCGCGTGATAACAGATACAAGGATTTATATACTTGTCAGGCTGCACTACCAAAAGCTAAGGTAGTTAAGCTTACCTGCCTGGAGCAGATAGTGAGTACCAGTATTTAATATTCGCATTTATACCCGGGCTATGAAAAAAAGCAGTTCCAGAACTTTTATAGTTCTTCTGCTGGCAGTGCTTTGTTTAAGCTGCCAGACCGATGAGGAAACACTGCCTACCCTTTCAGCAGGTCAGACACGGAATGCTTTGCTGGGTAAATGGAGGGTAGAAAGAATTGATTACCAGGTTTGCCGCAACGGTAATTGCAACACAACAAACTACAGGGGCAACGCCGGAGATTATTTTGAATTCAGAAGCGACAGTGCTTTTCTGTTGCATGATGTAACAAGAACCAAAAACAACTATAATGCTTTTAAAGCCGAGTACACATTACCGGGGGCATTTATACTTTCCCGGCAATTCTGGTCGGCAACTTATACAGTAACTGAGTGTAAGGCAAACAGGCTGGTGCTGAACTGCACCTATGCCGGCAGCGACCCTTACGCCAGATTTACCGATACCTATTACCTGTACCGATAATTTTACACTACAGCGAGATCCGTTAGTACAACTTAAAACATGAAGAACACATTACGCATCATTTTTCTTTACCTGGGTTTAATTACACTTACTGTAAGTTGCCAGAAAGATGCCCCGGCTCCGGCATGCCTGCAAGTAGAGGTGATAGGAGAGGATTGCGAGACAGGCTGGTATATCCTGAAAATAGAAAATAATGCAGAAGACGGGCAGAGTAATAACTACCTGGGGCAGCTGCAGAACGGCTATGTTACTACCGATAACCTGCCGGCAAAATACCAGAAAGAGGGGTTAAGAATAAATGCGGCCCTGGAATTAAATGGAGAATACGGGCCAAGATGCGTAGCTGTAACGGTTATGTATCCGGCCGTAAAAGTAACCCGCGTCTGCGATTCCGGGCGGGAGATTTTTTAAAGTGAACTATACTATAAGGTTAGGTTTACTTCTTGATTAGAATTATTAAAACTGACTGACTTGGAAATGCCTGTTGCTTTGCGGCAGGCTTTTTTTATGCGTGTAATTTTATACTTAAACTTAGCGGATTATGTTTGCAAAAGGTAAACTTACGTACAGTTTCAGATGTTATACTTTATCGTTAATTTCGTAAAACCGACGAATGGATTTTAAGCTAACATCAGAGTTTCAGCCGACCGGCGACCAGCCCAAGGCAATTGCAAAACTCACAGAAGGAGTAAATAACGGAGAGCCTGTACAGGTTTTACTGGGTGCCACCGGTACCGGTAAAACCTTTACCATGGCCAACGTTATCAAAAATACAGGCAAGCCAACCCTGGTACTTTGCCACAACAAAACACTGGCAGCCCAGCTATACGGCGAGTTCAAGCAGTTTTTTCCTGAAAACGCTGTCGAATATTTCATCTCTTACTACGACTACTACCAGCCCGAGGCATACATCGCTTCATCGGATGTATTCATCGAGAAAGACCTTCAAATAAACGAGGAGATCGAGAAACTGCGTCTGCATACAACGTCGGCACTGCTTTCGGGCCGGCGTGATGTGATCGTGGTGGCATCGGTATCGTGTATCTATGGTATTGGTAACCCCGAAGAGTTTGGGAAGAACGTATTACACCTGGCTCCGGGTCAGCGTTACAGCCGTAATAACCTGCTTTATACGTTTGTGCAGATACTTTACAGCCGCACCGAAGCCGAGTTCACACGTGGAACATTCCGGGTGAAAGGCGATACGGTTGATATTTTTCCGGCCTATGCAGATTTTGCTTACCGCTTTTATTTCTTCGGAGATGAGCTTGAGCAGATACACCGCATCGATCCGGCTACCGGTAAAAAGCTGGCCGATGAATCGGCAATTACCTTATATCCGGCAAACCTTTTCGTAACAGGCAAAGACACACTGCAGCAGGCTATTTCGGAAATTCAGTACGACATGGTGGCGCAGCACGATTATTTCCTGAAAGAAGACCGCCCGGTAGAAGCTAAACGCATAAAAGAGCGTACTGAGTTTGACCTGGAGATGATCCGTGAGCTGGGCTATTGTTCCGGTATAGAGAACTATTCCCGCTACTTCGACCGTCGTTCGCCGGGTGCACGTCCTTTCTGTTTGCTCGATTATTTCCCGGATGATTTCCTGATGGTAATTGATGAGAGCCACGTAACCGTGCCGCAGGTGCGTGCTATGTGGGGAGGCGACCGCTCGCGTAAAGTAGCGCTGGTAGAATATGGTTTCCGGTTACCGGCTGCCATGGACAACCGCCCGCTTACTTTTAACGAGTTTGAGAGCATGATGAAGCAGGTGGTTTTTGTAAGTGCAACGCCAGGCGACTATGAGATCCAGAAATCAGAAGGTGTTATAGTGGAGCAGATCATCCGCCCAACCGGCTTGCTGGATCCTGTTATAGAAGTGCGCCCAAGTACAAACCAGGTAGATGACCTGCTGGATGAAATAGATGAACGCGTAAAAGAAGGTGCCCGCGTGCTGGTAACTACACTTACGAAACGCATGTCGGAAGAACTGGCCAAGTACCTGGAGAGGCTGAACATAAAAGTAAAATACCTGCACTCCGAAGTGAAAACCCTTGACCGTGTAGAAATTTTGCGTGAACTGCGTTTAGGTATAATTGATGTACTGATCGGGGTAAACCTGCTGCGTGAAGGTCTGGATTTACCGGAAGTTAGTTTGGTGGCTATACTGGATGCTGATAAAGAAGGCTTCCTGCGAGATCAGCGTTCTCTGATACAGACCATGGGACGTGCTGCCCGTAACGAGAAAGGGAAGGTAATTATGTACGCCGACCGAATGACCGGCTCTATGCAACGTGCTATAGATGAAACCAACCGTCGTCGTGCGACACAGATGGCCTATAACGAAGAGCATGGTATTACGCCACGAACTATTCTTAAGACCAGCGAAGAGATTCACGAGCAAACCTCGGTTGCTGATAACATTAAGCGGGAAGTGAAAATGTATGCTGGTCCGGAAGAAGTATCGATTGCCGCTGAGCCTGTGATACAAATGATGAACAAGGAGCAGCTCGAAAAGCTTATCAAGAAAACAGAGAAGCAAATGGAAGGTGCCGCCAAAGACCTTGACTTTTTACAGGCTGCCAAATACAGAGATGAGCTTTCTGAACTCCGGAACCTGCTTAAGACAAAGCGAGACTGAACTAAGTTAAAAAGTTTGTAAGTTAGAAAGTTAGAAAGTGAAAAAGCCCTTGTAGTTTAAGCTACAGGGGCTTTTCTTGTTTTGCTTTGGCTGATCAACCCTCTAACCTCCTTGAAAGGAGGACATAAGATACAAGATACCTGTCATCCTGAAAGGAACTTGGTAAAAGGGAGGTTCAGCCGTTGCTATAATACTCCCCGGCCCCCCTCGAGAGCGGAATTACTCAAGCAGTTAAGTCCCCCTTTGAAGAGGCAGGGGATGGTAAACTATACTACTTACTGCGGCAACAACACTTTATCGATCACGTGAATAACGCCGTTTGATGTTGGAATGGATGCCACGATGTTAGCGCCGTTTACTGTTACCTTGCCATCTTTCACGCCCATAGTTACGCGGCCACCATTTACCTGGCCCAGGCTTTGTCCGTCTTCAAAGCTTTCGGCTTGCAGTACGCCTACATACACGTGGTACTGCAGGATATTGCGCAGATCGCTACGTTTTTCTTCAGTTAATAAACTCTCTACAGTTCCGGCTGGTAATTGCTCAAAAGCGGCATTGGTTGGCGCAAAAACTGTAAAGGGTCCGGCATTGGTTAGCACGTCCACCAGGCCGGCTGTTTTAACGGCTGTTACCAACGTTGTGTGGTCCGGGGAAGAAGCAGCCACCTGTACTACGTTTTTCTGCGACTCATCGTCCTGCACGGCTGATTGCCCACCTAATGCTTCTGTTTCTGTTACTTCGTTTTGTGCCTCAGTTGTTGGTTTTTCAGTTGAATTGCATGATGACAGCATAGCACCCATTGCTATTACTATGGCTAGAGATACCTTTTTCATACTATTAGTTTTAAGTGTTAAATACTGTACAAAACTGATGAATAAAAAAGCCTTATTATATGACTTGCATTACTGGCAAAAATGACTTTTGTTAATATTTTATGGTATGTGGCACGCTTTATTTACGGATGATTATAGACAGACTCCTATAAAATGCTGATTGCAGGGTGTGCTAAAAACTTCACTTTCTATAATTTTTTCTGTACATTCAATTAACTAAAACTATAAAGCTATGAAAAAACTAATTCTCTGTATCGGAATGATGGTTTGTTTAGGTGGAACTGCCCTTGCCCAGACATCAGCCGAAGCATACGCCAGATATGAAGCCAAAGAATATAAAGCTTCTGCTGAACTATACGATAAGCTACTGAAGAGCGGGAAAGGCTCCAGCTCCGACCACTACAATGCTGCCTGCTCGTGGGCATTGGCCGGCAACAAAGACAAAGCTTTTGCACATCTCAACAAATCCATCGAAAAAGGCTGGGCTAACATTAATCACCTTAAAAGTGATAGCGACCTGAGCAGCCTGCACACCGATAAGCGCTGGGAGCCAATGGTAAAGCAACTGCAGGCAAAGGTTGATGTAATAGAAGCCAACTATAACAAGCCCCTGAAAGCACAACTGGAGCAGATATTTGAAAGCGACCAGCAGATACGCCGGGAGTTTTTAGCAGCCCGTGAGAAACATGGCATGGAGTCGGCAGAGGCGCAGGCGTTAATCCAGAAAATGATGCAGTCGGATGCGGAAAATCAGAAACAGGTTATCGCTATTATTGAAAAATATGGCTGGCCTGGCAAAAGTATGGTTGGGCCGCATGCCAGCAATGCCGCTTTTCTGGTAATTCAGCACACACCGAGAGAACAAAAGGAAATAATGGGAAAATACCTGCCCTTGCTGCGTGAAGCAGTTGCCAAAGGAGAAGCTGCAAAAAGTCAGCTGGCTTTAATGGAAGACCGTTATTTGATGTATAATGATAAACCGCAACTATACGGCAGCCAGGTAACCACCAACCAAGCTACAAAACAACAGGAGCTTTATAAAGTAGAAGACGAGGCCAACCTGGATAAACGACGTGCAGAAATGGAGTTGGAACCTATAAAAGATTACCTGAAGCGGTTTGGCATAGAATACAGACCATTAGCTACAGGCAGATCTGCACAATAAATAAACTATAACCGTGAAGGGCTACAGCAATAGTAGCCCTTTTTCGCGCAGTTCAAACCAGGTTGGCGATGCCAGGAACTCATCAAATGTGAGATGCGCATCTGCCGGATAACTCTCCTCCAACTGTTTTAAACTATAAGCTTCTTCGCTCTCCAGCGATATCTTCTGGATAGAATCGAATAACCACTGGCCTATAGTTGCAGTCGTCTTTACCTGGAAGTCTTCGCCCTTTTCATAAAAGGTAAGTTCGCAGCGCTCTATTGTCTGGCCTTTTTTAGCAACCATGGTAAAGTCTATTTCCGGCATATTGCCCAACCAGAGCAGGCGGGCATTCATGCGGGTGCTGTCTGGGCGATGCGGCTGCGCAATGGCTGAGCCGATAAGGTCCGGTTTTATAGTTGGCCGTGGCGTTTTAAAATCAAACCAGAACGAAAGCGGCTCTTCCAGGGCTACACCGTGCATATAGTTGTAAAGCGCTTTGGCTAAACCGGCGCTGAACAAACTATGGTCAGTGCCTTTCGGGTCGTTGTGCCACAGGTCGTTGTTTGCAAAATCTCCTTCCGGGGGGCCAACTTTTACTACACCATATTTTTCAGGGTTCTTACCGATCGGGCTGTGGGCCGTCATGCTGAAGCGGTGCCAGTAACCTGATTGTATCACATTGTTCTCGAATAGCTGGCGCACTACTTCCAGTGAGTCAATTGTTTCCTGGGTGGTTTCGGTCGGGAAGCCATACATCAAATAAGCGTGCACCATAATACCGGCCTGTGTAAAGCTATCGGTTACGCGGGCAACCTGCGCTATCGTTACACCTTTCTCCATCAGGGCCAGCAGCCTGTCCGAAGCTACTTCCAAACCACCAGAAACGGCAATACAACCCGATGCAGCCAGTAAGCGGCACAAATCAGGCGTAAAAGTCTTCTCGAAACGGATATTCCCCCACCAGCTAATTTTCACACCACGGCGCAGCAGTTCTATGGCCATGTCGCGGAGCGGGGCAGGAGGGGCGGCTTCATCTACAAAATGGAAACCGGTCTGGCCGGTCTGGGCAATGATCTGTTCAATTCTGTCTACCAGCAGCATAGCCGGAGCCACATCGTAACGACGGATATAATCCAGGGTAATGTCGCAGAAGGAGCAGCGTTTCCAGTAGCAGCCGTGCGCCACGGTCAGTTTGTTCCAGCGGCCATCGCTCCACAGGCGGTGCATCGGGTTCACCACGTCAATCACCGACAAATAATCTTTTATAGGCAGGCCACTATAGTCTGGCGTACCTACTTCGGTATGCGGAATATCCGGGTCTGTGCAGTTGTTGATATAGTTGACTTCTCCCTCCTGAAGTATAAACGTGCGTTGCAGGTTGGCGGCTTCGCGTTTGCCTTGCAGGTGCTCTATTAGTTTCAGCCACGGGCCTTCGCCATCATCCAGCGTTACAAAATCAATGTACTTAAACAGGCGTGGCTCTTTTAAACTACGTAGCTCGGTGTTCGGGTAACCGCCGCCCATGGCCGTTTTTATAGTGGGGTAGTTCTGTTTGATGTGTTGCGCCAACCGTAAGCCTCCATACAAATTGCCCGGAAACGGAATAGAGAAACCAACTATAGTTGGCTGTACCCGCTGTAAATGCTCATCCAGTATCTCCAGTAAAAACTGATCTACCAGGTTCGGCTCCAGTTGCAGCTCTTCCTCCAGCGGATCAAATGAAGTGGCAGACATAGCCAGTTTTTCGGCATAGCGGCTGAAAGCAAAGTAAGGGCAAACAGTTTCTTTTATCAGGTCGCCGAGGTCTTCTAAGTATAAAGTAGCCAGGTAGCGCGCGCGGTCGGTAATGCCCATGCTGCCAAAAGCCCATTCCAGATCCTCTACCTGGTCGAAGCGCGATGCTTCGGGTAAATACCTGCTGAAACTGATCTGCTGTGCTATAGTTAAATCCTTATTCTGCAGAAAACGAATGACTGGTTCAATCGTGTCCAGGTAGTCGCGCTTCAGCTTCAAAATCCGGAAACTGTTATCCGATAATTCATAGTCGCCAACTTCTATGGCAGCAAATATCTTTTTGAGGCCTGCTTTGGAAAACATACGCAACACCAGCTCAATACCCAGATCGGCTTGCTGCACGTTGTAGCCCTGCCCGCGCAAAAAGCCGGTAAGGTAAGCCGTGGCCGGGTAAGGGGTGTTCAGCTGGGTGAGCGGGGGCGTAATAAGCAGTATGGTTGGCGTTGTTTCCAAAGTGTAAATGTTAAAGTATTAGTCTGCACCGCAAAAGTACAGATTTTATGGCACAGTGCTTCTGCAACAGCTATAGGTAGCAGCAGGTTCAGAAAAGATGAAATGAGAGTTTAGCGTCCGGCAGCTTTGTTTACCGCATAGCTAATGGCAGGTACAATACCCAGCACCGTTACCGAGATCATAAAGAAGATCACAAAGAAGGAATTTAGCCAGCGAGACAGGAAATCAGAAGGAATGCCAAAGGTATACAGTTCCAGGGCAGACGCAAGTAATATACTGATGATCAGGATCACCAGCAGTTTGGTTTTAAGTTGTGCGGAAATGAGCGCCTTTTTCATAGGTTGGTAAAACTATAGTTGCAAAGGTACAACGGGCAACTATAGTTCAGCAACTTATGAATGGCCTTTTTGTGCTTCTTCGTCTTCGCGCTGCTGGCTGCTTTTGTTTGTAGTGGCTTTAGCCTGAGGCGGAGCAGCCTGCTTTTGCTGTTTTACCTTATTGATGTCAGAAGAATCGTCTTTGCTGGTTTCTTTTGTCGGATCTATAGGTTTGTCCTGTTTCATAGCTATAGTTTGGTTTCGTGTTATTAATACGGTTTTCTAGGGATAGGGGTATTGGTTTTAACTATAAACTGGTCGAGGTCGTAAATGTAGGTACCCGCCGGTTGGCTGGCGGCTAATGTTTAACACGAATTTTATAGCTATGAATACGAAACCAACAAAGGCGTTTATGCTTGCTGCGCTGTTTACAGGAGCAATTACTATAGCCGGGTGTGATACTGGTACCGGCGCAGGTGAAACCAACAAAGAAGACAGCGACCATGTAGAAGCAGGATCAATGAACGAAGGTTATACGTCAGAACCGAATGCCTCAGACCAGGACACTGTAAACCTGGAAAAAAAATATTATGATAATGCCAAGGGCGCTGTACACGCTGGCGATGGAAAAAGAGACAGTGCTGACCAGCGTGATATGGATCAGAAACAGTAATATAAGGTTGGAATAATTTAGAAAGGGGAAGCATAGTTAAACCTATACTTCCCCTTTTGTTTTGATGATAAGCTAATGGGGTTTGAGGGGTTTGTAGATGCTTGGCCTGGCAGCGTCATCTAAAGTTTTCGGGACTGGTATTCGCTGCTGCTAGTGTTAAAGCTAAGTTTTATAGGGCTCCATTGTCATCCCTGAGCTAAGTCGAGGGATCTTATATGTCCTATAATTCTGCTTTTGTCATTTCGAACATTCTTGAGACGCGATTCGAAGAGAGCCAGCGCAGCTGTGAGGAATCTGGATTCTATAGTTGGTTATAGTTGCAGCCGGAACCAAGCCTTTTCTTTCAAATATCCTCCAATCCTGGGAGCTTTACATGCCTATTGTTCTATAGTTGGCTTTGGTGCCCTCACGGCCGGGAGGCCCCGTCTTCGGGCATCGCGCGGTGTACATTTCCTTTTCTCGTACCTCGAAATGCCTGCGGCACCGGAAATCTACAAGGCGCTCAACCCAAAGACTGTGATCAGTTCGATAGCTATAGTTCGTCTTTAGTTTGAAAGGCCATAGTTGCATCGCTTTATCGTGTTGGTATTTCCGTAGGGACAGGTCGCGACCTGTCCGATCCTGGTCTGTAACTATAGACCTATAGCCGCTAACTATAACAACAGCCGGAATTCCCCTCTTGGGAGGGGTAGGGGTGGGTTAAAACTAGAACTGCAACAGAAATTCCTCTCCCGGAAGGAGGCAGGAAGGGTTTATCCTTCATCTTAAAACCAAACAGGAAGCTATAAAACAAAAAAGGCTGCTTCCATTACAGAAGCAGCCTTTAAACAACCAACTTTAGACTTAATTAAATACGAACCCGTTGGGGCCGATGGCTGCCTTAAATTCTTTTAGTTTAACGCCTTCGGAACTAAAGATAAATACTGTGCCGTCGCCGCTGAAATTATTATTGTCGGAACCGTATATGTTGCCGGTTTCAGGGTCTGCTTCCATGCCATAGAAACCACGGTTAATGATGACGGTGTTGCTGAGCACGCCAGCGTTTACGGGCTGTACAAATGTTTTATCCTCATAATTAAAGTACAGCTTATCGCCGGTGCCGTTTATAGTCAGGTTTTTTGGGATGCTTTGGTTACCCGGGAAAGTAAAGGTTGCATCGATGGCTGACGTAGCCGTATTGAGTTTGCTAAGTGAACCCGGTGTGGTTTTCGTGTAATCAATCCCCGACCAATCGTCTTTATACACCACCTTGCCGGCACTTAGTACCCAGATGTGCTGGTCTTTGGTTAGTACCATTTCACTTGGTCCGTCTGGGGTTGGGATGGTACCCGCCAGCGCATCGGTAGTTGTGTTGATGACAGAGATGGAATTGCCACCGCTGTTGGTTACATATAGTTTGTCCTTTACTACCAGGAGTTGCTCGGGCATTTCGCCCACCGTAATAGTTTTAAGCACGGCATTCGTTTTCAGGTCGATAACCGATACACGTCCATTGCCACCATAGGCTACCCACTCAGTTACGTAGCCTTTGTTGCCGTCCAGTGCAGCGAAATAGCGCGGCTGTTTCAGGCCTTCTATAACAGCAATCGTTTTAAACGTGAAGACATTTACTACTTCTATCTTGTTACTGTTGTTAGCCACAATATAGGCCAGCGTATCATGCAGTACCATGTTCTGCACCACGTCGCCCAGGGGGCGCTGCTCATTTGCAGTACTGAAAATGTTATTCTTAACCTGGTGGCCTGTACTGTCGCTCAGGAAAGAGATGGATCCATTCGGGGTACCAAAATTGCCTTCATTCAGTATAAAAACGCCTTCCTGGTCGTAGGGGCCTCTTACTTTTGCGTTGTGTATATCCGGGCTTATCTCTTCGGTTTCGTCGCAGCTGGTAAAGGTAAAAGCACTTGTAAAAAGCAGGGCAGCTGTGTAAAAGCCGCGAAGTAGGGTACGTTTCATTTTTATAGTTTTAGATAATATTGTTAAGGAATAAGAAATCGTAAGCTCAGGGTATAGCCCCGCAACGGCATGGCGTGGTAAGCCATGGTCTGGTACACTTCATTAGTAATGTTATCTGCCCGTACGTCAACTATAAGCCTGCTTTGCCCGAGCTGCAGCTGTTTGCTGAGGGCTGCGTTCACCAGTATAAAGCTGTCTAAGTGGCTGGTTTCTGAGTTGGTGGTGTAGCGCGGGCCGGTATAGTTCAGGTTGGTTTGCAGCTGCCAGTTTTTATAGTTGATGCCGGTTGCCAGTACGCCTTTGTGCAGCGGTACATACATCAGTTGTTTGCCTTTGTCGCCTTGTCCCTCATAAACTTCTACCTGCTCCGATGAGGTGTAAGTGTAGCCTGCAGATCCTGTCAGTTTTATAGTTCCTATAGTTGCTGTCAGCTGCTGGCTTAGTTCTATGCCCATGGCTCTTACTTTCTGCAGGTTTACAGGTCGCCACAGGCCGGTTGGTTGGGGTGACCACTGTATCCAGTTATCTATCAGCATGTGGTAGGCGGTGGCTTCGGTTTCGAGTAAAAGGGTGTTGCCAACTATAAACAGGTGGCGCAGGCCGGCTTCTTCGCTCCAGCCTTGTTCAGGTTTCAGGTCAGGGTTGCCGGCTCCGGTCCAGAAGCGGTCGTTCAGGGTGGGCACCCGGTAGCTGCCCGAAACATTCCCTTTCAAAAAGAGCTGGTGCTGTTCGTGTTGGTAAAATTTCCAGTTAACACCCAAAGCCGGCGTAGGAGCAGGGTTATAGTCTTCTGCAAAAGCCTGGTGCAGGTTCAGGCTCAGGTCAATCGTTTCGGTAGGGTCGTAGCGGAAAAGGGCGAATATAGCTGCCCGGTTTTCCTGTTTGGTACCGGCGTAACCATCGTTCTCTGCTATAAAATGCTGCAGGTTTACGCCTCCGCGCAGGCTCCAGTTCTCGCCGCTGGTATACGTTTGTTCGGCCTGTAGCTGGTAGGTTTCCACATCGGCAACAGAGTTGAGGGAGTTATTGGTATAGTTCAGGTAATCTTTAAAGTAGGCCAGCTTTACATCGGTTTTGCCCCAGTTGCTTTCGTGTTCCAGTTGCGTCATCAGGCGCAGGTTCTTGTCGCGTTGCTCTGCGCCGCTTGCCGAGCCCATGGCGGGTTGCAGTTCCCGGTCAGCGAAGGTGTACCAGCTGTGCAGGCCTATTTTTGTGTTCTCAGTTAACATCCAGGCCAGGTCCTGGGTAAAGCCATACTGCTTTTGTTCGGCGTGCTCTTCGGTGCGCTCCGGCTTTCCAAACTGCGATAAATCCTTGTAGGTGAAATTATTTTCGGCGTTGCGCAGGTAAGCCCCAAGGCCAAGCTGTAGTTTGCCCGAACTATAGTTGATGTTGCCATTACTGAAATAGCGGCCAAAACTACCTGCTTCCTGTTGCAGATTAAGCCCGAAGCCTTTGCCGTTATAGTTGGGAGAGCTCAGCAAAACAGCTCCGCCTATTGCCCCGCTGCCATAAGCTGCACCCGCCGAACCGCTTTGCACCGAAATGTCGCCAAAACCACTTAATGGAAGCGTCGAGAAATCTGATTGTCCTAAGGTTGGTAAGCCGATGTTGAGCCCGTTCCAGAGTACTGCTGTTTGAGAGGCATTTGTCCCCTGAAGGATACACTGGAAAGGCCGCTTACGCCATAGCTTTTGAAGTAAACCGGGGTGCGGGCCTGCAGGGCATCGGCTAATGAGCTGCTGTTATAGGTTTGCCGGTAGGCGCTGTCTATAGTTGTAACGCGGCTGCCGGCTGCGTAAACTTCGGCGGGTTTGCCAAATACTTCTACGCTGCGCAACTGGTAAGCTGCGGTGTCTTGCTGCGCTGTGGCGGGCAAGGCAACTATAGCCAGCACTATAAAAAATAAGATACGGTTCGCCACCTTAAAATGCTTTTATCCCGAAGCATGCAAGTGGGCAGAAAGTGAGCAGTAGGAGCCGGAAAAGGCAGAAACTGTGCAGCTTTTTACCCGAAAGCATACGACAAATCATTGTCCGGACTGGCAGGTCTCCTGGCTCTCTTCAGATCAGCCTGCCTTCCCATACGGTTTGTGTACAGTGGCTTTGGTGTTAGGCTAACCCCTTTAATGAAGAATACAGTTGCGGGAACAGCACAGGTATTGCACCTGTTTCCCTTTTAAGGCTGAGACTATAGACTATAGTTACAGCCACCAATCGGGTGTAAAAGTAATGAATAATTTATAATGATGAATGAATAATGATTTTTAGTGATGAATAACTTAACAAAGGCCTACAGTTAATTTCGCAGTAGTTGGCTGATTCCCCTCTCGGGAGGGGTAGAGGTGGGTTTATAGTTGGGGTTACAACTGCAGAATGTATTAAGATTTGTAGTTCAGGGAATTTATAGTTTAAAGGAAAGGGCGTGCCGGCACAGCCGTCGGGCTCTCGCGGCTCGCTCTTTAGCTCCTGCGTCGCTAAAGGAGCTCAGACAACCGCTCCATCCCTCACGCAAACTATAAACTATAGTTTAACCTTTGCAGGTAATTAATGAATAATAAAGATTCAATAATGATAAGTAGTTACTTCAACTAAATTCATGCGTACCATTACTCATTCATCATTAAACATTAATCATTATAAAGTGAAGCTTACAAAGGACTTTTACACCCGGCCCAACGTGGTGCAGATAGCGCAGGAGTTGCTAGGAAAATACCTGTATACTTCTGTAGATGGCATGCTGACAGGCGGGATGATCGTGGAAACAGAAGCTTACTCCGGCGAGAACGACCGTGCCTGCCATGCCCACCTGAACCGCCGCACTGCCCGCACCGAAATTATGTACCACGAAGGCGGCGTAGCTTACGTGTACCTGGTGTATGGCATCTATAACCTGTTCAATATCATAACAAACATAGAAGGCAAAGCCGATGCAGTACTGATACGAGCTGTAGAGCCTGAAATTGGTGTGGAAGAAATGCTGCTGCGCCGGAACATACCAGCTATAAAACCCAACCTGACTGCCGGCCCCGGCGTGATGAGCATTGCCTTGGGCATTAACCGCAAACATTACGGCGAAAGCTTAACCGGAAATACTATCTGGGTTGAAGACAAAGGCAAAACCATTCCTGAAGAAAGTATTATGACTGTTCCACGTGTGGGCATCGATTACGCCGGCGACGATGCCCTCCTGCCCTGGCGTTTTTATATTAAAGACAGCAAATGGGTAAGCAGAAAGTGACCTAATCAGCAATCTGGAAGGGCTGGCTTTGCTTAACGGCGAGCCTCTTGTACAAGTATTGTCTTACAAATGGATCAACATTGCTGAGTAGATAAACGGTTGTGCCTTGCTCGCGGGCATATGGGTTTGTAATGCTGCCAATCTGCTTAATGCTGCCTATGTATTGCTTTTCTGATTCCTGTAGCGGCGCTTCTCCTTTCTCTTTCACCAGAATAATGTGCTCGATAGCTGGCAGATCCGGAAACCAGTAAATGTAATCGGCATTATAAGATACCGCCTGTGGTAACGATTTGTGGCCATAGTAGTTAATGGCTCCAGCCTGTCCATAGTTATCGCAGAGTATGAGTGTCCGGGCTTTTTCGGAGCCGGGGATAAGTTGGTAGGCTGCGGTTACATTTTGGGTAAGTTCCTGCCAGCCCTGCATATCAGCAAAATCCTGGGGCAGCAGGTGGTCTTTGCCATCTTCCCACTTCAGCAGGTTCAGGTCTTTAAATTTCCCGGCTTTCACCTGTATCTCGGCAGGGCTCAGTACCGGAAAGACTACATTTACGATCGGCACAAACAAAGCTATAGTTACCAATGGCCACACCGGCCTGGTATAGCGCAACCAGCCACGGCTAAACAACTGCTCCCAATACACACTTCCGAACGCGATCAGAACCGGGTACAAACCTATGGTGTAGTAACTTTTTGCTTTAAACACAAGGAACAGCAGCATTACAACTATAAAACAAATACCGATAAACCGGTAGGGTTTAAATGGCGGGTAAACTATAAAAGCTGCCAGCGCCCCGAGCACTAAAAAGACAGAGCCGATAAAGAAAAGAACCTGGTCCTGCAGGAAATCAGTGGGCTTAACATTATTGAGCTGCGTAGCCTTTAGTTCCTGCATATGCGCTACAACCGGGAAGTTATGCTGCAGTTGCCAGACTATGTTCGGAGATGCAATTATAAGCGCAATGAGCCCGGCAATGTATAGCTCTCTCTGTAAAAACAGTTTCCGGTAAGGGGATAGCACTAAGGCTAAAGCCAGCCCGGCTACCAAAAAAAGTATCGTATATTTATTCAGGAAACCGAAGCCGATAACTGCACCCAGCCAGTAAAACCATTTTGCCTGCTGCGTATGCAGAAACCGGATAAAGAGATAGAAGGTAAGCGCCCAGCAGAGTATATCGAAAGAGTTAGGCTGAAACAGTATATTAATGCGCAACAGCACCGAAAAGAGTAAAGCCGTAGCACACAAGATCCTGGCATAAAGGCCACCCTTCAGTTCAGAAACCATATTCCAGGCCACAACTATAGTTAGCGCACCAAATAAAGCCGGGAAAAAACGTACCCAGAAATAACCATTGCCTGGCACCTGTATTACCCAGGCAACAAAAGCCGTAAATGGCGGCACCGAAAGATAACCAGCAGCTAAGTGGTTTGCCTGGTCCAGGTGCAGAAATTCGTCGCGGTGAAGGTCGTATGCTCCATCCACCAGAATGTATTGCAGCACAAACTTTAAAACTATAAAGCCAGCAAGTACAAGGGTGTTGCGGATCTGTTTTGCGGCCATTGCTCTATAGTTGGTTAGAAGGATGTATAGTGAATAGTAAATATAAACTATAAATCAGAACTATAGCCACAAAAAAAGAGCAGCCATTAACTAAAGCTGCTCTCCTTTTTAAACTTATATTTTGTTATTTGTTGTTGCGGCGCTTCTCGGTGCCAAGTTCGTTATCAGTCTGGTTCATCGGCGTATAATCGTTTGCTCCACGGTTACCTACGGCATCGTTTTTCAGGCTATTCGAAATGTCCTTCTGTCCGCTCTGGTCAGTCTCCATTGTACTGCCTTGCGTAGATTTGTTTGTTCCCTGGTTGGTTATCTGCTGCGATTTCTGTCCGCCCTGTTTCCCTGCCTCAAAAGAGTTTCCAGGGTTACTCGATGAATGGTTCTGCTGCTCCTGGTTCTTATTATTCTGATTGTTTTTCATGGCTTTATAGTTTACTGAGGTTGCTGATATCACTTTAAACTATAAATGGCTTCAGAATGCCTGAAGCCATTTATAGTCTGTTAGCTATAGTTGATTACTTGTTGCCAGATCTGTTGTTAGAGCCCGAAGATGAGCTGCTGTTTTTATGGCTTTGGCTCCCGGCTTTAGCATGTCCTTGCGGGTCGCCGTGCCAGCCACGTCCTTGTCCGGAACTGCCGGATCTTGAGTTGCTGCCACTGGTTAGGTTAGATGTTCTGCCTGAAGAAGATGAACCTCCTGAGTTGGAAGAACTACCTTGCGAAGACATAGAACCACGCATTGACGAAGAATTCTGCGAAGAAGAACTCATGTTGCGCGAATTGATATTTGAGCCTGAATTGTTTTGAGCCTTGTTGCTCGGGTTATTGCGTTTCATAGCTTTCATAGTTTAAGTAAAACATATGCACCCTCGGGGTACATGTTCTGTTTACGATGTAAAAGCCAGTCAGTTAATGTTTTACCACTATATAGCAAGCAGGCCAAGTTGTAATTTAACAACATTTCTTAACCAATCAGTATATAGCACTATAAACGTATAACAAAAGATGTATGTAGTTGATATGTAAGCAATTCAATAGCTAAATGGGGCGTCTTAATGTAGATCAGGTACGGTATAATTCACGGATAAGCGGTAATTATTCGGCTCTGCAGGGATGCGATTTTTTTTTGAAATGATACCTATACTTTCTCGCAGTAAAGTACGAGCGGCTTCTGATGCATATCCGTTGTAAAGAACAAATACAGGTTTCCGCCTTCTTTAATACCTGTCTTTTTACGAATGCCGGCAACAGTGTCCGGGAAGTTGCGGATGGTAATGTTGGCCTGTTTTTGTGGCAGGCGGGCAAGCAGTTCCTTTTTATTAAACCGGCTTACGCCAGTACACCGGAACACGCGCCCCGGAAAATCTGAGATCAGCGTATCGGAAGTGTAAAGGTGGCTGTTGGGGTGCAGTTTACTTACTGTAGATTGCTGTGTTATAGTTTTATAAGCGCCAGCTTTCAGAATAGCTGCATTGGGCTCATAAAGATAAGTCAGCGGATCGGAGTAGGGGGGCGTTATAGTTTGTTCCTGCCCGGCATTAAACCTGAACGTGCTGATGTTGCCATCTGTTTTAATATTAACTGCTTCGCGCTCCGGTTGCGCCGGCGGGGTTTGCTGCAACAGGTATAAAACCTCCTTACATTCATTCTGCACCGCTACCACCCATATTTTTGCCACCTTGCCTAACTGCGCTGCCGCCAGTTCTATATCCAGCATCGGCGAAGCCTTTAGTAAAATGTTATCCGCTTTCTGTAAAAGAACGGGCAACAACCCAAGTATATCCGGTTCACAGTCCTGTAGCAGATGCAGTTTTTCTGAATGGTCGCCGCGGCGGGCAGGGTCTAAGTAAATAACATCGGCATGGCCGGTAAAATCCTGAAGAAACGCTGCAGCGGTGGTAGCTATAGTTTGTATGTTGGCTGCGCCCAGCAAGCCAAAGTTATAGTTGGCAATCTCTGATAGCTCCCGGTTTTGTTCCACGTGTATCACCTGCGCAAAGCTTTTAGAGAAATAATAACTATCGGCACCGAAACCACCGGTCAGGTCAATCAGCAATTTGCCCGAGACCAGCGCGGCTTTAAAAGTAGCCGTAGCCTCAGATGAGCTTTGCTCTACAGAAATATTGGCAGGGAAGATGAGGTCGGTGTTCTTAGCCCAGGCCGGAAGCTTTGCCATGGCTTTCTGCCGTGCCTGTATCTGCTGTACAAGCTCGGAAACAGGCAGATCAGGATAACGCCTGGCTTGCAGCATAAGCGCAGACGGTTGCTGGTGCAGGTGCTCAGTTATAAACTGTTTCTCGGGTTCTGTAAAAATACGCATACTCCAGTAAAGTTATCCGGCGTTATAATCGGGCTGTACAACAAAAGTAATGCTTAAATCAGAATACCTGCTAACTGGTCTTTTGTAACCTGTAACTATAGTTAAACCTTTTAAATACCAGCTGGTTGTACTACTACAAGTAATATTATCATTAACCTAAAGAAAAGAAAGCTATGAAAAAATGGATGAGATTTATGGTACTGGCTGTTTTGCCGGTAGCAATGTTAACAAGCTGTGACGATGACGATGATGATACTATCCCACCTGTACAGACCGGGGAAGCTATGGTTATGGTAGTGCATGCTTCGCCGGACGCTGATGCCGTCGATTTTTTAGTGGATGATGAAGTAGCCGGAGCCAATCTTTCTTATCCTGATAACACCGACTACCTGACCGTTGAAGCAGGCGACAGAGATCTGAAAGTGAATGCAGCGGGCACTCAGACCACGGTATTAAATACAGATTTTGATTTTGATGATGAGAAGTTTTACACTGTTTTTGCCGCCGGAACGGTAGCCGAAGACGATGATGCTGATCTGAGTTTGCTCGTTCTGACCGATGACCTGTCAGCTCCTGCGAGCGGTAATGCCAGAGTACGTTTTGTGCACCTTGCCCCGGATGCCCCTGCGGTAGACATTGTAAACGTTACTGACCCTGCAAATGAGTCTGTTCTTTTTGACGCGCAGAGCTACCGCGATGCGACAGCCTTTGCATCTGTGCCAGCGGGTACCTATAATTTAGATGTTCGCACCGATAATGGAGGTACTGCAGTGCTGCCCTTAAATGGTATAGTGCTGGAGGCAGGTAAGATTTACACCGTGTTTGCCAATGGCTTTGTAGCTCCGCCAACCGGCAATACAAATACCCTGGGTGCAGAAATAATAGAACACAAAAAATAAAAAGCAGGTGTAAATCTATAGTTACAGCAATGCAGCATTTGCCTGGTGGCAGGTGCTGCTTTTTGCTAACAGCTGTTGCTTAACTATTTATTGATTTGCGTAACAAAATCCGTAATTTTGAGTTTTCAAATGAAAAGCATAAAAAATGGTAGATACATTCCTGAAGTACAAAGTAAAAGATATTTCGCTGGCAGCCTGGGGCCGCAAAGAGATTAAACTGGCTGAAGCTGAAATGCCGGGCCTTATGGCCATCCGTGAGGAGTTTGGCCCAAGCAAGCCATTAGCCGGAGCCCGCATTGCCGGTTGCCTTCACATGACGATCCAGACAGCTGTTCTGATCGAAACACTAGTTGAACTGGGTGCTGAAGTTACCTGGTCATCCTGCAATATTTTCTCTACACAGGACCACGCTGCTGCTGCCATTGCTGCTGCCGGTATCTCCGTTTACGCCTGGAAAGGTATGACTGCTGAAGAATTTGACTGGTGTATTGAGCAGACCTTGTTCTTCGGCGAAGACCGCAAACCACTTAACATGATCCTGGATGATGGCGGTGACTTAACGAATATGGTACTGGATGTTTACCCGCAGCTGGCTCCGGGTATTAAAGGCCTTTCAGAAGAAACTACTACCGGTGTGCACAGACTTTATGAGCGCGTGAAAAACGGTACACTTACCATGCCTGCCATTAACGTGAACGACTCCGTTACAAAATCTAAGTTCGATAACAAATACGGCTGTAAAGAATCTCTGGTAGATGCGATCCGTCGTGCTACAGATGTGATGATGGCTGGTAAAGTGGCTGTTGTTGCCGGTTACGGTGATGTGGGTAAAGGTTCTGCTGCTTCGCTTAGAGGTGCAGGTGCCCGCGTTATAGTTACCGAGATTGACCCGATCTGTGCGCTGCAGGCTGCTATGGATGGCTTTGCTGTGAAGAAGATGGTTGATGCCGTGAAAGAGGCTGATATTATAGTTACAGCTACAGGCAACAAAGACATCATTACAGAGCAGCATTTCCGCTCTATGAAAGATAAGGCTATCGTTTGTAACATCGGTCACTTCGATAACGAGATCGATATGGCGTGGTTAAACGGTGCTTACGGTCATACAAAAGATGAGATCAAACCTCAGGTAGACCTTTACAACATCGAAGGAAAAGATGTTATAGTTCTGGCTGAAGGCCGCCTTGTTAACCTTGGTTGCGCTACTGGTCACCCATCGTTTGTAATGTCTAACTCATTCTCTAACCAGACACTGGCACAGCTGGAGCTTTGGACCAACGCAGCAGCATACGAGAACAACGTATACACACTGCCTAAGCACCTGGATGAGAAAGTAGCCCGCCTGCACCTTGGCAAAATTGGTGTAGAACTGGATGTGCTTTCTGCTGATCAGGCTGCCTACATTGGCGTGGAAGTAGAAGGTCCGTTTAAGCCGGAATATTACAGATACTAAGTAAAGGAATATCCTTTAAACTATAAAAGGCCGGTGCAGCAATGCACCGGCCTTTGTTATTATAGTTCCAACTATAGTTGCCTATAGTATGTTAAACCGTGACATAAGCGTTTTTTTGTAAGACTTACCTATAGGTACTTCACCTTTGCTGAACACAACAGCATTTTCTTCAAGGGCATCTACTTTATCAAGGTTGGCAATATAGGAGCGGTGCACGCGCACAAAATTATGCGACGGGAGCTTGCTCTCCATATCTTTTAATGTGGAGCTTACCAGGTATTTCTGATCGGTGGTTACTATAAACGAGTAATTATCGTAGGCTTCAACCCATAGTATATCGCTGTACATTACCTTAATAATGCGGTGCTTCACTTTTACAAAGATGTAGTCCTGCGATGCTTCCTGCTCTTTTGGTCCCGGGTCAGGTTGCTCGTGGTTATTTTTTCCGTTAGGGTTTCCGCTTCCATTCGGTTTATGGCCATATTTGTACAGCGCAATTTCTATAGTTGAGCGCAGGCTTTTTTCGTCAAAAGGTTTCACAAGGAACCCGTCAGGCTCTGTCTTTTTTGCCCTGTCTATAGTTGACTTGTCTGCGTAGGCGGTCAGGTAAATAAAAGGGATATTGAACTCCTGCCTGATGCGTGAGCCAATATCCACACCATCAGTGTCTCCTTTCAGGTTAATGTCCAGTAATACAAGGTCAGGGTGAGTTTCCCGGATCATATCAATCGTATCCTCCCCGGTATCTATGGCACACGTTTCGTACCCCAGATCCTTCAGGCATGCAGCAATATCTTCTGCAATAATGACCTCGTCTTCTGATATGAGAATTTTAGGTTTTGTCATAGCATTAGGTACTTACGTTAAAATTTAAATTATGATGGCAAAACAAAAGACAATATTGTTTTTGTGCCATTATTGTTGTCATTTATAATTTTACCATCAAGCTTTTTGCTCAATGAGGAAACCAGCTGCAAACCAAAGGATTGTTGTTGATCAGGCTCTTTGAATGAACCAATGCCATTATCCCAGACAGTAAGCAGATAGCGATTACTTTCCAGGTGCTGGAGTTCGATGCCAAGACTGCCGGTGCCAGAATCAGGGAATGCATATTTTAACGAGTTAGATACAAGTTCGTTTACAATAAGCCCGAGTGTTATCGCAGAATCCAGGTCTATGTTGGTAGGAGGGATGTCTAATAGCAAAGCAACTTTCTCTTCCGATACACCATAGGCAGCATACAGGCTCTCGCATATCTCCCTGAAATAATTTTCAAGATCAATATGTTCCAGGTTGTCGTGGCGGTAAAGGCGCTCGTGCAGTAAAGCCATAGAGCGCACGCGGCTGCGGATGGCCTGCATCACTTCTAAAGCTTCCGGGTCTTTTACATGGCGGGCCTGCAGGTTCAGTAAACTGATAACGATCTGGAGATTATTTTTAACGCGGTGGTGTACTTCCTGTAAAAGCAGTTCTTTTTCGCGATGCTTGCGCTCCAGCATTCGGGTGCGGTGTTTTACGCGCATGTCCAAAAGGGTGTTCATTTTGAGCAGGCTTTGCTCACGTAATCTTATTACAGTTATAATGGCGCCGGTTACTAACAGTAAAAGCAAACCAATAAACCACTCACGGCGCCATACAGGTGGTACAACCGAAAAAGTATAGCTAAGAGGCTTTGCAGTCCAGTAGCCGTCATTGTTCTGTGCTTTTAGTTTAAAAGTATAGATTCCGGGTTCCAGGTTGGCATAAGTGGCAAAGGTTTGGTCTGAGGTTTCGGACCATTGCTGGTCATGGCCGGTAAGCATATATTTATATTTCACTTCTGAGGGAGCCGAAAGGCTAATGCCATGGTAATTGAACGTAATATGGTTCTTGCTGTAGGGCAGGCGAAGATTAACGGGCAACCCCGATGCATCTGTTTCAAACCCCTGTTGCTGCCAGTCAGTTTGCCGCATAAACAATTTTATGTCGGTTAACATCAACTCCGGGGTCGCTTTGTTTATTCTGTCAAGCTCCGGGATATATTGTGTTAAACCTTTCGCAGTTCCAAACCAGATAGTGCCATCCGGAGTTTGTGTGATACCATTATTCGAAACTTCAAAACCTCTGAACCCATTATGCCCCCCATACGTCCTGTACCTGAGCTTTTGCTCCTGGCGGAAATAAGGCAGGTCGATCTTAAGTACATTGCTGTTTGTGCCAACCCATAGATTGTTGTTGCGGTCTGAGTATATGGTTTTTATACCTTCGTTGGGTAAGCCGTTGGTTGATGTAAACAGTTTTGCTTTGCCACTCTTGCTGTGGTAAGCCAGCAGGCCATAGTTATAGCCCCCGAAATATAACCAGCCATTATCGTCTTCTGCTATGGATACCACTTCACCAAACGGCTGGTTTCTGAGTGGCTTTACAGGGCGCAACTGGTTATTTTCTATAAGATAGATGCCATTCTTTGTTCCTGCCCAGATCCTGTTCTGTTTATCATGGTAAAGGTGGTAGGTTTCGCCGGCCTGTTCGCCAACTGCCGTTGTTATAGGTACAAATCTGCCTTTTTGTAGGTAAGCAATTCCATTAGCTGTTGCAAACCATAGTCTGTTATTCTTGTCTGCAACTATAAAATGGACAATATCAGATGGCAGGCCCTGCGCAGTAGTGTAATGCTGCGCTTTATCGGGAGTAAGATTCCAGACACCCCGGCTGGTGCTCACCCATACATCCTTCTCTGATCTTACCCACATACTATAAAGGGCAGTTCCGGGTGGCCACTCTTTTGCCTGCAGCATCGTCAGCTTCCCATTCTGCATATAAGCGGCATCGCCGTTATCTGTGCCGAACCATACACGGCCTTTCGTATCCTGTGCCAGAGCAGTAATATGGGGGTCTTTTATAGTTTCGAGCTCAAAAAAATGCAGAAACCATTGCGACCGCTTCTGTTGTAAACCATAGCCGTTGGTTCCTATCCATATGTTGTTTTCCTTATCTGCTAAAAGCGATGTAATGTGAAGGGAGCTAAGTCCGTTTGCTTTTGTCAGGTGTTTTGGTTCCCGGTCATTTATGCTTACTATGCCATCATGCTGCAAACCGACCATTATATTGCCGTTGATATTCTTCTCAAAATCTGAAACGGCCGGGTTTTTAACTGTAGCTGGGAGGGAGGGGACGGTAATATGATCGTTATTAAAAAGAGCAGGGCCTTCTGTTGTGCCTATCCAGACGTTGTTGGTTCCTGGTTCGCTAAAAATGGCTGTGATAGCATTGGATGGTAGTTTGAATTGCGGGCTGGAGATATGGTAGAGGCTGTCTTGTGCTAACCTGTAGAGTCCGTTCGACCTGCTTCCGGCCCAGATGGCACCTTTGGTATCGCAGTAAATTACCTGGTAGGGCTGTATCTTAAATTCGGGAGATCTGATAAACTGACTACCTGTTAGCATAAAGATCCCTGAGTCAGTCGCTACCCAGAGCTTGCCTGATTTATCTTCGGTTATACTGGCCAAGTTGCCTGCAGGCAAACCTGCTTTTATGCCGTAAGTCGTAAATTTTGTTCCGTCAAAACGTGTTAACCCATTGTCAGTGCTTCCTATCCATATCTGTTGGCGGCTATCCTGGAAAAGGCAGGTGGTATTATTGCTGGCAAGACCCTGCTGCCGGGTGTACGTATGGAAGGTGTTACCATCAAAACGGCTGACACCTCCCCGGGTCGCTACCCAGATCTGCATGCGGTGGTCCTGGAGGATATCGTTTACTTTTGATTGCGGCAAACCGTCTGCTAAGGTCCAGTTGCGGAAATTGTATTGTTGTGCAAGCACAGCATTTTCGTTAGCAAGCAGTAACCATAGTAAACATAACAGGCGCATAAACTATATCCAGGGTAGTAGCCAAAGAATTATTATGTAAACTCCAGGCTTTCAAAACAATTAAACTATTACAAGTGTGTTTTGTACTACGGATATATTCTGAAAAAGTAGATGCGAAAGAGAAGGTTTCTGAAAATTAGTGAACACCTATTATATCCTTGTAAATAGCTAGCGTGTGCAGGGCAGTTTCTTCTTTTGAGAATTTAAGCACTTTTTGGCTCGCATTTGCAACAATGCTTTCGCGCAGGGCTGGTTGCTGTATCAGTTGCAGGGCTTTCTCAGCAAAAACGGCAGGTTGTTTTACAGGAGCGAGCATGCCGGATACGCCATCTTCTACCATTTCGGGTATGCCGCCGGTGGCAGAAGCTACTACCGGTACACGGCAGGCAAAAGCATCGAGCACCGTTGTGCCTAAGCCTTCTTTTATAGTTGTAAAAATGAACATATCCAGTTCAGGCATTACCTGGTGCACATTCTTTATAAAACCGGTAAAAATAACATCATCACTAAGCCCCAGGTCTGCTGCATATTTTTTTACCTCCTGCTCCAGTTTTCCGGTTCCTATAGCCAGGTAAGTTGCCTTTACACCCTGTTCTTTAAGCAGCTTTGCGGTGTCCAGAAATGTAAAGTAATCTTTGTGCACATCTATAGCTGATATGTTCCCGATAAGCAGCCTATCATCCAGGATATGATAGGTGCGGCGCAGGTAATTGGTTTTGGTGGCAGGGAGATCTTTAAAACGATCGAGGTTAATGCCGCTGTATACGGTAACACATTTGCTGCCGTCTTCAATACTGCGTGCAAGCACTTCGCGCACCCGCTCAGAGATACAGATGATTCGCTTTATGCCTTTATAGTTATATTTATAGTTAGACAGAAAGCTACTACCGATCGTAAACTCAACACGCCTGCTTAAAACCAGGTCGCAGGTAGCGCCTAACATATGAGCCAACACTCCTATAGTATGCGCATGGCTTGCCTGCATGTGTACCAGCTGTATCTGGTGCTTGTTGATATAGTTCTTAAGCTGCAGCGCGGTAGGTATGGGAAAAACCTTGGTAAAAGGCAGAGCGATGTAAGGGAAATCGTTTTGCCTGCAATAATCTTCAAAAGCAGAGCCTTTGCGGCAGCATACATGGCAGGTTATACCAAGTCGGCGAAGTTCTTCCAGCAAATAGGCAACCTGTTGTTCGCCGCCGCGCCACGACCTTTCAGAAACTAACTGAAGTATCCGCATCTTACTTAAGTGTTATGTTTTCCTGCTGCATGCGCCAGATCTTAAGGTAGCGCATAAATATACTGGAAGCCGACAGGTAACTTATAACAAAGCCGACTTTACCATCCAGTATGCCCAGTTTAAAAATGTAGTGCCTGAAAAACCGGAACGCCGGCTTCAGCATTAAATGATACAACGATACTTTTTTAGTCTTTTTTGCTTTATCGTTTGCTGAAAGGGTACTGTATGTGTTCCACTTATCCAGGTAATGCGGAAGGCTGCGGTACGTATAGTGCAGCATTTTGTACTTCAGCTTACCGGGCTTACCATCTTCCATTATAAGCTCTTCGTGCACATTTTTATCAGAGTAGCGGTTTCTGCTTTTATCGAACAGGCGCACTACGCTGTCGTTTTGCCAGCCACTATAGCGCACCTGATGGCCCATAAAAAAGTTGCTCCTGTAAATAGTATAAGCTGAGTTAGCAGGTGTGCCCGCAAGCAATTTCTGTATCTCACGTTGCAGTTCAGGAGTTATGCGCTCATCTGCATCCAGCATCAGCACCCAATCGTAAGCTGCCTGGTCCAGGGCCCAGTTGCGTTGCCGCGAATAATTTTCGAAAGCATGCTGCAGAATTTTTACCGGATAGTTGCCTGCAATAGCCAGGGTGTTGTCTGTACTGAAAGAATCAACTATAAGCACTTCATCAGCCCAGAGCAGCGACTGTATGGCACCTTCAATGTCCTTTTCTTCATTCCTGCAGATGATGATGGCACTCAGTCTTGGCATGTCTGGCTATAATAAAGTTCTGTTATCATGTAAAATTAGGCAAAGCCCGGCATTTTTGAAATAAATTATACGTTGGCATTCTGCCTGGCTAAGCTATAGTACTACCTGCTAAAGCAAAAGCAGCATTATGAACCTGATCTGCGTATACGATAGACTATAATTGCCTTAATGGTGCGGGTTGCGTGTTGCCGTTGCAACCCTGAAGTGGCAAGAAGGGTATGTAATTAAAATTCCTATATTTGCGTATAATACGCCATTGAGGGACTCCATAAAAGTACAAACTACACGTAAATGAGCGAGCAAACAGGTAAACAATTAAGTAAGGAGGAAAAAGACGCACGGTTCGAGGCTGAACTACTGCCTGTGCTGGACCCTCTGTACAATTTTGCCTATAGGCTCACCTTAGACGAGGACGATGCCAATGACCTGGTACAGGAAACATATTTAAAGGCATACCGCTTCTTTGACTACTTTGAACAAGGAACTAATGCTAAAGCATGGCTGTTCCGAATCCTGAAGAACTCCTTCATTAATGAGTTCAGGAAAAAGAGCAAGCAGCCCGCTAAGGTAGACTATAGCGAAGTAGAAGGTTACTACAATACTGAAGACGTAGAAGGGGATAATGGCGTAGCCACAACAACCGACATGCGTTCCGAAAGTGTGCAGGACCTGATCGGAGATGAAGTAGCAAGTGCCCTGAATACCTTGCCTGTAGACTTCAGAACTGTGATTATTTTATGTGACCTGGAAGGTTTTACCTACGAGGAAATGGCCAAAATACTGGACATTCCGATAGGTACTGTACGATCCAGGTTACACCGCGCCCGAAACTCTTTAAAAGAGAAACTAGAAAAGTACGCTAAAACTATGGGTTATAACAGTTAGAAAAATACTTTAGAGTTGAGTAAAGATGGAATCGAAATTTACGGAAATGTATCAGAAAGAGCCTGCCGATGAGAAGGATGGAGTGTGTGAGCAGGTAGCAGACATGCTGGACTCAGTTGTGGACGGAGAGGCGTCTGCCGATGAGCAGAAATTCTTTAATAGCCATATTGAGGAATGCGTTAACTGCTTTGAAAACCATCAGAAACAAAAACTCCTAAAAGGTCTTGTCAGTGGTCACCTTAAGCGTGTTATAGTGCCGGCCAGCCTGGCACAGACCATTAAAGCCAAAATACAGGAAACTATTTAAACACCCCTGATGCAAGGAAAGATCATTATCTTCTCGGCGCCCTCCGGTGCCGGTAAAACCACTATTGTAAAGCATCTGCTTAGCGTAAATCCAAATCTGAACTTCTCTATTTCTGCCTGCACCCGCGATAAGCGTGGCCGCACCGAAGTAAATGGTAAAGATTATTACTTCATTACCCCTGAAGACTTTAAAGAAAAGATTGCAAACGACGAGTTTGTAGAATGGGAAGAAGTGTACGAAGGTGCATTTTATGGTACGCTTAAATCAGAAATAGAACGCATCTGGCAGAGTGGCAAACACGCCATACTGGATGTAGATGTAAAAGGAGGATTGAGTATAAAGCATTTTTACAAAGAAAGAGCACTTGCCGTTTTCGTGAAGCCACCTTCTATCGAGGAGCTGGCAAACAGACTGCAGGCCCGCAACACCGATTCAGCATCGAGTATCAGCAGCCGCGTATTTAAGGCTAAGTTCGAGATGGGGTTCGAAGATCAGTTTGATGAAGTGATCGTGAACGATAATCTGGAAACTGCCTGCGCCAAAGCAGAAAAACTGGTAAACGATTTCCTTAAATCAGAACCGGCTATCGTATGAAGGTAGGGCTCTTGTTTGGTTCCTTTAACCCGATCCATACCGGCCACCTGATACTTGCCAACTATATGGCCACCAACACCGACCTGGATACGGTGTGGCTGGTTGTGTCGCCGCAAAACCCGTTTAAGCCGAGCAATACGCTACTGCACGAATTCGACAGGCTGCACATGGTGTCGTTGGCGATAGCGGATAATCCGAACCTGGGCGTATCGAACATCGAGTTCAGTATGCCCAAGCCAAGCTATACCATAGATACGCTTACCTATTTGCAGGAAAAGTATCCGAGTTATGAGTTTGTGCTGATCATGGGAGAGGATAACCTTGCGCTGTTTCCGAAATGGAAGAACTATGAGCGCATCCTGGAATACCATCAGGTGTATGTTTACCCGCGTTCCGGTTCTGTGCTGGAGGAGGTCGCTGCTTTCCCGAACATGAAATTTGTAAAAGCGCCTATTCTCGATATTTCAGCCACGTTTATCAGGCAGTGCATCCGGGAAGAAAAGAGTATAAAGTACATGGTGCCCGACGAGATCATAGATTATATCAAAGTACACAAATTGTATTCCTGACCCGAACTATAGTTGTAAGCTAAAACTATAGTTGAGTTGTAGTAAATTATGGGACCTGATAGACCAGTCGTTTATAGTTATTCAAAATAAAGAGCCTCACATAAATTGTGAGGCTCTTTATTTTATAGTTCGGGTAACATAAAAATTACGTGCCCCCGCGAGTGTGAGCTACAGGTTGCGTCCCGTCACGTTCCACTATGCCTGTAAAAGCATAGCTAAACTATAATTATAGCGGCCGGAGTCCGCGGGTAATCCACACTCGCGGGGCGCGAGCGAGAGCCAAATGTTAAACTATAGCTTGCTTCATCATAAGCCCAAACAAAAAGAAGCCCTGCGACTAACTTAGCAGGGCTTCTTTGTTATACTTCATGAGAAAAAGTCTTATGTCTTTTTTCTCAGTCTTTTGTCTAAAGATTAGATCGTCATGATCTCTGCTTCTTTCTTGGTAAGCAGCTCGTCGATCTTTACAATGTAGGAGTCAGTCATTTTCTGAACTTTGGCTTCTGCATCACGAACGGCGTCTTCTGAAGTGCCTTCTTTCTGCAGTTTTCTAAGCGATTCGTTCACATCCTTACGAATGTTACGAACAGCTATCTTACCAGATTCAGTTTCGTTCTTTACCTGCTTAACCAGTTCACGACGACGCTCTTCTGTAAGTGCCGGAATGTTCAGGCGGATGGCATCCGCTTCCTGCTGCGGGTTAAGGCCAAGGTCGCTGTTCTTTATTGCCTTGTTGATCTCACCCAGCATGTTTTTCTCCCAGGGTTTGATCAAGAGGGTACGGGCATCCGGAGTGGCAACGTTTGCCACCTGCGAAACCGGTGTCGGTGTACCGTAATAATCTACTTTCAGGTCTTCTACCATAGCAGGGGATGCCTTGCCAGCTCTGATCTTTGTTAATTCAGAGCTTGTGTGCTGCACTGCTTTTTGCATCGACTCCTCTGCTTCGCTGAGGTAAAACTGAATTTCTTCCGTCATATCAATTGTAGCTTAAGATTCTTGTTAAACTATAGTTATTCGTTGTGGTTGCAAAAATACTAATTTTTATCACTTTGTGATTGGGAGCCGTTTAGGCCTCTGCCGTCATGGACACCAGCGTGCCAACTTTATCGCCGTTCACGATGCGCTTCAGGTTGCCGGGTGTGTTCATATCAAATACGATAATAGAAAGGTCGTTTTCTTTACAAAGCGTAAAGGCAGTCATGTCCATCACGTTCAGTCCTTTATCAAACACATCTTTAAATGAAATGTCTGAATAGAAAATGGCGTCCGGATCTTTCTCAGGGTCAGCAGAGTAAATACCATCCACGCGCGTACCTTTCAGAACTACGTCTGCTTCAATCTCAATAGCACGTAAACTGGCTGCTGAGTCGGTTGTGAAGTAAGGGTTACCGGTACCGGCACCAAATATAACAACACGACCCTTCTCTAAGTGGCGTACGGCACGGCGGCGAATGTATGGTTCGCATACCTGCTGTATGTTAATACCGGAAAGCAGGCGGGTATATACACCCAGTTTCTCCAGGGCACTTTGTAAAGCCATGCTGTTGATAACAGTAGCCAGCATACCCATGTAGTCTCCCTGCACACGGTCCAGGCCAACCTGCTCGGCCTGTACACCTCTGAAGATGTTGCCTCCCCCGATAACAACTGCCACCTCTACACCCAGCGCAGATACTTCCTTTATCTCCTGAGCATACTGCATCAACCTGTTCGAGTCGATACCGTATTGCTGCTCACCCATCAGCGCTTCACCGCTTAGCTTTAACAAAATTCTTTTATACTTCACGATCTATAGTTTGTATAGTTTATTGGATACTTTCTACTGTGCCTGGGCGGCAGACGTGCTGCCCGGCTGGCAACACAAATAATTTAAAATAAGATCAAAACCTGGTTTTTTTCCACGTTCTGTTTTACGGCAACTTTTATCTCTTTTACCACACCATCGCCCGGCGACTTCAGGATGTTCTCCATCTTCATTGCCTCCAGGATCATGATCGGATCACCTTTCTTTACTTCCTGGCCTGGCTGTACTTTTATCTCAAGTATCAGTCCGGGCATAGGGGCTTTCACATCGTTCACTTTCTGTGCATTGGCATTGCTCATACCCAGCTTATCCAGTAACAGATCGAACTGGTCCTTTACAGATAGCGTATGGGTAACGCCGTTGATCTTAAACGTGAACGCTTTGGCCTGGTAATCGGCCTGAACAAGCTCCGCAGTATAAGATTTATAATTGTGAATAATGTGGTAGGTGTTAGTGCCTATCGGTGTGATATCCCAGTTGAAAGGAGTTTCGTTGAGAAGTATAGCATCTTTCTGTATGTCAACCTGCCATATTTTGTCGTTAGCGGTTTTTACCTGCAGCATCTCTTATTTCTGGTTTTGGAGCCTAAAGATAGTTGAATTCTCAGAGTAATTTTAGAAATTGAAGTCAAAATTAAAACAATCTAACATGAATCATCGCTTTCTGAGCATAGTTGGCCTGGCTACAACAATGGCATTTGCAGGCGGCTGCGCCACCCATAAAGAAGCAACAAACGCCTCAAAAAATAACCCCGACACTTCTAAAGCTGCGGTAGCGCAAACCGAGGTACCGGTATGGGCGCCAAAAAATCATGAGTTCAATCCTTCGCGAACCAAAAAGCACGATCTGTTGCACACAACGCTTCGCGTTAGCTTCGACTGGGAAAAACAATACCTCCATGGCCTGGCCGAGCTTACTTTAAAACCATACTTCTATCCGCAAAATACGCTGGTGCTCGATGCCAAAGGCTTTGATATACACCATGTAAACCTGATGAAGGGGTACGATGGCACTCCGCTGAAGTATAAATACGATGGGCAAAAACTAACTATAGATCTGGGGAAGACCTATAACCGCGACGAAAAATATACTATAGAAATAGACTATACTGCCAAACCAAACGAGCTGGCCGCCGGCGGCAGCGACGCCATTACCGAAGACAAAGGTTTATACTTTATCAACCCGCTCGGCACAGAGCCAAACAAACCGCGCCAGATCTGGACGCAGGGTGAGACCGAAGCAAGCTCGGCCTGGTTTCCAACTATAGATGCTCCGAACGAGCGCATGACCCAGGATATCTACATAACTATAGATAAGAAATATACCACACTCTCTAACGGCAGTTTCATGTCGTCGCGCCAGAATGCGGACGGTACTAAAACAGAGCACTGGAAACAGGAATTACCGCACGCTCCTTACCTGGCCATGATGGCAATAGGTGATTTTGCTGTAGTTAAAGACAAGTGGCGCAATCTGGAGGTAAGCTATTATGTAGAGCCGGAATATAAAGGCACTGCCAAAAAGATATTCGGAAATACGCCGGAGATGATGGAGTTCTTCAGCAAAAAGCTTGGAGTTAACTATCCTTGGGCAAAGTATGCACAGGTAGTAGTACGCGACTTCGTGTCCGGTGCTATGGAAAACACTTCGGCTTCCACGTTTATGGAAGACCTGCAACTGAACGAGCGTGAACTGCTGGACAAGAACTGGGACAACATTATTGCACACGAGCTTTTCCATCAGTGGTTTGGTGATTATGTAACGACAGAGTCGTGGGCTAACCTGCCTCTTAACGAAGCGATGGCCAACTATAGCGAATACCTATGGGCCGAGCATAAGTTTGGGGCAGACGAAGCTGCTTACATCCAGATGGATGAAATGAACCAGTACCTGGAAGAGGCAAAAACAAAAAGAGAACCGCTTATCCGTTACCGCTATGGTGATAAGGAAGATATGTTCGACAGCCACTCGTATGCCAAAGGTGGCCGGGTGCTGCACATGCTCCGCAAATATGTAGGCGACGACGCTTTTTATGCATCGCTTAACCGTTACCTCACACAAAATAAATTCTCTGATGTAGAAGTTGCTGAACTGCGCATGGCTTTCGAGGATGTGACAGGCGAGGACTTGATGTGGTTCTTTGATCAGTGGTTTATGAAGCCGGGGCATCCGGAGCTTAAAGTGAGTCATGCATTCCAGAATGGCCAGCTAACTATAGCTGTTCAGCAGTTGCAGGATACTACTTATTCGCCTGTTTACCGCCTGCCGCTTAAGGTAGCCGTTTGGTCAAATGGCAAAAAAACAGATTATCCGATCCTGATCACTAAAGCAAATCAAATCTTCACAATTCCTGTAGCTACACAGCCACAGTTAGTTCTTTTTGATGGAGAGAAACAACTTCTTGGTGTAGTTGAGCATGAGAAAAGCCCGGAAGAACTCCGTTACCAGTTTTATAACAGCAACCAGGTAATGGCCGAATATGAAGCCCTGACGGAACTTTCCAAAAATGCAGGATCAGAGATTAAACTTTTGCAGGATGCTCTGAGCAATGATTTCTGGTTTATCAGAACTATGGCCATAAATGCATTGGTCGATATTAAGCCAGATACGCACCCAGCTATAGTTGCTAAGGTAAAACAGATGGCAAGGCAGGATAAGAAAGGATCGGTAAGAGCTGATGCTACCTTACTGCTTGCTGGTTGGGGAGGGAATACCTATAAGGCTATTTACGAAGAAGCTCTGAAAGATAGTTCGTACCAGGTAGTGGCAGCAGGTATTATTGCATATGCCGGTACAGGTTCCGAGGATACAAAACAAAAACTGAGCAGATTTGAAAAGGAAGAGAACGAAGAAGTAGCCATTGCTTTAGGATCATTCTACGCTTTACAGGGTGGGCCGGAGAAATATAACTGGTTCGTGGAGAAGATTAAGAACGGTAAAGGCAGTGGTAAGTACTACATGCTACAGAGTTTTGCAGCCTATCTGGCAAGCAATAGCAATACTAATACGCCACAAACTATAGCAATGCTTTCGGATATAGCACAAAATAATAATCTCTATTATGTGCGCATGGCTGCGTTCCAGGCTTTGATGGTAATGTCGGATAAACCTGAAGTGAAAGAAATATTAGAAAAAATTAAGGCTCAGGAAAAAGATAAACGCCTGATAGAGATGTATAACCAGGCGCTTTAGGCAAAATAGGCTAATTTTTTTAAAGAATTTTTGAACGATTATTTGACAGTAATAAAAAAGCGCTTAATTTTGCATCTCTTTAGAACGAACAGCGCATCTGGCGCAAAGCTTTTAAAGAGTAAAGCTGATTAAATTTAGCGTTTGGGGAGATTCCAGAGCGGCCAAATGGGACGGACTGTAACTCCGTTGTTGTAATGACTTCGCAGGTTCGAATCCTGCTCTCCCCACCAAATTTAAATGATTGAGTAAATGGATTGTAGTGATTTATTTGCTCATTCGCTTATTCAATCATTTAAAGTTTAAAAGCGGGAGTAGCTCAGTTGGTAGAGCGATAGCCTTCCAAGCTATAGGCCGCGAGTTCGACCCTCGTCTCCCGCTCAGTAGAACAGATTTTAAATCTTACGGGTTTTTGCAGGAAGGAATTTCATGTATATGGATTTCCTTTTTAGTATAAACAAAGATTTAGAAAAGTTAAAAGCCGACGTAGCTCAGGGGTAGAGTACTTCCTTGGTAAGGAAGGGGTCGTGGGTTCAATTCCCATCGTTGGCTCTAAGTCTGTTCGTGTTAATGAGCACAACTTAAACTTAAACGTTTTAACCTTAATTTTATATCATACAATGGCTAAAGAAACATTTGACCGCTCCAAACCGCACGTAAACATCGGTACAATCGGTCACGTTGACCACGGCAAAACAACTTTGACTGCTGCCATTACTACAGTATTGGCTAACAAAGGTCTGGCTACGCTTCGCGACTTCTCTTCAATTGATAATGCTCCTGAAGAAAAAGAAAGAGGTATTACAATCAATACTTCACACGTAGAATACGCTACTGAAAACCGTCACTATGCACACGTTGACTGCCCAGGTCACGCTGACTACGTGAAAAACATGGTTACTGGTGCTGCTCAGATGGACGGTGCTATCCTTGTGGTTGCTGCTACTGATGGTCCAATGCCACAAACTCGTGAGCACATTCTTCTTGCTCGTCAGGTAGGTGTTCCTCAGCTTGTAGTATTCATGAACAAAGTGGACATGGTGGACGATCCAGAGCTTCTTGAGCTTGTTGAAATGGAAATCCGTGAGCTTCTTTCTTTCTACGACTTCGATGGTGATAACATTCCGGTAATCCAGGGTTCTGCTCTAGGTGGTCTGAATGGCGATGAGAAGTGGGTGAAAACTATTGAAGAGCTGATGGCTGCAGTTGATAGCTGGATTCCAATTCCTGCTCGTCTTGTTGACCTTCCATTCCTGATGCCAGTTGAGGACGTGTTCTCAATCACTGGTCGTGGTACAGTTGCAACTGGCCGTATCGAGCGTGGTGTAATCAACTCTGGTGAGCCAGTAGAAATCCTTGGTATGGGTGCTGAAAACCTTAAGTCAGTAGTTACTGGTGTTGAGATGTTCCGTAAGATCCTTGACAGAGGTGAAGCTGGTGACAACGTAGGTCTACTTCTTCGTGGTATAGAGAAAACCGATATCCGTCGTGGTATGGTTATCTGTAAGCCAGGTTCAGTTAAGCCTCACATGAAGTTCAAGGCTGAAGTTTATGTTCTTTCTAAAGAAGAAGGTGGACGTCACACGCCATTCTTCAATAAGTACCGTCCACAGTTCTATTTCAGAACAACAGACGTAACTGGTGAGATCATGCTTCCAGAAGGAGTAGAAATGGTTATGCCTGGTGATAACATCACTATAGAGGTAAACCTGATCAACAAAGTAGCAATGGAAAAAGGTCTTCGTTTCGCTATCCGTGAGGGTGGTAGAACAGTAGGTGCCGGTCAGGTTACTGAGATCTTAGACTAATTATACAAAAGCAGCCCGTTCCTGATAAATAAGTTGGGAACGGGTTTGTTTTTCAAAAACAATTGAATAAATTTGCACTCCATTTGAATTAATGGTGTGCATTTTTTTACGGGTGTAGCTCAATTGGTAGAGTAGTGGTCTCCAAAACCATTGGCTGGGAGTTCGAGTCTCTCCACCCGTGCAAATTTAATTACTCAGGCATTTAAGACGATGAGCAACGTTAAAGACTATATAAACGGAACGGTAGAGGAAATGAGAGATAAAGTCTCATGGCCTTCCTTTAAAGAATTACAGAATAGCTCTGTACTTGTACTAATAGGCTCTTTAGTGTTTGCTCTTGTAGTAGGTGCCATGGACTTTGTTTTTGATTCGTCACTGACGTGGTTCTATAACCAATTTTAATAAGAAGCTATGGCTGATTTAAAATGGTATGTAGTACGCGCCGTTAGTGGACAGGAGAAAAAGGCAAAAGCATATCTCGAAAATGAGATCATGCGCCATAACCTGGGTGAATATGTGCCACAAGTTCTGATACCTGCTGAAAAGGTATATGAAATGCGTGGTGGTAAAAAAAGAATCAGAGAAAGAAACTTCTTTCCTGGTTATGTGCTTGTAAATGCTGACCTGAGCCACGGCGAAGCTGAGCACCTGATCATTAGTACGCCAGGTGTAATTGGCTTTTTGGGTTCAGGTACAGGAGATGCAAGCAAAAAGCCGGTTCCGCTTCGTCAATCTGAAATTAACAGAATACTGGGAACAGTAGATGAAGCAGAAGAGCAAGCTGAAGTATTGGATACACCATTTATAGTTGGAGAAACTATAAAAGTAATGGACGGACCATTCAGTGGATTCTCAGGAACGGTAGAAGAAGTGTTTGAAGAACGTAAAAAGCTTAATGTAATGGTGAAAATTTTCGGAAGAAATACACCGGTTGAGCTAAATTACATGCAAGTAGAAAAAGAATCGTAGTAAATAAATAATGGCAAAGGAAATAAAAGGTTACCTGAAACTTCAGGTAAAGGGAGGTGCAGCGAATCCATCGCCACCGATTGGACCTGCACTTGGTTCTAAAGGTCTTAACATCATGGAGTTCTGTAAGCAGTTTAATGCTAGAACCCAGGAGAAGCCAGGACAAGTGTTACCAGTATTGATTACAATCTATGCAGATAAGTCTTTTGACTTCGTTATTAAAACGCCCCCTGCTCCGGTATTGTTAATGGATGCTGCTAAAATTAAGGTAGGTTCAAAAGAGCCAAACCGAAACAAAGTAGGTTCAGTTACTTGGGATCAGGTAAAAGAGATTGCAGAACTGAAAATGCCTGATTTAAATGCTTTCAAACTGGAGTCTGCCATGAAAATGGTAGCTGGTACAGCAAGAAGCATGGGTATAACAGTTTCTGGCAAAGCTCCGTGGAACGAACAATAACAGTTAGAGGATAATGGCGAAGATATCAAAAAATAGGAAAGCGGCTTTAGCTAAGGCCGACCTAACAAAAGAGTATTCTTTGACAGATGCAGCCTCAGTTGTAAAAGACATTACTTTTACAAAATTTGATGCTTCTGTTGATATAGATGTACGCTTAGGAGTAGACCCTCGTAAGGCTGACCAAATGGTTCGTGGTATAGTTACCCTTCCGCATGGTACAGGTAAAGAGGTAAGAGTGCTGGCATTAGTTACACCTGACAAAGAGCAGGAAGCTAAAGATGCAGGTGCTGACTTCGTTGGTCTTGATGATTATATTCAGAAGATCGAAAAAGGCTGGACAGACATTGATGTGATCATCACGATGCCAGCAGTAATGGCTAAAGTTGGTCGTTTAGGTAGAATATTAGGTCCTCGTAACCTGATGCCAAACCCTAAATCTGGTACAGTTACACAAGATGTGGCGAAAGCTGTTAAAGAAGTAAAAGCTGGTAAAATCGACTTTAAAGTTGACAAAACTGGTATCATCCACACTAGTGTGGGTAAAGTTTCTTTCTCGCCAGAGCAGATTGCTGCTAACGCTGCAGAAGTAATTGCTACACTCAACCGTCTGAAGCCATCTTCAGCGAAGGGTACCTACATTAAGAGCATAACATTGTCTAGCACAATGAGCCCGGCCGTAATTGTTGATAAGAACGCAACTATCTAAGAAAATGACCAGGGAAGAAAAAGAGATAATTGTACAAGACCTGAGCGAAAAGTTAGCTAACACTAACTATTTCTACATCACTGATGCTTCTACTATGACAGTTGCAAGTATCAACCAATTCAGGAGAATGGCTTTCGATAGAGGGCTTGAATACAAAGTTTACAAGAATACATTAATTAAGAAAGCATTAGATACTTTAGAAGCTGATACTACTGCACTGGCAGAAGTATTAAAAGGTTCTTCAGGCATCCTGTTTTCAACTGAATCAGGCAACGCTCCTGCTAAGCTAATCAAAGACTTTAGGAAAAAAGGTCACACGCTTCCACTTTTAAAGGGTGCCTTTATTGATAGCGGTATTTATGTTGGCGAAAACCAGCTGGATACATTATCAACAATCAAGTCTAAGTTTGAGCTGATCGCAGATGTAATTGCATTGCTTCAGTCTCCTGCTAAGAATGTTATTTCTGGCCTACAGGGCGGTGGTAACAAACTTGCTGGAATTCTTAAAACTCTATCTGAAAAAGAATAATTTTTAAAAACGTAATCAATAAGTAACTTTTAATTTCAATAAAAATGGCAGATTTAAAAGCATTCGCTGAGCAGTTAGTAAACTTAACTGTGAAAGAAGTTAACGAACTAGCTACAATCCTGAAGGACGAATACGGCATCGAGCCAGCTGCTGCTGCTCCAGTTATGATGGCTGGTGGTGCTGCTGAAGGTGGAGCTGCTGCAGAAGAAAAAACTTCTTTTGACGTAATCCTTAAGTCAGCAGGTGCATCTAAACTAGCAGTTGTTAAACTTGTTAAAGAACTTACAGGTCTTGGCCTGAAAGAAGCTAAAGAAGTTGTAGACAGCGCTCCTAAGGCTCTGAAAGAAGGTGTAGCTAAAGATGAAGCTGAATCTCTGAAGAAATCATTAGAAGAAGCTGGTGCTGAAGTAGAGATCAAGTAATCTCACTTTATCAACATATCGAGAACAGGTAGACCTGGCGTTTTAGTCAGGTCTTTTCCTGTTTGTATACGGATTCATAATTGAATCCTTTTTTGCCCACAGCTGTTTTTGGCATCGGGAGCTGAAAACTTATTGTTAACGTTAAATTTCCAAGGCTTTGGCTAAAAATAAAACAATAGAGAGAATCAATTTCGCTTCGATCAAGAAGGTAATTGATTATCCTGATTTTCTTGATGTTCAACTGCAGTCTTTCCAGGACTTTTTCCAATTGGAGACTGCTGCTGAAAATAGAGCTCAGGAAGGATTGTTCAAAGTTTTCGCGGAAAACTTTCCAATCTCTGATTCTCGTGAAAACTTCGTTCTGGAGTTCATCGATTATCACGTAGATCCGCCAAAATATTCTGTAGATGAGAGTATCGACAGAGGACTAACATATTCAGTTCCGCTTAAGGCTAAACTTCGTCTTATCTGCAACGATGAGGACAACGAAGACTTTGAGACTATTGAACAGGAAGTTTTCCTCGGTAATATTCCATACATGACTGAAAAAGGCTCCTTTGTTATCAATGGGGCTGAACGTGTTATAGTTTCTCAGTTACACAGATCACCGGGTGTATTCTTTGCACAAAGCAAGCACACTAACGGTACTAAATTATATTCTGCCAGAATTATTCCTTTTAAAGGTTCTTGGGTAGAGTTTGCGACAGACGTTAACAACGTAATGTATGCTTACATCGACCGTAAGAAGAAGTTCCCGGTAACGACATTGTTACGTGCTATCGGTTACGGCACTGATAAGGATATTCTTGATCTGTTCGGTCTTTCAGAAGAGATTCCGGCTAACAAGACGAACCTTAAAAATGCGGTAGGCAGAAAGCTAGCTGCTCGTGTTCTTAAAACATGGACAGAAGACTTTGTGGATGAGGATACTGGAGAAGTAGTTTCTATCGACCGTAACGAAGTATTACTTGAGCGTGATTCTGAAATTACAGCTGAAGATATCGATGTTATAGTTGAGTCTGGTAACAAATCTATAGTTCTGCATCGTGAGAATGTAAATATTGCTGACTATGCAATTATTTATAACACACTACAGAAAGATAATTCTAACTCCGAGCAGGAAGCTGTTGAGCAGATCTATCGTCAGCTTAGAAATACTGAAGCGCCAGACGTAGAGACGGCACGTGATATTATTCAGAAGCTGTTCTTCTCAGATAAGCGTTATGACCTTGGTGAAGTTGGTCGTTATAGAATCAACAAAAAGCTTGGCATTGATACAAACTGGGATGCAAAGGTTTTAACGAACGACGACATCGTTCTGATTGTTAAATACCTGATCGGCTTGATTAACTCAAGAGCTGTAGTGGATGATATTGACCACTTAAGCAACCGCCGTGTAAGAACAGTAGGGGAGCAGTTGTATGCACAATTTGGTGTAGGTCTGGCACGTATGGCCAGAACCATCAAAGAGCGTATGAACGTTCGTGATAACGAAGACTTCAAACCAGTTGATCTGATTAACGCTCGTACGTTGTCTTCAGTGATCAACTCGTTCTTCGGTACAAACCAGCTTTCTCAGTTCATGGACCAGACAAACCCGCTGGCAGAAGTGACGCACAAGCGTCGTGTATCTGCATTAGGGCCAGGTGGTCTGTCAAGAGAGCGTGCAGGTTTCGAGGTACGTGACGTTCACTATACACACTATGGTCGTCTTTGTACTATTGAAACTCCTGAGGGGCCAAACATCGGTCTGATCTCTTCACTTTGCGTGCATGCTCGTGTAAACCACATGGGCTTTATCGAAACGCCTTATCGTAAGGTTGTTAATGGTATAGTGAACGTAGCTGGTGAAGTAGAATATTTAACAGCAGAAGAAGAGGATACCCACCACATTGCACAGGCAAATGCCGTGATTGATGAAAAGGGTAACTTCATCAACGATAGAGTAAAAGGAAGATTTGAAGGTGACTTCCCTGTGGAGGAGCCATCAACTTATACCTATATGGACATTGCGCCAAACCAGATTGTATCTGTGGCAGCGTCTATGATTCCTTTCCTTGAGCACGATGATGCTAACCGTGCCCTGATGGGTTCTAACATGCAGCGCCAGGCAGTTCCACTACTGAAGCCACAGGCGCCTATAGTTGGTACAGGCTTGGAAGGCAGAGCAGCAATTGACTCAAGAGCACTGGTTATAGCTGAAGGCGACGGTGTAATCGATTTCGTGGATTCAACTAAGATTGTTGTAAAATATGATCTTACTGATGAAGAGAAGCTGGTTTCATTCGATGCTGAATATGTAACCTATAAACTGATCAAGTTCCGCAGAACTAACCAGGACACATGCATCAACCTGACTCCACTTGTGAGAACAGGCCAGCGTGTAACAAAAGGTCAGCCACTATGCGAAGGTTATGCTACCAATGATGGTGAACTTGCACTAGGGCGTAACTTACAGGTTGCGTTCATGCCTTGGCAGGGTTATAACTTTGAGGATGCGATCGTAATCTCTGAAAAAGTAGTACGTGATGACGTATTTACTTCTATCCACATTGAAGAGTTTGAGCTGGAAGTTCGTGAAACGAAACGTGGCGAAGAAGAATTAACTTCTGAAATACCAAACGTTAGCGAAGAAGCAGTAAGAAATCTTGATGAGAATGGTATCATCAGAATTGGTGCTGAAGTTAAAGAAGGCGATATCCTGATCGGTAAGATCACTCCTAAGGGTGAAACAGATCCGACTCCGGAAGAGAAACTTCTACGTGCAATCTTCGGTGATAAAGCCGGTGATGTGAAGGATGCTTCGCTTAAGGCGCCGCCATCACTGAACGGTGTTGTTATTGAGACTAAGTTATTCTCTCGTCCTAAAAAGGATAAAAACCTTAGAGCAAAATCTAAGAAAGAGGTTGAAGAACTAAAAGTTAAATATTCGAAAGACCTTATTGCCATTAAGAATGTAATGGTTGATAAATTAGTTGACTTGCTGGAAGGTAAGACGACACAGGGTATCAAGCACAAGTTTGGTGATGAGATTTTAACGAAAGGATCTAAGTTCAGCAGAAAGAACATAATAGAAGCTTTATTCCCTGAAAAGAACCCTTACAAGGATGAAAGCAACTATGCGGTTCCGGAAGAGGTGAACATGTTCAAGGATCTGATCCTTGAGAACTGGACAAGCGACGAGAAAACCAACAACATGTTACTGGAGTTGGTGAAAAACTATACCAAGCGTCGTAATATTATCTCTGCTCACTTTAAGCGTGAAAGATTTACGTTGGAAGTAGGGGATGAATTACCGGCAGGTATTGTGCAGTTGGCCAAAGTATACATCGCCAAGAAGCGTAAGCTGAAAGTGGGTGATAAAATGGCTGGACGTCACGGTAACAAAGGTATAGTTGCCCGTATCGTTCGTGATGAAGATATGCCATTCCTGGAAGACGGTACTCCTATGGACATCGTACTTAACCCGCTTGGTGTACCTTCAAGGATGAACATCGGTCAGATCTATGAAACTGTACTTGGATGGGCTGGTTTAAGATTAGGTCGTAAATATGCGACTCCAATTTTTGACGGAGCAACTGAAGAGCAGGTTTCTGCCGAGCTGACTGAAGCAGGACTGCCACGTTTTGGTAGAACATATCTATTCGACGGTTTGTCTGGTGACAGATTCGACCAGCCAGTAACAGTAGGCGTAATTTACATGCTGAAACTTGGTCACTTGGTTGATGATAAGATGCACGCTCGTTCTATCGGACCATACTCATTGATTACGCAGCAGCCATTGGGTGGTAAAGCCCAGTTTGGTGGCCAGCGTTTCGGTGAGATGGAGGTGTGGGCACTGGAGGCTTTCGGTGCTTCTAACGTGCTGCAGGAAATACTTACAGTTAAATCAGACGACGTTATTGGCCGTGCAAAAGCTTACGAAGCAATTGTAAAAGGCGATGTGTTGCCAAAACCAAATATCCCTGAATCATTCAACGTATTGATTCACGAGTTAAGAGGTCTGGCATTAGAGATAACGTTGGAGTAATAAAGTAAATGTTAAGCGTTCCGGAAATATTCGGAGCGCTTAACTCTCTTTATAATACAGATAGCTGTAAGGCAAATAAGTTGTATCGATATTATTAGAATAATATGGCATTTGCAAAAACCAAAAAGTTAACTCAGGACTTCTCCAAAGTAACGATAAGCTTAGCTTCTCCAGAGTCGATTCTGGAGCGTTCTAACGGAGAGGTAGTAAAGCCTGAGACCATAAATTATAGAACCTATAAGCCTGAAATGGGCGGATTATTCTGCGAAAGAATATTCGGACCTGTTAAGGACTGGGAATGCCACTGCGGAAAGTATAAGAGAATCAGATATAAAGGTATCATCTGCGACCGTTGCGGTGTAGAAGTTACTGAGAAAAAAGTGCGTCGTGAGCGTATGGGCCATATTGAGCTTGTTGTTCCTGTAGCGCATATCTGGTACTTCAAATCTCTTCCAAACAAAATCGGATATCTGTTAGGCTTACCAACAAAGAAGCTTGACCAGATCATCTATTACGAAAGATATGTAGTTATTCAGCCAGGTATTTTGGCAGAGGATGGTGTGAACACACTAGACTTCCTGACAGAAGATGAATACCTGGATATGATTGATAAGCTTCCACGCGAGAACCAGATGTTGGACAACAATGATCCAAACAAGTTTATCGCGAAAATGGGTGCCGAGTCATTACAGATGTTATTGGAGCGTACGAACCTTGATGACCTGTCTTACGAGCTTCGTCATGCTGCCGCGCACGAAACTTCGCAACAGCGTAAAGCTGAAGCGTTAAAGCGTCTTCGTGTAGTTGAAGCGTTCCGTGATGCTGCAACAAGAATTGAAAACAGACCTGAGTGGATGATCATCCGCATGGTGCCTGTTATTCCGCCAGAGCTTCGTCCGTTAGTTCCGTTGGATGGTGGCCGTTTCGCTACTTCTGACTTGAACGACCTTTACAGACGTGTTATTATCCGTAACAACCGTTTGAAGCGTCTTATTGAGATCAAAGCTCCTGAAGTTATTCTTCGTAATGAGAAGCGTATGTTACAGGAAGCAGTTGACTCCCTGTTCGACAACTCACGTAAAGTGAACGCTGTTCGTGCAGAAGGTAACCGTGCGCTGAAATCACTTTCAGATATGCTGAAAGGTAAGCAGGGACGTTTCCGTCAGAACTTGCTTGGTAAGCGTGTTGACTACTCTGGCCGTTCAGTAATTGTAGTTGGTCCTGAACTGAAGCTGCATGAGTGCGGTCTGCCTAAGAACATGGCAGCTGAGCTTTTCAAGCCGTTCATTATCCGCAAGCTGATCGAAAGAGGTATAGTTAAAACTGTAAAGTCTGCTAAGAAAATAGTTGATCGTAAGGACCCTGTTGTTTGGGATATCCTGGAGAATGTGCTGAAAGGCCACCCAGTACTCCTTAACCGTGCTCCTACGCTACACAGACTTGGTATCCAGGCATTCCAGCCAAAACTGATCGAAGGTAAAGCAATCCAGTTACACCCATTAGTGTGTACTGCGTTCAACGCCGACTTTGACGGTGACCAGATGGCGGTGCACGTTCCACTTGGACCTGCAGCAATCCTGGAAGCCTCTATGCTAATGCTTGCTTCGCATAACATCCTGAACCCTGCTAACGGTGCTCCAATTGCAGTACCTTCTCAGGACATGGTTCTTGGTTTATACTATGTAACCAAAGGAAAGCGTAGCACAGAAACTGAAACTATCAAAGGAGAGGGCATGAGCTTCTATTCTCCTGAAGAAGTTATTATTGCTATAAACGAAGGGCGTCTTTCAAAGCATGCACATATTAAGGTGCGTGTAAATATTAAAGATGAAAGCGGCCAGATCGTAAATAAATTAACTGAAACTGTAGCTGGTCGTGTATTATTCAATCAGTTTGTACCAGTTGAAGTTGGATACATTGATGAGTTACTGACGAAGAAAAAGCTTCAGCAGGTAATTTCTCGCGTGTTCAAAGAAACAGGTATGGCTCGTACAGCTCACTTCCTGGATGATATCAAAACACTTGGATTCCAGTCTGCCTATAAGGGTGGTCTGTCAATGGGTCTTGGTGATATTAACATTCCGGCGGAGAAAGAAATACTTGTTGAGCAAGCTAAAAAAGATGTAGATGCTGTATGGCAAAACTACTCTATGGGTCTGATCACTGACAACGAACGTTACAACCAGGTTATTGACATCTGGACACGTATCAACAACCAGATCACTGAAACGTTGATGCGCCGTCTTGAAAATGAAGATCAGGGCTTTAACTCTATCTTCATGATGATGCACTCAGGAGCCCGTGGTTCAAGAGAGCAGATTCGTCAGCTGGGTGGTATGAGAGGTCTGATGGCTAAGCCTCAGAAATCATTGCAAGGCTCCGTTGGTGAGATTATCGAAAACCCGATCCTTTCTAACTTTAAGGAAGGTCTGGATGTAATCGAGTACTTCATCTCTACTCACGGTGCCCGTAAAGGTCTTGCCGATACAGCGCTTAAAACTGCAGATGCTGGTTACCTGACTCGTCGTTTGGTAGACGTTTCGCAGGACGTGATTGTGAATGAGGAAGACTGCGGTACTTTACGTGGTTTGGAAGTAAGTGCGCTTAAGGATAACGAAGATATCGTTGAATCACTTTCTGAGCGTATCCTGGGTCGTGTAACTGTACACGATGTTTATGATCCGATCACGAACAACCTTATAGTTGAGTCTGGTTCAGAGATCACAGAAGAAGTTGCCCGTGACATTGAGAACACAGCGATTGAATTTGTTGAGATCCGTTCAGTACTTACTTGTGAGTCTAAGCGTGGTATCTGTGCTAAATGCTACGGCCGTAACCTGGCAACAGGATTTATGGTGCAGAAAGGTGAAGCAGTAGGTGTAATTGCAGCTCAGTCAATAGGTGAGCCTGGAACACAGCTTACACTTCGTACATTCCACGTGGGTGGTACGGCATCTAACATTGCAGTAGAGGCAACTATAAAAGCGAAATTTGCTGGTAAAATCGAGTATGAAGACGTGCGAACTATAGACACGATCAACAACGAAGGTGAGCCAGTAAAAGTAGTAATGGGTCGTTCAGGTGAGGTGAAAATAGTTGATCCTAATACAGGTAAATTATTCATCAGCAACCACGTTCCTTATGGTTCATTCCTGACTGCTAATGATGGACAGCTTGTAGAGAAGGGAGACAATATCTGTAGCTGGGATCCATATAACGCGGTTATACTTTCAGAGTTTGATGGTAACGTTGGTTATGAGTCGATCATTGAGGGTATCACATATCGTGAAGAATCAGATGAGCAGACAGGTTACCGTGAGAAGGTTATTATCGATACAAAGGATAAGACCCAAAACCCAGCTATACTTGTAAACCCTAAGAGTGGTGAGCCGAAAGGTTACAACATTCCGGTAGGTGCACACATCGTAGTTGAGGATGGTGAGAAAATCAAAGCAGGTCAGATACTAGTAAAGATCCCTCGCGCTATCGGTAAAACACGCGATATCACAGGTGGTCTTCCACGTGTTACAGAATTGTTTGAAGCGCGTAACCCATCTAACCCGGCAGTTGTGTCAGAAATTGATGGTGTTGTAACGTATGGTAGCGTGAAGCGTGGTAACCGTGAAATCTTCATTGAGTCAAAAGACGGAGTGAAGAAGAAATACATGGTGCCTCTATCCAAGCACATCCTTGTTCAGGACAATGACTTCGTGAGAGCAGGTATGCCGTTATCAGATGGTGCTATCACGCCAACAGATATCCTGAATATTCAGGGACCAGGTGCAGTACAAGAGTACCTGGTAAATGAGATTCAGGAAGTATACCGCTTACAAGGTGTGAAGATCAATGATAAGCACATTGAAGTTGTAGTTCGCCAAATGATGCAGAAAGTAGTAATACTTGATCCGGGTGATACCAGCTTCCTTGAGCACCAGGTGGTTGATAAGATCCTGTTCATGGAAGAGAACGACCGCATCATTGATATGAAGGTTGTTGAAGAATCTGGTGACTCTGCAACGATGAAACCAGGTCAGATAGTAACAGCACGTCGTTTACGTGATGAGAACTCTAGCCTGAAGCGTCGTGACCTGAGATTAGTAACCGTAAGAGATGCATCTCCGGCTGTTTCTCGTCCAACGTTACAAGGTATCACACAGGCTTCATTAGGTACACAAAGCTTTATCTCAGCAGCATCATTCCAGGAAACTACAAAAGTACTGAGCGAAGCAGCTATAAAAGGTAAAGCAGATGAGCTGCTGGGGCTGAAAGAGAACGTAATTGTTGGTCACCTGATCCCGGCTGGTACAGGCTTGAAAGAGTATCAGAAACTGATCGTTGGTAGCCAGGAAGAATACGATTCACTTACAGAATCTAAGAAAGCTACAGCTAAATCAAAGCAGCAAGCATTACAGAATAAATAAATAGAACCATGGCAGAAGAACAGCAGAACCAGAATCAAATTAACATTGAGTTAACGGAAGAAGTAGCAGAAGGGCAATATGCAAATCTTGCCATGATCGCTCATTCCAGCAGCGAATTTGTTATTGATTTTATTCGACTGATGCCAGGTTTGCCAAAAGCAAAAGTTAAATCAAGAGTTGTTATCACCCCAGAGCATGCTAAAAGATTATTAGCAGCTCTGGCTGATAACATCAAGAAATATGAAAATAGCTTTGGCGAAATAAAGCAGGCAAATGAAGCACCATCTTTCCCGATGAACTTCGGAGGGACAGTTGGCGAAGCATAAGGTGCTAATAATTAATAAATTAAAATTTTGAAATTGCAAAGTGAATTTTATACCTTTGCAGTCCGAAATTGAAATTGGATAAATCTATAATTAACAGATTGTAAATGCCTACTATACAGCAATTAGTAAGAAAAGGTAGAGAGAAACTGACTTATAATTCTAAGTCTCCTGCCTTGGATGCATGCCCTCAGCGACGTGGTGTATGCACAAGAGTGTACACAACTACGCCAAAGAAACCAAACTCTGCAATGCGTAAAGTTGCAAGGGTAAGATTAACAAATGGTAAGGAAGTTAACGCTTACATACCAGGTGAAGGTCACAACCTACAGGAACACTCTATTGTTCTCATCAGAGGTGGTAGAGTAAAAGACCTTCCGGGTGTTCGTTACCACATCGTTCGTGGTGCATTGGATACCGCAGGTGTAAATGGTCGTCTGCAGTCCCGTTCTAAATACGGTGCTAAGAGACCTAAGCCAGGTCAAGCTCCAGCGGCTGCCGGAAAAGGTAAAAAGAAATAATTAATAGCGTTTAATACAATGAGAAAAGCAAAGCCGAAGAGTAGAATTCTCCTTCCAGATCCAAAATACAAAGAGACATTAGTAACACGTTTTGTAAACTACCTGATGGTGGATGGCAAGAAAAGCGTTGCTTATGGAATTTTCTATGATGCTGTAGATCTAGTAGAGCAAAGAACAAAAGAGAACGGACTTGAAACTTGGAAAAAAGCATTGAATAACATCATGCCAAGTGTAGAAGTGAAAAGCCGTCGTGTTGGAGGAGCTACTTTCCAAGTGCCGACTGAGGTTCGTCCGGACCGCAGAGTATCTCTGGGAATCAAATGGATGATTTCCTACTCACGCAAGAGAGGTGAGAAGACGATGAAGGATAAATTAGCAGGTGAAATTATTGCAGCTGCTAAAGGTGAAGGTGCTGCCGTTAAGAAAAAAGACGATACGCACAGAATGGCGGAAGCCAACAAAGCATTCTCACACTTTAGATTCTAGTAAATGGCAAGAGACTTAAAATATACCAGAAATATCGGTATAGCCGCGCACATCGATGCCGGTAAAACCACTACGACTGAGCGTATTCTTTATTACACTGGTAAATCACACAAGTTAGGTGAAACGCACGAAGGTTCTGCAACTACCGACTGGATGGAGCAGGAGCAGGAGCGTGGTATTACCATTACATCTGCAGCGGTAACAGTTAACTGGCCATACAGAGGTAACGACTACCATATCAACATTATTGACACACCGGGTCACGTTGACTTTACAGTGGAAGTAAACCGTTCACTTCGCGTATTGGATGGTCTGGTGTTCCTGTTTTCAGCTGTTGATGGTGTTGAGCCTCAGTCTGAAACAAACTGGCGTCTTGCTGACAACTATAAAGTTGCTCGTCTTGGTTTCGTAAACAAAATGGACCGTTCTGGTGCCGATTTCCTTGCTGTATGTAAGCAAGTGAAAGAAATGCTTGGTAGCAATGCCGTAGCACTTCAATTACCAATTGGTTCAGAAGATAATTTCAGAGGCGTAGTTGACCTAGTTAACTTCCGAGGTATAGTTTGGAATGAATCCGATAAAGGCATGACCTTTACTGAAGTGCCGATTCCGGATGATATGTTGGAAGAAGCTGAGGAATACAGAGAGAAACTTCTGGAAGCAGTAGCTGACTATGACGAAAGATTAATGGAGAAATACTTCGAAGATCCTGCGTCAATAACAGAAGCTGAAATTCTTACAGCTCTTCGCGCTGCAACTATAGATATGGCTATCGTTCCAATGCTTTGTGGTTCTTCTTTCAAGAACAAAGGTGTACAGACGATGCTAGACTATGTGATGGCTTTATTACCATCTCCGATGGATAAAGAAAGCATTATTGGTACTGATCCTGATACAGGCAACGAAATAGCTCGCAAGCCAAGTGCAGCAGAACCATTCGCAGGACTTGCATTTAAGATCGCAACAGACCCTTATGTAGGCCGTTTGTGCTTTGTGAGAGCGTACTCAGGTGTGCTTGAAGCAGGATCTTATGTGTATAACACTAGGTCAAATAATAAAGAACGGATCTCTCGTATCTTCCAGATGCATGCAAATAAGCAGAACCAGATCGAAAGACTGGAAGCTGGTGATATTGCAGCAGTTGTAGGATTTAAAGATATCAAGACAGGGGATACACTTTGTGAGCAAGGACATAAGATAGTTCTTGAATCAATGGATTTCCCTGAACCGGTAATTGGATATGCTATTGAGCCAAAAACTCAGGCTGACTCTGATAAAATGGGTATGGCTATTGCCAAACTTGTTGAAGAAGATCCAACACTACAGGTTAATACTGATGAAGAGACTGGACAAACTATTCTTCGTGGAATGGGTGAACTACACCTTGAGATCATTATAGATCGTATGAAGCGTGAGTTCAAAGTTGAGTTGAACCAGGGTGCACCACAAGTAGCTTACAAAGAAGCAATCACGAAAACTGTTGAGCACAGAGAAGTGTTCAAGAAGCAGTCAGGTGGTCGTGGTAAGTTTGCTGATATCGTGTTCACAATGGGACCACGCGAAGATGGTAAGCAGGGACTTGAGTTTGAGAATGCAATTGTAGGTGGTGTGATTCCAAGAGAATTCATTCCAGCTGTTCAGAAAGGTTTCGAAGAAGCAATGAAGAATGGTATCCTGGCAGGCTTCCCAATCGACTCGATGAAAGTGCGTCTGTTCCATGGTTCATTCCACGATGTTGACTCTGACTCATTATCATTTGAATTAGCAGCTCGTCAAGGTTTCAAAGAGGCAGGTAAGCAGTGTGCTCCTAAACTTCTAGAGCCTATCATGGCGGTTGATGTTGTTACTCCAGATGAGTACACAGGTCCTGTAACTGGTGACTTGAACAGAAGAAGAGGTATTATGAAAGGTATGGATACAAAAGGTACATCAACTGTAGTTAAAGCAGATGTTCCTTTATCAGAACTTTTCGGTTATGTTACCGACCTTCGTACTATTACATCAGGTAGAGCTACAGCTTCTCTAACATTTGCTCATTATGAGCAAGTACCTCAGAACTTAGCAGATGGCATTATCGCCAAAATTAAAGGAACGTCAGCTAAATAGTTGTTACAAAAATGAATCAGAAAATAAGAATTAAATTAAAATCTTACGATCACAATTTAGTTGATAAGTCATCTGAGAAGATCGTTAAAGCAGTAAAAGCAACAGGTGCTATAGTTAGTGGTCCAATTCCACTTCCTACAGAGAAAGATAAATTCACTGTTCTTCGCTCTCCACACGTAAACAAGAAGTCACGTGAGCAGTTCCAGCTGTGCACTTACAAAAGACTGGTTGATATCTATTCAACAAGCTCTAAAACTGTAGATGCGTTAATGAAACTAGAATTACCAAGTGGTGTTGATGTAGAGATCAAAGTTTGATAAGTACATTAAAAGAATAAAAAAAGAGAACCATATCACTATGGTTCTCTTTTTTATAGGCTGATTAAGAATATTTTACAGAAGAGTTGTAAAGAGAGATTAAATTTTCTTAACTTTGCACTCCCTTAGCTATAGCTGAGGGGTAATATTATTATATCCATCTAAAAAAACAAGTTGAATGCCTGGAATTATCGGTAAAAAAATCGGAATGACAAGCCTCTTCACACCAGATGGTAAAAACATACCAGTAACGCTTATTCAAGCAGGACCGTGTGTTGTTACTCAGGTGAAGACGGTAGAAAACGATGGCTATGCTGCAGTACAGCTTGGCTTCGGTGACAAGAAGTTAAAGAGAGTAACTAAAGCGGAAGCAGGTCACTACAAGAAAACTAATACGGCTCCTAAGAAAAAGGTTGCAGAATTTGATACAGAAGGTGTGTCATTGAATGCAGGAGATGTGGTTGATGCCAACCTATTCATTGAAGGGGAATTTGTTGACGTTGTAGGAACATCAAAAGGTAAAGGTTTCCAAGGCGTTGTAAAGCGTCACGGATTTGCCGGTGTTGGTGGTCAAACACACGGTCAGCACAACAGGGCTAGACACCCAGGTTCAATTGGTGCTTGTTCTTGGCCATCAAGAGTATTCAAAGGAATGCGAATGGCAGGAAGAACAGGTGGTAACAGAGTTACAATCCAAAACCTGACAATCATGCGAGTAATCGCTGATAAAAATCTTTTAGTAGTTAGTGGCTCTGTTCCAGGTGCCAAGAACTCTTACGTTTTAATCGAGAAATAAAATGGAGCTTTCTGTATTGAATATAAAAGGTGAAGATACAGGTAGAAAGATCGCTCTTTCTGATGCTGTGTTTGGCGCTGAGCCGAATCAGCATGCAATGTATCTTGACGTGAAACAGTACTTGGCTAATCAAAGACAAGGAACGCATAAATCAAAGGAGAGAAACGAAGTTGCTGGATCTACCAAAAAGATCAAAAAGCAAAAAGGTACCGGTGGTGCCAGAGCTGGTAGCATAAAGTCTCCTGTTTTTGTAGGTGGCGGTAGAGTTTTCGGTCCAAAGCCTAGAAACTATAGCTTTAAGCTGAACAAGAAGCTTAAAACAGTGGCAAGAGTATCTGCTCTTTCCCTTCTGGCAAAAGACAATAAAGTTGCCTTAGTAGAATCGTTCTCTTTAGAGGCGCCGAAGACTAAAGATTTTATTGCAATCCTTAACAATATCAAATCTACTGGTAAAACATTGTTCGTTATTCCAGCAGCAAATGAAAACATAGTGCTTTCAGGAAGAAATATTCCTAAAGTAAAAGTGGCAACTGCTGCGGATCTTAACACATATGACCTGCTGAATGCTGAGCGTGTTGTGTTAGTAGAAGAGTCAGTAAATATTATCGAAAACCTCTTAAGCAATAAGTAATGAACGTACTTAAAAGACCGCTTGTGACGGAAAAATACACTGCCATGAACGAAGTAGGAAAGTATGCTTTTGAGGTTGAGAAAAAAGCCAATAAAGTAGAAATCAAAAAGGCAGTAGAAAAGCTTTATGGTGTAACTGTAACTAACGTTGCCACCATGAGATCAATAGGTAAAGTAAAGACCAAATATACAAAGTCCGGATCTGTGACTGGTCGTACTTCCCTGATCAAGAAAGCGATAGTAACCTTGAAAGAAGGTGAAATGATAGATTTTTATAGCGGAATATAATTAATCAGAAATGGCTTTAAAAAAGTTAAGACCAACAACACCAGGTCAAAGATTTAGAGTAGCGCCAGCCTTCGACGAAGTAACGGCATCTGCTCCTGAAAAATCTTTGTTGGCACCATTAAAAAAATCTGGTGGGCGTAACAACCAAGGTAAAATGACTATGCGCTATTTGGGCGGTGGTCATAAGCGTAAGTACAGAATGATTGATTTCAAAAGAACCAAGCATGGCGTGCCTGCTACTGTGAAATCAATTGAGTACGATCCAAACCGTACGGCCCGTATTGCATTAGTATTTTATGCTGACGGTGAGAAGAGCTACATTATAGCTCCAACTGGTATCGAAGTAGGTTCTGTTATCATTTCAGGTCCAGGTAATGCACCTGAGATTGGTAACTGCCTTCCTTTATCTGATATTCCTCTAGGTACAATTATTCACAACATCGAGTTACAGCCTGGCCAGGGAGCTATCTTGGCTAGAAGTGCAGGTTCATACGCACAGTTAGTAGCTCGTGAAGGCAGATACGCTACAATCAAATTGCCATCAGGCGAATTGAGAATGGTACTTGTTGTATGCTACGCCACTGTGGGAACTGTTTCTAACTCAGATCACATGAATGTGAAACTGGGTAAAGCAGGTAGAAACAGATGGATGGGCAGACGTCCAAGAGTGCGTGGTGTTGCGATGAACCCGGTAGATCACCCAATGGGTGGTGGTGAAGGTAAGTCTTCAGGTGGTCACCCTCGCTCACGTAAAGGCTTATACGCAAAAGGTCTTAAGACCAGAAATAAGAACAAGTTTTCTGAGAAGTTAATAGTTAATAGAGGAAAGAAATAATAAATGGCTAGATCATTAAAAAAGGGCCTTATATTGACTATAGGCTCGAGAAGAAAGTAGTTGCGATGAACGATGCCGGCAAGAAGACGGTTATCAAAACGTGGTCGCGCAGATCAATGATTTCTCCTGATTTCGTTGGACATACCTTTGCAGTGCATAACGGTAATAAATTTATTCCGGTGTATGTAACTGAAAACATGGTAGGTCATAAGCTTGGTGAATTTGCACCAACAAGAAACTTTAGAGGTCACATAGCTAAAAAAGATAAAGGCAAGCGATAACCATGGAAGCAGTAGCTAAATTAAATAATGTGCCTACATCTCCACGCAAGATGAGATTAGTGGCCGATATAATACGCGGAAAGAGCGTAGCAAAAGCCTTAGGTATCCTTAAGTTTGAGCCAAATTCAGGTGCAGCAAGATTAGAGAAACTTCTTTTATCTGCTTTATCAAACTGGCAGCAGAAAAATGAAGATGCTCAGATAGAAGATGCGAATCTGTATGTTAAATCAATCTTTGTAGATGAAGGAAAGATGTTAAAGCGTCTTCGTCCAGCTCCACAGGGCCGTGGTTACCGCATCAGAAAGAGATCAAATCATGTTACTCTGGTAATAGACAGCATGACTGAAGAGCAACTTGAGCAAAAATCAAAGAAATCTAAAAAAGCCAATAAGTAAGAATATGGGACAGAAAGTAAATCCGATCGGTTTTCGCCTAGGAGTTATCAAAGGTTGGGATTCTAACTGGTATGGCGGCAAAGATTTCGCTGAGAAGCTTGTTGAAGACGAGAAAATCAGAAAATATATTTTAGCTCGTATCCCTAAAGGTGGTATTTCTAAAATAATAATCGAAAGAACACTTAAGCGTATCACTATCACAATCAATACAGCCCGTCCAGGCGTTGTGATTGGTAAAGGTGGTCAGGAAGTAGATAAGATTAAAGAAGAACTTAAGAAGCTTACAAACAAAGATGTTCAAATCAACATTTTTGAAATTAAGCGTCCTGAGTTAGATGCTAAACTGGTAGGTGAGTCTATTGCCCAGCAGTTACAGGCACGTATCTCTTTCCGTCGCGCAATGAAGCAGGCAATTGCTTCGGCTTTACGCGTAGGTGCTGAAGGTATCAAAGTGCAGGTATCAGGTCGTTTAGGCGGTGCTGAAATGGCACGTACAGAGCACTACAAAGAAGGTAGAACTCCACTACATACACTTCGTGCTGATATTGATTATGCTTTATCTGAAGCTCAGACCGTTTACGGTAAGCTAGGAATAAAAGTGTGGATCTTCAGAGGTGAAGTTTATGGAAAGAAAGATCTAACTCCTAACGCTGGTTTAGAAAGCAAAGGACCAGGATCTTCTCAGGGAGGTGACAGACGCAATGCAGGAGGAGGCAACCGTAAGAAAACAGACGGTGGTGCTCCGAAACGCAGAGATAACAAGCGTCGTCAGTAATTGATTGCTAACATTATTAAGTTTTAGAAAATGTTACAGCCGAAAAGGACTAAATATAGAAAAATGCAGAAAGGTCGTGTGACTGGACTTGCTCACAGAGGAAGCACCATTTCATTCGGATCATTTGCAATAAAATCTCTTGAAGCATCTTGGATCACCAGCCGCCAGATAGAGGCAGCTCGTATCGCGATGACAAGAGCAATGAAACGTGAAGGCCAGGTTTGGATCAGAATATTTCCAGACAAGCCAATTACCAAGAAGCCTGCAGAGGTTCGTATGGGTAAAGGTAAAGGTTCGCCTGAGTATTGGGTAGCCGTTGTAAAGCCAGGTACAATCATGTTTGAATCTGATGGTGTTACTTTAGAAGTTGCAAAAGAATCACTGAGATTAGCAGCGCAGAAGTTACCTGTTAAAACAAAGTTTGTAGTACGTAGAGATTACGTTGAGAAGTAGTAATATGAAAAATTCAGAAATAAAAGCTTTGTCTTTAGAGGAACTACAAGAGAAGCTTAACACTGAGAAGACCAACATGCAGAACCTTCGTTTTGCTCATGCCATATCTCCGTTGGAAAACCCAATGAAAATCCGTGAGTCTAAAGCAACGATTGCACGTCTGAATACAGAGTTGCGTCGTCGTGAAATTGAAGCTAACTCTTAATACTTAAATAAAATGGAAGAGAGAAATCTTAGAAAAGAAAGAAGTGGTAAGGTTGTTAGCAACAAGATGGACAAATCTATCACTGTGCTTGTTGAGAGCAAAATGAAACACCCGATCTACGGGAAGTTTGTAAGCAAGTCCAATAAGTTCATGGCACATGATGAGAAAAATGAGTGCAATATCGGTGATACGGTACGTATTCAGGAAACTCGTCCGCTTAGCAAGAACAAGAACTGGCGTTTAGTTGAAATCATAGAAAGAGCTAAGTAAGATGATACAGCAAGAATCAAGATTAACTGTAGCTGACAACAGTGGTGCTAAAGAAGTTCTTTGCATCCGTGTCCTTGGTGGAACAGGAAAGAAATACGCTTCAATCGGAGATCGTATTGTTGTAACTGTAAAGTCTGCCTTATCCTCTGGAAATATTAAGAAGGGAACAGTTTCTAAAGCTGTTATTGTTAGAACGAAAAAAGAAATCAGAAGAAAAGATGGTTCTTATATACGTTTCGACGATAATGCTGCTGTTCTGCTGAATGCGAACAATGAACCACGCGGTACGCGTATTTTTGGTCCAGTAGCTCGTGAACTTCGTGAAAAACAATTCATGAAAATCGTTTCACTTGCGCCTGAAGTTCTATAAATCCTAATTCTCAGTAAAGATGAATAAGAAAAAACTTCATGTTAAGACTGGCGATACGGTAAAAGTAATTGCTGGTGACGAACGCGGTAAGACAGGCCGTATCACATCTGTTTTAACAGATAAAAATAAAGTAGTAATAGAAGGATTAAACCTGGTAACGAAGCATACGAAACCAAGCGCTAAAAATCCTCAGGGCGGTATTTCTAAAGTTGAAGCTCCAATTCATGCGAGCAATGTAACTTTGGTAGATCCAAAAACTGGTGAAAAAACCAAGACTGCCAATAGAAAGAACAGCGCGGGTAAAACTGAACGTTACTCTAAAAAGACAGGAGAAGTAATCTAATATGGCAACTTCAAGATTTAAAGAAAAATACCAGGCAGAAGTAATTCCTGCCCTGAGAGAAAAGTTCCAGTACAAGAACGTTATGCAGGTGCCAAAGATTACTAAGATCTCTATTAACAGAGGTATTGGTGCTGCAGTTGCTGATAAGAAGCTAGTTGATATTGGTGTAGATGAGCTAACGACTATTACTGGTCAGAGGGCAGTTGCAACTATAGCAAAGAAATCTGTATCGAACTTTAAGCTTCGTGAAGGTATGCCGATTGGAGCTCGTGTTACACTGAGAGGTCAGAAGATGTATGAATTCCTGGACAGACTTCTTACGATCGCTCTGCCACGTGTACGTGACTTCAGAGGAGTAAATGATAAAGGCTTTGATGGAAGAGGTAACTATACCTTAGGTATTAAAGAGCAGATCATTTTCCCAGAGATCAGCATTGACAAGATTAAATCCATAAGTGGTATGGACATAACTTTTGTTACAACAGCTAATACTGATGAAGAAAGTTATGAGCTATTGAAAGCTTTTGGTATGCCTTTCACAAACATTAAAAAGTAACAGCAATGGCGAAAGAAGCAGTAAAAGCAAGAGAGCTTAAAAGACAGAAAATGGTAGCAAAATATGCTGCTAAAAGAGCTGAGCTTAAAGCAAAAGGAGATTATGAAGGCTTAGATAAACTACCTAAGAACGCATCTCCTATCAGATTGCACAACAGATGCAAACTAACTGGCAGACCACGTGGATACATGAGAAAATTCGGAATATCACGCGTAACGTTCAGAGAGCTTGCTCTTGCAGGTAAAATACCAGGTGTAACAAAGTCGAGCTGGTAATTTTTCCATTATCTATATAATAGATAAAGAAAAAATAATTATCTTTGCGGCTCGCTTATAAAAAAGCGATCATTATTTAAGTCATTCATAATGAACTCAGATCCAATAGCAGATTATTTAACTAGAGTGCGTAACGCTATAAAAGCGAACCACCGCATAGTTGAAATACCATCTAGCAAAATCAAAAAGGAAATAACAAAAGTACTGTACGATAAAGGGTATATTCAAAGTTACAAGTTTGAAGACTCAGCTGTACAGGGTACCATTAAAATAGCTCTGAAGTATAATCCTTCTACTAAACAGTCTGCGATTGTTAAGTTAGAGAGAATTAGCAAGCCAGGGCTTCGTAAATACGTGGGAGGTGATGAGCTTCCACGCGTATTGAATGGATTAGGTGTAGCCATCGTTTCAACTTCTAAAGGCGTAATGACTGACAAGGAAGCACGCACGCAGAATATTGGTGGTGAAGTATTATGTTTTGTTTATTAATCAGGAGGAGAGACAATGTCACGTATAGGAAAATTGCCAATCACTCTGCCAAGCAATACAGAAATATCAGTTGATGATAAGAACGTAGTGACTATAAAAGGACCGAAAGGCTCTTTAACTACTGCTGTTGATGCTGATATCATTGTAAAAACAGAAGATAATCAAATCATCGTTGAAAGACCAACAGAGCAGAAGCGTCATAAAGCTATGCATGGCCTTTACAGATCATTGATCAACAACATGATCATTGGTGTAAGTGAAGGTTATAAAGAGCAGCTTGAGCTTGTGGGTGTTGGTTTTAAAGCATCTGTTCAAGGTCAGGTACTTGAGCTTTCATTAGGTTATTCACACAACATATTCGTTGCACTTCCTGCTGAAGTATCAGTTAATGCTGTTACAGAAAAAGGTAAAGCTCCGGTTGTTACTTTAGAAAGTAATGACAAGCAGCTTTTAGGCCAGGTGGCTGCAAAAATCAGATCACTGCGTAAGGTTGAACCTTATAAAGGAAAAGGTATCCGATTTGTTGGTGAAGTTGTAAGAAGAAAAGCTGGTAAGACAGCATCTAAATAATCATCATCATGTCTGCTAATAAAGTACAAAGAAGATCAAGAATTAAGAAAAGCATCAGAAGAAAGATAGCTGGTACGTCTGAAAGACCAAGGCTGTCTGTCTTCAGAAGTAATCGTGTAATTTATGCACAGATTATTGATGATGTTGCAGGAGTAACACTTGCTGCTGCATCCTCAGCTAAATTAGATGATGCTGCGAAGGCTAATGTTGAAACTGCTACTAAAGTAGGTAAAGAAATAGCTTCTAAAGCCCTGGAAAAAGGTATTACGCAAGTAGTATTCGATAGATCTGGCTACCTGTATCATGGTAAAGTAAAATCATTGGCTGAAGGTGCTAGGGAAGCTGGCCTTAAATTCTAAAATATTATGTTGAAGAACAATATACGTAGTGTAAAGGCTAGCGAAATCGAATTAAAGGAGAGAGTAGTAGCTATTAACCGAGTTGCCAAAGTAGTAAAAGGTGGTAGAAGATTTAGCTTCGCTGCTATAGTTGTTGTTGGTGACGGGAACGGAGTTGTAGGTTACGGTTTAGGTAAAGCTAACGAAGTAACTGATGCGATTGCTAAGGGCATTGATGATGCTAAGAAAAACTTAGTAAAAGTTCCTTTATATCATCACACTGTTCCACATTCAATGGAAGGCAAATACTCAGGTGGTTATGTACTGGTTAGACCAGCTGCACCTGGTACAGGTGTTATTGCTGGTGGTGCTATGCGTGCAGTACTTGAAAGTGCTGGTATAAAAGACGTACTTTGCAAATCAAAAGGATCATCTAATCCACATAACGTGGTGAAGGCTACTTTTGATGCTTTAGCAAAAATGCGTGATCCATTAGCTGTTGCACAGCAAAGAGGTGTTAATTTACAGAAAGTATTTAATGGTTAATGTCATGGCGAAAGTAACTATCACACAAGTTAAAAGCATTATTGACAGACCTAAGAACCAAAAGCTGACAATCCAGGCTTTAGGATTAGGAAAAATCAATAAATCAGTAACTGTTGAGTATACACCACAGATTGCTGGTATGGTTAATAAAGTTCAGAATTTGATCGTAGTAAAAGAACAATAAAATGTATTTACATTCATTACAACCTGCTGAAGGAGCTGTAAAGTCTAGAAAAAGACTTGGCCGTGGTACCGGATCTGGTAGAGGTGGTACCTCTACTAGAGGTCACAAGGGTGCGAAGTCTCGTTCAGGCTATTCGCAGAAATCAGGATTTGAAGGTGGTCAGATGCCACTTCAGAGACGTGTTCCTAAGTATGGCTTCAAGAACATAAACAGAGTTGAATACAAAGGTATCAACTTAGATGTTCTTCAGTCATTAGCTGAGAGCACAGGAGAAACTGTTCTTAACTTTGATTTCTTCAAAGCTCATGGACTTGTTTCTAAAAACGATAAAGTAAAAGTATTAGGTAGAGGTGAGTTAAATAAAGCGATTGAGGTTCACGCCCATGCTTTCTCTCAGACAGCTACAACAACAATTGAAAAAGCAGGCGGTAAAACAGTAGCTATCTAATAGGTATGAAGAAGTTTTTAACAACAATAAAGAACATATTTGCTATTGATGATCTACGAGTTAGAATACTCAATACAATCGGTTTTATAGCAATATTCAGACTTGGTTCTTATGTTGTTCTTCCTGGTGTTGATCCTAATCAATTAAAAGCTAATACGGCCGGTTTATTCGGGTTGTTAGATACTTTTTTAGGTGGTGCATTTAGTAATGCATCCATCTTTGCATTAGGTATAATGCCATATATATCGGCTTCGATCGTATTACAGCTGTTAACTATCGCTGTTCCTTATTTTCAAAAAATGCAGAAGGAGGGTGAATCTGGTCGAAAGAAAATCAACCAGATTACCCGAGTTCTTACCATTGTTATTACCTTGGCACAGGCGGTAGGCTTCGTTGCCACTATAAATAGTGAGGCAATAGCAATTAACACAACATTATTTACCATCACATCAATGATCGTACTCACAGCGGGTACAATCTTCTGTATGTGGTTAGGTGAAAAAATAACTGATAAAGGGATAGGTAATGGTATATCCATGCTTATCATGATCGGTATCGTATCAAGATTCCCTGGAGCAATAGCTGCAGAATTTTTGTCAAAGCAACTTAATGGCGCTCTGTTATTCCTGTTTGAATTAGGAGTTTTGTTCTTTGTTGTAATGTCTGTGATAATGCTGACTCAAGCTATCAGAAGGATACCTGTACAATATGCTAAGCAGGTTGGCGGCAATTCTTTATATAGCGGTCAGCGCCAGTTTATACCTCTAAAGGTGAATGCAGCAGGTGTTATGCCTATCATCTTTGCTCAGTCTTTAATGTTCCTGCCATCTATGATAGCTGGAATGTGGGCTGATACAAGTGAGACTGCGAATTATATTGGATCTACTTTTTCTGACTTTACGTCTTGGCAGTATAATTTAGTTTTTGGTTTACTAATTTTAGTATTTACTTATTTCTATACTGCTATCAGCGTAGATCCTAACAGGATAGCGGATGATTTAAAAAGAAGTGGTGGGTTTATACCAGGTGTTAAGCCAGGCCGTGCTACTTCAGAATATATCGATGCTATTTTAACTAGAATTACTCTGCCAGGTGCTATTTATCTAGCGCTAGTAGCGATCTTTCCTGCAATTGCAATGTTGTTTGGGATAACAAGAGAGTTCTCTCAGTTTTTCGGTGGTACTTCTCTTATTATTATGGTTGGTGTTGTTCTCGACACTCTTCAACAAATTGAAAGTTACCTGCTGATGCGCCATTATGATGGCATGATGAAGTCAGGCAAACTAAGAGGCAGGACTGAGAATATAGCGATGGTATCTTAATAAATGATTTTTTACAAAACTGAAGAAGAAATTGAGCTAATTCGTCAAGGTGCTTTGATATTAGGCAAAGCCCATGGCGAAATAGCTTCTATTATAAAAGAGGGTATTACAACCGCGGAGCTTGATAAAAGAGCGGAAGAGTTTATAAAAGACCACGGAGCACAACCTTCTTTTTTGAACTATAATGGTTTCCCTTATAGTTTATGTATTTCACCTAATGCTGTAGTTGTTCATGGTTTTCCAGGAAAGCACCAATTAAGAGACGGAGATATTATTTCAGTTGACGCTGGTGTTTTTTATAAAGGGTTCCATAGTGACTCCGCTTACACACATGCTGTCGGCAATGTTTCCGAAGAGGTAAAAAAACTTCTTGAGGTTACAAAGGAAAGTCTGCAAAAAGGAATTGATAAAGCTATAGTTGGTAACAGGCTAGGTGACATTAGCCATGCTATACAGCAGCATGCTGAAGCAAACGGTTTCAGTGTAGTGAGAGAGTTAGTCGGACACGGAGTTGGCCGGAATTTACATGAAGCTCCTGAAGTTCCGAATTATGGAAAGAAGGGGCAGGGAATTAAACTACAGGAAGGTCTTGTCCTTGCAATTGAGCCAATGGTGAATCTGGGAACAAGAAATGTTGTTCAGGAGGAAGATGGTTGGACTATAAGAACAAGAGATAAAAAACCTTCAGCTCATTTTGAGCATACGGTAGTAATAAGAAAAGGTAAAGCAGAAGTATTAACTACTTTTGATTATATAGAAAAAGCTAAAAACTTATAAATGGCCAAGCAGTCATCTATAGAACAGGACGGGACAATTGTAGAAGCATTATCAAATGCTATGTTTCGTGTTGAACTTGAAAACGGGCATCAGTTAATTGCTCACATCTCTGGAAAGATGAGAATGAATTACATTAAGATCCTTCCGGGAGATAAAGTGAAGCTGGAGATGTCTCCTTATGATTTAACAAAAGGTCGGATTGTTTATCGATATAAATAAATACAATGAAAGTTAAAGCATCAGTTAAAAAGAGAAGTGTGGATTGCAAGGTTATCCGCCGCAATGGAAAGCTTTATGTAATCAACAAAAAGAATCCAAGATATAAACAAAGACAAGGATAATTAAATAAGTATGGCAAGAATAGCAGGAGTAGATATTCCGGATAACAAAAGAGGAGAGATCGCTTTAACCTATATCTTTGGTATAGGCCGCAATCTTTCAAAATCTATCTTAACCAAAGCCGGGGTGGATCTTGACAAAAAGGTGAAAGACTGGACTGAAGATGAGTCCAATGAGATCAGAAATATTATTGCTTCTGAGCACAAGACTGAAGGTGTTTTAAGATCTGAAGTTCAGTTGCACATTAAGCGTCTTCTTGATATCGGTTGCTACCGTGGTTTAAGACACCGTAAAGGTCTACCAGTTCGTGGACAGCGTACCAAAAATAACTCTCGTACGAGAAAAGGTAAGCGTAAGACAGTTGCAAACAAGAAGAAAGCTTCTAAATAATTAATTGATCATGGCTCAGAAAAGAAAAGATAAAGCTAAAAAGCGTGTCGTAGTTGTAGAAGCAACTGGCCAAGTACACATTAAAGCTTCTTTCAATAATATTATTATCTCAGTAACCAACAATGCAGGTCAAGTAATATCTTGGGCTTCTGCTGGTAAAATGGGTTTTAAAGGTTCTAAAAAGAACACTCCTTACGCTGCACAGATGGCAGCTTCAGATTGCGCAAAGGTTGCTTATGACCTGGGTATGCGTAAAGCTGAAGTTTTTGTTAAAGGTCCTGGCGCAGGTAGAGAGTCCGCTATCCGTACTGTGCAAAATTCAGGTATCGAAGTAACAACTATTAAGGATGTTACTCCTCTACCACACAACGGATGTCGTCCTCCTAAACGCAGAAGAGTTTAATTTTTAAAGTAGATTAAATAAAATGGCAAGATATACTGGTCCAAAAAGCAAAATCTCAAGAAAGTTTAACGAAGAGATTTTCGGCCCAAGCAAAGCATTAAAAAAGAAAGCATATCCTCCAGGGATGCACGGCCGTGGTCGTCGTAAAAAGCAATCTGAATATTCTATTCAGCTGACTGAGAAGCAGAAGGCTAAGTTTATTTACGGTTTGCTGGAGAAGCAATTTGCTAATCTGTTCGAGAAAGCAGCTCGTAAGAGTGGTGTTACAGGTGAAGAGTTACTAAGCCTACTTGAATCAAGATTGGATAACACTGTTTACCGTCTTGGCGTTGCTCCAACAAGAAGAGCAGCACGCCAGTTAGTGCTTCACAAGCACATTACGGTTAATGGTAATATCGTTAACATACCTTCATATAGCTTAAAAGTTGGTGACGTTGTAGCGGTTAGAGAGAAGTCCAAATCTTTGGAAGCTATTACAAACAGCCTGACTGTTCGTAATGCCAGAGCTTTCGGATGGTTAGAGTGGGATGGTAGTGAAATGGCTGGCAAGTTTATAGCTGTGCCACAGCGCGACCAGATACCTGAGAAAATTCAGGAACAGCTAATCGTTGAGCTTTACTCTAAGTAAGCAACATAATCAATTTTTAACCTTTAACACTGCAAGTATGTCAATATTAGCATTTCAAATGCCAGAGAAAGTTGTAATGGAAAAAGCCGACGACTTTCATGGTTTATTTGAATTCAAGCCGCTTGAAAAAGGTTACGGTGTAACCATCGGTAATGCGCTACGCAGAATTTTGCTTTCTTCTCTGGAAGGTTATGCTATTACTAGCGTTCGCATTCCTGGTGTACTGCACGAGTTTTCATCAGTTGAAGGTGTGGTGCAGGATGTTTCTGACATCATCCTGAACCTTAAAATGGTTCGCTTCAAGAAGATCAGCGAAGTTATCGACGATAAGATCACAGTAACAATCAATGGTGCAGATACTTTCTTTGCCGGCGATATCAGCAAATTTACTTCAAGCTTTGAAGTATTAAACCCTGAGCTGGTGATTTGCAACCTGGATAAGAATCTTTCATTAGAAGTTGAGCTTACCATTCAGAAGGGCCGTGGGTACGTACCTGCCGATGAGAATAAGCCGGCTGCTGACCAGGTTTTCGGTCTTATTTCAATAGACTCAATCTTTACGCCAATTAAAAACGTGAAGTTTAGTGTTGAAAATACACGTGTTGAGCAAAAGACTGACTACGAAAAGCTTCTGTTAGATATTCAGACTGACGGATCTATACATCCGGAAGATGCTCTTAAAGGAGCTGCGAATATACTAATTCAGCACTTTATGCTTTTCTCTGATAATACCATGACCTTCGAAACTGCTAAGCCAGAAGAAGAAGAAGTTGTTGACGAAGAACTGCTGCATATGCGCAAAGTTCTGAAGACTCCACTTCAGGATATGGATCTATCAGTTAGAGCTTACAACTGCTTAAAGGCTGCGGATATCAGAACACTTGGAGATCTGGTACAACTGGATATCTCTGACATGATGAAATTCCGTAACTTTGGTAAGAAATCGCTTACTGAGCTAGAGAATCTGGTTCAGGAGAAAGGGCTGACCTTCGGGATGGATCTTTCTAAATATAAATTAGAAGAAGAATAATAACTTACGGCATAATTCCCGATCCCATATAGGTTGATCGACGGTATGCCCGTGCACAATTCAAAATAATGAGACACGGTAAAAAAATTAATCATTTAGGAAGAACTGCTGCTCACCGTAAGGCGATGCTGTCAAACATGGCTGCTTCCCTTATCCTGCACAAGCGTCTTTCTACTACAGTAGCTAAGGCTAAAGCATTGCGTAAGTATGTTGAGCCTCTTCTTACAAAATCTAAGAACGATACTACACATTCAAGAAGAACTGTATTTGCTTACCTTCAGGAGAAGGAAGCTGTGAAGGAGCTTTTTGATGAAGTATCAGCAAAGATCGCTAACAGACCAGGTGGTTACACGCGTATCCTTAAAACAGGTCTTCGTCTTGGTGACAACGCAGAAATGTGTGTTATCGAGCTTGTAGATTACAACGAGGATATGCTAGCATCAACTGGTGCAGCAGGTGCGAAGAAAACACGTCGTCGTGCTGGTGGTGCTAAGAAGAAAGCTGAAGGTGCTGCTGAAGCTACTAAAGCAGCTGAAACTGATGCAACTGCAGAAGAGTCAAAAGATGCTGAATAAGCTGATTCTTTGAAATATTTTAAAGGGACATGACGTAAGTCGTGTCCCTTTTTTATTTTTGTAAAAATCTTAAGATGAAAAAACATACCGCTACAGAAGCCATTCTTTTATTAGAAGATGGTACGATCTACAAAGGAAAGAGCTTAGGCAGAATTGGAACATCCGGTGGAGAGCTTTGCTTTAATACCGGTATGACTGGATACCAGGAAATATTTACAGACCCGTCTTACTATGGTCAGGTAGTAGTTAATACTGTATCTCATGTTGGCAACTATGGAGTGCAACACGATGAAGTAGAATCTGACAGAGTACAGATTAGTGCCTTAGTTTGTAAGGACTTCTCCCATCATTATTCCAGAAAAAAAGCTGAAGGTTCTTTACAGGAATACTTTGAAAAGGCCGGGATTGTAGGTATTTGTGAAATTGATACACGTGCGCTGGTTCGTCATATTCGGGACAAAGGTGCAATGAATGCTATAGTTTCGTCGGAGATAACAGATATTGACGAGCTGCGTAAGAGACTGGCTGAAGTACCATCCATGGCTGGATTAGAGCTTTCGTCAAGGGTAAGTACTCCTGAAACTTATGATCTGAAGCCGGAAGATGTTAAATTTAGAGTTGCCGTGCTTGACCTTGGAGTAAAGCGTAATAGCCTGCATAATTTTATGCAACGCGGCTGTGAGGTTAAAGTATTCCCTTATAACACTCCCTTTGAAGAAATGGAGAAGTGGAACCCGGATGGCTATTTTATTTCGAACGGTCCTGGTGACCCTGCCGCTACGAAAGATGCGGTTGACAGTGTAAAACAGATACTGGCTAAGTCTAAACCAATGTTTGGTATTTGCATGGGACACCAGATACTGGCGCATGCAAACGGAATTGCTACTTATAAAATGCACAATGGGCATAGGGGCTTAAACCATCCTGTTAAAAACCTGATTACGGGACGAAGTGAAATCACGAGCCAGAACCATGGTTTTGTGGTAGATGCTGAACAGGTGAGAAATCACCCGGATGTGGAAGTTACGCACATTAACCTGAATGATAATACCATTGAGGGGATGCGTATGAAAACAAAGCCAGCTTTCTCAGTGCAATATCACCCGGAGTCTTCGCCGGGGCCACACGATTCTGAATACCTGTTTGATGACTTCGTGGCATTATTAGAGCAAAGTAAAAATCAAGTAAAACTATAGATCAAAACAACTAATGAGCTTAATCACTGATATCAAAGCCAGACAGATCTTCGATTCTAGAGGCAATCCTACTGTAGAAGTTGATGTAATAACTGAAACTGGTATAATGGGTCGTGCTGCTGTACCATCTGGCGCGTCTACCGGTATTCATGAGGCAGTTGAGCTTCGTGATGGAGACAAGGGCAAGTACATGGGCAAGGGTGTGCTGCAGGCAGTTAAAAACGTAAATGATACAATCGCTGAAGAGCTTATTGGTTTCCCGGTGTTTGACCAGAACCTGCTGGATAAGATCATGATCGAGCTGGATGGATCGGACAACAAAGGCAAGCTGGGTGCAAACGCTATCTTAGGTGTGTCGCTGGCAATTGCGCGTGCTGCTGCTCAGGAGCTTAACATGCCGCTTTACCGCTATGTAGGTGGTGTTAATGCGAATACACTACCTGTGCCTATGATGAACATCCTGAACGGTGGTAGCCATGCTGATAATGCCATCGACTTCCAGGAATTCATGATCATGCCGGTTGGTGCGCCTTCGTTCTCTGAAGCGTTGCGCATGGGTTCTGAGGTATTCCACCACCTGAAGAATGTACTGAAGAAGAAAGGCTTGTCTACAAACGTAGGTGATGAAGGTGGTTTTGCACCGAACATCGCATCTAACGTGGAAGCTATCGAAGTGGTATTGCAGGCTATTGAAGCAGCAGGTTACAAGCCAGGTGACGATATGATGATTGCGATGGATGCGGCCAGTTCTGAGTTCTACGATGCATCTACAGGTCTTTACACCTTCAAGAAATCTACCGGTGATAAGCTGTCGTCTTCGGATATGGTAAGCTACTGGAAAGAGTGGACGGAGAAATACCCGATCATCTCGATTGAAGATGGTATGGCAGAAGACGACTGGGCTGGCTGGAAAGAGCTTACTGAGAAAATCGGTAAAAATGTACAGCTGGTAGGTGATGACCTTTTCGTAACCAACGTGAAGCGTCTGCAGCAGGGCATAGACCAGGGTGTTGCTAACTCTATCCTGATCAAAGTAAACCAGATTGGGACACTTACGGAAACTATAAACGCTATTAACTTAGGCTTGCGCCATGGTTATAAGAGCGTGATGAGCCACCGTTCGGGCGAGACAGAAGATAACACGATTGCTGACTTGGCAGTGGCGCTTAACACAGGCCAGATCAAAACTGGTTCAGCTTCACGTTCTGACCGTATGGCGAAGTATAATCAGCTGCTTCGTATCGAAGAAGAGCTTGGTGAAATTGCGTACTATCCGGGCCGTAAGTTCTAAAATCCAATATTTAAAAATATTTATCTCTAAGGCTGTGGGTTATATGATCCACAGCCTTATTTTGTGTAAGTACTTTTAGCCCTCGTGTTCCTATGATCAAGCGCATCCCCAAATTCTTCCGTAGCTTTTATTTTATCACAACCGCCCTGTTTGTGGTATGGATGCTCTTTTTCGACTCTAACGACTTTGTTACACAGTACCAGATGAGCAAACAGCTAAGCGACCTGGAAGCTGTGAAAGAAGATTACATGGAGAAAATGGAAGAAGTGGAGAAAGACCGCAAAGCCCTGATGGGAAATGCCGATCTATTGGAAAAGTACGCCCGCGAAAAATACCTGATGAAGCGCCCGAATGAGGATGTCTTTATTATAGTTACGAAGGAAGAAAAGTAGTTTCTATAGTTTAGAGCTTGTCTTAAACTATAGACCGCAATAACCACATATCACTTAATCCCTGCCTAAATAATTCGTAACTTTGTGCCATTGAGCTGCAACTATAAGCTTGCGGCCTCACCTAAGTATAGATACTATGGCAAAAGTTGCAATAAACCTCTCTACCGGCTCTATTCAGCAGGAAGAAGTTATAGTAGGTATAGATTTGGGCACAACCAACAGCCTGGTGGCCTACATCCATCCTGAAGATAAAACACCCATCGCTATTAATGACCAGGGCCGCGGAACGATTGTGCCGTCTGTGGTGCATTTTACCAAAACCGGCGAAACTATAGTTGGTACCGAAGCAAGAGACTACCTGACCACCGATCCGGCAAATACTATTTACTCTGTTAAGCGCCTGCTGGGCAAGTCGTATAAAGATGTTGGCGAGCACAAAGACTACTTTGGTTACAAGATAATTGATGACGACAGCGAAGGTTTAGTGAAGATACGAGTAGGAGATAAATTCTATTCGCCCATTGAGCTATCGGCAGAGATACTGAAGGAACTGCGTGAGCGCGCTGAACACTCGCTTAAAACACCAGTTAACCGTGCGGTAATTACGGTACCGGCTTACTTTAACGACTCACAGCGCCAGGCAACCCGCGACGCCGGTAAACTGGCCGGTCTGGAAGTGTTGCGTATAGTTAACGAACCTACTGCGGCGGCACTAGCTTATGGTATCGGTATTGACCCGAACGAAGAGAAAACCGTTGCAGTCTACGATTTAGGTGGTGGTACATTTGATATCTCTATCCTGAGCATACACCAGGGTATTTTTGAAGTGCTCTCTACCAACGGCGATACCTATTTGGGAGGCGATGACTTTGACAGAGCGATCATCAACCACTGGATACAGCAAAACCAGCTGATTGCCGATACGGTGAATGAGGATAAGAACCTGCAACAGGAACTTCGTTTAAAAGCCGAAGAAGCGAAGAAGGTGCTGAGCTCTCAGCCAGTGTTTACCGGAACTATAAACGGAACTATTGATTGCCATTTAGAGCGCCATACGTTTGAAACACTAATTGCTCCAACTGTAGCCCGAACTATAGAAAGTTGCCGCATGGCCATGGCAGATGCCAAACTACAGCCCGAGCAGATAGATGCCGTGATCATGGTTGGTGGTTCTACGCGTGTGCCCATGGTGTACGATGCTGTTTCTGACTTTTTTGGTAAACAAGCCAACAACACGCTTAACCCGGATGAAGTAGTATCGCTTGGAGCAGCCATACAAGCCGATATTCTGGCTGGTAACCGTAAAGATATTCTGCTGCTGGATGTAACGCCGCTTACCTTAGGTATCGAAACGATGGGTGGTCTGATGGACTCAATCATTCCTAGAAACTCTAAGATACCAACCAAAGCAGGCCGACAGTATACTACTTCAGTAGACGGGCAAGTGAACATGAAGATATCGGTGTACCAGGGAGAGCGTGACCTTGTGAAAGAAAACCGTAAGCTGGCCGAGTTCGACCTGAAAGGTATACCAGCTATGCCAGCTGGTTTCCCGAAGGTAGATGTTAACTTTATACTTAATGCCGATGGTATCCTGAAAGTAGAAGCCATTGAGTTGCGTTCCGGTGTGCGCCAGGAAGTGGAAGTAAAGCCACAGTACGGCCTGACAGATGAGCAGGTAGAACAAATGCTGATGGATTCTATTACGCACGCCCGCGAAGACGTGAATACCCGAATGGTGATAGAAGCCCGTACTACTGCCGAGCAGATGATCTACCAGGTAGAGCGCTTTGTTGAAAAGAACGGCCAACACCTGACTGCTGAAGAAGTGGAGCTTACCAGAACCAATGTGCAAAATCTGAAAGACGTACTGCCTGGTGGAGACAAGGATGCTATTCTGGCAGCAGTAGATACGCTGGAAGAACAAACCAGCCCGTTTGCAGAGCGTGTTATGCAGATTTCTATTAAGCAGGCCATGGCCGGTAAAAAGATAGAGTGAGTAATTTTTAATTCCCCTCTTGAGAGAGGTAGGGATGTGTTAATCATTCCTGAAAAAACGAGAGCGCCGACAACTTATAGTTGCCGGCGCTCTCGTTTTGTAGTTGATCTTATAGTTTAGAACTTAATACCGAACTTTTTGCCCAGCTTTTCAAGGTCTTCAGCCACAGGTTCGAGCAACGGAATTCCTTCTTTCAGGCGGATTTCCGTCATTTCGCGTTCAGGGTCGCCGGGGATCAACACTGCTTTTTCACCTTTCTTGGTTTTGGCAGCTCTGAAGGTTTCTATCCATCGGTCCATGTTGTCTTTAAACTCATCAGCCGGCCTGAAGGCATCAATGCGCATGGCTCCTAAAAAGTGGCCGATTCCTTTCCCAACTGGATCGGCAGGTGGATTAAGAAATGAAACAAATGGCGGAACCCAGGGGCCATAGTTGGCGCCCGAAAGCACAGCCGAGAAAATATCAACTATAGCCGCCAGTGCATAGCCTTTGTGACTGCCGTGTACCAGGTCCGAACCGAGTGGGAGTAAAGCGCCGCCATCTTTCAGTTCATTCGCATTATCGGTGTCTTCGCCTTCGGCAGTCTGAATCCAGCCTACGGGTGCTTTCTTGTTTTTACGCTGCAGTATCTCCAGTTTACCATTGGCTGCTGATGCAGTGGCAAAGTCGGCTACAAACGGTGGTTGTTTTTTAGTTGGTACAGCTACGGCAATCGGGTTGGTGCCTAGCATACGGTCTACTGAGTGGGTTGGAGCAACAAGCGGGCTAGCGTTTGTCATGGCCATGCCTATCATATCCGAACTCAGCGCTTCCATGGCGTGGTAGCCGGCAATGCCGAAGTGGTTGGAGTTTCGCACCGACACCCAGCCTGTTCCTACTTTATCGGCTTTCTCAATGGCAATGTCCATCGCTTTCGGGGCAATTACCAATCCCAGGCCGCCATCGCCATCTACGGTGGCTGTACTGGGTGTTTCGTGCACAATGCGCATGTTGGGAGTCGGGTTTATTCTTCCGGCTTCCCAAAGGCGCACATAGCCGCTCAGTCGGGCTACACCATGCGAGTCAACGCCCCGCAGGTCAGCTTCCAGTAAAACTTCGGCGGCTAACTTGGCATCCTTTGGCGGGCAGCCAATGGCTAAAAATATTTCCTGGGTAAAATTAAATAATTGTCGGTAAGTATACATGTATTCTGAATTGCGGTAGTAAGAGCGGCAAATTAATAAATTCTGCTACTAAACCCTTCATTAATACCGGCTTTATCCTTGTCTCAGCAAAAGCTATAGTTCGGTAAACTGCTTTAAATATGTACTTTTTTATATACTTTAGAGCCTGAATAAGTTTATGGAACAGATTTTGTCTGTGCCAGCTTAGGCAAATTATATTTTTACTATGATACGAGCTATACTCTCCGCTTTTATACTACTGGCTGCTTTTGTGGCACAGGCCCAGACCAAACTTATTTTTGATCAAACTACCCCGGAAGCTTACCTGATAAAGTACAGCACAACAGGTAACAGTAGCCAGACACACATCAATGCTATAGTTAACCTGCTGCGCGATGGGGATGTGCGGAAAGGTGGCGGCCGCCCGGCCCGTAACCCGGAATTTACAGTTCGGATGGAGCAGCAGGCCCGTATTGCCGATACTGGGAATGCACTGCAGTTAACAGTTAAACTCAGCAAAATTGGGGTTAATAGCGATGTTACCTACAAAGGCTTTGGCGTAGAAGATGTACTGTTACCCGAAAAGCTGAATGCGAAGATCAAACTGCTGGATGGCAGGAAAAAAGAACTGCAGGCCTTTAACCTGACCAATATTTCTTTCAGTAAAGAAGGAGTGGTAGTGCTGGATGTAACCATGCCTGATACAACTACCGCTAATCAGAACTATAGTTTGGTGGTAGAGCCGAAAGAGCTGATTTATACTTCAGAAAGTGTAAACCGCTTTAAAAGATACCAGGAACTGGTGCAAAATTATTACACTGCCGAAGCAACCATAAGCCGTGCCCTGCAGGATGTAAGCCGTATTCAGCCCGAGGATGTAGACCGCATCAGCCTGCACGACCGTAACCTGCGCCAGATGGAAGACATGTATGAGCGCATTAAGGATGAAAACTATAGAGATAAACTGAACCTGCGCCAGTACGACCCGCAACATCTGACAGATAAAATGGCCGACCTGAACCGCCTGATGAAGGAACGCCGCCGTGCTGTAGACTATGCCCTGAGCACCATGGATCTGCAGTTCTTTAACAAAGGAATGAGCCTTGTAACAACCGGAAACGGAAATGCAGCGCAGGCTTATTTTATAAAGTCGCTGGAAGTAAATCCAAAATTTGCACCATCGCACCTGCAGTTAGCCCGCCTTGATTTTGTGAACGGTTACCTGAACGAAGCCACCGCCCGTACCCTGGATGTGTTGACCGGAATGCGTATTGACCCGGAAACCCGCCAGATGGCGCAGGTGCTGGCGCATGATATTTACACATCGCACATCAACCGCGGCCATAGTTTAGTTAACAACAGAGACTATAATGCGGCGCTGCAAGCCTTCGGGAATGCCCGCGAAATGTGTGACAGAGTTGGCGGCTTAGGTTGTAATATGCCTGCCCTGCGCGAAGGGGAAGGTCGTGCCGCAACAGGTATGTATCACAACATTATAGCAGAAGGAAAGCGCGAATTTAGCCGTAACAACATAGCACAGGCCGATAAGTTAGCCGAGGAAGCCCTGCGTTTCCAGAGCGATTACCGGGATGTAATGCCGCAGCCAACCGAAGCCATTGACTTACAGAATCAGGTAAAATATACATACTATGTAACGTACATCGATAAAGGCAAAAGCTACCTGAACAGCAAAAATTATACAGCTGCGCTTAGCCAGTTCGATGCCGCCTTGGAACTACAGGACAGGTATACTTTTAAAAAAGTGAATGAGCTTGGCACCCTTGCGCAGAAAGCTGCCAAACCGGTATTGCTGGCCGAACTACAAACCGGTTACCAGCAAGCCATGAACAACCAGTTGACCGATGCACGTGCGCTGGCCTCTAAAGCAATAGCCATGCAGGGCCGTTATGGGTTAACTCAGGATAAAGAGGTAGTTGGCAAGTATAACCTGCTCCGCGACCGTATTGTAACCCAGGAATGCCAGAATGCGCAAAATGCCTACGACGACCATCTGCAGCAGGCAAAAGAACTGGCTCGTAACAAACAATTCCTGGCTGCTGATAAAGCTTATACTGCTGCCCTTAAAGTTGCCGGTGATAATACTGTCTGCCAGCTAGCTGACTTTACAGCTAAAGACGGACGTGAAGCGATACTACCCGCAGTTAGATACCAGCAAATGCTCGAAGATATAAACCGTTTTGTGGCCAGCAGTCGCTACACCGAAGCTCTGCAAACCTACAACCAGGCAGAAAAGCATTATAAGGCCTACGAAGTAAACCGTTTCGGCCTGGACTATATCTCGCTGTACAACTATGCCAAGGAAACAACCAAGCTGCCATTTACTGCTGAAGTAGTTCAGTACTATGCCAGCCAGGGCGAAGAAGAAATTGCCATTAACCTGCTAACTATACTTTTGCAGAAAGATTATAAAAACCGCAAAACGAAGCGTGTACAGGAGCAACTTGGCAAGCAGCTGGCGTCGCAGGATGTGCAGTTGGGTTTAAAAGACGATGCAGAAGCTTTAGCCATGAAGCACACCAGTAACAACCGCGATCTGAAAAAGCTGAGAAAGGCTTACGAAAAGGAAAGAAAGCGTTTAGCAAAAGCTTAAAAGCAAAAAGGCAGGAGAATATCCTGCCTTTTTTGTTGCATCTAGCTTCTTCAATGTCATTCTGAGCATTAGCTTAGGAAAATTCTATGTTCTATAGTTTCTCTTTTGTCATTTCGAACAAAGTGAGAAATCTATCTCGGATTATAGTTTGATACTCTACACTTCGAACTAAGTCTTTTCTTCTATAGTTACTTCTCATCCTGGGAGCTCTACCTACCTATCGTTCTATAGTTGGCTTTGGTGCCCTCACGGCCGGGAGGCCCCGTCTTGGGGGAGGGGCCCTCGATAAGGGCATCGCGCTGCTGCTTTCTTGCTACTCTCGCTGCGCTCGTGTTGGCTACGCCACCGCAATAAATCAAAGGCGCTCAACCCAAAGACTGCGAGCAGCTCGATAGCTGCAACGATAGTTTACTTGAGAAACTATAGTTGCATCGCTTTATCGTGGTGCTATTTCCGTAGGGACAGGTTGCGACCTGTCCTGTGCGTGGTCTGTAACTATAGCTAATTCAGATTTTTCCCGCTGGTCGAAATGACTGTTGGGCAAGCACTAGCAAAAAGTCACCCTTCGTAGGGACAGATCGCGACCTGTCCGCTCAACAGGCTGTAACTATAGAACTATAACTCAAACTATAGCAGTGGCAGAAACTGTCCTCTTGTGAGCAAGGCCATTTCATTCTCTAATTCGCTCTCGCTCGCGTCCCGCGAGTGTGAGCTACCTGCGGACTCTGGCCGCTTTAACCTGTGCCTGCGGCACAAGTAGCGGGACGCCACTATGTAACTCTAACTCACTCTCGCGGGACGCGAGGGCTTTAAAGAGGTTGTATTTAATAGGATCGGCTCTGCCCTTGAGGAGACTATAGGGGTGTCAAAACAGTAACTATAAAACAATACCCTTAACTATAGCAACAACAAAATTCCCCTCCCTGGAGGGGTAGGGGTGGGTTAAATCAGAAATTATAGCTTTTAGCTAGACGCTCGTAGGAGCTGCGCACGCTACGAGGTCTTAAATCCTGTTAATCCCTAAATCCTGAAAGTCCTGATTCAGACAACTTACTTCGCCAGCATCTGTTGCAGAACACCTTCCTTCAGCGCATACGACGATACCCGAATCTTCTGCAGCTTATAGTTATCCAGCACAAAATCTACCAGTATAGTTGCCAGCACGATCATGTCCACGCGCATTTCTAGCATACCGGGGATAGCTAAACGCTCGTCGTGGGTTTTGCTCAAAAACTCTCTGTAGATACTATAGAAATCTTCCATGGCCAGTTCTGAAGCTGGCGGTATAATTTGCTGGCGCGAAGTGTCACCTTTGCGGAGTGCATCAATATCACAAAGCGTATCGAAGGTGCCGGATGAGCCTACAAGTATAGTTGGTATATACTGGGCTATGGCTTCGGTAAGTGGTTGTAGTTTCTCGGCTAAGTAAGCTTTTTCGGCGGCTATGCTTTCGGCTGGCATCGGGTCTGCGGTGAAGAACTGGTCCATCAGGCGCTGGGCACCTACCTCGAAGCTGCGTTTCCAGAAAATCTCCTGGTTGTTGCAAAGTATAAACTCCACGCTGCCTCCACCAATATCCATGATAAGGGCTGTCTGCTCATCCAGCACACCAGCGAAGCGCACACCATAGTAGATCAGTTCGGCTTCGCGGGCACCGTCTATCACTTCTACTTCAATATCGGTCTGTTTGTAGATGTCCTTTACAAAATCGTCGCCGTTGGCAGCGTTGCGCACCATGCTCGTAGCCATTGCCCGAACTGTTTCAGCGCCATGCTCATCAATCACCTTCCGGAAATCTTTCAGCGTTTTAAGAGCCCGCTCATAAGCTTCGGGAGCGATGTTACCATTGCTGATGCCGCCTTGGCCCAAACGCACTGGTACTTTAGTTTTATACAGGTCGCGCAACTGCCCCTGCTCATTCACTTCCGTTACCAGCAAGTGAAATGTATTCGTACCCATGTCGATTAGTGCAAGGCGATTGTTCATAGTTGGTTGTTAATTGATGATTGTTTGAAGGCTGAGCTTTAAATCTTAGATTTCTCTTTATTAATCAGTATCGATGATAGTAAAACCAACCAAGTTATGCTTCTCTAAAGTTTTAATAGCTAATCTCCAAATTAGCTCGTCGTGATGTTCCTTTTCAAAATAGACAATTCTTAAAGCGTTAATAACTCCATCACTAGTGTTCAACAACCAGTTAGATAAGTCATTATATCTTTGATTCTCATCTTGAAAGTCTATGTAATCAGATTCTATCTCGCCTGACTCCTTATATTCAGTATTTGTTTCTTTACCTTGAACTCTAAATATTTTCCATCCAAACTTATACAGTAGTTCATCTCTCTGTTTATCCTTGTCCACATCATGATAGTCTTTCCCATCTAATTCCAAACCAATTCTTAGATAAGGATTAGCGAAATCCACAAAGTAATTAAATAAGGGGAACTGGGGATAAAGCGCTATCCTCATAGCCCTGATAGAGCACCATGCATGAAATTCAATTGGAGAAAAATGAGAACTCCAGTCAAGAAAATAAGGACTAATAGGTATTGCAATATCACGTCTAGCTGCAGATATAATTTCTGGCATCAACTCCATATACATTTGCCTTATGAAGCCCCATTTATCCGTTATCTTTTCTAATTGATTAAATTCATATTTAATGAACTCTCGCCTACTATATTCTTTATACCCTTCATAATCGAATTTAAAATCATCTAATTCATCCATATTTCAAATTGATATAATTTATATAGCAGTATAACTAATAATTTTAAGAGTTTGAATCTACCTCCCCACCGAAGTAAACCTAAAGAAAGTACCCAACGGCAATTTGCGCTCGCCGCTATCATGCAGGTATAGTTCGCCGAGCTCTTCGTTCTTCACCATGTCGCCAAACGTACCGCGCATCAGGTTGTCCAGCACCATTGCCGAGAAGCCCATCGAGTACAGGTTTATCAGCAGGAAATAATCAGTGCCGTCCAGCATCTCGCGGCAAAGCTTTATCATTTCGTTCAACTCGTCTTCCAGTTGCCATTTTTCGCCGTTCGGGCCGCGGCCGTAGCTTGGCGGGTCCAGGATGATGCCGTTATATTTGTTGCCACGCTTTACTTCGCGGCGGGCATATTTCATGGCGTCTTCCACAATCCAGCGCACGTTGTCCAGGTTGCTGGCTTCCATGTTGTCGCGGGCCCAGAAGTTAACCTGCTTTATAGAGTCGAGGTGGGTTACGTCGGCACCGGCGGCTTTGGCAGCAAGCGTGGCAGCACCGGTGTAGGCAAACATGTTCAGTACTTTTGGCTGTGGGGTCTTTAATTTGCGGGTGGTGTCGTAAATAAACTTCCAGTTAGCGTCCTGCTCCGGGAACAAACCCACATGCTTAAACGACGACAAACCCAACCGGAAGCGCAGCTTCAGGCCGTTGTAGGTATAGTTGATGAACCACTGCTCGGGCATTCCTTTCTTCAGTTTCCACTGGCCTTTTTCCTGGCTGCCTTTGTCGCGGGTAAATACGGCATTGGCCATGCGCTGCCATTCCTGCTCGGGCAGGTGCTTGTCCCAGATGGCCTGTGGCTCGGGGCGGGCTACATAATACTGGCCAAAACGCTCCAGTTTCTCAAAGTTGCCACTATCCACTAACTCGTAATCGGCCCAGTTTTCTGTTGTAAGAAAGGAATACATATCTTTGTCGTTTATTTCAGGCGTGGTGCCTATAAGGCGGTAAAATTACGCATTATCTGCCACACCATAATAGGGCACGAACCAGCTGTTTTAATTGTTTCAGATACATGGCAATCAGTTTTTATAAATACCAGGGTACCGGCAACGATTTTGTGATGATCGACAACCGGAAAATGACCTTCCCAGGGGAGAACGAAGCATTGGTAAAACACCTTTGCGACCGCCGCGTGGGGGTTGGCGCCGACGGTCTAATATTACTACAGGATCACCCGGACTACGATTTCGAGATGGTGTACTATAACGCCGATGGCCGCGTGGGCTCTATGTGCGGAAATGGCGCACGCTGCACTGTTCGTTTTGCCCGGCAACTGGGTGTAATAGAAGACGTGGCCTGCTTTTTAGCAGCCGATGGCGAGCACCAGGCAAGTATAGAGCGCGACCTGATACAGCTAAAGATGAACGACGTGCAGGGAGTAGAGAGAATTGGTAAAGATTATTACCTGAACACCGGCTCTCCACACTATATCCGTTTTGTAGATGATGTGCAAACTATAGATGTATTTGCAGAAGGACGCGCTATCCGGTACAACGACCGTTTTGCCGCAGTTGGCACTAACGTAAACTTTGTGCAGAAAACAGGCGATAACGAAATATTTGTACGCACCTACGAGCGTGGCGTGGAAGACGAGACCCTTTCGTGCGGGACAGGGGTTACAGCTGCTGCGCTGGTTGCAGGACTTGAAGGAATGCTGGACCCGGTAAGAGTAAAAGTGCTGGGCGGCGAATTGGAAGTAGCTTTTGAAAGATCCGGTAACGACGGCTTTAAATACATTTATTTGATCGGCCCAGCCAAGCAGGTATTTACCGGTACAGTTGCGGTTTAAACTATAGATTTTTCTGGAATCGTAAACCATCCCCCGCCCCCTTCAAAGGGGAATATTCGGGAATGCGTAATTCAACTATAATAGACTAAAAATTTACTGTCATTCTGTAAAGAAACCTGGTGGGAGAGAGGTTAAGCCTTTGCAACTTGATTACAAGATCCTTTCAGGATGACAAGTAAAAAAGTCCCCCTTTGAAGGGGGTAGGTGGATGACAAACAAAAACTATAGAACTATAACATAAACTATAGCTGTAGTAGAAATTCCCCTCTCGGGAGGGGCAGGGGTGGGTTAAACTATAGCACATAAACTATAACCCTAACTATAAAACAAGGCTCTCAGCAACTATAAATTGTTGGGAGTCTTTTCTTTTTTATGTAGCTTGTACTATTCAACAAACTATAGCCCCGTGTTCCTGAAAACAAACCAAACCTACCTGCGTGCCCTCGAACCTACCGACCTGGAGTTTCTGTACTCTTTAGAAAACGACACAACTGTTTGGCATGTAGGCAATACGGTTACACCTTACTCTAAATTTGTGCTGGAGCAGTACCTCGAGAATGCCGCCCTGGATATCTATACCGTAAAGCAACTCCGCTTAATTGTCTGCAACCACGAAGCGCAAACTATAGGCGCCATCGATCTGTATGATTTTGACCCTTTACACCGCCGTGCTGGCATAGGCATAGTTATTACAGAAGAATATCGAGGCAATGGCCATGCCGCCGATGCACTTAAATTGCTGCTGAATTATTGCCGCGACACGCTCAGGCTCCACCAGGTATACTGTTCGGTTACTGCCACAAACCTGCCAAGCATAAATCTTTTCACTAAAAGCGGTTTTGAGCAGGTAGGTATTCTTAAAGAATGGTTTCTGACCCCTGATGGCTGGGAGAATGTAGTTGAAATGCAGCGTATTTTCCATAGTCACCAGGAGCTATAGTATGTTATTCAGGAAGGCAACTATAGCTGATATACCGGGTATGTCGTGGGTGCGCATGGCTGTAAAAGAAAACATCCTATCTAACCCTGCCCTGGTTACGCCCGAATCGTACAGGGAGATGCTGGAAGAAAAAGGTGCTGGCTGGGTTTGCGAAATAGAGGGTGCTATAGTTGGCTTTGCTATAGTTGATCTATCGGATGCGAACATCTGGGCGCTGTTTATGGACCCAAATCATGAAAAAAAGGGAATAGGTAAAAAGCTGCACAACCTGATGCTTAACTATAGTTTTGAACAGGGCATCGGTAAACTATGGCTCTCCACAAGTCCCGGAACCAGGGCAGAAACCTTTTACTGCAAAGCCGGCTGGCAACCTAAAGGCTTAACCCGAAGGGGAGAAATCAGATTTGAAATGGAGCATGAAACGTATAAAGCTATAGTTGCTACCTGCTAGCAATCAAAAAAATAACACCTCCGTAAGCAAAACCTACCTGTTCTGTCATAGTTAATTAGCCCTATAAACGGTAAATAGTAAACCAGCTATACTTTTCCGGTAAATATGGCAGATAACCTATGTGGGTATTTTTATGGTATTGTTTTAGTACAGACATTCGATATGTCAGAAAAACAGCTTATTTTTGACATATTGTAAGCAAAGAATTTCATTTAAGAACAACCGACACAGATGTTTGATTTTTTCGGTAAAACCGTTGCGAAACTATTCGGAACCAAGTCCGACAAAGATATAAAAGAGGTATTACCTTATGTATCTAAGGTTAATGAAGAATACGCAAAATTAAAGAACCTCACGGATGACCAGCTGCGCCATAAAACAGTTGAGATAAGAGGGGTAATTAACGAGCGACTGAAATCTATTGACGATAAAATTGCAGCCCTGCACAAGCGTGTGGCTGATGAGCAGGAACTGAACATTGTTCAGAAAGAAGCTATTTTCTCGGAGATAGACGAGCTGGAAAAGCAACGTAACAAAGACCTGGAAGTAGTGCTGATGGAAGTGCTGCCTGTCGGCTTTGCTGTAGTGAAAGAGACTGCCCGCCGCTGGAAAGAAAACGGGCAGCTGGTAGTTACCGCTAACGACATGGACCGTGCCCTGGCTACCCGCAAACCAAACGTACAACTGGATGGCGACAAAGCGATCTGGGCGAACAAATGGGAAGCTGCCGGCAACGAGATAACCTGGGAAATGCTGCATTACGATGTGCAGCTGATAGGTGGTATAGTACTGCACCAGGGTAAAATTGCCGAGATGGCGACAGGTGAAGGTAAAACACTGGTAGCAACACTGCCAGCTTACCTGAACGCACTTTCCGGCCGTGGCGTGCACGTGGTAACGGTTAACGATTACCTTGCCCGTCGTGACTCGGAGTGGATGGCACCGTTGTTCGAGTTCCATGGTATTACCATCGACTGTATAGACAAGCACCAGCCAAACTCTGAAGCCCGTCGTAACGCCTACAAAGCAGACATCACCTACGGTACAAACAACGAGTTCGGCTTCGATTACCTGCGTGATAACATGAGCCGCGAGCCACAGGACCTGGTACAGCGCAAGCACCATTACGCCATGGTCGATGAGGTTGACTCTGTATTGATTGACGATGCCCGTACGCCATTGATCATTTCCGGCCCGGTGCCGCGTGGCGATGAGCACGAGTTTCATATCCTGAAGCCACGCATTTCGATGCTGGTAGAAGCGCAGCGTAAAGTTGTTAATAACTTCCTGACAGAAGCAAAACGCCTTATTAAGGAAGGTAATGAAAAAGAAGGCGGACTTGCCCTTTTCAGAGCGTACCGTGGTCTGCCGAAGAGCAAGCCTCTTATCAAGTTCCTGAGCGAGACAGGTAACCGCGCTATCATGCAGAAAGTAGAGAACCACTACCTGCAGGATAACTCCCGTATGATGCCGGAAGCCGATGAGCCGCTATACTTTACGATAGATGAGAAGCACAACCAGATAGAACTGACGGAGCAAGGCGTAGACCTGATCACAGGCCAGGGCGAAGACCCGAACTTCTTCATCATGCCGGACATCGGTACTGAAATTGCCAACCTGGAAAATGATAAATCGCTTTCTCACGAAGAACTGCTGCAGGCAAAAGAACACCTGATCGCAGACTTCCAGGAGAAATCGAAACGCATCCATACTATAAACCAGTTACTGAAGGCCTATACGCTGTTCGAAAAAGACACCGAGTATATCGTTACGCCGGATAACAAGGTGAAGATCGTAGACGAGCAGACAGGTCGTGTAATGGAAGGCCGTCGTTATTCTGATGGTTTGCACCAGGCCATTGAAGCGAAAGAGAACGTGAAGGTAGAAGATGCCACACAGACTTACGCTACCGTTACGCTGCAGAACTACTTCCGTATGTACCACAAACTGTCTGGTATGACGGGTACTGCCGAAACAGAAGCAGGCGAGTTCTGGGATATCTACAAACTGGACGTGGTTGTAATTCCGACCAACCGCCCGATCCAACGAAAAGACGAGCACGACAAAGTTTACAAAACTGTTCGTGAGAAATACAATGCTGTTGCCGACGAAATTGTAGCCTTAACAGAAGCTGGTCGCCCGGTACTGGTTGGTACAACTTCGGTAGAGATTTCGGAATTGCTGAGCCGCATGCTTACCCTGCGTAAGATAAAGCACCAGGTACTGAACGCTAAAATGCACCAGAAAGAAGCCGAAATTGTGGCAGAAGCTGGTAAACCAAGTACCGTAACTATAGCTACCAACATGGCTGGTCGTGGTACCGACATTAAACTGGCACCAGAATCCAAAGCAGCGGGTGGTCTGGCCATTATTGGTACAGAACGCCACGAGTCGCGCCGTGTAGACCGCCAGTTGCGTGGTCGTGCCGGTCGCCAGGGTGACCCGGGTTCTTCGCAGTTCTTTGTATCGCTTGAAGATAACCTGATGCGTTTGTTCGGTTCTGACAGAATTGCCCGCCTGATGGACCGCATGGGTCTGGAAGAAGGAGAGGTTATTCAGCACTCGATGATCACCAATTCGATTGAGCGTGCGCAGAAGAAAGTAGAAGAAAACAACTTCGGACAGCGTAAGCGTTTGCTGGAATACGATGACGTGATGAACGCACAGCGTGAAGTTGTGTATAAGCGCCGCAGAAACGCCCTTTACGGCGAGCGCCTGGAGCTGGATATCTGGAACATGATCTATGATATCAGTGAAGATGTGATCGTGAGCTATAAAAACATCAACGATTACGATAACTTCCAGTTGCATGTACTGCGTGTATTTGGTATTGAGTCAACTATCACAGAAAACGAGTTCAAGTCCGGACAGGCAAACCTGTTAGTGGAGCGTTTATACAACGAAGCACTGAATCATTACCTGGCCCGCAACAAGCAGGTCGCTGACCATGCTTACCCGATCATTTCTGACATCCATGCGAACCGTGGACCAATGATCGAGAACGTAGCGGTACCGTTTACAGATGGCAAACGCCAGCTTGCTGCTGTAGCTAACCTGACCAAAACGTACGAGTCGCATGGTATGGAACTGCTCCGTGCTATGGAGAAACTGATTACACTGGGAACTATAGACCAGGCCTGGACAGACCACCTGCGCCAGATGGACGACCTGAAGCAAAGCGTACAGAATGCGGTTTACGAACAGAAAGATCCGCTGTTGATCTACAAGTTTGAGTCATTTGAGCTGTTTAAGCGCATGATCGGTAAGGTGAACGAAGAAACGATTGCTTTCCTTTTCCATGCGTTTATACCGGTACAGGCACCAGAGCAGGTTCAGCAGCCGGTTAGGCCGCCAATGGCTCCAAAGCCTCCGGTACTAAAAGAGCAGAAGCAGGAAGTGCATTCATCGCTCGAGAACCAGTCTGGTCATACATCTATGCCGGCTCCGGAACCTGAGAAAATTATGCCGGCACACTCACAAAAAGTAGCCGGACGTAACGACCGCGTAAGCGTGCAGTACCTGGATGGCCGTGTAGTGAAGGACGTTAAATACAAGACTGTAGAAGACGACCTGCTGCACAACCGCTGTTCAATAATTGAAGACTAAAATACCCGCAGCCACTAACCCAAATTAGTGGCTGCTTTATGTTTATTTAATGCTGGAAAGGTAAAAAGAGAAGTCTTTAGCCTTTTGTTTAACGTCTAACTCTATGGCAGGAAATCTTGCTTCTTATATAGACCACACCATACTAAAACCTGATGCTACAGAAGCGCAGGTGTTACAGGTTTGCGATGAGGCCCGCAACTATAGTTTTGCAGCAGTTTGTATACCGCCTTGTTATGTTGCTGCCTCAAAAGAGCGCTTGGCCGACTCTGGTGTAAAAGTGGCCACTGTAGTTGGTTTTCCGTTAGGTTACAATCACCCGAAAGTAAAGTTCCTGGAAACGCACCAGGCCATTGCTGACGGCGCAGATGAAATAGATGTGGTAATTAACATTTCGGCTTTTAAATCGGGAAAGTTCAGCGAAGTAGAAAATGAACTGAGCGAACTGGCTAAATACTGCCATTTAAAAGAGGCTGAACTGAAAGTGATCATCGAGACAGCATTGCTTACAGAAGATGAAATTGTAAAGGCCTGTGAGCTTTGTGTAAATGCTGGCGTGGATTATGTGAAGACATCAACGGGCTTTGCGGCTAAAGGCGCAACCGTAGAACATATAGAATTGATGCGCCGCGTATTGCCGGCACACATTAAAATTAAAGCAGCCGGTGGCATCCGAACATTCGAAGATGCGCAGGCGTTAATAAAGGCGGGCGCCGACAGGTTAGGTTGCTCGGCCAGTATTCAAATTGTTTCCCATGAACAGAATCGTTAGTTTTTTACTCTCGCTAACTATAGTTATTGCATCAGGCTGTGCGTCGTCGTCGGCAAAAAGCACTTCGGATAAAACTGTGAAGTCTGGTGGCAAAGATAAAGTGGTGGAAGACCTGAGTGTTTACCGCCCGACTTACCCGGCTGCTGATGCAGCTACAACTACAGCACGCGTGGAACCAACACACCACGTAAACGACAAAGTTGCTGTGCTGATGGATACGGTAGCAAGCGTGAATAAGAACATCAAATACGCCCAAGGCTACAGGATTCTGGCTTATAATGGTTCTGAAAGGCAAACGGTCATGGATCTTCGTAAGTCTATTGCAAGGCGGGTACCGGAAGTAAAAGATTATCTGACTTACAACCAGCCGAATTTCCGGTTAAAGGTTGGCGATTTTTTCAGCAGATTAGAAGCGCAGCAGGTGCTAAACCAGATCTCAGACCTGATACCAAATGCCCAGATCGTGCAGGATCAGATCAATATCAAGTAGAATAACTATAACAAACTATAAATGAAACGTTGCAGCCAAACAGGTTCGCAACGTTTTTTATTTTTGCTACCTTTAGTTGAGGAATGTAGTGACCGGCCAGGCTAGTAACAAACTATAGTTGGGTTGTCTGGCCCAACTGAACTTTCTGTCATTCTGTAAAGAAACTTGGTGGAAAGGAGGTTAAACCTATGCTACTGACGCACAAGATCCTTTCAGGATGACAAAAAATAGAGAACTTAAAGGGTTTATCCCTCGGGAGGCGTAGGCTCATCCTTCCCCTACAGCAATAGAACAAATGAACACAGCAGATAAAATAAAAGGACTGGCAAAAGCGTATGCACCCGATACGGTGCAGGTGCGCCGCCATATTCACGCTAATCCGGAACTTAGTTTCGAAGAATATAATACGGCAGCCTATATAAAACAGACGCTGGAAAGTTATGGTATAGTTGCTGAAACAATGGCGGAAACCGGCCTGGTAGCTTTAATAAAAGGTAAGAACCCGGAAAGGAGAACTATAGCGTTACGCGCTGACCTGGATGCTTTGCCTATAGTTGAAGCCAATGAGGTAGAGTATAGATCAAAAAAAGAAGGCGTGATGCATGCCTGTGGGCACGATGTACATACGGCGTCGTTGCTGGGTGCTGCGCGTATTTTACAGGAACTACGCAACGAGTTTGAAGGAACTATAAAGCTGGTGTTTCAGCCGGGTGAAGAGAAATTTCCGGGTGGCGCTTCCATCATGATAAAAGAAGGCGTGTTGCAGAATCCGGCTCCGGAAGGCATCATCGGGCAGCATGTGTTTCCGTTGTTGCCGGCTGGTAAAGTTGGTTTCCGGGCTGGTATGTACATGGCCAGTGCCGATGAGATCTATATAACCGTTAAAGGCAAAGGGGGCCACGCAGCCATGCCCGAAATGAACATCGATCCGGTGCTTATTTCAGCGCACCTTATAGTTGCTTTACAGCAGATCGTGAGCCGCCATGCCAGTCCGAAAACCCCGACAGTGCTAACGTTTGGGAAAATAGAAGCCAAAGGCGCTACTAACGTAATTCCGAATGAAGTGAAGATAGAAGGCACTTTCCGGACGATGAACGAGGTCTGGCGAAAAGAGGCGCATCAGAAAATAAAGAAACTTGCCGAAGGACTTTGCGAAAGTATGGGCGGCAGCTGCGATATCGATATTAAGAACGGTTATCCGTTCCTGCAGAACGACCCTGAACTGACTGGCAGAGCACGTACTGCTGCCGAACTATATTTAGGCGAAGAGAACGTTGTGGACCTTGACCTTTGGATGGGAGCCGAAGATTTTGCGTACTACTCGCAGGAAGTTCCGGCCTGCTTTTACCGGCTGGGTACCCGTAACGAAGCCCGTGGCATTATTTCAGGAGTGCATACGCCGACGTTTGATATTGATGAAACTGCCCTGGAAACAAGTATTGGCCTGATGGCTTTTGTAGCTCTGCAGGAATTAAGGTCTTAAACTATAGTTATGAGAAAGTTGCTGGTTTTAAGTTTATGTATGTTGCTGCTTGCCTGTACCTCAAAAGAACGTAAGCAAGAAGCGAAAACGCAGGAGGTAAGCACTAACATTATCAAGCAGTCAGTAAAGCAACATGCTTTCTCCGACCCGGCAACCAAAGATACTTTTAGAATTACACTGGAAGGCGATTCTGTACAGACAGCGGATGTGACTTTTGAGATCCATAGCAGTAAGGGTGAGCTCATATACCAGGAGAAGTTTGCTGCAATTGACCTGATAAATTATGACCTTCCGGAAAATGCAAGCCCGGCAGAGTGGGATAAGTTTATCCTGAACCGCATTGATACCTTTTTTGAAGAAAAGAATTTTGCAACTCCAGCTATAAAGTCGGGAATGGAATTTGACCCTTACTATGCGGATGAAACTGCCTGGGAGGATTTAAAAAGTGACCCAAACAGTATTGGCTTTTACTACCTGTTAGGGAAAGAAGATGGTCGCTGGATAGCTTATTCCAAAGCGTTACAAAAAGTGGTTATGTACTATAATTGCTGCTAAAACCCGGATGAAAAAACAACTCCTCGTACTCCTGTTGCTGTTGCCGCTGCTAACACAGGCGCAGAGTAAGCTTACCTTGCCAACCACGCTTTGGCCGGAACTACAACTGAGTGCCGGCTTAGGTGAAGACGGCTTGCTGTTTCTGCAGAACCAATACCACATTAACACCGACAGCCGCTACAACGATCTTAACGATTCCGGTTTGCTCAGTAACTTTGAGCGCATTGAATTGAGCCTGGGGTATGAGCATACCTTGTCGGAACACTGGCGGGGTGGAGCTATAGTTCGCCATGCAGCCGAGAACTTCCCAAAGTCGTTTTTCCTGTCACCGTTTATCAGGCACAATGGTAACCTGAAAAGCCTGTACTTTAACAAGCAGTTACTTTTCGAGTATGTGATACAGGATGAAATGGAGGCATTCGGCAACTTCAGGCTGACTGGCGAACTGGGCAAGCGATTGCCTCTGAAGAATAAATTTATCACACCATCTGTAAGCTACGAGGTGCTTCTTGTCTCTGAGTTCGGGAAGGAAGAAGATGAAAATGAAGAGAAACGTTTTGTAGACCGCACCCGCCTGCGCCTGAGCCTGAACTATGAGCTAACCGAAAAACTACGCATTAACCCCTACTTTATGCGCCAGACAGATCGCTACTATGTAATGGTGCCACCTGAGTTTGACGAAGACGGCCAACTGCTGCAGGAGGGCTATACAACTAAACGTAACCGCATCATACCTATAGTTGGGCTGGAGATAAAGTATACACTAAACCGGACCCCGGAAACTGCCAGTATTACTTACTAGGCTTTGTGTAACTGCTAAATAGTCAGGTGGTTAGCCGTGTTGGTGTTTTAAGCAGTGACAATGTTTCAGGATTAGTCAGGATTATTCTGTTGGCATATTTTTTACTGTCCTATAGTTGTAAATAGATTTCAGAACTATAAACAAACTATAAAAAGGAGGTAACTATGGCACTTAACAGGTATACAGGCATGGAAAACAACATGCCTCAGTCGTTCAGTTCTATGTTAGACAGATTTTTTAATGAGTCTGTAAACTCAAAAGGTTTAACCAGCTTTACACCGCACGTAGATGCCTGCGAAACCCAGAATGGCTATGAAATTGAAGTAGCGCTGCCAGGCATTCGGAAAGAGGATGTAAGCATTGATTTCCAGGAGGGCAGACTAACTATAACAGGGGAGCGCAGATTTGAAAAGAGCGAAGGTGATGGACGTCGCTACCAGATGCTGGAAACGCAATACGGCACTTTTAACCGCTCTTTCTACCTGCCAGACAATGTAAATCCGGATAAAATAAAAGCACGAATGGAAAATGGTATGCTCATGGTTTCTATCCCGAAAGATGAGCATAAAACTATGAAGCGACAGATCAACATCTCATCGGAAGAAGACAGGGACGAAACTACACCTACAAAACCTAAAAAGGCTAAAACTACAGAGAACGGAAAATCTGTAGAAGCCTGATAAAGAACTATAAGCAAAAAAGAGGCTAAAAAACTTTGGCCTCTTTTTTGTTGTTTATAACTTAGGTAACATGTTTCGCCAAGTGTAGTGTACTACCGTATACAACAATAGCGTTATACTATTCAATATAGCCTTACCTATATATTAACTTAAAACCATATTAACCTAAAAACCTTATTCTGTACATGAAGACTAAACAGTTTATCGTTGGCCTCACACTTTCTGCTTTATTGGGCGGTGGTGTTGCGGTAGGTAGCTATAAGCTGCTGGAAGACGACAATCAACAAAATACAAGTCAGGAAGAAACCCGCTACCCGAATGTTCGCTACACCAGCGAGATGCGCAGCAGCACCAATGCGGTACCCGAAGGACTTAACTTTATTAAAGCTGCACAGGTAACAACGCCGGCCGTAGTACACGTTATGACGGAGTACAGTGTCCGCTCATCAGAAAACTATAGCAGCCCGATGGATCCGTTTTTACGCGAGTTCTTTGGCGATGGCTTTGGCGAGCGTGTGCCACGTGGCCCGCAAATGGGTTCCGGCTCGGGCGTTATAGTGGCATCTAATGGCTATATAGTTACCAACAACCACGTTATAGACAGAGCTGATAAAATTGAAGTGGTGCTGGACGATAAACGCAAGTTTGAAGCGACATTGGTTGGTACCGACCCCAATACAGACCTGGCCCTGCTTAAAATAAACGCCGATAAGTTACCGGTTGTCCGTTATGGTAACTCCGATGAGCTACAGGTTGGCGAATGGGTGCTTGCCGTTGGTAACCCAATGAACCTGACCTCTACTGTAACAGCCGGTATAGTTAGTGCCAAAGGCCGTAATATAAATATACTGCGCACTAACCAGCGCGAAATGCCTCAGAATGGGGTAGATATGACCATTGAGTCGTTTATACAGACAGATGCTGCCGTAAACCCTGGTAACTCAGGCGGTGCACTTGTAAACCTGAACGGCGACCTGGTAGGTATTAACACAGCTATTGCTTCCCAAACAGGTTCTTTTGCCGGCTATTCGTTTGCCGTGCCATCTGCTATAGTTAGCAAAGTAGTGGATGACCTCCTGAAATATGGTGAAGTACAGCGCGCCTTGCTTGGGGCAAACATCCAGGAAATTGATGCAGCCTTAGCTAAAGAAAAAGGACTTAAGACCCTGAATGGTGTCTATATCGCTAAAGTAACAGAAAACAGCGGTGCCAAAGAAGCCGGCTTACAGGAAGGCGACGTGATTACCGCCATAAATGGGGTAGATATTAGTAAATCGTCGCAGTTGCTGGAGCAGGTAGCCCGTTACCGTCCTGGCGATAAAGTAAAAGTACAGTACCTGCGTAATGGAAAAGAGAAAACAGCGAACGTAACGCTGAAGAACCTGAATTCCAGCACCGAGATTACGAAACGTGCCGTTGCCAAAGCAGTAACATTTGATGGTGCTACGTTTGAGCCGGTAACCAAGCAGGAAATGAACAAACTGGGTATAGATGGCGGTGCCAAAATATCAGGTGTTCGTAACAGCAAATTCCGCGAAACAGGTATTAAAGATGGGTTTATTATTACCAGAATCGATAAATACCCTGTAAATGAGCCTGCTGATGTAGAAAAACACCTGAAAAGCTTTGAAGGTGGTGTAGTTTACATTGAAGGTGTTTATCCTGATGGCCTGAAAGCTTATTACCCGATCGGTAAAGGTTAAGAAACCGTTAACATTACAAACAGAAAGCTTCTGCAGCCTTGCAGAAGCTTTTTTATTTTTTAGCTTTGTATAAGATCAATTTGTTGGTCAGAACTATAGATCAGAGCTTTTCCTTATAAAAAGGAGAATAAAGTATAAAAAATCACAAAGTAAAAACTTATGAAACAGACCATAGATGAAATGCCGCTTAAACAGGATATAGCCGATGTGCTGCACCAGTTAGGTATCAAAGAAATTAACCCTGCTTATAGTACCGGCCTTGAGTGGGGCGGAAAAGAAGGGCGAACTACACGCGATATTCTTTCGCCGGCAGATGGCAGCCTGATTGCAACCGTAAACATGGCAACTGCCGAAGATTACGAGCAGGTGGTAACTACAGCGCAACAGGCTTTTAAAACATGGCGCACTGTGCCATCACCAAAGCGTGGCGAAATTGTGCGCCAGATAGGCGATAAGCTGCGCGAGCACAAAGAAGCACTTGGCAAACTGGTGAGCTACGAGATGGGTAAAATTCTGCAGGAGGGCTTAGGCGAAGTGCAGGAAATGATCGACATCTGCGATTTTGCAGTGGGTCTGTCGCGCCAGTTGCACGGCTATACTATGCACTCGGAGCGTCCGCAGCACCGCATGTACGAGCAATACCATCCGCTTGGTATAGTTGGCGTTATCTCAGCATTCAACTTCCCGGTAGCCGTTTGGAGCTGGAATGCGATGCTTGCCGGCGTGTGTGGCGATGTAACGATCTGGAAACCATCTGAGAAAACACCATTAACAGCGATAGCCTGCCAGCACATTATAAGAGAGGTGTTAGCCGAAAACGACCTGCCGGAAGGTATCTTTAACGTGATCATCGGCGATGCTGAAATAGGCAGCTTAATGGCTAATGATACAAGATTACCATTGATCTCGGCAACAGGCTCTACCAGAATGGGTAAGAAAGTAGGCGAAGCAGTTGGTGCGCGTTTAGGTAAATCGTTACTGGAGCTTGGTGGTAACAATGCCATTATACTAACTGAAAATGCCGACCTGGAAATGGCGATGAATGCGATCGTATTTGGTGCGGTTGGTACCTGCGGTCAGCGTTGTACCTCCACCCGCCGCCTGATCATCCACGAAAATGTTTACGAACAGGTAAAAGAGCGCCTGCTTAAAGTATATCCTAAACTGCCTATTGGCCATCCGCTGGACAGCACTACGCTGGTTGGACCGCTCATCGATAAGGATGCTGTAAAGGCTTTCCAGGGTGCTTTAAAACATGTGCAGAAGGAAGGTGGCAACGTGCTTACTGGTGGTGAGATCTTGTCAGGAGCCGGATACGAAACGGGAACGTATGTAACTCCAGCTATAGTAGAGGCCGAAAACCATTACGAAATGGTACAGGAAGAAACATTTGCTCCGATTCTTTACCTGATCAAATACAGCGGCGACGTGGAAAATGCGATCGAGTTACAGAATGGCGTGAAGCAGGGACTGTCTTCTTCTATCTTCTCAACCAACCTTCTGGAAACCGAAGCATTCCTGAGCCATTGGGGTTCTGACTGTGGTATTGCCAACGTGAACATCGGTACATCTGGTGCTGAGATTGGTGGAGCTTTTGGTGGCGAGAAAGATACAGGAGGCGGCCGCGAGTCTGGTTCTGATGCCTGGAGAATTTACATGCGCCGCCAGACCAACACAATAAACTATAGCCGCGAACTGCCATTGGCACAAGGTATCAAATTCGATATCATGGACTAAGACTTTTAAAATTGAAAGGGTTTTAGGATTAGGCTGAAACTATAGTTTGAGGCGAAATTAACGGATTAGCCAGAATGTAGAGACGCAATACCTTGCGTCTCCATTATGAAACTATAGGTATAAATTAAGAAAGGCCGTGTTTTGCAACTATAGCGCAGCGAGTCCGGAGGCTCTCACCCACTGTGCGGAACCGGGTAGATACCGGCGCCAGTTCTGAATCCTGTAAATCCTGATTCTGACAAAATATACTATAGAAGCCAGCCCTGCTACAGGGCTGGCTTTTTTTGTGAATACGGTGCTGCAACGTGGTAAACTATAGGTAGCGCCGAGGCAACGGAAAAATATCAGTAAAAATTTGCAACTTGATGCAACCTCACCTTAATGCTTTTGTCTTTAGTGTGGAAGTAGGGAGAAAGCAATGAAGGAGAGAAGGCGGCAAAGCCATTGATGACGTAACAAAAAAACAGAATAGCTAAACTGGAGTAACTTGGAGACATCTACTTATCAGGACGTAAACCAGCATGTAGTGGAACGGTGCAAGGGTGGCGACAACCGGGCACAGTACGAACTATATAAGCTATACTCCAAGGCCATGTTTAACGTGAGCATGCGCATCATTAACGACTACGCCGAAGCTGAAGATGTACTTCAGGAAGCCTTCATCAGCGCTTTTAAAAACCTACACGCCTATAAGTCTGAAGCCTCGTTCGGAAGCTGGCTCAAAAAAATAGTGGTAAATGCCTCTATCAATGCAATCCGGAAGCGCCGTGCAGAGTTGGTGCCCATGGATGAACGCGTAGCCGCCGAAGTAGCCGATGACATAAGCGAAGATGATGACACAGAATGGCAGGTGGAAAACGTGCGCCGCGCCATACAACGGTTGCCAGACGGGTACCGGGTTGTGCTGAGCTTATACTTGCTGGAAGGTTATGATCATGCCGAGATAGGAGAGATACTGGGCGTTTCGGAATCTACTTCTAAGTCGCAGTACAGCAGAGCCCGGAAAAAACTACTGGAGATTATGAGTGCGCCACATTTTGCGGCCTGATTAAACAAACAACAACGAAAATGAAAGATAGACTGAAAGATTTTGTAAGCGAGCATCGGGATGATTTCGATGTGTACGAGCCGCGGCCGGAGCTTTGGCAGGAGATCTGTCAGGAGATATCGGCGAAGCCCAAAGAGACTACCAAAGTAATTAAGTTCAGCTTTGGCGATAGTTTCAGCTTTAGTGGTAACATGGCTTTTATGCGGGTAGCAGCCGCTATATTATTACTTATAGGTTGCGGTCTTACGCTGTGGATAACCAAAGAGCGTACAGCCGATGGTAACTATACGATTGCCGCCGTAAACCAGCCCGCTATCAATAAAATTGCCCCTGAACTGGTAGAGGTAGAAGCCTATTATACCAGCCAGTTAAAAGATAAACGCGAAGAGCTGAGCGAATACGACATGAAAGTGCTCGGCCTGGATGAAAAACGCGATATAGACCGCGAAATAGCACGCCTTGACAGCAGCTACATTCAACTAAAAAAGCAATTACTAACAAGCCCTAACTCTGATAAAGTGATGAACGCCATGATCCAGAATCTGCAGCTACGGATCGAGGTGCTGAATCGCCAACTGGAAGTGCTCCAGAAAATTGAAAAACTCCAAAAGCAAACAACAACCGAAGAACCTTTAAGCAATGAAACTAATGTATAGATCTTTACGCTGCCTGGCCGTTATGCTTGTAATGGCACCTGCTATGGTACTCGGTCGCCAAGCGCCGGATATACCATCCCAGCCTGCACCCCCGGCTGCACCATGCCCTAACGGAGCTGTAGCTATAGTTATCCCGAATGTCAGAACTATAGTTGTACCTCACATCCGGACGAATGTGCAGCCAAATATTAACATACAACCCGCAGCAGGCGCTATGTACGATGCCGAAAAGCGGAAAACATTTGAGAAGACCTACAAAGTGAACAGCTCTGATGTACTGAACATCAGCAATAAGTTTGGCCGGGTGCATGTAAATACCTGGAACAAGAATGAGATAAAGGTGAAGGTAGATATGATCGCCAGGGCCGGGTCTGAAAGTAAGGTAAATGAGATGCTGAGCCGCATGAAAATTGAAGAGGGGAGAGAGGGCAATACCATCTCGCTAAGAACAGTCTACGAGCAGTCTAGGCTGTCGGGCCCAAGCTCATCAGAGATAAACTATACGATTTACATGCCTGAGAGCAATGCGCTTACTGTAAAAAACACCTATGGAGATGTATACCTGGCAGCCCTGAAAGGTAAAGTAAATGTTGATATGAAATATGGTAACCTGAAAAGCGACCGTATGGGCAACGCAGAAAACAATCTTAAATTAACGTATGGTTCTGGTAGCTGCGGCTATATAAACGGCGGCAACTTACAGATAGCGTATTTTGATATCAACTTTTCAGAAGCAAAAGATCTGAAAGGCTACAGTAAATACAGCGAGCTAACGATAGGCAAGCTGGGCGAAGAGCTAAACATGGATATGAAATACGGCTCGTTCCGCGTAAATAACATCAGCAGTAACGTTCGAAACATCAGGCTGGCAAGTACTTACCTTCCGATCTCGCTTAACTTTGCCGATAACTCTGCCTTTAACTTTGATGTAAATGTGCAGTATGGCGATTTTAAGGTTAACAAAGACCTGGTTAACCTTACCTCAATAGAAAAGGACTATACCTCTGCAGACTATAAAGGTCGGTTTGGCACAGCCTCGCCTAAAGCAGCTGTTTCCATCACCTCTAAGTACGGCGACGTAAGGTTTACCCAATAGATCTTCCTGTTTGTGTAATGTTGTTTTGTTATAGTTCAGAGCCGGCCAAGCGCCGGCTCTTTGCGTTTAGGTAGGGTATATTAGGTCACATTGCTTATATTTGACTATGGCAAACCAAAAAGAGATACTTAATTCATCCAAAGCCCCCGAACCGGTTGGGCTATATCCGCATGCGCGCAAAGTTGGCAACCTGTTATTTTTATCTGGTGTTGGCCCCCGCGAGCGCGGCACTAAAAAGATACCTGGTGTTGAACTGGACGAAGCCGGAAACATTACCTCTTACGACATCGAAGCTCAGTGCCGCTCCGTATTCCAGAATGTGCGTTACATTTTAGAAGATGCCGGCTCCGGTTGGGATAAACTGGTAGATGTAACCGTATTCCTGACAAACATGAAGGCTGACTTTGCGACCTATAACCGCATTTACGCCGAGTATTTTAAGGATAACCAGCCTTGCCGCACTACGGTAGAGATCAGCAGCCTGCCAACGCCAATTGCTATCGAACTGAAGTGCATCGCTACTATCTAACACATGCAGCATAATCCATCAGAGATCTATAGTTCGCGGGCAACCGCTTTTAAGCAACAGGAAACTATAGCCGCAGGCAAGGCATCGCGTGTGTCGTGGTTGCGCGTGTTCCTGTTTGTGGCCGGCGTTGCAGCAGCTTACCATTTCTTTAGTACCGGTAATACCCTGCTGGGTGCCCTTGCTATAGTTGTCGGGTATATGCTTTTTGTAGTTGTCATGCGCTGGCACACCTGCCTGGAGTATCAGCGACAACACCTGAGCTTACTGCACGAACTTAACCTCGAAGAACTGGACCGCCTGAAAGGTAACATCAGCAAACTCGAAAGCGGACGTGAATTTACAGATGATCATCACCCGTATACCTCTGACCTCGATATTTTTGGGTCAAACTCACTTTTCCAGCTTATAAACCGATCGGTTACAACTATAGGCAAAGCAAAGCTGGCAGCCTGGCTGCAACACAGAGCATCTAAAACGGAGATATTACAGCGTCAGGAGGCTGTGGCTGAGCTTGCCGGCACTACTGCTATAGATTGGCTGCAAAACCTGCTGGCAACACCACGGCACTATAAACACATACAGGAAAGTAAGGAGGATTTCTTTGCCTGGCTACAGGAGAACCGCTTCTACAGCAAACACACCTACCTGAAGCCCCTGATTTTTATAGTTCCTATAGTTACGCTGGTGGCTATAGTTGCGTGGTTTTATGGTTACTCCGGTTATCCGGCTGTTGGCTTACTGGTGGTGCAGTCGTTGTTGGCTTATAAGTACAGGATTGAGCGGGATGCATTTTACGACAACAGCATTGCTATCTACGAAGCCATGCAGAGCTATACAAAACAGTTGCAGCATATTGAACAACACCAGTTCCATGCCCCGATGCTCGTTGATTTACAAAAGCAGCTGCACGTAGGTAATGTAAAGTCATCCGTAGCGTTAGGCAAACTGGCTACCATCATCGATTTCTTTTCGTACAGGCTGAGCACGCTCATGGCTTTCTTCCTGAACACGATCCTGATGTGGGATTTCCTATGGATGTACCGGCTGGAGAACTGGCGCGACCGTTACCTGGAGCAGGTAAAAGGCTCTTTGGATGTGCTGGCCAATTTCGAAACTATAGCCAGCATAGCTGCGCACCAGTACGCGAACCCTGCACATGCCATACCAGAGATCAGTGATGTGCCTTTTGAGTTTACAGCGGAGCAGCTGGCGCACCCGCTTATTTTTGTATCGGAACGTATTGCCAATAGTTTTTCGATGCAGGGAGTAGGGCACACCATTATAGTTACCGGCTCTAACATGTCTGGCAAAACTACTTTCCTGCGGACGGTGGGTATAAACATGGTGCTGGCTTTTGCCGGTGCGCCTGTTTGTGCCCGTAAGTTGCGCGTTGCTCCTGCACAGGTTTACACCGCCATGCGCACTGTAGATAATCTTGCCGAAAGTACCTCGTCTTTTTATGCCGAACTGAAGCGCCTGCGTATACTGCTGAATATGACCGAACAGGGCGAACCCGTCTTCTATTTGCTGGATGAGATTCTGAAAGGTACCAACTCCCGCGACAGGCATTTAGGAGCCATGGCGTTGATTAGGCAATTGCATAACCGCTATAGTTCCGGCATGATCTCGACACACGACCTGGAACTTGGTGCTATGGAAGAAGAACTGGCTGGCAGCGTAGAAAACTATAGTTTTAATAGCACGATAGAAGGCGATAAAATCCTGTTTGACTATAAACTGCAACGCGGCATTTGCGGTAGTTTTAACGCTAGCAAACTTATGCAGTTGATGGGCATTGCCATTGAGGAGTAACTATAGTTTTATCGACAATAGAGTTTTTGACAAAGGACAAAAGAATTTTTAATTCCCCTCCTCGGAGGGGCAGGGGTGGGTTATTCTTGTCCCGATTTAAACATTAACAAAACTAACTAAACAGCACATATAAACTATGAGAGTAGTAGCAGACATCCCAAATCCACATGTAAAGATCACCTTACATTCTTATAACGGAAAGTATATCCTGAAACTGGAGAAAGCCAACCTGGAGCAGATCTACAAAATTGAAGAAACCGAAGTGAACGGAGATGAAGGCGCCCTTGCCTTACTGGATGATGAATTTATTGAAGCTGTGGTGAATCGCTTCGTAGATATGCGCGATGCGTTTGTGAGTACAGTGAGAAGGAATGGGTAATTATTAATCTATTTAAACTCCTACTATTATTTTCTGAAATCTGTGTTCAATGATAATTTATATCCCAATTAGAGGGCCTGAAATACCTAAACTTAATAGTGAATTTGAAAGGTTTCTCAAAGACTTTCATGAACTCTCAGAGACTGACCAAATTAGAGAGTTAATAGATTATGAAGTAGGGCATCAATATATTGCTAGCCTTAGCTTTCATATAATTGACACTTCAATTGAAGGAAAGGTAAATAAAGAAATAGAACTTATATCAGAAGGATATTCTTTCTTTAGAGTTGGAGCTACTAATACCTTTATTAAAATTGAATTAAACTTAGTATATACTATAGATGATAAAATTTTTGCTGAAATAAAAGCTGATAATATCATTTCCAAATTGTCTTTATTGATTAGCTTAACTTATGCAACTAAAGTAGATTTTTTGGAAGGTGTGATTCTTTCAAATGATCATTCATATTTAGGTAAAAGCGAAATACTATTAAGTACAATTGATTATGCATATGAACATGCTTTAAAGGTTGGTTGGCCAAAAATAACAACTTTAGAATTGTCTAAGACTTTAGCTTGGTTTAAGGATAATAGTTTGCATACTGATGGTTGTAGTAAAAATAAACTTCATAGGGCTATTAATGCTTTCTCATATCAGTTTTCAGCTTTGCACGAGCATGACACCTCTATACTTTTTTGGACAGTGTTAGGAATAGAAGCTCTTTTGGCTGAAGGTAATACAAATATCATGAATCAAATAAAGATTAAATCTTCAATTATACTTGGGCAACCTTTAGATTATAAGAAAAAACTAGATAAGCTATACAACTACAGATCAAGATTTGTACATGGAGAAATCAACTTTCCCCCTAAGTTTAGTGATGACTACGATAACTTTGAAATTGAATACTGGGATTACCTCCATTTCGCAACATCTATATTAATATCCCTGATAAGGTATCTGATTAGTGAAAATAAGGTCGAATATAGATTTGAATATTCTCTTTCTAATTGAGCAGCATATTGCATATAAAATAAAAAAGCCCGCTTCATCAGCGGGCTTTTTTATTTTATATGCTTTGGGGCTAATTAACCACCGATAGCTACACGCTTAAAGTTAGTAACTGTTAAGCCTTTGCTGGTCTTCTCAAGTAACTGAGCTATAGTTAAAGAAGAATCTTTAACGAACTCCTGGTTAAGCAGCGTGCTTTCTTTGTAGAACTTGTTCAGTTTACCCTGAGCAATTTTCTCAAGCATAGCCTCTGGCTTACCTTCCTGGCGCGCCTGGTCTTTACCAATCTCGATTTCACGCTCTACAGTAGCTGCATCAACGCCGTCTTTGTCAAGAGCAATTGGCTTCATAGCCGCGATCTGCATAGCGATATCTTTACCAACTTCAGTTACATCAGTACCGTTTGTGTTGTTAAGGCCAACAAGTACACCTAATTTACCATTAGAGTGGTTGTAAGCTACAACTTTCTCAGCAGTGATAGTCTCGTAAGATGCAACATCAATTTTCTCACCGATCTTACCCATCAGGTCAGTGATGTGGTCCTGAAGCGAACGGCCATCAGCCTGTGGCGTAGCAAGTAATTCTTCTTTAGAAGTAGCGTTCGTAGAAACAGCTGCATCTAAAACTGCCTGTGCAAGGTTTCTGAAGTCTTCTACTTTTGATACCGGCTCAGTTTCGCAGGCAATAGCAACAACTTTACCAGTTGTGCCATCAGCCGTAACCTGAGTTAATACAATACCTTCAGAAGTTTCGTTGTCAGCACGTTTGCTGGCAATTTTCTGTCCCTGCTTACGCAGAATATCTTTAGCTGCTTCAAAGTCGCCGTTTGCTTCAGTAAGCGCTTTTTTGCAGTCCATCATACCAGCACCAGTTTCCTGGCGAAGTCTGTTAACGTCTTGTGCTGTAATAGCCATGATTTTTATAATTATGAATTACGAATTAATAATTAAGAATTTCTGTAGCAGGGGAGGCGTATGGTTTAACATAAGTTATACATCCCCGAACCCCTAAAACAAACTGAACATTGAAGCAGCTTGCCCAATGTTCAGTTTGATATAGTTTGCAATATGAACAAGTTCTTATTGCTCGTCAGCTTCTTGTTTAGCCTTGATGCCTTCGTCTTCAGAACGCTTGCGCTCCGTTTCTTCCTTGTCAACCTTACGCTCAGAAAGACCTTCTTCAATCGCTTTACCCATGATAGAAACGATCAGGGAAATTGATTTTGAAGCATCGTCGTTCGCCGGGATTGGGAAGTCTACAGTCTCAGGGTTTGAGTTAGTATCGCAGATAGCGAAAACAGGCAGGTTAAGCTTGTGTGCTTCTTTAACTGCGATGTGCTCACGCTTCACGTCAACGATGAATAACGCTGCAGGCAGTCTTGACAGATCAGCGATACCGCCAAGAACACGCTCCAGTTTCTCACGCTCACGAGAAAGCATAAGCTTCTCACGCTTCGCGATAGCTGCATAAGCCGTGTTGTCTTTCATCATCTTATCGATGGTAGACATTTTCTTAAGAGACTTACGCACAGTAGCGAAGTTAGTAAGCATACCGCCTAACCAACGATCGGTAACGTAAGGCATTTTAAGACGCTTTGCTTCTTCCGCCACGATGTCCTGTGCTTGCTTTTTAGTAGCTACGAACATGATCTTACGGCCAGACTTAGCGATGTTCTTGATAGCTGAAGTAGCTTCATCAAGCGCAACTAACGTCTTGTTAAGGTCAATGATGTGGATACCGTTCTTCTCCATGAAGATATACGGAGCCATTTTCGGATCCCACTTTCTGGTAAGGTGTCCAAAGTGTACACCAGCTTCCAGTAATTCTTTATAATTAGTACTTGCCATGTTGTTGATACACCTTTAATATTAACGTTTGCTGAACTGGAATGAACGACGTGCTTTACGCTTACCGAACTTCTTACGCTCTACCATACGAGGGTCACGTGTTACGAAACCTTCTTTACGCAGAACTGACTTAGTCTCGGCGTTCTCAACTACCAGGGCTTTAGAGATAGCAAGTCTTAGTGCCTCAGCCTGGCCGCTTACACCACCACCTTTTAAATTAGCAGTAACATCGTACTTGCCAATCAGATCTAAGGTTTGAAACGGCTGATTTACTATAGTTTGCAATACTTCGTTAGGGAAGTACGCCTTGATATCCTTACCGTTAATAGTGATATTCCCTTGCCCGGCCGTCATATAGATACGTGCCACCGAGGTTTTTCTTCTACCGGATGTATTGATAACTTCCATTAATTATTAGATGTTGAAGGTTAATTCTTTAGGCTGCTGAGCTGCAAATGGATGCTCGCTACCTGCAAAAACATGAAGATTACGGAATAGCTCGCGACCTAGTGGGCCCTTAGGCAACATGCCACGAACTGCGCGCTCTACGAGCAGCGTTGATGATTTAGCCTTTAGCTCACGTGGAGAAGTTCTTCTCTGACCACCTGGGTAACCAGTGTGCGACAGGTAGTACTTCTGATCCCACTTGCGACCTGTGAAACGTACATTATCAGAGTTGATAACGATCACGTTGTCACCGCAGTCAGCGTTTGGCGTGTACGAAGGCTTGTTCTTGCCTTTCAGGATCTTGGCGATTTCAGACGCCACGCGACCCAAGCTTCCTTGCCCTGCATCAACAATCACCCAGCCTTTGTTGGCTGTCTTCTTGCTGACATTTAGGGTCTTATAACTTAAATGGTCCATTTTTGGTGGTAGTAAGCGATTTATTTATTGAATAATTGTTATTTCGGTTCTCGAAAATGGACACAAAGATAATCTCATTTTATTTTATATGCAACAGTGCGTTGTAAATTACCGGAAATCAAGGCAATAGCTCCGGCTAACTATAGTTGCAGTGCATAGGTTGTACTTACCTGTCAGGGGGTTATGGGTAACGGGGTAACTATAAAAACACACCATTATTATAGTTATGGTGCTGGTGTGAGATAATCTATAAGCGTACACCTTGCGAGCTGTTATTCCTTCAGAAGTTCCTGGATTTTCTTAGCTAGTTTTTCTATGTTCTCTTTTCCATACCCCACAGATACATAGCGAACCAGGCCATTTTTGTCTATCAGGAAATTCTGAGGAATACCGCCCGTGGCATATTGCTTCCAGATTACTTCGTCAGGGTCAACGCCTACAGGAAAGTCGATGCCTTTTTTCTTCAGATCTGCCATCTTCTTAGCTACTTTCTCTTTCGTTTCTCCCCTTGAGATTGGCAGCAGCACAAAGTCGTTGTTTTTATTGGGTTCTATAATCTTTGCTGGAAAGTCGTAAAACTCCAGCAGGCACGGAGCGCACCAGGTAGCCCAGAAATTGATCAGTACCACTTTCCCTTTTAGCTCAGACAGCTTTATAGTTGAGCCATCCAGCATGTTCAGGGCAAAATCGTTTGCAGCATCGTTTACTTTTAAAACTATTTCCTCCTTGCTTTCAGGCTTACTTTCGCTGATTTGAGTACTGGTCTTATATTCTCCTAAGTAGCTGGAATAATACCAGGAATCCATTGAAGGTGCAACGGGTGTAAAATCTATAGTTGTAAAGCGGGTTCTGATAAAATCGTTATTCAGGGTGTTGCGCTGTAGTACCTCTACCGGGAAGTAGTTAGTCGGGTCTATCAGCAGTTGGTATCGTATAGTTACGCCTGTCACCAGTTCTCTGTAACCATTGACATTATTCATGGCTTTATCCTTTAGCTCAAAGCTGATAGCGTAATAGTTGTTGCCGTTAAGCGTAGTATCAGTTACAGTTTTGGTAATGGTGTTGTCCTTAAGTATATGAGGCAGCATGTGGCGCAATGTAACCGGAGAGTTATATAAGAACGATACATGCTGAACACTGTTCAGCGTTGGTTTCCTGTCTATAGTTGCTGCTTTGCTATTTTTGTTGAGGATGAATATTTCTGATCCATTATTTACCTGAAAATGCTGCTCATCATCTGCTTGGTACCGGAAGCCTAAGGTATTATCAGTTGGTGTAAATTCGAGATAGGTATCTACTACCAGTTCATGAAAATAATCTTCCGACGCATAATTTAGCTCTCTTTTATATTGGTAGCGGATAGCCTTCAGTTCGCTGAGCCTTTTACTTACCTGTGTTAAAATCCTGTAATTAGTGTCCTGGGCAGTGGTAGCATTAATAACCTCCTGATTTGAACTATAAACCAGGAGGTTAAAAAGCAAATATGCAGTAAAATATGAGAGCATCATGTGCTACGCTTAGTTGGCTGTTGCTAAAGCCTTTACACTCTCAATTTTAGTCCCGTTTAACTTTGCGAAAACATCTATTCCTTCGCCTTTGCTGTTTTTAGTGAATAAGATAAGATTATCAACAGGTGGTTCACCAGCTTTTTGCCTCTCATAAAGCACTTTCCTGATCTGTGCAGCTGTACCTTTCAGGGTGTCTAGTTGTGCATATGTGTTTCTTTTTACCGGCTTGGTTACAGATGATTCCCTTTTATCTATAGTGGATTTGGCCTTCACAGGCGGTGGAGGAGCTGGCAAAGCAGGTAGTTCACCATACTTTTCTTCGAGGGCAGGTATTGTATAGTTTTGGTTAAAATGATATTCTTCGCTTTTGCCAGACTTTAGTAATATCACTACCGATTCCAGGTTATATTCTTTCTTATCCGTAAACTTCCAGCTTACCTGCTTTACCTGCGGGTTCCGCTTCAGAAAAGCTATATAGTCTTCAGGCAGGTTGTCTTTATAGTAATCATTACCAGCTGGGCTAAATATAAAAGCTTGACCCTGGCCGCTTGGCGGTGTAGGTAGCTCCTTTACTGGCGGCGGCGGTGCAGGAAGTGCTGGCAACTTCTGCATAAACTCCTGAACCTGTCGGGAGTCTTTGTTCTTCGTTGTTATGATAGAGATTACACCCTTGGCTGCACTTTTCCCAAATACTTTCTCAGCGCTTTCATTTTTGTATACATTAACACTGTGGATTTCTTTAGGGTCAAGGTTTTTGTAAGCTTCGCTTTTATCTTCCTTACCATCAATATAGTAAACTACTCCGGCTGGGGCTTTTAGCTGGTTTTGTTCTTGCCTAACCGGTGGCGGAGGTGGAGGTAATTCTTCGGCGTCCGGGGCTGCAGGTGCAGGTGGTGGGGGTGGTGGCAGTTCTGGTAAATTGTATTTTCTCTCAAGCTCGGCTATACTTTTAGCGTCATCCAGGTAATATACTTCAGTGCCACCTCCTTTTAGGCCTATTACCACTGCATTTCTGTTGTCTACCACTTTGCCTCGTACGCTTTTTACAGCAGGGTTTTTCTTTAGATGTTGAACAAGCTCTTTTGGAAGCTTATCGCCCTGCGTATTCTCTGTGTCAGCGTTTTTCTGTTTCGTAGCTTCAGGTTTGCTGGCTGTAAGCTTTTCGTAAAGCTCATTGTCAGGCAGGTATAAGCCATATTTACTAATTGCTGTAGCTATGTCCTGCTTATTGTCTAGTTGGTAGTTTTCTGTCTTACCGCCATTTACAGGAGTTATAGTTAATGTGTTGGGAGCTGTCCAGCAGGCAGACTGGAAAGTAGGGCCTTGCTTAATATAAATATCAGGACCAAGTTTAGTGTAGCCTGTCATATCTGATACGTCAACTTCTGCAGCACTCCGGAAAGCAAATAAGAGGGTAACTGCAAGTGGCAAAGCTATCAGCAACCTGAGCCGGTTAGCTTTTGAGGTAGGCATTTTGTTCATCATGGCAATTCTTCTTTTTAGTGATGGAAAATTGAATTGATTGGCAATCTGAGGTTGCGTGGCGCCTACAACTTTCAGTAAAAGGTATTGGTATTCTTTTTTATCTACTCCGGTGTTTACCACATTCTGGTCGGCAATAAACTCCAGGTTTTCTTTCACAGCCTTTTTCATGAGCCATGCGCCCGGGTTAAACCAGTAAAACACAGTACTCAACTCTGCCAGCAGCACATCCAGGGTATGCCAGCCGGTAATATGTATCAGCTCATGGTGCAGTATCTGTTCCAGCTCGTCGCGTTTGTGCTGCTCGGGGTTAAGGTATATGGTTTGCCAGAAAGAGAAAGCATGGTTTATACTTGTAGCCTTCCTGAAGTCAATGCTTTTATAGTTGGCCGGCTCCGACACTTTGTGAATTTTGTAGAGCGATATAAACTGAACTATAAACCGCCCCAGCATAACTATAAACCCGGCCCAGAAGAGGTACACCGGCAGTTGCCAGTAATCGAATGTTGGGGTTTGTGCTATAGTCTGGCTTGTCAGGGCCCAGGCAGGTATCGTTACTATATAGGCATTGGCAATAGGCTGGTTGTATGCAAACAGCTCCGATAAGTCTATAAGTGGGTACACCGTAGAGAACACGATTCCAAACACCAGGAAAAGCCGGTTAAGGTGGTAGAAGGTGAGCCGACGAAGCGCAACATGGTAAGCCAGGTAAAACAGTACCAGCGCCACATTTACTTTAAGCAAGTATAAAAGCAGTTCAGGCATGGCTATTCGGTTTTTCTGTTCTCGATCATGTTAATAATCTCCTGCAGCTCTTCGGCGCTAATTTTCTGGTCTTTGGCAAAAAAGGCCACCAGTTCTTTGTAAGAGTTTTTAAAGTAATCGCCCACAAAGCTTTTCATGAAGCGCTTTTTATAGTCTTCGGCTTTTATGCGGGGAGCATAGCGATAGGTGTTGCCCAGCTTTTCGCTCTCCAGGAAGCCTTTTTTCTCGAGATTCTTCACCGTAGAGGCCAGCGTGGTATAAGGTGGCTTGGGCTCAGGCATTTGTTCCAGGAAATCTTTGATGAAGCCGCCGCCGGTTTCCCATATGGTGAGCATGGCTTCTTCTTCTTGTTGGGTTAGTTTTTCCATAGTTCTACGATGTTTTCGTATAGTTACGAAATGTTCGTAATAAAAGCTACGAAAGTTTCGTAAATAATTTCAGAGTGCTAGTTTTTAGGAAGTAGCGTGGGTTTTTAATGAAAAAAAATTTACGGACGAATTGGGAGAGGAGCCGCGACTGTGTTTATAGTTGAAAAATCTGTACCTTATCTGGCTAATGGTTAAAGCCAAGCTATGTTACGAACTATAGTTTACCTGTCACTTCTTTGTATTTGCATTTCCTCATGCAGCGAAGAACCTGTAAGCAACATGAAAGCTGTTGATAAGCGTGCTATCGAATTAGTTGCCTTTGGATTTGCGGATAACCCTACCGAGGAAAATAAAGGCTTTGGTATCGCTTACTATTTTTATTTAAATCTTGATACTGATTCAGTTTTCATACAGCGAAGAATAAACCCTGACGATAAACCTGTGACTCTTGCCTGGACAGGAACTATAAAAGGAATTTCTGAGGATGAAAAAATAAGAGAATTTATTAATGTTAGCAGAGAAACACCAAATGGTTTCATAATGGATACCAGGATACCTGAGCTGGTGCTATACTGTAGTTACTACTATTATAGCAGGTATAAAGATGGAGACAATGTAAAATATCAGTTATTCACTCACCATAATTTAGATAAGAGGTTTAGGCGGGCAGTAGATTTGATCATGAACGCATATCAAAACTCCCACTTGATGCCCGTAAGTAACTTTGTGGAGCCAGATAGTATAATAGTGCCTATCATGAATGGGGAGGATATTTTATTTGGACCTCCGCCGGCACCTATGCCCCCGCCCCCTCCACCTATCAGAGCAACAATTAACTATACCCCCCTTTAGAGAAACGCTAAGAACAATGCTGCACCCATAAACCTATGCTCAAAAAACTACTTAACTCTTTTGCCTTAGCGCTGCACAACATCCGCACCAGGTTGTTCTATACGCTGCTGTCTATACTTGGCATTGTAATAGGGGTGGGTGCCCTGGTAACAGTGCTCTCACTGATAGATGGCATGGAGAAGTTTGCCCGCGACCAGATAGCGACTACCACATCGCTGAAGGCCGTGATGGTGCAAACCGAAACCTATAAGCGCGTAAACGAGGTTCGCCTGCAAAAAGAAAACTATGGTTACCTGAACTATGAGCGCTTCAGGGCTTTTGATGAAGCCATGACAATTCCGGCCACAGGGTACATACAGTTTATGCAAAACAGCGAAGTGCAGTTGCCGGACAGCAGTAAGGTTGGTGCTACAGTGCAGGGTATAAACGCCATTCATCCTACAGCGGCAACTATAAAAACCGGCAGATTATTCTCACCTGAAGATGTTGCTGATAATGCTCCTGTTGCTTTTGTAAATGATGTGTTCGCTAAGCAGGCTGCAGGTAAAGATCCGGTACAAACTATAGTTGGGCAAACTATAACTTATAAAGACAAGGCAGTGAAAGTGATCGGGGTGCTACAGCCTAAAAAGCAGGAGAGGCCCGAGATTTACCTGCCCATCAGTTTGTTTACAGATGCAGAGTTGAAAGCAGATCCGCCACGCGTGGTGTTTGAAGTGGATGATGTAGAGCAGGTGCAGGCTTTCAAAAAAGAGGCAGAACGATGGCTGCAAACAAATGTTAAAGGTGACCCGACTGATTTTGTAGTAGTAACCAACGAAGGCAGAGTGGAGCAGGCCGCAAAAGGGTTTTTACTGTTCCGGGTGATCATGGGGCTTATAGTTGGTATTTCGGTTATAGTTGGTGGCATCGGCGTGATGAATGTATTGCTGATATCAGTATCCGAACGTACCGTGGAAATTGGCGTGCGCAAAGCCATGGGCGCTAAAAAGCACGATATACTCATGCAGTTCCTGGCTGAGTCGGTAACCGTGTCGTTGTTTGGCAGTTTCATGGGGTTATCGCTGGGTGTGCTGGCCACGTTGGGCGTTGTGCCAATTATTAAAGCCCTGACCGATGTACCATTCCAGGCTGCTTATACGTTCGATACATTCGTGGTTATAACTATAGTTGCCATTGCGATTGGTATCGTGTTCGGAACTTACCCTGCCATGCGGGCCGCAAAACTTGACCCGGTAGATGCCATCCGAAGAGAGTAAAACAAGCCATTGCAAACTATAGTATCTAACTATAAACTATACCACTAATTCTAACAATGAAGGCCATACTTGTAAAACAACCCGGCGGACCCGAACAACTTATACTTGGCGAATATGAACAGCCTTTACCTGGTCCTTACGAACTGCTGGTAAAAGTACATGCCACCGCCCTGAATCGCGCCGATACGATGCAGCGGCAAGGCAAATACCCGCCTCCCAAAGGTGCCAGCCCAATACTTGGGTTAGAGATAGCAGGAATTGTAGAAGAAGCTGGTTTTAACTGTACAAAGTATCAGAAAGGCGATAAGGTTTTCGGGTTGCTGCCCGGCGGCGGTTATGCCGAGTATGCAATTATTAACGTAGAAATGGCGATGCCCATTCCGGATAACCTGAGTTTTGAGGAAGCGGCCGCCATTCCGGAGGTGTTTTTAACTGCCTGGCAGGCGCTGACATGGTTGGGTAAGTTACAGCCAGGCGAACGTGTACTGATACATGCAGGGGCCAGTGGAGTAGGTACAGCTGCCATACAACTTGCCCGGGCGCTTAAAGCCGAAGTGCTGGTTACGGCCTCCGAAGGAAAACTACAGACCTGCAAAGAATTGGGCGCACACAAAGCCATTAACTATAAAGAAGTACCGTTTGAAGACGAAGTGCTGGCCTATACCAATAACGAGGGTGTAGATGTGATCATCGATTTTATAGCCGGGCCCTATTTTAACCAGAACCTGGATTGCCTGCGGCTGGACGGCAGGTTGGTAATACTTGCCAGCTTAGGCGGCGGTAAAGTAGATAATGTTGACCTCAGGAAAATATTATCCAAACGGTTGCAGGTAATTGGCACTACATTGCGCTCCCGCTCAAAAGAATACCAGATTAAACTGACAGAAGACCTGAGCCATTTTGCCTTGCCCTTATTTAAAGAAGGAAAGCTAAAGCCTGTTATTGATTCGGTTTATAGTTGGGAAGACGTTGCCGAAGCACACCGTTATATGGAGCAGAATAAGAACATCGGGAAGATTGTGTTGCGGGTGGGGTGATTTTTGACAAAGGATAGAAAATGCTGTTTCAGACACCTGTCTCCGAAACTTAAAAGAGGACCCCAACCCCCGCCTGCTGCGGACTTCCAAGTCCGCGTTTATGGGATGCATTTTTATCGTATAACGGGGATTTGGAAATCCCCGGCAGATGGCTTTCTGACAAGGATGTCCGAAAAAGCGGGTAGAAAATCTCATTAATCCACCTTAATCCCGGTTCAGACAAAAAAGCAAAAAGGACAAAAGAGGCAACTATAGCTCTTTTGTCCTTTGTCATAAAATCCTTTGTCAAAAAATCTACTGCGCTCTGAGTTGCTTTACTAATACGGCAAAATCTTTCGGGTAAGGCGCTTCGACCTTTACCGGCTCATCGTTCATTAACCTGAAACCTATAGTGTGCGAGTGCAAGGCAAAGCGCTTGATCAAGGGTAGTTCTTCCGTCTGCTGTTTCAGGTTATAGCCACGCTTCAGGCTGCTCAGGTATAAATTTTCTCCGCCATACAACGAATCGCCAACTATAGGCGCTTTTAACGAAGCCAGGTGCACGCGTATCTGGTGCAGTCGCCCGGTTACAGGCATACACTCTACCAGCGTGTGGCGGTTATAGTTCTCTAAAGTAGTGAAGTAGGTTTCGGCGGGTTTGCCTTGTGGTGTAAGTTTGGCAACACCTTTCGCATTAGGCAGAATAGCTTTACTTACCAGCTGGTCTTCGAACTTAAAAGTACCCCAAACCACAGCATGATATACTTTATAAACCTGGCGGTGCTCAAACTGCATGGATAAGTGGCGGTAAGCTTCCGGGTTTTTGGCAAATACAAGGCAACCAGAAGTGTCTTTGTCTAAGCGGTGGCAGGCCTGCAGATCCGGGTTGTACTGGCGGGCAATTTTCAGCAGGTTGGTAGTATTGGGTGTTCTGTCCTCCAGCGTTGCCAGAAAGGGCGGTTTATTAACTACAATGTAGTCTTCGTTCTCAAATATAATCAGGTCTTTAAAAACCGGGTATTTCATGTGTAATATACTTTACAGAGCGCAGCTATAGTTTGCCAGGCCATTTATTCTGCAAAGATACTCATAAAATTATTGAATGGTTGAATTGCTGAATGGGTGACGTTATAGTTTGGTAAAAGGATAACGTCAGACTTCTGTAAGCTACCAATGAAATCTACTTAGCCTTAAGTAACTTGAAACGTAGGGTAGAGCCTTTATCTATTACGCTGGTTATGGCTATAAAAGAGCGGTGGGCTTCTACAATGTGTTTGGAAATGGCCAGACCCAGGCCGGAACCTCCTTCTGTGCGGGCGCGGCTCTTATCTATCCGGTAAAAGCGTTCAAAAATACGGTTAATGTGCTCTTCCGCTATTCCCTTGCCGTCGTCTTTAACAGTTATCGTGTATTTTTTACGTCCCTCCGTAAACGATACCCAGATGTTGCCACCCTCACGACCATACTTTATGGCGTTATCTATCAGGTTAATAAATACCTGCCTGATGCGGTTAGGGTCGGCGTGCAGGTTTATGTGCTCGCCTGGCTGCGCTGCCAGGTGCAGGGTAATGTTGCGTTCCGAAGCCTTGTTTTCCAGTTGCTCAAATACTTCCTGCACCACCGGTATAATGTCGAAATTGCGTTTTTGCATTTTTATTACGCCATTCTCCATCTGCGAAATACTGATCAGATCCTGCACCAGCGTATCCAGTCCGTCTAAACTATTGGCAGCCTTTTTCAGAAACTTATCCCGAACGTTCTCATCGTCTATAGCGCCATCCAGCAAGGTGTGTATAAAGCCTTGTGCTGCAAATATCGGAGTCTTCAGTTCATGCGATACATCGGCCAGGAACTCGCTGCGCATCTTTTGCAATCGCTTCAATTCATCAATTTCCAGCTGTTTTTTGGCCGCTATCTCGTAAATCTCATTCTTTATTTTGAGCAAAGGGTCAGCTGTAAAAAAGGAACGGCCTTCGGCTCTCTTGGGGTCCTGTCGTCTTACACGGTCAAGGGTAGAGTAAACATTTTTGATCTCACGGAGCACCAGCGCTTCATATGAGAAATAAACCAGCAGAAAGCAGCTGATAAAAACCAGTACCAGCGCAACTATAAGCCCTCTGGATGAGAAGTAAGTAGCTAACGCCAAAAAGGCGGTAAGCACCAAAGCCACCGCCAACGAAATAAGCAATGTAAGAGTACGCGAATTCAGGTTCATGCGGCTTAGTCGGTGTTAAACTTATAGCCAACCCCTTTTATAGTTCTGATGTGGTCTTCGCCAACTTTTTCGCGCACTTTCCGGATGTGCACATCAACAGTTCTTGCAATTACATACACATCGCTGCCCCAGATGTTGTTGAGCAGTTCTTCGCGGGTAAATACTTTATTTGGTGTAGATGCCAGGAAAGCCAGCAGTTCGAATTCTTTTTTAGGTAAGGTTATTTTTTGTTCGCCTTTGTATACAGCAAAGCTGGTGCGGTCTATTTTAAGGCCTGCTATGTCTATAGTTTGCTCCTGCTCATCCTGCTGTGCATCGCGGCGGGCAAAGGCAGCGAGGCGGCTTAAAAGTGCACGAGGCTTAATGGGCTTGGTTATAAAATCATCAGCGCCGGCATCAAAAGCAGCTACCTCCGAAAACTCCTCGGCGCGGGCTGTCAGGAAAATAATGTGCGTTTGTTTAAAGTCGTTCATTTCGCGCAGTTGCCGGCAGGCAGCTATCCCGTCCATAACAGGCATCATCACGTCCATCAGTATTACATCCGGTTTAAAAGCCTGGGCTACTTCTATGGCTCTTTTGCCGTTATCAGCCTGAGCCACTTCGTAGCCTTCGCGGGTAAGGTTGTAGTGCAGCAGTTCCACTATATCGGGCTCATCGTCCACGATCAGTATCTTGTATTTAGATGCAGTTTGCACGATTTTGACGCTTTAGGTTACTGTATATTCTGTCTGTAACTATAGCTCCTGACTGAGCATGAACTATAGCTGGTATTCTTTTGCTATTGTAAAGGTACTATGTTTCGGGCAAACTGCTCAGTTATAGGTAAATGATAACCTTTTCTTAACATAGCTGCCACTATGCATAACAAAAAAGCCAGCGGTTTGGCTGGCTTTTTTGTTTATTTCTTTGCGACTAGCTTATGTTTCAGGTTCCGGAACTCGTAGAGGTCCACCTTTATCGACCCTACAAACATTTCCGCTTGTATCAGTACGGGTACTTTGTTATCGTCATCAGACAGGTAAACAGTAATGGCATTCTCGCCTTTAAACATTTCGTTTTTCGGCATTTTAGGTACCAGTTTTATCGCTTTTATTTTACCGGCCTTTGTGCTAACAGTTTCGCGGCCTTTGTAAGTTACTTCCATGTCAAAGTTCTCTTCTTCAAAAAAACCTTTTATGGTCAGCTTTTCACCTTTGCGCATTCTATCATAGTTCAGCGTTCTTAAATAATAGAAACCGCTCACAATATCCTGCACGTTATCAGATACTTTATGGGTGCTGGTTTTCTCCGGGTCTTTCTTTCGCTTTACTTTAACAGCTGCAATATTACTGTTGTGGTTAAAGTCTATTGTCTCTTTCTTGCGGTAACTGCCTTCTTCTATATTGCGGTGAAAGCGGTGTGGTACTATAGCTGCCGTATCGATATAAGACTGCCAGGTATCACGTACTTTAATAAAAATATCGAAAGAGCTGCTTGTGCGGCCATATACCGTAGCGCGGTAGCTGGGGCGGCCATTTATAGTATGTAGTTGGTCAGATACATCTATAGTTGCTTCGGCTGCTGTAATAGGGCCATAGTGTACTTTATACTTGAGTATCTCGCCAGTCGAAAAACTTTCGTTACGGATTGTACGCATGCTGTCTTTCATAGAAAAGGCAGAAAGTACGATCACAAGCAGAAGGATGACAGGAGTAGACTTCTTCATATTCTTCATTATAAGGGTCTGCATTACTAGTATGTTTTATTCAACTTTCATACCAACTCTCTCCGGTTATCCCGAATTTAAGTTTGCTTAAGCAGTTTGCTCAGGTTGTTTTGTTGTTTTTAATACGCGCAGCAACAACCTCTTATTATAGTTTTTATACTGCGTTATACATTGCAAGTTAACACTTTAAGTTACTTTTTTGCTGCAGTTATAATAAAAAAGGTGCCATTGTTATAGCACCTTTTTTATTATTTTAGTTCACTGAATAATGTTTATTCACCTCTGTCGGCTGATTTATCTTCTAAAACTTCAGCTACTTTTTCAGGCTCACCCTTTACAATGGCTCTGATCTTCTGCTCGATCTCATCCATCAGTTCAGGGTTGTCAAGCAGGATCTGCTTCACGCCATCGCGGCCCTGGCCCAGCTTGTTGCCATCATAAGAGAACCATGAACCGGATTTCTGCACTATGTTCAGCTCCACGCCAAGGTCAAGGATCTCACCTACTTTAGAGATACCCTCGCCATACATGATGTCGAATTCTACCACTTTAAACGGAGGCGCTACTTTGTTCTTCACAACTTTCACGCGGGTACGGTTACCTGTAATGTTATCGGCAGCCTCTTTAATCTGACCAATACGACGAATATCCAGACGTACGGATGCGTAGAATTTAAGGGCGTTACCACCGGTTGTCGTTTCAGGGTTACCGAACATCACACCAATCTTCTCACGAAGCTGGTTGATAAAGATACAGCAGCATCCTGTTTTGTTGATCGTACCTGTCAGCTTACGAAGTGCCTGAGACATTAAACGAGCCTGAAGACCCATTTTGCTGTCACCCATGTCGCCTTCCAGTTCACCTTTTGGTACCAGGGCAGCCACTGAGTCAATTACGATAATATCAATAGCGCCAGAACGGATCAGATGATCAGCGATCTCAAGTGCCTGCTCACCGTTATCCGGCTGCGATATCAATAAGTTTTCTGTATCAATTCCGAGTTTCTCGGCATATGCTTTATCAAAAGCGTGCTCTGCGTCAATAAATGCTGCCAGGCCACCTGCTTTCTGAGCTTCGGCAATAGCGTGCATAGTAAGCGTGGTTTTACCAGAAGATTCAGGACCGTAGATCTCAATTACACGGCCACGTGGCAAACCGCCAATACCCAAAGCTATGTCCAACCCAAGAGACCCTGTAGAGATAGCAGGAATGTCTTCTACTTTGTTGTCGCTAAGCTTCATTACAGTGCCTTTACCGTAAGTCTTGTCGAGCTTGTCGATGGTCAGCTGCAGGGCTTTAAGTTTTTCGTTGCTTACACTCATGTGTTCTTTCTTATTTAGCTTAATTTGATTGTGAAATTACAACATTCAGATCCAATTTGCAAAAAAGTTAACCTATATTTTGCTAATTATTTTAGCTGATTGCTGCTGTCTGTTCTTAACATAACCCGCGTGGCTTTTGTCCCATTATTTATGCTTTTTTCTTCCTGTTTTCAAAAGTTTTTTATGGGTAACTATAGTATAAAGCAGCAGGTTGCTATAAGGGCCGGATAAGTAAAGTTTGCATTGTAACCGCAGTAGCTATAGTTGGTATGCTAAAAATATTAGGATTTTAGTCCGGGAGTTATAGTTGACTTATAGTTCCGGAAATCTTAGTACCCAACGCAAACTATAGTTGTCAGACCAGTTCTCTCGAGTTTTTGGATTTATGCTGACTGCGTTGCGTTTCAAAGTCGTCGCGCGTCATTCCAAAATAGGTCAGATCGTGCAGCTCTTCGGAGTCTGTTCCTTTAAAATCACTGCGCAGGGTTCCTTCTTCCACAAAGCCATTGTCTTTAGCCAACTCGCCGTAAAATCTGTTACTGGCTGTGCACCGGATGTAAACTTTGTTTAGCTGGAGAATATCAAACGCAAAATTGAGTATCGTTTGTAATGCTTCCTGTACGAGTTCTTTGGTTTCTGGCCAGCCGGTAAAATATAAGCCGATCTCAGCTTTAGGTACTTTATGGTCTACATTTTTGAGAGCAATGTCACCGAGGTAAGTATTGTCCGATTTTATCCAGACTCCAAAGTCGAAGGTTTTACGGTTGTCCCAGTCGGTGCGGAGCTGCTGCATCTGGATACGGGCATCTTCCAGCGCTTTTACACGCACTATACGGCCACTGAAGGCAGGATTCAGAATGTCTGAGTTTTCGTGCAGTACACGCATAAAATCGTTTTCATCACCTTCCTGGTAGGGTCTCAGGATAAGGTGTTCAGTCTCCAGCCTTTCTTCCAGAGACTCGGGCAAAATATTAAATAATAGACTCATATGAATTGCACTGAGTGTGATGTTTAAATTGATACTTGTACCTTCTTACGCTTTATAGTTGAAATGGTATCGTATTCACTGTAAGATAAGTACTGAACAAGCCGCTGCCACGCCCGTTAATAAAGTACATTTTTCATCATCTATCTAAACTTACTAAACTATGGGAGACAGACTAAAAGGTAAAGTTGCTATTGTAACCGGCGGCGGCTCAGGTATCGGCGAAGCCATTTGTAAAAAGTTTGCCCGCGAGGGCGCAAGTGTTATAGTTGCCGGCTTCCCCGAAGACCCGGTGGAGGCTGTGGCAAAAGAAATTGAGAAGGAGGGAGGAACCGCGTTGCCGTTTACTGCTGACATTTCGACGGAAGGCAATGCCAAACGCTGCGTGGAAACTGCAGTAAGCCAATTCGGCAAACTCGACATACTTGTAAATAATGCCGGCGTTTTTCCGGAAGTAAACATGCTGCAGGACTACTCTGAAGAAGCTTTTGAGTACATGCTGAAGAATAATGTGAAAACGGCTTTTGTAATGAGCAAAGCCGCACTGCCGGAACTGCATAAAACCAAAGGTAACATCGTGTCGGCGGGTTCTGAGGCTGGTGTGTTGGGCATTGCCCAGAACACACCGTATGGCGGCACCAAAGGTTTTATACATGCATTTATGCGCGGCCTGGCCGTAGAGCAGGCGCAGTTTGGGGTGCGCTGCAACATAGTTGGCCCCGGCCCTATAGATACCGCCTGGACCCACGAAAGCACTGGTCCGATGGACAGCAAGATGGTGAAAATGATGAAAGAAGCTACCCCGATGGGCCGCAGAGGCACCCCGGAGGAAGTTGCCAATGTTTACCTGTTCCTGGCATCGGATGAGGCGAGTTATGTAACAGGCGCGACTTATATGGTAGATGGCGGTATAACTATAGCCAAAGGCGGAGTTGGCAGCCAGGCAGATTCAGAAATGAAGAAAGAACCGAAAGGTGAACTTGAACTGGAGCACTCCAGAGATGGCCATACAACTATACGAAAATAAACTATAGCCTGCTTTTAAACTATAAAGGCCGGTAACTGCATAGTTGCCGGCCTTTATACTATAAACTATAGTTTCGGTTACTGGTTCAGGAATGGATAGTTGTGGTGTTTCGGGCTGCCCAGGTTTTGCTGCACCATCATTACTTCCAGGGTATGCGCTGTTTCCTTAAAGTACTCCAGCCTTCTGTAAAGCATTTCTTTTTGCAGGATAACGCCGGTTGCCGTTTTCATATACGCTTTCTTGTCTTCCAGCACGCGGTGCATTACCTCGTTCACAGCTTCCTCGTTCTGCATGTACCACTGCTGGAAATCCTGCAGCCTGGCAGCGCCTGTAGTTGCCGAGGTAAAGTTAAGGCCGTAGATACGCAGTATATTGCTCAGCAGGTCTACTTCCAGCGGAATAGAAACATTGTAGGGCATGGTGCGCACTTCCAGTTTGCTGTTAAGTGCTGCAACTATAGTTGCCAGGTTATCTTTAAAGCGAAAGTATAAAGCAGCCGCCTCCATAGTGTAAAGTTTTAGTAAATATTAATCTGCCGCAAAATTAAACTAAATTGTTGAATGGCTACATGAGAAGTAGGTTAAATTGCTAAATGGTTTAATTGTTATTATCAGCAATCAACAATTTAACCATTCAACAATTAAACCATTATAATAAGTCTCTGATGATTTTCTCTTCGGTAATGCCTTCGGCTTCGGCTTTAAAGTTGCGCACTATGCGGTGACGAAGGATTGGTAAGGCTACAGCCTGCACATCTTCAATATCAGGGCTGTATTTGCCGTTAAGGATTGCGTTGCACTTGGCGCCAACTATAAGATGCTGCGAGGCACGCGGACCAGCTCCCCACTCCAGGTAATCGTTAGCTGCTTTGGAGGCCATAGGCGAGCCTGGGCGTGTTTTGTGAACCAGCTGCACCGCATACTCCACTACATTATCAACTACCGGCACACGGCGCACCAGCTGCTGAAAAGCAAGTATGTCATCCGCATGCAGAATTTTACTTAGCTGTTGGGTAAAAGCACCTGTGGTATTCTTTACAATCTGTAGTTCTGACTCATAGCTTGGGTAGCCCAGCGTAATGTTGAACATGAAACGGTCGAGCTGTGCTTCGGGTAAGGGATAGGTGCCTTCCTGTTCTATCGGGTTCTGAGTGGCCAGAACAAAGAAAGGTTCCGGTAATCTGTAGCGCTTGCCTGCAACGGTAACAGCGTGTTCCTGCATGGCTTCCAGCAGGGCTGCCTGTGTCTTTGGCGGCGTACGGTTTATCTCATCGGCCAGCACAATGTTGGCGAAAATGGGGCCGGTAATAAATTTAAAGTTTCTGTCCTTGTCCAGCGTCTCGGCGCCAACTATATCCGAAGGCATTAAGTCTGGCGTGAACTGCACCCTGTTAAAGGACATATCCAGCGCAGAGGCTATAGTTTGGATAAGGAGCGTTTTGGCAAGGCCTGGCACGCCGACCAGCAAACAGTGCCCCTGACAAAAAACCGCCGTCAGTACTAATCTTACCACTTCGTCCTGTCCTACTATAACCTTCGAAATTTCGTTGGTTAGTTCACGGTAGGCGTGGTATAGCGCGTCGGCTGCTTCTTTGTCAGAGGTGTACTGTGCCATATAGTTTTATTGCGTGACTTGTAGTGCTTTACAATCCTGGTACTCAGGGTCGATGTCGATGAATACAGTGTCGATGTTCTTCCTGAACCACTCATCTACGGCTTTGCTCTTTTTATCGTTGAGTGCCGCTGCGGCTATTTTCGGATAATCGTCTTCTAAGTTCGCCTGGTGTGGAGTTGACTTGCCTTTCAGCATAATGATACGCACCGCTTCCTTACCATCTGCAGTGGTAAACGGAATTGGTTTAGAGATCTCGTCCACCTGCATGGTATCTATCACAAAGAAGATGCTTGGGTCTACCTGGTCCATCGGGATATAAGTCGTACCTGCGCGGCTGGCCATCATACCACCGTTATCTTTGGTAGCAAAATCATCCGAAAAGTCTTTGGCGGCTTTGGCAAACGTAATGCTGTCGTTCTCAATTAGCGAACGGATGCTATCCAGTTCAGCAATAGCTTCCTGAATGTTTACCGTAGCGGTGGCAGGCTTGATTAGGATATGACGCGTGTTAAACTCCTGTCCTTTACGCTCGATCAGCTGTATCAAGTGGAAACCGAACTGCGACTCTACTATACCTGAGATGCCACCTGGCTCCAGGCGAAGCGCAGCAGCTTCGTATTCCGGTACCAGTTCCTTTTTCTTGAAGAAGCCCAGTTCGCCACCAGCTGCAGCTGATCCCGGATCCTGGGAATACTGTTTCGCGAGTGTAGCAAAATCTTCGCCAGCCAAAATGCGCTTGCGTAGTTCTTCCAGCTGCTGGCGTGCTTCCTGTTTCTGCTGCTTGCTTACTTCCGCGTATTTTACAATCTGGCCGATCTCTACTTCGCTTGAAAAGTAAGGTAGGCTGTCTTGTGGGATGCGGTTATAGTATGCTGCCACCTCTTTTGGTGTAACGCGAACCTTACCAGCAATTGTTTCCTGCATTTTCTGCATTACCAGCTGGTCCTGTATTGTTTTGCGCAGTTCTTCTTTTAACTGGCGGATGCTCTTGTTATAGTATTGCTCCAAACGCTCTACGCCACCTACCTGGGACGATAGGTAATCAATTCTGCGGTTAAGCTCGCCGGTTACCTGGCTTTCTTCCACTGTTACGGAGTCAATGGCAGCGCGGGCCAGTAATAGTTTGTCCTGAACCAGCGACTTGAATATTTCGCACTTCAGTTCCTCGTTAGGCTGCAGTTTGGCCTGTGCCAGGTACTGCAGGTAGCTGAACTCCAGCTCCGATCTCAGCACGATCTGGTTATCTATTTTGGCGATGATACCATCTACCTGGCGTTGTACAGGAGCCTGCGCCGTAGCCTGGAAAGCCGACATCATACAAACGATAATGGCTGCTACCACACAAAATACTCGGGGTGTTGTTATAGGTTGGTTATGCATAATGATGTTTTGCGCTCTTGTTGCTGCGGCGCTATACTTGCTTTATGGTGACCGGAACATTAAAGCCCGGGTGTTTTTATTCTGCTGAAACCTTTAGTCAGGATTTGCAACCTGCAATCTCTAAAGATTTTTTTAGCAAAAAAAGCTCCACTATAAAAGTGCAGCTTTTTTTGCAGATGCTTTTACTTTATCAGCTTGTTTACTTCTGATTTGTTGACATTAACAGGATATTTTTCGCGCAGCTGTTTTACCCATTGCTCTTCCAGGTAGTTCTGGTAATCAGAGATGGCTGCGCCCCGTACTTCGTTCAGTTGTTTATACCCTGGCTGCAATACCTTGTTAATGATAATCAGATATTCGCGGCCATTTAATTGCGTAGTATATGTTCCCGGTTCCCACTTCACTGCATCCACTGCTTTGTTCTCACCTTTTTGGAATTTCTTCTCTGATATCTGTACTGCCAGCGGATTTCCGGCATTCAGGTTATCGGCAAGCGCACCCAGGTCGGATGAATACAAAGTGAACGATACCCTGCGGTTGCGGCGGCGTCCGGTTTCAGTATTATCAGGACCAGCCTGTTTGGTTTTGCCTAAGCTTTTTATAGTTAGCTGTGTAGTTGGTACACCTTCCTGCTGCAGATACGCTGTAACTGCCTGTGCACGTTTCTGGGCAAGGTCTTTTGCAGCTGCATCTTCGCGGGAATCCGTGTGGCCGTTTATATCCAGGCTGGTGTTCGGCATCTCCATCAGCAACTCTGCAAGTTCGTTCAGTTGGGCAATCCCATCTTTGGTAAGTGTCGCTTTGCCATTTTCAAACAGTACATCCGGAATTTTAGCAGTTTTAACAGCGTAGCGGCGTTTATCTAATTGCTGCTGAGCCGCTTTAAGCAGGTCTTTATTGGCAGCGCTAACAACTATAGCATCCACACGTTCGCCCCACTTATAGTTCTCTTTATTGGCTTCAAAGTAAGCTTTCAGCCCAACAGAATCTTCCACTGCTTTAGACCACACTTTCTCATCCATCATCTGGAACAACAGAATGCCGTCGTGGTATTCGCGAACCAGCATGCGGTAATCGGTGTGCTTGTTTTCCAGGTTAGCACGCTCATAGTCCAGCAGGCTTTTGTTCACGAAATTATCGTAGAGAAGTGTCATGGCGTACTCGGCGGTGCCACTGGTACGCGGGCGCTGGTTCTCTTCTACATAGCTGTAAAAATCGGCTATAGTATATGGTTTGCCCTGAATGGTAAATAAAGTTGCTTTCAGCGTTTTATCTTTCTCATTCTGCTCAAATTTCCAGGTGCCTTTCAGGAGCGCATCATTTGCTTTGCTGAAAGCGGCGGTTTTGGCATCGGCAACTTCCGTAAAGTTGTTTTCCTGGCGGATTCGCTTCAGGAATACAGCTTTATTCAGTTCTGAGCGGGAGTCTTTTGCTACTTTATTGCGTAGGCTCTGCTCCATGTCTTCGTAAGGAGGCAGACCGCGTTTCTCGATTAGTTTTATAATGTGCCAGCCATATGGGGTAAGCGTAGGTTTAGCAATCTCGCCTTCTTTCTGTAATGCAAAAGCTGCTTCTTCAAAAACCGGGATCATGCGGCCGGTACCAAACCATGGCAGTTCACCACCGTTGTCTGCTGTGTTATCGTCTTCCGAAAATTCAGCAGTCAGTTTATCCCAGTTCTCGTTGCGTTGCACGCGTTTGTAAATTGCATCAATGCGTTGTTTGGCTGCCAGCGAGTCGGCTTTAGGCATGCCTGGCGTGGCACGTACCATGATGTGCGCCACTTTCACTTCGCCACGGGCAGCGCGCTTGTCGTGTACTTTTATGAGGTGGTAACCAAAGCGGGTACGCACCGGCATCGAAAGTTGGCCCGGCTCCGTTTTATAAGCAGCATTCTCAAACGGGTACACCATCTGCATGGCCGTAAAGTAACCTAAGTTGCCACCGTTGTCTGCTGCCGAAGGGTCCTGTGAGTTTTCCTTTGCCAGTTTCGCAAAATCTTCGCCGGCCTGTGCTCGCTTGCGCAGCTCCATTACCCGGTTGTAGGCTGCCAGCGTATCCTGCGGAGCAGCATCCGGGTCTAAGGTTATGAGTATATGCGAAGCATTGATTTCCTGCTTTGAGCGCTCATACGCTTCGCGTACCAGTTTGTCGGTGACACTGTTCTCGGTCAGGTAAGGCAGAGCCAGTTGTTCTTTGTACCCTTCCAGTTCACGGTTAAAAGCAGTGGTCGTATCCAGGCCGCGGCTTTCCGCTTCCAGTACCTTTAGCTTAAAGTTGGTGTATAGTTCCAGGTAGTCCTCAACGCTTTTTTCAGAATAAGCATCTTCGTTGCCTCCGTTGTTTTTCTCATACACGTATTTAAACTCGGAAGAAGAAAGTGGCTCAGAGCCAAGCGTAGCGATAGCCGGCTCTTTGCTGTTGTTCTTATTGGATGCGGTACATCCGGCCAGAGCTAAAGCGGCTACCGCAACAAGTAGGTGATTGCTGCGCATAAGTTGATTAAACAAGACTTGTTTCGCTGATTAGTATCAGAATATGCAATTTTAGTTATTTTTTCTGACAGATAAGCCAAAAAACATGACTATAATCCTATTGCATGGGTTTTCGTTCCGGATAACGGACAAAGACCGGTAAAAGTGTGTATCCGGTCTTATTTTATCTTTTTATACAGGACGCAGGAGTTGGCGTCGCCCTTGGTCGTAAACTCTACCTTATCCATAATCCGCCGCACAAGCGCAATGCCTACGCCGCCTTTTTTCCCGACCCGGACGTGCTCCAGTATGTCGGGTTCTTTGTAATCATGCGTTGAGAAGGCCACTCCGTTATCCGTAATCTCAAACTGAACCGCATCTTTGGGTTCTGTAATGGTAAGGTAAATGTATTTTGATGGATCTTCGTTATTGGCGTGGATGATGAGGTTGGCACATATCTCATCCACCGCCAATACGATCTGGTTCATCAGTACATCTGAGAGCGCAAGACTCTGCAGATATTTCGTGACGAAATCCCGTATTAGCTTAAGGTTCTTTTTTGTACAGCTTACCCGGATGGAATTATTCATCAGCTATGGTAATGGCTTCCTCGTAGTTTGTTACGATGGTCATGAGGAGGTCAAGCCCAAGTATCTCGAATACGTTGCGCACTTTATCCTGCATGTTAAAGAAAATGAGCTTTATCTGCGCATCCTCAAAGCGCTGCAGATGCGAAATAAATACTCCCAGACCAGCCGAAGAAATATAGTTAAGATTCTGGCAGTCTACAAGTATTTTGCTATACTTCATTATTTCCGGGTCCGACAATTCCTCGTCCAGTATTACAGATGAGCTTGCGTCGAGTTCACCATCAAGGGTCATGATGATGGTAGATTCTTTAATGTCTTGTGTTATTTTCATCGGCTACTTTACGTTATTATTATGCCTTGGGTTGAACAGGTTTAAACTTAATCACCAGCAACGTTTGATCGTCATATAGGTTGTCAGGACCTGTAAAATCTTCCAGATCGTTTATAATGGCGCACTTAATATCTTCGGCCTCCAGGTGGTATGTCTGCGTGAGCATATACTTCAGCCTGTCTTCGCCGTATTCGTCATTTGCAGCATTACGGGCCTCCACTATGCCGTCAGTATAAATTACCATCACATCGCCGGGGTTATAGTCGTAATACATCTCCCGCACGTGGTTGTTATAGCTTTTGTCGCGAACTATACCCAGGCCAAGGCCATCCGTCTGGAAGTAGAAAACATCTTCCATCATGGCGTTATAGTACAGCGTGTGGCAATGGCCGGCACGCGCAAACATAAAACCCTGCATGCGGTAATCAATAATGTATAGCGAAGATGTAATGAAAGAGGTTTTCTCGAGGCAGCGGCTTAGTGCACTGTTGGCCTGTTTCATAAATTCGCTTGGCGGCATGTCCTGCTGCATCAGCCCATGAAAAATGCCTTTCATCTGGGCCATATGGAACGCCGCCGAAATACCTTTGCCTGATACATCGCCAATAATAATGGCTATCCGGGATTCGCTTAGCTGCAGGAAATCGTAGAAATCACCACCAACTTCTTTTGCCGCTACGGCATGTGTGGCAATCTCGAACCAGCTGTCGGTAGGGAAGGTTTTTGGTATTAAACTTTCCTGTACCTGCGTAGCAATCTTCAGCTCTTCCTTGTAACGCTCGTTCTGCAACGATTCGGCTACCAGGCGCAGGTTTTCTATAGTTAATATAGTTTGGCTGGTGAAGGTGCGCAGTACGTTTACAGTTTCGCGGTCGAAGCCCTGTTCAATGTCGCGGAGCAGGTATAAGGTGCCAAATATATGTTTTTTAGATTTTATCGGCAGAATGATCAGCGACTTCCAGGGCAGGGCAAGGTCACGAAAACCGGTGTTACGATCAAGGTTATTGTTTATGTAATCGATGTTCTGGATGTTGTAGGCCAGCAGCAGATGGCGGATGCGCTCTATCTGTTCGTTGTTAATGTTAAGCAGGTGCGATACATGCGTATTGTTGCCGCGCACCATCTCAAACCAGGCGGCTGTGGCATCCGACGCTTTTATAGTACTCTCGAAAAGCGTGTTGTACACCTGCGATTCGTTCTGGCCCTGCTGTATAGACTGGCTCAGGCGCTGGAAATTTAACAGGTCTTCGCTTTTCTGCTCAAACACACTGGAGGTAGGCAAACTGAACAACGAAACCAGGAAAGCGGCCAATGTATAACAACCTACAAACATCATCGCCAGCATCAGGAAACCAACATCAGAGTAATCTATAACCAGTTCCTGGCTATCCGAAAACTCCTGGAAGAACTTTGTGAAAATGTAACAGCTGACCAGTATGGCACCCAACAGCACCAGCGACCTGCTTTTTTTGTTGAACGACAGGTAAGCTACCCACTTTAAGTTAGTGCACAGGAACAGGATATAGCACCCGAACAACCCGAACAGCGGCAGGAAAATATAGTTGGTATAGTTGAAATTGAGCAGCGTAAGAATCAGCGTACTGAACAGCAACAGTTCAAACCACTCCCAGGCAACCTGCAGAAACTTATTTTTATGATACAGCAGCAGCTGTCGCCAGATGTAAAAAGACTTTGCTAAAAAGTAGACCAGCAACCCGAAGTTTACCTGGTACACAAGGTGCAGCAGTAACGGCGATTGCAGCCGGGCATACCCCGTAGAAAGTTTATAGGCAAAATATAAGGCGATGCTGAGGTAAGCGGCAATGGCAGCTTTGGAGAACAGGTTCCAGAGATAGCTGCTGAAGTCAATTCCTTTTAGGTTATTGGCGCTTAAGCGCTGAAATAAGAAAACAGAAAGGATAAAAACAATGATCAGCAGGTTGTTAATGTAGGGGAGGGCCAGCTTAATGGCACCCGGCTGACGCACGCTCTCTGCCATCAGCAGAACATTACCTAACAGTAGTACCCAGCTAATTATAGCAGCAGTAACCAACAGAGATTTTACGTTAGTCTTGTATAGCATAAAACGGAAAACCGTGCTAAGTTTAGGCAGCAACTGTTTTTTGGTGTTTGTTGTGTTTTGTTTAATGAAAGGTAAGAAAAATTTTCGCTCGTTAAACAAGGTGCTTAATTGCGGTTAGAAAAACAACCTGCATAACGTATAAAATATATAGTTGGTTGGCTTTATTTCGGATCTGATAAAACCAACCAACTATAAATGTAAGCAATTAAAAATTAACGGCTATAGTTTGGTGCTTCGCTTGTGATCTGCACATCGTGCGGATGGCTCTCGCGAAGGCCGGCTCCGGTTATTTTAACCATACGCGCTTTCTGCAGATCGGCTATAGTTGGTGTACCGCAGTATCCCATGCCTGCCCTGATGCCACCAACCAACTGGTAAATTACTTCACCAACCAGGCCTGTATAAGGCACCCGGCCAACTATACCTTCCGGCACCAGTTTGCGCGAATCTTTTTCGTTGCCCTGGAAATAGCGGTCTTTCGATCCTTCTTCCATGGCCTCAACAGAACCCATGCCGCGGTAAGACTTAAACTTACGCCCTTCGTAGATGATCATTTCGCCGGGAGCTTCTTCGGTTCCAGCCAGCAACGAGCCTATCATTACGGTACTGGCGCCACCACCCAATGCTTTTACAATATCTCCGGAAAATTTAATGCCACCATCGGCCACAACCGGAACGCCGGTACCTTCCAGGCCCCTGGCTGCTTCCATAACGGCTGTTAACTGCGGCACGCCTATACCTGCAATTACACGGGTAGTACAGATACTGCCCGGGCCAACTCCTACTTTTACAGCATCAGCGCCGGCATCTGCCAACGCTCTGGCACCTTCGGCAGTAGCAACATTGCCTGCAATCAGGTCCACATCCGGGAAAAGGTCTTTTATTCTTCTAACCGCATCCAGCACTCCTTTTGAGTGGCCATGGGCTGTATCTACGCTTATCACGTCAACACCGGCTTCAACCAGCGCCTGAACGCGGTCCATTACATCCGGAGTAACGCCAACGGCAGCACCCACTCGCAAACGACCAAACTCATCTTTGCAGGCGAAGGGCCTGTCTTTCTTCTTCAGAATATCCTTATAAGTAATCAGACCTACCAGTTTGCCTTCTTCATCCACTACAGGTAGTTTCTCGATCTTGTATTGCTGCAGAATATCTTCTGCTTTTGCCAGGTCGGTACCGCGCTCCGCTGTTATCAGGTTTTTCCTGGTCATGATAGAGATAACCGGTTGCGTGAGGTCTTTTTCGAAACGCAGGTCGCGGTTCGTAATAATGCCTGTCAGTTTACCTGAGGCATCAACTATAGGAATGCCGCCAATTTTATGCTCTGTCATGATCTGCACGGCATCGCCTAGTGTAGCAGTTTCCTCCAGTGTGATCGGGTCCAGGATCATGCCGCTTTCAGAACGTTTTACTTTACGCACCTGCGCCGCCTGCTTTTTGATCGACATGTTTTTATGAATAATGCCGATGCCGCCTTCCTGTGCCATGGCAATTGCCAGATCAGCTTCGGTAACGGTATCCATGGCAGCCGAAATAAGCGGCACATTTATCCGGATGTTCCGTGTAAGCCAGGAAGATGTATCTGTGTTATTTGGTAGCACCTCGGAGTAAGCGGGGAGCAGAAGCACGTCATCGTAGGTAAGCGCTTCGAAGGCAATCTTGTTCTGATCAGAGAGCATGGCAAATAATTTAGGGGTCCTTATTTGCCGCGTAAAATTACAAAAAACTTCCCGGAATAACTTACAAGTTTTTTGTAATTATTTTTTGGGTTACCATTTAAAGCGTATGTAAACTATAAATAGGAGTATCTGAATTATAAGATTTGTAAGAGAGATGATATGTTGAGATGGCACATGTTGGGAAGACTGAAAGACAGGACGAACATGAGCGTTTGGCCCGTCTTTCAGCCCGGAATTTTATGACATCTTATAGCACAGCAACTATAGTTCTGCATAAAAGAAACCTGCTTTATTCAGCAACTATAGGTTTCGGTTAGTATACAGCCATTTCAGGATCTACCTGTATTGCCCAGGCGTGGATGCCGCCTTTCAGGTTCAGCAGGTTGTCGTAGCCAAAGCGCTGACTCAGGAAATTTATAGCCTGGGCGCTCCGGAAACCATGGTGGCAAATAACAACAACCGGTATATCCCGGCGAATGCGCTCGGTTTGTTTTGGAAGCTTGCCCAAAGGGATAAGATCGCCACCCAGGTTACAAATCTCGAACTCAACAGGCTCTCTTACATCCAGTAGCTGCAGTTTATGCCCATGGGCCAGACGCTGTTTTAACTCCGGGGCAGTAATTTCATCCATAAGTAAAGTAAATTTATAGTTGTAGCGCTGTGTTGGCTATTAAGTTTCGATTTGCAAACTTAGCAACCAATTATAACTATAAGCCATTTGTGCCTCTAAATTCCGCTCATGATAATTCTAAATGATATCCTTGCTGTGCCTTCCATATTTTCTGTGGTCGCTGTAGTTGACCTTACCCAGGTTTGGGTGCAATTTGTGAGCGGCATGATCCAGACGTCGCTGTTAGAATATGTAGCGGTTATAGCAGGCATAGTTAGCGTGTGGTATTCGCGTAAAGAGGATATCCTGGTTTACCCGATCGGCCTTGTCAGTACAATTATTTACGTGTACCTCAGCTTTAAATACCACCTGATAGGGGAGGCAAGTGTTAACATTTATTACTCTGTTCTGAGCATATATGGCTGGTACCTTTGGGCCAAACGCAATAATCAGCAGGAACATGTTCTGCAAATTACTTTCTCTACTCCTAAAATGTGGGCATGGCAACTTACCTTTTTCGCGGTGCTGTATGTGGTTATTTATTTTAGCCTGGTTTACCTGAAAGGGGCTTTTTACCCGGGAGTAATACCGTGGGGCGATGCATTTGCCAGTGCCACCGCTTACACTGGCATGTGGCTGATGGCACGCAAGAAAGTAGAAAGCTGGTACTGGTGGATCGGCACCAACATTGCCTCCATACCATTATACTTTGTGAAAGGGTTGGTATTTACCTCTGTGTTTTACTTTGTGCTCCTGGTAATGGCATTCTGGGGTTTGGTAGAATGGCAGAGAAGAGCCAGGGCAGCCAGGCAGCAAACTATAGTTGTCTTGTAGACCGATCGCTATTTTAGTTGTTTCTGTTACGTTTTATACTGTTTTATTGCTATCCGGGGAGTATTGGGTTACGTACATGGAAGTAACTGGCTGTTTTGTAAATGTAAGCCCGGTTTAGTAAGTAATGTTTAACCACTTAGCGTGCCTTAACATGAAACAACGAAAACTAGAATTACCGGAAGAACTAAAGTATAAAAACAGACTGAAGTGGGGATACGAGTCTCCGGACGAGAGTCCTAAACATGTGTACTACAGGCAGTATGGCGATAAAAAACCAAGGCAGTTAAAAGTATACAACTTCTACGGTTACAGCTTTTCAGAATGCTGAATTAATTGTTGTAACCTTTTAATATATACTTGCCCTATATAAAGGCATTTTCCCTGTTCATTTTCAGCTGTTTACTTTAATTGTTTATTAGCTTAGTACAAAATTGAGTAGCCTCCGTTAGAACTATGGTAGCTACTCAATTTTTTTAATACTTCCTCTATTAGGTATTATACTCTGCTTGCATAGCCTGCTATATGGTTATTGTCTTGAAGCAGCTTGCTGTCCTCTACCTACTATTCTCAGCTTATTTATTACACTAGTCTTTTAAGATTAGAAGCTAAAATGCTAGCACTGCTTTCCGCATAATCTTTTTAAGATAAAGAAGTTAAAAATTATAGTATCCTAATTCCCTTCCATAATGCTTTGCCTGTATCAAAAGAGCAGCAGTTATAACCTTATGCGTTATTTCTGCAAGCCTCCCTGATCGATCCTGCTTTCAGCAATATTTAACATAGTGAGTTTAATTGTACACCTGTTTTATGGTGCTACTTAACACTACCCGTTTTTGCAGAGATGCAAAAAGTAAATTTGATCAACACTTAACAACACAACATCAATATGTGAATTTTTATACATGAAAGAACTTATTAACTATTCTACCGGAACGAGACGCGTTCAGGTTAAGAACCAACTGGCATCATGGCGTAATACCAGGGCATTGTTGGCAGCATTTTTTCTTTTTACTACCTCTGTAATAGCCCAGAACCCAAATCCTAAAGGGGTACCAGGTAAAGCCGGTGATTTTGAAATTGATGGGGATTTTATTTCGGGTAACTGTACTACTCCTACCTGTGTTTCAACGGGCATAGACTGGAGAAGTGTATTGAAGCAGACCACTCCTCCATCTGGTTATGCTATACCTGGAGAAACTAATGTGGCTAACGAAAATGCAATTTGGATAGTGGATGGAAATAGTGGCTCTGGTGTGATTGCAAGTAACATAGAGGTAGAGACTTTTGCTGGTACCAGTAACAAAAATGGCAATTTTATTGCACCTGGCCAAAGCCCGTATTCAATAGATACTTCAAATCCCAGTGCCCCGCAAAAAAATGACCTAACCAATATTTATGTCCGATCAAAAGAAGTTAGCGGTGATACTTGGTTGCATATGGGTGCAGAAACCCGTTCGGTTGATGGTACAAGTTACCTTGATTTTGAATATAACCAGGCGGGTATTTCAAAAACTACCACTCAGATGTTTGGACCAGCATCACTAGCAACTACTGGCGGCCGGACACCTAGAGTTGGAACTGTTGCAGGCGACTTACTATTTGTAGTTGATTTTTCTAAAGGCGGTAATACACCTATTCCTTTAGTATTTGAATGGCAGCAAGTAACCAAAGCTAATAAAACTACATATGCTTGGGTGAATATACCTATACCTGCAGGTTTAGCCTATATAGTTACTAATGGGAATGATGTAGAGCCAGCAGGAGATAATACTGCCTTTGCAGGAGATGGCTCTGCTTCTAACACTACCATGGCGCTGCAGTTTGTAGAAATGGGTGTAAACCTGACAGATTTGTTTGGCACTTTTGACCCTTGTTCACCGGATGCTACTATGCTGGTAAAAACCCGTACTTCATCTTCGTACACCAGCGAGTTGAAAGACTTTAGTTTATTTAATTTTGCTATAGTACCTCCAGCACTGATGCAGGACATAGATCCTGTGGCTGTATGTCCTGGTGAAGATGCTTTATTTGTAGCAACTGTTTCAGGATCTGGTGCTTCTGGAGCAAATATTGACTGGTATAAAGTTGTAACGCCGGATGATCCAAATACAATGGCTAATGAGGAAGTATTGTCCAGTGAGCTTGTAACTGGTGGCAGAATAACAATTACTACAGCTGCTTTATCCAGTACATTGGCTATTGCCGATGTAGAAGCTGGTGATGCTGGCACCTACAAGGCTGTTTTAACTGGAGCTACATGCGGTGCGCCTTTTGAGTATACTACACTTACAATTAATACTATAGATGATCCGATAGTGACACTTCTTGAGCCAAGTATTTGCGATTCCCGACCAACTGGTACATTAAGTGTTTGTAATCCACTTGTTGGTGCCGATTATTATCTCGAGCAACTGGACGAAAATGGTGATCCGGTTTCAACATACAATCAATCAAAATTGGATTATGCAAGTGGAACGTTAATATTTACAGGATTGGTAGCAGGTTATCCATTCAGGCTTACAGTTAGAAAAGATGGTTGCGAAGCGGTAGCTACCTGCGATGATATAGTGACAACATGTCCTACAGCTTTAGCTCCTAACTCAACCACTACTGCTGTTAAGACTGTAACTTCTTCAAGCTCACTTAAAGAGATTGAGACAGCTGATTTTGATAAAACCATCACCGCCTATCCGGTTCCATTCCGAGACAGAGCCAACATTGAATTTAAATCAGCGCGAAGCGGTAACTATGCTATCAATCTGTATGATAGTACTGGTAAACTGATCAAAGAATTAAAAGCTGGTAAAGCAAAAGCTGGTCAGTTGCAAAGTATAGAAGTGGAAGGCAGAAACTTACCGAACGGCATGTACTTTATACGCGTGGTAGATAGTGCAGGCTCACGCACTGTAAAACTGTTGAAAAAAGAATAAAATACTAAACTATAAAACAGGAAAGACCGGAAGAAATTCCGGTCTTTCCTGTTTTATAGTCAGGATAAAAGTGATACTTAGGTTTATTGTACATTTTCTATTTTCGTTTGCTCGGTTTTAGGGTTTCTACCCCCTTGAAAAATGCCTGTTTACGTTAAATTACTGTTTGTATAATGCAATATATTATAAGATGCGTTATAGTTGTAGTGAGTGCAAATTAGTATTGCTTATATTTTTTCGCGGTGCTACCCCTACCTGGTACCTATACTTTTGCAAGACTCTGATAATAGCAGCAACCCCCTCTACATGCTCTTGTTATAGCTGATGCTGTGAACCGGCATTTTATACAGTCTAACTTAACAAAAGAGCTGATATATCTGCTTTAAAGAAGCCCATTAAATGTCTTAACCTAACTTTAACTTATAGTTCTTTATGAAACTACTCTACCTCTACCAAGAGGGTAATAGTTACTCTTTTGCCAAAATTTTAAAGATTCCTCCCTGATCCAGCCGGATCCGCTTCTATTAGAGCAGCCTACTAGATACTTCCCGGATTATAGAAACCTGCCGTTACTCATGGCTCTGGTAAACCAGAGAGGCATATTGATCATCATTTAATTACGCACTATGAAAGTTTATTACTCATGAAAAACATTAACAATTATTTACCCGACACGGATAGTGTTCCTTTAAAAAAGCTTCAGTTACTATGGCGGTTTGCTATGGTAGTATTGGTTCTATTTATTGTTAACAGTTCAGCTATAGCTCAAATAGCGCCAGTATCACCTCCAACGGGAGGTTTTGATATTGACGGTAACCTGAGAGCCAACCTTACCAATCTTAACGTTGGAGACTGGGTTGCAGGACCAGGAGGCACAGGAGGATTTGTATTTAATAATGACGGGACTGTTAATGGAGACTTGAATGCCCAGCTAGTAAGAGACCCATACAATGACAGGGCTGATATAATTTTCACTGAAGGTAGTAAGTTTAACGCTAACCCAGGTACCTGGGCCTGGTCAGTGAGCAAGGCGCCTAACAAAAATGATATCAACAATGCCATGTACCTGGTTACAAGAGATGCCTCCAATAACGACTGGATTATTATTGGCGGAGACAGGTTATCTACAAGTGGCACCAGCTACATTGATTTTGAGCTATTACAGAAACCTGTAACGCGAAATGGAACCGGCAATGGCTTTACAACTTCAGGAACTGAAGGTGGAAGAACAGTGGGTGACCTTGTTGTTTCGATGGAGTACAGTAACGGAGGATCTAAACCAATTGTAAGAATCTATCGCTGGCAGGAAGTTTCTCCTGGCGTTTATGATTATGTGTTGCCGACAAGAGACCTGAGTGCCCTCGTATTTGCCGAAACAAACAGAACAGGAGCGGTGGATGTGCCTTTCTTGGGGTTTGGAAGTACCAGTTACGCGCAGTATGCTTTTGTAGAAGCAGCCGTGAATGTGACAGGAGTCCTGAGGGAATTAGCTGACCCCTGTGCCGGGCTTAGTATCAGAACCATCTTTATAAAAACAAAGGCTTCTGACTCGCAAACAGCGGCGCTCAAAGATATGGTGCAGCCTATACCTGTGACGATAAACTTTGGTTCTGCTACAATTGCTTATGGAGGCCCTTACTGCCCTTTAGGGACTGCCTCTGTTACGCAAACGGGTGTAACTGGCGGTACATATAGCAGCACCTCAGGATTAAGCATTAATGCTACAACAGGAGAAATAAACTTAGCTACCAGTACCCCCGGTACCTATACAGTTACCTACACTTATATAACAAATGGCTGCGAAAAAACTACTCCTGCTACAGTTGTTATCAATGCCAATCCTGCAGCGCCAACCCTATCACCAACGCAACCTACCTGTACCACTCCTACAGGAAGTGTGACCGTAACGGCCCCGGTAGGAACAGGCTTGGAATATAGCCTGAACGGCGGCACATGGCAAACCGGCACAACGTTCTCTAATCTGGCGGCAGGAAGTACTTATAGTGTAAGGGTAAAAAACAGTACTGGCTGTATCTCTTCTCCTTCAACCGGTACGTTAGATTCCCAGCCTCCTACTCCCGCTGCCCCAACTGCTGAAGTTGACCAGCCAACCTGTACAGTAGCCACTGGAACTATCAGAGTAACTTCCTCTATCGAAGGGCTCACTTTCAGTATTAACAGCACTAACCCTGCGGATTTCACTAACACTACCGGGGTGTTCGGTATGCTTACTCCTGGTAGCTACATCATTAGGTCGAAGAGTGGGGTTTGTATATCTGATGGTGTAACTAAGGTAGTAAATTCCCAGCCTCCTACACCGCTTACGCCAGAGCTTTCGGTTACGCAGCCTACATGTGCTGTTGCGGCCAAAATTACTATTACTTCCAGCACTTCGGGCTTAAAGTTTAGTTTGGATGGAGGACCATATGCTGACTATCCAGCAGGAGGTTATACAGGCCTTTCTGCCGGATCGCACTCCATAACTGCTCAAAACGCCAGCCTTTGCGTATCGCCAGCTGCTACTGAAACCATAAACGCCATTCCCAACCCTCCGTCTGCACCTACTGTAACTATAGTAGATGCCAGTTTGTGTGGACCTACTACTGCTACTGTCACAGTAACCTGTCCGTTGAACACGACTGCAGAGCCAAACCGCTATGCATATAGCAATAACGGAGGCGCTTATCAGGCTAGCCCTGTGTTTGGTAACTTAGCTGCCGGATCTGGGTTTAGCATTACTGTTAAAGATAATGTGACCGGGTGTATTTCAAGTGCTACTACCTGTAATAACTATACAACTGCCAGTTGTACTCAAACAGCATCGGCTACTATTCAAACTCAATCCTCTGTTCAGTCACTGAAAGGCACAGAAGCGAAACCAACCGACGATCAGGTAACGGCTTACCCGATACCTTTCTATGATAAAACAACTATAGAGTTTACATTAGAGAAAAGCGGGAAGTATGTAATTAACTTGTATGATATGAAGGGCAAGTTGGTTCGGGAGCTAAAATCAGGAACTACTAAAGCTGGTGAAACTAAGTCTATTGAAGTAGATGGAAGAGAGTTAGCAGAAGGCATGTACCTGACTCGCATAGAAAGTGCATCCGGTACAAAGACGGTTAAATTATTGAAGAGAAGGTAAGACCTTAAAAAAAAGCTGAATCTACAGAGACAGGGTGCCTGGAGCAATTCCGGGCACCCTGCCTTGTTTTATAGCAGCCATTTTAACTTGTAAATACAATTAACTATAGTTCTCAACCCACGCAAATGCACATAGCCATCAGGCTGTATCTTCTCGCTAAGTTTTTAAGTCGTTTAACTTATTATATATATACTTATACTATATAATGCCATAGTTTTATTTAATATAGTGCAAAAAAATAAAGATATAGCACCACGTTTTGCGTACGCTACTTTATAGTTCGGCTTTAGCACGAAGGCCGTTCTATTTATAGCTGTTCCTCTACACACTATACCTGTACCCTGATAGGCACCGCAGTTTCATGGCTGCGGGTAATTACGCATTTGTTAAACTGTAACAGCATGGTAATAATCTATTCAAGGGTCAACTTCTTAAGTTCTATTCTTCCTTTCCATTCATACATCATTTCCTGATGCATCATGGGTATTGTCGGGCTATTTCTTTCCTATAGTAGCTCCCAGAAATAAAATTCTTAATCAAATCAGCTAAACATGACAAAACTTTACTTCTGGCAGAGGTACATGTACTCTTTTGTTACGCAGGGGCACCAGCCTCCATAGTTAAAGCACATCTTCTGAAGATTAAAACAGGCATCATAACGGCTACCGAAGGCTGGTCTGTTTTGCTGGATTATCCTTGTTCCTGAGCCCAGGAGCAAAAAAATAACTGTTTAAATAAACTATGAAAAACATTTACAGATGAAGAAATTCGACAATTATTCGTGTCCGGAGAGGCATGCTTTGAACTATCACTGGCAAAAGTTGTGGCTCATACTCTGTATGATGGCTGTGCCTTTTGTTATACACGCTGAAGCAGGCAAACCTAATGCTGCCGAACCAACCGGTAACGTAGCCAAAAACTACCAGCACTGGGCTGATGTAGATAACGAGTGGAATGGGGATATCCTGAGTCCACAGAAGTCTGACTATTTTGAAGGAGAAGTGATACCGCATGTATATGTAGTAGAAGCATCTAATGCTACACCTTTGGTTAATGGCCAGACCTATACAATGAAAGTAAACATGAATTACTTTCAGAGTAACACGAATGCCGGCGGTTTTGCACATATGACCACGTATAATACCAGCCGGTCTCCGGGACTGTTGCCTGGCGCCTCCGGACTGACGCCGGTAGCAGATGCAACGTTTACAGGCACCGGTATGGAAGGTGTTTTCTATACGGTTGATGCGGATATAGTTTCGGTATCGGGTGCAGTGCCTGCTGGTGCCGCCACCAAAGACCATACTGTAACTATAACATGGACTTATACCGGTGCAACTACCACAACGGGTATAGCTGAGATCTACTTTGGGTTATATATTGCGGAGCCAGGGCAAGTGCCGGACCAGGGAATGGGCGAAACAGATGGTGCCTCTGCCTGGACAGGTGGCTCGTTACAGACCACCGTTAATGATGCTGTTTTTGGAGGCGGTGCTTTATCTATACAGTTAGCGCCTTCTGCCATTATACGAGGAACTATAAGTGGTTTAAAATACAGCGACCTGAATAAAAACGGCAATCAGGATACCGGCGAACCTACGTTAGCAGGTTGGAAAATTTACCTCGACCTGAATAATAACGGAACCTGGGAAGAAGGTGAGCCATGGGAGCTTACTGCTGCCGACGGAACCTATAGTTTCTCTGTCATTCCGGATGCCGACAACAGCGACACCGATAACGACCCGTACATTGTGCGCGAGGTGCAACAAGCTACTTATACACAAACAGAGCCTGTTAACCCTGATTACTATGCTATAGTTGTTACTGCAGCTGCGCCGTTTCATACAGGCAAAGATTTTGGTAACTTCGCTTGTATCAACCCTGAGATGAATACACCGGCCATTGGTGCGGTTTGCCAGGGAACTACTTCTGCCTCTGTAAGCTATGCCAGTGTTGCAGGCGCACCAGACCAATACAGCATCGACTGGAACGCAGCGGCTAATACGGCCGGATTAGGAGATGTTGCCTACACAGCTTTACCTGCAAGTCCGTTTACGATTGCTATACCAGGCAACCTGGCTGCAGCTACTTATACAGGTACCATGTATGTGCGTAACAGCGGAACAGGTTGCGAAAGCAGCGGTACCCAGATTACATTAACTGTAAATCCTACGCCAGCAGTATTTGGGCTAACAGCAACCGGTTATTGTGCCGGGGCAACAACGCTGGGTACTGTAACGCTGGCAGATTCTGAAACCGGTGTAAACTATCAGCTTTATAGTTCAGACGGGGCCACTGTGCAGGCCGCAAAAACAGGAGATGCTAACGCACTGGTATGGACAGGTATAACAGCCGGCACCGGGTACTATATTGTAGCTACCGGCACAGGTAACTGTACCAACACAACCGGAACTATAGATGTTATAGTTAAACCGCTGCCTGATGCAAATGCTGGCACCGATAAACAACTCACCTGCACAACCAAATCTGTAACGCTCGACGGTTCCTCTACAACTGAAGGTGTTACTTACCTATGGTCAGGACCTGATGGCTTTACTTCTGCTGAAGCCACCCCAATAGTTAGTGCACAGGGTACTTATACACTTACCGTAACAAATACAGCTACAGGTTGTACTGCTTCCGATGCCGTAGAGGTAACAGTTAACGATGAGTTACCAACAGTTTCAATAGGCACTAACGGTCAGACGACTACCCTTCTCACCTGTAATGCTCCGACCATGACCTTAACTGCTGCTGCAAGAGTTGATGGGGAGCTAAATCCGGACTATGTTACATTAAGCTGGACAGGCCCGAATGGTTTTACATCATCGGCACAGAGCATACAGGTGAGTGTGGCAGGGACGTATGTTCTGACAGCTACCAATACCCAAAACGGCTGCTCGGCATCAGCGTCAATAGGAGTAACCGGACCTGTGTATCCGGATGCAAACGCAGGACCAGATAAGGTATTAACATGTGCTCAAACAACTGTCATGTTAGAAGGGGCATCAACACATGTTGCAGCCCTCAGCGAATATACATGGGTAGCGAGTAATGGTGGCAACATTGTTTCAGGCGGCCATACCTTAACTCCTATAGTTGACAAAGCCGGTACTTATACCTTAACTGTCAGGGATAGAAGAGGAGGTTGTTCAACGAGTGATGCAGTTGAAGTGACCGGAGATAATAAGGTGCCTGAAGTTCAAATAGCACCGGAAGGTAAAACCATGATCTCTTGTTCTCAAAAGAGTGTGTTACTGAAGTCTTATGTAACTCCTGCAGGTATGGATGTACTATGGACGGGGCCAAACGGCTTTACTGCAACAACTCAAACTATAACCGTAACTACACCGGGTTTATATACTATTACAGCTACTAATCCTGAAACGGGCTGCAGCAGTAGCGCAAGTATAACTATAAGCGATGCCACAAGAGAGCCAATTGCTAATGCAGGACCGGATAAGTGGCTTACCTGTACTGTAAACTCTGTCGTGTTAGAAGCTTACAAAGATGAAAATGACGGGCCTCTTGGTTACATGTGGATTGATGAGGAAGGTGATATTGTAGGAAGTCAAAGAATAGTGACTGTTACAGAGCCAGGTACTTACACACTAAGGGTAGTTAATATTTATTCCGGTTGCGCAGCTATGGATGAGGTGGTTGTACACCGTAACAACCAGGCTCCAAACATCAGTGCGAAAGGCGGTACGCTTAGCTGCGAAACCGGTACAGTGCAACTAATGGGGGCATCCACTACAGCGGGAGCTACCTATAGTTGGACTGGTCCGGGTGGTTATACTTCCACTGCTCAGAATCCTACGGTAAGTATGGCCGGCGAGTATACCTTAACGGTTACGAATCTTGAGAATGGCTGCACTGCCAGCGTTACTGTAACTGTAAATCCACAGCCAGTGGTGCCACAGCCGGAAGTTGTCTGCTACACAATTGATTTCGAGGAGAACGAGACAGGGTTTGTGACATCCACAAAAACAGGTGCAGGCGTTGTTAATATTTTCAACTATAGACGCAACGTTGATGGCACCTATGCTAAGGAGAACCATGCTTCCATATTTGATACCGCGAACCCGACAGGAGATGACCTTGACCTCTGGACACCAGATTGGGGACATGTGCTGATCATAAACCAGGACCTGAATCCGGAGCCGAACGACAACCCCTGGGGTGGTGAAATGACGCTTGATTTCTCAGAGATCGGGCCGGTAACCATGACCTCTTTGAGAGCACTTGACTTTGATGTGTACGAAGATAACTCCTGGGTTTACCTCTATGATGATAAGGGCAACGAACTGTATAAGGTGCAGATAAAGAGCCTGGGCAACATGAGTCAGCAGGTGATAGATCTGGGCAACACGAAGGGAGTAATGTACATGCGCGTGATAATGGATGGTTTTAACGAGCACCATATGCTGGCCGGGTCAGGCGCTATAGATGACATCAAATTCTGTGTTGAGAAAGAAGGAGATGCACCTTGTGCTACTGTTGAGCCAGTCAACGAGATCCAGGCCACTGCTTTCCCGATGCCGTTCTCTGACCGGACTACCATTGAGTTTACAGCTACCGAGTCTCAGGACTACGTTATTCAGCTGTTCGATGCAAAAGGCAGAATGATACGTGAGCTGACAGCTGGTAAGGCAAAAGCAGGTGAACTGGTGAGGGTAGCGGTTGATGCAAGTGACCTGCCAAATGGTATGTACATTGCCAACATCATAGGTAAGACCGGAATTAAAAAGTCGGTTAAACTGATCAACAGAAAATAGCTTAGCTTAATTAATACCTTAAACTGCCCTGTCGCTTCTGGCTGCAGGGCAGTTTTTTATAGTTGGATATCAAACTATAGCGGGTGCGTTTTTTTAGCGTACTTTGCCGTATGCTGAAGATCGCAATTACAGGGCCGGAGTCTACGGGAAAATCTACTTTATCGGAGCAGCTTGCCAGCCACTACCAGACTGTCTGGGTGCCGGAATATGCGCGTACGTATATCGCAAACCTTAACCGGGAGTATACTATAGATGACATAGAAGCGATAGCCCGTGGGCAGCTGCAGCTGGAAGAGCAACTACAGACTATAGCCGCCACCATACTTATATCCGATACCGACCTGCTGGTACTGAAGATCTGGAGCGAACACGCCTTTGGCCGGTGCCCCGATTTTATAGTTGATCAATTACAGCAACAGGACTATAACCTTTACCTGCTGATGGGCGTTGATTTGCCGTGGGAGCCTGATCCGCAGCGCGAGCATCCGCACCTGCGGCAGTACTTCTACGATTGGTATAAACGTGAGCTGGCAACTTTGCAGGTACCTTTTGCCGAGATTGGCGGGCTGCAGCAGGAGCGTTTCCGGAATGCAACCCAGCACATAGATGCGCTTTTGAAGCAGCACAAACTATAAAAAGACTTACATGCTATATTTCTTACAAAACGAAAACTATAAAGTGGGTGTAGAGAGCCTGGGCGCCGAACTGCAGCACTTTATAAAGTTAGATGAGCAACTCGAATTTATCTGGCAGGCCGACCCGAATGTGTGGGCAAGCCATGCGCCGAACCTGTTTCCTATAGTTGGCGAATTGCCGGATGCCATGTATACGTTTCAGGGCAACACCTACCCCATGCTACGCCATGGCTTTGCACGCCACAAAGAGTTTAAACTGGTTGATGAGCACCACGATAAGCTGGTATTTGAGCTTACCCACGACGACGAAACCCTGGCGCAGTATCCGTTTAAATTTACGTTGCTGGTTGCCTATATACTGGAATGGAACAAACTATCGGTAACGTACCTGGTGCGCTGCGATGATGATCATGCCATGTATTTCTCGGTAGGCGGGCACCCGGCCTTTAATGTGCCGTTTTACCCGAACGAGAACTATACCGATTATTACCTGGAGTTTGAGCAGGAAGAGACCCTGAGCCGTTACCTGTTAAACGAACAGGGCCTGCAAAACGGCGATACTGAACGTGTGTTGGAGCAGGAGCGCGTACTTCACTTAAACCATGAGTTCTTTGAGAAAGATGCGCTGGTGTTCAAAAACCTGAACTCTGAAAAAGTAGCCCTTTCCAGCAGCACCAACCCTCGGTCTGTAGAAATAGAGTTTCAGGGTTTTCCTTACCTGGGTGTTTGGGCGAAGCCGGGACCATCGCAATACCTTTGCATAGAGCCATGGTGCGGTATTGCCGGCCGGGTAGGAGAGAGCGGCGAATTGCAGGATAAGGAAGGAATACAGGAAGTAGGGCCTAAGCAGGCGTTTGAGCGTACCTTCACCATCACGATTTTGTAAAGTAAACTATAAACAAAAAAGCCCTGCCAACTATAAATTGGCAGGGCTTTTTGTTTTTCTTCTTAATGCAAAGACGGTTCCGGAAGCTTAGGTAATTTTATAGTTCTGAAATCATATCTTGGTTCAAAATCATTTACCGGCAGCGATATTCCGGGTGGAAGATCCAGATCTGGCAGGCCGTCGCCTAACGGTTCTCCTCCGTCGTCATCACTGTCTGATGAGGGCGGGTGATTAAACTTTGTACGAGGCGAAAAGGCGTAGTAAGCCAGTATAGTAAGCAAAGCTAAAGTATACAGTAAGCTGATCATCATCACGTTTTCGACTTAAATTTTTTTCTGTTCAGCTGGCATATCTTCTTGATTTGGCTGTAGTTAGGGTCAGAAGCAGGAAAATGTGCCTGTTTCTTTTAAAACGTACTTTATGTGTTAGGGTTTGTCTATTAGCTAAAAAAATTCCTATTTATCTGAATTTTATTATATAAGTATATTCTTATAAAGTAGTACCGGTTTTTTAAATCAGTAAAAAGGGCGTACTTTTGCTGGCAGTAGGGGTGCCTTATAATAACGGGCTGAGATCATACCCATTGAACCTGTACGGGTAATGCCGTCGTAGGGAAACAAAAGGGAAACACAAAAAGCAGCATGCTAACCCCTGGCATAACTGTATGTGTCACTAGTTATTTTTAACCATTTCATGAAAAATTTCCTGTTTGCACTGGCGGTGTGTTTATTGCCACTGCAATTGCTTGCGCAGTTTAACCTGAGCGGGCGTGTAACTGATGTTGCCACCGGTAATGCCCTGCCGGGTGCCAGCGTGGTTCTCGAAAATACCGCTGCCGGCACTACCACCGGCCCGGATGGTGCTTTCAATTTCAATAATTTGCCTTCCGGCAACTATAGTTTAAAAGTAACTTTCCTTGGTTTTGAGCAAAAAAAAGCAACTATAAACCTGCAACAGAATGAATTTGTAACACTGGCTTTACGGGCTAAGTCGTTTCAGGCCGGCGAAGTTATAGTGCAGGCTACTCGAGCCGACGAAAAGACCGGAACCACTTACACCAACGTTACACGCGAAGCCATAGAAGAGCGCAATTTCGGGCAGGACATGCCTTACCTGCTGGAGCAGACCCCGGCTGTAGTAGTTAACTCTGATGCAGGCGCAGGAGTGGGTTATACCGGAATCCGGATTCGTGGTTCTGATATTACGCGCATAAACGTGACTGTAAACGGCATCCCAATCAACGACTCTGAAAGCCACGGTACCTTTTTTGTGAACATGCCCGATTTTGCCTCGTCGGTAGAAGATATACAGGTGCAGCGCGGTGTGGGTACATCCACAAACGGAGCCGGTGCTTTTGGTGCCAGCATAAACATTCAAACCCAGCAAACCCAGCCCGAGCCATACGCCGAAACCAGCCATAGTTACGGTTCTTTCGATACCTGGAAAAACAACGTGCGCTTTGGTACAGGATTGATAAATGGCAAGTTTGCTTTTGACGGCCGTTTGTCGCGCATTAAGTCGGATGGCTATATTGACCGTGCATTTTCAGATCTGAAGTCGTTCTACTTTTCGGGTGGCTATTACGGCGATAAAAGCATGCTGAAGTTTGTGGCCTTCTCGGGCAAAGAGAAAACCTACCAGGCCTGGGATGGTGTGCCCGAAGATAAACTGGAAACAGACCGCACTTACAATGGCATTGGTAGCTACACCGACGAAAACGGCAACGAGCGCTTTTACGAAAACGAAACCGACAACTACCAGCAGGATCACTACCAGCTGCACGTTGCCCAGGACCTGACACCACGCCTGAACCTGAGCGGAGCGCTGCATTTAACCCGCGGCCGTGGCTATTACGAGCAGTACAAAGAGAACCAAAAGCTAGCAAACTATAGTTTAAGCCCGGTAACGATAGGCGATGAAACGATAACCCGCACCGACCTGATCCGCCAGAAGTGGCTCGATAACTATTTTTATGGCGCTACCTATGCCCTGAACTATAGCACCGAAGACAGTAGACTGAATGCCACACTTGGCGGTGCCTGGAACAAATACGACGGCGACCATTACGGCGAAGTTATCTGGGCGCGCTATGCCTCCGGCAGCGAGATCGGGCACCGGTATTACTTCAACAACGCCATTAAAACCGATTTCAACATCTTTGCTAAAGTTACTTACCAGCTAACCGAAAAGCTCGGCTTGTTCGGCGATCTGCAGTCCAGAACTATAAACTATAAAATAGATGGTGTGGATGATGATAACCGCAATGTAACGCAGCAGGCTGACTTTAGCTTCCTGAATCCGAAGGCGGGCGTTACCTATGCGATCACGGAAAACCAGAGCGTTTATGCATCTTACGCCATTGGCAACCGCGAGCCGGCCCGCACCGATTTTACTGACACGCCTATAAATCCACTCGCAGATATTGCAGGTCCTACCCACGAAACGCTATACAACCTGGAAACCGGCTATAAACTGCGGGGCAACACGACCGGTTTATTTGGTACTGATGCCAACTATAGTTTCGATGCCAGCTATTACTACATGGACTATAACAACCAGTTGGTGCCAACCGGAGCGCTGAACGATGTAGGCTCCCCGCTACGCACCAACATTAAAGACAGCTACCGCACTGGTGTGGAACTCGCCGGAGCGCTTAACCTGAACGCTATAGTTGAAGTAAGCAGCACCGTAGCCCTGAGCCAAAACAGGATCCGAAACTTTACAGAACACCTGTACACTTATGATGCCGACTATAATGTAGAAGCGATAACGCTGATCAAGCATAAATCAACGGACATTGCTTTTTCGCCGGCTATAGTTTCAGCGCATAAACTGGAAGTGCAGCCCGTAAAAGGATTTAAAGCCGCGATACTTTACAAAACAGTTGGCAAACAGTACCTGGATAACACCAGCAGCAACGACCGTAAACTGGATGCTTACCAGGTAACCGACCTGCGCCTGCGCTATACTCTAAAACCAGGCTTTATGAAGGAACTGGAATTTGCCTTGCTGGTAAATAACCTCCTCAACAAAAAGTATGAAGCCAATGGCTACACCTGGACCGAACTATACACCGGCGACCAGACACGCTACGACTATAACTATTACTACCCGCAGGCAACCCGTAATTTCCTGTTCTCTGTTGGCATGAAGTTTTAAACTATAGTTTATAGGTTATCTAAAGAGCCCTGCCGTAACTGGTGGGGCTTTTTTGTTAGTGATTAAAGGGATTTTGTCTGAGCCGGGATTTCTAGGATTAGCTGGTTGTAGAGATGCAATATTTTGCGTCTCCGCTATAAAACTGCAGGCATAAACTGGTATTTACTTTCTTTTGCAACTATAGCCAGGCGTGTCTGGATATTCGTTCTCACAGTACACCAGTGTTCAAATATTGGCGCAAGCTTGCGTTAAGCAGGTTCAGGTTACCCTACTCAGCCTGATCCTGCTAATCCATTCAATCCCCATTAATCCCGGTTCAGACCTATAGTTCCATAGCTGAGACGCAAGGTATTGCGTCTCTACAATCCCAAAATCCATTAATCCTGAAAATCCTAGTTTGGATTATAGTTAAAATTTTAACTTTGCGTATTACCCTTCTCAAAAACCTTTAAAACAGAACTATGGCTTACGAACCAGCAGGTGCGCCTGACTACTATAACATCGACGATTTACTCACAGAAGAGCATTTACTCATCCGCCAGACCATGCGCGACTTTGTGAAGCGCGAGATCTCACCGAACATCGAAAAGTGGGCACAGGATGCGCATTTCCCATCGGAGATCGTGAAAAAGTTTGGAGATGTAGGAGCATTTGGTCCAACTATACCAACTGAGTATGGTGGTGGCGGCCTCGATTATATCAGCTATGGCATTATTATGCAGGAGATCGAGCGTGGCGATTCTGGCATGCGCTCTACGGCTTCGGTACAGGGCTCGCTGGTGATGTACCCGATCTATAAATATGGCTCGGAGGAGCAGCGCAAAAAATACCTGCCAAAGCTGGCGAGTGGCGAGTGGCTGGGCTGTTTCGGTTTAACGGAGCCTGATTTTGGCTCCAACCCGGGCGGCATGGTAACAAACATCAAAGACATGGGCGATCATTATCTGCTCAACGGTTCTAAAATGTGGATATCCAACTCACCGGAGTGCCAGGTAGCTGTAGTTTGGGCTAAGAACGAAGAAGGCCGTATTAAAGGGCTTATAGTGGAGCGTGGCATGGAAGGCTTTACAACACCTGAAATCCACAACAAATGGAGCCTGCGCGCCAGCTGCACCGGCGAACTGGTGTTTGATAACGTGAAAGTGCCGAAAGAGAACCTGCTGCCTAACATTGATGGTTTGAAAGGCCCACTTGGTTGCCTTGATTCTGCCCGTTATGGTATTTCGTGGGGAGCCCTTGGTGCTGCTATTGATTGTTATGAGTCTGCGCTGAAATATAGCAAAGAGCGTGTTCAGTTCGATAAGCCAATTGGCGGTTTCCAGTTAACACAGAAGAAGCTGGCCGAGATGCTGACCGAGATTACGAAAGCCCAGCTAATGGTGTGGCGTTTAGGAACCCTGATGAACGAAGGCAAAGCCACAACGCAGCAGATTTCGATGGCAAAGCGCAACAGCGTGGACATGGCCCTGCACATTGCCCGCGAAGCACGCCAGATACACGGCGGCATGGGCATTACGGGTGAGTACCCGATCATGCGCCACATGATGAACCTCGAATCAGTAATTACTTACGAAGGAACACACGACATTCACTTACTGATAACCGGTGCTGACATAACTGGTATCCAGGCGTTTAAATAAGCCCCTCCCAGCCCTTCCCTAAAAACAGGGTAAGGCTCTGAAATAGAAGGCAGCTGCGAAAGTAGCTGCCTTTTTTATTTGTCTGAATCAGGATTCACAGGATTTTAGGATTGACAGGATTTCAACTCATGGCGCGAGAGTCTTCGCTCGTGTCGAACTATATTGGAGTCTCCGTTTCAGACGTGTAGGGAACATTCCCCTCCTCGGAGGGGTTAGGGGTGGGTAAATCGTGTAATGATGAAACAACAGATCATACCATATAAACCTTATCTGAAAGAACTAGCAAAACAACTACGGCAAAACAGCACATTATCCGAGGTTTTGCTTTGGAATGAATTGAAAAACCGGAAACTGCTTGGCTATGATTTTGACCGACAAAAACCTATTGATAGTTTTATAGTTGATTTCTACTGCAAAGATTTACTGCTTGCAATAGAGATAGATGGCGACAGCCACGACTATAGTTTTGATGAAGATATGAAGCGGCAGGTTGCCTTAGAAAAACTTGGTGTTAGGTTTCTTAGATTTGACGACTCTGAAGTAAAGCGAGAGTTAAGTAATGTGCTTCGAACTATTGAAACATGGGTATTGGCAAATCGAAAAAGTAAAACCCACCCCTAGCCCCTCCGAGGAGGGGAATTGTTCCCCGATATTACTCCACGGATAATGTATAGGCAGAGATTCAACTATAGATCGTCGCTGGCGAAGACGCTCGCGCCAAAATTATTCGAACTATAGAAGTCAAACTAATACTCCTCATCTTCCCGGAAATCCTGCCTGCTTTTACCGCCTGGGTTGTACTTCATCATACCTTCCCAGAGCCTGTCGAACTCACGGCTATAGTCCTGCACAATACTCAGGTTATCGGTTACCAATATGTTCTCGTGGTTGTACATGGCGGCGCTGCGTGTCCAGTTATAGCTGCCGGTAAGCACACGCGTTTCATCGAAAATGGCAAATTTATGGTGCATGTGGCTGCGCGTTTTATCTATCCGCACATCCAGGCCTTTGGCTGCCAGTTCTCTTATATCTGAGCCGGCATCGTGCAGTTTGTTATTATCTGTAATAATCCTGATGTGTACACCACGCTGGTGTGCCCTAACTATAGCTTCCGAAATACGGTCGTCGCTTATCGTAAACACACATATCTTCATGGTCTTTTCCGCCTCCTCAATAGCTGTTATGATGGCTTCGAGGCAATCTTCGCCGGGGCTGAAGAAGGCATGACTGGTAATTTTTTGCTGCATGAACTATAAATTAGGCTGCTGAAAGGTACGTTTACAGCTTCATTTTTGATAAGAATCTGTGTTGTTGCTAATTATATTAGAATTATGGGTAAATACTATAAAATAATTAGCAAAATTACGTAAATTCGTAACTATAAATGGAGCGAAAGCTGCGCCCGAACTGTTATCTTCAGGTATAGCAAAAGCTGATTTTTTTAGTAGAGAATAGAAGAATGAGAGAAGATTATCTCACTGGCGAAAAAGAACACTTAACGCCAGCCGAACGCGATATAGATAAGGCGCTTCGTCCGCTTAGTTTTGCCGATTTTACAGGGCAGGCAAAGGTGGTCGAGAACCTGAAAATATTTGTTCAGGCAGCCCGCCGTCGTGGCGAAGCCCTGGACCACGTGTTGCTGCACGGACCTCCGGGACTTGGTAAAACCACGCTTTCGCACATTATTGCTTCGGAACTGGATGCAGGTATAAAAATGACATCGGGGCCGGTACTGGACAAGCCAAGCGATTTAGCGGGTCTGCTTACCAACCTCGACCCGAACGATGTACTTTTTATCGATGAGATTCACCGTCTGAACCCGATTGTGGAAGAGTACCTGTACTCGGCCATGGAAGACTACAAGATCGATATCATGCTTGATTCCGGTCCGAACGCGCGTTCCGTACAAATTAGCTTAAACCCGTTCACGCTGATCGGTGCTACAACACGTTCCGGTTTGCTGACTGCGCCACTGCGTGCCCGTTTCAGTATCAATAGCCGTTTGGAGTATTACGATGCCGAGTTGCTAACTTCGATAGTTAAGCGTTCATCTGCATTACTTGGTGCGCCAATACATGCCGATGCTGCTTTCGAGATTGCCCGCCGTAGCCGTGGTACGCCACGTATTGCTAACAACCTCCTACGCCGTACCCGTGACTTTGCCCAGGTAAAAGGCGACGGTACTATAGATGTGGAAATCGCTAAGTTTGCACTTCACGCGCTGGATGTAGACCACAATGGTCTGGATGATATGGACAAACGCATCCTTTCCTGCATCATCGATAAGTATAAAGGTGGTCCGGTTGGTATCTCAACTATAGCTACCGCCTGCGGCGAAGAGGCCGAAACGATTGAAGAAGTGTACGAGCCGTTCCTGATCCAGGAGGGTTACATTAAGCGTACCGCCCGCGGTCGCGAAGCTACCGAAGCTGCTTACAAGCACTTAGGTAAAATTCCGCCGCAACATGCTCAGGCTTCAGGCGGCTTGTTTGATCAGGCAGAGTAACTAACTATAGTTTATAGTATAAAAGAAAAGAGCAGGCCATTTGGGTCTGCTCTTTTTTGTTTGCCTGAACCGGGATTAATGGGGCGTTAATTTGATTTAAATGATTTCCTAACTTGTGCTGTTTCGGACATCCGTGTCCGAAACTTTATCTGCTACGGACACCATGTCCGCATAAATGTAGAGCTAATCTACAGGGATTAGGAAGTCCCTGGCAGAGTGCTTTCGGACACGGATGTCCGAAACAGCGTTTGTTTTAAACTTTAGGAAAATTTCCCTCTTAAGGGCGGGGGTGTGTTTTGCTAAACTTAATTTCAGATTTCTCCTTGCGTCGAAATGACAGGTTCATCAGACTTAGCAGTAAGTATAGTTACTTACTAGGCTATAGTTAGTAAAAAGCTCACTGGTCTGATAAATGTGGAAAGGTCTGTTCCGTAATCATATTAAATCACTTTAATCCCTTTTAATCACTGGTAGGATTTTTTTCTCCCTAACTTTGTTCTTTTAGAACTATAGCCGCTCAACTATAAGTCGGCTAATCTATAACTTGAACAAAGCACAGCACACATATCTTATCAAACAGAAGGCGCAGGAACTGGGCTTTATGTATTGTGGCATCTCGAAAGCTGATTTCCTGGAGGAGGAAGCGCCGCGGCTGGAGAACTGGCTGAAGCAGAATATGCATGGCCAGATGCACTACATGGAGAACCATTTCGATAAGCGTCTGGACCCGCGTCTTTTAGTTGATGGCGCAAAATCTGTTGTGTCGTTGCTGCTTAATTATTATCCTGCCAAAGAAAACCAACAACCCGACGAGGATACTTATAAGATATCGAAATACGCTTACGGCACCGATTATCACTTTGTGATCAAAGACAAGCTGAAGACGCTGCTGGATTACATAAATGAAACGATTGGTGAAGTGGGCGGTCGTTGCTTCGTGGATTCTGCGCCGGTACTGGATAAAGCCTGGGCCTCGAAAAGCGGATTGGGTTGGGTAGGGAAGCATACACTGCTGATAACACCGCAAGCCGGCAGTTTTCATTTTGTGGCAGAGCTTATCATAGACCTGGAACTGGACTATGATGGCCCGATAAAAGATTATTGTGGAAGTTGTACCAAATGCCTGGATGCCTGCCCGACCGATGCTATAGTTGCGCCTTATGTGGTGGATGGCAGCAAATGTATTTCATATTATACGATAGAGCTTAAAGACCAGCTGCCCCAGGAAATGAACGGAAAGTTTGGTAACTGGATATTTGGTTGCGATATATGCCAGGATGTATGTCCCTGGAATCGTTTCAGTAAACCGCACAACGAGCCTGCTTTTGCGCCCCACCCCGATCTGCAAAGCCTGAAAACCAGTGATTGGCAGGAGCTGACACACGAAGTCTTCTCGCAGTTATTTAAAAAATCGGCAGTAAAACGGACAGGCTACAACGGTCTGTTGCGCAACATAACGTTTGTGCAGCAAAGTGAAGAAAACTGCCCCGATCCTATGGCTGGAGCTTCGCAAATACGCGGTTAATAATAAACAGGTATTTATTTGAAAACTGGTCGTAGCACCATTGTTTTAATTGCAGCAACTCGTCTGCAACCAGAAATTTAAAGGCTTTTCTGAGCTCCTTCTCAAACAGCATTTTGTCAAAGCTAACCTTCAGCAAAATGGTTTTTACATATTCCAACATGTCAGTAAAGTAATAGAATCAGGTTCTTTTTTCAGTTACGCATTCCTGCTGTAAAGGTGCTGCCAAAAGCAGGTAAAGTTGGTTAAAATGCAGCTTTTAAAAGGGAACAGGTAATTTGGCGGTTTGTTGCAGAGTTCTGCGTTAAGAAATTGCTAAATTTGTTCCGATGCGCTTTATCTACCTAACTTTATTCATTCTGCTATTATTGCACGGCACGCTGCTGGCGCAGCAGATCAGTATTGCCTTAGGTAAAAGCCCGCTGCCCATAAACCAGTACTATACCATTGGCATTCAGCTCCACGACCAGGCCCTGAAAGAGTACAGCCCGTTTCCGGAAATAGAGGGTTTTAAGAAGAGCACCAAGTATTCATCCACCGAAACTATCATTACCGGTGGCACCACTACCAAAATACTGACCGTTTACCAGAACTATGCCCCGCTGGCCGAAGGCGAATTTGTGCTAAAGCCTTTCAGTATGAAAGTGAACGGGCAAACCGTGCAATCGCAGGGCACCACTATAGTTGTAAGGCCAATGACGGCAACTACAACGCCGGGTACCAACATTCCTGACCTGATCGCTGCCGACAAAGAGCCGGAATCAACTATAGATGTGCAGCCCGAGTACATCGAAAAAGACGATAACGCCTTCCTGACGCTGTATACCAACAAAGATGAGGTATATGTAGGCGAAGGATTTACAGTGGCCCTATACTTTTACCTGGCAGCCGAAGACCAGCAGCTGCTGGATTTTCATGATTTCACAAACCAGATAAGCGCTATACTGAAGCAGCTGCAACAGCCCAATGTGTGGGAAGAGTCGTTTGAGTTTACTGAGATAACACCGGAGAATGTGCTGGTGGAAGGCAAGCCCTACCTGCGGTTTAAACTATACGAATCAGTGCTTTACCCGATAAACCTGCAACCGATCCGGTTTCCGCAACTCTCGCTTAAAATGCTGAAGTACAAAGTTGCAAAGAACCCGAACCTGCTGAATGACCAACGCCAGGAGGGCTACAAAACCTACTTTGCACGCCCACGCGAAATCAAAGTAAAACAACTGCCGCCTCACCCGTTGCGCGACGCTGTGCCGGTTGGTAACTATAGCTTAACCGAAAAGCTGTCCCGGGAAGATGCACAGGTCAATAAAAGTATCTCGTATCTGTTTAGGGTAGAAGGGGAGGGCAACCTGGCAGCTATTATGCCTCCGGTGCCCGAAACGCAGCCCGGCCTGGATTTTTACCCGCCCGATGTACGCCAGGATGTAACCCGTCGTGCCGGTCGTGTAATAGGTTCTAAAAGCTTCACCTATACCGTATTGCCGCGCGAGCCGGGTAACTATAGGTTAGGAGAGGTGATGCACTGGATCTACTTCGATCCGGTAACAGCCCGTTACGATACGCTCCGGCCAACCTTAACTTTACAGGTAACCGGCACCCGCGATACCGATGCCCTGGTATTATCCCGTGATCTGGGCTCTTTTTACAAAATTATCGAAAACGAAGACAACACCTTCGTCAGCCTCCACCAGTTCGATGAGATCAGGCGCTATACAAACATAATTCTGGTGGTGCTGTTAGTGGTTTCGGGCTTCATCTTTATTAAACGCAGAAAGCTATGAGCAATACATACGGTACCCTTTTCAGGATAACAACCTTTGGCGAGTCGCATGGGCCGGCAATTGGCGTTGTGATAGATGGTTGCCCCGCAGGCCTTGAAATAAGTACTGATGAGATACAACTAGCCTTAGACCGCCGTCGCCCCGGCCAGTCGGATATAACTACCCCACGCAGCGAAGAAGATAAGGTAACGATACTTTCAGGGATATTTGAGGGGAAAACTACCGGAACACCTATAGCGCTTGTCGTAAACAACAAAGACCAGCACAGCCACGATTACAGCCACATAGAACACGCATTCCGCCCGTCGCACGCCGATTATACCTACACAGCCAAATACGGCGCCCGCGATTACCGGGGAGGTGGCCGTAGCTCGGCCCGCGAAACTGTGGCGCGCGTGGCTGCTGGTGCCGTAGCAGCCAAGTTACTGAAGCAGCATGGCATAACTATAAACGGTTATGTATCGCAGGTGGGGAGTGTAAAATTGCGCAAGCATTATTCTAAACTCGATTTCAGTAAGACAGATTCGAATAAAGTGCGTTGCCCGGATGGTGCCATTGCAGCACGTATGATCGGCGTAATTGAAGAAGCCCGCGACAGTTTAGATACGATTGGCGGTGTAGTAAGCTGCGTTATACAAGGTGTGCCTGCCGGTTTAGGAGAGCCTGTTTTCGACAAATTGCATGCCGAGTTGGGCAAAGCCATGCTAAGTATAAATGCAGTAAAAGGTTTTGAGTACGGCAGTGGTTTTGAAGGCGTAAAGCTGCACGGCTCCGAGCACAACGACCAGTTCTATACTGATGAACAAGGCGCCGTAAAAACCAGAACCAATCACTCCGGAGGCATACAGGGCGGCATCAGCAACGGGCAGGATATTTACTTTAATGTAGCCTTTAAGCCTGTCGCAACTATACTGCAGCCCCAGCAAACTATAAATGATGCCGGCGAAGCGATAACCCTGCAAGGCAAAGGCCGTCACGACCCTTGCGTACTGCCACGTGCTGTACCTATAGTTGATGCCATGGCTGCGCTGGTACTCGCTGATTTTCTGCTTCGCAGCCGTATGAGCAAACTATAGGTTCTTATAGTTTACTTCAGCGCATTAGCCGGAATATAACCGTATTGGTATAGTTCCTCCATGCAATTTATTGGCCTCGCATACCCATCAGCAAGAAGTATGATTCTATCACTGACCCGCAACACCGACTGGTAATCGTGGTCCGTAATGAGGAAGCCTTTTGTTCCAAGGTGCGCCCTAAGTAACTCTTCTATATACTCAACATATAGTGGCGCTATTCCGGAGAATGGCTCATCCAGCAGCATAAACTTTACATCTTTCTGCAATAGGAGCATCAGTTCAAAGTAGCGCAGTTCACCTTTCGAGAGTTCTCCGGCATATTTTGTAAGATGTTTCTGTATTCGCTCGTCCTGTTTTATAGTTTCTCTCTTATCCGGCTCTTTATGATAGAGATCTATGAGCCTGTGCAGCTTTATGTTGTGAGGCAAAAAGTCGTTTTGCGGAAGGTAAGCAAGTAGGTTATCGCTTTTGTAAGGCTCATTATAAACGTTGCCATTAATGCGGATGTGTTTGTTAAGCGTGGGTAGCGTACCAAAAATGATCTTGAGAAGAGTTGTTTTGCCACATCCATTCCTGCCCAGCAATCCTGCAATTTCGCCGGTTTTGCAGCTTAGATAAATATTGGTAAGAAGTTGCCTGTGCCCATAATTGAAAAGAATGCTGTCAACTTCCAGTTTGTTCTCAGGCATACAGGTATAGCTTCAGGATGAACAGTAGAACTGCAATTGCCACATTACATAAATAAGAGCCAGCTATAAGCCCAGTTTTGCTGATGCCTAAATTGTGGTAAAAGTAGTACTGGTTCTGATAGCGCTGCTCGTAAAAGAACAGGGCCAGCAAAAAGCTACCGGTAAGAATGCTCAAACTAAAGGAGTTGATAAACCCGATAAGTTTATCAGCGCTGAAACCCATGCTAACTATACCTGCCAGCAGCGAAAATGGCAGACTAAAGCTCATCAGGGCTTTATAGTAGATAAGAAAAGGTTTGAAGCGGTGCACCTGGTAATTGATTATTTCTATGAATATAGTCAGATTTGGTTATAAACAAAAGCGCCGTTCCCTGTTTAAAGGAACGGCGCTTTTTATAGTTCAATATAGTTTAGAACAATTTCAGTTCTACAACCAGGTACCAGATAATGATCAGGATTGGCAACAGGAACGGGATAGAATAACGGAACACATAACCGAAGAAAGATGGCATTTTAATACCAGCACTTTCAGCAATGGCTTTTACCATAAAGTTAGGCCCGTTACCAATATAGGTAAAAGCACCAAACAGCACCGATGCCAGCGAAATGGCTTCCAGTAAGGTTAGCGTAATAGGGTCTGCTCCGGTACCGGTGGCAAACTGGCGAACTTCCACCACGCTGTTTTGTGCCATATCATACTTGGCCATTCCAAGTGACAGGAAGTTGGCATACGTAGGCGCGTTATCCAGGAAGCTGGAAAGTGAGCCGGTTGCCCAATACAGGAAGTTAGGTGTAATATATTTTGCATACTGCGGTGCAGAGGCAATTTCAGCCGAAAGCTGTAAGGCAGGCATCATCGTAAAGAAAATACCGAAGAACAGGAACACGACTTCCAGAATAGGATGGAAGGAGAACTGATTACCTGCCATGGCTGTTTTGCTTGCATTACGGTAGCAAAAGAAAGCAGCAGAAAGCTGAATAATTTCACGGAGGAAAGAGAACTTGTTGCCATCATAATAAATATGCGGTAAGCTTTCAATCACGTTAGGGTCCAGGAAAATAGCCCCGATAATAATTGCCAGCCAGAACAGGTTGCGCTTACCACTTACATAGAATTCAGTACGTTCATCCAGTTTCGATACTACTTCCGGACTAGGGGTAAAGTCTGTTATTTTATTTCTTCTGTCTACAAAGTAAAAAACAAGGCAAAGCAAGGCAATTGCAATAAGCCAGGGTGTAAACAAGTGCTGTAATGTCCAGAAGAAAGGAACGCCTTTCAGGAAACCGATAAATAACGGCGGGTCGCCAAGGGGGGTAAGCAGACCGCCCGCATTGCTAACTATAAAAATAAAGAATACGATCTGGTATGCTTTAATACGGTGTATGTTCAGGCGGATGAACGGGCGGATAAGCAAAAGCGACGCACCTGTTGTACCTACAATGTTTGCTAATACGGCCCCTATGGCTACCAGGGCTACGTTCATGGCTGGTGTGGCCCGCGCATTAACATTTATATAAATACCGCCTGCAGAGATGTATAAGGAGCTAAGCAGCACTGCAAAAGAGGCATACTCAAAAAAAGTATGTATCGGCATGTGCACGTCCTGCAGGGCAAAGAGGTAATACCCTAAAACTATAAGGGCAAGTACCACGGCCACTTTTTTATAGTTGTTTTCCCAGAAGTGGCTAAAGAAAATTGGCCCGGCAGCGATCATGCCGATCAATAAAAGAAAAGGAATGATAAGGAAGCCCGGCGGAGAAATTTGGTTCTGGGCCAGTAGAATGAAATTAGTTAGCATAGGTGTTTGTGAATTGTCTGTAGTGCTGAGCTGGTTGGTTACGGAACAAAGATAAAATATATAGGCTCAAATGCTATTCAGAGGTAGAAATATGTAATTTTTTATTGGCCTAATCTTATTTAAGACTGTGCCTGTATTTCTTTACTTCTTAGAAATAATGCCTAATTTTGGAAACTTTAAGGCGTGGTCCAAAGTTTTACTTAAAACGTAGATTCCCATGATAGATAATAAAGAGAAAATGGTGTCGGTATATGCTGAGGCTAACCCGAACCCAGAGTCAATGAAATTAGTGATGAACGTGCAGTTGCTGCCAGATGGCCAGAGCGTGGATTACCCGGATCTGGAAAGTGCAGTAGAGTCGCCGTTGGCACAGGAGCTTTTCAATTTCGATTACGTTTCGCGTGTGTTCATTGCCAGCAACTTTGTAACTATAACCAAGAACTCAACTATAGAGTGGGTAAAGCTTATACCTGAGTTGCGCACCTTCCTGAAATCTTATGTTGAGGCTGGTGGCCCTATCTTTAACGAAGGCTTCTCGGCTGCTCCGAAAACGGAGACTTCTATATCCGGCGAAACATCAGAAGGCGACGCAGCTATAGTTAAGAAAGTGATCGATCTGTTGGAGAACTACGTACGTCCGGCTGTAGAGCAGGATGGCGGTAACATTTCTTTCAAATCTTATAACGACGGTGTGGTTACAGTGCACCTGCAAGGCTCGTGCAGCGGCTGCCCATCTGCTACTGTAACGCTTAAAGCCGGTATCGAGAACCTGCTGAAGCGTATGGTACCAGAAGTAAAAGAAGTTGTTGCTGATGGCGTTACCATCTAAGCAAAAGCAACTATAAACTATAAAAAGCCGGCTCCTTTATAAGAGCTGGCTTTTTTGTTTATATGAACCTGGGGCTAAGATTTAAGATAGGATGGAATATAGGATTGGAGGGGTTTCAGGATTAATGGTCTGGACTGGGGTTTACGAAATGTAGAGAACAATACCTTGCGTCTTTTTGCCTTAACCGGGATTAAGGGAGATTTATGGGATTAGCAGAATAACGAATCAGCCGCAAGTTTAACGAAGCGTAACTTGTGGCTTTGCTTGGCAGTAAGTTTTCAACTTGCTTTGCTTTGGAAAAGCAAGACCAATGATGGCTGTAACTATAGTTTGTTAGTTTTTCTGCAATCAGCCAAGCCCTTGCTGCGTGTTTTCACCAGCAAGCACAGGCAGCCAACTAATGGATTGTTGGTGAAAACACCAACAATGGTCTGATGGTCCAGGATTGTAGAGACGCAATATGTTGCGTCTCCCCTATGCAACTACAGGTTTAAACTTGGTTTTAATTCTGCTATGCAACTATAGCCTAAGCAAGTTTGGAGACTCGCACCCACTGCAGGTCACCGGTCAGATACCGGCGCCAGTATTTCCGGCCGAAACTATAGTTATCAACTTCTTAAAACTATAAAACCAGCAAAACCAACCTTTTCTGCTCCCGCAGAAAGCCAGTTACAAACTGGCACCAGGCAAAACCACAAATTACGCTAATGCTAAACTTGCGGTATGGATCAGATTAATCCCGGTTCAAACAAAATCATATCTAATCAGGAAAATCGATTTAGCTTAAATAACAAGTCAATCCACAACCAAACCTATAGTTCCATAGCGGAGACGCAACGTATTGCGTCTCTACAGCAAATCCTGGAACGCAACTGCATACAAAAAAAGCCCGGAGCGTATGCCCCGGGCTTTCCATTTATTTACTAAACTATAGTTAGCTAACCTTTTTTGCTGTTGGCTGTGGTGCCGGAGCAGGCTTCTTCTCATCTTTCATCGTATCAACCACAATTGGCGATGCAATAAATAACGTCGAGTAAACACCAAATACCACACCGATCAACATGGCAAGTGAGAAACCGCGAAGTATTTCACCACCAAAAATGAACAGCACAAGCACCACCATAAATACAGTAACCGATGTAATAATGGTACGGCTGAAAGTATCAATCAGGGCTGGGTTAATGATTTCTCTAACGTGCGCTTTCGGATTATCATTCATGTACTCACGCACACGGTCAAAGATTACCACGGTATCGTTAATTGAGAAACCGATGATGGTAAGAATTGCCGCAATAAATATCTGGTCCATCTCATAAGAAATTCCGAACAGATCCAAAATAGCAAATATGGCAATGATCATCAGGGCATCGTGAAGCAACGCTACCACACCACCCAAGCTAAACTGCCACTTGTTGAAGCGGAACATTACATAAATAAAGATACCAACCAGTGAAAGAAGAAGCGCGATAACGGCTGTATTCTGAATATCATCCGCTACGGTAGCACCTACTTTTGAAGAGCTTAGTACTTCAGGGTTCAGGTCACTGAACTCAGCAAGACCAGCATCCAGGGCAGCTTTTACCTGCTCGTCTGCCTGAAGACTCTCGTCATCAGCCAGCCAGCTTGTAATAACTTTTACACGGTTAGAGGCACCAAAGGTCTTAACTTCTGTACCTTCCTCATGGAAATCATCTGTCAAGGCGGCGCGCACATCAGATGCTGGAATTGCCTTGTCGAATTCCACAACATAAGAACGTCCACCTTGGAAGTCAACACCCAGGTTTGGTCCTTTAATGGCCATAGCCACAAAGCCGAAAATGATCAGAGACAGAGAGAATGCATAGGCTGGTTTTTTCCATTTCATTACATCAAACTTCACATTCTGGAACATTCTCTCAGCAAATGCATTAGAGAACGACAGCTTGCCCGTTTTCAGGAAAGATCTTTCGATCAACAAACGGGAAATGTAAACAGAAGTAAAGAATGAAGTTACGATACCTAACATCAACGTGATAGCAAAGCCTTTAACCGGACCTGAACCAAAGAAGTAAAGGATAAAACCAGCCAGGAACGTAGTTACGTTGGCATCCAGAATAGTTATGAAAGCCTTGTCGTAACCTTTGTTTATCACTTCGCGCATGCTCAGGCCTTTCCGGGCTTCTTCGCGCATACGCTCAAATATCAGTACGTTCGCATCCACGGCCATACCCAGCGTAAGCACAATACCGGCAATACCAGGCAGCGTAAGGGCTGCATTAAACTGAGCAAGAATACCCAGGATAAAGAAGATGTTGAATACTAAAGCCAAGTCAGCAATAAAACCACCACGGCTATAGTAAGCGATCATGAATACAACCACGATCACAAGACCTGCCAAAGTAGAAAGTAAACCCTGGTTGATAGCTTCCTGGCCTAATGACGGACCTACGATCGCTTCTTCCACGATACGGGTAGGAGCTGGCATTTTACCGGCTTTCAGGATGTTTGCTAAGTCCTGCGCTTCTTCGATAGTGAAGTTACCGGAGATAGACGAGCTACCACCTGTAATTTCGCCCTGCACCACCGGAGCAGAATATACATAGTTGTCAAGTACGATGGCGATCTGGCGACCAACGTTGTTACCTGTCAGGCGAGCCCATTTCTTGGCACCTGTCGGGTTCATGGTCATGTTGATCTCAGGGCGACCCTGCTGGTCGAAATCCTGACGGGCATCGTTGATAGCATCACCGGAAAGTGGCGCTTTACCGTCACGACCTTTTTTAACAGCGTACAGCTCTACAAACTCCTGGCGGTTATCGCCTGCAATTGGCTTCACATCCCATAAAAACTTCATGTTAGGAGGGAAGATGGCACGAACGTCAGGTCTTGCAAAAATATCATTGATCTTGGCAGTATCGCGCACGTTAGCGCCAATACCGTTTGGTAACTGTGTAAACAGACGGGCAAGCGGGCCAGCCTGGTTCGCAAGTGAATCGGCAGCAGCTAAAGCAGCGGCAGCAGTATCTTTAGCAGTGGTATCAGAAGCAGCTACGGCGTTAGAGTCAGAGGCAGCAGCCTGTGCCAGTACGTCGCCTTTAGCAGCAGCGGCTTTTAAAGGATTTTTTGTTTCAGTTTCTCTCAGGTTCAGGTTACCTGCTTTTTCCTGTTGTGTAAGGTACTCGTTCAGCTGCATAAAGTAAGGGCTGAACTCCTGCGGAGACCATACTTCCCAGAACTCCAGGTTAGCCATACCTTGTAACAGTTTACGAACACGCTCAGGGTTGTCAATACCAGGTAATTCGATCTGGATACGTCCACTGCCTTTCAGGCGCTGGATATTTGGCTGGTTTACACCAAACTTATCGATACGGGTACGAAGGATGTTGAAAGAACGACCGATGGCATCTTCGACTTCCTTGTCAATGATGTCAATTACCTCTTTGTTTGATGATTCGTAGCTGATCTTGCCACGGTTTGCAGAGTTAGAGAAAATACGGCTTAGTCGGCCATCTGGCTCCACTTCGCGGTAAGCTTGTGCAAACAGGGTTGTAAAGCGCTCCTGGCTGTTCTTCTGCAGTTCCTGTGCACGTGCAAGCGCCTTCAGGAAGTTAGGGTCTTTGCTGTTACCAGACATAGACTTGATGATCTCAACAGGAGATACTTCCAGCACCACGTGCATCCCACCTTTTAAGTCAAGGCCAAGACCAAGCTCATTTTCTTTGATTTCCTGGTAAGTGTATCCAAGAAACACAGGCTCTTTCCAGATTGAATCGAGGTAGTCCTGCTTTTTAACAAGATCTATGTTACCCTGTGCATCTGTAGCAAATGCTTCTGCATCCTTCTGCACGTTGTGGGCAACAAACGAGAATGACAGGAAGTAAAGGCACAAGGCCGATACGATAACTGTCAGCGTGATTATTAACGATTTGTTACGCATTGGTTAAATAAAAATTATGGAATAGATTGTTAGATTAATACTGTGTAAGTGTCTGCAAATCAGTGTGCTTATGAATAACTGAATGCCAGTGCAACGCGTTCCGTCTGAGGTGTTTACCTTGCAGGGAAAGCTGTTTTTTTAGAATAAAGAAGGGTAATTGTGCAGCCTAAGGGGCGTTGGGCTGTATGGTTGTAGGGAAAAGCTGTGCTACAAAGCCATTGCCTGAAGGTAAGGCAGTCTGGGCTGGCAGCACTTCGTCGGTCAGGGCTGCAAAAGCAGGAAACGAGGCCGGCAACGTAGCCTGCTGCAGGTTTAAGGTTATAAAAGAGGTGGTAGCCTCTAACGATACTTTCTGTTTTACAACTGTTTTAGCTTCCGGAGAAGGAACATCGGTAACCCGTGGCTTCTCCTGCTTTTCAGTGTTATCTGCCGGCAATACATAGGCACGCACCTCCTGACCATTGAGCATAAGCGCCCAAAGCAAGGTTACCGACATCAAAAGATACCTGAGCTGCTGTGCTATAGTTTTGTTTTGTGGCATGTGTAGTTACAAATGTAACTTCTTTCCTTTAAAAATAAAATCGTTAACGGTTTACTTCAATAAAACGCTTTACATCGTGCTTTTTCCCGATCAGGATCAGAATATCGGAAGCGTAAATAATGGTATCGGCCTTAGGTACGCCGATGATGTGCTCTACCTGGGTTGGTTTACCGTCCTGTATTTCCTCAAAAAAGCGCTTTATAGTTATCATGTTAAGGTTATACTTCTCGCGGAGCGATATTTTAGCCAGGCTTTTGTTCGCAATGCCACGAGGCGTATTGATCTCCACGATCTCATAGTTATCAGGCAGCGGAAGAAACGTACGGATGCTCGGTTGCAGCAATCTTTCGGCTACGGTCTTACCAACTTCCCCTTCCGGCGACAGGATTTCCTGCACGCCCATTTTTTCCAGGATGCGGCGCTGCTGTTTGTTGGAGGCACGGGTAATTACGCGTTTTACGTTAAGCTCCTGCAGGTTGGCCGTTGTTATAAGCAGGGCTTCAAAGTCCTCACCAATGGCTACAATCACAGCTTCCATGTCCTGGATGTTCTGCGCTTCCAGGGCACGGATATCGGTCGCATCTAAGGCAACAGCGTAGGCAACATCGTCTTTAATGTCTTCTACATGTTCTTCCTCAGCATCTATAGCAAGTACCTCGGCGCCGCGCTCGGCCAGCGTGCGGGCAATGGAGTTGCCAAAAATACCCAAACCAATTACTGCGAACCTGTGTCTCATAGTTTACTTTATTTTTGAGTTAAGGAAAGTGGTTAGTACCTCCAGTCCTTTTTCAAAGTTATTATTATTCGGGATAATAATATCAGCGTCGTTTTTATAGGGCTTAATATATTTTTCGTAGGTAGGCGCTACATGGTGCGTGTAACGGTATAGTACGTCGTCCAGGTCGTAGCCGCGCTCTACTTTGTCGCGAACTATACGGCGCTGCAGTTTTATATACTCTTTGGCATCGATGTATACTTTCAGATCGAGCAGTTTGGCTATTTCCTCAAAGTAAAACACAAAAATACCTTCCACTACAACTATAGGCGCCGGTTTAAATTCCAGCTGCTTTGGCACTACGTTGGGGTTGTTAAAAGTATATTCAGTCCGGTAAACAGTTTCACCCTGGCTCACTCTCAGTACGTCGTGGGCATACGCCACTTCGTCTATACAGGAAGGAAGGTCGAAATTAGTAACCCCGTTGGTGTCGCAGGTCTGGTGTTCGCGAGATTTGTAATAATTGTCCTGAGAGATCAGGCAGACATTTTCTGGTGAAAAAGATGTCAGTAGCTTGTTCAAAAAAGTTGTTTTTCCTGAAGCACTACCTCCTGTAATCCCGACGATATATGGCTTTTGCATTGGAAGCTATGGTTTCAGAATACAAAATTAAGAGAATAAAAGGCACAAGACCATAACTAAGCCAATAAATTTATAGTTTCTACTGCGCCTGCAGAAAACCAATTAGTTTTTGCATCGCTCTGCCACGATGGCTGATCGCGTTTTTCTCTTCGGAACTCATCTCGGCAAAAGTCTTTTCGTAACCTTCCGGTATAAAAACCGGGTCGTAGCCGAAGCCTTTGTCGCCTTTGTATTCGTGTGCTATAGTTCCGTTTACGATGCCTTCAAACTGGTATTCCCTGTTATCTAAATACAAGGTGATGGAGGTGCGGAAACGGGCACGGCGGTTATCCTGCCCCTGCAGGCTTCGGAGCAATTTGTTTATATTATCGGTGTCGGAGCGTTGCGGGCCGGCATAGCGGGCAGAGTAAACACCTGGTTCGCCGCAAAGGGCATCTACTTCCAGGCCGGTGTCGTCGGCAAAGCAGTTTACATTATAGTTCTCCCATACGTAGCTGGCTTTCTGGCGCGAGTTGCCTTCCAGAGTGTCCTGGTCTTCAGCCAGTTCTTCGTGGCAGCCAATATCTTCCAGGCTCAACAGCTTGTACTTCCCTTCCAGCATCTGGCTGACTTCAGCAATTTTGTTCCGGTTGTTGGTGGCAAAGCAAAGCTCTTTCATAAGGTACAGTTCGTAAGGGGGCAAGTTTTATAGTTGGTGGGTTTTTACCGGATTTTATAGTTTATAGTTGCGATGCAGGCTGTTGCTCGCTCTGGTGCTTTAGTTTGTCGTATTTCCTGTTGTTGGCTTTCCATTTGTAGTTTGCCATTATCAGGCCTATAACTACAAACAGCACCAATTTTGCCAGGAATTCTAAGGATAGGACCATTTCCATTACAGGGGCATCGCCATACCGGAACATCAGCGAGAAAAAGCCGACAAGCAGACCATAAATAAGCGCATGAGACGCCATGTACGTTGTTTTGCCTTTTGCCTGCTGTTTCGGCCAGGTGTGTAGCAGGTATTCTTCTTTTGGGGTCATGGGCTAAGTTGTTTAATTGCTGATGTCTAAATTGTTAATTGTTTCAATGAGAATGATGCGGATTGTCTATGTCTACTATACAGTTGACTGGCAAGGTTTTAAGTTGAAACGTTGATTGTGATCCAACATGCTTTTGTGTAATAACAATTTAACAATCAACAATTCAGCAATTAAATTAATGCAGATACGCCGCTACTTCATCCTGCAACACAACTTCCACATGCTCGCGCAGGGTGGTTGCCAGCGATAAACCGGTGTACGTGGCCGCTACCGGGTATAAGGTATGGTGGCGGTTCACCAACGTAGCGATCTCTACTTTTTTAGGGCTCTGGGGCAGGAAGGAAGTTAACGTATAAGCCAGCGTTTTTCCTGTATTTAACACATCATCCACTATAATTACTACCTTGCCGGCTATAGCTATAGTTTCGGGCTCTAAAACGACAGGTGTTTCCAGAGGGCTCACCTTATTTAGTTTTATAGTTAGCAACTGTACATTTATCGGCGAAATACTGCGCAGTTGGGTAGCCAGCATGTCGGCAAGTAACGATCCGTTTTCGTGGATGCCAGCCAGCACCAGGTCCTTCTCCTCGAAATTGTGCTCGTAGATCTCGTAGGCCATGCGCTTAACTTTCTGCTTTATCTGCGTCTGGTCCAGTATCAGGTGTTGGTGCGGATGTTTCATGGTGTATAGTTGGTTGCTGCCCATATAGCTAAAGCAAAGTTAAAAGATAATTCGCAGCACCACACTAATTTAGCCTAAGTGCAAAATAATTTGGTTAGTAGCGTTTTAAATTTAGAAATTGTTGTTAAATTTGCAGTCCGATTCAGAAATTAAGGTTAATTAACGTTTATAATAATGAAAAAAGGCATTCACCCAGAGTACAGAGAGGTGGTTTTCCAGGATATGACGAGTGATTTCAAATTTATCACACGTTCTACCATGAACTCTGATGAGACAATCACCATGGAAGACGGTAAAACATATCCGGTAGTAAAAGTGGAGGTTTCTTCTGCGTCACACCCTTTCTATACTGGTAAAAACATTTTCGTGGATACTGCTGGTCGTGTAGAGAAATTCAACACACGTTACAAGAAAAAATAAGCGGTTCCGCCCGGTTAAAACGTTTCTTAAAGAGTCTTTCCGTATTTTTCGGGAAGACTTTTTTATTTTTGCTCTATGAACATCATTCTCTTCGACGATCCGGTGATCCGGCAGAACCTGTTACCGCTTACGTTCACGCGCCCGGTGGCAGAAATCCGCACAGGTATTTTAACTATAGCTGAAAAATGGCAGGAGTTTACAAGGCAGGTGGTTTCTTCGCTTACCCAGGATTACCTGAGAGCAAAGTACGTACCTTATTATGATAGCTTTCACAACTGTTACATTAACGGTGCTGTTATCCCGTCCGTGGAGCTGATAGAGGAGATGAAGAAGCTGGCTTATGGAGAATCGTTCTGGAAAGGTGATACGCTTGTTGCTTTTAACGGTGGCAGCGAACAACTGGAGAACCTGGATGAACTGATAGAACGGGCAGGACAAACCAAAAAAATGTCCTTCGAAGGCGAAGTGCAAATGATCAGGGAGGTGTGGGAGATCTTTGTGCACAATGGCCGCGAGATCCGCAGCGATTTTAAGATTTTAACCAAAGACCGCAAAAGCCAGCCCGTAAATGATAAATTTACAGCTGTTTACAACGAAGAGAACATTTTTATTGAAGAAGGCGCTAAAATCAGAGCGGCAGTTTTAAATGCCGAAGATGGCCCGATTTATATTGGTAAAAATGCGCAGGTGCAGGAAGGTGCGCTGATAAAAGGCCCGTTTGCGCTCTGCGAAGGCAGCCACGTGAACATGGGCGCTAAAATGCGTGGCGACGTAACGGTTGGGCCGCAGTCTAAAGTAGGTGGTGAGATCAGTGCATCGGTTATACTGGGCTACTCCAACAAAGGGCACGATGGCTTTTTAGGCAACTCCGTTATTGGCGAGTGGTGCAACCTGGGCGCAGATACCAACACATCAAACCTGAAGAATAACTATGCACAGGTTAAACTATGGAACTATGCCCGCGGCGGTTTCAAGAATACAGGCGAGCAGTTCTGCGGCTTAATTATGGGCGACCATAGTAAGTGCGGCATAAATACCATGTTTAACACCGGTACGGTAGTAGGGGTAAGTGCCAACATTTTTGGTACGGGCTTCCCGCGCAACTTTGTACCTTCGTTTAGCTGGGGCGGTGCTTCAGGTTTCGAAACGTACCAGCTGCGCAAAGTATACGAGGTAGCCGAAAAGGTAATGGAACGCCGTCACAAAGTATTAGACGATACCGAAAAAGCCATTTTAACCGAAATCTTTAACCAAACCCAACAGTACAGGGTGTGGGATAAAATTTAATTGTTAATTGCTAAATTGTTGATTGTTAATTGTCAGAATCAGGATTTACAGGATTAAAGGATTAGCAGGATTTCAAACTCACTCCTTTAACTCCTGAATTCTTTAACTCAATTACCTTTCTAACTTCCAAACTTTTTAACTTTCTAACTACCACCGTGCAGTTCTCTCAGATACTCGGACACCAGGAAACGAAGCAAATGCTTTTAAACTCTGTGCAGCAAAACCATGTGGCGCATGCGCAGCTGTTTCTGGGCAAGGAGGGAAGTGCCAATCTGGCGCTGGCGCTGGCTTATGCCACCTACATCAACTGCGAAGATAAGCAGCCTGACGATTCATGTGGAACATGTGGCAGCTGTACCAAAATGAACAAACTGGTGCACCCGGATTTTAATTTCGTGATGCCGGTTACAGCTACTAAAACTATAGCAGCAAAAGATGCGCTTAGCCAGAATTTCCTGCCGCTTTGGCGCGAGTTTGTGCTCGCAAATCCGTACCAGGGCCTGAATGAGTGGATGCAACACATAGGGGCCGAAAACAAGCAGGGAGCCATTTCGAAAGAAGAAAGCCGGCAACTGGTAAAACTTGTTTCGCTGAAGGCCTTTGAAGGCGACTATAAAATTGTGCTGATCTGGCTGCCTGAGCTGATGCACCCGTTTGCTGCCAACGCGCTTCTGAAATTGCTGGAAGAGCCACCGGCTAAAACGTTGTTCCTGCTGGTGTCGCAGCAATCAGATAAGCTACTTGCAACTATAACCTCGCGTACGCAGATAGTGCAGGTGCGCAATTTTACCGAACAGGAAGTAATAACCTGGCTGCAGCAAAACTATAGTACCGAACCTACAGCTGCTTATCAGGTAGCACAACTGGCGGAAGGCAACCTGAACATGGCTGCTAACCTGCTTTCAGAAGTAAGCTCCGACTATTTCAGCTTCTTTTTGAGCTGGATGCGCAGCTGCTTCGGTTATAAGTTTGGCGAGCTGATTGACATGAGTGAGGATTTTCAAAAGCTGGGCCGCGAAAACCAGAAGAACTTTTTGCTGTATGCACTTAACCTTTTCCGGAAGGTGATGTTGTATGGCGTAGATGCCAGCCTGATTACCTATTTGCCAGCAGATGAGATGAAGTTTGTACAGGATTTCTCGAAGCTGATGAATGCGGAAAACGGCACCCGTATGGCCGAAGAACTGAACCAGGCCCATTACCACATCGAGCGAAATGCCAATCCCAAAATTGTTTTTGTGGATAGTTCTATACAGATTGCACATTTCCTGCGCGGAAACTATTAAACAGAATCATGCAGACAACTATAAAAGATAAGATCATAAACATTGGTACACGTGGCAGCAAACTGGCGCTATGGCAGGCAAATACAGTAGCCGATAAACTACAGGCCGCAGGTTTTGCTACCGAACTGGTGATCATTACTACCAAAGGCGACCGCATGCTGGACAGATCGCTGGACAAACTGGGCTCTAAAGGGGTGTTTACCGAGGAATTGGAAGACGGCCTGCGCGATGGCAGCATCGACATTGCCGTACACAGTGCCAAAGATGTGCAGTCTAAAGTATCAGACGACCTGGAACTGCTGGCATTCATGGAGCGCGAAAAAGTGAACGATGTGTTGCTATCGCTGAATCCGGATTTTAAACTGGAGCCAGGCAGCAACGCTAAAATTGGTACATCTTCTACGCGTCGTCGTGCGCTGCTCAATAAGTTTTACCCGAATGTGGTAACCGGCGAATCGCGCGGTAACCTGCAAACGCGCCTTAAAAAGCTGGAAAACGGAGAGTTTGAGGCTCTGATGCTGGCTTATGCAGGTGTGCACCGCATGGAATATGATAATCTGATCGTACACATTTTTCCGGAAAACCAGTTTGTGCCCGCTGCCGGACAGGGAAGCGTAGCCGTAGAATGCGCCATGAACCTCGAACCTGAATTAAAAGCCCGTATCAAAGCGGCTGTAGATCACGCGGAAACCCATCATTGCCTGCTGGCCGAACGTGCTTTCCTGAGAACCATGGAAGGTGGCTGCAGCATCCCGTCGTTTACGCTGGCAACGCTGAAGGACGAAAATACACTACAGATACAAGGCGGTATAGTTAGCCTGGACGGTCAGCGCCACCTGTACGAGGTGTTTGAAGCAACTATTGCGGAAGCGGAAACAACAGGTAAAAAGCTGGCTGAGACTATACTGTCTCGTGGTGGAGACGACATCCTGAAAGAAATCAAAGAGCACCGCAGCTAAACTATAGTTTTATCGGAATCAACTGAATTGGAAAAGAGGCGCACCTGTTGTGCCTCTTTTTTTGTCTGAATCTCTACCCCGGGATTTACAGAATTAAAGGATGTACAGGATTTGTAGAGACGCAATACTTTGCGTCTTTGCTATGAAACGATAGGCCTAATTCAGGGCTCCCTTTGCCTCTTCAACTATAGCACAGCGAGTCTAGAGACTCGCGTACACTCTAAGTCACCGGCTGGATGCCGGTGCCAGTTATACTATAGGCCTGGTAAAAGGTATTTTAACTGAAATCCTGAAGATCCTAAAATCCTGGAAATCCTGATTCAGACAAAAAAGAGACGCAAAGTATTACGTCTCTACATCGGGTCAATCCATTAAATCTCCCATTCATCCCGGTTCAGACAAAATCCCGCTGATCTGCGGCCCGGCAGCAATCATATAAAATCAGCCTAATCTCCTTAATCACTGCTCCTGATTTGGATTACAGCGAAAAAATGGGAATCTTCAAGCTTCGGAAAACCATACGGACTATGAAACTACACAATATGCTTTGCGCTATAGTTGCGCTGCTATTTTTAACTCCCACACTTGCATCCGCCCAGAAACTAAAAGGTAAAGACCAGCTTATAACTATAAGCACGCCCCAGGGCGATATAAAACTGGTGCTTTTTGAGGACACGCCGAAGCATAAAGAGAACTTCCTGAAACTGGCAAAAGAAGGCTTTTATGATGGCACTACTTTCCATAGAGTAATTGATGGCTTTATGATACAGGGCGGCGACCCGAACAGCAAAGACGATAATCCGAACAACGATGGTTCCGGTAATCCGGGCTATACAATTCCTGCTGAGATAAACTCAACCCACAAGCATGTGCGTGGTGCTGTAGCCGCTGCCAGAATGGGCGACCAGGTAAATCCGATGAAAGAGTCGAGCGGCTCGCAGTTTTATATTGTAGAGAATCACGACGGCACCCCGATGCTGGATGAAGCTTACACCGTTTTCGGGCAGGTAGTAGACGGACTGGATGTGATAGATAAAATTGCCGAACAGCCCAAGAACCAGCGCGACCGACCCCTTACGGATGTAAAGATGAAGGTGACTGTAGAGACTGTGAAGAAAAAGAAGATTGCCAAAAAATATAAATACAACTATACCCAGCCGTCTGCTTAACCCTGACTATGAAACGAATATTGATAACAGGCTCTAACGGACTCCTGGGTCAGAAACTGGCAGAACTATTACTCGATCAACCTGAGGTGGAAGTACTGGCTACCAGTCGTGGCGAAAACAAACTGGCAACTATAGTTCCGGCACTGCCCTTTGCATCGATGGATGTGACTGATAAAGCACAGGTTGAGGCTATCGTTAGCAAGTTCCGCCCGACGCACATCATACACACTGCCGCCATGACCAATGTAGACCAGTGCGAAACCGACCATGAGGGCGCTTTGCTGCTGAACCGGGATGCCGTGCAGTTTTTAGTGGATGCCTGTGAGAAATATAACGTACACCTGATACACGTAAGCACCGACTTTATATTTGATGGCGAAGACGGACCTTACAGCGAAGACGCCAAAGCAAACCCGGTAAATTTTTATGGCGAAACCAAACGCCTGGCCGAAGAAATTGTGAAAAAGGCCAGATGCAGGTGGGCCATTTTGCGCACGGTGCTGGTGTACGGCGTAGCCCACGACTATGGCCGTACCAATATTGTGCTGTGGGTGCGCGATAGTTTACAGGCCGGCAAAGTAATTAAAGTAGTAGATGACCAGTTCAGGACGCCTACACTGGCCGAGGACCTGGCCCAAGGCTGCTGGCTTGCTGCCAAACACGACGCGGAAGGAATTTACCACATTTCAGGTTCCGAAATGCTGACTCCCTATGACATGGCCCTGCAGGTAGCCGATTACTTTAACCTGGACAAATCGCTGATAGACAAGGCAGACGGCAGCACTTTTACACAACCGGCAAAACGACCGCCAAAAACCGGATTCATTATCACAAAAGCTAAAAAAGACCTGGGTTACTTACCGCATACTTTTGCAGAAGGCATACAGGTTGTAGCCGGCCAGGCTGCTCAATAGCAGTTTCCAGGTTCGTCAGGAGAAAGCTGTGTTTGGTCGGTGAAATATTAAAAATATGGAATTTAATATGGCGCTCTCAGAAGCAATCCCTAAATTGTAAGCTTAAATCCAGAATACTATACACTTAACAACCTAACTAAACTAATCAACTTCTACCTTTTTTATGAGTGCTAACAAAGAATCCTGGGGCTCACGCGTGGGTCTCATTCTGGCCATGGCCGGTAATGCTGTTGGTCTCGGTAACTTTCTAAGGTTTCCGGTACAGGCTGTACAGAACGGTGGTGGCGCGTTTATCATCCCTTACTTAGTATGCTTTTTAGTAATGGGTATTCCACTGTTGTGGATCGAGTGGTCGATGGGCCGTTTCGGTGGTCGGTTTGGAAACCACTCTACGCCTTACATTGTGGATACCATGGGCAAACATCGCCTCTGGAAATACATTGGCGTATTCGGTATCTGGACAAATATTGCTGTAGCAGCCTATTACTGCTACATCGAGTCCTGGACGCTGTCTTATGTGGTGCACTCGGTACTCGGTACCTTTAATGGCATGGACCAGGAAGGAGTTGCCGCTTTCTTTAACACCTATGTAAGCATCGGCGAATCTACACTGGGTATTCCGCTGGAGGCCGTTGTGTTTTATGTGATCTGCTTGCTGCTGAATACCTGGATCCTGTCTCAGGGCCTGGCGGGTGGCGTGGAGCGTGTAGCCAAAGTAGGTATGCCGCTTCTGATCCTGTTTGGTATGTTCCTGGCCTACAAAGGCTTTACTATTACTGCCGGTGTGGACGGTGCCATTAACGACAGCTCTGTTGGTCTTAACTACCTCTGGACCCCGGACTATACACAACTATGGTCGCCAACTGTTTGGCTGGCAGCTGCCGGTCAGATCTTCTTTACCCTGTCAGTGGGTATGGGTACCATCCATTGCTACGCCTCTTATGTTAGATCTAAAGACGATATCGCGCTTAATGCCATGTCGGCTGGCTGGATGAACGAGTTTGTGGAAGTAGTACTGGGTGCCTCTATTCTGATCCCGATCTCCATCGGTTACCTGGGTATCGACCGTGTGACGGAACTGGTACAGTCTGGTGGCCTTGGTCTTGCCTTTAAAACCTTACCGTTCCTGTTTACGCAATGGGGCGAAGTGCTGGGCGCTGTTGCCGGCGTTATGTGGTTTGGTCTGTTGTTCTTTGCCGGTATCACGTCATCGCTGGCGATGGGTACGCCATGGATGGGCTTTATGCAGGATGAGTTCAACTGGAAACGTAAATCTGCTGCCTGGTCTTTTGGTCTGATCGTACTGGTTCTGGGTATGCCTACGGTACTGTTCTTCCACTATGGCGTGTTTGATGAATATGACTACTGGGCTGGTACGGTATCGCTGGTAGTGTTTGCCTTGTTCGAGTCTATCCTGTTTGCCTGGATATTCGGTATCGATAAAGGTTGGCGCGAGATCATGTCAGGTTCTGATATTAAAGTGCCAGGTATTTATAAGTTCATCATCAAATTTGTAACGCCGCTGCTTTTACTGTTTGTGTTTATTGGTGCGCTTATTACTCCGAAAGGAAATGACTGGGGAGCGGCATTAAGCGGTAACTGGGAACTGGACGACAGCTCTATCATTAAAAAACTGATGAACACCAGCCTTCATCGTCAGATAGCGGAAGCTACAGACCCAGCAATACTGGAGCACCTTCAGGATACACTGTTCTTCGTGAACGCATCGCGTATACTGCTGGTACTAGTATTCCTGAGCATTGCCGGCCTGGTATACATTGCGTATAAAAAGAGAGTTAGAGAAGGTAAAATTTAAGAACTTATGAATACATCCGCACTTGTTATTATGCTTCTTACCATGTTTATGGTAACTGCATTAACAGTATATTTTTTCTACAGAGTTTTAAATGCGCCACCAAAACCGGAGCCGGATTCGTATCTGGATAACGATGATGAGCCGGGACGGCAACCGATGGCATAGCATATGAGAAAACTAAAGCTCTGGATCCGTAACTACTTTGGCTTTTCGCAGCGTGAAGTAAACGGTTTTCTGTGGCTGATAACCATAATGGTGCTGCTTACGGCAGCACCATTTCTTTTTTCCAGGCTCTATAGTTCGAACCAGACTATAAGCGCCAACCCTGCAGACCAGCAATTGCTCGACAGTCTGGTAGCGCAGCTCGAGAAAGCGCCCGATACCTATAACCGAAGCCGGAAAACTATAGTCACAGTTCCGCTTTATAAATTTAACCCCAACACACTTACGCTGGAGCAATGGCAGGCTTTCGGGTTACCAAAATACCTGGGTCAGCGCATTTTAAACTATAGAAATAAAGTAGGAGACTTTGCTTACAGGGCAGAACTGGGCAAAATTTATGGCATGCCGGATTCTGTTTTCCAGCGACTTTATCCTTTTATAGATCTGCCTGAAACCAAACCTGACAACTATAGCCGCAAAGGGATAGGCAGCGGCCGGCCACGTCCTGCACCCGACTGGGAGAGCCGCCCTCGCGAACGCTTTGTGCTGGCACCCTTCAACATCAACACATCTGATACCACGCAACTTAAACAGATACGGGGCATTGGCAGCAAGCTATCTGCCCGAATTGTAAAGTACCGCGACAGGCTGGGCGGTTTTTATAGTTTGGAGCAGCTTCGCGAAGTGTATGGCCTGCAGCCCGAAGTGATTGACAGCCTGAACAAGTACACCTTTGTAGCAAAAGCACACACCCCGGCAAGAATTAACCTGAACACTGCAACTATAGATGAACTGCGCGCGCACCCCTACATGACCTCGAATCTGGCCCGCGCTATAGTTGCCTACCGCGAGCAGCACGGCCGCTTTGAAAGTGTGGAAGAGCTGAAACAGATTAAAATAATAAAGCCCGAACAGTACGAAAAGCTGAAGCCTTACCTGGGGTTGTGAAAAATATATATACCTATTGTTATATGTATTAACTTTAGAGTTCAAAACCAATTCCTATGAAAACTCTTACTTTTTTATTGACCAGCTTTGTGCTGAGCGCTTCGGTTTGTATGGCGCAGGTAGATACCGTGTATACGCACACGTCTAAAATCCCTTGTATTGTTAAAGAGATTACACCAGAGTTTGTTAAATATTCTTTACCAGGCGAGGAATTGATAAATACAGTTTATAAAAACACTATCCGGAAGATTGTATTCACGTCAGGGAGAGTTGAAGCGTTTACTCCATCAGCTCAATATAAAAAGGTAAATAACCTGCATGCGTTTGAGAATGTAACTTTAACACTTGGGGAAAACGAAGTAAACGGATTTCTGAAATTGGGAGAAGCCAGCTCTATAGCCCAGGGCAATACGATGTTCTCAGGATTAAATCAGGTAGAGGACCGGGCGCAAAAACGTCTTAAGATCTTTGCTGCTATGATGGGTGGGAATTTAGTCTATATCACACAGCAAAATGCTACAAAAGCAAGTGCTTGGGGTAGTACTAATGCTTATTATTCTAAACCTACAGAATCGTTCTTGACGGGTATGGTGTATACCACGCATGTGCCGGACATAGATAAGTTTAAAGCCAGAATAGGAAATAAAACAGAATTCAATGCCGTAGAAAGCGCCAGCTTCACAGGAACGACCACTTCCATACGCGTTTACCCCTCAAAAAGGACCCTGAAACTCAAAAGTATAAAAGAGGAAAACGGCTTACTAACTATAGAAGGTAACCTGGAAGGAGCCAGCAAATACAAAACGTTCAGAGTTGCTTCCTTTGATGAAGATTTTTTCTATATTTTCTACGAAGACAAAGGAACAGCTTATAATATTAAGATAAAGCTATAAGCAACACGTGTGTTCATAAATTAAAAACCCTGCAACTGTTCGCTGCAGGGTTTTTAATTTATGCCGTAAAAGCCTTGGCCTGAATAAATGTGTAAAAGAAAACCGCATTCGGGCTTTTGGCTACTACGTGCATTTCCTCTTTCACTTTGTCTGCCAGTTCAGCATCTACGTAGCCGGCTTCCAGTAATTGTGGCAATCCACTTAATAATAACTCTGTCCAGTAAGCGATCATTTCGGCGCGCTTGGCCGGGTTGCGGCTATCTAAGTGGAAAGTTTTAGGTTCGGTAGTGATACGCTGGTAGCCTACTGATTGCAGCAGGTTTCCTAATTTGCCTCCTACAAACGGGTCGCCGCCCATGTCGTATTGCAGATCGTTAAAACGCAGCCAGTACTGCAGCACGCTTGGTGAGTAAGGCTCCACAAAAAAGCTGGAGTTCAGTACTTCGGTAATCACGATGGGACTGCCTGGTTTCAGCACACGGCGTACTTCTGACAGCACTCTGGCCGGGTCAGGGATATGTTCCAGCACCCAGCACAGAAAAGCGCCATCAAATTCAGCCTGCGATGTAAAGCTCATGTCCATCGCATTTTCCTGCATCAGCTTAAAGCGGTCTTTGGCATAGGGCACCGACGACAGAAAATTCTGTGCCTGTTCTATCTGTTTGTCCGAGTAATCGATGCCGGTCAGGAATATATTTGGGAAGCGACGAAGCAGTATCTCCGATTGTGCGCCTACGCCACAGCCAACTTCCAGCAGGTTGGTTACCGTCGAGAGATCGATATCAGAGTATATCTTGTTCTCCATGAAACGGGCTTGTTTGTACAGGCGCTGCTGTTCTTCAGTGGAGTAGCCGTGCAGGTATTTTTCTTCGGATAGCTCGTGTGGTTTATCTGTCATAGTTTTATAGGCTTGAGATATGTAGCTGCTAAATTACGTTTAAAAGTATACTTTGGCGCAAAACTATAGTTGCTTAAAAAGTGATGTATAGGTTTTAGCGTTTCTTCGTCATCCCGGGCAAAGCCAAGGGTTCTTATGTGTTCTATAGTTTCTATTTTGTCATTTCGAACATTCCTGAGACGCGAGTCGAAGTGAGCCGGCGTAGCTGTGAGGGATTTTATATGTTCTATAGTTGCTTCTTTGTCATTTCGAACAACGTGAGAAATCTGAGTGCTATAGTTGACTGCTTTACTATTCAAACCAAGTCTTCATTTCATAGCCTTCTTCAATCCTGGGAGCTCTACTTGCCTATCGTTTCAAATTAGCTTTGGTGCCCTCACGGCCGGGAGGCCCCGTCTTCGGGCATCGCGCTGCGCGAATCTCTTTTGCTCGTACCTCGCAATGCCTGACGGCACCAGACATTCACAAGGCGCTCAACCCAAAGACTGAGATCAGTTCGATAGCTAAACTATAATTGACAGAGCTGCTATAGTTGCTTGGCTTTATCGTGGTTATAGTTCCGTAGGGACAGGTCGCGACCTGTCCGATCCTGGTCTGAACTATAGAACTATAGCTAAGCTTTAACTATAGCCGAAATTCCCCTCCTGGGAGGGGCAGGGGTGGGTTAAGACCGCAACTACAGAACTATAGCGTAAACTATAGCTTTGCAGAATCTTCCCCTTGAAGACAGGTGAGAACGGGAGTTCGGAACTTGCGAGCCAATCTCACAGGGTTGTTGAAACCCAAACTATAGAACGATGGCATAAACTATAGCGGTAGCCGAAATTCCCCTCCCGGGAGGGTAGGTTAAAACAGCAGCGATAAACTATATCGCAACTATAGTTACAGCCAATCCTCCAGCCACCAAGATTCTTGCAGGATGACAAATAGGAAAGAGAAGCAGTAGCAGAAAAGTCTCCCTTTGAAGGGTGTGATAAACGGGAACTATGAAGCTATAAAGTAAGACGATAGCAGGAACTGCGCAAACTGCCAGGTCTCAATCCTGAAAATCCATTAATCCTGATTCTGACTATAAACTATAGTTTACCAAACTTAAAACAGAAAGTAGTACCAACATCAACAGTAGAATCCACCGTTAATTTGATCCTGTGGAAGTGGGCGACGGTCTGTACAATAGGTAAACCTAACCCGTGACTTTCGTTGTCAGGGCCTTGCAGGCGTTTAAAGCGGTTAAAGATGTGTGGCAGATGTTCCTGGGGTATACCAACGCCGGTGTCGGTAACGCATAGTTCGTAGCCTTTGCCTTTTGGTGCGCCGCTTATCGTTATGCTTCCGTTTGGTTTATTATACTTTATGGCATTGCTCACCACATTGAACAGCATTGTAAACAGCAGCGAGTAATTAGCGTTTTGCAGCGTCCAGTCGTCTTCCAGGTCTACTTTCAGGGTTACTTCCTTTGCTTCGGCGCGGTCGGCAATTTCGTCTTTCACTTCGTTTACCAGGGCCGCTACACTTACTTCCTCGTTCTTCAGGTACTGCTCGTTCTCAATGCGGGATATCAGCAACAAAGCTTGGATGATGTTTTTTAGCCGGTGAAGCGTTTTCTGGTTATCAACTAACTTTACCAGCAGGTGTTCCGGCATTTCGGGGTCGGTAAGCAGGTTCTCCATTCGGTTCTGGAGGATAGAGATAGGCGTAAGCAGCTCATGCGATACGTTGCCGATAAACTCTTTTTCTTTCTGAAACGCGTCCTGCACCTGTCCCATCATGTCGTTAATGGCATTGTTGAGGTACAGGAAATCGGAAGTGGTGGTATTTATAGTTTTAGGTGTAAAAGTGCTGGGGTGGCCTATCTTTTTCAGGCGCCGGACTATAACGATAAGCGGCTGCAGCAGAATCTTGTTAAAAGCCAGGTCAATGAAAACGGTGATCAGTATTACAGCGGCCAGGAAGTAAAGCGCATATTGCTGCATGGTTTCTATGCTTTCCTGTATCGTATCTATACTTCTTCCGATCTCGAGCAGGTAATAATTGCCCTCTACTTCAAAGGTCAGGCTGAGTACGCGGTACTCTACAATCTCGTTCTCTACTTTGCGCAACGAGTTTTCAACCGTATCAACAACTATAGGTTCGGGTATCTGCTCAATCGAAATAAACTCTTCTTTCAGCAGGTTGTAGCTACCATAGGCTCCTTCGCTGCCTTCGGCTACAAAGTTACCGATGCCCTGGTTGCTGATGATTTCCAGTACACTGTCCTTTTTCTCGTTCAGGCGCTTGTCGGTATTTACGAGCGCCACGCGGTGTATAAGTGGCGGGAGCACCGCTATCAAAAGCAGTACCACCACTATTTTGGAAACAGCGCTGAAAAGGGTGAGTTTGGATTGCAGCCGCATACTATAACGTTAGCCTGTAGCCAACACCACGAACGGTTTCGATCCAGTCGGTAGGGGCGTGGGCTGAGAGCTTTTTGCGCAGGTTTTTAATATGTACGTCGATGTAGTTGGAGTCGTAATCATCTTCCAGGATGTTGCCCCAGATATGCTCTGTTAGCTGCAGGCGCGTCATGATGCGGTTTTTGTGCAGCAGCATGTAGTGCAGCAGGTCAAACTCCTTTTTGGTAAGCGAAATGTTTTGGTCATTATAACTCACGGTGCGGGCCGTACTATCCAGCTCAAACCCATGAAACGCATGTACCGACGACTTTACGTTGAATTTACGGCGCGACACGGCCTGCATGCGGGCCTGCAGTTCCAGCAAAGAGAAAGGTTTTGCCAGGTAATCATCGGCACCTAAACCAAGTCCTTTTACACGGTCTTCCAGTTCGCCACGGGCAGTAAGTATTATTACAGCAGGTTCATAATCGGTTTCGCGGGCTTCCTGCAACAGGTCTAGCCCGTCATAATCAGGCAAACCCAGGTCCAGTAATATAAAATCGTATCGGTTTACGGCTATGCGCTCAGAGGCATCTTCGCCGTTACAGGCCCAGTCGCATTTATAGTGTTCCTGCTTCAGGAAATGCATCAGCTCGGCAGCCAGGCCGGCTTCATCTTCTACAACCAGTACGTGCATAGTTTATAGTTATAGTTTAGAATGTATAGCTCGCTTTTACAGATACAAAGGATTTTGCCTCAGATTCGTCGCCTTCCAGTTTGTTAACCGGGATAGAATAACGGTAAGTCGGTTCCAGCTCAAAATTACCCAGCATTATAACCAATGGTACATACAAGTCATAGCTCAGCACCTGGAATTTATGCTTGGTTGTGGTGGTAGTGGTTGTTTTCGGGTTGTTACCTTTGCCGGGTGTAAGCACATCTTCAAACCAGTCGCCCAGTTCTTTTTTGCGCTCTACGGTGTAGGTTTCCGAAAACTCCTGCGTACCGCCGGTAATGCCAATTTTAGGGTCCAGGCCAACCGGGTTGCGGCCCTTCCAGATTGGGTTCAGGCCAATGTAGCGCGAGTTCTCGAACTGCACGATCAGGTCGTTACTCTCACCGAAAAAGTAACTGGTAGTAAGCGAACTATACAGGTATTTCCAGTCGAGGGTAGTGTTAAGGGAAGCGGCATTTTCAGTTACCGATTTTACCATGGGCGCATCCTCGCTGAAGAAAAAGCGGGAGTAGCTCAGGTTACCGGTCATGCGCTTGCTGATGGCAAAACTATAGCCCACCGAAAGGTCCGTCTCGTCGATATAGTCTTTGGTGTTGAAAAGCTGGTAGCTTGTAGCAGATGCCCAGAAGCCGGAGGCGTGCGCATAGGTTAACGTGGCAGCTGCATAAGGATATTGGGTGGCCGTGTTACGTCCGAAAAAAGACGAATTGTTGGCAGCTTCTATAGCGAAGTTCCAGGATGCTTTGCGGGTAACAGAATCTTCTGTTGTTTGGGCATGAGCAGAACCAACAAGCGCCCAAGCCAGCATTATCCACAAGTATAGTTGGTTTTTCATGAGTTTACTATATAAAACAGGACTCCCGGCATTACCGGAAGCCCTGCTCTGATATCTGATTTTCTTAGTTTTTACCTACTTTAACACCAACGCCTACTTTAGCACCGGTATTTACCTTTACAGGGGCGGCAACACCACCTTTTCTAAGCACTTTTATCGGGCGGCCAGCGCTTGCCGGACGGCCAGCAGTTACACGTGCAGCACTTTTTACATCAGCACCAGCTGCAGCTTCTACTTTGGTTGGCTTATCCTGGCGCTTGGCTGTGGCAACTTCTTTAACAGCCTGGCCTGTAGTAGTTACAGTGGCATCTACACCTTTAGCTGTTTCAGAAACAGTTTTGCCGTGTGTATCCTTCTGAGTTTTTACTTCTTTGGCAGCTTTCTCTTTTGTCTGCTTTGCTTTTTTGTCGCCTTGCTCGGTTTGGGCATCAATGGTAGTGGCAACATTTGCTTCAGTTTCAACGGCAGCGTCTACCGATGTTTCGGTGGTTGCTTTTGCATTGGCAGCAGCAACTTCGCTGATGGCTTCGCCTTTTGCTCTACCACCTGCAACTACTGTCTGAGCAAGTTGAGATACTTCCTGGCCGTGGTTGTCAGCTTTTGTTTTCGCTTCGGCGCCTGTCTCTACAGTAGTTTCTATAGTTGACTCACCTGTTGCTTTCACCTTAGCTTTGTTTTTCTTGGCTTCTTTTTTTGCTTCGCGCTCTGCTTTTTTCAGGTCCTTTTTTGCTTTGGCTTCCGCTTTTGCTTCGGCCCTGGCAGTTGCATCGGCTTTTGTTGCCACTTCGCTTACCAGCGCACCTTTTGTAGATGACTCGGCGGTTGTAACAGAAGTTGCTGTTCCGCTTACGGCAGCGCCATGCGTATCGGCTTTTACTTTGCCGTTGGCTTTTGTAGTTGATTTAACATCAGTTGAAGAAGTTTGGGCGAATGTAGTTGCTGCACTCAGGACAGCTATAGCTACTAATGTTAGTTTTTTCATTTTCGTTTTGTCGTTTTAATAAGATTATGTGTCAAAACTATAATGTCAAGATGAAGACAAAATGAAGAAATGCTTTTTTTGAAAAATTTTTAAAATATTTTTTTCAGGTCGCCCAAACTATAGTTACTCCAATGGTTTTGTCAGGTCGAAGTCTGCCTGGTAACGCATTTTGCCGTCGCGCTTTAAAATGTAGCTGAATGTTTTTCCGTCGGGGCTGATGGCCATGGTCCATTCGTTGGTAGCGGCGGCAGGTAATAATTCGGCCGTGTAAGTATCAGCAGGAAAGCGTTGCTGTAACGCATCAGGCGCCTGAGCAGAAATTCCACCATACATTGTTACTTCGTCCGGGGTTCCATCTTCGTGGCGATGATCGTGTTTTAATTGCAGGCCTTCGGGCACGTTGGTAAGCACCCAGGTACGGGATCGGTCTTCGCCCACAGTAAACGGAATGCGGGTTTCGGTATCGCTACAGGTTTGTATGTGCATTACAAGCGCCTTACCAGCAAACGGGTCGGTGCCATCCGAAGGGAATATAGTTGTGCCGGCGAAAGATTTGCCGCAGTGTGCAGCCAGTAAACCCTGAAAAGTTTTTGCAGATGATGAGGCAGGAGTTTTTAAAGTTCCGCAACCGGCAAGTAGAACTATAGCTAATAGAAATGTGATGAATCGGATCATAAGAAGGTTAGGTTAAAGCACAGACAAAACTCCAGGCAAATTAGCTAATTGTTTCCGGATCGGGAAAAGCCTTTTGGTTTTGTAGCTATAGATAGGGCACAACATGTTTATAGTTTCTGAATTTTAGAAAGGCCAACGTTAGTTTTGTAAGCTATTTGGATTGTTGTTGAAAACTCCAAAAATGGTGTGATAACTTGCTGTTTCGGACATCCCTGTCCGGAACTATAACTGCTGCGGACTTCCCTGTCCGCGTAAAAGGCTGATCTACGGGGACAAGGATGTCCCTGGCAGAGTGCTTTCGGACTTGGAAGTCCGAAAGAGCATTAAGCAGCGTTCGGATGGGTAAATGGGAAACTATAGTTGTACAATTTTTTCGGCGGCTTTGGCTACTACCAGTTTTTCGGATTTAAAAGCAAGCAGTTGCTGTGCTTCGTTAATTTCTACCCAGCGGGCTTCGTTTACTTCCCAGTCGTGGTCCTGTATGTTGCCGGAACTATAGCGGAGCAGGTAAAAATATACAAACTTATGGAAGCGCACGCGCTGGCTGCCTTTGTCGCCTACGTACCAGTATTCAATCTTCTCGAGTTGTTCCAGCAGTTCGGTTTGCAGGCCGGCCTCTTCCCGTACTTCGCGTACCGCGGTTACTTCAGGTGTTTCGCCGGGGTCTACAATGCCTTTGGGTAATTGCCATCGGTTATCCTTCCCTACAGCAATTAAGGCTACTTCTATAGTTGCCTCAGTTTTACGGTAAGCCACACCACCCGCCGATACCTGGTCTACGACAGGTAGTTTTGGTTTGCTTCCGGTGGGTTCAGGGCTTTCTTCCAACGCAACTATAGTTTATTTTACAGGCGCAGGCTTTTTCTGCTGTTCGCTCAGCCACTGCAGGCTGGGGTTATAGGCCATGTCGTGCACGCCATAGTACAACACTAAATCTACTAATCCGGAGTGTTTAGTATACAATACCTTCGGGTCTTTGGGGCCGAAATACTTGCTCGGGCCATCACTTACCATTTCTTTCGGCACTTCCTTGTTTATCACCAGCGAGTCCATCTGCCACTGCGGTATCCGGTCTGCAGAATCAACGAGCATGTTAAACGCCCTAACCGAATGGTCTGGTGGTACCAGCACATCTATCGTTCCGTGGGCTAAAAACACCGGTATGCCTTTGGCATTTTGAAGGTAAGAGCTTGGGCTTCGGCGAAGGCACTCTGCAGCGGCAGCGGTGCCGGGGAGAGGAACGCCGCCACAGGCTGTAACTATGTGGCGGTTATAATCGCGGTGCGGGTAATTCTGGCTGAATTTATACCAGTCAACCAGGTTAAAAACCGGGACCCAGGCTACCACGCCAGCCCAGATATCCGGGTGTTTTCCGGCTGTAACCAGCGCCGTCATAGCTCCGCCCGATGAGCCAACAATATAAATCCTGGATGTGTCGATGTTGGCGCTTCCTTTTGAGAAGTTTACGGCATCAACAATGTCCTGTATGGCCACGTCAGATGCCATAGCTTCAGGCTGTTTAAAAGCGCCACGGTAATTTGGTTGTATAAAAACCCAGTCGTTCAGTTTGGCCCAAAGGGCATATGGTATGCTTACCACCTGCAAATATTCGCTGCTCCAGCTGTGGAGCACTACCAGTAAAGGTTTTTTTTCAGATGATCCGGAATCGTAGAATAAGGCAGGTTGTTTTTTGCCGTCTATAGTGGAGGTAATAGCTACTTTTTGTATTTCGGGGATCTTTTTTTCCCAGTCTGCCAGGCTTTCATCCGCTACTTTACCGGGGTATTGTTTGGTGGTAGTGTATTGGTCCAGGCGATCGCCTTTTTGGTATATTTTTTTGTTTTTATTCCTGTTGCAGGCAGTAGCAAATGCCAGCAGTAAAATTACAATCAGGCAATAGGTAAACTTATACTTTTGCAACGTCAGGGTGTGCATGTAGCAGGTTGTAACTATAAAAGGAGACTAGTTAAAACTGAATTTAGTATGATTTGTTGCGTATTACAGGGCAGGTCCCTTAAAAATATCTGCAAATGTAAACTTCTTTTTAAGATTACAGCGCGATGATGCATAAACCTGCGTTACCATCTATAGCCAAAAGCTGCTAACTTGCCTTTAACCTTACAGCATCTATAGTTGATGAGAAACATCCTGAAGAACTACCGACGCAGGCTCCTGAACCTGAGCTCCGGCAACAAAGCTTTGCTGCTGCTGCGCCTGCAAAAGGAGTTGCACCTGGATGTGGAATCGCTGGATTTTATAGTTGGCCAGCCGGCTTTTTCTATAGTTGAGAAACTGGCTTCAGGAGCAAAGAAAATAGTTCTTAGTCCGGTTACTGATAGCCGTTATGAGCCCGTTGCAGCTATCAGCAAACGCCTGCGCTACATAAAACGCCGCACCGACATGATACTGGAGGAGCGGGGCAGCGAAGAACTATACATTGGATGGCCGTTTGTGCACGGCATGTTTGCCGATGGTACGGCAGTGCGTTGTCCGCTTTTTTTATACCCCGTTGCGCTGCAGGTAAATGCTGCCCAGGAGTGGGAACTAGTGCAAAGCACTGCCCAGCCGCCCCGTTTTAACCAGAGCTTTTTACTGGCCTACGCACACTATAACGGGGCTCCTTTACCCGAGAATCTGCTGGAGCTGGATGTAAGCACCTTGCCCACGCATGCCCTGGAATTCCGGACGCAGGTTTACGAATTGTTGAAGTCAGAGCAACTGGCCATACACGCCGGCCGCGATTTTTTTACCGATAAACTGAAGCCTTTCCGGGACTATAAAAAAGCAGACTACGAAGACGGTCTGAAACCGGGCCAGCTTTACCTGGAGCAGGAAGCCGTACTGGGAATTTACCCGCAAGCCGCCTCGTACCTGTTAGCCGATTACGACGCCCTGCTGGAGCGCGAAGATCTGCAGACGATGGAAGACCTGTTTGCGACTCCTGAGATTCCAGTGCAGGCTGCGCAGGCGCAGCATACCTTCACCGTTTTTAAAATGGATGCGTCGCAGGAGGCCGCCCTGCAGCAGGTAAAACAAGGAAAGTCTATTGTAGTGCAGGGGCCGCCGGGTACCGGTAAATCGCAGCTCATCTGTAACCTTGTTTCGGATTTTACGGCCCGTGGCAAAAAGGTATTGGTGGTAAGCCAGAAAAGAGCTGCCCTGGATGTAGTGCACAAGCGTTTGTCTGAAGAAGGTCTTGGCGAATTTGCTGCGCTGGTGCACGACATTAACGCCGACCGCAAAAACATTTTCCAGCAACTGCAACTACAGATAGACCAATTGCCGGAGTATAAAAAGCAGAACCTGGCGCTCAACAGCATCTACACCGACCGCACGTTTCTGGAAGTGAGCCGTGGCATAAACCGCTGCGTAGACAAGCTGGAACAATTTAAGGCTGCTCTGTTTGATACAAGTCTTTGTGGCTGGTCGGCCAAAGAGCTTTACCTGCGCAGCAATCTGCAGGAGCCGCATCTTTCCCTGTTATCCAACTATAAATTTTTTACTGCAACTATAGCAGCCGGGTTTCTGCCACGCCTTCGCCAGTTTCTGCAGCAGGCTATCGTTTATGATCAGCCTGATTTCACGTGGAAAAACAGGCATAGCTTTAAGAACTATGGCTGGCCGCAACGCCAGGAACTGGAGCAAACTATAACCCAACTGCCGGAACAATACGCAGCCCTACAGCAAAAAGTAAGTGAGCTAAGCGGCTTTAAATTTGAGCTGGATGATCTGGAAAAGTATAAACTGTCGCTGCCAACTATAACTGAAATTCAAGGGCTTTTGGAGCACGGGGATGTACTGGGAACGTTAACGCAAATCATTAAAAGCAACTCCAAAGAACTCGCGCTGCAGGTACAGCAACTAAAAGAACTCTACCTGGTTTGCCCGGCTCCGGATGCTGCCCTCAATGCCACTGACATTCAAACTATAAAGCAGGCTATAGCTAGGTTTGAGGAACAACAAAACAACATATTTAAAACCATAAGCTGGGCGTTCTCATCAGATAAAAAAGTGCTGAAACAGGCGCTGGCAAACTATAAACTCGAGCTAAATGTAGGGGGCGTAGGGGAGCTGCAGCGCAGGATTACATTGCGTGAGCAGGCTGTAATTCTGATGCAGGCCATCAATAAAACTATAGCTACCAACCTGAAAATAGAAGCGCAACCGAACCAGATTTTAGAACAGGTAGCAACTATAGAAAAAGCCCTGCAGGCTCAGAAACTACTGAAAAAACTGCACCGCGAGAAAGTACTTCATGAAAAGCTGTTACCAACTATAGAGCTGCCGCAGCACCTGCAAACGGTAACGCAAACTATAACGGAGCTACAGGCAAACTATAGTCACTGGCTTAAATGGCTGACCGAAACCCAGGTGAAACTACTGCTTGCGGTTAGTAACTATAAACCGGCTTTACTGAAGGATTTGTCAGAACATTTTGAGCAGTTGGTGGCGCACGATGCGTTGGCTGCTTCTTTTACCGATGCCGAGCGTGAAGTAGCGCAACTGCTTTTATCGCAACCTATAGTTTCTGCTACCCAGGGCGAGCAACTTTTCCTGAACAGTTTATACCTGGCCTGGCTCCACGAAATCGAGAACCAGCACCCGGAACTGCGCATGGCGTCGAGTGGCGAACTGGAAAACCTGGAAACTGAACTGCAGCACTTATTGAACGAAAAACAGCGGCTTAGCCAGGAAATTGTGCTGTCGAAGTTGCGGGAACAGACCTATGCCGATATGGAGTTTAACCGCCTGGGCAATGCGGTAACGTATCGCAGGTTGCAGGCGCAGGTCAGTAAAAAACGAAGCCTTTACCCAATCCGCAAATTATTTTCGCTGTTCCCGGATGAGATACTGAACCTGGTGCCGTGCTGGCTGGCTTCTCCTGAAACGGTATCGGCGGTGCTGCCACTGGAGCGCTGTTTTGATGTAGTGATCTTTGATGAGGCCTCGCAGTGTTTTGCCGAAACCGGAATACCGGCCATGTTGCGCGGCGCTCAGGTGGTAGTAGCCGGCGATGAACAGCAGCTCAAACCATCGGACCTTTACCGTGCCCGCTGGAGCGATACCGCCGACGAAGAAGTGGAAGAATTATCTGCCGAATCGTTGCTGCAGTTGTGTAGTTTGTACCTGCCGCAAACCATGCTTACACAGCATTACCGCAGCCATTTCCCGGAACTTATCGAATTCTCAAACCAACACTTCTATCGCAGCAAACTCGAACTGATACCTGACCTGCAGGAACTGAACGCATCGAAACCTGCTATAGCTTACCTAAAAGTAAACGGGCTTTGGCAAAACAACAGCAACTTGCCCGAAGCTGAAAAAGTGGTGGAACTGGTGTTGGATTTACTTCAGCAGGGGCAGCAGGATGTGGGGGTGATCACGTTCAACTATAACCAGCAAATGCTGGTGCAGGACTTGCTGGAAGAGCGCGCGCAAGAGCAAACGATAGTTCTGCCGCCAACTGTGCTGGTTAAAAATATTGAGAACATGCAGGGCGATGAAAAGGATGTGATCATACTTTCGGTGGGATATGCGCCTGATGAGAAAGGCCGCTTTGCCATGCAGTTCGGTAGCCTGAACCAGGCCGGCGGCGAGAACAGGTTAAACGTAGCGGTTACCAGGGCCAAGCGCAAAATTATAGTTGTAGCCAGCATAATCCCGGAGCAACTGCACGTAGAGTATACCCAGCACCATGGCCCGAAACTGCTGAAACAATACCTGCACTATGCGCGGCAGGTGAGCCAGGGCAATTTTACGTATCAGCCGCACTTACAGCCTATGCCCACACAGATTCCGTTGCTGAAAGAGAAACTGGCAGGAGCAATTCCGGCACTGCAGCCAGGGGTGCCGTTCGCAGATCTTACGTTATTTACCAACCGCAACTATAAAGCCGCCATCCTTACCGACGATGACCTGTACTATAGTCACGTATCGGTGAGGCATTCGCATGCCGATGTGCCGCAGTTATTGCAGCAACGCCACTGGCCTTACAAAAAAGTATACAGCCGCCAGTTCTGGGCCGATAAGGATAAAGTCTTCCTTGCACTGGAAGAGTTGTAATCTGACTCTAATCCGTAGTCATTAATCAATCTTAAAAGTATTAGCCGGGATGCTCATCAAGCTTTTTACCTTTTATGTTTACCTGCAAACTGCCCTTTGCGGCTGCGGCCCGGACAGGCGAAACAGCGATTTTGAACGTCTCCGGAAAGACTACACCGTAACGATAGATAAGATTGGGAAACTGGACATCCAGATCAAAGAAAGCTCCGGCCTTGCCCGTGTCACCGACTCCACTTTTATAACGCACCCCGATGGTGGTTCGGCACCTGAACTGTACCTGTTTAACCTGAAAGGCGAACTGCTGCAAACTATACCGGTGCCTATAGTTAATAAAGATTGGGAAGATATTGCCCAGGATGAAAAAGGTAATTTGTATGTCGGTGATTTCGGGAATAATGCCAACCAGCGCCGCGACCTTACGATCTATAGTTTAGACAAAACCAGCTGGCAGGTAACCGATACGTTAGCCTTCAGTTTTGCAGACCAGACCGAGTTTCCGCCACCACGCAGCCGCCAGCATTACGACCTCGAAGCGTTCTTTTATCACTCTGATTCGCTTTACCTGTTTACGAAAAGCCGCGCACTTAAAAGCATCACACAGCTATATAAACTCCCGGTTTCAGGGGATAGGCAAACTATAGTTCCTGCCGAAAAGTTGAGAGTAAAATCTCCGATAACGGCCGCAGATGTGATGTCGGATACTAACCAGTTTGCTTTGCTGGGCTATGGCCGTTTATACCTGTTTAAGCCCGGTTCAGAAACTATAAGCTTTGATGGGAAACGTTACTGTTTGCCGGTTGGCAGAACCGGTCAGGCCGAGGCGGTCCTTTTTTTATCACCGGAACAGCTGCTGATCACGAACGAAAAAGGCAAGCTATACCTGGTAACACTTCGGCCTAAACAAACGGCAAACCGGTAACCATAGCAACTATAGCCTGTTGATCTTTCATCCTGAAAAGCTGCTGTATCGTAACTATAGCTACAGACCAAAAGCAGATACTTATGCAGCAAACGATATTAGTTACAGGTGCTACAGGCACAGTGGGCAGAGAAGTGGTAAAACAGCTTTCGATGCTTGACGGGATACGGGTAAGAGCAGGAGTGCACTCCGTAATAAAAGGCGAAAACCTGCGCCGACTACCCGATGTGGAAGTTGTTGAAATGGAGTTTACAGACCCCGGCTCGCTACACGCTGCCTTTACCCATGCCGATAAAGTTTTCCTGGTAACGCCGTTCTCTGAAGGGCAGGTTGAGATGGCCAGAAAGCTGGTTGATGAAGCAAAAAAGACCGGTGTAAAGCACATCGTAAAATTATCAGCGCTGGGAGCCGGAGCAAAAGATGCGATACAGCTCTGCCGTTGGCACCGCGAAATAGAACGCTACATAGAACAGAGCGGCATACCGTATACCTTCCTGCGGGCAGCGTCTTTTATGCAGAATTTCGAGAACTATAGCGCACCAACTATAAAATCGGAAGGAAAGATTTACATGCCGGCCGGCGAAGGAAAAGTGTCTTACATAGATGCCCGCGACATAGCCGCCGTAGCCATAGCTGTACTGACAGGCGATGGACACGAAAGTAAAATTTATGACCTGACCGGCCCCGAAGCTATATCAGTTGGCGAAGTAGCCGCTACCATAAGCTTAGTAACAGGCAAGCAGGTAGATTTTGTTGATGTGCCTGAAGAAGCAGCTATGCAAAGCATGCAACAACAGGAAATGCCGGACTGGATGATACATGCCTTACTGGAACTATACGGGCAGCAACGTGCCGGCAATTCTGATTTGGTAACCAATTGTGTTGAAGAACTTACAGGCCGCAAGCCACACAACTTCAGGCAGTTTGTAAAAGAGTATAAAGAGTGTTTTGTGTAAGACTTTACAACTATAATCAGGCAAACAAAAAGCCACTCCTGATCAGGAGTGGCTTTTTCTATAGTTTACTAATCAATACGATTAATAGTCGATTTCAGGATTACGATAACGGTCGCTGCGGCGTGTTTCATAATGATCGCTGTTGCGGTCCTGGCTACGGCCCTGCTGTCCGCTGTTGCCATAATCGCTAAAGTTCTCGCGTGAGGAAGAACCGCGGTTGTCGCTGTAGTAAGAAGTGCTGCTATCCATAGAACCATAACGGCTCTGGTCACCGCCACGGCCTCCTTGCTCATAGCCGCCTTCTCTGTAACCGCCCTGGCTGCCTCTGCCCTGCGATGATGAACCATAGCCACCCTGGCTTGAGCTACCAGAACCGTAACCATAACCACCGCTCATGCCGCGGCTATAGTTGCTGTCGCCGTAGCCGCCCTGGCTGCCTTGCGAGCTTCCACGCGAAGAGCCATATCCACCTTGTCCGTAATCGCCTTGCGAGCCACTACGACCCGAAGATGAACCATAGCCGCCCTGGCCATAATCGCTGCCCTGCGAACCTTGGCGGGATGAACGGTACTCATCGTTATACGAGCCGCCTCTTGAGCCATAACCACCCTGTGAGCCATAGCCACCCTGCATAGAGCGCTGTGAATCCCAGCCTCTCTGTGAGCCGCGGTCATCTCTGTCGTACTCGCTCATTCCTCTTGACGAACCGTAGCCCATGGAACCATAACGATCTGAATCGCGCTCGTGTGAACCATGACCACCCTGAGAAGAGGAACTGCCGTAGCCACCCTGCATGCCTGATCTGGTTGATCCTGAGCCTGACATGCCGGAACCATAGCCTCCCTGGCCGCTGCCATATCCACCCTGCGATGAACCGTAGCCGCCTTGCGAGCCATGTTGTGAGCCGCCACGACCTGAAGATGAACCATAGCTACCCTGTGAAGAAGAGCGATAGTCTGAATCACGGTCCGAACTATAGCCACCCTGTGAGGATCCGTAACCGCCCTGGCCGCTTCTCTGTCCCTGAGATGAGCCATATCCACCCTGGCTGCCCATACCCGAAGAACTCTGTCCGCCATATCCGCTTTGCGAAGAGGAACCATAGTTAGAACGGCTTTCGCCTCTTGTAGCATTGTAGCTGCCCATGCCGCCCTGGTCGTTCATTACACCATAGCCGCCCTGCTCGTCGCCTTCTCTGTCAGAGTAGCCGCCTTGTGCGCCGCTATAGCTGCCATAAGAACCCTGCGAATAAGTATCCTGGCTTCTTACGCGGTTGCCTTCCATACCGCCCTGGTTGCCATAGTTGTAGCCACCCTGGCTGCCCCAGTTCTCAGAACCTGAGCCACGCTGTGAGCCATAACTACCCTGGCTACCATAACCGCCCTGCTGCGAACTTCCGCCGCGCTGCTGCGAACCATAATCGCCCTGGTAACCGTAGCCGCTCTGGCCACCATAGTTGCCGTGCTGCGAGCCATAGCCATAACCGCCCTGCGAGCCATATCCACTTTGCTGGCCACTCTGCGAACCATAGTTACCCTGATTGCCATAGTTGCCTTGAGATGATGATCCGAAGTCGCCTTCATAACCATAGTTGCTTTCGCCACCCTGCTGCTGCGAGCTGCCTGTGCTCATAGAGCCGTAGCCGCCCATACCAGATTCGCCTGACTGGCCTGAGCCGGATGAAGTTGAACCTGACGTAGAGCTTTTGCCTGATTTAGAAGAAGTAGACTTGGCTTTGGTACTTGTGCCTGATTTGGCTTTAGCAGATGTAGAACCGGAGCCGGTTGAAGTTGATTTGCTGCTTTTGCCTGAAGTAGTTGATTGAGATGGAAGGTTTGAGCCTGATAAGCTTGATCCTGAAGAGCCTGAACCGGATTTTGAACTTGATCCTGAACTTGATCCGGAGCCAGAACCAGATCTTGAACTGGATCCTAATCCTGAACCTGAACTTAATCCTGAGCTACCTGAGCTACTGCCCATTCCTGTATTGTTACCCATCGATGATGAGTCAGAAGAACCTGATGTGCTACCCGACATGCTGCCGGATGATTGATTTTTCTCGTTGTCTTTCATAGTTAAAATCTCCTGGATTTATATAGTTAAAAATAGGAACGTTTTAAGCAGATGCTGGAACAGTGTTGCTTTTCCGGCATCGGCTTTGATTTCTGATTCACTTTGTAAGCAGTGTTTTGGAGTGCTCATTTTAGTGTAACAGAACGTTTTAGCTATACGAGCTTAGTGTAACATGGTTATTGCTATATGGCAATAGAAGCGTTTGAAATAGGCTTTTAAACAGATGCTGCCAGGTGTTGGCCGGAGATAGGGAAGGGTAGGTACAAAAATTTTTTCGAAAATATTTTAAAAATAAATTAATGGAATATCGCGTGTATTTGTTGGTGTTTGTTACCTTTACGCCAATTAATTAAATTCATTATCATGCAAACAGGTAAAGTAAAATTCTTTAACGTATCAAAAGGTTTCGGATTCATCATCGCTGACGATACAAATCAGGAAATCTTCGTTCATCAGACAGGCCTTACTCACGAGATCCGTGAGAACGACCGTGTGTCTTATGAAGTTAAAGACGGAAAAAAAGGATTGAATGCTATTAACGTAGAGAGAATCTAAGTTATAAAATATAATTAGCCTTCGGGCTCATTCATCTATTTTAGCCCGCTCAGGTAACTGAGCGGGTTTTTTATTTGCCTTTCATTTTTTCGCGGTTCTTTTCTTCGCCCTTCTCCAGCCCTTCCTGAATCAGCTCGTTTGCTTCCTGGTGGTCCTCTGGTTTAGCTACCGGCACATCCTGCTCTTCTTCGCGCTCAGGCTCATAGTTCAGGGTTATGCTTATCGGGAAGTGATCGGAGCCAAATTTATCCATACGGCGCAGGCGCAGCAACCTGAAAGCAGGGTCGTAAAAAACATGATCGAGGGGATAGCGAAACATTGGAATGTGTGCGTTGTAGGTATTAAAAAACCCACGGCCAACACGTGGGTCCAGCAGGCCGCTTATCTGCTTAAACAACTTCGTGGTACTCGACCAGGCCACATCATTCAGGTCGCCGGCAACTACCGATGGCACTTTGGTTTTCTTTACCATTTTAGCAACCAGCAACAGTTCTGCTTCGCGGGTTTCGGTATCCTTCATCAGGCGCGGCGGCTGTGGGTGCACCGTATACAGATCAAATTTTTCACCGCTCTCTAATTCAACTACTGTGTAAAAAGAGGGAATCTCGTCTTCCACTAAAAAGCGTACTTCGCTGTTCGAAAGTTTCAGCCTGCTAAACAGCATCATGCCATACGTGTTATCAAGCGGCTTTTTTATACTATACGGGTAGCGCTTATCAAGCTCTTTGCGAACGCTTTCATGCCAGGCTTCATCGGGTTCGTTCATTACTAGAATGTCCGGGTGCTCATGGAGTACCAGTTTCAGAAAGTCCTGGTGCTTTTTGTTTACCATGCGCACGTTGGCGATCATCATGGTAAAGGCATTGGCAGGTTTTGGTTTTTCTGAGCGGAGCGCTTCTACTCGGGCCAGCGGTGTAAAATAGTAAATGTACCTAACCTGGTTCAGGATGGCTATCACCCAAAGCGCAATCATCACGATCTCGGAGGTAGTCCAGGTGGCGTATTGTAAACTATAGGCTGCAACTATAACCGCTAATATTACGGCTATATGCAGCCTCGGAAAGTCCAGTATTCTTACCCACCACCACGGCACCTTCAGGAAAGGCAGAAAAGAAAATAAAGTAAACGTAAATCCAAGTATGATAAGGGTAAGCTCCATGGTGCTGCGTAGGTTATTTATGCTTTTAATGGTAAACTATAGTTTAGTGTGGTATACTACGCAGCAGGTTTTTTTTTGATTAAGTGATAAAAAGAAAGTCCCCGTTACAGGCCAATGCTGCACCGGGGACTTTCTGATATGATAAAATTATTTTATTTTTTTGCCACTCTTATGCCTACGGCCTGTATGTGCGGCAGCGGGTCGCGGCGCATATACTGCGTTAATTTAAGCTTGTAAATGCCGGCCTTCGGAAAGGTAACATTACTCAGAATAACCTGCTGCAGATCAAACGTGTCTGACGATCCCTTGCCAAGCGGCTTGCCTGTTTTAGAATCCATCAGCAGTATTTCGTGCAGTTTTTTGGATAGCTGTTTTCCATCCGGCCCGGTTAGCTCATGCTGCAGGTACAGGTTATAAAAATCGTATTCCAGGCCATACCGCAGATTCACGAAAACATCATGCTTCTGGGTGGTATCTTTTACTTCAAATTCAAAAACAGGCGCGTTATCTATAGCCCAGTTATTTTCCGGCAGGTCTATGTTTTGTTCATAAACACGTGCCTGGTCGCAGGAGGAGAGCAGTAATAAGAAAGCTGCTGCCCAGCAAACAAGGGTCTTATACATTGGTGTCTGGTTTATTCTGATCCGGTCTTTTTCCCCGGAACGGTTTTCTGGAACGATGCTTTTTGGGATGCTGGCCTTCCTGCCCCGGCTGCTGTGCCTGAGAAGGCCTGTCACCGCCTTCGCGTGGTGCTCTTGGCTCACGGGTTGGTCTTGGCCTGTTCTCACGTTCACCACGAATACCTTCACGTTCTTTGCGTTCACCACGCTCACGGTTTCCACGATCGCGGTTTGCCTGTTCAGGGCGGTTGCCTTCGCGCGGTGCTCTTGGTTCACGATTATCGCGTTCGGCACGCGGCTCACGGTTTTCAGGCGCACCTTCGCGGTTGCGGTTCCTGTTGTCGGGGCGTGGCCCACGGTTGCGGCGTTGTTCACCTTCGCGCGGCTCCATTTCCGATCTTGGCTTTCTCTCAGGTCCCTGCATCGGAGCGGCTTCTGCCTGTGCAGCATCACTTCCGAGAGCACCTTTCTTTTTCTTCTTCTTTTTCTTTTTGGCCTTATACTTATCGTCAAGGCGTTCCAGGTTACCTTCTACCTGCGCCACAAACTCGTTCTGCTTCGGTTCTTCTTCAACCACTACAGCCAGTGATTCTACGGCAATACCTTTTGCGTTCAGTTCCAGTATTTCCTGCACACGTTGTACCGGTACCGGGTACCAGTTATTATCGCCTTTAAAACCGAACCACATCATCTTTTTAAAGATGTCTGTCTTCTGCAGAAAAGCGTCGCCGTTCTGTGTCTGCAGCGGGCGGTTTACAGTAGGGATATCCTTCAGCGCTTCCATGTAGGTTTCCAGCTCGTAGTTCAGGCAGCATTTCAGGCGGCCACACTGCCCCGAAAGTTTACTTGGGTTAAGCGAGAGGTTCTGGTAACGCGCCGCTGTAGTAGATACGCTTTTAAAATCGGTGAGCCAGGTAGAGCAGCATAGTTCACGACCACATGAGCCAATACCACCTAAGCGGCCAGCTTCGTGGCGAAGACTGATCTGGCGCATCTCGATCCGTACTTTAAATTCTTCCGCCAGCTTTTTGATCAGGTCCCTGAAGTCAACGCGGTCATCGGCAGAGTAGTAGAACGTCGCCTTGCTTTTGTCCGCCTGGTACTCCACATCCGACAGTTTCATGCGCAGGCTCAGCTGCTGAATAATCTCGCGGGAGCGGTACATGGCACCACCTTCCAGGTCACGGACTTCGTTGAATTTCTCCATGTCCTGCTCGGTGGCAATGCGGTAAATGCTGCGGATCTCTTCGTTGTTGTCAACTTTTTTCTTCAGCATCTGCAGACGTACGAGCTCGCCCTTAAGCGATACAAAACCAATGTGATGGCCGTTTGGCACATCCACAACCACGGCGTCGCCGGTTGTTAAATCTAGTCTGTTGGTATTACGATAGAAGTCCTTGCGGCCTCCTTTAAATCTTATTTCTACAATGTCAAACTCCTCAAACGACACGGGAATTTCCATATCGCTGAGCCAGTCGAACACATTTAAACGGTTACAGCCTCCTGTGCTGCAGCCGCCGTTGCTTTTGCAGCCGCCAACAACCTCTGTGCCATCTGCACTGGTTTTTTTGGTGCCGCATCCGCCACTGGAACATGAATTACAACCCACTTTTAATCTCCTTATATAGCTATGTTAATCCTTGTTTTCTATTCTGGTAATTAACAAATATACTAATTTTTTGTGCTAATGCTGTAGCGGTCCATGAAAAGTGCCGGGACCTGCCTGACGATAAACCTGATACGGATTACAAAAATACAGGCTACATGCTTGTTGCTGGAATTTAAACTATAATTTTAAGCAATGCTTCGGAAACTACTGTCACATGCGGTAATTTATGGTTTAGCGGCCCAGGCTCCACGGTTGGCAGGCGTGCTGGCCCTCCCGATCATTACCCGCTACCTTACACCCGCCGATTATGGTGTGGCCGGTATAGTTACAGCATACGTTTCGGTGTTTACAATGCTGCTTACCCTGGGCCTGTCGGTGGTAATGATGAACAGCTTTGCCAGGCAGCCGCAACGCTACCCCTGGGTATGGCGTCAGCTAAATGGCTTTGTAACGATATGGTCGCTGGTTTATGGGTCGCTGGTTATAGTTGCCTTGTACTTTCTAGTCCCGGAAGAGGGCGCTGCGCATCGGCTGGAGATTGCATTGCTGGCGGGGCTGCCGATCATGTTGTTTACCATGACCGAACTGCAAAGTAACATATACTTCCAGCTATCGCAGAAACCTTTGCCGCTGGCCTTTCGCTCGTTTATAGTTGGAGCCCTTGGAGTTGCCCTAAATATTTATACCATAGCTTACCTCGGGCTTGGGTTCAGAGGGTGGTTTTATGCCGGTTTCATATCGGTGGGTGTGGGGTTTCTGCTGAACAGCTACCATGTATATATCCGGCAAAAGCTCTGGCCTATCTTTAATTTTAAATGGAGCCGGATTAAAAGTTCATTGAGAATATCCCTGCCGGTAATACCCCATAACCTGGCCAATTTTATGCTGGATACGTCGGATAAGCTGGTGCTTAATATATTGCATGTGCCTGTGCAGCGGATTGGTTTATACAACGTGGCCTCCAGTTTTGGTACTTATTTTTTGCTGGCCTCCATGGCTGTTACGCAGGCGGCATCGCCTTTTTACCTTACCTACCTGGCGCAGCAAAAAGATAGAGCAGCAGCATTGCAGGTCCGGCACCTTACGTTTGCGTTACTGGCCTTGTTTTTATTTGCCACCACCTTAGGCAGCCTTTGGATGCGGGAGATATTTATAGTTCTGATAAAAAACGAAGCATTGCAGCAGGCTTACCCCTTAGCGATCATTATTCTGATGGGGTATAATTACAGACCGATGTACCTGGCCGTTATGAATACGCTCACCTACCGGGAGCACACCAACAAACTATGGCGGCTTTCGGTAGTAGCAGGTGTAGGTAATGTGTTGCTCAACTTTATACTTGTACCGATCTTTGGATACCAGGCAGCTGCTTACACCACTTTTGCGGCACTCATGTACATGGGCTATTCCGGCTTTTACATAAGAGCTTATAAAGATTCTTCGTTAGTTCCGTATTACCCTATGGCGTGGATGGCATTAACCGTTTTGTTGCTGTTCGTAGTTTACGAACTGGCTGCCATGGCCATTATGGTTAAAGTTATAGTTACAGCTATAGCAGGCGTTGGGGCTATAGTTGCAGCTATCCTTTACCGGAGAAACCTGAAATTGCAATTATAAACCTTTGGCGTTCTGACAGCTCTTACATCTATAAAACTATGGAATCTACTTATACTTTTTCTTTTCTGACGGCGCATGATATGCCCGAAGTTCACCAGGTGTTTCTGGAGGCATTTAAAGATTATTTTGTGCCAATACAGCTTACAGAAGAACAGTTTAAAACAAAACTGAAACGCGAAAGTATAGATCCGGCTTTTTGTGTGGCAGCTTATGAAGGAAGCAAAATAGTGGGCTTTATACTTACCGGCCTCGGCGAATTTAATGGCAAACCAACCGCTTATAATGCGGGCACAGGCGTGTTGCCAGATCATAGGCGCCACCAGCTAACCCGAAAAATGTATGTGCATCTGTTACCCAAACTGCGCGAAAGCGGAGTAGAGCAGTGCCTGCTAGAAGTGATACAGGAAAATGAACCTGCTATAAGATCTTATCAAGCTACAGGATTTACCGTTACCCGCGCCCTTGACTGTTTCAGAGCGACCAAAGACGAATTACTGCTACCTGGCGATGAGCCAGACGATGTAGCTATTTTGCCGGTAACCAAACCCGACTGGAAAACTTACCAACATTTCTGGGATGTAGAGCCAACCTGGCAAAATACTCCTGCTGCCATCAAAAATACACCCGACGAAAAAGTTATTCTGGAAGCTAGAGATACAAGCCGGGAACTGGTAGGATATATTGTGTTTCTGCCAAAAAATGGTACCATCCTGCAGCTCGCCGTAATGCCCGGTAAACGTGGGCACGGAGTTGGCAAAGCACTTTTAAAACAGGCAATGCAACAAACTGCCGCGCCAGCCCTGCTGCTGATAAATGTTGATGCTGCTGCGGTTGATTTTAAGACTTTTCTGAAGCGGCGGCATTTTAACAGGTTTCTGGGGCAGTATGAGATGCTGATGCCGTTAGTCTAACTATAGTTTGTGTTCTCTTCTTAGCAGAAGCAGTAATTTACCAACTATAAACATCAGCCGCTTTGCCTGAGAACAGATATAAGCGGTTTTTAGTAGCAAGTGCAGTTGTATAGTTCTTGTCTTCCGGGAAAGCTATAGTTCGTTGCTGGTGCTTGTACAGGTCATAAAAGTGCAGGTCGCCTTCTTTTACAAAGTATAGTTCGTTGTTAAGGAATCCAATATAAGATACACCTGTTATCGGTAGCTTCTGCTTATAGTTGCCCAGGTTATCGAACACATAGATCCCGCTGTTATAGTCCAGCAGATACACCTGGTTCTGGTATTCGCGCAGCATGCGTATATCAAACTTATTTCGGTCCAGCACCAGGTTCAGCGGAGTTTCTATAGTTGCTTTGCGCAGGCGTAAATCAAGTTTGCTGAGCTTGAAGTCAGTTTCATCAAAAAGCCAGAACCCATCATCAGCGGCAAGCGCGGCAGCTTTTACCGTATTGTTTATTTCAAAATCAGCTAAGGCTACACTTGTAATCGGCGTCAAAAACCTGTCCAGTAATAGCAGTTCCTGTCGGTCGGCATAAAAGGCCAGCACTTTCATCGGGTTCCAGGCATCTATTGTTGTAACCCTGGCATTGCCGGTCGGGGAGTAAAGCGTAACCAGCCGGCCCAGCGAGTCAAGCTGCACGATGTTACGCCTTGGATTTAACAGGTACACCGCACCACTGCGGTCCGTGGAAATGGCAGTGGACGAGCCTACACCTATAGTTCGGATATACTTTAATTCAGGCTGTTGCGCAGCCGAATTTACTGCCGTTAAAAGCAGCAGGCAAAGTAAAACTATAGTTGTATTAGGCTTCAAAGTGCTTCAGGGTTAGGTTAGTACCATCGTAAATGCCATACGAGCAAAAATTGACCCATTCTCCTAAGTTCACATACCGGCTTTTCTCACCTATAGGCAGGTCAAGTGGTAAATGGCGGTGCCCGAAAATGTAATAATCGTGATGCTTTTCTGCTTCTACTTCGCGGCAATACTGCAGCAGCCACTCGTCTTCTCCTAAAAAGGCTTCATCTTTCTTTACATTGCTGATGCGGCTTTTGCGCGACCACATGTTGGCAATACCAATACCTAAATTAGGATGTATGCGGGCAAATGCCCACTGGCAGGCTTTATTGGCAAACACTTTTTTAATGATCTTGTACGTATGGTCGCCGGGGCCTAAACCATCGCCGTGGCCAATGTAAAAAGTGTGGCCGTTTATAGTTGTAGAGATCGGCTCACGAAGTACAGGTATGTTCAGTTCTGTCGGGAAGTAATCAAACATCCACATGTCGTGGTTCCCCGTGAAAAAAAGAACCGGTATGCCAGAATCAGTTATTTCGGCAAGTTTGCCTTGCAACCTGATAAAGCCTTTAGGTATGGTATGGCGGTACTCAAACCAGAAGTCGAAAATATCCCCCAATAAAAGTATGGCTGCGGCATCCTGTTTTACCTCGTCAAGCCAGCGCACGATCTTAAGTTCGCGGGCTTTGCTGGTTGCAGCATCAGGCACACCCAAATGGAAATCAGACGCAAAGTATACTTTCTTACCAGGCGCCAGTTGATCAATTCTGAAGGTCATCTATCAGGAAAAGTACGAGCTGTTTCGGGCCGTGGGCACCCATTACCAGCGTTTTTTCAATATCGGCGGTGCGGCTTGGGCCGCTAACCAAACTCACCATCGATGGGAAGTTGTCTTTATACTTGTTGCGCAGATGCTGCAGGCCGTCTTTAATATCCGGTACAAGCTGGCTTGCTTTGGCGATAACTATATGCGTCTCCGGATATACAGTCAAGCGTCTGCCACCAGCATTTGCCGAACTGATCAGCAGGCTTCCGGTGCGGGTTATCAGGGCTTCGCAGGTAGTAAGGCTCGCCTCCGCTTTGGCCAGGAAATCCTGTTCCGAATCAGTATATTCTATGCCTGCATGGTATAATGCCTTCTGCAGGTTGGCTTCCCATACAAACAAGTGCTGGATATTCTGCTCATGCCTGAACTTATAAAGCTGGTCAAAAAAATCTTCTTCAGTTTCGCAATAAAAAAAGGCGCCACTGTTCTTCAGGAAGTTCTCCACAAATATAACCGACATGTCGTCGGTGGAGGCGTGGTGAAGAGGTGAAGTGAAATCAGGGGTAGGAGGCAGAAAAGGCGCTGGCTTAGCCAGCGCCTCTCTTACTCTTCTTAAAACTATTTCTTTGGTTTTAGCTTCGTACATGCCTGTTGTCTCAAGCTGTTGTTCTTGAATTGAAGTTATCTTCGTGTTCAGCAGTAGGCCGGCCATTTTCTAGCGGAGCATCAGGAGTTTTGCCATTTTGCTGATCTGACTGTTCTGATTCGTCAAATTCAACAGGATGATTCTGCTCTACTTCGCTTTTTGTCTGGCTTCTGTCTGTACCTGCTGTGTGTGCCTGGTATGTAGTAAGTGCATCAAACGGACGTGGACCAACCAAACGCTCCAGATCGCTCTGGAACAGAATCTCTTTATCAAGAAGCTCTTTCGCGATGATCTCCAGTTTATCACGTTTCTCTATCAGCAACTGTTTCGTACGCTGGTAAGCAGAGTCAATGATTAGGCGGACTTCATTATCTATTGTTTCGGCGGTCGCTTCTGAGTAAGGTTTGTTGAACTGCATATCAGACTGCTTCGAATCGTAGAACGACACGTTACCGATCTTCGCGTTCATACCATACATAGTTACAATGCTGTAAGCCATTTTAGTGATACGCTCCAGGTCGCTCAGGGCACCTGTCGAGATCTTGCCGAATACAATGTCTTCAGCGGCACGACCACCAAGAGCCATACACATTTCGTCGATCAGTTGCTCTGTAGTGTACAGGAACTGCTCTTTTGGTAAATACTGGGCATAACCCAATGCAGCAACACCACGCGGAACGATACTCACTTTTACCAACGGATCGGTATGCTCCAGGAACCAGCCTGCAATAGCGTGGCCAGCCTCATGGTAAGCAACAATTCGCTTTTCACCCGGAGAGATGATCTTGTTCTTCTTCTCCAAACCGCCAATTACACGGTCAACGGCATCGTTAAAGTCCTGCATTTCCACAGACTTCTTATTGCGGCGGGCAGCGATCAGAGCAGCTTCGTTACAAACGTTAGCTATTTCGGCACCGGCAAAACCAGGTGTCTGGGCAGCCAGCTTACGTGCATCTACATCAGGGGCAAGTGTAAGCGGCTTTAAGTGTACATCAAATATTTCGGTACGGCCGTTAATATCCGGCTTGTCTATACTTACCTGGCGGTCAAAACGACCCGGGCGAAGTAAGGCAGAGTCCAGCGTATCCGGGCGGTTTGTAGCTGCCAGTATAATTACGCCTGAGTCAGTTGCAAAACCATCCATCTCTACAAGCAGGGAGTTCAGTGTGTTCTCGCGCTCATCGTTACCACCAGGCACTTGGCCACGGCTACGATGACGACCAATGGCATCGATCTCATCTATAAAGATGATACACGGCGCTTTTGCTTTTGCCTGCTTAAACAGGTCACGCACACGGGCAGCACCCACACCTACGAACATCTCCACAAAGTCGGAACCTGAAAGGGAGAAGAACGGAACGTCAGCCTCGCCGGCAACGGCTTTTGCCAGCAAGGTTTTACCAGTACCCGGAGGTCCAACAAGTAAGGCACCTTTCGGTATTTTACCACCCAGTACAGTAAACTTAGATGGGTTTTTCAGGAATTCAACGATCTCCTGCACTTCTTCTTTTGCTTCTTCCAGGCCGGCCACATCCTTAAATGTGATTTTTACCTTGTTCTCGGCATCAAATAAAGCCGCTTTAGATTTGCCAATATTAAATATCTGACCACCTGAACCACCAGCTGTAACGCGGCGCATCAGGAACCAGAAACCGAATAGTAATAGTATCAGGAAGCCCCATGTTGCAAAGAAGTCCATAAAGCCGGTGCGCTCTTCCGGATAAACCGGCACGCGCTGCTCACGTGGTACATCTTTCTGCAGTTCCGTCATATCCTCGTTAAAAATTTCCGGAGAAATAATCTGGAAGTGATATTGCGGGCCTTTATCTACTGTTAAAGAACCACGATCAGAGAGCTCCTGCTTATACTTTTCGTTTTGGAGGGCTTCGTCTTTCAGGTATATCTCTACCGTTTTGTTATTAACGATCGCTACTTTGCTCACGTCGCCACTCAGCAACATTTCCTCAAAGTCTCTCTGCGAAGTTTCTACGGAAGAGTTGCTCCTGTTAAGGTAGGTCAGCCCAAAAATCACCAGGATAAGCACGGCAAGCATCCATAACTGCATGGTAGGACGCGGAGGCGTATTCGGGATCAGAGGCTTCTTTTTTTTGTTATTATTGCCTTTATTATTTTTTTCTGCCATGGTTTAATTATCAGGTATTTGAAGAACACCGGCCTGTATAAAATGTTTTAACAGCCCGGGGTTAGTTAAACTGATTCTACGTGCTGAATACGGGCATCGCCCCATAATTCTTCCAGTGCGTAGAACTCACGTTTGTCTTTCAGGAAAATATGTGCAACAACATCTACATAATCCAGCAGTACCCACTCATTATTAGTGCGGCCTTCGCTTTGCCAGGGGTTCTGTTTTGTTGCTTTAAAGACTTCCTCTTCTATTGCGCTGGCAATAGCGTCCAGTTGAGTATCAGAGTTTGCGGATGCTATGATAAAGTAGTCTGAAACGGCATTCTTAAGTGATTTAAGGTTCATTACGACAATATCGGCTGCTTTTTTTTCCTGCATACCTTTTACTACAAGCTCTGCCAATATGTCTGAATTAGCCTCAATCTTACTATCTTTCATTTGTGCTGATTAAATTTGAACTACAAAAATATTAAATTTTGTCAAAATTATGTTGCCTAATACGCTGTTTATAGGCCGGCAGCTCTACTGTCTGTCGGTTTGTGAATCAACTAACTCCGAGGCCCAACAGCTTCTTATCAAAAATAAAGCCACAGAGGGCTGCACAGTAATAACATCAGAACAAACAAAAGGGCGTGGTCAGCGGGGCAATAATTGGGAGGCTGAGCCGGGTAAAAACATCACACTTTCGGTTATTCTGTCACCTGTTTTTCTTCCTGTCAGGCAGCAGTTTTACCTGAACATGGCAGTGTCGCTTGCTGTGCTGGACCTGCTGCACGAATACGGCGCTACCGCTGCCCGGGTTAAGTGGCCTAACGATCTGTATTTTAAAGATAAGAAGCTTGGCGGGATTTTAATAGAAAATACCATAAATAGCTATTCTTTACAACACAGTATTGTCGGGATTGGTTTAAATATAAATCAACTCAATTTTGATGTAAATACAGCCACGTCGCTTTCTGCCATAACAGGTACAACTATACACTTGGAAGAGGTTACCACCAGGCTGCTGGAGCTGCTTGAGAAACGTTACCTGGAACTGCGTAATATGCGCCATGCCAAATTAAAGTACGAATACCTGCAGGCGCTGTACCGGTACCAGGAAGTGCATCGGTTTATAGTTGACGGCAAACGCATTGAAGGCTGCATAGTTGGTGTAGACGAAGACGGCAGACTGGGTGTGGAACTGGACGGCGAACTACGCTTTTTTGATTTTAAAGAGATCATTTATATCATCTGAGCTATAGTTTGCCTGCCGCACAAAAAAGGGAAGAACTATAGTTGCTTCCCTCTTTTGTACTTCGGTTTATGAAGTGTTATAGTCTTGTTATTGAATGATCAGTTTCTGCGTCTGTTTGTCGGTGCCCTGCAGCAGGTTTACCACATACATGCCTTTAGGCAGCTGCAGTTCCGGTAACGATACATCAATCTCACGGCTTCCGGCTGCCACCGGGTGTACGAGCATGACACGTCCGCTCATATCCACAATCTGTAGCACACCGCCGTTCACATCGGCGCCTGTACCCAGTACCGAAACAGTAACAATGTTGCCAAGCGCCGGGTTAGGGTATACTGCAAATTTTCCACCGCCCGGTAAGCTGCTCAGTTTTACAGCTATCGTTTTGCTATAGTCCTGGGTGCCATCATAATCAACCTGGCGCAAGCGGTAATAGAATGTGCCGGTACGACTCACGTAGTCTGTATAGTTATAGTTCTGCTTCATGCTGGTGGTTCCTGCGCCATCAACTGATCCAATCTGCTCAAAGCTTTTGCCATCAACGCTACGTTCCACTTCAAAGCGGTCGTTATTGGTTTCAGAGGCTGTTTCCCATTTCAGTTCTATGCCACCTGGGGTTGCCTTCCCTTTAAACGAGAGCAGTTCCACAGGCAATGGTGTAATAGGAGCGTCTTCTTCGCAGGTAACTGTGTTAAAGCCGGTAACTATAGTTTCAGCAGTTGTTGCCAGGCTTATAGTAAAGCTTTCCTCGGGGTTAAAGGCAGCAGTGGGCAACGTAAAGGTAAAATAATCTATAGCGCCGCTTGTATAGCCGTTTGTGTTCTGGGCTTCAAAAAGCAGGATACCATCGGTATAAGTAGCTTTGTATTTATAGTTGGCATGGTAGGCATTGCCATTGTTATCACTAACTATAGTTACGTCTGCTGGTGCGCCCGGTATTTCGATGGCAACATTAGTTACGTTTTCGGCTGTGTTGTTTTGTATAGCGAACCGGAGTGAAGTTGTTCCATCCTCATTGTTCGTAGCTCCGGTAAACCCGAACACGGCAGCGCCAAGGTCTATGCGGCATTCAGGCATTTGATTTTCAGGCGTAGTAGTTAAAGGGGCGCAGACTCTGTGGTCGAAGGCAATGTTGCTAGGTGCTGCTCCGGCAACTTTTGCCTGTACTCTTATCGAACCAAGTGCATTATAGTCTTTAACAGAAATCGGGTACTCAAAAGTATAGCTTGTTCCATTGCTGATATTGGTTTGCTGTTTGGCTGTAAACTGTATGGCGTTATAGTCTGTCGCGATCTTGTTACTTTTGCCGCTCTTGCCATCTTCCACATTAAAATCCGGTTGAGAAGCAAAGTAGCTGGAGGGTTCGTCTGCATCAGAGCCTTCAGGCAGTTCAAAAGCAATGTATTCCAGTCGGGCGTTACAGTTTACTGTTAAAGTATAAGATAAGATGTAGGTATCTTCATCGTGCCGGGTGGCACCGTTGAGGCTATAGTTTAAGCAACCGTCTGTGATGCTGCATCCGGATGGTTGCTGATCGTCCTGGGCGCTAACCGTTTGCAAGGCCAGGAAAATCATTAGTAAAGAAAAAATATAGGGTTTCATGTAGATCTAGTTCATAGGGTAATCTTCAATAAGTTTAATATTTGCTCTAACGCGACTATTTTTGCCTAGTTGCACTATAAACTATAGTTATAGCTACAGTGCAATCATGTTCTTGATTTAGTATTATTAAAATGTATAAATCTAAGCTGTATAGGCTTTTTTATATATAATCAAGCTTGAATGTAGGTGGAAGGTGTTATAACTATAGTTGGTTTTAAAATTGGATTGTTTTATTCCGGTGTATTGGTATAGTTATATTTGAGATTGTTAAACAGGCTTTTTCGTGCCGGGATAATCAGGAAACAAAGAGGAGATTGTGATTTTTGAGAATAACAGGCATTATTTTTGAATAAGCTGGTGAAAGGGCAGAAAGACTGCACCTTTTAGAAAATGTTCGCCATATTTTCAGATAGAAAATAGTATATATTCAAGCTTTTACATTATATTTGATTTTCTGGCTGATCTGTAGCTTGTTAAACTAAAGAGCCTATATGAAGACTTTTACAAAAATATTATTTATATCAACACTGGTAAGTTCGCACTTGCTGGGCTTTACGGCCATAGCTGCGAACGCTATCAGAAACAGCACTGAAGAAGGTGTCGCACCGGTCTATAAAGATGGCAGCAAAATCTGGAAGCTAAAGCAGGAGAAGAAAGGGGGGCTTGTGGTATCAGCGCAAAATGCACGCCCTGTGTTTATAACCTCTGATGCAGACCATACCTGCTCGCAGATTTATGCAGCTGCCGTAGCGCCATCTTTCCATGTTGAAGTGCCTAAAGCAGAGAAAAGCCTGTATGCATCGGTTGTACTGGCATCGTTTATGCCGGGCCGCGATGTAAAAACGGTGCCTTCCATTAACGCTTATCCAAACCCGTCGAAAGGGTACACCCGCTTAACACTTACACAGTCGGGCGGCGACAACTATAAGATCAGGATATCGAACACCATAGGCCGTGTTATTTTTACAAAAGACCTGGCTTCTACTGAGGCAAAAGAAATTACGCTGGATATGAGTCCGTACCCATCTGGTGTTTATTTCTATAGTTTACTTGTTAACGATAAGACCGTAGAAACCAAGCGACTGATCCTTCAGAAATAATTACCAAGTGAACGATATATTGTAAGAAGCCGGCCTCAGGTCGGCTTTTTATATGTAGGGTAATGAGGAGTCTAAGAAGTAAAGTTAGTAAGTTATAAAGCTGTAGCGGTGCAACACGTTGCGTCTTATCTTTATAGTGATTCAACAATTTAACAATTAACAATCAGCAATTATATCTGTACGCTTCACATATTTTAGTATTTTCGGGGCGCAATCCTAATAATTACCATGACAGACTATCGAAAGATAAATAACCTTGTAGGTTGGGTCGTATTTTTAATCGCGACCGTTGTGTATGTGCTAACCCTTGAGCCGACGGCCAGTTTCTGGGATGCCGGTGAGTTTATTGCCTGCTCTTACAAACTGCTGGTGCCGCACCCTCCGGGAGCTCCGTTTTACCTGCTGGTAGGCCGTATGTTCTCTATGTTTGCCGGCGACCCGTCGCAGGTGGCATGGTGGGTAAACCTGATGTCTGCACTCTGCAGTTCTTTCACGGTGCTGTTCCTGTTCTGGACGATCACCATTTTTGCTAAAAAGTTACTTATAAAAGAAGGCGAAGCCCCGACTGCAGGCAATATCCTGCTGGTAATGGGTGCCGGTGTAGTAGGTGCCTTAGCTTATACTTTCTCTGATTCTGCCTGGTTCTCAGCTGTAGAGGCCGAAGTGTATGCTATGTCGTCGTTCTTTACGGCTATCGTTTTCTGGGCCATGCTGCGCTGGGAAGAAAAAGTTGGCGAAGCACATTCTGATAAGTGGCTGGTGCTTATTGCCTACCTGGTCGGCCTTTCGATAGGTGCCCACTTACTGAACCTGGTAACTATACCTGCCCTTGCGTTTATTTACTACTATAGATTGTATAAGCCAACTTTAACAGGTGGCCTGGTTGCTTTTGCTATCAGTGCGGTTATAGTTATGGCAATCCTTTGGGGCGTTATACCGGGGCTGCCTTCTGTGGCAGGCAGAGTAGAAGTGTTCTTTGTAAACTCGCTGGGCATGCCGTTTGGCACTGGCCTGATCATATTTGTTTTACTTGTAGTAACAGCTATCGCTTATGGCATTAATTACTCTGTAAAACATAACAAACGCGTTTTAAACACAGCTCTGCTAAGTCTGGTTTTTGTACTGATAGGTTATTCTTCCTACATGATTATCCCGATCCGCTCGTCTTATGATCCAACTATAGATGAGAACGATCCGGACGATATTATGAGCGTGGTGTCTTATCTGAAGCGTGAGCAGTACGGCGACCGTCCTTTACTATATGGTCCGCAGTACAACGCACAGCCAATTGGCCAGGAAGAAGGTGCCAAACGTTATATTAAAGGTGATAAGAAATACATCGAGACACAGCCTAAAATTGAGCCTGTTTACGATGATAAAGACCTGACGCTGCTGCCACGTATTTATAGCGACAACCCGCAGCACATAGATGAATATAAGAAGTGGGTAGATCTGCGCGAAGGGCAAATGCCAACGTTTGGGCAGAACATAAGTTATTTACTGAACTACCAGCTGGGGCACATGTACTGGCGCTACTTCCTGTGGAATTTTGTAGGCCGCGAAAGCGATGTGCAGAATGCCGGTGTGGTGTGGTTTGTTGATAATGAGCCAGGTTTGCCGGAGCAGGTTGCCGAAAGCAAAGCCCGTAATAATTTCTTCGCGTTGCCGCTTATTATAGGGATACTTGGTTTGATATACCAGGTGCGCAAAGATGAAAAGAATGCCTTTATAGTTGGCCTGTTATTCTTCTTTACGGGACTGGCGATTGCGCTTTACCTGAACCAGCCACCATCCGAGCCGCGTGAGCGAGATTATACATTTGCCGGCTCTTACTACGCATTCAGCATCTGGATTGGCCTGGGTGTTGTTGGTCTGGCTGCCTTATTGGAAAAAGTGCTGCGTAGCGATGGCACCCGTGCCGCTGTTGCAACTATGATCTGCTTGCTGGTGCCTGGTATTATGGCTGCCGAAGGCTGGGATGACCACGATCGTTCCAAACGTTATCAGTCTGTAGACTCTGCCCGCAACCTGCTTGATTCTGTAGCACCAAATGGTATCCTCTTCACGAACGGCGATAACGATACGTTCCCGCTATGGTATGTGCAGGAAGTAGAGGGTTACCGTACCGACGTACGCGTGGCCGTACTAAGCTACCTGAACACCGACTGGTATGTAGAGCAGATGATGCGTCCGTCTTACAAGTCAGCGCCATGGCCGCTTACGCTTGGTATCGAGAACTACCGCCAGGGAACAAATGATTATCTGCCTTTCGATCAGAAACCGCAGGTAGCAGCTGGTATCGACCTGAAACAGTTTATAGAACTGGTAAAGCAAAACCACCCGGCGCTACAGGTGCAGTACGGTGGCGGCAATACACTGCTGACCTTCCCGACGAAGACTTTTGTGCTGAATGTAGATAAGGAAAAAGTGGATAACATGAACTTTATTCCGGAAGAGAAAGAAGGGGAGATAGTAGATCAGATGAAGTGGGTGATCAACAAATCGTTGCTCGAGAAAAAGCACCTTGTTATGCTGGACCTGCTGGCTACCAATAACTGGGAAAGACCTATATACTTCTCAACTACAGTTAACAGTGCAGATTTTATTGGGTTATCAGAATACTTCCAGCTCGATGGTCTGGCCTGGCGCATAGTTCCGGTTAAAACATCAGCAGATAAGGACCAGGGTTTCCTTAGTTCGCCAGGTTACCTGAACAAAGAGGTTATGTATAACAACCTGATGAAGGAATTCGAGTTCCGTAATTTTGATGATCCAAGCATTTTCTATGACGAGAATTACTATCGTTTTACAGCAAATGCCCGCGATAAATTCGGAAAGCTGGCTGCAGCGTACCTGGCAGAGGGAAATAAGCAGCGTGCGAAAGAACTTGTTGATTACTGTTTCAAGGTAATGCCTCTGGAAACCGTTCCTTATGATTACTATACGCCGCAGTTCATATCAATTTACGCTGGGTTAGGCGAACAGAAGAAAGCTGAAAAGCTGTTGAATGATATGGCTAAAAGTTCTGGCCAGGCTCTAAATTATTACCTGTCAAAAGGTGCGCTTTTTGATATGGAAATACAGACCAATTTGCTTGTAATGCAGCAGCTGGTGTTTGCCGCTCAGGAACTGGGTATGCAGGAGCGTGCCCTTGAGCTGGAACGACAGTTTACCCAATACCTGCAAAGTATGCGTCGTTAAACAAAAAATAGTATTTTACAGTAGAAATAGGCCGGGCTTGTATACAGTCCGGCCTATTTTATTTATACCTTTTAATGCATCAGGTATGGCTCCGAAAGCGGTAGTTTATAGTTTGCTTTTAAGCATAAGCTTAGCCGCATCCTGCGGGCAGGTATCCAGAACGGGACAGCAGTCTGCTGCACCCGGCCAACGTACTACTCCGGCGCCTGAAGTAAGCATGCAATATACCTGGCGCGCTACTCCCGATAGTATTCATTTTTATCTGTCCTTTTATGATGTTAGCCGCCTGATGGAGCTGCATCGTACTGCCACAAGGCTGACTTACCACGTTAGAGGAGACAATAACGAGATGCTTCTGAGAGATACAGTGCAGGTAGCAGACCAGGCTGGTGCCGGTAACAAAGAAGGTGTCCGGATGGATATTACTGTACCTGGAGCTATAGTTAAGAGCCCGAATATACTGCACATTAAACTATGGCAACGGTTTGCCGGGGAGGCCAGTGTCCATTCTGATTTTAAAATTGACCTTCAGCAAGGCATGCTCGATAAAACTGCCCTGCTGGTAATTGCCAGTACCGGTAGGCCGCTTATTCAAAACTATATCACCACTTCTGATTCGCTGGTACTGGAAAACCCTGGTCCGGAAACCGCTATGAAGGTTTATTATTTTAACACTGAATTTTCACCTGCTTTGCCACCTATGTCGCAGCGCCCGGAATTACAACCTAAAACACTTCAACCGCTTGACTCGCTAACTATAGCCTCGCAGGATACGGTAACGTTCGAAAGAGAGGGTTTGTACCTGCTATGGGCCGGGACACCTTATGCAAAAGGGCTGCTGGTAGAACCATGGAGCTATCCGATGGTGACAATGGCGAAAGAAATGCTGCAGCCTCTCATTTATCTTACCACATCTGCGGAGCGCGAAAAACTATTTAAGGCAAGTGATCCTAAAAAAGCGGTAGACGATTTCTGGCTGAGTGTAGCAGGCGAGAAGCAACTTGCCCGAGAGCTGATCCGCACCTATTATGGCCGTGTAGAGCACGCTAACAAACTTTATACCTCACATAAACCTGGCTGGACCACCGACCGCGGCATGATCTATATGATCTTCGGGCCACCGAGCGATATCAGCAGAATAGCCAATACAGAAACCTGGATCTACCGCGAATCAGATATGCAACCGTATACCAAGTTCGTTTTTACGAAAAAACAGAATAACTTTACCGAAAATCATTATGAGCTGATACGGCGTCGTGAGTACGAAGAAAGCTGGTACAGCGCAGTTGCAAAATGGAGAGCAGGAATAACAGATATTTGAGCGGTGGCAGCTACGGCAGGCCAAGAGCTCCGAAAGAAGATAAATTAGAGATGATATTCGGCTCCCGGCCAATATTGGAAGCCATGCTGGCTGGCAAAGTACTGGAAAAGATATTTCTGCTGCGTGGGGCAAAAAACCCGACTACCGATGAGATTCTCGCTGAAGCCAAAAAACTGGATGTGCCTGTCGTAACTGTGCCGGTTGAGAAGCTGAACAACCTGACGCGTAAGAACCACCAGGGAGCGGTGGCATTCATTTCGCCGATCACGTATTTGCCGCTGCACGAAATTGTTACTTCCCTTTTCGAAAAAGGTAAAACTCCCTTGCTGCTTATCTTAGACCGTGTGACGGATGTTCGTAACTTCGGCTCCATTGCCCGAAACGCAGAATGTATGGGTGTGGATGCGATCGTTATTCCAAGTCGTGGCGGTGCACAGATAAATGCGGATGCCATGAAAACATCGGCAGGTGCGCTTAACCTGGTACCGGTGTGCCGCGAGCCAAACCTGAAAGAAACGATAGATTATCTGAAGGATTATGGTGTGCAGATCGTAGCCTGTACCGAAAAAACAGAAGAAAACCTGACAGACGATAAAGTAGACATGGTTGGCCCGACTGCTATACTGATGGGAAGCGAAGAAGACGGTATTTCTCCGGAGTATCTGAAGCGTGCAGATGCCAGAGTCCGTATTCCGTTGATGGGACAGATCGGATCTTTAAACGTATCCGTAGCCACTGGTATTATTCTTTACGAAGCCATGAGTCAGCGTTTGCGCGAGGCTAACTAAGATTTTTTGTGATATTCTTTACTTCAGGCTGCCCTTAAAGGCAGCCTGTTTTGTTTAAGCCAAGTTCTATAGTTTCTCTTTTGTCATTTTGAACAGCGTGAGAAATCTGGGTTCTATAGTTTGATTTTCTACTCCTTGAACCTAGTCTTTTCTTTCATAGCCACTTCTAATCCTGGGAGCTTTACTCACCTATAGTTTCAATCTTGCTTTGATGCCCCACGGCCGGGAGGCTCTGTCTTGGGGGTAGGGGCCCTCGATAAGGGCATCGCGCTGCTGCTTTCTTGCTACCCTCGTGCCTCGGGTTGCCTGGCGGCACCGCAACAAAGCAAAGGCGCTCAACCCAAAGACTGCGATCTGTTCGATAGCTATAGTTGGAAAGGCTATAGTTGCATCGCTTTATCGTGGCTATAGTTTCGTAGGGACAGGTAAACCTGTCCTATTCGTGGGCTGTAACTATAGCAAACTCAGCTTTCTGCCGCTGGTCGGAATGACAATAAAGGAAACTATAGAACTATAGCTAAACTATAGAACAATAACCCAACTACAACCAAAGCCCAAATTCCCCTCTCGGGAGGGGTAGGGGTGGGTTAACACACTAACTATAAGACTACAACTTAACTATAGCGACAGCTCAAAAACTCCTTCCCCTGTTTTGGGGTAGGGGCCCTCGATAAAAGGGGAAGGAGTAAAACTATAACCGCCCCTCAAAAGGCCTCCGAGCGTTTGCAAAATCTCGGTGCGTCTGAATAAATCCTGCTATCAACCTGAACTATAAAAGAGCTGAAACGATCATTCGTTTCAGCTCTTTTATAGTTCAGGGAAACTATAGATTAAATATAGTTCTGGCCCTTTTTATACTTGGCATCAGCCGTGAAATCTTTTACTTTCTGCTCTTCATCCAGTTTACAGATCATTAACACATTGTCGTGTTCGGCAATAATGTAGCCTTCCAGGCCTTGTACTACAACCAGGCGATTTTTTGGCGTTTTAATGATGCAGTTCTTCGTGTCGTAGAGCATTATATCGCCGTCAACCACATTGGCCTGTTCATCTTTATGGCTAATAGTGTACAGCGAGTTCCAGGTGCCAAGGTCAGACCAGCCAATATCTGCTAAAACCACATACACGTTGTCAACCTTCTCCATAATGCCATAGTCAATAGAGATATTACGGCAGTGTGAGTATGCTTTAACTATAAAGTTAGACTCCTGGTCAGTGTTGTATTGCGTGTTGCCTTCTTCAAAGATCTCCGAAATTTCGGATAAGTGCTGGCGGAACGCGTTCAGGATACTATTTACACTCCAGACGAAAATACCGGAATTCCACACAAAGTCACCACTGTTGAGGAACATCTGCGCAAGCTCCAGGTTAGGCTTCTCGGTAAATGTTTTTACCTTTTTAATAGGCTGATCACCATCGGCAATAAACTGAATGTAACCATAACCGGTATCAGGCCGGCTTGGGGTAATGCCCAGCGTTATGAGCACATCATCGGCAGCGGCGGCCTCCAAAGCGGTATTTATTACCTGGTTAAAGGCTTCCTGCTTCAGTACCACGTGGTCCGATGGCGCAACAATAAGGTTGGCATTTGGGTTGATCTGGGCAATTTTGTAAGAGGCGTAAGCAATACAAGGTGCCGTGTTTCGCCCCACCGGCTCCAGCAGAATTTGGTTATCGCTGAGCTGTGGCAGCTGCTCTTTTACCAGTTGCTCATAGTCTTTGTTGGTAACTATAAAAATATTTTCGGTCGGGCAGATCTGCTCAAAACGCTTCATGGTCATCTGAAGCATGGTTTCGCCTATACCCAGCACATCATGGAACTGCTTTGGGTAATTAGTACGGCTGATTGGCCAGAAACGGCTTCCAATGCCGCCTGCCATTATCACCACATAGGTGTTGTTGTTCATGGGTAGTTTTTATACAAGTCCTTCTTTCAGGAGGTCGTGCAGGTGCACAAAACCTTCAAATTTTCCGGAGTCGGTTACAATTAGTTGTGTTATATTTTTCTCCTGCATAATGGCCATCGCTTCGGCAGCGTAGTGGTCCGGTTCTATAGTTAGCGGAGAGGCGGTCATGATATCAGTGGCAATTATACCTTCTGTTGATTCATATTTGTCCAACATACGACGTAAGTCGCCATCGGTTATGATACCAACGAGTTCATCTGAATTTTCTTTTACTACAGCCGTAGCACCCAGCCTTTTAGAAGAAATCTCGATAATAACCTGTCGTAATGATGCGTTCTCTGTAACCTTAGGTGCCTGGTTCTGCTTGTAAATATCTTCTACTTTTAAGTAAAGACGTTTACCCAGCGAGCCACCCGGGTGCAGGCGTGCAAAATCGGCACTGCTGAAACCGCGGGCTTCCAGCAGGCAAACGGCCAGCGCATCGCCAAGGGCAAGGGCAGCTGTTGTACTGGTAGTAGGGGCAAGATTATTGGGGCATGCTTCGCGTTCTACATTGGCATTCAGCACAAAATCAGCGCTTTCGGCCAGGTAAGAATCTATGCTTGATACGAGCGCTACCAGCTTGGAACCTTTGCGTTTAAGTAACGGAACTAAAACTTTGATCTCAGGTGTATTTCCACTTTTAGAGATACAGATCACAAAGTCTTCGGGCTGTATCATGCCCAGGTCGCCGTGGATGGCATCGGCAGCATGCATAAACAGGGCAGGGGTGCCGGTAGAGTTTAAGGTTGCTACGATTTTTTGGGCTATATTAGCACTTTTACCGATCCCGGTTACAACTACGCGTCCTTTTATGTCTAAAATAGCTTCGACGCAATTTTGGAAATCTTCGTCGATAAAATCTGCCAGTCTGGCGATAGCTTCGGCCTCAGATAGTAAGACTTTTTTTGCTATTTGAGTTATATTATTAATTAGATTCAAGTTAAATTTGTGTTAATGTACTCTTATTTGAGTACGTTGCAACCTTACTTATTTTTTGCAGGAATTACATGTCACTTACAGAGGTCAATCTCAAGAACAAATTAAAGGAAGTTTTTGGGTATAATCAATTCAGGGGAAATCAGGAGCTGATAATAAATAATATTATTAACGGCAAGAACACCTTTGTGATTATGCCTACAGGCGCCGGCAAGTCGTTGTGCTATCAACTGCCTGCTTTGTCGCTGCCGGGTACGGCCATCGTTATCTCGCCCTTATCGCCCTGATGAAAAACCAGGTAGATCAACTGAACGCGTTTGGCGTTAATGCCCAGTTCCTTAACTCTACGCTTTCCAAGTCTGAGATAAACAAGGTAAAGAAGGAAACACTGGCCGGCGAGGTAAAGCTGTTGTACGTGGCGCCGGAGTCGCTTACCAAAGAAGAAACTATAGAATTCCTGCGCAGCTCCAACATCTCGTTTGTAGCGATAGATGAGGCACACTGTATCTCGGAGTGGGGGCATGACTTCCGTCCGGAATATCGCCGCATCCGTGGTATTATAGATCAGATCGGCAACCTGCCGATTATAGCGCTAACCGCTACAGCCACGCCAAAAGTACAGCTCGATATACAGCGAAACCTACAGATGGATGAGGCTTCTGTTTTCAAGTCGTCGTTTAACCGTACCAACTTGTACTACGAGGTACGCCCTAAGCACAAGACCAAGAAGCAGCTGATACAGTATGTAAAGAAAAATAAAGGCAAGAGTGGCGTAGTATATTGCCTGAGCCGTAAAAAAGTAGAAGAGATTGCCGAGCTGCTTCGCGTGAACGATGTAAAAGCCCTGCCATACCACGCAGGCCTCGACTCGCAGATACGCATGGCCAACCAGGATGCTTTCCTGAACGAAGACTGCGATGTTATCGTGGCAACTATAGCATTCGGGATGGGCATTGATAAGCCGGACGTGCGCTTCGTGATTCACTACGATACACCAAAGTCTATAGAGGGCTATTACCAGGAAACCGGCCGCGCCGGTCGCGACGGGCTGGAAGGTAACTGCCTGATGTTCTATAGTTACGACGACATTGTTAAGCTCGAGAAATTTAATAAAGATAAGCCGGTAACCGAACGCGACAACTCTAAACTGTTACTGCAGGAAATGGCTTCTTATGCTGATTCTGCCGTTTGCCGTCGTAAGCAGTTGCTGCATTATTTTGGCGAAGCTTACGAAAAAGACTGCGGTTTCTGCGATAACTGTTTGCACCCGAAAGAGCGTTTCCAGGCACAGAACGAGGTTGTGAATGCGCTGAAAGCTGTGGAGCAGACAGGGGAGCGCTTTACTATTGAACACATAACGGCAGTGCTTACCGGCCTGCGTAACCAGCATGTAACTAGCTACGAGCACGATAACCTGGAAGTATTTGGCATTGGCAAAGAGCAGGATCTACAGTTCTGGAGTTCGGTGTTGCGCCAGGTGCTGTTATCAGAATACCTGGAAAAGGATATCGAGAATTTTGGCGTTGTGAAGCTGACAGACAAAGGCCGTAATTTTATAGTTAACCCGCAGCCGATAGAGCTTACCAAAGATCATAACTTTGAGCAGGAGGTAAGAGAAGACGAAGAGAATGAGCAATCACAGGCCGCTGCCGGCCACGACGAAGTTCTTTTCGACTTACTCAAGAACCTGCGCAAGAAACTGGCCAAGGAAAAAGGATTGCCACCTTACGTACTGTTCCAGGATCCGTCGTTAAAAGAGATGGCTACTGTTTACCCGACTACCAAAGAAGACCTGGCGCACATTGCCGGCGTGGGTATGGGCAAAGTGCAGAAGTTCGGTAAGCCGTTCCTGGACATGATTACCAAGTATGTGGATGAGAATGACATTGTAACAGCTGCCGATGTGGTGGTGAAAACAACTGTCAACAAATCCAAGATCAAGATCTACATCATTCAGCAGATAGATAAGAAAGTAGACCTGGAAGAGATCGCATCATCTAAAGGCCTTACCATGCAGGAACTGATAGAGGAAGTAGAGCACATCTGTTATTCCGGCACCAAGCTTAACCTGAACTATTACATTAACAATGTGTTGGATGAAGAGCGCCAGGAGGAGATCTATGATTACTTTATGAGCGCCAGCACTGACAACATTGCGGTAGCACTGAAAGAACTTGGTACCGACGATTATACAGAAGAAGACCTGCGTTTAATGCGCATTAAGTTCCTGAGCGAGTACGCGAACTAATTTATTAGCGATAGAAATAATTAAAAGGACCGTTGTAATAATACAGCGGTCTTTTTGTTTTAGAGTTAAACTATAACCTTAAGCAACTATAAAACTATAGTTTGTGCTGCACACGCAACTATAAATTTATAACTTCGCAGCAGCACTTTTGAAAAAAGCTTAGTACAGCAATTAATAACCAGCAAATTAAACTATGAATGTACTGATAATTGGATCCGGAGCCCGCGAGCATACTATAGCCTGGAAACTGAAGCAGAGCGAATATTGTGAGGAAGTATTTGTGGCGCCTGGCAACGCCGGAACAATGCAGTTCGGAACACATGCCACTGTAGACATCCATAACTTTGAAGAGGTAGCCAAGTTTGCCACCGATTTTGATATTATGATGCTTATAGTTGGGCAGGAGAACTCGCTGGTAGAAGGCATACACGATTATTTCCAGGAGAAAGATTACCTGAAACACATACTGGTAATAGGTCCTAAAAAGGCCGGTGCCATGCTGGAGGGCAGCAAAGATTTTTGTAAAGCCTTTCTGCAGAAGTACAACATCCCTACTGCCCGTTACCAGACCTTTACCGAAAATACATACCGCGAAGCTGTAGAATATCTGCGCGACCATAATTACCCGGTTGTTTTAAAAGCCGATGGCCTGGCTGCAGGCAAGGGTGTAATCATTTCTCCGGACTTTGAACATGCCCTGGATGCTTTGGAAGATATGCTGCGCAAAAAGCGCTTTGGCAATGCCGGTGCTAAAGTAGTGATTGAGGAGTTTCTGGATGGTATTGAGGTTTCAGTATTTATCCTGACAGACGGAAAAGAATACGTGCTGTTGCCGGAAGCAAAAGACTATAAACGCATCGGCGAAGGCGATACCGGGCTGAACACAGGTGGTATGGGCGCCATTTCGCCGGTGCCTTTTGCCGACGAAGTGTTTATGCAAAAGGTGAAGGAGCGCGTAATTGAGCCAACTATAAGAGGCTTGCAGGAAGATGGAATCGAGTATTCAGGTTTCCTGTTCATCGGGCTGATAAAAGTGAACAACGAGCCTTATGTAATTGAGTATAACGTGCGCCTCGGCGACCCTGAAACCGAAGCTATTTTACCGCGCATTAAGTCAGATCTGTTCGAGCTGTTTAAAGCATTGCACGATCATACGCTGGGCGACTATAAGCTGGAGATCGACCCGCGTACGGCAGCTACGGTTTTCCTGGTGTCAGGTGGCTACCCCGAAGGTTTTGAGAAAGGGAAAGAGATTTCCGGTATAGAACAGGTGAGCCCCGATGTGCTGGTGTTTCATGCTGGTACTAAAATGGTAAGTGATAAACTGGTAAGCAGTGGCGGTCGTGTAATGGCCGTAACCGCCCTGGGCGATACGATGGAAGAGGCATTGGCAAAAGCGAAACAGGCAGCCGAAACGATAACCTGGCAAGGCCGCTACTACCGCCGCGATATTGGGTTTGACCTGCGACAGGAAAAAGTATAGAAACAGAAAGGCCGGTTTATGCAACCGGCCTTTCTGTTTTGAATAAGCTTATAGTTAGCAGTACGCCTCAAAAGCACCTTTCAGGTTATCTACAATGCGGTTAAGTTCATTGCCTTCAATGTGGTAACGCTCGATCATGTGTACCAGCTCGCCATTTTTAAACAGCGCTATAGATGGTGATGACGGAGGGTAAGGCAGCATATACTCACGTGCTTTCGCAACTGCATCAGCTTCCATGCCTGCAAATACTGTGATCATTTTATCTGGCTTCTGGTCAGCAGATGCTACAGCCATTTTAAGGGCAGGACGCGCCTTAGATGCCGCGCAACCACAAACAGAGTTTATAGCCACTAATACAGTTCCTTCTTTAGCAGAAAGCGCCTGCTCTACTTCTTCAGGAGTCATTAGTTGTTCAAATCCAGCTGAGGTTAGATCCTCACGGATAGGTGCAACCATATATTCAGGATACATTCCCATAATCGTTCTTAATTAAGATTAAAACTACTACTGCAAATTTACAAAATAATTAGCAGATGCGAAGATGATCTATATCACCAGTTTATATCTGGCAAGATTTTAAAATATTGTATTGTGCGAACTATAAAAAATTGCATTGTTTTCTGAATATATAAGTAGTGTAAAACTCTTTTTATAGTCGTAAGTATATGGTTGTATGTGATAAACGTCTTTGGGTTGGCCGGTAGTTTTTTGGATTAAACCATAAAATTTTTGGCTATGGCAGGAGAAGGATTTAGGGCGCTAATTATACAACCAGATTTATGCTACATCACCCTTACCAGCTTCCGCAGGTTTGTTATTTTTACCTGCCCTCACTAAACGGCAAGTCTGCCGAAGTAATAGCAGTGCTTAATTGCGCTTCAGATACTATTTATATTCCGGTTCCTGAAGAAGATGTGCAGTTGCATGCTTTTTTCCAGCGCAGTATTACTCCTGCCGAAAGCAGTGGTTTCGGTAAAGAGCCAATGTGGCGCATTTTCACAACCTGGTGCGAGTTGGAATCAGACCACCGTAAATACGGTATAAATCCGGCTGTTATGGATATGCTGCTGAACTGCCGCGAAAACAAGCCGCTCAAGGATCACCTGGCAGTGGCTTAGATCTTATAAGTTGCTTTTACCTGGCCAGGCAACTTACCTTACATGCTGCTCTGCATAATTCATAAAAGGCTTTAGAGTGATAGGAATATTATTACATTAGGCTTTCAATAACTGGCGGTAGCATGTTCGAATTCGAAAATAACTATCTTCTGCTTTGGGTAGATGAAACTATACACCTGATGTACAGCGACTGGCTGCGCCCTGTAACTAGCGAAGAATACAGAGAAGGCAATAATTTATTGATCGAGCAGCTGCGCGAAAAAGACATACAAAACTGGATTGCAGATTCGTCTAAACTGGGTGATATCTCGCAGGAGGATGAGCGATGGACCCTTCAGGAGTTGATTCCAACTATAGCAGGTACAAACCTGTTAAAGCTGGCCCGCATAGCCGGTGAAGATACCGGAAGCCATGCCAAGTTTGAACAGTTCGTAAAACGCGCCGAACCAATTTACATCGGTAACATACAAGTAAGGCAATTTATAACCTATAAAGAAGCTGCCGACTGGTTAGGGGAGATTCCAGTGTAATGTAATGTATTGTTGGTTTATTGATTTGATTTAGACTTGGTAGTGTGCAGTTTCTGCTAACATTTGGGCTATAGTTTACTTATCTGTTTTATAGTTTCCCTTTTGTCATTTCGAACATTCTTGAGACGCGAGTCGAGAAGAGCCAGTGTAGTTGTGAAGTAGCTTATATGTCCTATAGTTCTTTCTCTTTTGTCATTTCGAACAAAGTGAGAAATCTGAATTCTATAGTTTGAAACACTACTACCTGAACCTAGCCTTTTCTTCTATAGCTACTTTTAATCCTGGGAGCTCTACTTGCCTATCGTTTCATTTCCAGCTTTGGTGCCCTCACGGCCGGGAGGCCCCGTCTTCGGGCATCGCGCTGCTGCTTTCTTGCTACCCTCGTGCCTCGGGTTGCCTGACGGCACCGCAACAAAGCAAAGGCGCTCAACCCAAAGACTGCGATCCGTTCGATAGTAAAACTATAGTTGATCAGAGCGGCTATAGTTGCATCGCTTTATCGTGGTTGTAGTTCCGTAGGGACAGGTAAACCTGTCCTATCTTAGGCTGTAACTATAGAAAACTCAGATTTCTCCTAACGTCGAAATGACAGATGGATAAGCCGTAGCAGAAAAGTCCCCCTTTGAAGGGGGCAGGGGGATGACAAACGGAAACTATAGAACTATAGCTAAGCTCTAACTATAGCCGAAATTCCCCTCCCGGGAGGGGCAGGGGTGGGTTAAAACAGCAGCGATAAAACGATAACCTCAACTATAGCAAAGGCTGTAAAGCTCCTTCCCCTGTTTTGGGGGTAGGGGCCCTCGATAAAAGGGGAAGGCTGGGAAGGGGTAAAACGATAGCCCAAACTATAGCAAAAGCCAAAACCTCCCCGCCTCAGACTACCGGGAAGCAATTCCGCAGGTAGCGAGCGTAGCGCTGAGGGCTTCAGGAGATTACGCCAACTATAGAACTACAACCTTAACTATAGCAACAACTGAAATTCCCCTCAAGAGAGTGACGGACTTAATCTTATAACTCTACCTATCTAAATTCCTGCCTCCCACATTAATCACAAACCCTACTGAAAATACAGAATAAGCCGCGGTAAGTGTTTCCCGGTTTTTAAGGCCGAAGGTAGTGCCAGTAGTGTACTGCAACTGTACCGATGGGTTAAGCGTGAGGCGGGTGTAGAAAATAGGCTCCAGGAAAATATTATCTTCTTCGGTTGCTGGCTCGTTGTTAAGCTTGTAATCGTGCATGTTAACGTAGCTGGCGCGCAGGGCAGTGCCATAGTTCAGCGGGAATTCATGGCTGAACAGGCGCAGCGACTTCTTCTTTTTAGAGGTAAAGTTTACCTGTACAAAATATTTGCTGAAGTTGGCTTCGTGGCGGGTATAGGTCATGGCACCGGTTTCGTCGTGCTCATCCTTATCGGTACGGTCGCTGGAGCCACCGCCATAGCCGGCATAAACTTCCAGTATCCGTCTGCCATCCGGGCCAAAAGTTGTAAAGTAGCCACCGCCAGCCTCTAATAAATTATGCCGCAAATCCCGCTTGCGGCGCTCGCTGTTGAGCATTGAGCCGTTGAGTACGACCGCAAAATGATCTGACACAGCATAGGCGGTATTAAACGTGATGTTGCCTTTGGGCGTGATGTGGCCGCCGGCGCTTAGCTCACCTTTTTCGGTAAACATGGGCACATTGGGCACATTGGGCATGTACGTAGATACGCAACCTGATAATAGAACTGCAATCCCGAAACTTAAGAATAGTAAAGATTTTTTCATGTGATTATGTTGGCAAGAGAAATTAACTCCCCGCACATCCTTCTTTTTTAATTAATTCTCATTGCCAGAGCAACCAATGCCACCGCAAAAGCGCCCCGGATGTAAGACTCTCAACGATGCATTTTACAAAATATTAAGTATAGCTATGCTTCATTTTTTACAAATTTAGTAAACGGAAACCGGAGTTATAGTTCAACATGGTTTAAGCCAGTTTTTTGCCATTTTCAACTCTTGGGTTTAAACCGTAATTTTGCCGGATGCAGCAATCTGAGATCAAGAAAGTACTTATTATACAAACCGCTTTTCTGGGCGACGTAGTGCTTGCAACCGCGCTCATAGAAAAACTACATGCCGCTTACCCCAATGCCCAACTTGATTTCTTATTAAGAAAAGGTAACGAAGGATTGCTGAAAGGCCACCCACAGCTGCACCAGGTATTGATCTGGAACAAACTGGAAGGCAAGTACAAAAGTCTCTGGAATCTGTTACGGCAGATCCGGTCAGAAAAATATGATGCGGTAATAAATGTGCAACGCTACGGCGCTACCGGCATACTGACCGCTTTTTCTGATGCAAAGCAAACCTTTGGTTTCGATAAAAATCCATTCTCTCGTTTCTTCACGCGCCGCTATACCCATAATATGGAGAACGGCAGCCACGAAGTAGAGCGAAACCAGTTACTGATCAGTAGCATTACACAAGGGCCAGCCGCCAAGCCTAAACTATACCCAACTGCCCAGGACTACGAAAAAGTACAGCCGCTCAAAACCGCCCCTTTTATAACTATAGCTCCCACATCGGTTTGGTTTACAAAGCAATACCCTGCAGAGAAGTGGATAGACCTGCTGAACAGTCTGCCTGCAAACTATAAAGTATACCTGCTGGGCTCACCTGCCGATAAAATTCACGCAGAGGAAATACTGCAAAAATCTGTTCATCCGAATGCAGAAAACCTGTGCGGGCAACTGAATTTATTACAGTCGGCTGCACTCATGCGCGATGCAATGCTGAACTACGTAAACGATTCCGGGCCGATGCACCTGGCCACTTCAGTTAATGCGCCGACCTGTGCGGTGTATTGTTCTACGGTGCCACGCTTTGGCTATGGTCCGCTGGCTGACTTTGCGAAGATTGTGGAGAAGGAAGAACCACTTTACTGCCGCCCCTGCGGTTTGCACGGTCACAAAACCTGCCCTGAAGGCCACTTTAAATGTGCGCACGATATCCGCAACGAGCAACTATTACATGTTTTAGAACTGGCCGAAGCAAAGCAGGAACTATAGTTGGTTTGCAGGTTAATGAGTTTCAAAGTTTTGAGAGCAATACGAAAGCTATAGTTGGCCATAGAGCGCCATGCATACTTTACCGGGACAGAACACCGTTATAGTTGTTGATTTATAGTTGCAAGTATAAAATATAGTCTATCTCTTCATCTTTTAGAGATAAGTTTTAACTTCGTACATCCAGATTGCAGGATATTCGATCCTGTGCAATTACATAACCAGATAATCTGAACCATGAGATACCTGCCTATTAGCAACGAGTTGTTTGTGCACAATCGCCACAACTTCGTAAAACAGCTGAAACCTTCTTCTATCGCCATCTTCAATTCTAATGATGTAATGCCAACCAATGCGGATGGTTCTATGGCGTTCCGTCAGAACAACGACCTTTTCTATCTGTCGGGCGCAGATCAGGAAGAAACAGTTCTTATCCTTTTTCCGGATGCGAAGGACCCACGCATGAAAGAAGTGCTGTTTGTGCGCGAAACCAACGACCACATCCTGACCTGGGAAGGCTACAAATTAACCAAACAGCAGGCACAGGAAGTATCGGGCATCAGAACTATACTCTGGACGCACGAATTTAAGTCAGTGCTGAACACGCTGATGGCCGAAGCCGAGCACGTGTACCTAAACAGCAACGAGCACCTGCGTGCCGTAGTAGAAGTGGAGACCCGCGATGCCCGCTTCACAAAATGGATGAAGGAGCGCTACCCGTTACACAAGTACGAGCGTAGCACCCCGATTATGCATTACCTGCGTGCCATTAAATCAGATCACGAAATCGCCCTTATCCGCAAGGCTTGTAACATTACCGAACTTGGTTTCAGAAGGCTGCTGAACTTTATAAAGCCGGGCGTAATGGAGTACGAGATCGAAGCAGAACTATACCACGAGTTTTTACGCAACCGTTCGCGCGGGCCGGCTTATGGTTCAATCATAGCGTCGGGTGCCAATGCCTGTATTCTGCACTATGTAGATAACAACCAGGAGTGTAAAGACGGCGATATGCTGTTGATGGATTTTGGTGCCGAGTATGCCAACTATGCATCAGACCTTAGCCGTACTATACCAGTTAACGGTACATTTACACCTCGCCAGCGCGATGTATATGAAGCTGTACTGCGCGTTATGAAAGCTGCAACAGCAATGCTGATACCGGGCAACACACTCGATCAGTATCATGCTTTTGTGGGTACGGTTATGGAGAACGAGCTGATTCGCCTGGACCTGTTGAACGAGCAGGATGTGCGTAACCAGGACCCTGCCGCGCCGCTTTATAAGAAGTACTTTATGCATGGCACTTCTCACTTCTTGGGGTTGGATGTGCACGATGTAGGCAACAAATATCGTCCGTTTGAAGAAGGCATGGTGTTTACCTGCGAGCCGGGTATTTATATCTGGGATGAAGGCATTGGCGTGCGTTTAGAGAATGACATCCTGGTAACTAAAAACGGCCCTGTTGACCTGATGAAGGATATTCCGTTAGAAGCAGATGATATTGAACGCCTGATGAAACGCTAGTTAACCATAAAAATATAGCTCCTTTTTAAAGACTGCCGGTGTAAAACTGGCAGTCTTTTTTATTGTCTTTTACCACTCAAAAACACGTATACCTTAAATAAATATGCAAATACAAAACCTTGTAGTGTAGTATCAGTTTGAAGAATAGGAATAATACAAAGCCAAAGGAGAACAACAGAACAGTGCAATACTGCTTAGTGCTAAAACTATAGTTTCACTATTAACCTTTGCTTATGAGTAAAACTCTACAACACATCAAAAACCTCCCCGGAAGAATAAATCTTTATTTCTGCTGTGCAATTAATTATTGGCGTACAAATAAACCTGCTTTAAATATGTACGTATTGACATATCAACATATACACAATAAAATTATGCGAACACAATTAACAAAATTTAGTGCAATAGCTTTTGTGCTTGTATTCCTGCTATCTGCAAATACAGCCTTGTTTGCACAAAATGCTGATAGACGGACAAATCTCCAGATATATGGTAGCGCGCTTCAATACAAAGGGGAGTTTGGCAACCAGTTTTTTGAAAAAGACATGGAGTGGGGCGGGGGACTCTCGCTTAACCGTTATTTGAGCCCATCTTTTGATGCTGGCTTACACCTCACGTATGGCGGCGCTGAAGCAAGCAAGGGCCTAAATAGTTTTGACACTTCTATTGGTACTGCTATGCTGGGCATTCGCCTGAAAATGTATGGTACTATTCTGAAAGAAGACGCTTTGATCGGACCTTACCTGACCGTAGCCGGTGGTGGAGCGTTTGCAAAAGCAGATGCAACGAACGATGGAGTTACCTTCGATGATGACTTTGTAACAACTGCCCTCCTGGGTGGTGCCGGTATCCGTATCCGTTTCTCTGATGGCGTAAGCGCTTTCGTGCAAACTGGCTACATGCTGACCGGTAATGACAAGTTTGATGGCCTGGAAGGTGGCGATAACGATCGTTTCCTGATGCACAACTTTGGACTTGGTTTTAACTTAGGCAAGGCTGTTGATACGGATATGGACGGTGTTGGCGACAGACGCGATAAATGCCCTGACACTCCAACAGGCGTACAGGTAGATAAAGATGGTTGTCCTATCGATACGGATGGTGACGGCGTAGCTGACTACCAGGATCAGTGCCCTACAGAAGCTGGTGTTGCTAACCTGCAAGGTTGCCCTGATAAAGACGGCGACGGTGTAGCTGATAAAGATGACCAGTGCCCGGATGAAGCCGGTACTACGGCCACACAAGGTTGCCCTGATTCTGATGGCGATGGTGTAGCGGATAAAGATGACAAGTGCCCTGATACTCCTGCTGGCGTAACAACTGGCCCGGATGGTTGCCCAACTGACTCTGACGGTGATGGTGTTCCGGATAACGAGGACGTTTGCCCTAATTCTGCAGGCCCAGCTGATAAAGGTGGCTGCCCAGAACTGGATGCTGCTACCCTGAAACTGCTGGAAGAAAAAGTTCGCTTCGAATTTGACCAGGCACGTGTACAGGAAGGTTACAAACAACTGCTGGATAGCATTGTAGTAGTACTTGAGAAATATCCTGACCATGTACTGCTGATCAAAGGTCACGCCGACTACATCGGTTCTGCAGAGTACAACCAGGCACTGTCTGAGCGTAGAGCGCAGGCTGTTAAAGATTACCTGATCGAGCGTGGTGTGCAGAACCCTGACAGACTTGTAACACGCGGTTACGGCGAAACACAGCCACTTGTAAAAGTTAACGAGCGACTGTCTAAACGCAGAACAGAAAGCGCCAGAGCCAAAAACAGACGTGTCGGCTTCGAGCTGAACACGCCGGATATGAAACTGGACATGGAATAATAAATTAGAATAGATTAGCGTCAAATTAAAAAGCGCCCCGGCATAAGTCGGGGCGCTTTTTTTTGTGCTATTGAACTATAGTTTAACTTACTCCAATAGCCTTGCCAGTAGTACTTTTCCCTCGGGCCACTCGCCAATATATGAGTAAGAGTTGATATGGCCTTTCGCACCTGCATTTACAAACTCGCTTCCCCACAGGTTAGCCAGGTATTCTGCACGTTCAATCGTTAGGTAGTCATCATCGGAGCTTGCCACCAGCATAGATTTAAAAGGCAGTTTAGCTTTCGGGAATGGGGCAAAGTCCAACACTTCTTTTAATTCTACATTTAGCTCTACTTCGGGCGGGGCTACCAGGAAAGCAGCTTTAATGTTAGCTTTATACTTCTGAGCCCAATGTGCAACGGTCATACAACCCAGGCTGTGTGCTATCAGTACAATCTCTTTTCCTTTCACTTCCCGAATCACTTTCTGCAGTTCTTCTACCCAATCCTTACAAACCGGTTTATCCCAATCAGACTGCTGCACACGTAGGCTCGTTGGGTCACTTTGCTGCCAATACGTTTGCCAATGCTCCGGACCCGAGTTGCCTAAGCCAGGTACGTGTATTATCTGCACTTCCGCCATCTCTAGTTTTATAATTTGTATTGCAAAGAAAGTATAATTTGGGTTGAGGAGTATAGGTTTTATAGTTTCAGTGGTGCAACCACCACCAGCCCCTCAGCGCTACGCTCGCTACCTGCGGAATGGCTTCCCGGTAGTCTGAGGCGGGGAGGTTTTGGCTACTTCTCCATCTGTCATCCTGAAAGGATCCTGTTAGAAGAGAAATAAGACCTTTGCTATAGCTTAGGTTATAGTTCTATAGTTTCAGTTTTACCCCTTCTCAGCCTTTCCCTTTTATCGAGGGCCCCTACCCCCAGAATAGGGGAAGGAGCCTTTGGTCTTTGCTATAGTTTAGGTTGTAGTGCTATCGTTGCTGTTTTAACCCACCCCTGCCCCTCCCGAGAGGGGAATTTCTGATGTTGCTATAGTTAATTGTATTGTTTTATAGTGGGTGTTTGTCATCCACCTGCCCCTTCAAAGGGGGACTTTTCTGGCTTTGCTATAGTTAGCGGCTATAGTTTTATAGTTACAGACCAAGATCGGACAGGTCGCGACCTGTCCCTGCGGAACTACAGCCACGATAAAACCAAACGCAACAACATCTCAATCAACTATAAAGTTAGCTATCGAACTGCTCACAGTCTTTGGGTTGAGCGCCTTTGCTTTGTTGCGGTGCCGTCAGGCAACCCGAGGAACGAGGGTAGCAAGAAAGCAGCAGCGCGATGCCCTTATCGAGGGCCCTTACCCCCAAGACGGGGCCTCCCGGCCGTGAGTGCACCAAAGCCAACTATAGAACTATAGGTTAGTAGAGCTCCCAGGATTAAAGAAGCAGCTATGAAAGAAAAGGCTAGGTTGTAACTGCAGCTATAGCACTCAGATTTCTCACGCTGTTCGAAATGACAAAAGAGAAACTATAGAACGTATAAGATTCCGCACAGCTGCGCTGGCTCTTCTCGACTCGCGTTTCAAGAATGTTCGAAATGACAAAAGAAAAACTATAGGACGTATAACATCCTCTTGGCTGATGTTCGGGATGACAACAAAGGAAGTAACCTACTACGCAGTTTTAGAAGCAAGCAGATACAACACTGCCATTCTGATGGCAACCCCATTTTCAACCTGATTCAGGATGATAGAATGATGCGAATCGGCCGCATCAGAGCTAAGTTCTACGCCACGGTTTATAGGACCAGGGTGCATCAGGGTTATTTCCTTATCCAGGCTATCGAGCATTTTCTTGTCGATGCCATAGTATAAGGTGTACTCACGCAACGACGGGAAATACTTCATTTGCTGGCGCTCCAGCTGTATACGCAGCACGTTGGCCACATCGCACCATTCCAGAGCTCTCCGTACATCTAACTCTACTTTTACGCCCAGTTCCTTAATATACTTTGGCAACAACGTTATCGGGCCACAAACCATCACTTCAGCACCTAATTTCTGCAGGGCAAATATGTTGGATAGGGCTACGCGCGAGTGCAGGATATCGCCGATAATAACCACTTTTTTGCCAGCTACTTCGCCATATTTTTCACGGATAGAGAAGGTATCTAAAAGCGCCTGGGTTGGGTGCTCGTGGGTGCCGTCGCCGGCATTTACGATGTTAGCGTTTATGTGGCGGCTCAGAAAATGAGGTGCTCCCGGGCTGGAGTGGCGCATCACGATCATGTCCACTTTCATAGCCAGAATGTTGTTTACCGTATCCAGCAGGGTCTCACCTTTTTTAACCGAACTGCTGCTGCTGCTAAAGTTGATCACATCAGCAGAAAGGCGTTTCTCGGCCAGTTCAAACGATAAGCGCGTGCGGGTAGAGTTCTCGAAGAAGACGTTGGCAATGGTAATATCGCGCAGCGAAGGCACTTTTTTAATCGGCCTGTTCAGTACATCTTTAAAATTATCCGCAGTCTCAAAAATGAGCTGAATATCTTGCGGAGTGATGTCTTTGATGCCTAACAGGTGCCGGACGCTGAGCTCTTGCATGGTAAGATTTTAGTCTTCGGTTTTAGTGAAAAGCCATATGGCATCTTCCGGGGCTTGTTGCGCCTGCCAGTCAACTAATACCCGCTGGCTTTGCAGCGAGTTTACCTGCCGGCCAACATATGTGGCTTCGATAGGCAGATGGCGGGTGTAAAGCCGGTCTATTAAAACAAGCAACTCCACATTCGCCGGCCGCCCATACGCTATCATGGCATCCAGTGCAGCCCTCACCGAACGGCCCGTATACAGCACATCGTCTACCAGTATTACTTTTTTACCTTCAATCAGGAAATCGACTTTGGTAGCGTTGGCTGTAAGCGGCGTTTCACGGCGGCGGAAATCGTCGCGGTGGAACGTGGTATCGAGGTAGCCGGTTGGTATTTGTTTGCCGAGTATGGTAGCCAGGGTGGTTTGTATGCGTTCTGCTACGTATTTGCCGCGTGGTTGCAGCCCAAGTATAACAGAATCAGAAAAGTCGCCATGGTTCTCGATCAACTGATGGCATAAGCGCATCACCATGATATCGAGTAACTGTTGGTTTACAATAAGTCTTTTCTGCATAACCGGAAGTATAGCTGCAAATATAGAAGAGTTCTTTTTAATTGCTAAATGGTTGGATGGTTAAATTGTTGATCGCTCATTGTTAATTGTTAAATAGCTTAATTGGTAAATGGTTGATTGATGCCTGATTGGATCTAAGTTTATAGTTCTAATGAATCTGCCGGACGGCTAGAAATATCAGGTAAGAGCTCAAACTATAGTTTAACTATGGAGCCATTAAACAATTTAACCATTAAGCAATTAAACCATTAAAAAGAGATCTTGTTGATGTAGAATACCATCCGGCTTTCGGCGTTTGCAGGTTTTATGCGGTGCCATCCAAAAGCAGCAAAGTTCAGTCCGTACCATTTTACAAGGCCGGCCATGCTTGTAGATACAATTTTGCTGTTGGCATCGCCCGGTTGTAATTCCAGTTCAGTATCTTCTTCAACGTAATTGTCCTGCTCCATAACCTTGTAAAAAATATCATCTTCATCAGGGTAAGCGATCACAACCGTACCTGTTGGGCTTGCTGTAATCTCAACGCTTTGTTGTAGCGTCCGGGTTTCCATGTTTCGTAACGGGAAGCTGTTATCCCAGAGCAAAATCCCGTCTTTATCGAATCCTAGGGCCAAGGCCATTGTGCGTTTATAGATTGTTGGTGTACTTACCAGGTAGCCTGTAGGTCCATAAATACGATTGAAATTGCCACCGCGCGAGTCGGTTGTGTACACTTCAGCACTTATAATATAGCCACTGAGGGTAGGATAAATATCATGAAACAATAGCCTGTATTGCACACCTGAGTCTTTGCCTGCCTGTTCTTTTTGTTCTTCGCGTTGCCGCATGCGCTTTTCCTGCTTCGGCTTCATGTACCTGAAAAAGTTCTTTAGCTGCAAAAAACTATAGTATCGCGAATCTGAAGAGTTAGCAGTAACCGGAACCGTAAAAATGCCTGAGGCGTAGCGGAGGTTGCGTGTGCTATAGTTTCCGATGAGTAACCTGGAAGTAGAGTCGCCGGGCGTTATTTCTGCTGTTACCGGCCTTTTTTCCTGCGTTGGATGTATAAAATAATTGCTGAGCAGCGTACCATCGGCGTTAAAGATCTTTGTCTGCAAACGGGATATTCTACCGTTCGACTCTGACATGACAACACTTACCTGTTGCGACTCCGGGTGTACCAGGATATCCGAGAAAGTAGATTCGGTGCCGTAAACAGCAGGGAGCGGCTTTATATCTCCGGAGGTCTCGTTAAGGTGCAGCAGGGTAGGCGTGCCGGTTTTGCGGGACCGGGCAACTATAAAATAATTGCCAGACAATACCTTAAACACATAGATAGAATCGATGGCTTCAATGTTATATTCCTTTGCAGTATAGTTACCGTCTGCAAGGTTAAGCTTTACAAACTGGAAGTCGTCGTTGTTTTCGCCGGTAAATGCAATATAACTATAGGCCTCTTCTGAGAAATGTGTAATGTACCTGCTGATGGGGTTCAGGGTAATCTTTTTGTTCCAGGCCGGCTGTAGCTGGTGGTTATATTTTGTGAATCCGAAGGTAGGAGGATTGGTCCAGTTGCCAACTGTTTTGGTTAATACGAGCAGGCTGCTATCGGGTGTGGGCAGCACCTGAACATCTGTTTTATAGATATCCAGTTCCAGTTCCAGTCGGTTAGGCTGGGTTGGTTTTTGTGCAAGCAGGGGCGAAACAACAAGCACAACTATAAGCAGGAGTAACAGCAATACTTTGTACATATAGCTAAGGATAGTATAGCGTACTACAGGAAAAGTATAAGATTGGCGGCTAAGTCTTTGTACTTGTTTTAGCCGCCAATCGTTGTTCTGCTGCCCGTAATTTTAAATTACTGTGCTATAGTTAGTTGCCAAGCGCGAGCAGTACATCAAACTCCTCGGCTTTAAGCGGCATAACCGACAGCCGCGACTGGCGCAGCAGGGCAATATTCTCTAAACGCTTGTCTTTTTTTATCTGCTCTAAAGTTACCGGGTCTCTGAAATCGCGGAAAGGCACCAGGTCTACAGCCATCCATTTCGGGTCGTCGGCAGTGGGGTCGGGGTAAGCGGCTTTGTCTACTTTGGCAATACCAACTATAGCTTTCTCTGATACGCTGTGATAAAACAATACCATGTCGCCGGGTTGCATTTGCTGCAGGTTGTTACGTGCCTGGTAATTTCTAACGCCATCCCAACAGATGCGCCCGTCTCTCACTAAGTCTGCCCACGAATATGTTTCAGGCTCCGATTTTACTAACCAGTAATGCATTTGATTTTTATAAATGTAAAAGTGTTTTGATCTATAGTTTAGTTATTGCGTTTTCGCTGCGTACTGAGGAACATGCGGGCTTCGAAATATAACTGAAGCAGTAATGCCCCGAATATAATTCCCCCGAAAAAGCTGGCATACGCATCTGCCATCACCAACGCCATAAATACCAGAAGCAGCAAGGTGCCAATTATAGTACGGTTTAGCTTAGATATTTTCTGGTAGTTTAGCATGCGCTTGTCTGATTTACTTTTCGGCCGGAGATTTATATCACTTTTTCTTACTCATAAAGTAAAGCATCACTTCCCCAAAAAACATAACGATCAGTATCCCATTCAGGAAGCCTTTTATAAAGTTAAAAACATCGCCTCTGGGTTCGGTAACTATAAGTATTGCCAGGATGCCCAGCAAGGTTACTAAAATAATGGTACGGGTGCGGGCACTTAGTTTTCGGTAACTGAACATGTTATTTAAGCGGGTCTCCGGTTACTTCTTCGCGTTTCACTTTCAGCACGTCATTCTCCAGCGACACGATCTCGATCAGGTATTGCTGCTGCGGCTGGCCTTCCGGTTTTATAGTTATCAGGATCTTATCGTTGTCGGTAAACTGCCAGGTGCCGGGTTGCTCTTCCAGTCCGTCGGCAGGCGCTATGGCATAGTTTTTCAGGATGCCGCCTTTCTCCAGCATAAAGCCTGTGCGGCCACGCGATGGCGCAAAGTCATACGTGTTCGGGCGGTAAGTAGTGATTTCTTCCTGGTCTTCTTCAAACGCGTGCAGCCAGGTTTTGCCAACAAGTTGTTGTTCGATTTTACTTGATTTTTTACAGGTGTTAGCCAGCAACAACAGGCACACCAAACAAAGCAGGGAAGCGTATTTCATAAGTATGGAAAGCTGCTACCGCAGCATTTTTTGTTAGCCAAGATAAGGATTTCTGCCTTTATATAGAAGCAAATGAATATAAAACGACTGCAAGTATGGTTCGGGCGGTTTTTCCTATCTTTGTAAGTATACGATATAGGCCGTGGAAAATAAAAAGATCATACGACTGTTTAAGCTGGCTTCTGAGTTGATGGAGCTGCACGACGAGAATCCGTTTAAGGTACGCTCTTATGTGAATGGCGCCGCTACGCTGGAATTAGTGGAAGAACCACTGGCAGGCATGAGCCAGGCTACCCTTGAAAGTATACAGGGTGTAGGCAAAGGCATTGCCGCTAAAATTATCGAGATAAACCAGACCGGTTCTTTTGCCGAACTGGACCAGATGCTGGCTGCCACACCGCCGGGCGTAGTTGAGATGCTGCGCATTAAAGGCATCGGCCCTAAAAAAGTACGCACCATCTGGAAAGAGCTGGGCACCGAAACCGTGGAAGAACTGCTGGATGCCTGCGAGCAGGACAAACTGAGCAAACTGAAAGGCTTCGGCGCCAAAACCCAGGAAAACATAAAACAGGCGCTGCTCTTTACCCAGCAAAACCGTGGCAAACTGCTTTACGCCGAAGCCGAGCCAAGTGCCGAAGAACTGCTGCAAACTATAAAACAAGCGCTGCCCGATGCGAAAGTGGAAGTAGTTGGGGATGTGCGCCGGCGCATGGAAATTGTGGAAAGCCTGCAATTTGTAGTCGCTACCGATAAGTATAAAGATACTTGTGAAAAGCTTGGCAAAATAGATGTGCTGGAGCAGGATATTAAGAGCTCTGGCCCACGTATCTGGCGCGGCAACTATAGTTTGAATGGCATGGTGACTGAAATAAGATTAGTAGACGATGCCTGCTTTGCTAACGAAGTGGTGTTGCGTTCTGCTTCGGAGGCGCACTTAACGCAGGTTTTTGCAGCCGGTAAAACTATGCTGAATGTGCTGCGCGAAGAGAATCATAAAACGGAAGAGGATGTGTACCATGCAGCCGGCATGGCGTACGTGGTTCCGGAACTGCGCGAAGGTACCAATGAGCTGCAACTGGCCATGGATAACAAGCTGCCAAAACTGCTCGAACTCTCCGACCTGAAAGGTATTCTGCACAACCACAGTACCTACTCCGACGGCGCCCACACCTTAGAGCAGATGGCCACTTTCTGCCGCGACATGGGCTACCAGTATCTGGGTATCTCAGATCACAGTAAAACGGCATCGTACGCAGGCGGCCTGCGCGAAGGCGATGTGCTACGCCAGCAAAAAGAGATTGATGAGCTGAACCAGAAACTGGCTCCGTTTAAAATTTTCAAAGGCATTGAGTCGGATATCCTGACAGATGGCTCACTGGACTATGATGAATATATCCTGAAGACCTTCGATTTTATAGTTGCCAGTGTTCATAGCGTGCTGAACATGGATGAGAAGAAAGCAACGCAACGCCTGATCACAGCTATCGAAAACCCATACACTACCATGCTCGGCCACCCGACCGGCAGACTATTGCTGCGCCGCGAAGGTTACCCGATCAACCATAAAATGGTAATTGATGCCTGCGCTGCCAACAACGTCATCATCGAGATAAACTCCAACCCATGGCGCTTAGACCTGGACTGGCGCCACGTGCAGTATGCGTTGGAAAAAGGAGTAATGCTAAGCATAAACCCCGACGCCCACCACACCAGCGGCTACGACGATATGAAGTACGGTGTACTGGTAGGCCGCAAAGGCGGATTGACCAAAGAAATGACCTTTAATGCCAAGCCGGTTGATGAAGTAGAAGCTTACTTTAACAAGCGCAAGGCTGGGATTAAATAATTGTTGATTGTTGACTCGGCTATAGTTTGAACCCACCCCTAACCCCTCCAAGGAGTGGAATCATATGATAGCAGAAAATCCCCTCTTGGGAGGGGCAGGGGTGGGTAAATTGTTATTTCGAGCCAAAGCGAGAAATCTATTTAAAATTCCAGTTAGATCTCTCCTTACGTCGAGATGACAAACTATAGCATGAGACTGAACTATAACTTTTGCCTTTTTTGTCAGTTTGAAAGTGGTTCATCCCAAACTTGATTCGGGGAATCTTGTAGAAAGCGAGATGACATTTAAACTATAGAACTATAACTCCATAACTCACACAAAACCGTTTTTAACCAAAAAGCTCCATTGCAAAAAGAGAAGCTTAAAATACTCATCATCCGGTTCAGCTCAATCGGGGATATTATTTACACCACGCCGGTTGTCCGTTGCCTGAAGCTACAGGTACCGGGCGCAGAAATACATTTCCTGACGAAACCCGGTTTCCGGTTTATACTGGACAACAACCCTTATGTAGATAAACTTCATCTGCTAAAAGACCATCTGGATGACACCATTCAGGACCTGCGTGCGGAGCAGTTTGATTACGTGATTGACCTGCACAACAGCCTGCGCTCGGTGCTGGTGAAGTATAAGCTGGGCGTAAAATTCTCTACGTTCAAAAAACAGCGTATCCGTAAAATTCTGGCTTTAAAGTTTAAGTTGAATACCGTTAAGCCAACCCACCTGGTAGACCGCTATCTCGAAACCGTGAAATTTTTAGGTGTAGTGAATGATCAGAAACCGGTAGATTATTTCCTGACCGGTAACTATAGCTTGAGCACACTGCTACCTGAAACACACCAGCAGGACTATGTTGCTTTCATAATTGGCGCAACACACTTTACCAAACGTATGCCGAACGAACAGGTGGTCAGCATCTGCAATTCACTGAACAGGCCAGTCGTGTTGCTGGGAGGTAAGGATGTGGAAGAAAACGGTGCAATTATAGCAGAAGCTGCCGGAGCGAAAGTGTACAACGCGTGCGGTAAACTGAACATGAACGAATCAGTATATGTGGTGAAGCAGGCAGCTAAAGTAATTGGTTTTGATACCGGTCTAACGCATATTTCTGAAGCGTTTGATAAAGAACTGGTAACGATCTGGGGAAGTACCGTGCCTGAACTTTTGGGGGTACAACCCTACCAGGTTACAAGACACTACGAAGCAGGAGTGGAGCTACCATGTCGCCCATGTACCAAGTTTGGAAGATCAGAATGCCCGCTTGGCCACTTTAAATGCATGCGCGATATTAATGAAAGAGCTATAGTTGATTTTGTGAACCACGAAGGATAGAAGAGATGAAGAACTATAACTGGCAGGAGACTGACACGCAATTTCTGGAAGCTTTGCTCTTAGCAACAGGCGGCGAGGGCGGTGCACCACTACAGGAAGTATTGTTGATGGCTGATGCCGCAGACGGGACAGTATTCGAACTGAAAGAAGTGGAAGAAGCCCTGTTAAAACTGGTTGCTGCAAAGGTGGTAACTGTAAACAAGAACAAGCTAGGCCTGAACCCGGATTTCCTGCAAAAATACGAAACGTTAACTATACAGGAAGGCGTAACAGAGAATAACGATCTGCTAGTAAATCTACTGCAACAGCAAACTATAACCGAAGAAACTATAAAAGCTGCTAAAGAAGGTGAACTGAAGAAGTATAAACTCAAAAATTACTATCAGCAATACCAGGAACAGTTTGGGTAAGTTATATCTCAGTGCGCTGTTTCGGACATTCATGTCCGAAACCTGTCTGCTGTGGACGTCCACGTCCGCTGTAATGTGGGGACAAGGATGTTTCCGGCAAAGAGCTTACGGACTAAGAAGTCCGAAAGAGCTTATTTGAAAGGGCAAAAAATGAAATTGTAGACACGCAATACTTTGCGTGTTAGCCAACTATAAAACAGAAGCCGCTGAGGGTATCAGCGGCTTCTGTTTTTACTAAAATGCCAATTATTACATTAGCACATTACCCAATCTTCTCAAACCCTAAATATGGGTGCAGCACTTTTGGCATGTTAATACCGTCCGGTGTCTGGTTATTCTCCAGGATAGCGGCAACTATACGAGGCAGGGCAAGGGCGCTACCATTTAACGTATGCAGCAATTGTGTTTTACCAGCTTCATTTTTATAACGCAGCTTCAGGCGGTTAGCCTGATACGTTTCAAAGTTAGAAGCGGAGCTTACTTCCAGCCAGCGGCCTTGCGCTGTAGAATATACTTCCATGTCGTAAGTCAGGGCAGACGTAAAGCCCATATCACCGCCGCAAAGACGCAGCACACGGTAAGGTAATTCCAGTTTCTGCAGAAGGCCTTGTATATAGCTGCTCATCTCTTCCAGCGTTTCATAAGACTTCTCAGGCAGCGTAATCTGTACAATTTCTACCTTGTCAAACTGGTGCAAACGGTTCAATCCACGTACATCGGCACCCCACGAACCAGCTTCTCTTCTGAAACATGGTGTATGACCTGCATTTTTTATTGGCAACTGGTCGGCTGGTACAATTACATCACGGTAAATGTTGGTGATCGGTACCTCGGCCGTAGGTATCAGGTAATAGTTATCTTCGGTGGCATGGTACATCTGTCCGTCCTTGTCCGGTAACTGGCCGGTGCCGTAGCCCGATGCTTCGTTAACCAAAATTGGCGGCTGTATTTCAGTGTAACCGGCTTTCAGGGCTTCATCTAAAAAGAAGTTGATAAGCGCGCGCTGCAAACGGGCTCCCTGCTTTTTATAAACCGGGAAACCTGCACCAGTTATCTTATTGCCCAGGTCAAAATCAATGATGTCGTATTTCTGGATAAGCTCCCAATGAGGCTGCGCGCCTGCATGCAGTTCAGGAATTTCACCATGTTGCAGAACTACTTCATTGTCTTCTGCTGTTCTACCTACAGGAACACTTGCGTGTGGCAGGTTTGGTAACTTATATAAAGCTGCCTGCAACTCATCTTCCAGGGTAGTTAACTGGTCGGCAAGGGTTTTGGCCTGCTGCTTTAATTCGGTAGTTTGTGTTTTATAAGATTCGGCTTTCTCGCGTTCGCCGTTCTTCATCAGAATTCCGATCTCTTTGGAGATGCTGTTCGACTGGGCCTGCAGCTCGTCGTGCTCGCTCTGTACCTGCCGGCGACGCTGGTCAAGTTCAAGTAAAGCAGCAACTTCATCGGCTGCATTTTTGTAGTTTTTCTTGGTGAGGCCTGCCACTACCAGGTCTGTCTGCTCCCTTAAAACGGATAGTTGTAGCATAGTTGCGTGTTATGTATTGGTACAAAAATATACTTTTTTGCGTAGTACGCGGCAATTCGTAAATCTTTTACCTGTTTTCTGAAACATTTTGCATAAAATGATGCGTAATATTTGTTAATTAGGTGCTATTGCAATAACATTGCAGTGCATTTATGAAGCAGGCCCTTCCTGAGCCTCACTATTTCTACGCAATCTATTCTGTTTCCTGATTTATAATTTAAGACTCTCGCTGCGTTCGTGTATCATCACGCTTCCGGCATCACATTAACCACCATACCACATTTATGTACAATATTGAAGAATTGAAAGATAGGCTTCTTTCAGAACTCAAGGAAATTGCAGAGGACCTGGGCGTTCAGAACTTCAAAAAACTGAGCAAACAGGACATTATCTACAAGATCCTGGATCAGCAAGCCATCACCCCACCTGAGAAATTACCTAAAAAGATCAAACCTGTTGCCAGTTCTGCTGCCCCAGCAAGCGATTCATCTCCTGAAATTGCAACTATAGAAGAAGAAGCATCAGCCCTTGCACCTGCACCGGAAGAAAGAAGACCTGTAGTGCGTGCCGAACAACCGGAACAAGCTCCAAAACCAGCCCCAGCGCCGGTTAAAGACCATGGGCCGCAACGCGACCGTGAACGTATTCAGCCTCGCCGCGAAAACAGGGAACAGACCAGCAGCGAGCCACGCACAGAAACACGCGAGCCAAAAGCAGAGAGAGCTGAAAATCAGCCACGTGAGCCAAGACCGGAACGTACGGAAGGCCAGAACCGCGAGCCACGTGAACGAAATGATGGCCGTGAGCAACGTTCTGAGAACCGCAACGATAACCGCGAACAGCGTCCGGAGCGTGAGCAACGCCAGGATAACCGTGAGCAACGCAGCGACCAGCAAACGAACAGACCAGATAGCCGCTACGACAACAACCAGCGCCGTAACAACCCGCAACAGCAGAATGCAAATGCAGGTGGCAATATCTTTAAGGAGTTTGATGGTATAATACTAAACGAAGGTGTGCTTGAGCTGATGCAGGATGGGTATGGTTTCCTGCGTTCTACACACTATAACTACTTAGCATCTCCTGACGATATTTATGTATCGCCATCGCAGATAAAATTATTTGGTCTTAAAACAGGTGATACTGTAAAAGGCCAGATCCGCCCGCCGAAAGAAGGTGAGAAATATTTTGCCCTGCTAAAGGTTGAGACTGTAAACGGACGTACCACGGAAGAAATTCGTGACCGTATTCCGTTCCAGCACTTAACGCCGCTTTTCCCGGAGGAGCGTTTAAAGTTAACTACCAAGCCAAGCCAGCTGTCAACCCGTATTCTCGACCTTTTTGCCCCAATAGGTAAAGGCCAGCGCGGTATGATCGTGGCGCAGCCTAAAACAGGTAAAACCGTGTTGCTGAAAGAAATAGCCAACGCTATTTCTGAAAACCACCCGGAAGTATACCTGATGATCCTACTGATTGATGAGCGTCCCGAAGAGGTGACTGATATGGCCCGTAGCGTAAAAGCGGAAGTTATTGCATCAACGTTTGATGAGACTGCCGAGCGCCACGTAAAGGTATCGAGCATTGTACTGGACAAGGCGAAGCGAATGGTAGAGTGTGGCCACGATGTGGTAATTCTTCTGGATTCGATCACGCGTTTGGCCCGTGCCTATAACACTGTGGTTCCATCGTCTGGTAAGATCTTATCGGGTGGTGTGGATGCGAACGCACTGCACAAGCCGAAGCGTTTCTTTGGTGCTGCCCGTAACGTTGAGAATGGTGGTTCATTAACTATCATTGCCACTGCACTTATCGACACAGGTTCTAAGATGGATGAAGTTATCTTCGAAGAATTTAAAGGTACCGGTAACATGGAACTTCAGCTGGATCGCAAACTGGCCAACAGAAGAATTTACCCTGCTATCGACGTTCCTGCTTCGGGTACTCGCCGCGAAGACCTGCTAATGGACAGAGACGAGCTGAACCGTATCTGGATCCTGCGCAAGTTTATGTCGGATATGAACTCTGTAGAAGCTATGGAGTTCCTGAAAGACAGAATGGTTGGCACGAAGAGCAACGAAGAATTCCTGATTTCGATGAACGGCTAAACTATAGTTTAGAATCAACTATAAAAAAACGGCCTGCAACTATAGCTGCAGGCCGTTTTTGTTTTGTACTGATGGTTATATTGTTGAATTGTTAAATGGCTGATTGTTGTCTGAATCAGGATTTACAGGATTTAGGGATCGACAGGGTTTCAATTGCTCAGTTGCTGAAAAGAAATAGCGTATTGCATTTCTACAATGTTCTAACTTCTAAACCCTTAACTCCCAAACTATAAAAACTTTCTAACCTTCTAACTTCCCAACTTTCTAACTCCTAAACTCTCTAACTCCTAAACTCCTAAACTATAAATCATTGCCAGAACGGATACTCTACATGCGTTAAGTGGTAATATACATAGGTAACTACAAATCCGAAGAGTACATGACTGAACACCATCTCCATAAGGTATCTTTCCAGTTTGATGTGCGGAGGCCTGGGGTGGATCATGAAAAATAAATACCAGATGAGCATGGCTAATATGCCGTTCCCGAGTCCTATAAACATTCCCCACGAAGCTGTAATGGTGCCCACGCCGCTTTCCCAAAGAGCCAGGTAGCCAATAGCATATAAAACACCAACAGTATAATGCGCCAGTCCACCCACCAACTTAGTGGACACTCCTTTCGATAAGCTGCCATCAGGGTGCGTTTTGCCAAGCAGCATAGTTCCTAATACCAGTGGTATCCTAAGAACACGGTTTGTTGCCAGAGAAAGAAGAAAAATTACAGCAGACATGGCTGCGGTGCCGGCCAGCCCAGCTAGTATAACGTAGATCAGCTTCACGTATTATTATCTAATTTCCCCTTTATACGCAATTGCACAGCATAGTTTTAACCCAGGTAAAAGTGGTATACCTATAGTTCGTAAACAGCCTTAAATACCAGCATCGTTATAAACGCCAGGCTGATGCACACCGAAGATATTTTGTTCATGTGCATGGTATTATCATAGTTTACCAGCGTATTATTACGGGTAGCGGCCATAGCCCAGTTTGTAAAATAGTAGAGGATAGGAGCCGTAGCTATCAAAAAAATAATGATATTCTGAAACTGGTCGGTGGTATAATACAACCATAGTAACATCCCGGTACCGAGCAGTAAACTGATGGCTGCAAAAATGTAGGTGCCGGTAATGCCAAGTAATAAACTTATAGTTATATCTCCGCGCTGGCTGTCTTCTTCGTGCTGGTAAATTTGAGTGAGCGGGTAAGAACCACACAGAAACAACGTGCTAACTATAGCAAAACCTGCATTAGGCATCTGCATCACTTCCTGTAGCTTCAACCCGACGCCAGCCTGCACCATTGCAAACGTAAAAGCCCCCTGAAAAAAAGTAACAACTATAGTACTGATAACCGGGTACTTTTTGAGCCGGATGCCTTCGTAACTATACGCTTTGGAAATAAGCAGGTATAAGGCAACCAACGCAGCAAACAACGGAGATAAAATGATAGAAAACAACACAGCCAGCACATCAAAAGCCAACACCAGATGCATCAGTTCGCGGTTAACTTTAGGCGGATGTTTCAGGCCTCCAATACTTCCTTCGTCGCGGTCGTAGTAAGAGTTGTAGCCGTTGCTGGCCGGGTAAACCAGTAAGTGCAGAATCAGGAAAACAACTATAGCCCTGCTCACATCCACTTGTTGCAATGCACTGAGCGCAAACCAGAATACCGGCATCAGGTACACCGAAAAAGGTATTCGCATTAACGTAAGCGCGTCGCGGTAAGGCTGCATTTTTTAGTTGTTGTTTCTTGTTTGTTGAATGATGTCTGAATCAGGATTTTCAGGATTAAAGGATGAACAGGATTTATGAATGTGCAGGATTTACTGCTCCGTTGCTGACAAGACGCAAAATATTGCGTCTCTACCTAAACTTTCTAACCTCCAAACTTTCTAACTTCCGTAACTCTCTAACTCGGATATCCTATCAGGTAAATAACGTGTTTGCCGGGTTTGTTGCCGACGCGGCCGGTTCGCCAGGTATAGTCTGGAGCTTTTATAGTTAGTAGCATTTGTTGCAGGTGCGTTGGCGTATAAATGCGTAGTAACGATACGGTTCCATCCCAGATAATGCCAACAGGTATCAGCGGAATGATGTACGTAAAAAATAACCTGCTGAGTTTAAACGGCCGGATGAATGGCGTAACTAAAACTATAACTATAGGAAAGACCAGCCATAGTAAGATCATCTCTACCCAGCTTTTCTGTGCACCTTCAAAAATACCAATGGCAGCACGTTTGTCGGCGGCATCCTGCAAAATGCGCTGCGCTATAGTTGGCGGAAAATGGTGAAATGATGAAAATATAGTTCGGAGGCCGGTTATAGTTTCGGGTACGGCAGTTGCATCAACTGGCTCTGGTATAAAATCTATCGTTCCTCCGGATTTAGTTTGCAGGTACTGGTAAGCACTGATGTTTGGATAAAGATCGGAGAGGGTAACGTGTATCGGTTGCCCCATTCGCCGGCTCAGGTCTTTTTGTATAGTTTCTATGCCGCCGCCGGCTCCGGAGCAAAGGTCAGTAATGTGTGTTTGGTTGGTTTTAGTTAATAGTTCCTGTAGCAGGGGTAGGGCAGCTTCGTAAGCGCCCATTTTCGAGATCATAAAACGCAAAAAATCCAGCATCCCCTGCCGGATTACGTGCGGAAACCAACGCTGGTCCTCCAGTTCAAAAAGTTGCAGCCGGTTGTTCAAGTGCTTTTTTATTGCACATACTACGCAGCCGGCTGTTTAGTTATAGTTAGGTTAATAGCTATAGTTTTTATACTGGCGCAAATCTCCGGATTTATGACGTTGGGTGTGTACGGGCCTCCAGACTCGCTTCTGCCCAAGTCGAACTATAGACATTAAAACTATAGGCTGATTAAAACTTACTTTTCTCTTTTACTCCCAGCTACAAAACTATAGTTATCATCCGTATTGCTGAAGATCTGCCAGTCAAGTTCCTGCTCCTTCGTTGCATCCGGGGTAACTATAAGTCTGGCGCCATATTCAAAATAAAGGGTAAAGCCGTTGTTTTCACTCAGCTCAAAACGTTGTGGCGTCATGGCTCCTCCGGCATTTATCAGTTCCTGCAGGCGTTGGTCGCGCAGGTTGGCACCCGGTATTTTCCAGTCGAATTTTGGAGAAGGCAGGCCGGATTCGCGCTTCCGCATAAAAACCTCGTTGTGCTTTATGCTGTCGCCGTTGGGCAATACCAGCTGCCAGGGGCAATTCAGGGCCAGTGTAACAGCGCCTACATCTAAAATAAGACCTTGTGGCGTGCGGTAATGTGCCTTGCCGAAATGGAAATATTGAACCAGCTCGGTGCGTGTGGTTTTTGTAAGGGGCAGGCCGGTAATTTTATCTAAAGCCTCTTGTACGGGCATGTGCATACGGTATAGTTTCAGAGAATAAAGGCAAAGATAGGCAGCCTGTTATTATTAAATAATGTTCAAAGTCACTTTACTAAGTTTTATAGTTATTTAACAGGTTTGTTACACACTTAAAGTATATTTGCAGTAGTTTCGAAAGAAGCTGCCATCTAGAATTTTTAGGGATAAAGCCCTGTTTGCATACAATGCTGAAAGAGCAAGAAAAAATAGAAAAACCAAACCCACGTTCGGCATACCGCACCTTTATCCGTTTTGCCTGGAAAACCTTTTTTATCGGGTTTGTTATAGTAGTCGGGTACCTGCTGAGCGTTGAGTTTAACCTGCTTTACCTATTCGGTTCTTCGCCGAGCCTGGATAAACTGGAAAACCCGCGTAACGACCAGGCATCTGAACTATACACGTCCGATGGGGAGCTGATTGGTAAATACTTTAAGGAAAACCGCAGCCCGATCGGGTACGAGAAAATGTCTCCGATGCTACTGAAGGCTCTGATAGCTACCGAAGACGTGCGTTTTTACGAACACTCCGGTATCGACCCTCAGGCAATACTTTCGGCGGTTTATGGTGGCTTTACAGGTGATGCCCGTGGCGCCAGTACCATAACCCAGCAGCTGGCCAAAAACCTGTACAAAACCCGAACCGATGATTCTAAAGGTGTATTAGGGCATATTCCTGGTCTGAATGTGGTAATCGCTAAAACCAAAGAGTGGCTTACCGCTATAAAACTGGAGCAGCGCTACACCAAAGAAGAGATACTGGCCATGTACCTGAACACCGTGGATTTTGGTAGTAACTCGTTTGGTATAAAAGTAGCGTCTAAAACCTTCTTCAACGTATCTGCCGACAGCCTTAAAACAGAGCAGGCCGCCGTGCTGGTAGGGTTGCTAAAAGCCCCGACCTACTATAGCCCGCGTTTTAACCCCGAAAATGCTACCCGCCGCCGCAACACGGTACTGGAGCAGATGGCCAAATACAATTACATTACCAAAGCATCTGCCGACTCGCTGAGCAAAATTCCGCTGGTGCTGGACTATAGTGTAGAAAACCATTACGATGGACCGGCTACGTATTTCAGAGGTGCCGTTGCCGAATACCTGCAGGAGTGGTGCAAACAGAACGGGTACGACTTATACCGCGATGGTCTGAAGATCTATACAACTATAGATTCGCGGATGCAGAAACATGCCGAAGAAGCTATGGAAAAGCAGATGCGTACATTACAGCGCCGCTTTAACAGCCACTGGCAGGGCAAAAACCCTTGGGTTGATGAGAATAACAACGAGATACCGGGCTTTATTGAGGAAACAATAAAACGCACCTCTTACTACCAGCGCCTGAAAAAGAAATATGGTAATGATGTAGCCGCTATTAACCGTGAGCTGAATACGCCGCGCGAAATGAAGGTGTTTACCTGGGATAATGACTCGCTGGAGAAAAAAGTTACGATGAGCCCGATGGATTCGCTGCGCTACTATAAGCGTTTCCTGCATGGCGGCATGATGACCATGGATCCGTTTACAGGCCATATTAAAGCATGGGTAGGAGGTATCAACTATAAATACTTTAAATACGACCACGTAAAACAGGCACGACGCCAGCCTGGCTCAACGTTTAAACCATTTGTGTATGTAGCTGCTATCGATAACGGTTACTCACCTTGTGATAAGATTGTGGACCAGCGCATAACTATAAATTATGTAGAGAAAGGGGAGAAGAAGACCTGGTCGCCAACCAATGCTGACTGGCAGTATACCGGTGCCCCGATGACGTTACGCCGTGGTATGGGCAAATCAGTTAACTCTGTTACAGCGCAGCTTACCGAAAAGATAGGCTGGGAGACTGTGGTGAAATATGCACACCGCCTGGGTATTACAAGTCCGTTACAATCTGTTCCTTCTATTGGTTTGGGGCCAAGCGATGTGTCTATCTACGAAATGGTGGGCGCTTACAGTACATTCCCGAATAACGGTTTCCATACCAAGCCGATGTTCATTACCCGTATTGAGGACCGCAACGGCAACCTGATACACCAGTTTGTGCCAAAGCAGAAAAAGGTGCTGAGTGAAGAAACAGCTTTCCTGATGATGCACATGCTGAAAGGCGGTATTGAAGAACCAGGCGGAACATCGCAGGCGCTTTGGGAATACGACCTCTGGAAAGGAAACGAAATTGGTGGCAAGACCGGAACATCCTCTAACCACTCAGACGGCTGGTTTATGGGCGTTACAAAAGACCTGGTTACCGGTGTTTGGGTTGGTGGCGAAGACCGCAGCATTCACTTCCGTACCTCCAGCCTGGGAGAAGGTTCTAAAACGGCCTTGCCAGTGTTTGGTTTATACATGGAAAAAATTTACCAGGACAAAGACCTTGGCTATACGATGGGTCGCTTCCCGGGGCCTACAGTTAAGATCAACAAAAAGTATAACTGCACTACGGTTTTACCGCGCAAAGTAGAGCCAGACTCTACCATGTTCGATCCGAACCTGGAGCTATTCGATATTCTGGAACAGTTAAACTCCGGGACTAACACCGACAGTTCGCAGTAATAACTCTTAAACTATAAACAGAAAGGCCAGCTATAGTTGTAGATGGCCTTTCTGTTTATAAACTTCCGGTCCCAGCCATCTAATCCCTGCCCTCGCTCGCGTCCCGCGAGTGTGAGCTACCAGCGGACTCTGGCCGCTTTGATCTATAGTTTATAGTTGCCTGATTTTATACTTATAGGGTAAAGCGGCGGGACTCCACGGAATCCCTCACGGCATTTGGCAACTATTAAAACAGAAGAGCCGGCTACAACTATAGCCGGCTCTTCTGTTTTGCAAGTAATCATAAATTACTTCAGTTTCTTATCATAAAAGGATTCCAATGCCTCGTCGAGGTAATTATACTCAAAGGTAAAGCCGGTTTGTAATACTTTGTTGGCACTTACCCGCTGACTATCGAGCACTACGCCGCTCTTCTGGCCTAACACCAGGTTAAGGGCAAATTCGGGCACTTTCGGTAATACCAGTGGCTTGTGCATGGCTTCGGCCAGCTCCTTAATAAACTCTTTGTTTGTTACCGGATGTGGTGCTACGGCATTATACACACCTGAAAAGTGGGTGTCCTCAATAGCTCTGATAAACAGGCGGCAGGCATCATCAATATGTATCCAGGACATGTACTGTTTGCCTGAACCCAGCGGAGCTCCTGCCATCATTTTGACTGGCCTGGCCAGTTGCGGCAAGGCGCCACCCAGGTTGCTCAGCACAATGCCCAGGCGAAGTATAACGGTCCGCAGACCAAGATTGGTTATCTGCCACGACGACGCTTCCCAGGCTTTACAAACTTCAGCCAGGAAATCATCAGCCAGGATACTTTCTTCTGATACCAGCTGGTCGCCGGAATCACCATAAATACCGATAGCTGATGCCGAAATAAAGCCTTTTACATGGTGATCTGATTTCTGAAGGCAATCATAAAGCAGGTTAGCACTATCTACCCGGCTTCTTAATATCTCCTTCTTGCGCTCCTCTGTCCACTTTTCATCGGCCACGCCCGCACCTGCCAGGTGTATAATATAATCGGCGTAGGTAATGGCATTCTCATCAATGTAGTTTTGCTTTACGTCCCACCGGAACGTTTTATACTTCGAGAACTTGTTAGAGTCCCTGCTTAGGTGTGCCACTTCATAACCCTGGTCGATGAGCATCTCAGACAGGCGATTGCCTATCATACCGGAGCCACCTGTAATGAGTATTTTTTCGGGCATAGTCAGTTTTTAAGAAAGCTGCTTTATATAGAAGTTACACTATACGTAACACAGGTATAATTTCGTTGTGTGTGCCGTAGTTTATAATACTTTAAGCTGTTGGTTAAACCTGTCTTCTACGGATGTGGCTAAGAAACTCGCTGCGGTATTGCTCTTCCAGGAACAGGCCACCATATTCTGCGGTAATGGTACCGCTGGTAACATCGTTCACGCCACGGCTCATCACACACAGGTGATCTGCTTCTATCAGCACGGCTACGTCTTCTGTTTGCAGGGCCTGCTTCAGTTCGTTAACAATCTGCATGGTCATGCGCTCCTGCACCTGCGGGCGGCGGGCGTAGTACTGCACAATGCGGTTCAGTTTAGACAAACCAATTACATGTTCTCCCGGTATGTAGGCAACATGCGCTTTGCCAATAATCGGTACAAAGTGATGTTCGCAGGAAGAATACAAGGTAATATCACGCTCAACCAGCATACGGTTGTACTTATACTTGTTCTCGAAGCGACGGAGGTCGGGTTTGTTTTCCGGATTCAATCCATGGAAGATTTCCTTTACATACATTTTTGCTACACGGCGCGGCGTTCCCTTCAGACTGTCGTCCGTCAGGTCAAGGCCCAGCGTGTGCATGATCTCACGGAAATGTCCTTCGATTATACTTATTTTCTCCTGATCAGAAAGATCAAAAGCATCAGGACGCAAAGGTGTTTCCAGTGAGCCCGTCAGGTGGTCATCCATGGCCTCGTTGTCCTTTTCCAGGTCCTGATTATCCATTATATTCAACAAAGTTTCGTTCAGTTTCATACAGTGTAATTCCCAGCGCGTACGCATCGCTTATCTGTGGCCGGAGCAGGTTCCAGATCACGATGGCGATATTTTCGGCGGTCGGGTTCAATTCTTTAAATTCTTCAGTATCCAGGTTCAGGTTCTTATGGTCGAAGCGGTCGATCACCTCTTTTTTCAGGAGTTGGCTCAGTTTCTTCAGATCATATACATAACCGGTCTCGGCATTTACAGGTCCGGTAAGTTTCACTATAAGTTCATAGTTGTGGCCATGAAAATTGGGGTTACTGCATTTGTCAAAAACAGCCTCGTTCTGCTCGTCGCTCCAACTGGCGTTATACAGTCGGTGGGCTGCATTAAAATGTTCTTTCCGGCAAACTGTTACTTCCATAGTATGACCAACAATCCCTGGTATCTAAATGTTATAAGCCAAAGATACAGAAATTATATACGTTGCTTTTAAGTTTGCAAAGGTAGGCAGTACGACCGAAAGGCAAATCAAAATTTTAGCTAAATTAGTGTGGTTGAGCATGATGTTTTTCATTTGATTTAGTTATTTTCGTAGCGTTACATCCCAATTGTACAAATTTTTTAATCCAACCTATATTTATGAGACTGAAAGCTTTACTACTGGGGCTACTATGTATGGTAGCTGGTTTGAGTTATGCCCAATCCGGGCGGGTAGAGGAGAAAGAGCAAACCGTGAACGGTGTAAACAGGAGAGGGCAGCAGCTAACTGTGCAGCTTGATCCAGCCCTGGTTGAAAAGCTCTGGAAAAGCCAGCTGACTGAGAAGTCCGGCAAAACAAAAATTAAATACTCCAAAGGTGTTTACACATTGGATGGAGTAGTACTTGATACTATCTCAAGTTCTCCGATGCGCATTATTTCGACGGTTGGCAGCGACCCGGAAGGCAGTTACGTATGGTGGTCGCTGGATATGGGTGTGGCTTATGTAGATAAGAGTGCAACACCGAAAGAGTATGCTGCCGCCGAAGGTTTTATGCAGGCCTTCGCCCGTAAAGCTTACAAAGAGGATATTTTCAGGCAGATTAACCAGGCCGAAGACGTTTTAAAAGCCACCAAACTGGAGCAGGAGCGTGTGGTAAAGCAAGCCAATGATATACAGACAAGCATCGCAAAGAACCAGCAACGCAAAAAAGAGCTGGAAGCTGAACTTGTAAAGAACGCCGAAGACTTAAAGAAACTGGAGCAGGAAGTACAGAATAATATTAAAAAGCAGGAAGCCAGTAAGCAGCAGGTTCAGGAAATGGAGAAAGCTGTGGAAACTGTTCGCGCTAAGCTTTTACAAGTGAAGTAGTAACTATAGCCAACAGTTAAAGCTGTAGTTTATAGCTGATATCAGAAGCCAGTTGCAGCTCATGCAACTGGCTTTTATTTTATATTTCTCCCGTGTCATCCTGAGCGTCAGCCGAAGGATCTTAAATGTCCTATAATTTCTCTTTTGTCATTTCGACCAACGTGAGAAATTTGAGTTCTATAGTTGGTTATAGTTGCAGCTGGAACGAAGCCTTTTATTCCATAGCCTTCTTCAATCCTGGGAGCTCTACTTACCTATCGTTTCAATCTGGCTTTGGTGCCCTCACGGCCGGGAGGCCTCGTCTTCGGGCATCGCGCTGCTGCTTTCTTGCTACCCTCGTACCTCGGGTTGCCTGACGGCACCGCAACAAAGCAAAGTCGCTCAACCCAAAGACTGTGATCCGGTCGATAGCTAAACTATAGTTTACTTGAGAAACTATAGTTGCATCGCCTTATCGTGGTGGTATTCCCGTAGGGACAGGTCGCGACCTGTCCGATCGACAGGCAGCAACTATAGTAGTAGCAGAATTATCCCCTTGTGAGTAGGGGGATGACAAACCTCAACTATAAAACCAGCTATAACAGTAGCAGAAATTCCCCTCCCGGGAGGGGCAGGGGTGGGTTAAAACAGCAACTATAAAATGATAAAGCAAACTATAGCAAAGGCTGGAAAGCTCCTTCCCCTGTTTTTAGGGGAAGGCTGGGAAGGGGTAAAACCACAACTATAAAACTATACCAATCACCTTTATCCCAAAATCACTTAAATCTCCCTTAATCCCGGTTCAGACAATGCCTGTCCCTGGCGGGCCAGTTGAGTCGGGAGACGCAACACCATTAAAAGTCACGAGTCATGAGACTCGCGCCAGCAATACGAACTATAGAGCTTTAATCTAAACTATAGCTTTACAAAACTCCCTCTCCTGTTTTGGGTTAGGGTCCTCTTCAAAAGGTGAGTGCTTGGATAAGGTTTTAATTCCCTTCCTAAGAGCCGCAGCATGGGTTAAATCTCCAAGTATAAACTACAACTTCATCCAGCGCTGTATCTCTTTTTCTGCGAAGTGTTCATCTTTCCAGCCTACAAACTTAATACTATTCGGGTGTGTGTAATGCACAAACCACTGCTGCAGTATTTGCTTTACAGCAGGGTATTCTATGCTCAGGCTTTTGAAGTTGGTTGCCTTTATAGTTCGCTCACTTGGGCGGGCAGGCACTGTTATAATTACAGGATAAAGGTCTCCGGAAGATTTCTCCAGCATAAGGGTAGCAATCGGTATTACTTCTGTTACAGTTCCACTTTCAATTCGCTCGGCTAGTACCAAAGTGCTAAGTCCCCGACTGTTAGCGCCAACCTCTGTGGAAGGAATAAAGCCATAGTTGCCGGGGTAAGGCAGGAACTGGAGAATTTTATCCTGGCCGGCCAGCTTCTCGTTTATAAATGTCTTTGTTTTAAGATCATACTTAACAGCATGGCTGGAGCCGGCAGGTGTTTCTATTACAGCCTGTAATTGCCTCGCCCCGGTGTACGTTGGTAAAGAAGCGTAATCCGTCTGGCAACTATACAACAGCAGGGTAAATACAAGCAGGAGGGAAGCAGAAGCAATACGGGTCATGATGTTAACTATAGTTATAACTGGTAGTACAAATATAAAAATTGGTTAAGGATGCTATAGTTTCGGATTCAGAAAAGGGCAAAAATAAAAAAGGAGCTGTTGTTCGAACAGCTCCTTTTTAACTATGGAAAATTTGTGAAAACAGGTATTATCTTCTTTCCTTGATTCTTGCAGCCTTACCTGACAAGCCTCTCAGATAGTATAGTCTTGCTCTTCTTACTCTACCTTTTCTAACAAGCTCGATTTTCTCGATAGATGGAGAAAGAAGTGGGAAGATACGCTCTAGACCAATCTGGTTAGAGATTTTTCTAACAGTAAAAGTTTCGCCGTTTGTGTTAACGTTCTTGCGCTGAATAACAACGCCCTGGAATTGCTGCACACGCTCTTTGTTACCCTCACGGATTTTAACGTGGATATTGATAGTATCACCTGCCTGGAAAACAGGGAAAGAAGCGCGTTTGTCAGTGTATTCCTGCTCGATAAATTTAATTAATTCGCTCATGGCTATGTTCTAAAGCTAAAGTATCTTCTTGAATTCGGACTGCAAAGATATGTAATTATTTTTTACATAAGAATAATTGCTCCGAAAAATATTTTTTGTTGTGTTATAATCTGTTAGCAACCTATGTCGTTGCCGGTATAATTCTATTCGCCCAGTAGGTCTGGTCTGCGTTGCCTGGTGCGTTTAATGGCTTGTTCAAAGCGCCACTGTTCAATTTTAGGCCCATCTCCTGATAAAAGGATGTCGGGTACTTTCATGCCTTTGTAGTCTGCGGGCCTGGTAAAAACCGGTGGGGCCAGCAATCCATCCTGGAAAGAGTCTGTCAAGGCTGAAGATTCATCGTTCAGCACACCCGGTATAATACGGATAATGGCATCAGCCAGTACCGCTGCACCTAACTCTCCACCCGACAATACATAATCGCCAATGCTGATCTCGTGTGTTACAAACCGCTGACGCACGCGCTCATCTACACCTTTATAGTGTCCGCAGAGAATAAGTATATTTTGCAGCAGCGAAAACTGGTTAACTGTATTCTGGTTCAAGGTCTGCCCGTCCGGCGTCATGTAAATAATGGCGTCATAGGTGCGGTCAGCCTGTAACTCTGAAATGCACTTATCGATCGGTTCAATCATCATCACCATGCCGGCACCGCCTCCAAAAGCATAGTCATCTATCTGGCCATATTTGTTTATGGCGTACTTGCGCAGGTCGTGCACGTGTATTTCTACAAGGCCTTTTTGCTGCGCGCGTTTAAGAATAGAATGGCTAAAGGGGCTTTCCAGCAGGTTTGGCTGGCAGCTGATAATATCAATACGCATTATTTTTCCTCTTCCGTGTCCTCGTCTGCATCATCTGCATCTTCCGGTCGGCTGGGTTGGGTATAAACTTCGAGTAATCCTTCCGGCAGGCTTACGTGTAGTATTTTGCTTTCGTGGTCGGCTCGTAGCATGGTTTCGTCCATTACCGGTATCAGCATTTCCTGGTCCATGTAGTCCATGGCCATGAGCTGCTGCTGCGGCATGTCATAAAAGTCTTTTACAGTGCCAAGTTCTCCGTACTGTGCATCTACTACTTTGTAACCGATCACGTCATGGAAATAAAACTGGCCTTCTTCCAGTTCAGGCAGCTCATCAAGTGGTAAGTATAAAGCCGTATTCCGAAGCTTTTCAGCCTGTTCTATGGTTTTTATATCTTCAAACCTGATAATGAAGCGGCCTTTTTGCTGGGGCTCCATGGCATCAATAAAAAATGGAACCAGTCTTCCCTGTTGTTCAAGGAAAACTGATTCCAGATCTTCGTAATCTTCGGGGAAGTCTACGTCAAAAAACGCGACAACCTGCCCCTTTATGCCATGCGTCTTAACGATGTATCCGAGTTGAAAACAAGCATCAATGTTCATGGCACACTAAATTATGCTTGCTCTTCAGTAGTAGCTTCGCCTTCAGCAGCCGCTTCCGGCGCCTCAGTTGCTTCTTCTTCAGCAGCAGGTGTGTTTGCAGCAAGCGCAGCAGCTTCACGCTGACGGATTGCTTCTGCACGAGCTTCCTTCTTCTTGGTCTCAGCCTCCAGAGCAGCTTTCTTAGCAGCTTCTTTAGCAGAACCCAGGCTTTCTACTTTACCTGCAATCTTAGCATCTTTTGCGTTCTTCCACTCTTCGAAACGAGCATCAGCAGTTTCCTGAGTGATAGCACCTTTGTTTACACCAATCTGAAGGTGTTTTTTGAAAAGGATACCTCTGTAAGAAAGCATTGCTTTTACAGTGTCAGTTGGTTGCGCTCCGTTCATCAACCACTGGAATGCCTTCTCGTCAGAGAAGTCGATAGACGCAGGGTTAGTGTTAGGGTTGTAAGTACCCAGTTTCTCGATGAATTTACCATCACGTGGTGCACGAGCGTCTGCTACTACGATATCGTAGATAGCGGCTTTTTTGCGGCCTCTGCGGGCCAGTCTGATTTTAACAGCCATTTTGTATAAATTTTAACGTCGGCGGAACCCGTCCGCCAGTTTTTTAGAACCGCAAAGGTAACTATAGTTTGCGTAATTTCAAACTATAGTTTAAGAGCCTGATAGATGAACATTGGCTTTATAAGGTTCAGATTTATAGTTGGTTTTGTAAGTTGTTTTGATCTTTCGCTCAGTATATAATTCAATTGTTAACTTCGGTATGTTGTCGTCCTGAGCCAAGTCAAAGTGTTTTAAACCTCCTATTTCCACTTTTGTCATTTCGACATTAGGAGAAATCTGGGTTCTATAGTCAACTATAGTTGCAACCTGAACCAAGCCTTTTCTTCTATAGCCTTCTTTAATCCTGGGAGCTCTACTTACCTATAGTTCTATAGTTAACTTTGGTGCCCTCATGGCCGGGAGGCCCCGTCTTCGGGCATCGCGCTGCTGCTTTCTTGCTACCCTCGTTCCTCGGGTTGCCTGGCGGCACCGCAACAAAGCAAAGGCGCTCAACCCAAAGACTGCGATCAGTTCGATAGTAATTTTTATAGTTGAGTGATAAGCTATAGTTGCATTGCCTTATCGTGGCTATAGTTTCGTAGGGACAGGTCGCGACCTGTCCGATCTTGGTCTGTAACTATAGAACTACAGAGGAGACTATAGCTAATTCAGATTTCTCCCGCTGGTCGAAATGACATCTTGAAAAGCCGTAGCAGAAAAGTCCCCCTTAGAAGGGGGCAGGGGGATGACAAACGGAAACTATAGAACTTACACGCTAACTATAGCAACAGAAAATTCCCCTCTTGGGAGGGGTAGGGGTGGGTTAAAACAGAAACTATAAAATGATAGCCTCAACTATAGCGACAGCTGGAAAGCTCCTTCCCATGTTTTTAGGGGAAGGGGCCCTCGATAAAAGGGGAAGGCTGGGAAGGGTTAAAACGCCAACAATAAAACGGTAGCCTCAAATATAACAGCATCCAAAAACTCCCTCTCCTGTCTTTAGGAGAGGGCTGGGGTGAGGTAAACAAAAAAGCCCTCCGTTTCCGAAGGGCTTATCTTTATGCTTTTACTTTTACCTTAGCAGGTTTCAGTTTTATAATGCTCAGTTTATTTAATGTCCAGATAACAGGCCAGGTTGGGTCTACTTCCCACCATTTTACGCCGAAGTTAACGCGGTTTGGTAATTTGTGGTGATTGTTCTGGAACAGCTCGCCACCTGTTAAGAAGTCGAAGAAAAGCGAGTTACGTGACTTGTCGTTGTTATCGAAGTTCTGGTAACCGTATTTGTGGCCGCTCCAGTTTACGATAGCACCATGCACCGGACCCATCAAAAAGTGGATTGGAAGTAACAGGTACATCCACCAGTACTCAGCAAACTGAATGTAGAACAATACATAAAGCACACCCCAGCCAATTCGGGAGAAGTAAGAATCACCAAGCTTTTCGATCGCATTCCAGACAGGATAATTGCCCTCGAAACGGCGCTCTGCCTCCACGCGGTTGTTCAGTACATCGTTGTAGATATTTTTAGTCTTCCACATCATTGTAAAGGCATTGTTTGAGAAGTGCGGAGAGTGTGGGTCGCGCTCAGTATCAGAAAATGCGTGGTGCATGCGGTGCAAAATAGCATAGGCACGCGGCGACAGGAACGAAGAACCCTGTGCAATATAGGTCAGCAGGTAAAATGCTTTTTCCCAGAACGGATTCATGGTAAACATTTTATGCGCTGCATAGCGGTGCAGGAAAAACGTCTGTACAAATAGGGATAAGTACCAGTGTACTAAAAAGAAAATCAGGATAGCCATTAAAGCGTATGTGTTGAATTATGTATGATTGGGTAACTATAAGTAATAGTTCTTGTTACTGCCGCAAAATTACAACAGGTTTCACAATCAAAATAGCCTGAACAGTATAAAAGTTCAGAAAGGTGATAAGAATCAGGTTTTCTTAATGACTAATGATTAAAGATGAATGAATAATAAGGTAAATATTACTCATTACTCATTACTCATTACTCATTACTCATTACTATCTATTCATTAACTAAAGGCTTTCCAGACTGCGGCGGCAGGTAAGGGGGCGCTTACGGTTATAGTTGTTTTAAGGGTTGGATGCTCGAATTGCAGTTGCCGGGCGTGTAGTGCAATACTTTTATCAGGCAATGGCTGGGCGGCACCGTACTTGAGGTCGCCAACTATAGGGCAGCGCATAGAGGCAAGCTGTACGCGTATCTGGTGCGGACGTCCGGTTATGGGGTTCACTTCTAAAAGGTATCTGCCTTGTTGTGCACCCAGTAGTTTATAGTTTAGCTCTGAGCGCTGGCCTGCCGCATTCTCTTTTGCAAAAGCCTTTGTTACGTTTTTAGAGGAGTCTTTCACAAGCCAGTGTACCAATGTGCCGCTTTCCTGTTGAGGCTTGTTTAAAACGATAGCCCAGTAAATTTTGCGGGTTTTCTTGCTCCTGAAAAGCTCGTTCAGTCGGGCCAGTGCTTTCGATGTTTTGGCCATCAGCACCACACCACTTACCGGCCTGTCGAGGCGGTGAACCACACCTATAAATACATTGCCGAGTTTGTTATACTTCTCTTTAATGTACTCTTTTGCCAGGTCAGCCAGTGTAATGTCGCCTGTTTCGTCGCCATGCACCAGCAAGCCAGCAGGCTTATTTACTACCAGCACATGGTTATCCTCAAAAAGTACGTCTAAAGCCATAGGCTTTTTAATGAGTAATGAGTAATGAACAATGATTAATAGAATGAGGGTTACTTTGCAACAAACTATAATTAGTCATTACTCATTAAACCATTATTCCTTAATTAGTATGCTTCTTTTTCGTTCGGGAAATCGCGGTCTTTTACGTCTTTAATGTAGTTCTGAACGGCATCTGTCATAATGGTGTGCAGATCGGCGTAGCGGCGCAGAAAGCGGGGTTTAAATTCTTTGTTGATGCCCAGCATATCGTGTACTACCAGTACCTGGCCATCAACATGCGGGCCGGCGCCAATACCAATGATTGGAATTTCCAAGGATTCTGCAACGCGTTTTGCCAGCTCAGACGGGATTTTTTCCAGAACTATAGCAAAACAACCTAGCTCCTGAAGCAACTGTGCATCCTCTATCAGTTTCTGTGCTTCGGCTTCTTCTTTAGCGCGAACTGTGTAAGTGCCAAATTTATAAATAGACTGTGGAGTTAGCCCTAAGTGTCCCATTACCGGTACACCAGCGCTGAGTATGCGTGTAATAGATTCTTTTATCTCAGCACCACCTTCCAGTTTCACGCCATGCGCCCCGGACTCTTTCATAATGCGGATTGCTGAACGAAGCGCTTCAGATGAATTGCCCTGGTAAGAACCAAATGGCATATCTACCACTACAAAAGCACGCTTTGTACCCCTTATCACCGACTGGGCATGATAGATCATCTGGTCCAGGGTAATAGGCAGGGTGGTTTCGTGACCGGCCATAACGTTTGATGCCGAGTCGCCTACCAAAATCACATCAATCCCGGCCGCGTCCAGAATAGTAGCCATGGAAAAATCGTAGGCGGTTAGCATTGATATTTTTTCGCCGCGCTCCTTCATGTTCTGCAACTGGTGCGTGGTGATCACTTTTACATCGCTTTTTTTCTGAACTGACATATGCTTTCGTAATTTTTTGTAAAACTATAAAACTTCCGAAACAATAACAGCCACTCAGGGGTGGCTGTTATTGTTTATCTGTAGTTTATTCCTGAAGAGGAAGATCTCTTTGTTAATTTCAGATCTCGTAGCAGTGAAGACCGGGCATTTATAGTTATGTTATATCCTCTCACATACCCGAAAGGTGTCCAGCTTATGCTCATGTCCCAGCAGTGCAAATCCCGGTGAATGTTGAGTCGTGCACTTGCAATCTGCTGCTCCACTAAGTCGTAATGGGCATAATAGCTGATTTTCCATTTATCTGTGATATTCAGGTCGCCATCTACGCCCAGGGTGTTGTTTATTGTGTTCTCGGCCCGGCCTAAACCACGATTGAAGTTGACAGTATAGTCAATACTCAGTGTCCACGGAATTTTAAAGTCTACATACTGCGGCTCGAATGGGTTGGTGTCCTGGCCAAGGGTGGGCAGGTTGCTCGGTACAGAAGTATCAGACCGCCGTGCCTCCGGGTTTAAGTTTGCGCTTATCTGCAGGCCTGCATTGGTAAGCCGGGCTGGTTTAAAACCCGGTCCACTTAACAGGTAACGATCTATGTTTCTGCCTAGCGAGTCTGTTTGGTAAGGGTTAAAGTTTGATGTAAAGCCTACATTTATGATCTTAAACAGGCGGGTGTTCATGTTTAAAGAGATCTGACTCATTTTAAGCGAGTCGGCTGCAAAATTGTATCCCCCACGTATGCCCAGGTTATCTATGATGCTGACCTTCTCAAAGGTTTTGCCAGTTGTATCAGACTTAGCCTTTACCTTCATCTCGATGTTGTTCTGTAAACCGAAACTCAGGAAACTCTGCAGTCCTGTGCTTGGTGCTCCTGATTCGAAGCGGCTCAGTTGCTGATAAACAGGTCTGCCGTTATTGTCCTCGCCAAGGTACAGGTTCTGGTAAAACCCGAAGAACGGATCTCCGAAATCAGGTTGATAACTATACGATAAAGATGGTCTGATCATGTGGCGGATCGCTTCCACGCGTTTGCCACGCACGTAAACCGTACCATAAATATTAGTGCTTAAAGAGGCACCTGCACTATAGTTGTAAACCCTGCCAAACCTTGTGGTGTCAACATCTACGGCGTTAGAATCGGGGTTGTAAGTGTAGGTAAATTTCCTATCGACCCATCTTTCGCTGTAGCTTACACTTGGCGATAGGTTAAAGTACTTGAACAGCTTGTAACTGCCCAGGCCAATGTTAAAGTTATGGGTAGCAGACCGGCGGCCGTTTTTCCATAGAGCCTGAAAATCATTTAAGCTTATAGTATCTGCCTCGGCGCTGGCCCCTATAATACCAACATCTCCAAATCTGTTAGAAGCGCCAAATCTGTTTCTTCCGGCTTCTATCCGCTGAGATATTTCGTTGCTAGCCGTAAAGTTATAGCCAAATGTGAAGTCTTCGTACCAGCGACCTGTAGGTACATTTTTAGTGAGAACTTCATACAAGCTAACCGAGGTCATACCGAAGCTGACATCCGGCAATACAAAGTTCATCAGTCCGCCTGAGGTCTGGCCTTGTCTTAATTTTACAGAGTAGCTGAAAGGCGAGTTCTGTATGTTTTTCTGGTAAGAGATACTGGAGTTAAAGGTAGCAGCTAATCTGTCGGCAGTAGAGTTATAGCCTGCTATACGGTTGTGTTGTCCTGTGCTGGCATCTACGCTGGCTGTAAGGCGGCCTTTTCCGGGCTTTGTTACAGGGCTGTGTGTCCATCTTATTCTATAGGTTCTTTCAGATGGTGGTAAAATTCCCGGAAGGTCATTCGTAGATCTGCTTCCGCCTCTGTCAGCTTCGTCGTACTTAAAATAAGTGTGGTCGATCCCGAAAGAGCCCTGGTAAGCGTAACGTTTTCTATAGTCAGCACTAAGACGAAGATCGTACCCGCCAAGGGAGTAAACATCGCCGGTCAGGCTGGCACCTATATAATCATTCAGAGCCAGGTAATATCCACCGTTCATCAGGTAAAAACCGCGCAGCGAGTTTTCGCCAAAGCTGGGAACTATAACCCCCGAAGAGCGATTGTTTTTTGGCGTAGGAAACAATCCGAACAGGAAGCCCAGCGGAGTAGGAATATCACCAATAACCAGGTTAAACGGACCTGACATGACTTTATCGTTCGGGATAGCTTTTATTTTGCCGGCACTGATATAAAAGTGCGGGTGTGCCAGGTTACAGGTGGTATATTTATTATGTAAGCCAAAAATTTCGTTGGCTTCGTTCTTTTTTACCAGTTCTGAGTGTATAAAACCTTCGCCTTGCTGCGTTACTACTTCAGCAATGCGGCCGCGTTTGGTTTTAAAGTTGTAAGCTATGCGTTTGGCAGAATAAGATTCGGCACCATCCACAAAAACCGGAACGCCAATGTCTTTGCCTGTTGAGTCGGTAAGGGAGGTAGCAGTAAGCAGGTTGGTCTCGTAATCGATTTTGATGTAAGCCGCCTGAAGCGACATGGAGCCATAGTTGATCTTGGCATCGCCGTAAAGGTGAACTATTTTGCTGGTGGCTTCCAGCTGAATAGAATCTCTGGCCGAATATTTGATTGTCGTCTCGATGTCGCCTTGCGGGGCAGCCAGTCTAACAGAATCCTGCTTTACCGTATCTTGTTTTGCACTTGCAGGACGCAGGGTACGAGGCATGATCTGGCCTGTCGCCAGCAGAGGAGAAAGTACGGCGAGCTGCACGAGCAGCAAAAAAATCAAAATGTGTCGCAACTTCTTCAGACTTCCCTAAAGTTTTATTTAATTTGTACAAAGTTATTGTTTAACTTTTAACTAACGAGCGTTGTGAGAAATATTGTTACTATTTCAGTTTTAGCCCTGGTATTCTTCTTGCTTTCATCCAATAAACTGGAGTACCGCAAAGACTACAAAGTTCGCACAGTGGTAATAGACGCCGGCCACGGAGGTAAAGACATAGGGTGTAACGGCAGGAACTCCCATGAGGCAGATGTGGCGTTAAGCCTTGCCTTACAGGTAGGTAGCCTGATCGAGAAAAATATCCCGGACGTAAAAGTAGTTTATACCCGCAAAACCGACACTTTTGTTGAGTTGATAGACCGGGCCGGTGTCGCTAACAAAAACAACGCTGATCTTTTTATTTCTATTCACCTGAACTCAGGCCCTGCTGCGGCTTATGGTACCGAAACCTATGCGATGGGTCTTCATACGTCTAAAGGCAACCTGGATGTTGCCAAGCGCGAAAACTCCGTAATCCTGCACGAAGACAACTATAAAGAGAACTATGGTGGCTTTGATCCTAACTCTCCGCAAAGCCATATTCTGTTTACCCTGCACCAGAGTGCGTACATGGATAACAGCCTGCGCTTTGCCCAGAAAGTAGAGAATGAGTTTAAAATGAGAGTAGGCAGGCACAGCCGCGGCGTAAAGCAGGCAGGCTTCCTGGTGCTCTGGAAATCCTATATGCCAAGCGTGCTGATAGAGTGCGGTTTCCTTACAAATCCTACCGAAGAAAAATTTCTTAACGATAAGACCGGCCAATCGTATATGGCATCAGGTATATATCGTGCTTTCAAGGATTATAAAAAAGAGCTGGAAGCCATGAACTAATACAGCACTTAAAAACCCTTTGTGAAAATATCTAAAGAAATAAAAGTAGCGCTGCTCGGTATTGTAGCACTTGTAATCCTATACTTCGGGTTTATGTTCCTGAAAGGGGCAGACCTGTTCTCTGATACCAGGACCTTCCAGATAGTATATAGTAACGTGGACGGCCTTACAGCTTCAAATCCTGTCATGCTGAACGGCGTGCAGGTTGGTTCTGTGCAGAAAATGAAACTCCTGCCGAAAGAACATAACAATATACTTGTTGAGATCGAGGTTCAGGGTGATATACAGGTGGGAGATTCAACTATAGCAGCGCTTGCCAGTTCTGACCTTTTAGGCAGCAAGGCTATCATACTTTACCTGGGCAACAGCAAAAAGATTTATAAAGGTGGCGAGCGCCTTATTGCTTATAACGAAAAAAGCATTGCCGATATGCTGACAACCAAAGCAGTACCGGTAATTGACAAAGTTGATACTACCCTTGCCCGCGTAAACCGCCTCCTCGACAGCGAAGCAAAGCAGAATCTCCAGCTTATACTGGCCAATACGCAGGCATCTACTGAAGCTCTGAACCAGATGCTGCGCGCCAACCAGAAAAATATAAACGAAATTACAGCCAACACCAACAGGCTGATGTCATCCTTGTTACAGACACAGCGCCACATAGATCGTATTGCCCTGAACATGGCCGAAATAACGGATACGCTGAAGCAGGCTGAAGTTAACAAACTGGTTGATAACGCTAATAAAGCAGTGGTAGAGATGCAGCAAACAGTTGCCAAGCTTAACTCTAACGAGGGCTCAATGGGTAAACTGATGAACGACGATGCGCTTTACCAGAACATGACACGTTCTACGGAGGCATTAAATATGCTTTTGCGCGACATACAGGCTTATCCGAAACGCTATGTCCAGTTCTCGCTGATCGGCAGAAAAGACAAGTATAAAATAGATGCAACCGGCCGTGTAATAACTTTGGAAGAAGTAAAAGAGATGCAGGATGAGAACCCGGATGAGTTCAGAAAACCTGTACCGGATACCCTTAAGATTCCGCTGAAACCAGACACAACAAAAGTGAAATAAGGCTATATAAAATTGTATATTTGTGAAATCCGCTTTTGGGCGGATTTTTCTTTGTAAGTCCCTAAATACAACCCTACCTTTCATGGATATCGAATTTAACAAAAACGAAGACTCCTTAAAACAGCTTACTTATCAGCTTAAATCCAAACTAAAGAAAGTATACCTGGGTGGTGGCGAAAAGCGCATTGCCAAAGAGCATGAAAAAGGCAAAATGACAGCCCGCGAGCGCATCGCTTACCTGATTGATGAAGGCTCGGAGTTTCTGGAAGTAGGTGCGTTTGCCGGCGACGGCATGTACCCCGAAGTAGGTGGATGCCCGAGCGGTGGTGTAGTAACTGGTATTGGGTATATAAAAGGACGGCAGTGCGTTATAGTTGCCAACGATGCCACTGTTAAAGCCGGAGCCTGGTTCCCGATCACAGCCAAGAAAAACCTGCGTGCCCAGGAAATATCCATCGAAAATAAACTGCCTATAGTTTACCTGGTGGATAGTGCCGGCGTGTTTTTGCCAATGCAAAACGAGATTTTCCCGGATAAAGAGCACTTTGGCCGCATGTTCCGCAACAACGCTGTTATGAGCTCGATGGGCATTGTGCAGATCGCGGCTATTATGGGTAGCTGTGTGGCTGGTGGCGCGTATTTGCCTATTATGAGCGACGAAGCTTTGATAGTGGAAGGTACAGGTTCTGTGTTTCTGGGTGGTTCTTACCTGGTTAAATCTGCCATTGGTGAAACGATTGATAACGAAACACTTGGCGGTGCAACTACGCATTGCGAGATTTCCGGGGTTACAGACTATAAATGTAAAGACGACAAAGAAGCGCTGGATCATATCCGCACTATTTTCGATAAGTTGGGCGATAACCCGAAAGCCGGCTTTAGTCGTGTAGAGCCAGCTGCTCCGAAGCTGGACGAACAGGAAATTTACGGCATACTTCCTTCTGACCGCACTAAGCCTTACGACATGATGGACATCATCAACCGTTTGGTGGATAACTCTGAATTTGAGCCATACAAAGAACTATACGGCCAGTCGCTGATCTGCGGGTTAGGTCGCATTGATGGCTGGGCAGTTGGTATAGTTGCCAACCAGCGCAAAATAGTAAAGAGCAAGAAAGGCGAAATGCAGATGGGGGGTGTAATCTACTCCGACTCAGCAGACAAGGCAGCACGCTTTATCATGAACTGCAACCAGAAGAAAATTCCGCTGGTGTTTTTGCAGGACGTATCCGGGTTTATGGTTGGTAGCAAGGCCGAGCACGGCGGCATTATAAAAGATGGCGCTAAAATGGTGAATGCCATGGCTAACTCTGTAGTTCCTAAAATAACGATACTGATAGGTAACAGCTATGGCGCGGGTAATTACGCGATGTGCGGTAAAGCTTACGATCCACGTTTGATCTACTCATGGCCTACAGCGCAATTGGCTGTTATGAGCGGCGCGGCCGCAGCCAATACGCTTCTGCAGATCCAGGTATCCGCATTAAAGGCAAAAGGAGAAGAAATTACCCCGGAAGCAGAGCAGGAATTACTGGAGCGCATTAAAGCAAAGTATAACGAAGAACTGTCACCTTATTACGCGGCCGCTCGTTTATGGGTAGATGGTATCATTGATCCACTGGAAACACGTAAAGTGATATCTATGGGAATAGAAGCTGCCAACCACGCCCCAATTGAAAGACCATACAACGTAGGCGTGATTCAGACGTGATAGTTTAATTAATAATGAATAATGATGAATGAATAATTTCTTTTGAACCAAATGTTGATGATATGTATTGAAGTTGAAATTCAATACATCGGGGATGGAAAAGAAAGAAAATATAATTCAAAGTAAGTCTTTTGACTTTGCAGTACAAATTGTGTTGTTGTGTAACAAATTAGCTGAAGAGAAACGGGAGTTTATACTTTCAAAACAACTGATGCGAAGCGGAACATCTATAGGCGCTAATGTAGAAGAAGCTATTGGTGGTATATCAACTGCAGATTTCTCAGCTAAGATAAGTATAGCATATAAAGAGGCGCAGGAAACCAGCTACTGGTTGCGGTTATTACATGCGACTGCTTACATAGACCAAATAACATTTGATACGATGCATTCTGCTTATGTCGAAATAAGTAAAATCCTTTTCTCGATATTAAGGTCATCTGGAAGAATTAGAAGCTAAACTCAGGAATGATTAATGAGTAATTACGAATGAATAATAAGACCATTAGCTTACTCATTAAAAATCAGTCATTACTCATTATTAATTAATCATTAAGTATTCATTACTCATTAATAATTACTCATTAGCTTGACAAAGAAGGAAATAAAGGCGCTTATCTCGCTGTTGGATGATTCGGATTATGAGGTAGCGCAGCATGTGGAGAAGAAAATTATTTCATTAGGCGAAGGTGCTATCCCATTACTGGAGGAGGAGTGGGAAGAAACGCTGAACACCGATCTGCAGAAAAAGATAGAGGACCTTATCCATGATATGCAGTTTAATGGCCTGCTGCGCCGTTTGCAGGAGTGGAAAGAGGAAGGTGCTACCGATCTGCTGAAAGGGATGTGGCTGGTAAACGCTTACATGTACCCGGATGTAGACTTTGGTTCCATCTCCAAAACAATGGACCAGTTGTACTTTGATGTCTGGGCCAACATGCGGGACGACATGCACCCCTATGACCAGGTGAAGTCTTTGAATAATGTGTTGTTCCGGGAAAAGAAGTTTACAGCCAATACAAAAAATTTCCATTCGCCGGCCAATTCTATGTTGCACCTGGCCCTGGAGACAAAACGGGGTAATCCGCTTACGCTTTGCGTTATTTATATGGTTATTGCGCAGCGGCTGGGCTTTCCGGTTTTCGGTGTAAACCTGCCGAACCTGTTTATACTTACCTATAAAATGGACGGAGTGCAGTTCTACATCAACGTCTACAACAAAGGGCTCATTCTTTCCAAAGCCGATATCGACAACTATATTCTGCAGCTGAACCTGAACCCGGTTGATATTTTCTACGAGCCTACTTCTAACCTGGAAATCGTAAAACGTGCCCTTCGCAACCTGGCCTTCTCCTTCGAGAAAATGAAAGACCTGGAAAAAGCCACCGAAGTAACCAAACTGCTCACCGCCATCACGGACGATGATCCAGCTATTTAGTAGAAGGACTTGATGAAAATAGCTCTAAATATTTTATTGGTGCTTCTTGTTCTGTTAGTGATACTAAATTCTTTGTTTTGGCTGTTGCTTACAGCTTCGGGACATAATATCCCTGTGAGTACTACTAATTCAATAGGGTGTATTTATTTGATGTTAGGAATATTAATTATCGGAATTATCTACTTTAAGAACAGACACAATAAACAGGATTAGTACACTTGCTGTTGTTTTTATTAGTAACTCTAAGTTCTGTAGTAAAGAAGACCCAACTATACTTAATAAATATAGATCATGGCAGAATTCTGGGAAGCAAGTTTTATGGAGAAGCAGGCTATGTGGGGGTTCGAGCCATCAGAATCAGCTATAGTTGCAAACAACCTTTTTAAAGAAAAGCAGCTCCAGAATATCCTGGTTCCCGGATTCGGGTATGGCAGAAATGCACAGTTGTTTCGCGAGAACGGGATGAATGTGACCGGTATTGAAATCTCCCAAACGGCCATCGACCTGGCAAAAGCACATTACGGATCGGATCTGAAAATTTATCATGGTTCGGTTACGGATATGCCTTTTGACGACGTGCTGTATGATGGCATTTTCTGTTATGCCCTAATCCATTTGCTTGATCAAGAAGAAAGACAAAAGCTCTTAGACGATTGCTATAAGCAGCTAAGACCAGGCGGTTGGATGGTTTTTGTGGCAGTGTCCACTAAGTCTCCAAACTATGGCTCAGGCAGGCAGTTAAGCAGAAACCGTTTCGAGATTTTTGAAGGTGTGCAGATGTACTTCTATGATGAAGATGCGGTTAAACAGGAATTCGGCAAGTTTGGATTGGTTGACTTTACCGAAATTGAGGAGCCAATGAAGAATATGCCTGGCAAACCACCGCTCAGATTCTATTTTGTAACCTGCAGAAAATAAGGATAGCCATAGTGCACTCGCTCGCGTCGCGTTCCTGATTTGATACTTTAAATCTGCTAACTGCTCTTCCGTATTTCTTAAAAGCAATTCATAGCCAAACTAAAAATTCATAAACACAAAAGCCGCTCCTAAAATATAAGAGCGGCTTTTGTGTTTATAGTTTAAACTATAGTTTAATACTTCCTGATCAGACAACCGGTGGCGCGTTTGTCGGCTATAGTTACAGCGCGGTTGGCCAATACCTCATCTATCACGTTTTTAAGATAGGGGTTTTTCGCGCCGCTTTCTACCTGTGGGTTATCGTCAATAGCTCCTTTGTACTTTAATATAAAGCTGTCGCCTGTGTTGTGGAGTACAAATGCCTCAGGTGTTTTAGTGGCGCCAAAACGGGAGCTCACTTTTTGCCCTTCATCGGCCAGGTAGGGGAATCTATAGTTCTTAGCGGCCATATCTTCCAGCGTTTCACTACCCTCACCGAGGCCTACGCCCGGGTTAACGAAAATGAACTGGACACCTTTGCTGGCATACGCACCAGATAAAGTTAGCAGGCGGTTCTCGTATAATTTGGCATACGGGCAGGTGTTGTTCGTAAAAACCAGTACCACAGTTTTGCTGTTTGCAAAGTCGCTCAGCGATACCTGTGTGTTGCCCACACCCTGCAGCGTAAAGTCTGCGACCTTGTCACCTAGTTGGTAACTGCTGTTTTGGGCAAATGCGCTCACCGTAAGCAAAAAAACAGCGGCAAGAGTTGCTAAAAATTTCATGTTTATAGTTCGTTAGTAGAATTATCGATGCAATAAGTAAGTATGTGTTGCTGTAAAACCTCGTAGTGTACCTGATACAATTTAGAAAAATTATCGGTCTGCACACGCCCCCACAGCAAATTATCTGTTTCAGGATCGGGTTGTAGCAATAAGTTCTCTTTAAAGAACAGTTTACGTTGGCTATACATTTTATACAATGTTTCTTTGGCGCTCCAGTATAAACAGGTCTTGTCAGCTTCGTTACAAGTAAAGTTCTTCTCGTCTTCGCTTAAAAACTTGTGAGCCACGCGCAGCGCCTTCGGGCTTAGTAATTCAACATCTATGCCAACTTCAAATTTATCAGAAACTATAACTGCAGCCAACCCCGGCGAATGGCTGATCGATACAAAGTAAGGTGCCTGCTCAAATACCGGTTTGCCATTTTCATTGCGCAGAACTATAGGTGTATCCGAAGTAAACTGTTGCAGCAAGCTATAAATCAGCACACGGCTGGCCAGCCACTCTGCCTGCCGCCTCGGGTGAGCCTGCTCCAGCATCAGTTCCGGGGAAATTCCGGAGGGCAGGGCAAGCAAAAGCGCATCGGCGCGTTCTGTTATAGACCACGCACCAAGTACAGTATGCTCGTTTAGCTGGCGGGTAAAGAGTAGGGGCATAAGTAAAGTAAAGCCGGTGCTTTTTGTAGGGCTGCCGGGTAAATCGTAAATTTAGGTAAAATTTAACTTACGCTGATTTCACAAATGGCGAGCAAAGTACAAGTACAGAAAATAGCCACCCTGACCGGTCATCGCGACTGTGTTTATAGTTTAGAGCAATCTGGTAGCGAAACGCATTTTTATTCTGCCGCAGGCGATGGCATGATCGTGCGCTGGGATTTTAACGACCCTGAGCAGGGCGAACTGATTGCCCGTACCGAAAGCTCTGTTTACGCCATCAAATACATACCGGACCGAGACCTGCTGTTGGTTGGCCAGAACAATGAAGGCCTGCACGTGATCGATGTAAAACAGAAAACTATAGTTAAATCGGTGCCGCTGCCCAAAGTGCCAATTTTTGATATAGCTTATGTGGCTGAGCTGAATAAAGTTTATGTGGGCCTGAAAAACGGTGGAATTGCTATAGTTGCTGCCGATACTTTTGAGCTGGAAACTATAGTTCGGAAATCAGAAAAAAGTGTGCGCAGCCTGGCTTACAATGCTAAAACCAACGAGCTGGCAGCCGGCTACAGCGACCACACCGTACGCATTTTTGATGCCTCCACAATGGATTTGAATTATGAGCTGCAGAACCATACCAACTCGGTGTTTACTATAGTTTACTCACCGGATGGCGAACTGCTGTTAACGGGTGGTCGTGATGCGCACCTTAGAGTTTGGGAAGCACAGAACAACTATAAGGAGCGTGGCTACGTGATCGCGCACATGTATACGATCAACAACATCGTCTATAGCCCTGATGGCCGCTACTTTGCCACCTGCAGCATGGACAAATCGGTGAAGGTCTGGGATGCCGAAACCTTTAAGTTGTTGAAAGTGATCGATAAAGTTCGGAATGCAAGCCACGGCACATCGGTTAATAAATTATTTTGGTCGGCTCACAAGAATCAGTTAGTTTCGTGTAGCGATGACCGCACCATTTCGGTTTGGGATATAAATTTTGATGCATTATGAAGATTACACCGTTAGATATCAGGCAGAAAACGTTTGAGAAGGCTTTCAGAGGACTGGACAAGGATGAAGTAAACGCATTTTTGCTTACGCTGTCGCAGCAGTGGGAGAAAATGATGGATGAAAATAAAGACCTCCGCATGAAGCTGGACGCCGCCAACCGCGAAACCCAGAAGCTGCGCGAAGTGGAATCATCGCTATATAAAACGCTTAAAACTGCCGAAGATACCGGGAACAATATTTTAGAGCAGGCTACTAAGTCAGCTGAACTGCGTGCCCGCGAAGCAGAGCTTCAGGCAAACGAGCTCTTAAACAAAGCCCGCAACCAGGCACGCCAGGTATTGGAAGATGCCGGCCGCCAGACCGAGAAAATGGTAGCAGAAATGCAGGAAGAAGTGAAGAGCCTGGAGCAGGAATACCAGCGTATGGAAGGCTATTTGGATACCCTTGTTCGTGATCTGAAAAACCTTGCGAATGATGCGCTGGATAAAGTTGAACGCACAAAAGCTAAACCAAAGAGTTCAGTAAACAGTATGCTTTCAAGAGCGGCTAATGTTAACATAGATAACACAGAGCTGCTGAAAACCTTGAAAGATATGGACATCACAACCGAAACGATACAGCAGCAGATACCTGCTTCTACTGCAGCTAATGCACCGATTGCAGTACAAAATAACGGCAAAGAATATAATCCACTTGGCGACCCGGCACCAGACGTAACCCAACCGCACCCTGAAATCCCGAACCCGGTAACGCCAATGCCTAATGTGCCTTCGCCTGAAGTTGAGCCTATAAAGCCGGACTACCCGGGTCGTGTGCCAGCTCCGGATATTGAGAAGCCTGTACCTGAAATTAAACCGGTTCAGCCGGACAAGCCTGAAATACAGCCACCTATGACAGAGCCATCGCGTAATGCTTATGCTACTAACGGAGCAGCTGTTAAGCAGAACGGTTCTTTCTTCGACGAGATAGGCTAAGCGGGAATGGGGCAGATCGCACTGGAGGGCATGGAATTCTTTGCCTTTCATGGGTTTTACGACGAAGAGCAGAAGATCGGAAACAAGTACGGCATTGACCTGACGATAAATACTGACCTGCGCCGCGCCGCCGAAACAGATGATTTGCATGAAACAGTAAACTATGAAGTGCTTTATGCGCTGGTGCTGGAAGAAATGAGAACTCCCGCAAGGTTACTGGAGCATCTCGGCATCCGCATCATCGACAAGGTTTATGACAAGTTTCCGTTTGTGCAGTCGGTGAAGGTGAGTGTATACAAGTATAACCCGCCGCTCGGAGGTATTTGTAAATGGGCAAAGGTTACACTGGAAGAAGCTCGTTAGAACAAAGATTTTAAGATACTTATTGATGCAGAGACAGCTGGTTCAGAAATGAGCTGGCTGTTTTTGTTTCAAGTCTGAACCGGGATTAAGTGAGATTTAAGCGATTTTTAGGAGAAAGGGTATTGCCATAGTTGCAGCTATAGTTTTATAGTTGCGGTGGTCCAACCACCCCGTCATCTCCTCAGGTCTACACTCGCTGCCTTCGAAGTTGTTTCCCGATAGCCTAAGGCGGGGGCTGCAACTACTCCCTATTTTTTGTCACCCTGAAAGGATCTTGGTTGAAGGAAGATAGGCTATATTGTTAAGGCTATAGTTCTATAGTTTTACCCCATCCCAGCCTTCCCCTAAAAACAGGGGAAGGAGCTTTCGAGCTGTCGCTATAGTTGAGGCTATCATTTTATAGTTTCGGTTTTAACCCACCCCTGCCCCTCCCGGGAGGGGAATTTCGGCTATAGTTATAGTTTGAATTATCGTGCTATAGTTGCTGATTTACACTCCCGTAGTCCCCTCAAGGGTAGGGGCATTAAAGAGGTTGAATTTAATGGGATCGGCCCTGCCCTCTTCTGAGGGAGGCTTTCTGCTACTTGCCCAACTGTCATTTCGACCAGCGGGAGAAATCTGAATTAGCTATAGTTACAGTCCATCCACGGACAGGACAGGTTTACCTGTCCCTACGGAACTATAACCACGATAAGGCGATGCAACTATAGCCTTTCAAACTATAGCAACTATAGCTATCGATCTGATCACAGTCTTTGGGTTGAGCGCCTTTGATTTGTTGCGGTGCCGTCAGGCAACCCGAGGAATGAGGGTAGCAAGAAAGCAGCAGCGCGATGCCCGAAGACGGGGCCTCCCGGCCGTGAGGGCACCAAAGGAAACTATAGAACAATAAATAGGCTAGAGCTCCCAGGATTAGAAGTAACTATAGAAGAAAAGGCTTGGTTCAAAGAGGAAACTATCAAACTATAGCACTCAGATTTCTCCTAACGTCGAAATGACAAAAGAGAAACCATAAGGCACATAAGATCCCCAGGCTTAGACCGGAATGACAAGAGCCATCTATAGACTATAACACATCAACTAACCCAGCTATAAACCAACTATAGCAACTAACAAATCCTCTGAGAAACTGTTAAATCACGGGAAGATGCTGGCACGAACTGCCTTACAAGGTTAAACCCGACAACGAACAAGATTATTTGCAGAAATAGCCTTACCTTTGCACCATGGTTATAAAAACCATCAGAAGAATATTTTAAATCCTTAACTATAAACTACATGGCAACCGGATTTTTTAAAGTACCAACACCCATAAACGAACCTGTAAAGTCTTATGCACCGGGCTCGCCGGAGCGCGAAGAACTGCAGCGCACTTATAAAGAACTGAAGTCGAAAGAGATCGATGTGCCGATGTACATTGGTGGCGACAAAGTTTATACCGATAAAAAGAAGCCGATGCTTCAGCCGCATGATCACAAGCACATACTGGGGCATTTCAGCGAAGGCGATGCAACACACGTGGAACAGGCTATTAATGCTGCACTTGCTGCGCGTGAAGACTGGGCAAACATGGGCTGGGAGCACCGCGCATCTATTTTCTTAAAAGCTGCCGAATTATTGGCTGGTCCCTGGAGAGCAAGATTGAATGCCGCTACTATGCTGGGGCAGTCTAAAAATGCTTACCAGGCGGAGATTGATTCTGCCTGTGAACTGATCGACTTCCTGCGCTTTAACGTGCAGTACATGACGGAGATTTACCAGATGCAGCCGGAATCTTCTCCGGGCGTTTGGAACCGCATGGAGCACCGCCCGCTGGAAGGTTTTGTGTTTGCCTTAACGCCATTCAACTTTACAGCTATTGCCGGTAACCTGCCTGCTTCGGTTGCCATGATGGGTAACGTAGTGGTTTGGAAGCCTGCTAATACACAGATCTATGCTGCTCAGGTGATCATGGAATTGTTCCGCGAAGCTGGCCTGCCGGATGGTGTTATTAACCTGGTTTATGTAGATGGCCCGACTGCCGGTGATGTTATCTTTAACCACGCTGATTTTGCAGGTATCCACTTTACAGGTAGCACAGGCGTATTCCAGAACATCTGGAAAACGATTGGTACCAACATCCATAAGTACAAAACGTACCCGCGTATAGTTGGCGAAACAGGTGGTAAAGACTTTATACTTGCCCACCGCTCTGCCGATGCCAAAGCACTGGCTACAGGTATCGTTCGTGGTGCATTCGAGTACCAGGGCCAGAAATGCTCTGCTGCGTCGCGTGCCTACATCCCAAGCAACCTGTGGGATGAAGTAAAAGGCTATATCATCGAAGACCTGAAAACCTTTAAAATGGGTGCTCCGGAAGATTTCAGCAACTTCATTAACGCCGTGATCGATGAGAAGTCTTTTGACAAGATTGCCAAGTATATTGATAATGCGAAAAACAGCAACGAAGTAGAGATCATTGCAGGTGGCGGTTACGACAAGTCAAAAGGTTACTTTATAGAGCCGACGGTGCTGCTGTCGCATAACCCGACTTATGTTACCATGTGCGAAGAGATTTTCGGGCCGGTTATCTCGATCTATGTGTATGACGAAAATAACTTCGAAGAAACTATAGAACTGGTTAACTCGACTTCGCCTTACGCACTTACCGGTGCAATTTTCAGCCAGGACCGCTACGCAGCAGAATACGCTACGAAAAAGTTAGATCAGGCTGCCGGTAACTTCTATATCAACGACAAACCGACAGGAGCCGTTGTTGGGCAGCAGCCGTTTGGTGGCGCGCGTGCCTCCGGTACGAACGACAAAGCTGGCTCTATGCTGAACCTGCTGCGTTGGGTATCAGCCCGTTCTATCAAAGAAACATTTGTGCCGCCGGTAGATTACCGTTACCCTTTCTTGGGCGAGAATAAATAATAAATCTATAGTTTAGATAAAGGGCCGTACTCTAAAAAGTGCGGCCCTTTGTTTTATTATATTTGCATTTAGATAAATTACACTGCTGTGAAAAGTGAGATAAATCATGCTTTTCACACCAATTTCCAGTCAACTTATACTTTTGATTGTTGGCTATTTATCCCTAATTTTGCTCCTAAATTTCAAGAAAGAATTACAACTTTATGGAAACTACTGTGAATCAGTACTTACCGTCTGACTACCTGCCGATTCTGATACAATTTGCAGCGGCCATTGGCTTTGTGATTTTTGCATTGGTGGCAACACACATGCTTGGCCCTAAGCGCAGCAGTGCTGTTAAAGATGCTGCCTGGGAAAGTGGTATCGAGTCAGTAGGTGATGCGCGTACGCCAATATCTTACAAGTACTTCATGACGGCCATCCTTTTCGTGCTTTTTGATGTGGAAATCATCTTTATGTACCCTTGGGCGGTCAATTTCAGAGAGTTTGGTGTGGAAGGTTTCCTGCAGATGCTTTTATTCCTTGGTTTGCTGATGTCCGGCTTCTTCTACGTGCTGAAGAAGGGTATTTTGAAGTGGGAATAGATTAAACTATTACAAGAACATTATTGTTAGAGCAAGAGGCCCTGAAAAGCCTTTTCGTACAACAAAATTCAACTCTGAAATGAGCGATTCTAATAAAGATATTAAAATGGCAGAAGCCCCGGAAGGTTATACCGGCGCGGGTTTTTTTGCTACATCGTTTGAGAAAGTAATTGGTCTGGCCCGTGCGAACTCGCTCTGGCCGTTGCCTTTTGCTACCTCGTGCTGCGGTATCGAATTCATGGCTACCATGGGCGCGCATTACGATATTTCACGTTTCGGTTCTGAGCGACCAAGCTTCTCGCCACGTCAGGCAGATATCCTGCTGGTTATGGGAACTATAGCTAAGAAAATGGGGCCTGTTGTAAAGCAGGTATACGAGCAGATGTCTGAGCCGCGCTGGGTAGTAGCTGTTGGTGCCTGTGCTACGTCAGGTGGTATTTTTGATACATATTCTGTACTACAGGGCATTGACCGTGTAGTGCCTGTGGATGTGTACGTGCCTGGTTGTCCGCCACGCCCGGAGCAGATACTGGATGGTTTGATGCGTGTGCAGGATTTAGCTAAAAACGAATCACTCCGCCGCCGCAACTCACCGGAGTATCAGGCTCTTTTGGAATCTTACAATATTAAATAAGCATCATGGAGCTTACGAACGAAAACGTACTCGGTAAGATCATAGAACAGTTTGGCGAAGAGAACATCACGGATGCAATGAATCCGGATGGGATCATGACGTTCCAGACAAACCGCCAGACCATTCATGAGCTGATAAAGTACCTGCGCGACGACAAGGAACTGCAGATCAGTTTCCTGACTACGATGTGCGGTGTGCATTATCCGGAGCAGAAAGACAAGGAGCTTTGCATGATGTATCAGTTGCATAGCTTGCGTCATAATTACCGCTTGCGCATTAAAGTATACTTCCCGATCTCGGACCCGGTAATGCCTACCCTGACGGACCTTTACGCTGCTGCCAACTGGATGGAGCGCGAAGCCTACGACTTTTATGGTATTGTATTCGCCGGTCATCCGAACCTGATCCGCATCCTGAATGTGGAGGATATGGAGTACCACCCGATGCTGAAGCAGTACCCGCTGGAAGATCAGACACGAGAAGATAAGGTAAATACATTTTTCGGCCGTTAAGCCGGTTTTGCTGCCAGTTTATAGTTGGCGGCTATACTTTAGAAGCATATTATGGCTACTGAAACTAAGACAGTTGAACTTGATGGATTAGAGCAGTTTCGCGAGAACCTGGATCTGAAACTACAAGATAAACATAACGAGAACTTAACCACGCTTAACCTGGGGCCAACGCACCCGGCTACGCATGGTATTTTCCAGAACATCCTGCAGATGAACGGTGAGGTGATTGTGGACGCTGTTCCGACGATCGGCTACATACACCGTGCTTTCGAGAAGATCGCAGAACGCCGTCCGTTCTACCAGATCACGCCGCTTACCGACCGCATGAACTACTGCTCGTCTCCAATCAACAACATGGGTTACCATATGTCGGTTGAGAAGCTGTTAGGCATCGAGATCCCGAAGCGTGCGCAGTACATTCGCGTGATCATGATGGAGCTTGCGCGTATTTCGGACCATTTGATCTGTAACTCTATTCTGGGTGTGGACTCTGGTGCGTTTACCGGCTTCCTGTATGTGATGCAGGAGCGTGAGAACATCTACGACATTTACGAAGAAGTTTGCGGTGCCCGCCTGACTACGAACATGGGTCGTATCGGTGGTATGGAACGCGACCTTTCTCCTAAAGCATTACACCTGATCGGTGAGTTCCTCAAGCGCTTCCCGAAAGTATGGGCAGAGTTCGAGAAAATGCTTACCCGTAACCGTATCTTCATCGACAGAACAACAGACGTTGGTGCTATATCAGCGGAACGTGCGTTGAGCTATGGCTTTACCGGCCCTAACCTGCGTGCTACCGGTGTGGATTATGACGTGCGCGTTATGAATCCATATTCTTCTTATGAAGATTTCGATTTCGAAATACCGGTAGGTTCTAAAGGTGACACGTACGACAGATTCCTGGTGCGTAACGCGGAAGTTTGGGAAAGCTTAAAGATCATTGAGCAGGCATACAAAAACCTGCCGGAAGGCTCTTACCACGCTGATGCACCACATTACTATTTACCTCCAAAGCAGGAAGTATACCGCAACATGGAAGCCCTTATCTATCACTTTAAAATTGTGATGGGTGAGATTGATGCTCCGGTTGGCGAAGTGTATCACTCCGTAGAGGGTGGTAACGGTGAACTAGGCTTCTACATTATTTCAGATGGTGGCCGTACGCCGTATCGTCTGCATTTCCGTCGTCCTTGCTTTATTTATTACCAAGCTTATACCGAGATGATAAAAGGTGGTCAGCTGGCGGATGCTATCCTCACGCTGAGTAGCCTGAACGTAATTGCCGGTGAGCTCGACGCTTAATATTTAGATTTTATTACCATTTAACATTGGTTGCCTGAAACAGCCGATGACAACTATAAAATGGCAGAGACTATAAACGAAGTAAAGTTTTCTGATGCAGGCATGGCCGAGATCCAGCGCTACATCAGCCATTACCCGGAAGGACGTCAGAAATCCGCTATTCTACCTATCATGCACGTGGCACAGGCAGAATTTGGTGGCTGGCTGAGCCCGCAGGCGATGGATAAAATTGCCGAAATCCTGAACATACAGCCCATCGAAGTTTACGAAGTGGCTACGTTCTACACCATGTTCAACCTGAAACCGGTTGGCAAGCATGTGCTGGAAGTGTGCCGTACAGGTCCTTGCTGCCTGCGTGGCGCCGACCAGGTGATCGATATGCTAAAGGAGAAGCTGAACATAGAAGAAGGTGAGACAACTGCTGACGGTATGTTCACCCTGAAGCCTGTAGAATGCCTTGCCTCGTGCGGAACAGGCCCGATGCTGCAGGTTCGCGAGAAGTTTTATGAGAACATCGATTCAGAAGAAAAGCTGGATCAGTTTCTGGAAACAATGCGCAACACCGAGGTAGAAACACCTTATCATCAGGCACAATAGACAAAAGACTATTTGACATAAGACAAAGGACTTGTGATAAGTTTTTTCTCTTGTCCTTTGTCAAAAAAATCCTTTGTCATATAACAATAAAGTATAATCAGGCAGCAAACTATAGAGTAACTGCCAAGCTATATATCCTGTAACAATGGGAATTAAAATATTAACTGAACATATAAACGTACCAGGCATCGAGACCCTGGAAGTATATCGTAAGCATGGCGGCTACCGCTCGGTAGAGAAAGCCCTGAAAACGATGTCTCCCGACGAGGTGGTGGAAGAAGTAAAAACATCAGGCCTGCGTGGTCGTGGTGGTGCCGGCTTCCCGACTGGTATGAAGTGGAGTTTTTTGGCTAAGCCTGAAGGTGTTCCGCGTTACCTGGTTTGCAACGCCGATGAGTCGGAGCCTGGAACCTTCAAGGACCGCTACTTCATGGAGAAAACGCCACACTCCCTGATAGAAGGTATGATCACGTCGAGCTACGCGCTGGGGGCGAACACATCTTATATCTATATCCGTGGTGAGTTGATGTTTGTGCTGCGCATCCTGGAGAAAGCGATTGCTGAGGCGTATGCTGCCGGTTTGCTTGGTAAAAACATATTGGGTTCTGGCTACGACCTGGACCTGCATGTGGCTCCGGGTGGTGGTGCTTATATCTGCGGTGAAGAAACTGCTCTGCTGGAATCGTTGGAAGGTAAGCGTGGTAACCCACGTAACAAGCCGCCATTCCCGGCTGTGAAAGGTTTGTTTGCTTCGCCAACGGTGGTGAATAACGTGGAATCTATTGCGTCTGTGCCGTGGATCGTGAACAACGGTGGTGCAGAGTATGCAAAGATCGGTATCGGTAGAAGTACAGGTACGAAGTTATTCTCATGCAGCGGTAACATCAATAAGCCTGGTGTTTACGAAATCGAACTGGGTGTTCCGGTAGAAGAATTCATTTACTCTGACGAATACTGCGGTGGTATCTGGAAAGGCAAGCAACTGAAGGCCGTTGTGCCGGGTGGTTCTTCTGTTCCGATCCTGCCTGCTAACCTGATAACTAAAACGGCTGCCGGCGAAGACCGCCTGATGACTTACGAATCGTTATCTGACGGTGGTTTTGTGAGTGGTTCGATGCTGGGTTCCGGTGCATTCATCGTTTTCGATGAAGACCAGTGTATTGTGCGCAATACCTGGAACTATGCCAGATTCTATCATCATGAGTCGTGTGGACAGTGCAGCCCTTGCCGTGAAGGTACTGGCTGGATGGAAAAAGTATTGCACCGCATCGAGCATGGTCACGGCCATCAGCAGGACATAGACCTGTTGGTAAGTGTAGCCAAGCAGATTGAAGGTAATACCATTTGCCCGCTAGGCGATGCAGCAGCATGGCCGGTGGCAAGTGCGATCCGTCACTTCCGCGACGAGTTTGAGTGGCACATTAAGCATCCGAAAGAGGCAATATTGCCAGGAGCTGTATACAGAGGCCAGTTAGCTGAAACTATAGCTTAAGGAACGAGCCTATCCACTGACTTTCAGGATAATGCTGGAAGCTATGGGGCAAGAGCAAAGAAGAACATGAACTGGATCCTGTTAATTATTGCCGGGCTGTTTGAAGTAGGATTTGCGTCCTGCCTGGGAAAAGCCAAAGAGTCCACGGGAGTTACGGCAACCTACTGGTATGTTGGGTTCCTGGTTTGTCTTTCGATAAGCATGTTCTTGCTTGTAAAAGCAACCCAGGTATTGCCGATCGGAACGGCTTATGCTGTCTGGACAGGAATTGGAGCAGTTGGCACTGTGCTTATGGGGATATTCTTCTTTAAAGAACCTGCTGAGTTCTGGAGACTGTTCTTTATAACAACACTTATTGCATCTATAGTTGGCCTGAAAGCGGTTTCAAATTAGGAAAAGCTGAAGTGAAAACCAGTGTTGCTGGTATAGTATAAAAAGTAAATTATAATTCGTAGTTCTGCAATCTCATGAACCACGAAAAACGAACATAGAAATAATGGCTAAAATAACGTTCGATGGCATTGAAGTAGAGGTAGAAGATGGAACTACCATCCTGCAGGCCGCCAGAAAAATTGGTGGCAGTGTAGTGCCGCCTGCCATGTGTTACTATACTCCATTAAAAGGCAGTGGCGGTAAGTGCCGTGTGTGCCTTGTAAAAGTAACGCAGGGTTCTGCCAAAGACCCACGCCCTATGCCAAAACTGGTAGCGTCGTGCATTACGCCGGTGCAGGATGGCATGGTGGTAGAGAATACGACCAACGAAGATGTTCTGAATGCCCGTAAAGGCATCGTGGAAATGCTGTTGATCAACCACCCGCTGGATTGTCCTATCTGCGACCAGGCCGGTGAGTGCGATCTGCAGGACCTTTCTTACGAGCATGGTGTAAGTGCTACGCGTTACGAAGAAGAGCGCCGTAAATTTAACAAGATAGACCTGGGCCCTTACATACAGCTGCACATGACACGCTGTATTCTGTGCTACCGTTGCGTGTATACTGCTGATCAGATCACGGCTAACCGTGTGCATGGCGTTTTAGGCCGTGGCGATGCTGCTGAGATCGGAACGTATATTGAGAACGTGATTGATAACGATTTCTCTGGTAACGTGATTGATGTGTGCCCTGTAGGTGCGCTTACAGATAAGACCTGGCGCTTTAAGAACCGTGTTTGGTTTACAAAGCCAATGGATGCACACCGCGACTGCCCGACCTGCTCCGGTAAAGTAACGCTCTGGACACGTGGCGAGGAAGTGTTGCGCGTAACAGCCCGCAAGGACCAGTATAACGAAGTAGAAGAGTTTATCTGTAACACCTGCCGCTTCGATAAGAAAGAAACAAAGGACTGGACCATTGAAGGGCCGCGTCATATTGAGCGCAATTCTGTAATTTCGGCCAACCATTACGAGCTGCCGGTACTGAATGTGCCTATCGTGCCTAACTTACCAAGTTCTACCAAGAAAAACCTGCCACAGGAATAAACATGGAGTCTGTAGACCTAATATATAAAGGGATTTTTATCCTGGTAATTTTCGGTATCACTCTACTGATCGCTACCTATTCAACTTACTTTGAGCGTAAAATAGCAGCCTTTATCCAAGATCGTGTGGGCCCGAACCGTGCAGGACCTTTCGGGTTGCTGCAGCCGCTTGCCGATGCCGGTAAACTGTTCTTTAAAGAAGAATTTATACCTGCCAAAGCGAACAAAGCACTGTTCATTATCGGTCCGGGTATTGCCATGCTGGTAGCTACTATGTCGAGCGCGGTTATTCCGTTCGGCGACATGCTTATAGTTGGTGGCCGTGAAATATGGCTTCAGGCTATCGATGTTAACATCGGGGTGCTGTATGTTTTTGGCATTGTATCGCTGGGTGTGTATGGCCTGATGATTGGTGGTTGGGCTTCGAATAACAAGTTCTCGCTGCTGGGCGCCATTCGTGCAGCATCGCAGAACATTAGCTACGAACTGGCCATGGGTCTTTCGCTGATCGCGGTGCTGATGATGACAGGTTCACTTTCGTTGAGAGAGATCGCGGAGCAGCAGCAGGGCTTTAACTGGAACATCTGGTACCAGCCGCTTGGCTTTATCATTTTCCTGGTGTGCGCATTTGCTGAAACAAACCGTACGCCATTCGACTTACCGGAATCTGAAGCGGAACTTATAGGTGGTTACCACACCGAGTATGGCTCGATGAAGCTGGGTATGTACCTGTTTGCGGAATATATCAACATCTTTGTAGTATCGGCGGTAATGTCAACACTATATTTTGGTGCTTACAACTTCCCGTTCATGGAGAACCTGCGTTCAGCTATCAGCGATCCGGTGCTGGCCAATAACGTGGTAACTATGGTTGGTGTAGCTGTAATGTTTGCCAAGATTTTTGCCTTTATTTTCTTCTTTATGTGGGTTCGCTGGACGCTTCCGCGCTTCCGTTACGACCAACTAATGAAATTGGGCTGGCAGATATTAATTCCGCTGGCAATACTGAATATGGTACTGACAGGTGGTGCTATTCTGCTGAAAGACTATTTATTTTAAACTATAGTACCGAAATCTGATTGTTATACTATAATGTATGGCTGATCATAACGGAGACAAGATATAATGGAACCATTATCAAATAGAAGCAAGAAAGTGCAGAAGCGCGAGATGACCTTTGCAGAGAGGGCTTATCTTCCGGCAATTGCGCAGGGCTTAGGTATTACGTTAAAACACTTCTTTAAAAAGAAGGCAACTATAAATTACCCGGAGCAAACGCGCGAGCGCAGCGATATCTGGCGTGGCCTGCACGTACTGAAACGTGACGAGAACGGCGCTGAGCGTTGCACTGCCTGCGGCCTTTGCGCCGTTGCTTGCCCTGCAGAAGCCATTACCATGATTGCCGGAGAGCGTAAAGCTGGTGAAGAGCATCTGTACCGTGAGGAAAAGTATGCAGTAACATATGAGATAAACATGCTTCGTTGCATTTTCTGCGGTATGTGCGAAGAAGCGTGCCCTAAAGCTGCTATCTTCCTGCAGGACGATAAACTTGCACCCGCCCGTTACGAGCGCGATGAATTTATTTATGGCAAAGACCGACTGGTGGAGCCTTTAAAAACCACTGAAACAAAATAATCCCATAATGGAGAACGTGTTCTATTTCCTGGCTTCGCTTACTTTGCTTTGCGCCCTGATGGTAGTATTATCTAAAAACCCGGTGCACAGCATTATTTTCCTGATCATTACCTTCTTCACTATTTCAGCGCACTATATTCTGCTGAACGCGCAGTTCCTGGCTGCCGTAAACATCATCGTTTATGCCGGTGCGATCATGGTATTGTTCCTGTTTGTGATCATGTTCCTTAGTGTTGGTAAGAATGATCATGACCCGAAAGCATCTGCTATGACCAGAATTACCGGAACTATAGCTGGCGGTTTACTTTTTATAGTGATGTTCGCAGCCCTGAAGGATGCCCATGTAGGAACTTATGATGCCGAAAACTTTAATTCACAGATCGGAATGGTGGAGAACCTGGGTAAGGTTCTGTTCACAAAATACCTGCTGCCATTTGAATTAGCATCGGTGCTGTTCCTGGTTGCCATGGTTGGTGCCGTAATGTTAGGTAAGAAAGAAACCGGAGAAAGACATTTCTAATCCGAACTGATTTTAAAATATAAAAGGGCTGCAATTTTATAGTTGCAGCCCTTTTTTTGTCCTAAAAGGGGTTAATAAGGTTTTTGGAATTGGTAGGATTTGGACTTTTTATGTAGTTGGAATTATCGTTCTATAGTTGCTGTTTTAACCCACCCCTGCCCCTCCCGAGAGGGGAATTTCTGCCTTTGCTATAGTAACATTTATAGTTCTATAGTTACAGACCATGCACAGGACAGGTTTACCTGTCCCTACGGAACTACCACCACGATAAAGCGATGCAACTATAGCAGCTCAGTCAACTATAGTTTAACTATCGAACTGATCGCAGTCTTTGGGTTGAGCGCCTTTGCTTTGTTGCGGTGCCTTCAGGCAACCCGAGGTACGAGGGTAGCAAGAAAGCAGCAGCGCGATGCCCGAAGACGGGGCCTCCCGGCCGTGAGGGCACCAAAGCTGGAAATGAAACTGTAGGTTAGTAGAGCTCCCAGGATGAAAGGATATTTGAAAGGAAGGCTTGGTTCAGAAAGTAGTGTAGCAAACTATAGAACTATAGTCAATGACAACTAACACCAACTATAAGCTGAGATAGATTTCTCACTTTGTTCGAAATGACAAAAGAGAAAGAACTATAGAACAGATAAGATACCTCGTCTTACGAACTGGATGACACTTAAACTATAAACCTATTAGATGCTTTATCACAGAAGACAAAAAACTACTCAACTATAAACTCTACTTCCAGAATTTCCGAATGGCCCTGATCATCATCAGAAATGGCTATAACTCTATAGTTACCGGCTTTGTTGCCCTTCTCCACAACCAGCGATTCTATTTTGCCAGTGTAAGTTTTCCCTTTATTATCAGTTACTTTGGTGGCCTTCGCAACTATAGTTTTGTCAGCAGCTATAGTTTCTTTCAGGTCAGATAAAGGAATATAACCGATGTAACTGCCTAATACTTCCCCGTCGAGGATAGCATTGGGGGCGCTTTCTATAGATGCTGTAAAGAATAGCTTATCATCGAAAATATAAGCTCCTGAGAAACCAGCCTGGTATTGCTGCAACGCTGGCAACCGGAAAAAAGTAGCAGCCGGAACTGGGAGGGGCTTATCTTCGAAAAGATACGCGTTAAAATCAGATACTTTCATTGTCAGGACAACATTGCCGGCTTTGTTAAGAGCCCGCTGGAGCAGGTATATGTTCTCATCTGAAATGGCAAGCCCTTCAATATTCAGCAGTTCTGCACCAACTATAGTTGTGTCTTGCTGCAACGCATCAAACAAGGCTTTTAAACCTGCTTCTTTAACAACAGGCTTGCCACCGGATACAGGCAGTTCCACGAGAAACGCTTTGTTGCGCATTTCCGATGAGCCAGAGCCAAGCGTAAGCAGATAACTTTTGCCTTTATAGTTTATAGTTGCCAGGCTCTCCAGGTCAGGTTTAAGCGGCTTTGGAATGCGGCCGTTTTTAAATTCAGTTGTATCAAATAACGCATATCGGCCAACCTGTTTAAAATCTTTATCCACCAGGTATAGAAACGGAGAATCGTCGCCGATAATGTAATAGCCCTCCGGAGCAGTTTCGATACCTGAGCCCGAAGGAATGTTTTCGTAGAATGTTTTACCTGTAACTACAGCCGTTATAGTTTTCGCATCTACTTTTTCCGTTCCCTTTTTCTCTTCCATAGTGCACCCCTGTACTATCAACACTGCAAATACAATAAAGCTATATACTAAGCTTAATCTATAGTCTGATTGATAATTATACGTTCTTATCATGTTTTCTCTGATCCGGATTGCATTTCGTATTGTTACATTTTTGTGCTGCATGGTTGCCTGTAAACTATAGAAACAGGGGCTGCAAGTATAACTATAAACCTACGCATCTTTAATGCTAAAGTATAGGCGACGGCTTAAGAGCCAAACTGTAAAACTAAGTAAAAACCTGTTCCAGGTGTATTTTTATCAGAAATAAGTCTTATTACAAACCAGTAAAACTATAGATGCCGGCATATAGCTGATTGGTATTAAGAAGTATGGAAATATGTTATGGATATTTAAGAAATCGGGATAACTTTGCGGCACGAAATATTGGATTATACTTTAACAGTAGGACTACGTTCGGACTACACAGAAAATGAATCAGATACCTGAAATTATCAGAACCATTCCGCTGGAATATTACCTGTTCTTTAGTACTGCTCTTTTCGCTATCGGCGTAATTGGCGTACTTACCAGACGAAATGCCATCATCATCTTTATGTGTGTGGAGCTGATGCTGAATGCTGCAAACATTTTGCTTACAGCACTTTCTGCTTACCGCGGAGATACAAACGGACAGGTTTTCGTGTTTTTCATTATGGCTGTTGCCGCCGCAGAAGTTTGCGTTGGCCTGGCAATTATTGTAATGATCTACCGTAACATACGCTCTACGGACGTGCAATTGCTTAACCGCCTGAAGTGGTAAGCCCGAAATCTAATCTACAATAGCTTAACTTAATACAAATTAGATGCAAGAGATTGTAATGCCCTTCAATAACCAGGCGATGGCACTGCTCTGTTTGCTTATTCCGCTGCTGCCTCTGATCGGCTTTATCGTGAACGGGCTTGGCAACAGGAAGCTCGCAAAGGGTATGGTAAGTCTGATAGGCTGCGGCACAGTGCTCGCTTCCTTCCTTATCTCGGTATACCTTTTTGTTGATTTCACAGCCAATGGCAGCCGCGCGTACACTGTCGATTTTTATAACTGGATCTCGGTTGGCGACATGCTGATCGGTTTCTCGTTTTTGATTGACCAGCTGACGCTGCTGATGATGCTGATGGTAACTGGTATCGGTTTCCTGATTCACCTGTACTCGGCCGGTTACATGAGCCATGACGAGAACTTTGGTAAATTCTTCGCTTTCATTAACCTGTTCATGTTCTCGATGTTACTGCTTGTAATGGGCTCTAACTACGTGATGATGTTCGTAGGCTGGGAAGGGGTTGGTCTTTGCTCGTACCTGCTGATCGGTTTCTGGAACAAGAACACCAACTATAACAATGCTGCCAAGAAAGCCTTCATCATGAACCGTATCGGTGACCTGGGCTTCCTGCTGGCTATTTTCCTGATCTTTATCACGTTCGGTTCGGTTAGCTACCCGCAGGTTTTCGCTGAGGCTGCCCGTTACACTGGTGGTATTGATTCTACTGTAATGATTACGATTACCCTGCTGCTGTTTGTAGGCGCGATGGGTAAAAGTGCGCAGATTCCGTTATTTACCTGGTTACCTGATGCGATGGCGGGTCCTACTCCGGTTTCGGCCCTGATACACGCAGCAACCATGGTTACAGCTGGTATTTACATGGTAATCCGCTCGAACGTGCTGTATGTACTGGCTCCCTCTACCATGGAAGTGATAGCTATAGTAGGTATTGCTACGGCACTGCTGGCAGCAACTATAGGCCTGGCGCAAAATGATATTAAAAAGGTACTGGCTTACTCTACTGTTTCGCAGCTGGGTTATATGTTCCTGGCACTTGGCGTAATGGCCTTCGATTCGTCTATTTTCCACGTGCTGACACACGCATTCTTCAAAGCGCTTCTGTTCTTAGGTGCTGGTTCAGTTATCCACGCTATGAGCAACGAGCAGGATATCCGTTTCATGGGTGGCCTGCGCAAGTATCTGCCCATTACATTCCTTACGTTCCTGATCGGTACGCTGGCCATTGCCGGTATTCCTCCGTTCGCTGGTTTCTTCTCTAAAGATGAACTGCTGGCGCATGTTTGGGAGCACAATAAACTGATGTGGGGACTTGGTCTGCTGACTTCGTTCATGACATCGTTCTACATGTTCCGCCTGGTGTTCTTAACGTTCTTCGGTACGTTCCGCGGCACTGAAGCTCAGAAATCTCACCTACACGAATCACCAATGTCGATGACACTACCGCTGATCGTGCTGGCTATACTTTCAACGATCGGTGGTTTCCTTGGCATTCCGGCTGTGTTTGGCGAGAACATGCACGTGCTGCAGAATTACCTGGCGCCTATTTATGGTTACGCACAGGTGGCTAACGCGGCAGCTGTTGCCCCTCTTCACATCGATCATGCTACGGAGTGGATGCTGATGGGTATCTCAGTGGCAGTAGCTATAGTTGCCATCATCCTGGCTTATGTTATGTATGTGAGCAAAAAGCAGGTTCCGGCAGCAGAAGGCACCAGGCTTTCTCCTATCCACAACCTGATCTATAACAAGTATTACATCGACGAATTATACAACGCGATCATCGTGCGCCCTATCATGTGGTTATCTTCTATCTTCCACAAAGTATTTGATGTAACGATCGTGGATGGTATCGTGAACGGTGCTGGCAAGTTTGTGATGCAGAGCAGCCGCACACTTCGCTTTGCGCAGAGCGGTGCTATCGGGTTCTACATTCTGCTGATGGTGGTGAGCATCGCGCTCATTCTGTTTTTAAATTTCTTTATCGGATAAGGTTCTTAGAAGATGATAACAGCTCTTTTACTTTTCTGGCCTGCCTTAGCTGCACTGCTGGTGTTGCTGATAAAAGGACAAGGTGCCAAGAAAGTGGCTTTTGTGGCAGCACTCGTTGAATTTGCCATTGCTATAGTTGCAACTACAGGTTTTGATGCGGCAGGTGGCCGTACACAATATGCTCTGAACCTGCCATGGGTAGAGAATGCCGGCATCGGTTTCCATATTGGTATGGACGGTATCAGCTTACTGATGGTGTTGCTGACTACTTTCCTGGTTCCGCTGATCATACTTTCGGCCTTTAAGCACGATTATAAGAATCCGAACGCTTTTTACGCACTTATTCTGTTCATGCAGACCGGCTTAATCGGTGTGTTTGTGGCACTGGATGCGTTCCTGTTCTACTTTTTCTGGGAAGTGGCGCTTATTCCGATCTACTTTATTGCCGCTATCTGGGGTGGTGCTAACCGCATTAAGGTTACGCTTAAGTTCTTTGTGTATACGGTGTTCGGTTCGCTTTTCATGCTGGCCGCCTTTGTATACCTGTACTTCCAGACAGGCGCAACCGAAATGGCAGCACATTCATCTGATGTGCAGGCGTTTTACCAGCTGGCCTTAAGTGCTGAGTCGCAGAGCTGGATCTTCTGGTTCCTGTTCATTGCTTTCGCTATTAAAATGCCCGTGTTCCCGTTCCATACCTGGCAGCCAGATACGTATACTGAGTCGCCTGCGCAGGCTACGATGTTGCTTTCCGGTATTATGCTGAAAATGGGTATTTACGGGGTGCTTCGCTGGTTATTGCCGGTTGTGCCAATGGGCGTGAGCCAGTGGGATGAACTAGTGCTTATCCTTTCCATCATCGGTATTGTTTACGGATCAATTATCGCTATCCGTCAGCACGACCTGAAACGCCTGATCGCTTATTCATCTATCGCTCACGTTGGCCTTATTGCGGCAGGTATCTTTACCCTGAACGAGCAAGGCCTGCAAGGTGGCGTTATCCAGATGCTGAGCCACGGTATCAACGTAACCGGCCTGTTCTTCATCATCGACATTATTCAGAGAAGAACCAGTACAAGAGAGATTACCAGCCTGGGCGGTATCACGCAGAATGCAAAAGCACTTTCGATCTTCTTTATGATCCTGTTGCTGGGCTCGGTGGCGCTGCCGCTTACAAATGGTTTCGTGGGTGAGTTCCTGCTGCTGCTGGGTGTTTATAATTACAATGCGTGGTTTGGCGCTGTAGCTGGCTTAACCATTATACTTAGTTCAGTTTATATGCTGCGCATGTTCCAGGGTGTGATGTTTGGTACCAAGTCCGAGCATACAGAAGACTTCACGGACCTGACATTCAATGAAAAAGCGGTGCTTATTCCGCTGGTGATCATGGTATTCTGGATCGGTTTGTTCCCGAACACGTTCCTGAGCATTTCGGAGCCGGCTGTAGGTAACCTGCTGAACATCATTAACCGCTAATTAACAGGAAATACGACGACATGACCTCGATCATACTTCTTTCAGTTTTTGGCATCGTTAACCTTTTTGTAGGTTTCCTGAAGTCTAAGAAAATATTATTGCCGCTGGCCCTGCTGTTCCTGATAGTGGTGTTTGGTGTGAACCTGCTTGGCTGGAACAACACCCAGACCTACTTTAACAACATGCTCACCATCGATAACTATGCGGTGGCTTTTACGGGTATTATGGTGCTGACGACACTGCTCATACTTCCGTTCTCGCAAAGTTATATTGATGCGGAAGATGAGAACCTGGCAGAATACTACTCTCTGCTGCTGTTCTCGCTGGTTGGTGCTATTATGATGGTAGCCTATGAGAACCTGATCATGCTGTTCATCGGTATCGAGATACTTTCTATTGCAATGTATGTGCTGGCAGGTAGTAACAAACGCAGCCTGCGTTCTAACGAAGCCGCCCTGAAGTACTTCCTGATGGGTTCGTTCTTTACGGGTGTGCTGCTGTTCGGTATCGTTCTGATCTACGGAGCGACCGGTACATTTGACATTACAGAAATAGGTGCAGCCAATGTGATGGCAGATGGTACAATTAATACCATGTTCACGATGGGCCTGTTGCTCTTAGTGATTGGTATCTCCTTTAAGATAGCTGCTGCTCCATTCCACTTCTGGACGCCGGACGTGTACGAGGGTACGCCAACGTTCTTTACCACGTTTATGGCTACTGTAGTTAAAACTGCTGGTGTGGCGGCTTTCTATAAATTAATGAATGCAGCTTTCGAAGGTTCCTTCACTTCCTGGTTCCCGACTGTTATTGCCATTACAGTACTGACGCTGGTAGTTGGTAACATTGGCGCGGTCATTCAGCCAAGTGTAAAGCGTATGCTGGCGTATTCGTCTATCTCGCATGCCGGTTACCTGCTGATGACGCTGGTTGCCTTCAATGACTTGTCCGAGAATGCGATCTTCTTCTATTCCTTGTCTTATGCTGTTGCTTCTGTGATTTCGTTTGGTGTTCTGAAACTGGTAGAAGATGCGCGGGAAGGAAATCATTCTTTTGCAGCCTTCAATGGTCTGGGTAAAACAAACCCGCTACTGGCTTTTGTGATGACCGTTTCGATGCTATCGCTGGGTGGTATTCCACTTACTGCTGGTTTCTTCGGTAAACTGTTCGTGTTCTCAGCAGTAATAGAGACCGGCAACCTGATGTGGCTGGTGGTGTTAGCCGTTGTGCTGGCAGCCATTGGTATCTACTACTACATTAAAGTAGTTATAGCCATGTATATGCAGCCAACCGGTGAAAATACCAAAGTACCAGTAAGTGGTTTCGCAACATTGGTTCTGATCATCTGTGCAGCGCTTACTGTCCTGCTGGGTTTAGCGCCGGGTTTAATAAGTAATATCCTGTAACAGGAAACTATAAACTATAAGAAGGCTGCTCTGAAAAGGGCAGCCTTTTTTATTGTCTGTTTTTTTACATAGCTGCATTGCTTACAAGCTGTTATAAGTAGTACTGATATAGTTTCTGGTTTGTCATCTCGAGCATTTTTTGAGACGCGAGTCGGAGCGAACCAGCGTAGCTGTGAGACATCTTATGTGCCTTATAATTCTTATTTTGTCATTTCGAACAAAGTGAGAAATCTGGGTTCTATAGTTAGTTATAGTTGCAGCTGGAACCAAGCCTTTCTTTCAAATATTCTTAAACCCTGGGAGCTCTACTTACCTATTGTTTCAATCTAGCCTTGGTGCCCTCACGGCCGGGAGGCCCCGTCTTCGGGCATCGCGCTGCTGCTTTCTTGCTACCCTCGCTCTGCTCGGGTTGCCTGACGGCACCACAACAAAGCAAAGGCGCTCAACCCAAAGACTGTGATCAGTTCGATAGGTAAACTATAGTTGAGTGAAGCTCTATTGCACTTAGCTTTAACGTGGTGATAATTCCGTAGGGACAGGTCGCGACCTGTCCGATCCTGGTCTGTAACTATAGAACTATAGCCGCTAACTATAGCAAAGCCAGAAAGGTCCCCCTTTGAAGGGGGCGAGGGGGATGACTAACGGAAACTATAGAACTATAGCTAGACTATAGCAACAACCGGAATTCCCCTCTTGGGAGGGGTAGGGGTGGGTTAAAACAGCAACTATAAAATGATAGCCTGAACTATAGCAAAGGCCAAAAGCTCCTTCCCCTGTTCTTAGGGGAAGGCTGGGAAGGGGTAAAACCGAAACTATAGCAATGCCATAAAACTCCACCTCAGACTACCGGGAAGCGATTTCGAAGGTTGCGTGCGGAGCTCTGAGGGCAGAGGTGGTTGGACCAACAGTAACTATGAAACTATAGCCAAAGCAACTATAGCAATTCCCTTTATCCCAGAAATCACTTAAATCTCCATTAATCCCGGTTCAGACAATGCCTGTCCCTAGCGGGCCAGCTGAGTCAGAGGGCCCACTTCATCGTAAGTCTCGAGCGAAGACGCTCGCCAGCAGTACGAACTATAGTACTATAACCTAAACTATGGCATAAACAAGTTGCCTTCTCCGGCTTTAGGGGTAGGGGCCCTCTTCAAAAGGTCAGGATCGAGGTGACGTAATTGAGGGGCAGGTCACTTATATCTTCCTATAAACCTTACTCTGCACAAACCCATTATAGAAGTCTGCGCTTTGCTGTTCCTTCAATCCCAAACCTTCGAAATGCCTGCCGTAATGGGGGAGCTCTCTGCCCTGCACATCGCTTAGCAAACCAAAGAAAAGGTACATACTTTTTGCCAGTAGCTTCTGCCAGAAAGGTGGTTTCTGCTTCACCGGCCAGAAATCAGTGAACAACCATAAACCACCCGGATCTAAAACAGCATAAAGCCTTTGCATCAACTGGGAGAGCCGCTGTTCCTGAAAAAGATCCAGCAAAAAAGGCGTAATGATAATATCGAACCGCTCGTGTGGTTGTAGATTTCCATCAGTGCCATGGCGAAACTCAACTATAGCTGGAAAGGAATTTTGTTGCTGCGCCAGTTGCAGCATTTTTTCGGATGCTTCCAGGTAAACTACATGCTTCGGGGAGGTGTGAAATAAAACCTGTTGCAAAAGCCAGCCGCTGCCACCCCCAATAATAAGTATAGTTGAGCCGCTCGGAATAAAGGGCAGTAGCCAGCGTTGCGCGTCCTGCAGCGAAGAGCCAAACACCAGCCGGGCCAGCAAGTCGTAAAAAGATGCTACACGGTCGAAGCCGCTATCCGGGTTCAGAGACAAATGAATAGATATAACTATAGGTTAGCGATCGTAATGCTGTTCCAGCACACCTTTCAGCTTTTCGAAAATGTAATCTACAGTTTTTTTGCGGATTGCCTGCGTATTGCCGTCAAACACTTCCCGAAACTCTTCGGCTTTACCATCATATAAAAACGAAACAAACACGGTACCTACAGGCTTCTCATCGGTTTCGGAGCCGCCGCCGCCAGCCAGTCCGGTAACAGCTATGTTAATTTCAGCATCCAGCAATTTCTTCAGCCCCATCACCATTTCATTGGTTACCTGCTGGCTCTCGGCTGTGTACATCTCCAGGGTCTCTTTCCGAACATCCAGCAGCTTTATTTTAACTTCCGGCTGATACACTACCAGGCTGCCTCTAAGCACATCACTGCTTCCTTTGGCCTTTACAAATTCAGATGCCAGTAGTCCGGCGGTACAGCTTTCGGCAAAAGCAATAGTCAGGTTTTTATCTTTAAGGTAAGTTACCAGTTCAGTAAGGTCGTTTTGGGTCATAGCTTTATGTTTTTCCAGTGCTATACTTACTTATCAGGGCTTGGTTTGGTTTTGGCCCAGCAGATAACTCTCCAATATGCTGTAGATCGGGTGTGGCGATGCCAGTTCAGATTTCCAGACACCGATCGCATTTACAGGCAGGGTTATTTCTTTTTCCGGGTAGATGGCGGGCTTTACTTCGGGGCGGGCAATGTTTTTACGGTAGCGGGCAAGCGTAATATGCGGAGTATGTTTTAGTTTGTTTGGCTCTGCCAGTGCCAGCGTTGCGGAAAGCTTTTTACTTAGTTTTGCAAACTCCGGGTGTTCGTTAAACCGTGCCCAGATCAGGCGCGGCGAAGTTGGTTTCGGGCCCTGCTCTACTGCTGCCAGCTGCAAGGTAAAAGGTTCGAACTGGTGCGCTATCTCTTTTACTTTATGCCTGATCGTATTAAGTTCTGTGTCAGGTACATTGCCTATAAAAAACAAAGTCAGGTGCATGTTTTGCAGGGGTATTGGCCGTAGGGTATCATCCAGTAATGGCCTGAGTGCTTCTTTCAGGTAGGGCCCTAATTCATCGGTCAGCGAAGCCGCAATAAATAACCTGATTGTAGCATCCATAAGTATAACAGTAGAGTTGGTTCGTAATCTTACGTTAAACGTATACGCATGCTACGCAACCATAGCATCCCGAAAAACGAATGTATAACGCATGATAAAAAGTTTTTATAAAAAAGTTGCCGCAGGCATAGCGTTGTTTACAGTAGAGCTGATCTTTGTCTGGCTCCTGTTTATTGCATGCGTGGTGGTTTTCTTTTACATAAGCAGCCAGATAGTGCAGGGCGATGAGTTGGGTGTGGACAGTGCCGCTTTCGACTTTGCCGCAACTATAGCTTCGCCAGGCCTCGATAATTTTATAAAAGTAATTACCTTTTTTGCATCGAGGCAGTTTTTAACCCCGGCAGCGCTGTTGCTGGTTGCGTACTTTGTGTTTATAAAACGGCACAGATGGTATTCGCTGAAAGTGCCGGTAGTGGCACTGGGCAGTATTACGCTTAATGTGGTGCTGAAATACTTTTTCGACAGGCCACGGCCCATTGTACCGATGGTTGAAGCGCATGGGCTTAGTTTCCCGAGCGGGCATACCATGGTAGCGGCATCGTTTTACGGGCTGCTGATATACCTGGTGTGGCAAAATGTAAAGCAGCCAGCCTTAAAATATACCCTTGTTGCATTGCTATCTGTTTTTGTTATCCTGATCGGGTTTAGCCGCATTTACCTGCGGGTGCATTACGCTACCGACGTGCTGGCCGGTTTTGCGGCCGGATTTATGTGGGTTTTTATTGGCATTTATATTCTTAGACGATTGGAGCGCTATTCACGTAAAGAGATAACGCCGGTTTTAATAGACGAGCCCGTGACAAAAGAATAAATATTTTTTTATTGACATATTGCATTAAATAAATTCTGTCGTACCTTTGCAATCCCAATGAACGAGGGTTAAAGGGTTTTGGGGATGTTTATTTGATAGTGACCAATGCGCACGTGGCGAAATTGGTAGACGTGCAGGTCTCAGAAGCCTGTGCCTTCGGGTGTGGGAGTTCGAGTCTCCCCGTGCGCACATTATCTCTATCAGAGCGAAAGCCGGTTCTTCTAAAGAATCGGCTTTCGCTTTTTTTATAGTTTATAGTTTCTGCTGCCAACTATAGGTGTAGTAACAGGTATTGTTTAAACTATTTTGTCATCCTTAAGTGGTGTATCCCGAACTTGTTTCGGGGGATCTTGTGGGCTAGTAGTAAAGGCTTAACCCCAGGGTAGGGGCTGGCTCATTCTCCTTTATTGTCATCCTGTAAGGATCTTGGTGGCAAATAGCATAGACTTAACCTCCGGGGGTAGGGGCCCTCTTTTCCACCAAGTTTCTTAACAGAACGACAGTAGTTGTGATACTTTAATGCAACCAGGTGCACTACGCTTGCTGAAAATTGCATTTCGGATGCGCTGACAACTATAGTTATACCGACTATAATAGCAGTTGCGTAAGCATAAGGCATGAAAGCTCGGATAAAACGGTTTATAAGCGCGCTGGCATTGCTCTCGGTAGAGGCGGTGTTGGTCTGGCTGGCTTTCTTTGGGTGTGTGCTGCTGTTTGTGTACATGGCGGAACTGGTATTTGTAGATAAAAGCACCGCTTTTGACGAAGCCATGTTCCGGTTTGCCGCCAGCCATACTTCCCCAGAAACCACGCGCATCATGCGTTTTATTTCCTTTTTTGCTTCCGCTGATTATCTGATGGTAGTGCCGGTGCTTATAGTTTTAGTTTTTGCCTGGTTCCGGCAGTTGCAGTGGTTTGCGCTTAAAGTGCTGGTTATCTCGTTTACCAGTACCATGATGAACCAGGCGCTGAAGCGTGTTTTTGAGCGTCCGCGCCCTGAAACGGCGATGCTCGAGCAATCCGGGCTCAGTTTTCCCAGCGGTCATGCCATGATTGGCGGCTCGTTTTATGGTTTGCTGATCTACATTGTATGGCGAACGGTACCAAACCCCATCTGGCGCTGGCTGCTGACTATCGTTTTAACCCTGCTGCTTTTGCTCATAGGCTACAGCCGTATCTACCTGAATGTACATTATGCTACCGACGTGCTGGCAGGCTTCTCCGCCGGCATTCTCTGGCTGCTCATTTCCATCTACTTCATGCGAAAACTCGAGATAATCTACTTCCGGAAAGTGGAGAAGAAGCAGGTGTAGGGGTATATGTTATTTATCAGATATAAAGTTTTATTAGCCGGGAGAAGTGTGTATTTTTAAAGTAAGAAGTAACCCCTGATGAAAATCACCCTGGTCTTTTCTATACTCACGCTTTTTGTATTACAAACAGTAATGCTCAAGGTGTTTCTGTTCAGGAATTAAAGAATATTATAGTTGCCAAGCATAGTGTAGACCCTGATACAGTTGGCTTTTGCGATTTTATAGTTGTAGATGGTGTGCCATACTCACTCTCTGACATTGAAAATGGCAAAGAGACAATAGCAAAGGATAAACTTAGCGTATTTATGTTTGCTGATATGTCATCAGTATTCCACCATACTAAGTGTGCCTGGCTTTTGATAACTGGCTCTGGATTAAATCAGAAAAGGAAAGAGAAGAAAGACTTTGTTAATGACCTAAAGGAAAGCATAAAAACCACTGCTTCTCAATCTATAACTATAGTAGATGGAAAGTGCGGTGATTGTATGGCTGTTGTAGTGGATGGGAAAGCTTTAAATGAGCAGCAAAGCATTCTGTTTGTCAGTAATTTAAAAGCTGGAAATATTGCTCACATAGCTTTCTATCAAAATGCTAATCCGGATTTCTATGGCTACAGGGCCAAAAATGGAATGATGGAAATATTTATGAAAAACTGATGATGAAATTATTTTACAAGTCTATACTTCTTTTTACTGCAATCATTTCCTTTTCGCTCCCAGCCTTGGCCCAGCGCCCCGACGATATAAAGGCCATTAGGGAAAAACTGCAGCAGGAACGGGAACAGGCAAAGGCGGCAACTATAGCACCAGCCGAGAGGGCGGAAAGGTTACTGGAACTGGGCTTGTGGCAGGAAGCGGAGCAAACTATAGCCAAGGCAAGACCATCTGCTGAAACTATAGTTACCAAAGCAAAACTGGCTATCCTTAACAACGAGTTTGAGCAAGCCGGAAAGCTTATCACGCAGGCCCTGAAACTACAACCCGAATCTGCGGAAGCGCTGCTGATCAAAAGCAAACTACAGGTGCAGGCCTGGGAACTGGAAAAAGCAAAAGCCACTGCTAACCAGATCTTAGCCAAAACTCCGAACCACGAAGCTGCAACTTTACAGATCGGTCGCATTCTGATGCTGCAGAAAAAATACGACCAGGCACTGGAAAAAGCGAAACAGGTGCAGCAGCTCAATCCGAAAAATGCCGATGCCTATTTGCTGGAGTCGGATGTGCATTTTTGGAACCAGAAGCCGGAGCTGGCCGAAAAACCGCTTATCACCAGCCTGACGCTAAACCCCTTTAACCCGGATGCCCGCTTCAACTATGGCTATGCCATCTGGCGACGCGTAGATGCTACCCAACTTAACGACATGGCCGCACAATGGGAACTGGCACTGGAGCTGAACCCGCTGCACTATGTAACACACTGGCACTGGGGCAACGGCCACACCAACCTAACCTACGCCGATTACGCCCAACCCGAAGACGAAAAAGTAAGGCAGGCTTTACAACAGGCAGATAAACTGATAGCACAGAATAAACTACAGGAAGCGCTGGCGCATGCTGCTACTGTGCAGAAGGATTACCCGCAATCGGTGTTGCCGGCCATGCTGCGCGGCTCTGTGTATTACATGGCTTTCGATATGGAACGGGCACAACGCCTAGACTCTGCTCAAACGATTTTTCAGGATATCTTAAAACATAAAAAGCATTACGGCCCGGCGCATAATGCCCTCGCTGCTGTCATCAAGCAAAAACAACTGCCTTACCTGCACAATTACGACTCGCTGCGGCAGGTTATTCAACAGACAACTATAAAAGACCCCGTGAATTTTGCACGTGTGTTTCCGGATGTGACGTACTACCCCGGCGACGAAGTGCAGAAGATGGTGTGGTCGCAACTATACGAGAGTATTGTTTATTTCCCGTTCCTGAGCAGGCAAAACGAAAAGTTTGTAATTCCGCCACTGCACCTCGACCTGGCCATTGCCATGAACTCTCCATTCTTTAGGCAGGCTACAACCTTTGATAACCGCCAGTGGATGGATATAAGAGGGGTAGGGAGCGGGGCTGCTGCCATTGAGTATGTGGTGCGTGGCTCGTACCTGGAGCGCAATGTGGTGCTGCACGAGTATGTGCACCAGTTTCATGGCAGGGTGTTTACCGATGCCGAAAACCGCGAAGTGCGCCGCCTGTACCAGAATGCCATGAAGGAAAACCGCACGCTTGACTATTATTCTGCCAACAACGAGCACGAGTACCTGGCGCAGACATATCCGGCTTACTTTGAGCCTGTAAAAGTGCATCCGCTCAACCATAAATCCATCAACACCACCGCCGACCTGAAAGCCAAAGACCCGGAACTGTATAGTTTCCTGGATAAACTGGTAAAACGGCAGCAGGCTTACCTGTCAGGCGACAAACAGGCTATGGCGAGCAATTGGGCAGAAGTATACCTGAATTTATCGGAGCGGGCTTTGGCTGGCAAGAACTATAACCAGGCAACGGCTTTGTTAGATACCGCCCTTACCTGGGATGAAAATTACCAACCGGCCTTATTAGCCTATGCCCGCGTAAAAAAGGAACAGAACAGGTTTAACGAAGCTGAAAAATGGCTTTCGGAAGCAGAAAAGATTAACCCCAACTATGCGCCTGTGTATGTCGCTCGTGCCGAACTGCTGGAAGCCATGCGCCGCAACAACAAGCTCGAAGCAACTGAAGCGCTTAAACAACAGGCCGAACTATACCGCAAAGCACTGGAACTGGAAGATGACCTGATGACAAGCGCTGCCAACACACTGGCTTTCGCCAAACTATATGCCTCTTATGGTCAGGTTCCGGAAGCCATTATTTTGGCAGAAAGTTATGTGAAAACAGCCCCGACCGTATCAACTTACCTGCGCGACCGCCGCGACGAAGCACTTGCTTACGCCCACTGGCTGAAAGGCACCACCGACAAGGCACCCGAAAGTGAAGCAGAACTGGCAAGGCTCGTATCGTTAAAACCTCAGAACTATGAGCTTCGCCAACAGTATGCCGATGTGCTTGCTGCTCAGGGGAACTATAAAAAAGCGTACGCTACTTTAGAAGAAGTCCAGCGTATAGTGGCGGCAAGCAGCACGCCCCGTCCGGCATACACAGTGCGCATGGCAGGATATCAACTTATGTTAGGCTTAAGCGATTCGGCTACAGCTACAGCAGAACCATTGCTCTCTGGCAGGGTTAAATTACGGTCCGACAACTATAAACTGGTTTCGTTAATGGCACAACTTGGCGATGTAGAAAAAGCAACCATGTTACTGCGCCAGCAGCCACGCCCTGAATCGCCGGCTGATATGGGTGAACGTCTAACAGCGGTAGGTGTACTCTGGGAATCGTTAGACAAAGCACGTAAAGCAGAGAAATCGTACAAAGCTGCATTGGCAGAAAACCCTTACCAGCTCGAGACCCGCGTACTGTTAGCAAAGCTTTTGAGAGAACGAGGCAGAAAAAAACAGGCTGAAAAAGTGATGGCTGCAATGCGTATTTCAGAGATCTAACCATATGTAAACTATAACCCACTCATACTTTATGAAACTATCCTTGTTCTTCAGGTTTGTACTCGCGTTGCTGATCGGGCTGGCCTGGTCGTGTAACCAGCCAACTGACTCAGTAGCTGCTGCCAATGGCGAAAAAGACAAAGCCGTGACCACTATTTATGTAGTACGCCATGCCGAGAAAGTTGCGACAGACCCTAAAGCCGAAGACCCTGTGCTTACTCCGGAAGGGGAGGCCCGTGCAAAAGCCCTGGTAACTTATTTAAACGGTAAGCCGGTTGATGCCCTGTATAGTACAAAATACAAGCGTAATACCCTGACCATAAAACCATTGGCAGATGTCCGCAAGCTACCCGTAAATACGTACGAAGGTCACGATTTTGAAGGGCTTAAGAAACAGATATTAACCAATAATGCCGGTAAAACTATAGTTGTGGTTGGCCACTCAAATACTATTCTACCTATAGTTGAGGCCCTTGGAGCCAAAAAGCCGTTTGCCGAAGTAGCAGACAGCAAGTACGACCATATCTTTAAAGTTACTATACAAGCCGACGGCACAGCAACCGTAGAAGCTGATACCTATGGCGCCGCAACCAACTAAACTATAGTTGCTGTAAAAAGGAAAAGCCCGCTTACTTTACTAAGCGGGCTTTTTTATAGTCTAAGGGTATGTTACGTATGGTGCCGGGCCTGTTTTACCACATTCGAGTCGGTTACCCGGTTATGGAAGTACCGGTGCTTTGCTACAGGCAGGCCACGCACAAACCGCATCAGCATGATCATGATAGAAAGGGGCCTGGCAAAGTAACGGATAGTAGCGTTTTTGAACGTAAGGCGGTTGTTATGCTTATCTACCACCTGTAAACCAAGCAGGTATTTGCCCAGTGTAGCCTGCACAGCGCTTGTTTCGGCGCCTGCAAAATATAACCAGCCCAGCACTATATAAATCAGTGTTTCAGGTTTCCAGACAAATGTCGCTTCGTTGCTGCTGACGGTATAGTAATCAGCGATGGCCGCTATAGTAACTATAAGTACAGCATCAATTATAAATGCAATAGCGCGCATTCTTAAAGAAGCCGGAACTACTCTTTCTCCTGATTTAAGATATATAGCCTGCATGGTATATTTTTGTCATAGTTTATCATTTAACCGCGTTTGCAGTTTTTGATATACTATAAAAAATAAAACAGGTTGTGTTATAAGGAGTTATAGTTTAAAAAAGGGTGAGTTGCTGGGTTGGTTTCAGGATGCCTTCGTGTTTTAAAAGCCATTCTTTGCGCCACAGGCCGCCGGCGTAACCGGTCAGGCTGCCATCGCTGCCTATAACGCGGTGGCACGGAACTATAAGGCAGATCGGGTTTTTGCCATTAGCAGCCCCTACTGCCCGGATCGCCTTCTCGCCAGACACTGCTCTTGCCACTGCCATGTAAGAAACTGTTTTTCCGAAAGGAACCGACAAAAGGTTTGCCCATACTTTTTGCTGAAAATCAGTGCCTTCCGGCTGCATTGGAATATCGAACTGCCTGCGTGTACCTGCAAAATATTCGTTAAGCTGGGTTATAGTTTGCTGCAAAACCGCTGGCTGCTCCGGCGAGTTGGGATAAGCTATATCCGAAAAAAGGCACGAGACCAAGTGGGTATCGGTAGCTGCCAGGTTTAAGTACCCGATGGGCGTTTGGTAACTGCAAGTGTAGAATGTAGCAAGCATCTTTAAAAGTACGGATTTGGCAGATTTGCCGCAAGTGGCTGAAACTATAATATTTAAAAGCAAAAATCCCCTGCTGAGATACAGCAGGGGTTTTTGAATATTGTTATCAACCGATAGCCTATAGTTTGTAAGACAATACCAGCATTAAGCTTTTGATGCTCGTATCGTGACTTGAGAAACGTGACACCCCGTCGTTCATCTCGTAGCGTGCTTCCAGGATAAGTGGCTTGCCCAGAAGCGAGTAAGAGATGCCAAGACCGGCTGTCATGCCTCCGGATAATGTCAGGAAATCATCTTCTCCCAGGAAAGGTTCTGTTTTTGTGCGCGTAGATCCTCCGAATGCAGATGTTGTGGTAATCTCATTTTTCTGGGATGCCACCAGATTTATAACCGGGCCTATGTTAAAGTATGGTCTGAAAGTGCCTCTTGGGTAGGTATACCGTGCCAGAACTGGTATTTTAAGGTGCGTTACATCGATCCAGATCTCGCTGGTTGAGGTGCCCGGTACATTGGGGTTGTCTCCTAAACTTGCTTCAAAATAATTAGGCGCATACAGCATCTCTAGCTGTAATGATAGCTTTTCGCTGATTGTTGGCATCGAAAAGTTAAAAAAGATACCTGCAACAGGCTTTACAGAGGTGTTGTTAAAATTCATATCTGAATCTTCTATCTTATACGAAAGCGTTGAACTGCTGATACCTGCAATGGGACCCACGCCGATGCGTATTTTCGATGGTACTTTGCTGTATTCCTCTTGCCCAACGCACTCGTTATATTGCTTAACTATAGTTGAAAGCGAATTGAGGCCGGTAACTACTTTGTTTATATTATCTTCGGTTATAGAAGTACAATCCAGAAACGTTTGCATAAGTACAGGCTTGTACAGTTCGCGGCGCATCATGTAGGTATGGCCATGTTTACGGCCTTCTTGGGTATTTTTTTGTTTAAACTCTTCTACCTTAAGCTCCCGTAGTGGTTCTCCGTTCTTAGAGATGTAAAAGCGGTCTTTCTGCAAGGGGTCGCGCAGGTGGTACAGGTTGGCTTTACCTTTAACCAACAGCTGTGCAAAAAGTGTCTGTTCTACGCTCAGGGTGTCGAAAGCCGGTACCAGTTTAGATTCGTAGAACTTCTGCTCCTTATTAAAGCCATAACCCTGCACCTGAGTTGGTGTAAAGTTCTGCGCTTCGGCAGCATTATTACTTTTAAAAGAAATCTGGTGAGTGTTGCGCTGGGCACCACGGTAATCTACAAGTCCGGTTGTGGTGTCGCCATTCTGTATAATATAACCCTGCCTGAAATCCTGCTGGGCAAAGGCTGCACTGCTAAATAGTAATGTAAAGTTGTTTCATAATGAGGCTAAAAGTTTTCTGAAATGGAGAAGATGTGTAATAATGAAAATTGGCAGCGTTTTAGGCTTAAAGGATTATAGTTAAATATTAATGCCGCTATATACTGATAATAGCTGTATAAAACAAAAAGCCCCACTGAAGCCAAAGGAGCTTTTGTATAGTTGCGTTGTGTATTAATTTAGAAGTAAAATCCTGCTCCTATACTTGTACTTGCTAAATTGAATGTGGCATTAAATTCACTTTTATTGCTTATACTGAACAAAGCCTGGGTTTTTTCATCACTTAGATTGGTTTGATAACTCATTACGTTGGCCTTCAACTCAATACCTATTCTTGGAGTCGGGAAATATACTATTCCAGGTGCTAACCCTACACGAAGCTTTTCATATTTTGAAATTGTTGTAGTACCTCTATAGTAAGGATTAGGATCACTATAAAATTCAACGTTCTCAGCGGTGTGTTTATCTTTTACCAAAATAACTCCTATACTTCCTTCACCAAATAGGGAGAATCTATCGCTCACATGATAATAATAACGTACTGCCGGGCCTAGTTTGATAACTGTTGATTTTAAGCTATAAGTAACAGCGTGCTGGTTATAACCACCTATATAAATAGTAGCATAATTTTCAGCATTCGTAACATTATACTCTGTACTCAGGCCAATCATCCAGTTACTGTTAAGGAAGTAACCAACAGAGGGTTGCACATTAAATGATGATGTTTTGTAGTCAGAAGTGGTCGTACGTGCACTACCCCCGATAGTGCCACCAATATATTTGGTACCGGATTCTATTTGTGCATTTGTTTGTAACACAACAGCACAAAGCATAAAGATTGTTAAGATATGTTTCATAGTAAATGCAATATATACAAATTCTGAATGTTTAAGCTTGTTTAGTGGAGAGCCAGTTTGGATTTATGCTTTTAGAAAATAAACTATGACATAAAACAAAAAGCCCCGCTGAAACCAGCGGGGCTTTTCTATAGTTGCGTATTCGGTTCTTACTTGTTACCGTCTACTTCTTCGTAATCAACATCGGTTACGCCGCCATCGTTAGCTGCCTGCCCTTGCGAACCGCCAGCCTGACCATTACCGCCAGCTTGTGCGCCAGCAGCGCCTTCCTGTCCGGCACCGGCTGCATACATCTCCTGCGATGCTGCACTCCAGGCATTGTTCAGCGCTTCCATCGCAGAATCAATTCCGGCAACGTCTTTAGCACCATGAGCCGTTCTTAACTGACCCAGCGCACCTTCGATAGCAGTTTTGTTACCTTCCGATAACTTATCGCCATATTCTTTCAGCTGTTTTTCAGTCTGGAAGATCATAGAGTCAGCAGCATTCAGCTTCTCGATCTCTTCCTTCGCTTTCTTATCAGCTTCGGCGTTGGCTTCTGCTTCCTGGCGCATGCGCTCAATCTCCTGCTCGCTCAGACCAGAAGAGGCCTCGATACGGATCTTCTGCTCTTTACCGGTTGCCTTATCTTTAGCAGTTACGTGAAGTATACCGTTGGCATCAATATCAAAAATTACTTCGATCTGCGGAACGCCACGAGGTGCCGGTGGAATACCATCCAGGTGGAATCTGCCGATGGTGCGGTTATCGCGGGCCATTGGGCGCTCACCCTGCAGTACGTGGATCTCTACAGACGGCTGGTTATCAGATGCTGTTGAGAATGTCTCCGATTTCTTGGTCGGTATAGTTGTGTTAGATTCGATCAGCTTGGTCATTACACCACCCATCGTTTCGATACCCAGTGAAAGCGGCGTTACGTCCAGTAGCAGTACATCTTTTACTTCACCAGTCAGTACACCACCCTGAATGGCGGCACCAATTGCAACCACCTCATCCGGGTTCACACCTTTAGAAGGCTTCTTGCCAAAGAACTTCTCTACTTCTTCCTGTACTTTAGGGATACGGGTAGAACCACCCACCAGGATCACTTCATCAATATCAGAAGTGGATAATCCTGCATCCTGAAGCGCTTTTTTACAAGGCTCCATAGATCTGCGGATCAGGTCGTCAGTCAGCTGCTCAAATTTAGAACGCGTTAATTTACGTACCAGGTGTTTCGGAACACCGTCAACCGGCATAATGTATGGCAGGTTGATCTCGGTTTCGTTAGAAGACGAAAGCTCCACTTTTGCTTTCTCAGCAGCTTCTTTCAAACGCTGAAGTGCCATTGGGTCCTTGCGCAGGTCAATGCCTTCGTCGTTCTTAAATTCCTCTGCAAGCCAGTTAATGATCTTCTGGTCAAAGTCGTCGCCACCAAGGTGTGTATCACCATTCGTAGAAAGTACTTCAAACACGCCATCACCTAACTCCAGGATCGAAATATCGAATGTACCGCCACCTAAGTCGAATACCGCGATCTTCTGATCTTTGTGTTTTTTATCCAAACCGTAAGCAAGCGCTGCTGCTGTTGGCTCGTTAATGATACGCTTCACTTCAAGGCCTGCAATCTGTCCGGCTTCTTTGGTAGCCTGGCGCTGTGCATCGTTAAAGTAAGCTGGTACCGTAATAACTGCTTCTGTTATGGTTGTGCCCAGATAATCTTCAGCAGTAGCCTTCATTTTCTGAAGCACCATCGCAGAAATTTCCTGCGGCGTGTACTGGCGGTCACCGATCTCTACACGAATAGTGTTGTTGCTGCCCTGAATTACTTTGTAAGATACCTGCTTGGCTTCTTCGCTAATTTCGTTGTAGCTGTGGCCCATAAAACGCTTGATCGAAGCGATCGTGTTCTGTGGGTTAGTGATTGCCTGGCGCTTGGCAGGATCACCTACTTTACGCTCGCCGTTACCACCGTCTAAAAAAGCAACGATAGACGGAGTTGTTCTGCGGCCTTCGCTGTTTGGAATAACTACCGGCTCATTACCTTCCATTACGGAAACGCACGAGTTGGTTGTACCCAAGTCAATACCTATTATTTTTCCCATTCTATAGTTTTATTATAGTTTCCTATCAAAAAATTTCTTTACTGTTGGTAGCATTCTATCAACCAATATGCCAACCGTTTTTAAGGTTGTTTTTTATGTCATTCTGTCACGAAGTAAAACTATAGTTACGGTTTTGTCTGACTTAAACCGAAGCTGCCAGCCAACCTGCGACAGATTTACCTATGACCTATACTTAGCTACGGATTTAAAAGGAATCTAAACAGAAATCTATAGTTTGGTTGGCAGAGGTCATAAAAAACAAAAGCCCCCGCCACGACAAGTAACGGGAGCTAATGTTCACTTTAACACCTAAAACACATTATGTGTAAAAGACCTTGTTGCTACTGAAACTTACACCGGAAGTAGGTTTAATAGCGGCCTTCTAAAAACAAGAGTACTCCTTAGGGCAAAAGGGTTGCAAGCGCTGTTAAATTTTTTTTATCTGATAACAGATTTTTCACGCAAGGTGTTTTTTCCGGTTTTTCGGAGCGTGGTCAGGTTATCCTGAATCGGAGGGTTGGGCTCAGAAAGATAGATGGCAGCCTTGTTCATGTAGTTGGCAAAACCATTGTTTATCCATATCCTGTCCGTTCTTTCATTGCTGTTTTCTGTTCCGGAGATGATGTCAGCAAAATAAATGGTTTCAGGAATGGCGGGCAGTGGCGCAACTAAACAAGAGTCACAGTCTGATGCTTTAAGCGAAGCATACCGCTGGTTCAGGGCTTTGTCGTAAGCAGCCGCTTTGCCCGAAATAAGATCGGTATAAGCAGTGCTGATGTTATTGTCGATGTTGAGTACGCTGAGGATAAAGATGAGCAGTGCAAAGCCCGGAATAACAGGAGATATAGTATAGTTTGCTGTAAAAGCTGCCCTATAAGTATGCATAGCAACCTGCAGACTATAAAACCAGCCAAACAGGAAAAAGAAATAGATCACATTCTCCAATCGTGGGGTAGCCCGCTCGCCCGTAGACCAGGCAAACACAAAGTTCATCAGGAAAATAGATGCCAGAACGTACAAGACTACCAACCTCAGATCAACTATAAAAGCGCGGTTGTTCTTCAGTTTTTCTGCCAATGGTAAACCGAAATACAGTACGTAAACTATAGATGCCGCCAGCAGGGGCAACAGCCACCGGTAAAACGACAGCCCTGTCATAAATCCAGCATACACCACCGACCAGACCAGTTTGCCGCCATTTGGGTGTTCGTGCATGCGATTATAGTTGCCCGGAGCCAGTGCCGCTACCAGACAGCTTACCACACAAACTATAAATAAAACCACCAGGTAAGGCCGTGCCTCCGGGTTTTTAAGGTTAACTATAGTTATGAAAGCTATCGTTGTAAAAGTGATGACCAGTGCCATTTCGTTAGAGCCGACCATCGCAACTATAAGTATAGCTATTAGAATGCTGTATAGTTTCTTTGCTGTTGCTCGCTGCGTCTGGAAGAATTTAAAAAGCAGTGCGAGCATGACCATCAGCAGGATGTTAGGCAACTGGTAGGTAGCGTAGGTTGAGAAAAAGTAGAAGCCTTCGGGCGGGCTGGGAATCTGAAGCAGGTAAAGTGTAAATAACAGGGCAGCTAAGGCAATTATCTTTGTTTTAGAAAGCGCCTGTCGGGTTACAGTTGATAGCAAAAAGTACAGACTTCCGCAGAAAAAAAGGAGTAACAGCAAGGAGTAAAGCCTGTAAAGCAAAATAGAACCCGAAATCATAGGGTTAATCCGGAACAGGGTAATCGTACTGAAATAGCGGCCCGTCCAGGTGTTATAGTAGTGCTGCATCACGGTCAGGTAATCCAGTTCACGGTCGCGCACGGCAAAACTGAAATCGTCGGCAGAGGGGTGGTTGAAAAAGGAAAGTGCCAGGAAGGGCAGCAAGGTGTAAATGCCTGCACCTATAAGTAACCAGTAAGTAAAACGACGAACACGATTTTGTTGTAGCAACAAGGGCATAGCAGAGCAGGTTTGTTGATCAGCTTTTAAATGTAGTAAGATTTACCAGCAGATAAAATTCAGAAACCGGCAACTATAGAACTATAAGTTATTCCATAAAAAAAAGCTCCCTGAACCAGGGAGCTTTTCCTAAATCATAAAATCATTTTCCAGATCAGTACCTTACTTTGTTATTACCATCCTGTTGGTAAATGTTTTACCATTTGTGGTTACCCTATACAGGTAAGTGCCGCTTGGTAAGTTGCTTCCATCAAACTGCAGCGCGTGGCGGCCGGCGGACTGCTTTTCGGTAAGTAGTGTCTGTATTTTGCGACCCGTTACATCAAGCACCTCTACTGATACCGGGCCTTCTGCGGTAACAGAATAGCTGATGGTGCTCAGGCCGGTACTTGGGTTCGGGTAAGCATAGCTTTCTTCCCACTGTGCTGCCTGCATCGCACTTGTAGATGATGTGGCAACCGGTTGCGTAACAGCATTCCAGCTGGTGTATGTTCTGGTAACTAGAACCGCAAACTCGGCACGCGTAACATTTTGCGTTGGCTTAAAAGTGGCATGCATTTTAGGGAATAGATCCAAAGGACCCTGTGTAACACTATAGTAGGCATTTATCAGTCCTAATTCCAGCGCGATGCTAACATAGCCTTCCAGGCCAGCCGGAATATATTTGGCATCTTCGATCGGGAGTTGTTTGCCATCTACCGTAACTGTAACCGTTTTGCCATTTCTGGCCAGGGCATGTTCCTGCAGGCCAAGTGCCTGCACCAGCGAGTAAGCCAGGCTTGCCCTGTTTACATTACCTGTTGGCGAGAACTTGCCTGTACCTGTTGGCAACATTACGCCATTATAAGCATACAGCCTGTCTCTTAATGCTGCCCCTTTGGCAGTTACCGATTCACCTAATAGCACTTCGCTTCCCTTCAGGTCAGAGAACGTTACGGAGCCGTTGGTCGGCATAAACTGGCGGATAGCCTGGCCCATCATCAGGTAGTCAGCTAACTGGATGCGCTTTAAATAGTCATCTGGTTTATAGCTCCCGTTCAGGCCATCTGCCAAACGTGCGCCAACAGCCATTTTAATAGATGCTTCTGCCGGATGCCCTGCAATATCAGATAAGCCTGTGGTACCGGTTACGCGCTGCACATTCAGGGTTCCGTTTATAGTTTCAGGTAGAGCTATACCGTTCAAACCTTCTACTTTCAGTGTCCATTGGCCTGCAGCCGGCGATGCTACGGCAACACCCCTGTCATAAGCTAGTGTAAATGTTACCGGAATACCTGCTCTATGCTCACTGCCATCCGGGCCTAACAGTATCAGGTTAACCGGATTGCCTGTTTCGCCTAATAAACCACCTGCACTTATCTTAGCTTCTATACTGTTGGTGCCTTCCACAACAGTAAAAGTCATCTGGTTGTTAGCGGCCAGCAGCGGGTTATAGTCTATCGTAAATGGCGTTGTTTCTGACTGCGAGGTAACACTGCTGTTGAATCTTCTGGTATAGTTGGCGTAGGTGCCATAGGTGCTGTTGCGGAAAATATGATCTACAGCGGCGTAGGCGTTTACATATCCGGCGCCAACCTCCCACGACTCATGCCCCGGCATGTTGGTAGCTGTTTTCTGCAGTATCTCTTTCACCTGCGCAGGCGATAACGATGGATTAGCCTCCAGCATCAGGGCAACTATACCGGCAGCATGCGGCGTAGCCATGGAAGTACCGCTCATGTGGGTATAAAATGGCACGTGCGCCGGATCTAGTTTCTCCACATCCTGCTGCACTTCCAGGGAGGCAATCGGGGCAATTACACGCGTCGAAACAATGTCTACGCCCGGTGCCACTATAGTTGGGCGGTTCTCAAAAGTCCAGGATTCGCCATCCATTGTGAATGTACCGCCTTCGCCTTTCACCCCTCTCGAAGAAAAGTCAGCCAGTCGGCCGTCTTTATCGCCGGCACCAACCGATATTACCCAGGGAGCAATAGCATACGGGTTATGTGTGTCAGAGCTTGGGCCATCGTTACCAGCCGCAAACAGCGACACAATACCACGGTCGTAAGCAATTTTAGACGCCACGTTTACCGGGTTGTTCGGGTCAAAATCGCCGCTGGTTCCCCAGGAGTTGGATATAACGCGGATGCCGTACTGGTACTGATGCGTAAGGGCATAATCGAAACCGCCGATTGCGTCCAGTACAAACAAGGCAGCACCTGAACCATACCCGATCAGGTGAGCGCCGGGAGCAGCTCCCTCATATAAGCCACCGGATTTTGCCCCTGTACCGCCAACCGAGCCGGCGCAATGCGTGCCGTGTCCGGAGTTTGTGTCGGTGTTGGGTACGTTCTCCAGCCACGTTACCGGTAGCATGGCATCCAGTGCGTTAAGGTTAGTGGCACCTAAAACGTTCTGCACCAGGTGTGTCCCGAATTTAAGGTCGTCGTGGGTGCCGTCCACACCGCTGTCGTTTATCATCACACCTACACCTTTACCAGAAACGGGCATGCCATTATTGCGGGCAGTCATTTCTTTGTCAGTGCGTATTTTTCGCACGCCGGTTAAATGTGTGCCGTTGTAGTTGTAGTAAGACAGTTTCTTGTTGAGGTAGATGGAGCGCACTGCCGGGTTTTGCTCTAAGGCGGCTATTTGAGTAGCTGTGGCCAGTACGCCCGCAATAGGTAACGATTTGAATGTTACGCCTTTGGTAATGCCAAGTGTATTAAGTAGTTGCAGGTGGGCAGGAGTGGGAGCAGCATCGCCATGGAAAGTAACTATAACCCCGACAGAGCCGGTAGTGGTTTGCAGCAAGCTCTTCAGCTCGCTATCCAGTTTATTTTGTGCGTTTATGTTACCCGTCAGAAAGAAGCATAACATAATAAAACTTAGAATTTTAGTCATAGGTAAGGTGAGTTAAAAGTTTTACATAATATTGAAATAGTTATAAAATAAGGGTTTGTTAGTATTGTATTGTTTAAGGTGTAGCTTAGAGTAGCCTTGTACTATACTTGTTTAAACATCGTTGGGGATTGAGCCTAAAAAAATGTTAAATGCTTAGTAACGTATTGTTAATTAGTTATTTAAGGAGGTGAGGGTGATGTAAATATTCGGAGATGGGGCTCATATGAAATATAAATCGATTTACTAATGAGGACAAACTATAGTTTAATGATTAAACAAAAATAGTTATATAATTAATTGATATTTTCAAATTAAGGGAGGTGGTATTAGCAAAACTGAAATGCAATAACTGAAAAGAGCAAAGGCTATAGTTGGATGAGTAGTTGGTAGGGATGGTTAAGAAATTTTAAAACAAAAAGCGACAGCCAACTGATGGCTGCCGCTTTTTGTGTAGCTAACTATAGTTTATTCTGGTTTTATTTAATCCAGGTGCTTCTTCAGGAATTCAATGGCTAATTTGTATGCGTCTTCTGCGGCCTGCTTGTCATACCTGGGGTTGCTGGGGTTGGCGAAAGCGTGCACGGCATCATACATTTTTATAGTTACTTTTTTATCGGCCTGTTTCATTTTCTGCTCAAAGTCCTGCACTATTTCCGGAGTTATAGAGGCATCCTGTTTTGCAAAGATTCCCAGCACCGGTGCGTCCAGCTTTTTCAGCCGTTCCACGTCACGCTCGGGCATGCCGTAGTAAATAACAGCTGCTTCGGCTTTATCACCGGCCTCTATAGCTGCCTGCAACGACCAGCCGCCACCAAAGCACCAGCCTATAGTTGCAATATCGGGGTCTTTGCCGGCGTAGGCAATAGCGCCGTTTATAATGGCTTTTCCCCGCTCCGGCGTAACCGACTGCATGTATTCCACGGCTTTCTCCCGTTCGGCAGCCACACGGCCGTCGTACAGGTCCAGCGCCAGCACGTTTACATTGCCCAGTTCTTTTGCCAGTCGTTCCGCTTCCTGTTTTATGTAATCGTTCAGGCCCCACCACTCATGGAAAACCAGCAGGTAATCATCGGTCTTTTCAGGCGCTTTTATCTCGTAGGCACTGCCGGTCTTGCCATCAGGCGTTTTAAAAGTTACCATTTTGCCTTTCTGGTTCTGCAAGGTAAAAGGCAACGGGTTGTCGTGTTTCGCTTGAAAACTTTTATCGCTTCCCAGCATGGCAAACTGTGTAGTGGCATCAGCAGCAGGCTTGGTGCAGCAGCTCATTTTTTGCTGGGCGAAAGCCACAGGTGTGCTCAGCAGTAAAACAATAAAAACGAAGAATAGCTTTTCCATAGATTTATAGTTTATAGTTGCGGCATTACTCATCATACATTACTCAGCAACCTGCCTCCGATTGCTGCGCTTCCTGCTGGCCCGTTTCACATACACGGCCGAGGGACCTTTGTCGTCTTCTTTCCGGATCGTGAACAGGTCTTTCTGCGCTTTAATGAGCTGTAGCAATTGGCCATACCCAAAGGTGCGCGGGTCAAAGCTGGGGTCGAGCTGGCGCAGGTTTACACCAATGGCTCCCAGGTGTGCCCAGCCATCTTCGTCGGCAGCCATACTAAAGGCCTCTTTCAGCAACGGAACCGGGTTAGGGCGCGAATGACTACCGTTTTCAGGCGATTTCTCCGCTTCCGCAATCTGCTTTTCTTCAATGTTATCAACCAGGTTTTCGGTGAAGATGAAAATATTGCAGGCGTTTACAAACGGTTTAGGAGTTTTGCGCTGCCCGATGCCCATCACAAAAATACCGGCTTCCCGGATGCGTGTGGCCAGTCGGGTATAGTCTGAGTCTGATGAAACGATACAGAAACCATCCACGAGCCCGCTGTGCAGCAAATCCATAGCATCAATAATTAAGGCACTGTCAGTAGCATTTTTCCCGATGGTATAGCGGAATTGTTGGATGGGTTGTATAGCGTGGTTGTTCAGGCATTCTTTCCAGCCGTTCATTTGTGGGGTGGTCCAGTCGCCATATATTCGGCGGATGGTTATCTGGCCATACTTTCCGGCTTCGGCCATTAACTTAACTATAAGGCTGGGCTGCGCATTGTCGCCATCTATCAGTATAGCCAGGCGGTGTTTCTTTTTCTCAGGATAAGGGTTTTTCATGTATAGCATTTTTGTTGGCGGCAGAATGCGGCCTGTATTGTAGCTTTTTGATTTTTATAGTATACTTATACGTTGTAGCGAAGTTGTGGCTGTAACTTCCGGTTGCTACTGCTCAGGAAGTTAAAGTTTAGTCTCTCAACATCCTTGCCTTACTTGCTGTATAGTTATAGTATTAAAATTTCTCTTATGAACCTGAACTTCATGAAAAAGACGCTTTACACGGTGGCATCGTTGTGCTGCCTGGCAATGCCTGCTGCCCGCGCACAGGTGTTTAAAACCGAAGAGCCACTTGCCCATACCTATTCTATAGTTGCCCGCGACCCCGAAACCGGCGAAATGGCCGTGGGCGTACAAAGCCACTGGTTTTCGGTGGGTACGGCTGTGCCCTGGGTAGAGGCCGGGGTTGGTGTGGTAGCTACCCAGTCCTTCACAAACAAGTCGTTCGGGTTACGCGGGCTGGAGCTTCTAAAGCAAGGCAAAACACCGGAAGAAGCACTGGCTATCCTTTTAAAAGACGATGAAGGCCGGGAAGTGCGCCAGGTTTCTATACTGGATGCGCAGGGACGCGTGGCGACTCATACCGGTAAAAACTGCATCCGCTATGCCGGACACATTACAGGCAAAAACTTTTCGGTGCAGGCCAACATGATGCTGACCGACAAAGTGTGGCCGGCCATGGCAAAAGCCTTTGAACAAAGCACAGGCAAGCCACTGGCGGAGCGTGTGCTACTGGCCATGCAGGCAGCCGAACGCGAAGGCGGTGATATCCGGGGAAAACAATCGGCAGTTTTGGTGGTGGTAAAAGGTGCAAAAACAGACAAGCCCTGGGATGATAAAACCATAGACCTGCGTGTAGATGATCACGAAAAACCACTGGATGAATTAGCGAGACTCCTGAAAGTATACCGTGCCTACGAACACATGAACAACGGCGACCTGGCCGTGGAAAAAGGGCAGATGGAAAAAGCCATGGATGAGTATGCCAAAGCCGAAACCATGTTCCCGAATAACCTTGAGATGAAGTACTGGCATGCCATTACCCTGGCCAACAACGGCGATGTAAACGGCGCCACCAAGCTGCTCCGCGAAGTATACAAGAAAGACGACAACTGGAAAGAGCTAACCACACGCTTACCTGAAGTTGGTTTACTCACGCTAAAGCCGCAGGACCTGAAGAAGATTCTGGATGTGAAGTAATACCCACTGATTGTTAATGGCTGATTGTTGAATTTAATAGATCAGCTCTCTGCTTTTTCGGACATCCTTGTCCGGAAGAGCAGAGAGTTTAAAACTTCACCTAACCCCGACAAACTATAAAATCAGCAGGAAAGTGCAAGTATAGACTTAGTTATATGTTATAACTCCGGAAAGTATTTTCTAACTTATAGGCACAAACAAAACAACCTAACTAAACAACTCACCTACATAATGTTATTTAAGAACAGATTCCGTCACTTCCTGTTAGCTGCGGCAACGGTTGTAGCTGTGCCTGCCATGGCAAGCCAATCAACCGCTCCCTCCGATTCTGCTACTATAAAGCAGATCTACGACAACGCCCTTACCAGCACCAAAAGCTACGAGGACCTGCGTTACCTTACCAAGAACATTGGAGCACGCCTGAGCGGCTCGCCACAAGCAGCAGCTGCCGTAGAGTGGGGCAGGCAGGTAATGAACAAAATGGGCCTTGACAGGGTGTATGTACAGGAAGTAATGGTGCCCCATTGGGTGCGCGGCGATAAAGAGATCGGACGTGTTCTGAGCGGGCAGGTTGGTTCTACGGACGTGAACATTGCAGCACTTGGCTCTTCTATAGGCACCGGCGAAAGCGGCCTGACAGCCGAAGTAGTGGAAGTGCACAACTTCGAAGAACTGGAGAAACTGGGTAAGAAAAAGGTAAAAGGCAAAATCGTGTTCTTTAACCGTCCTTTCGATAACACGCATGTACAGACGATGGCGGCTTATAGTGGCGCTGTAGACCAGCGTGGCGGTGGCCCGGTGGCTGCTGCTAAACTGGGGGCCGTGGCAGTTATAGTTCGTTCTATGGCCAACGAGATCCAGGATGTTCCGCATACCGGCAACACCCGCTACCAGGATGGCGTGGAGAAGATTCCGGCCGCAGCCATCAGCACAAAAGGCGCTGAGCTGCTGAGCAAACAACTTAAGAACGACCCGAACCTGAAGTTTTACATGCGCATGACCTGCGAGAACCTGCCGGAAGTGCTGTCTTATAATGTGATCGGGGAACTGAAAGGAACTGAGAAACCAGATGAGATTATAGTTGTAGGCGGTCACCTGGATTCATGGGATCTGGGCGAAGGCGCTCATGACGATGGCACAGGTGTAGTACAATCTATGGAAGTGCTGCGTTTGTTTAAAGACCTGGGCATAAAGCCGAAGCGTACGATACGTGCCGTGTTGTATATGAACGAGGAGAACGGTTTGCGTGGTGGCCGTAAGTACGCCGAGGAAGCCAAAGCCAAAGGCGAGAATCATATTGCAGCTATCGAGTCGGATGCCGGTGGATTTACGCCGCGCGGTTTCGGGATGGAAGCTACTCCAGCGCAGATACAGAAAGCATTGACCTGGAAACCCTTGCTGACCCCTTACGGCCTTCACGAAATTGGAGCCGGACATGGTGGCGCTGATATAGGCCCGCTGAAAGGGCAGGGCACCGTAGCCCTTATCGGCTTCAAACCCGATTCACAGCGTTATTTCGATTATCACCACACCGACATCGACACTTTTGAAACCGTGAATCGCCGCGAAATGCAGTTAGGCGCCGCTTCCATGGCCTCACTGGTTTACCTCATTTCTCAGTACGGTTTGTAGATCTGGGAATCTGAAGATGAGGAGATGATCTCTCCAAAATATTAAAAACGCCTGCTCTGGTTATCCAGGGCAGGCGTTTTTTTGTCTGAACCGGGATTAATGGATTGGACCGATGTAGAGACGCAATATCTTGCGTCTCTGCTACGGAGAGATAGGATTTAGATATTGATTGAAAGTTCAGAAACTATAGAGCCATAGTTGCGGCTATAGTTACCAGAGTAGAAGAAAATGCTGGCGGTATCTAACCGGTGACTTACAGTGGATGCGAGCCTTCAGACTTGCTGGGCTATAGTTGCATAGTTAAGTTTATCCGGTTCAAACCACTACGTTTCATAGCGGAGACGCAAGGTATTGCGTCTCTACATCGGTCCAATCCATTAATCCCGGTTCAGACTACGGCAGCAACAGCGAACTATCGCCGTAGCTCAGGAATCTATAGTTATTGTCCATGGCGTGCTGGTAAACTTTACGCCAGTTCTCGCCAATCAATGCTGAAACCAGTAACAACAGCGTACTTTCGGGCTGATGGAAGTTGGTAACTAGGCCGCTGCAGATCCTGAAACTATAGCCCGGTGCAATGATGATCTGGGTGCTGGCGTGCAGGTGGTCGGTTTTATAATTTGCCATATAGTTAAGCAGTGCCGTTAAAGCTATAGTTGGTGTGGGCAGATCTATAGTTTCATAAGCAAACCACTGGGTAATGTGCAGCTGGTTTTGTGGCAGGACAGGTTGCTGATGAACTTTAACGCCCAGCCAGTACAAACTCTCTAAAGAGCGCATACTGGTTGTGCCTACCGGAATAACCGGTTTGTTATGCGCTACCTGCTCCAGCAGCTGAACTATAAAATATTTGGTTAAATACAGTTGCTCGGCGTGCATCTCGTGCGCTTCCATTACATCAGCTTTCACCGGCTTAAAAGTGCCTGCACCCACGTGCAGCGTCAGGTATGCAGTGGTAATGCCTTTGGATTTTATAGTTGCCATTACCTTATCTGTAAAATGAAGGCCGGCAGTCGGGGCCGCTACAGCGCCTTCCTGGTTCGCATAAATGGTCTGGTAGCGGGTACGGTCGTCGGGAGTGAGGTCGCGGTTAAGGTAAGGAGGAAGCGGCAGTTTACCGCAACGTTCCAGCACTTCGGCAAAGGTCAGATTGGCAGGCTCCCAGGCAAAGTTTATCAGGAAATGTCCGTCCTGTTGAGCTTCGCGTTCGGCTGTTATAGTTCCGCCTTCGAAGTGCAGGTACAGTTTGCCGTTTTTCCAGCGTTTGTTGTTGCCTACCAGGCATTTCCAGGTGCAGCTTTCAGTTTGCTGCATAGCTAGTTGCACTTCGGTATATGGCTTTACCGGCTCCAGGCAAAAGATCTCAACTATACCGCCGGTCTCTTTCTGAAAAAGCAACCGCGCCTGCACTACTTTGGTATCGTTAAAAACCAGTAACGTATCGGCAGGCAAAAGCTCAGGCAGATCGGTAAATCTATAGTCGGCTATAGTTCCGTTTTTATAGTACAGCAATTTGGATTGGTCGCGTTCGGGCAGCGGAAACCTGGCGATTCGGTCGTCTGGCAGCTCGTACACAAAATCTTTAATCGCCAGCTTTTTAGGATCGGACATTTTATAGTTAAGAGTTTAGAGTTATGAGTTAAGAGTTGTGTGTAGTGATGTTCAGTTAATTTTTAACTCTTCACTTTTAACTCTTAACTAGTTACTAACTGTTCTCAGTTTCTTCTTCCAGGTCATCAAGTTCCAGGGTCAGGGCTTTTACGGATATCTGTATTTCGCGCAGGGCTAAGGCCAGCGATCCAAGCAGCAGCAGTAAGCTTAACCCGAATACATATTTGCCAACTACTTCGTAACCGGCAAATAGGATGAACATACAAAACACGCAGCCAAACATACTCGATATGCCCAATGCCTGCATGTTACGGATAAGGATCAGCCGTATTCTCAGGTTCTCGATCTGCCCGAAAACAACGCGGCTTTGTGTGGTGGCATACCGTTGTTTTAAACTCCTGATCAGGTTAGCTAGGGCCATAAAACGGTTGGTATACGCCAGCAACAATAACGAAATAGCCGGAAACAACAGGGCAGGGGTGGTCAGGGTGATTTCCATGGGGCAAGCTATAGTTGGGCTACTGTATGCTTTTCAGGAAATCTTCGTCCAGCGGTTCGTCGTCATCGTCCTGCTGGGCATGGTGTTCAAAATCGATGGCAGTCAGCAGCTCCAAACCTTCCAGCATCAGTTCATCGAGCTCTTCTTTAGAACTGGCATCTAAGGTAGCTTCAAACAGGCCAAGTATGTGTTCGCGCTCTTCGTTTACAAAAATCTCGTGGTACAGGTTATCAAACACTTTGATCTTTTTCTGGACGATCTTGTCGATCTCCTTTGAGCTTTTCGCAGCAATGGCTTCCTGTAATACCTGCAGCGCTTCCACACTGGTTTCGTTATCAGCCAGTCGGGTATAAGCTTTCAGAAAAGCAATACCTACGCCCAAACGTACACGCTCAAACCTAAAATTCAGCTCATCTGTTGGCTTGCCTGTCTGAACGAAGAGTTTATAAGATTCTTCAAATTTTTTGTAGACATTGGCAGCACCTTCCTCAAAGACCTGTGGGTTCTCTGTATCATAGGCTGTCTCAAGTAGTAGCTGTAGGTTTTTGGCGCTCATGTGTTTATTGCGTTATAGTTTGCAAAGGTAATGGTTTCACCTGAATTGGCTCTTCTCACAAGTTGCTTCTTTTATTTCCGATGAAAGTAGGATTTGGTTACAGGGTTTTGTTATCCCGAGCAAAGCCGAGAGATTTTAATTGTCCTATAGTTACACTTTTGTCATTTCGAGCATCGTGAGAAATCTATTATAGATTATAGTTTGATTCTCTACGATCAGCCCCCAAGCCTTTTCTTCTATAGTTACTTTCAATCCTGGGAGCTTTACTTGCCTACTGTTCTATAGTTGGCTTTGGTGCCCTCACGGCCGGGAGGCCCCGTCTTGGGGGTAGGGGCCCTCGATAAGGGCATCGCGCTGCTGCTTTCTTGCTACCCTCGTACCTCGTGTTGCCTGGCGGCATCGCAACAAAGCAAAGGCGCTCAACCCAAAGACTGTGATCAGTTCGATAGCTATAGTTTAAAGGAACTGCTATAGTTGCATCGCTTTACCGTGCCCATAGTTTCGTAGGGACAGGTCGCGACCTGTCCGATCGACAGGCTGTACTGTAAGACTATAAAACCAACTATAGCAGAGTCAGAAATTCCCCTCTCGGGAGGGGCAGGGATGGGTTAAAATAGTAGCCATAAAACGATACCTTCTGCCCTCGCCCGCGTCCCGCGAGTGTGAGCTTCTTAATGGCGTCCCGCCACTTGTGCCTCAGGCACAGGTCAAAGCGGCCAGAGTCCGCAGGTAACTCACACTCGCGTCCCGCGAGCGAGGGCGTAGAGATCATATCAACCCAAAAAAGACGCAAAGTATTGCGTCTCTACAATCCCAATCCGTAGGGACAGGTCGCGACCTGTCCCTACGGATAGACTGCAACTATAGAACTAAATTGTAAACTATAACAGCAGCAGAAATTCCCCTCTTGAGAGGGGCAGGGGTGTGTTTAGTTCCCAACTATAAAACGATAGCCTTGGCTACTGCAATTCTTGTCGCTGCCGGCCAGTTGAGTCAGGAGACTCGCGCCAGTAGTACGAACTATAACTTTACAGAATCTCCCTCTCCTGTTTTTAGGAGAGGGTTGGGGTGAGGTAAAACAAAAATCCCGGCAACTATACAGCTGCCGGGATTTCAAAATCTCAACTGTAAATTACTACCATACCCACTGCGGGCATAGCACTCTGCTGGCGTTATTCAGTTTAAAACCAACTACAACCTCATGGCTTCCTGCGGAAACACGGCTCATGCTGGAAGTGGCCACCTCGTAGGAATAACCTACATCAAACATATAGTTCAGGTTAATACCTGCCATTACAGCCCATGCGTCATTATGACGATACGACATGCCTCCCCAAACATACTGGGCATACAAAGCGCGCAGATTCACATCTACTGCAGGCGTGGCCGAACCGGTTGCTTTTACCATAACAGAAGGCACAACAGCCAGGTTGCTGGAGGTTTGGAGACGGAAGCCGGCTGTTCCGTAAAAGTGCGGTTGCAGGTTCATGGCCGGGTCATCGGTGGTTACAATTTCCTGCTTGCTTTTCAGTAACTGCATTCCGGATAAGCCTATATAAAAGTCAGGGCTGTATAACCATAACCCAACACCCACATCCACTTTACTTGCCGACATATTACCGCCTACCAGGTAAGGGTCGCTTGGGTCCAGTACCTTGGCACGGTCCACATCGACATTGTATTGCGTTAAGCCACCTGCCAGTCCGCTGGATAAAGTTAAATAGCGGGTAATAGGCTGGTGATAAGCGTAAGTCGCGTTAAAAGTTGAGGTACGCAAAAGTCCTGCTTTATCAACCTGCACAACTGCCCCTACACCGTGGTGCGGTACGGCTTTTTTATAGCTGTTGCGGGTAGGGAAACCATACTTATTCGCCTTCCTGGATTTTGGTGATGTTTTAGCATTGTCCGGGTTGCCGATAGAACCATGGAAAGTGACATACATGGTTTCCGGTGCGCCTTCCACGCCTGCCCACTGCCCGCGGTAACTGGTGCGCAGGTCGGCATAACTTTCTATGCCGCCTACTGCAGGGTTTGTGAGGTAATTGTTTAAAGCGTACTGTGTGTATTGAGGGCGCTGTTGCGCCAGTGCGGTGCCTGCTGCGGCAACCAGTGCCACTACTATAGTTAAAATACGTCTCATAGCTGGCATTACTTAATAATTGTTATACTTCCTGAAATAGGTGCTTCGTCTCGCGACAGGTAAATAATGTAGTAGTAAGCGCCGAGTGGCATTGGCTTGCCGTTGCGCATACCGTTCCATGGTTCAGAGTAGCCTTTGCTTTCGAATATCTTTTCGCCCCAGCGGGTAAATATCTCCACGCGGCAATCCGGGTAAAGCTCCAGGTTCTCTACATAGAACACATCGTTTATACCATCGCCGTTCGGTGTCATGGCGTTCATCGGAACTATAGCCGGCACAACATTTACTGTTACCGAAGCCGAAGCTGTACAGCCTTCAGCAGTTGTTATAGTTACAGTATAAGTGGTCGTTACTTCCGGTTTGGCGATTGGCGTGGCGCTTGTAGGGTCGCTCAGGCCGGTGGCCGGAGACCAACTATAGGTAGCACCACCAGTTGCAACCAACTTGGTAGCCTTTCCCTGCATAATGGTGACATCACCGCTTACATTTGCTACAGGGTCTACCACGGTCACTGTTACTTCTTTGCGGGCGCTGCTTTCGCAGTTGCTGCTGTTCACAGCCTGTACCCAGTAAGTAGTAGTCGAATATGGTGTAACTGTTAATGTCGTACCCTCGGCAATGTAAGTGCCTCCTTTCGGTGCATCGAACCACTCCAGCCTTGTGCCAGGCAATACGCCTGTTGCCTGCAGGGTAACACTGCCACCCGGGCAAACCGAAACAGATGCTATAGTTGGCAATGTCGGCAACGGAACAACTTCCATCTTCACGGCATTACTGATGTGATCTTCGCAAGGGCCGGAGATCTGAACAACACGACGGTACCATACATTTTTAGTCAGGGCCTGGGTTGGTGCGTAGTGCTGCCCCGTAGCGCCCGAAATGTTCATGTAGTTTAAACCGTCCGGACTTTGCTGCCATTGGTACGTGTAGTTCTCTGATTGCTGGAAGGCCACCGAACCTGTTAAGGCTGCCGGTATGCTACCAGTACAGATCTGCTGTGCGGAGCTGATGGTGTTATCTGTCACCAGCTGGTTTACAGTTATAGTTACCGCACGGCGGGCGCTACTTGCACAACCAGTCGCGTTTACAGCCTCTACATAATAGGTAGTGTTGGTGTAAAGTGGCTGCGTTGTAAAGTTGATACCCGATGCAATAGACGTTCCGCCGGAAGCAGTGTAGTACCAGCGGTAGGTAATGTTGGAAGCTCCTGTTGATGGATTTTTGATGCGCAGGGTAGCAGTGCTGCCGGCACAAATGGTCACATCATCAGCCAGCGGCGTAGCAGGAAGTGGTGTTACAGTTACCATAACGGCATTGCTTACACTTTCGCCGCAAGGGCCTGCTGCTCTCACAACTCTTCTGAACCATGTATTCTGCGTAAGGGCGCCCGGTGCATATTCCTGGGCATAAGCTCCAACTATACTCACAAAGTTTACACCATCCTCGCTGCGCTCCCACTGGTAAGACAAGGTAGCGTTTCCACCGCCTGTAGGCACCGTACCTGACAGCGGAGCCGGCATGGCGCCACTGCAAATGGTCTGGTTACCTGTTACCGTGTTATTAGCCAGCGACGACATAATGCTAACCGTTACCGCCTCGCTTGGTCCTGCACAGGCAGTAGGTGAGGTTGTGTTAGCTCTTACATAGAATGTTGCCTGGGAAGACAGCGGGAATGTAGTGTAAGTAGTACCTGTATGGAGCATTGTGCCGTTCGCATCGTACCACTTATATACAAGCGATGGATCTGGCTGAATGATCTCCAGTTTAGCTCTTCCGCCGCTGCAAATTGTAACATCATCAACTATAGGTGCGCCCGGTTTAGCTGTAACCGAAACTATAGCCTGGGCTCTTGTCGGGCTGCTGCAACCTCCTGTATTCACTGCCTCTACATAGTATAATCTGGTAGAGAACAGGGCATCTTTCGACGTGTAAGAGAGGCCGGAACCGATCAGGTTTGTTCCGGCGGCATCGTTATACCATCTGTACTCTACTGTCGGGTCAGGATTCTTAACAAATAAGGTTACTGTTTCGCCGGAGCAGATCGAAGCGTTCGATACGGAAGGTGTAGCTGGCAATTGCGTTACGCTTACTACCACCGACTGGCGCTTCGGACTGATACAGCCTGCCGCATTTACAGCCTCTACATAGTACGTAGTGCTGGCCGTTAATCCTGAGATAGAATGTGTGTTTCCGGTTGCCAGTAACTTACCCGATTCACTGAACCATCTATAGTTGAGCGAAGCATCCGGCTGTGATACACGTAGCGTTACCGTTTCGCCGGCACATATCTGCTGGTTAGATGCGATCGGGGTAGCCGGCAATGCGGATATGCTTACAGTTACAGGAGTTCTTTCGCTAACACAACCAGAGGTGTTGGTTGCTTCCACAAAGTATGTTCTGTCTGAAGTAAGGGCGCCGGTTTCGTAGGTAGTTCCTGTTGCCAGGGCTATGCCGCCGGTTGCTGCACTGTACCATTTGTAGGTTAAGCCTGCAGCTGCCTGCTTCACGGTAAGTGTTGTTCCGCTGCCTTCGCAAATAGCACGGTTGTCTACTTCAGGAGCAGTTGGCAGTTGCATTACACTTACCATAACCGCTTTGCGCTGGCTGGCGCAGGCCTGTGTAGTGGTGGTGTAAGCTTCCACGTAGAACATGGTGTTCTGCTTCAGGTTTGCTGTTGTAAATGATGAGCCATCTGCTACAAGTATTCCGTTTCCGTCGAACCATCTATAGTTCAGTTTTACATCCGGGTTGGTAACACTTAGCGTCGTTTTCTCATTGTAACAGATCACCTGATCTGCTGCCTGTGGTAAGGCTGGCAATGGGGTAACATACACGGTTACTGCTTTACGGGCACTCACGCAGCCACCGGCATTCACGGCCTCTACATAATAAGTAGTTTCCGCCTGCAGGCCATCTGCTGTAAATGTTATTCCCGTGCCAAGGCTGTTGCCTCCGCTTGCTACACTGAACCAACGGTAGGTATAACCTAACTCAGGGGATGTTACCGACATGGTAGCTCTTGACCCAGCGCAGATAGTTACGTTGCTGGCCAGTGGTGTTGCCGGAGCAGAGATAACCGTGATTTTAACGATGTTACTTTTCTGGGCCGGACAGGTTCCGTTCTCTACGCTTGCCGTTCTTCTGTACCAGGTAGTAACAAAAGTGGTAGCTGGTTTATAGTTCTTGCCTGTTGCCGTCGGAATGATGTTATAGTTGATGCCATCCTCGCTGCTTTCCCACTGGTAGGTTACGGTTCCATCGGTGCTCATTACCTCATACCCGATAAGTGTGCTTGGGTCAGAGCCGCTGCAAATGGTCTGGTTGCCACTTATCGTGTTGTTAATAATTGGCTGGGCAACATATACGGTAGCCACTGTACGATTCGGGTTCACGCAACCTGCACCTGAGCTTGCCTCAATATAGTAAATGGCATCGGCAGCAAGCACCGGAGTTGTGAAGGTTGTACCAGTGTGCAGTAATGTTTCTGTGTCATCGTACCACTTGTACACAACAGCTGGTGTCGCGTTCTTCACGTACAACGTAGCTGTAGAGCCTGCACAGATCTTCGCATCATCGGCAAGCGGTGCTGCCGGCGATGGCGTTACGGTTACATATACTGTTTCGCGGGCACTTACGCAGCCAGGAGAAGTAGTTGTTACCGCCTCTACATAGAACATGGTGTTAACTGTCAGTCCGCGTGCGGTGTAGGAAGTACCGGTTGCTAAGGCCGTTCCGCCCTGGTTGTACCAGCGGTACATCAGGCTGGCATCCGGGTTAGAAACTGTCAGTACAACTTCGCTGCCCTGGCAAATGGTCTGGTCGGCTACAGCCGGCATGGCTGGCTGCTGAATAACCGTCACCGTAACTGCCTTGCGGCTCTCGCTGGTGCAACCCGACGCTGTTGATGCCTCTACATAATAGGTTCTGTTAGAAGTAAGGGCAGCCGTAGTGTAAGCAGATCCAATAAATACCGGAGTTCCGCCGGTTGCTACCGTGTACCACTTATAAGTAATGCCCGGGATGATACTCTTCACAGAAAGCTGGGCCGATGAGCCTGCACAAACACTGGTGTTATCAGCAAGCGGAGTGGCAGGTCTGGTAGCAACATTTACAGCAACTATAGTTCGGCCACTTGCGCAGCTTAGCGCACCAGACGTAACTGCCTCTACATAATAAGTAGCGTTGCTGTTTAGTGTGGCGGTCGTGTAGGATGTTCCTGTTGCAAGTAAAGTTCCGTTGCTATCGTACCAGCGGTAGGTCAGGCTGGCGGTCTGGTTCTCTACTGCCAGTATGGCCTGTTCGCCGGCGCAGATATTCTGGTCTGCTACCATCGGGGCTTCCGGTAAAGGCATTACCGTTACAGAAACTGTTCTCCTTGAGCTGATACAACCTGTCGCATTCACAGCTTCTACATAGTAGGTGGTTGTGCTCTCCAATGGTGTAGTTGTGAAAGATGTTCCGGTTACGATTGCGCTTCCGCCGGTTGGTGTCGTGTACCAGCGATAGGTATAGCCAGGAGTTACATCTTTTACGCTCAGCGTAGCAGTAGCGCCAGCACAAATTGTTGTGTTGTCGGCAACCGGAGTAGCTGGTATCGGCTGAACAGTTATCTGGATCGTGTTACTCACCTGCTCGCCGCATGGGCCAACTGCTTTTACTTTTCTTCTGTACCAGGTAGTAATGTTAAGGGCAGCCGGGCTATAGTTTTGTGTGGTGGCATTGCTGATGGCTGTAAAGTTTACGCCATCTTCGCTGCGTTCCCACTGGTAACTATAGTTTCCGCCTCCACCGTTTGGCAACGAGCCAGTCAGTGTAGCTGGTGAACTGCCGCTGCAAATATTCTGGTCTGCAGTGATGAAGTTGTTGGAAATAGCCGGCGTAACAGTTACAGTTACCGCGCTGCGCGAAGCGCTGCTGCAGGCTGTACCCGTATTGCTGACTGCTTCTACATAATATGTTGCGCTATAGTTGAGCACACCGGTAGCAAACGAAATGCCGGTACCAACCAGCGCGCCACCGCTATACCAGTTATAGTATGCCGTAGGGTCCGGGTTCTTCACCCACAGGGTAGTGCTGCTGCCCGCGCAGATAGAAGCATTTTCGGTTACTGGCGTAGCTGGCAGTGGCGTTACATTTACGGTTACTGCTTTGCGGGTTGTGCTGGCGCAGCCTGTGGCTGTTACCGCCTCTACATAGTAGGTCTCGCTAACTGACAGGCTTCCGGTTGTGTACGTGTCGCCGGTTGCCAGCAGCGTTCCGTCGGTAGCCGCGTTATACCATCTGTAAGACAGGTTAGCATCCGGTGCGTTTATAGCCAGTGTTGCCGGCTGACCTGCGCAAATGCTAACATTATCCGCAGAAGGAGCAGCTGGCAGTGGCGTTACAGTTACAGCAATTTTTGCCCGCTGGCTGGCACAACCTGCCGCCGAAACAGCCTCTACATAATAGGTTCTGTCTGATGTTAAGGCACCTGTGTTGTAAGTAGCGCCGGAGCCAACTACTGTTCCGCCTGCTGCCGAAGTATACCACTTATAAGTATAGGCCGGATCTACAACAAGAACAGAAAGCGTAGCTGTCTCGCCTGCGCAAACACTGGTGTTCTCAACTACAGGTATAGTTGGCAGATCGGTTACGGTAACTATAACGGTGCTGCGGCTGCTTACACAGAAAGGAGCGCTTGTAGTGGCTGCTTCCACATAATATGTTGTAGTAGTAGTTAGGCTGCCAGTGTTGAAAGTAGCGCCGGAAGCTACCTGCTCACCGATGCTGTTATACCATTTATAAACCAGCGACTGATCCGGTGCACTGACACTCAGAACGGCCGGGGTGCCTGAACAAACGGTTTTGTTGGCAACCACAGGCGCACCAGGCATTGGGGTTACGGTTACAGTTACAGCTCTTCTTGGGCTTATACATCCGGCTTCGTTAATTGCCTCTACATAGTAAGTGGTAGTTGCCTGTAGTTCCGGGGTGGTAAAGGTAACTCCGGATCTCAACACTGTTCCGCCACTTGCGGCATTAAACCAGCGGTATGTATAGTTTGCTACCGCACCGGATATGCTTAAGCTGGCAGATGAGCCCGCACAGACAGTAGCATTGGCAGCAGTTGGTACAGCAGGAAGAGGCGTTACAGTTATCTTTACTATGTTGCTGTTATTCTCTTTGCAAGGGCCATCGGTTACTACTTTTCTTCTGAACCAGGTATCGGTTGTAAGTGCTTCCGGACTATAGTGTTGCGTGGTGGCACCGGTTATAGTTGTAAAGTTCAGGCCATCCTCACTCTTCTCCCACTGGTAACTATAGTTAGCGCCTCCTGCCAGTGGCTCGGTTCCGCTAAGTGTAGTTGGTGCGCTCGCATAGCAAATGACCTGTTCAGCTGTGATGGCGTTGTTGCTTACCGGCTGCAGCACTTTTACAGTTACCACTTCTTTGGCCGGGCTGGCGCAACCGTTACTGGTCACAGCTTCCACGTAATATAGCGAGCTCTCAGTAAGTGTGCCTGTCGTAAACGATGTCCCGGTCGTGATCAGGTTCTCGTTTCCATCATACCAGTTATAGTTTACAGATGGTACCGGGTTTTGTACAACCAGGGTTGCCGTAGCTCCGGCGCAGATAGTAGGCTGGTTTACTTCCGGCGTAGCTGGCAATGGCGTTACTGTTACCGTTACCGTGCGGCGTGTGCTGTTACAACCGGTAGTAGCAAGGGCAACAGCTTCCACACTATAGTTGGTAGTGCTGCTTAGTGCTCCTGTGTTAAACGAAGTGCCAGAGCCTAGCAGGTTACCGGTATTATCATACCAGTGGTAGGTAAGCGAGGCATCCGGTGCTGTTATAGTCAGGGTAGCACTGCTGCCTGCACAAATGGTGGTGTTATTTACAACCGGAGCAGATGGAATAGGAATAACATTTACAGATACGGCTTTGCGCGATGTGCTTATGCAGCCCGCAGCATTTACAGCTTCAATGTAATATGTTCTGCCTGAGGTTAACGTTGTCGTTCTGTAAGTAGAGCCTGTATGCAGCGCTGTTCCGCCGTTTGCTGTACTATACCACTTATAGGTCAGGTTCGGGTCAACATCTTTCACGGCAAGGTCTGCCGTGCTGCCCGAGCATACGGTTACATCAGTTGCCTGTGGCGTTGCTGGTAATGGCGTTACGCTTACTATAACCGTACTGCGGTTGCTTATGCAAGATGGCGTTGCTATAGTTGCAGCATCTACATAGTAAACAGTGTTGGCTGAAAGCGCATCGGTGGTATAGGTAGGGCCGGTTGCTAACAAGTTTCCGGCGCTGTTATACCAACGGTAGATCAGGGTTGCATTTGGAGAACTTACCGCCAGAATAGCCTGCTCGTTTACGCAAATGCTGCGGTCTTTTACTACCGGAGCTGTTGGCAATGGCGTTACTGATACCGTAACTGCTTTGCGTGGGCTTAAACAACCTGTCGCGTTGGATGCTTCTACATAATAAGTAGTATTGGTAGTTACAGCAGGTGTGGTAAGAGTGGTGCCAACACCCAGTATGCTGCCCCCGGTAGCTACTGTGTACCAACGATAGGTGTATGCAGCGTTCGGGTCTTTAACGCTTAACGTAGCGGTGCTTCCCTCACAGGTAGTGGCGTTATCAGCAAGCGGGGTAGCGGGCAGTTGGTTTATAGTTACTTTAACAACGTTGCTGACATGTTCTGGGCAGTTATTGTTTGACTTTACTCTTCTTCTGAACCAGCTTGTCGCATTTAAAGCTCCCGCTGTATAAGACTGTCCGGTTGCATTTGCGATGATCGAGAAGTTAACCCCGTCCTCGCTGCGCTCCCATTGGTACGAGAAGTCGCTGCCATCGCCGGCCGGCAGTGTTCCGGTAAAGGTTGCCGGTGCCGTGCCGCTGCAAATGTTCTGGTCTGCAGAGATAATGTTGTTTGTGATGGCTGGCGTAACGGTAACACTAACGGTACGGCGCGAAGCGCTGACGCAGGCGTTGCTGTTGTTTGTGACAGCCTCAAGCTGGTATGTCGCGCTATAGTTCAGCACTTCGGTAGTGTAAGAAATGCCTGTTGCAATCTGTACGCCATCCTGGTACCAGCGATAGATCAGGCCAGGCTCCGGGTTCTTCACCCAAAGGGTAGTGCTGTTGCCTGCACAAACGGTAGCGTTATCAGCATTCGGAGTAGCCGGCAATGGCGTAACCTGTACCGTAACCGTTCCACGTGAAGTGCTGGCGCATCCGCCTGTAGTTACTGCCTCTATGTAATAGGTTGTAGTTGCTGCTACAGAGCCAATAGCGTAACTGTTGCCTGTTGCCAGTAACGTGCCACCGGTTGCCGCAGTGTACCATCTGTACGAAACATTGGCAACTGGGTCTTTTACTGTCAGGGTGGCCGGAGCGCCGGCACAGATCGATACATTGTCTGCTGTTGGTGTTGCAGGAAGTGGCGTTACGGTAACATCAACTTTAGAACGTGCGCTCACACAACCAGCAGCTGTTACAGCTTCCAGGTAAAACGATCTGGCTGAAGTAAGGGTGCCGGTGTTGAACGAAGTACCTGTGCCAATGGCAGAACCTCCTGTAGCAGAAGTGTACCAGTTGTAAGTAAACGATACATCAGGAGAGGTAACTGTAAGCACAGCCGCGCTTCCCGTACAGATAGCTACACTTTCAGCCGCAGGCATGCCCGGGATAGGTGTTACAGATACAACTACTGCTTTGCGTGGGCTGGCACAAACAGGGTTGGTTACTGTTGATGCTTCTACATAATAGGTAGTAGTAGTTTGCAGCGCAGCAGTTGTGAATGTAGTTCCGGTAGCTACCTGGTCGCCACTTGCGTTGAACCAGCGATAGGCCAGCGTTGCGTTCGGGTTTGTTACAGATAAGGTTGTGCTGCTTCCTGCGCAGATAGTTTTATCCAGCGCCTGCGGCATTTCAGGTAGTGGTCTTACTGTAGCAGTTACGGCTCTTCTGTTGCTGGTGCAGCCAGTTGTGCTGGTAGCATCCACATAATAAGTAGTAGTAGCTGTAAGGGTTTCTGTAAGTAAGGTAGCACCAACGCCTACCGGACTTCCGCCTGTTGCCGTGCTGTACCACTTGTAAGTCAGCGACGGGTCTGGTGTTGAAATGCTTAATTGTGCTCTTTCTCCATTACAAACAGTAGTGTTAAGAGCAGTTGGTGTAGTTGGCTGAGGAGATACGGTAATTTTAACCGGGGTGCTTACATGTTCAGGGCAGGAGCCTGCAGCTGCTTTTACTTTTCTTCTGAACCAGGTAGTTATAGTTAGCGAACCCGGGCTGTAAGTGGAATTAACGGCTCCGGCAATACTGGAAAAGTTTGTGCCGTCTTCGCTTCTTTCCCACTGGTACGTATAGGTTCCGCTTCCGCCGGTTGGCTGCGTGCCTGTTAGCGTATATGGCGTGCCTCCGCTACAGATAGTTTGCGCGCTGCTGATAGTGTTATTGGCAATGTTCGGCGTAACAGTAACTACCACCGCACGACGTGCAGGGCTCGGACAGGCAGTTGTTGTATTCGAAACGGCCTCTACGTGGTAGGTGGTGCTATAAGCCAGAATATCAGTAGTGAAGGTAACACCCGATGCAAGCAACGAGCCGCCCAGGTACCAGTGATAAGTTGCCGTAGGGTCCGGGTTGTTTACAAATAACACTGCCGCATCGCCGGAGCAGATAGTTGTGTTGGATACATCCGGGATAGCTGGCAATGGCGTTACGTTCACATAAACCGGCTTTCTGTCAGAACTCGTGCAGCCTTCAACGGTTGATGCTTCTACATAAAAAATGGAGCTTTCAGCCAGGGCTTCGGTTGTATAGTTGGTGCCGGTTGCAAGCAGTGTTCCGTCCGTATCATCGTTATACCAGCGGTAAACCAGGTTGGCATCAGGAGCAAGTACTTTTAGTGTTACCGTAGCACCCGCGCAAACCGAGGCATTGTCGGCCTCCGGGGTAGCAGGAAGCGGGATAACCGTTACAGATACTTTTCCACGGGCCGGGCTAACGCAACCAGTGGCAGAAGTAGCCTCAATATAATAATCTTTGCCTGATGTGAGGATGCCTGTATTATAGGTGCTGCCTGTTGCAATGGCTGAACCACCTGTGGCCGTGCTGTACCATTTGTAAGTCAGGTTGGCATCCGGGCTGTTTACAGCCAGCGTAACTCCGGAACCGGTACAGATAGAAGTGCTTGTGGCTGTAGGAGCGCCAGGTAATTGATTTACAGTGATCTTAACCAGGTTACTTACAGACGTTTTACAGCTGCCTGTAGCGTTCACCTTTCGGCGGTACCAGGTAGTGGCTGTTAGAGCGCCTGGGGCAAAGTGTATGCCTGTAGCTCCTGTTATCGTATAGAATAAACTTCCGTCTATGCTATATTCCCACTGGTAGGTATAACCGCCGCCGCCACCAGTTGGTACGGTGCCTTGCAGCGGAGCAGGCTTGGCACCGCTGCAAAGTACCTGGTCAGTAGAGATAGTATTTCCGTCTATTTTTGGTGTTACAGTAACTTCTACGGCTACTTTAGGACTTGCACAGCCCGGCGAAGCTTTTGTTACGGCCTCTACATAATAGGTTGTGTTAACGGTTAGCGGAGGAGTGCTATAGTTGATGCCTGTAGCGACAAGTGTATTGTTGCTGTCATACCATCTGTAGAAGATTGCGGCATCGGTAGGTTCTACGGCCAGTATAGCGTTGGTGCCTTCGCAGATAGTGATATTGGCCGCATTTGGTACACCAGGTAAGGCAGTAACTGTTACTTCCACAGAACGGCGCACACTATAACAACCGGCATCGGAAGTGGCCTCTACATAAAACGTTTTGCTTGATGTAAGTGGGGTTGTCGTATAGGTTGTGCCCGTAGCCAGCAACGTCCCGCCTTCGGCAACATCGTACCAGCGGTAAGTAAAGTCAGGTTCAGGGTTGGTTACAACTATAGAGGCCGGGGACCCATAACAAATCATCGGATCATCAATATCTATAGTTGCAGGCATTGGCGTAACCGTTACAACAACTATATTACTTATATTCATCGGGCAGCTGCTGGCCGCCTTTATGGTTCTTCGGAACCAGGTCGTAACCTTAAGCGAAGCAGGCGCAAAGTCTTTGGCATTGGCTCCCTGCACATCCGTAAACGTGTTGCCATCTGTGCTTTGCTGCCACTGGTAAATGTAGCCACCGCCACCGCCTGTTGGTGTAGTGCCAATCAGGGGTTCCGGCTTGCCACCGGTACACATGGCCTGGTTTGCCGAAATACTGTTATTAGCAATAACTGGTGTTGCATTGGCATTTACTGCAATCCGGGTTGTGTTAAAGCACTGTGTCTGTGCAGTAGTTGTGGCTTCTACATAATATGTTACCGGACCTGTTACTGGCTGAGGTGTTATAAAAGTTGGCCCGGTGCCCAGCATAGTAGTGCTGGTGGCTGTGGCATACCAATTATAAATCGTGTTGCCATCGTTGTTCGAAACTACAAACCGGGCCCGCTCGCCAGAGCATACCAGCTGGTCAGAAACGATTGGTGTGGGAGGGATGGCTGTTACAGTTACTTTTACCGGGTTGGTTTCTTCGCCGCAACCGCCGTTGTAAGCTATTCTTTTGTACCAGGTAGTTTGGTAAAGTGGGGGAGGTGAGTAGCTTTTGTCGGTAGCTGATGCAATTGGGCTATATCCGGAACCGGCACCTGTAGTGCTTTGTAACCACTGAAAGGTCATGTTCTGGGGTGCGTTGCCATCAATGGTGCGGGGCCTGGTGCCGGCGCATATTTCCTGGTTACCGTTCAGTATGGTTGCATTTCCGTTGGTTAAAGAGGAAGTTATAGTTGCTGTAGTACGGGGAGAAGTACATCCGTTGGCTGTTATAGCCTCTACCTCTACCTGCATATAGCTGGCGTTGTTCATAGTATAAGAGGTGCCCCATACCAGCAATGCGCCTGTGCTTTTGTTATACCATTTATAGATCAGGTTCGGGTCTGCATTGTTTACCCATAGCGTGGCATTGCTTCCTGTACATACGGCCATGTCATCCACATCAGGTGCAGCCGGAATTGCTTCTATCGTTATAAGCTGTGTATCCTCGGCTCTTGCAATTTCATCCCTTCCGCAACGCTTGGTAACCGTAACAGTAACGGTGTGTGTGCCCGGTGTCGGGAAGTTTATAGTTGGGTAAGCAGTAGTTGCTACCACAGTTCCGTTCAGCTTCCAGGAATACGTTAGGGCATCGTTAGAATATTTCGGCGTATGGGCTGGGTTGGTTGTGCTAAAAGCTATAGCTCTCGGGCCGCAGTAACCAATGTCATCCGGAAGGGTAACAGAAGGCGGCTGACATTGCGATAATGCAGCTGATGGTAAAAACCCTAAAAACAATAAAGTGAACACCAGCGGTAGAAGTATTCTCATAAGCAATTCGTATAACTGTGTACTATAATTGGTCTACTATCAAAATAAATTGCACTAAAAACATATAAATTATTGATGTATTCAACATGCGTTATGTTTGATGTATCAATAACTTAATTAGTATAATATTTAGAAAGTTTGAGCTGATCTGTAAAGCAATAATAACAAATTATAGTTTCTCCCGTAGCAATTTTTTATACTGCTATAGTGTTGAAAACTAATAAATAAGCTAACTATAATATATTAATACCTTAATAAAAAGGAAAAATAACGGTCGTTCGTAATTATAATTTAAACTATATTTTTTTATAACTATTTAAATTCGCCAGGTATCTGTTTTGTGGTTTCTGCTATCGAAGGGGCTTGGAAGGAAAATTGTAATTCACGACGATACTTAAAACAAAAAGCCCTGACTTGTGGTCAGGGCTTTTGCAATACAGGCTATAGTTTATAGTTGCTGTTACTCGGCGCGGGCAGAACGGTTGTTAATAATCTGGCCGAAGAAGATGCTGTTCAGGAAAAGTTTGTTGGTGCCATACCAGAATGCCCTGAAGTTCGGGTTGTCCGGCATTGCTACCACTTTGCCTGCACCAACCGCTGTAACTGCAACTGCGGCTGAGTTCTTTATCTGTTGCAGGTTCTGTTTTGAAATGTAGCCAGCCATTAACGGGTTGGCAGTATACATAACCGGGTTAGCATAAGGGTTCTGAGATGGCTCTACAAACAAGGTATTGCTGCGGAAGATCGGTAATTTGTTGTCTGTATAACCATAAGCCAGCGGGTGTGTAAGGTCTAGCGTGGTCTCAAAAATGGCACCGCCAATTACCTGAGCTCCAGATTCATTGCCAAGGTCAGCGTACGTTTTGCGCAAAGCTGCAGGTGTGTCCTTTACGTTTTTAAAGGTAATGTTGCTCAGGCCGTTATCTGCCAGCCATTTGATTGCATCGCCCATGCCTATAACTGTATTCCCCTGCTGTACCCAGGCGCGAAGTTTGTCTTTAGAGATGCTGTTATAAGAACCATCGGCCATCACTAATACATTGTAACGGCTCAGGTTGGCGCGGTTAAAGTTATCTGTTGTTATTAGCGTGGTTTTAATATCGAAACGGTTATCAAGCAGGTGCCAGGCCTCTCCTGCATCGTTGCTGTTCACTCCATCACCTGTAAGTAACATAATGCTTGGTTTGCGCAGATTCAACATCATCGGGCTACCCAGTTTTATACCTGATGAGGTAAGGCCGGTTTGCATTGCAAACACTTCTATGCCATTTTTAAGCGCTGCCTCTTCTAATAGCTTGTATAGCTCTGCGCCGGATACTGGCTGGCCCGCCACAGGTATAAGTATGGTTCCGTAATCAAACGTTTTTCCATCTCCGCCCTTAAAAGTATCGGTGGCTACCTTAGCCTGTATGCCGTAGTCAAATAAAGTGTTAAGTACACGAGGAGCATAATATGCTTTCCACTCAAAAGCATAGGCGTAGGTGCTTTGTCCTCCGGTTATTTTACCAGTTGGCATCTGTGGGTTAGTTACTTTCTCACCGAGCTGTGCCGGTTTATAGTTCTTCCCGTTCAGGGCGTTGTATTCCAGGTCAAAAGCCAGCGGGAAAGTCCAGGCAGAAATGTCGTAGAAAAGGCTGTCTTTAAACGTGGTACGTTTCTCGAACATGGCCTCAATCAGTTTGTATTGCGGCTGCTCCAGTGGTACAATGTAAGCGCTCTCCGGGTTATAGTTTGTGTTGCCTACTTTTATAGTTTCTTTTGGCTTATAGATAGCGATCTGGTGCTGGCGAATGATCTCGGCCAGGTGATAAGCGCGGGCAGGATCTTTCTCAGAGCCAAAAATATAAGCTTTGGTAGCTGCCTTCTTCGATTCGTTTATTGACTGCTTATAGAAATCACGCTGATGTGCCAGTAGTTCTTCGCGCATGGCGTTGGCGGCCTCTAACGATGAAAGTGTAGTTACAAACTGGTTACGGATGGTGAACGGGAAGGTGAGTACCCCATTTATGCTCTCCTGCGCATGCCCACGGGAACTTGCCTGTTCAAACAAAATACCAACGGCGCCATTCACATCCGGGTAAGTAGATCCCTTGCCATAGTAAAAGTCGTCGTAGCTTTCTTCGGTATAGTACAGTGAGCCGATCTTGTCCAGAGCTTTTGCGTGGTAATTGCCGATTTTCTGTGTCAGTTTAAACGTGTTCTCCGGCGAAAGCGGGTGGTTGCGGCTCGGTATTCCCGGCTGGAAAAAGAATGTAGCATTTGTGCCCATTTCGTGGTGGTCGGTCAGCAGGTTTGGTTTCCACTCATGGAACTTTGCCAGCCTGCCCTGCGATTCCGGGTGCTGTAACGGTAACCAGTCGCGGTTAAGGTCGAACCAGTAGTGGTTGGTTCTGCTTCGAGGCCATACTTCAGCAAATTCGGAGCTGTTCGGGTCTGATACCAGGTTTTTGCCACGGTTTGTGTTTACCCAGCTGGCAAATCGGTTCAGGCCATCCGGGTTAATGGCAGGGTCAACCAGAACTATAGTTTCTTTTAGTAGTTTTTCGATCTCTGGCCCCTGCGCAGCAGCCAGATGGTAAACTGCCAGTAAGGCGGCATTGCTACCGCTTGGTTCGTTACCGTGCACACTATAGCCCATCCAAACAACAGCCGGCATGTTTTTTATATCCAGCTTACCGGAGTTCTCCGGGTCTGTTAATTGCTTGTGGTCTGCTTTTAGCTTCTCTATATTTTTATGATTATCCGGAGAGGTGATAGTGAGCAGGTACAGTGGTCGGTTTTCGTGGCTGCGGCCATACTCAGCTATCGTTATCCTGTCTGATACCTGATCCATATAGCGCATGTACGTTACCAGTTGGTCGTGGCTTATATGCCATTCGCCAACTTCGTAGCCAAGTACCTGCTGCGGAGTTGGTATGTTTTTATCATAAGTAACATTTTTAGGCAGGTAGTACGAGAGTGTAGCCTGTGCCTGTGCCAGCTGGCTACATAGTAAAAGTGCTGTAACAGCAAGTGCGTACAGTTTTTTCATTAGGGAAGTTTAAAGTTTAAGATGAAGAAGTTTACTACTGCAATTTGTCTTTTTATATAGTCTTTTACAAATGTTAAATCCTGTCATGCCACACGTACTGACAGTTGTCAATTATTCGCATCATCAAAGCACTTCTGACCTGCAAAGCAAAACTCAGGTTTAAGCAACGCCACATGCTACCCAACATCAGGGTTTGTTAACTGAGACTTGTAAGATTTTTCTGAAGCTATAGTTGCTGGGCGGCTTGTGTCTGGTTTTAATACAAAAAGCGGTTTAAATGCTATTTATAGGTATTATTCAAATATTTATATCTATAAATATAGTTCAAATAATATATGCGTTTAAACCCTGTAATGATAACAGGAATAAAAAAAGTTAAATATTAGCGTAACTAAAATACAAAATATATGTACTATGTTAATAATATTTGGTACTTATAACCAAAAAATATTATGCAGAAGCTATACTTTGTTGTTTTAGTGCAATTTTATAGGTCATTAGAGGAAAGTTACTTCAATTCCTCTTCTCAACCACCTGATTAAACTGCAATTTCTTAAAGTAATGCTATAAGGTTTATCTCATAGCAACTGAAAAACCACCTTAAAAAACAGGGTGGTCAGGCTGTTTATTGCCATTTCAGAAGCATTTACACTCCACTGCACTTCATAACCCAAAGGTGCTCCCAAACACAACACAACCCAAACCCAGCTTAATCCCTAAAGTCATTAACCTCATGAAGAAAAATTTTACTCGACTTATCAGCTCGACAGACAATGTTCGGCAAAGTTTAATCACACTACTCACACTCTTCCTGCTTATAGCTCTGTTGCTTGTCGGCCGGCAGGTTTCGGCGCAGACTACAGAGCCTTTTAGAGATGATTTTAGTAATAATACGCAAACGACTCTTGGCCCTTATACTAGAGGAAATGCCAGCATAACCGGAGGGCAATTGCAAGTTATTGGATTAACTGGAAACCCTAGAGGATATGATGGATATGCTGTAACTACAAATACAATTACATTCTATCCTGGTATAACTTATACTATTTCACTTAAGGCTAGAGCAGCAAATGAAACAGGTAAAGTTGAAATTACTTTTGGAACAACTCAAGCAAATGCTAGAGCATCTTCAGGGAATAGGATTCTTGGTTCGGCAACAAATAACGTCGCAATCTCCTCAACATTTCAAACTATAAGTACTCCTTTTACTGTATCAAGCACCCAATCCTTTTTTATCGGTTTATATACTGTAAGTGGCGGTAATAGTCCCGTCCTTTACTTAGATGATTTTGTCATTACTGCTACTTGTAACAGCATTAATCTTAATATAAGTAACCCTTCGCCAGTTTGCTCACCCGGATCCGTTAATATAACAGCTGCTGCAGTTACCGCTGGTAGTACATCTGGTTTAACATTTGACTATTGGACAGACGCTGCTGCTACAGTTCCATTAAGTAATCCTTCAGCAATAACTGCGAGCGGGACATACTATATAAAAGCAACTAGGGCTCCAGGCTGTTTTGATATAAAGCCTGTAACTGTAACAGTTAATACAACGCCAACAGCATCAATCTCTACATCAACTCCAACAACATTTTGTACTGGTGGTTCTGTGATACTAACTGCGGTTGCTAATCCAACTACTCCAGCAAGTGGTAACTATAGTTACCAATGGAGTAACAATGGCACTAATATACCAGGTGCAACAAACTCAACTTACACTGCTACTACATCCGGTAATTACTCTGTTGTTATAACCAGCCCTCAGGGCAATTGCCCAAGTAATCCATCTGCAGCAACAACCGTTACAGTCCTTCCTCAGCCTACAGCAGGTATAAATGGAGGACCTCAGGTATTGTGTATAGGGGCAAATAATACTACAACTTTTACTGTTAGCGGTACATTCGCCAACGGTACAGCTCTATGGACTTCCTCAAATCCAGCTTTCGAAATTCAAAATCCGGTTTTTGATTTAGCCACAGGGCAGGCAACTGCTACTGTAGTAGCTACAGGGGCTGGTAACGCAACTATAACGCTTACTACCAGCAACGCTAACTCGAATTGTAATACAGCTTCTAGTAATGTAGCGTTAACTGTAAATCCATTGCCTGTTGCAACTATAACTCCCGGCGGATCTACTACTTTTTGTGATGGTGGTTCAGTTACCTTAACTGCTAATGCAGGTGCAAGCTATTCGTGGAGTAACGGTGCTACTACCCGTGCGATAACTGTAACTCAAAGCGGTTCTTATTCTGTACAGGTAACAGATGCTAATACCTGTACCAGTAATCCGTCTGAAAGCATTGTTGTTATAGTTAATCCTATTCCTGCTACACCAGTAACAGTGGGGGGTGAAGTTTGCGGTCAGGGTGAAGTTACACTTACTGCAACTGTTGGTGGAAACGGTACACTAGTAAGATGGTATTCAGATGCAACCGGAGGAACCCCTATTGCAACCGGAGGAACTTACACCACAGCAAGCCTTTCAGCAACTACAGACTATTATGCGTCAAGTTTTAATGAGACCACTGGCTGCGAAAGTGAAAGAGTAGCAGTAACAGCAACTGTAAACCCACTGCCGGTAGCAACTATAACACCGAATGGCCCTACTACTTTCTGCCAGGGCGGGTCTGTAATTCTTACAGCCAGTGCAGGAGATTCCTGGCTTTGGAGTAACGGAGCAACCACCCAATCTATAACGGTTACTTCAAGTGGTTCATTTTCAGTAGTAGTTACAGATGCAAAAGGCTGTCAGAGTGTTGAGTCAGCAGCAACTACTGTAACGGTTAATTCGCTTCCTGTAGCAACAATAACCGCAGGAGGCCCGACTACTTTCTGCCAGGGTGGGTCAGTGACCTTAACTGCAAGCGGTGGCAACTCTTATTTATGGAGTAATGGGGCTACAACCGAATCTATTACAGTAACTACTTCGGGTAATTATACAGTGCAGGTAACAGATGGCAACAGCTGTACCAGTGCATCTTCTGCCCCGGTTGCAGTAACTGTAAATCCATTGCCAACAGTAAGTATAACCCCAACAGGCCCGCTTCAATTCTGCGAGGGTAACTCGGTTGTGCTGGTGCCAAAAGCTCTACCTGACACAGATACTTTCACATACCAATGGTTTGATGCGACCGATGATTCGGAAGTATCTGCTGAAAGAGATTATGTTGCCACTGCCTCCGGATCTTATTACCTGGTAGTAACAAACCAGAACGGATGCCAGCAGACTTCTCAGACATTAACTGTAATAGTTGCAGAAAAACCAACTGAAGCTATTGTTACAGTGGTGGGTTCCAGTACCTTCTGCGAGGGGGTAGTGTAGAGCTCAGGGCAAACCAGGCTCCATCTGGCCAGACTTATGACTATAAATGGTTTAAGGAAGGTATTGAGATACCAAATGCTACTGAAGTAAACTTAACAGCAACAGAAGCGGGCAATTACCAGGTTGAGGTAACCAACTTAATAGAAGGCTGCTCCAAAACCTCTTTAAATGTATCTGTTACTGTACTGCCACAACCAGTTGCAACTATAACCAGCAGCAGCGAGCAAAAGTGTTTGGGCACAGGCAACACAACTACTTTCTCTGTTACAGGTGATTTTTCAGGAGGAACAGCACAATGGGTAAGTTCAAACCCAGCTTTTGTGATCAGTAATCCTGTTTTTAATACAGCTACAGGCAAAGCTACCGCAACGGTTACAGCAACAGGTTCAGGTGCGAGCACAATTACATTACGCACCACAAACAATGCGGCGAGTTGTACTACAGCCAATAGCGCTGTAACATTAACTGTTAATCCATTACCAAGTACAACTATAGCCGCAGGCGGCCCTACAACATTTTGCCAGGACGGTTCTGTAGTACTCAGTGCCCCTCAGGGAGCCGGCTATACGTATCAGTGGCTCAGAGATGGGGCAGTAATTTCAACAGCCGGTACCGGTCAACAATATACCGCAAGCCAATCAGGTGGCTATACTGTAGAAGTAACAAATAGCGTTACAGGCTGTGTAGCAGTTACTCCTACAGCTACTAACGTTACAGTTATTCCACAACCAACTGCAACTATCACAGGCAACAATCAGGCAAAATGTATCGGAGCCGGAAACTCAACAACTTTCACTGTAAGTGGTACCTTCTCTGGTGGCACAGCACAATGGGTTTCTTCAAATACCAGCTTCCAGATTCAGAACCCGGTTTATTATACTACAACTGGACAAGCAACTGCAACTATTGTAGCAACTGGCACTGGTACAGCAACTATAACTTTAAGTACCTCTAATGCAGCATCGGCTTGTAACACAGCAGAGAGTACAACTACACTTACTGTAGATCCTCTGCCGGTTGCAACTATAACTGCAGGTGGTCCTACTACCTTCTGCCAGGGCGGATCAGTTGTGCTAAGTGCTCCAGAGGGTAACTATTCTTATCAGTGGTTTAACGGAACAACCGCAATTGTCGACGCAACTAACCAGCAATATACTGCCTCAACCGCAGGCAACTATACTGTACGTGTTACAAACAATACAACCACTTGCGAGGCTACAACAGCAACTGCTACCGCAGTAACAGTAAATGCACAGCCTGTAGTTTCGGCTGCATCTGCCAGCCCGGCTGCGAAGTGTGTTGGCACCGGAAACGTTACAGTTTTCGATTTAACCGGTTCAGTAGCTAATGGTACTCCATTATGGACAGTAGTTGGAACTACCGGAGGTGCAACTGTAAGTAATATCAGCAGCCCTAACACAACTGGTACTCAGGTTACAGTAGCTGGTATTGGTACCGTTACAATGCGGTTATCTTCCAGTAGCTCAGTAGCCAGCTGTACCACTGCTTTCAGAGATGTTACCTTAACGGTACATCCTATGCCAATCGCAAATGCAGGGGCGGATCAGATTCAATGCCAGGCAACATCAGGACCGAACTATTTCTGGAGAGACGGAAGTGGTAGTGGGGTAGGTTCTAATCAAAGTCTGGACGTAAGATGGACACTTAAGAGTAAAGATCCTGGAATAAACTCAGTATCCATAGGTTATGATTGGGAATATAAACAACGTGTCGATATAACAGGTGTTGGTAATGTAACACTTACTATGACTGTTACAACAAATGGGTGCTCTACATCCGATGAAGTTGTTTATACAGTTAAACCTACTCCTGTTATTACTTCTGTAGCTAGCAAGACTTATTGTAATGGAGAACAAGGTGCAGCAGTTAATTTTGCAAGCAGCGTTGCAGGTTCCTCTATTACCTGGACATCGACTAAAGATGTTGGGTTTGGAACAAGCGGAACTGGTAATATCCCTGCATTTACCGCAAATAACACTGGTACAAATCCTGTAACTACAACTGTAAGTGTTAATGCGACTGTAAACGGTTGCTCAGCCACTCAAATGTCATTTACTATTATTGTTAATCCTACTCCTAAGCTCTCCAGTTCCTTGACGCCGGCAGCTGTTTGTAGTAGATCAGCATTTAACTATACTGCAACGAGTGCCACAGCCAACACTTCTTTCAGTTGGTCACGCGCTGCAGTAACAGGCATCAGCAATGCTCCGGTATCGAATGTGGCTGGTAATGTAATTAGCGAAACACTTATCAATACTACAGCTAGTGCGATAAATGTAGTTTATGCGGTGCAAATGACAGCTAATGGCTGTACAAATACCCAAAATGTAACGGTAAGGGTTAATCCTAATCCGGTTGTTAGCTTTACCGGAACACTCGCCACTACCAGCGAATTCTTTACAGGTCAGGGGCCTATCGCTCTTTCTGCATCGCCAGCAAATGGGGTCTTTGCTGGGCCAGGTGTGAGTGGAACTACTTTTAACCCATGTACAGCGGGAGCCGGTACACACATGATTACATATACACTAACTACTGGGACAAGCCCTAATCAGTGCACTAGCACAGTGAGCAAAACTGTAACTGTCAGAGAGTCCAAATACACTGTAGTTGTTACTGCTGATCCGTTCCCGGTTTGTAGGGGTCAGAACACAGACTATAAAGCTCATGTTTACCGGGATATTGAACGAGTGATCTATCCATACATGACAAATGCTGCTGGACAGCCACTAAACGCGCAGGGGCAGGTGGTAGCTGATAATGAAGAGCCAGCTCCAAACCCAGAGTATATAGCAAACTATGTTCCTGCTAACACGCCTGCAATCATAAAGCAGTACGCCTATAGATACTTTGAAGCGAAGGTGATTTTGGGAAATAGTGGTGCAAAAGTCAATGAAGGTGATGGACAAGATACGAAGGTAAATCAATTTACTTACGGATGGACTCGTAGCAGATCTGATGGCAGTACAATAGGAAACGATGCCCGAACAAGAGGGTTTGCCGGTCTGTCTGCCACGGACTGGGTTGGTGTCTGGGTTAGCCCTAAAAATGCCGGCACAATATGCGGTCCAGGCTTAGGTGCTTTATCCAGCAGAATATACTTTAGCGAGCCACAAGGTTACTCTATGACATTAAGCAGTGTGCCTGCCTGGTGTTATAACCCTAACGATCAGAGTAATGTAACACTTACCGCGACTTTAGGAAACTTAGTTGGAGGCTGGGAAGCTGCTAATGTAACAGTTAGATGGTATCTCAGACGCAGTGGAGTAGCTGATATTTTATTGGCAACAACAACCGGAGTAAGCGGAACTACTATAAGTATTACAAAGCCAAGAAGTACATTCCAGAATGGAGATCAGGTTTATTTAGAGTTCACATCAGATATTGACACTGTAACCAGCTCAAAATGTAGCTCAGATCCTGAAACCTCTCAGGCAATAACAATAAGGATCGATCAGAATGTGGCTCTGACAGCCAACCTTACTGCTACACCAGCTCAGTGCGAAGCCGGAAGTGTAACTTTAAGTGTAACAGCTACAGGTTCTAACCTGCAGTATGCCTGGTATAAGGAAGGTTCTGCCACACCACTTGTAGATACTCAAGGAAAAATAAGCGGTGCTACAACTAATGCAATCACTATAAGCAACCTGGCTTTATCTGATGCCGGCAAGTATTATGTAACGGTAAGCAACAGTGCTACATCAGTTTGCAGCTCAACGGTTACATCCAATACTACAGAGCTTATAGTTAATCCGCTGACCAGGCTCACTTCACAGCCGCAAGGCTTAACAGTTTGTCCAGGTAGTCCGGCATCATTCAGCGCAACAGCAACCGGTACAAACCTGACTTACCAATGGTACAAAGGAACTACTGCTTTGCAGGGTGCTACTGCAGCCACATTAAATATAACATCAGTTACTGCAGCAGATGCCGGAGATTATACTGTAAGAGTTACCGGTACATGTGGCGTATTAACTTCTGCCATTGCTACGCTTATAGTTAATGAGCCTGTTGTAGCATCTCCAAACCTTACGGCTACAACACAATGCCAGGGTAGCGCTGTAACAATGAGTGTAACAGCAACAGGTACAGGTCTTGCTTATGAATGGTTTAAAGACAACGCATCTATAGGTAATAATAGCAATACGCTGAACATACCGAATGCGCAGGTAGCCAATAATGGTACTTACACTGTGAAAGTAACCGGAACATGCACACCTGGCGGGGTAATAGTGGAAATGGGTACGCTGACAATTAAACCTAATGTACCTGCGATAGGAGAAATATTCGCCACACATAAAACCGATGGAAGACCAATCACTGATACTGATCCGGTTAAAATAGGCGAGGTGGCAGTGTTTACAGTGGTAAATGACTTCGCTAAGAATGGGGAAATTGTTGAGTATACCTGGTTTGTGAAGTCTCCTGAGCAGGATGATACACAATGGGCATTTGCAGCTAAAACAAGTACAAATGTATATGAACGTGTTGCAGAAAACGATAACCCGTACGAAATCAAGGTGAATATCACTATAATCGGTTCAACGGTGAATGAGTGTTATATTTCACCTACTATCACTGCATTCTTCATAGGAACCATTACCCCACTGCCAGTAGAGCTCATGTACTTTAAAGCTACCCGCAGAGAGAATAATGCGGTACTGACGTGGGCTACGGCCATGGAGAAAAACAACGAAGGCTTTGAAGTGCAGGTATCGCAGGATGGCGTGAACTATAGACAACTGCAGTTTGTGCCGACCAAGAATGGCAACACCTCCATAAAACAGACCTACGAATTTGTAGATAAGGAAAATGGTAAGTTTGGCACACGCTATTACAGGTTAAAACAACTCGATTCGGATGGGCAGCATGCTTACTACGGCCCGCAGATGGTAATTTTTGGAGATGTTGTTAACAGTGTGTTTGTTTATCCTAACCCATTCGTGCGCGAAGTGAAACTGGATGTGGACTCGGAGAAGGATGCAACTATGGAAGTAACGCTGACTAACCTGATGGGCAAAAAGCTGATGACAAAATCGATAGAGGTAGCTAAAGGTAGAAGTTCAGCAGTGTTAGACCTGGGAGAAGGGTTACCGGCAGGCATCTACATAGTTACTACTCGCCTGAATGGCATAACAACGAATTTTAAATTAATGAAGAAATAAACTATTAGGGTTTAAAGCAGAAAGGGACGGGTACATTACCCGTCTTTTTCATTTTAGAAGGTTCTCATTCAGTACTACCAACTATAGAAGTAAGCTAGCTATTACCTGTAGTGGCGCATAACAGCATAAGGAAAGGGTGCGAACAAAGCAGCTCTTAGGCCGGCGGCTTTTAAGCCACCATTCACCCAGTTGTTGCAGTTTTTAGGGAAGTAGAATTTTTCGCGGGCCTCGTAAAAATTATCGGTAGAACTATAGCCTTTGCCTGGAATAAGCATAAAGTTGCCGTCTCTGCTCTGGAACGAACGATAGATATAGGTTACAAGCTTCTGGTATTGCCCGGGAGTGATCCGGATCGGGCGTTGGTGTTTGTTTGGCATTAAGGGCCTCCGGATATATTCCACGTGCATGGCTGATGGGGATGGCCAGAACATAGCTGAGAGCGCAACTTTTAAGGTAAGATCGCTCCACTCCGGGGTTTCCATGTAAAACTCGCGGTCTCCCCAGCCAAAACTTATATGTGTAAAACTGCTGTCTGCACCGGCAAAATGCTGCAAACCTATCTTGTTGCGCCAGTCTATATAAGGTGTCGCAACTGGTAACACGAAGTCGGTGTGGATGCCATTGGAGGTGATATAGATCTCGATATGCTCATTTTGCTGGGTTTGCGCAAAACCTGTATTTACAGGTAAAACACTAAGTATAAGGGCTGTAGCTATAGTTAGAAATACCAGTATACCTAAACTATAAACTAATCTTAAAAGCAACCTCACCAAATGTTTATTTAGCAGCATACTTACAATTTACGAAAGCTACCTATAACTATATAAACCAGTTTTGGCTAAAAAAGTATAAAACATAATTGCTGTGAAAAATCAGTAAATTTACCCCTGTAGTTTACTTCCCTTTTCATTCCTATACCTAATAACATGAGAAAATCTCTTAAGTGGCTGCCTGTTTTTATACTGATCTGGATGAATGTGCAGGTTACATGGGCGCAGCAAAGTATACAGACGCCTGAACAGTTCCTGGGTTACAAACTCGGGGAGCAGTTTACGTTTCATAGCCGTGTGCTCGACTATGTAAATTACCTGGCGGCGCAGGCACCTAACCGTATAAAACTACAGGAATATGGCAAAACCTACGAAGGTAGGCCACTGGTGCTGGCATATGTGGCATCAGAAGAGAATTTGCCACGCCTGGAGGAGATAAGGGAAAATAACTTAAAACTGGCGGGTGTACAGCAGGGACAGGCACAGGGAAGCCAGCCGGCTATAGTTTGGATGAGCTACAACATACATGGCAATGAATCGGTGAGTACGGAAGCGGTAATGCAGGTACTGTACGAACTGGCAAACCCTGCCAATACACAAACGCAGAACTGGCTGAAAAATACACTGGTTATAGTTGACCCTTGTGTAAACCCGGACGGTCGTGAGCGTTACGTGCAGTGGTACAAGCAGGCAGCGGCGCAGGGCGGAAACGCAATGCCATATGCCTGGGAACACAATGAGCCATGGCCGGGCGGCAGGCCAAACCATTATTACTTCGACCTGAACCGCGACTGGGCCTGGCAAACACAAATAGAATCGAAGCAGCGCCTGGCAGTTTATAACAACTGGCTGCCACAGGTGCACGCTGATTTTCATGAAATGGGAGTAGAAGCGCCCTATTACTTTTCGCCGGCGGCAAAGCCTTTTCACGAAAGCATAACGCCTTGGCAGCGCCAGTTTCAGAACACTATCGGCGACTATAACCGCTCTTATTTCGACAAGAACAACTGGCTGTATTTTACCCGCGAAAGCTTTGACCTGTTTTACCCTAGTTATGGCGATACATGGCCTACTTTTAACGGTGCCATCGGCATGACCTATGAGCAGGGCGGATCCGGCAGAGCGGGTTTAGCCATTAAAACACAAAGCGGAGATACACTTACCTTAACAGATAGGATTGCGCACCACGTAGCGGCCAGCATGGCAACTATGCAGGCTACTTCCGAAAAAGCCGACCAGATAAAGCAGGAGTTCAAAAAGTATTATGAGAACAATCTGAACAAACCAGGCGGCAACTATAAAGCCTTTGTAGTAAAAGCTGACGGCAACAGAGCTGGCAACGTAAAAGCACTCACCGATTACCTGGATCGTCAGCAGATACAATACGGCTATGCCGGCAAAAGCTCGTCAGGGCGGGGCTTTAACTATAGCACCGGCAAAGAAGAGAATGTAAAAGTAGGGGAGAAGGATCTGGTGATCAGCATGTATCAGCCGAAGTCTACGCTGGTGAAGGTTCTGTTTGAGCCAAATGCAGCTTTGGAAGATTCCCTGACTTACGACATAACCTCCTGGGCGATGCCTTACGCTTTTGGCGTGCAGGCGTATGCTATGAAAAAGAAACTGGAGCCGCAAAACAAACAGCATGCTGCAGCAACTATAGCCACGCCAACTATAGAAAAACCATACGCCTACCTGGTGCGCTGGAACAACCTGCAGGACCTTAAATTCCTGACGGAGCTGATGAAGCAGGGTATAAAAGTGCGCATGGCTGAAAAAGCGTTCGAAACAGACAAGCAGCAATACGCGGCTGGTACGCTTATTATAACCCGTACCGGAAACGAAAAGCTGGGTGACAAATTTGATGCTATAGTTCGTGATCTGGCTAAACAGCAAACTATAGACCTGGCTGCTACGGCTACAGGTTTTGTAAGCAGCGGTGCTGATTTCGGATCAGGTTCGGTTCGTTATCTTAAAATGCCTAAAGTAGCTTTAATGACCGGCGAGGGCGTTTCGCCATATGCTTTTGGGGAGGTCTGGCATTATTTCGAGCAGCAGATCAATTACCCGGTTACAGCCATCAATACAAGCTACTTTAAAAATGTGCCCCTGCACGAATTCGATGTACTGATACTTCCGTCAGGTAATTACAATAAGGTGCTGGACGAGCAGACGCTGGAGCAGGTAAAAAACTGGGTAAAAAGCGGTGGTAAACTAATTGCCATGGAAAGTGCAGCCGCATTTCTGGTTGGTAAAAAGGATTTTGACCTGAAGAAAAAGGGAGAGGATAAAGCGGAAGGCGAGAAGGCAAAGGAAAAGAAAGAGGAGAATCCCTACCAATACCTGAAAACCTACGGCGACCGCGAGCGTGAAGCATTGGCTGAAGAAGTGCAGGGCAGTGTGTTCCGTGTGAACCTGGATAAGTCGCACCCGTTGGCATTTGGCTACGGCGATACTTACTTTGCCCTTATCCGCTCATCAAACACATTTGAGTACCTGAAAGAAGGCTGGAACGTGGGCGTGCTTAAAAAGGACAACTATACCACCGGCTTTGTAGGCTCCGCCATAAAAGAGAAACTACAGAATGCGCTGATACTGGGCGCACAGCCAATGGGCAACGGACAGGTAATTTATATGGCTGATAATCCGCTGTTTCGTGGGTTCTGGCACAGTGGTAAACTGATGTTCGGGAATGCCGTTTTTGTTGTAGGGCAGTAACTATAGCTAAAGCTGAAAAGGTCTTCCGACATACACCGGAAGACCTTTTTTATATAATGCCATTATGTATGTTAGCTATTAACCTATATCTTAGGGCTTAGGCTTAATAACACACTATAAACTATAATGAGAGACAACCGAACCTTTAAAATTATACTTGCTATTGCCTGTTTTGGAGCTGCCGGGCTAAATGCTTATCGCTACGCGCAGGGCGATGAAGATATTATGAATATAGTGCTGGGCGTGTTGTTTCTGCTGGCCGGCATAATGTACGTTTACAGGCTACGGAAGGGGATATAAAGGAAAAACCTGAAAATCCGTAAGTTTCTTGGTAGATGCTTAAGATTTTCAGGTTTTCAACTTTTAGCCAAAGGTATCAATTTATACGCCGCGGTTTTGGAAAGGTTAGGTTTATTGTGTGAAAAGCTTAAAATATTTTAAACTTTTTTCTGAAAGTGCCTTCCCTGCTTAAAAACGATGTTTTCGGCCAAAAAATAATTCCTACATCGGGTCAACATCGGCCACCACCCTTATTCCTTTAAAGTCCGGCATCAGGTATAGTTGCTGAATAGCCATCGCGATCTGTCCCTTGGCTGTGCGCAGGTTTACGTTTTCACGTGGAATCTTAATATGTATCTCGTTCAGGAACAGATTCCGGATGCGGAAAATATATGGTATTTCAGGTCCCAGCACTTGCTGTTTCCCTAACCTGTCGGTCAGGTCCTTTGCCAGAACTATAGCTGCGTTTTCCGATGTCCGCTCATCTGCATGTTTTACGGTTACTTTTATCATGCGCACAAAAGGCGGATAGTTAAAACGCATCCGTTCTTCGATCTCATGCGCATACAAGGCTTCGTAGTCCACACTTTTTACCTTTCGGAAAATAGCCTGCATCGGGTCGCGGGTCTGGATAATAACGGTGCCCGGCTTGCCTTTACGACCAGCGCGTCCGCTTACCTGCACAAATAACTGGAATGCCCGCTCATGCGCCCTGAAATCGGGGAAGTGAATAATACTGTCAGCGTTAAGTATACCCACCAGACTCACATTTTCGAAGTCCAGGCCTTTGGTTACCATTTGCGTGCCTACCAGCACGTTGGTCTTTCCATTCTCAAAATCGGCGATGATCTGCTGGTAACTGTTTTTCTTTTTGGTAGTATCCAGGTCCATGCGCTGCACCTCGGCGCTTGGCAGCATCAGTTTCAGGTCGTCTTCTATCTTTTCGGTACCAAAGCCCATGCTTTTCAGCGTAGTTGCGCCACAGGCCGGGCAATCAGAAGGCATACGTTCGTGGTAGCCGCAGTAATGACATCGCAGCTCACCGCTGAATTTATGGTAAGATAAGCTCACGGCACAGTTACGGCACTTCGGGATCCAGGAGCATTCGTCGCAGGAAATGAAAGGCGCGTAGCCACGTCGGTTCTGGAAAAGGATAACCTGTTCCTTTCGTTTCAGGCGCGCCTCAATACCATCTAACAGCTTGCTCGAAAAGTGGCTGTGCATGGATTTGCGCTGCTGCTCTTCGCGGGTATTCACCAGTTCCACGTCGGGTAGTTGCGCTTCGCCGAAGCGTTTCAGCATCATTACAAGCCCCCAGCGGTCGGTTTTGCAGTTATAGTAGGTCTCTATAGATGGTGTGGCAGAACCCAGCAAGGTTTTAGCTCCCTGCAAATGTGCCATCATCAGGGCAGTTTCGCGGGCATTGTAGCGCGGAGCCGGGTCGTATTGCTTGTAACTGGCTTCGTGCTCTTCGTCAACTATAATCAGCGACAAATTATGGAACGGCAGGAAAACAGCAGAGCGCACGCCAACCACCACCTGGAACCTGCCCGAAAGCACACCCTGCCACACTTCAGCCCGCTCGTTATCTGAGAACTTGGAATGGTACACGCCCAGTTTTTCGCCAAACACTTTCATCAGGCGGGTTACGATCTGGGCCGTAAGGGCAATTTCGGGGAGCAGGTATAACACCTGACCGCCGCCTTCCAGGGCATGTTTTATCAGGTCGATATATACTTCAGTTTTACCGCTACCTGTAACGCCATGCAACAGCACAGTATCTTTCTCCTTAAACAAGCCCAGTATTTCATCTTTCGCCTGCAGCTGGTGCTCCGATAAATTCATGGGCAGCTGGCGCGGCGAATCATCAACCGGGAAACGGGAAATGATCTGGTCGAACTGCTCCAGCACTCCTTTCTTTATCAGCGAATCGATGGATGATTTGGACAGGTGCGGGTTATTGGTAAGTGCTGATTTCTCGATGCCTTTATAGTTCAGGTTTACGTCCTGGTGCACCGGTACTTTCTGCAGGTAATTTAACAGAATGTCGAGCTGCTTTGGTCTTGGCGTCAGCTGCTCGAACAGTTCTTCCAGCATGCCTTCTCCGTGCACAAAATGTTCGCTCAGGCGAATCTTCTTCACCACCTTGGGCGAGAATTTGTCGCTTACCTGCTCGTATATAATGATCGCTTCTTTCTGGATCAGCGATTTAATGTATTTGTGGTAGCTTTTAACCTGCAACAGGTTGCCAATATCCGTAAAGGTCATGGCCTGGTTGTGCTGCAGCGCGTAAATTATCTTCACTTCCTGAGCAGCCAGCGGAATGTCGTCTTCTTCGGGGTTAAAGTGCGGGTGCAACTGTATCCGCGACTCGCTGCTGAGTTTTAAAGCAGAGGGCAACGCAGCATTGATCACTTCGCCGAGTGTGCACATATAGTAATCCGCAATCCACTTAAAAAGCTTGAGCTGTGGTACGGTAACTATAGGCGTATCGTCCAGCACATCCAGTATATACTTGGCCTGGTAATCTGCCGGGGCTTGTTCGTGAATTTCGGCAACTATACAGCTAAGCACCCTTTTAGCGCCGAACTGCACAATTACCCGCACACCGACCAGTACCTCATCATTCATCTCGAACGGAATGCGGTAGGTGTATAGTTTAGGCAACGGCAGGGGCAGGATCACATCAGCAAAAAGCGTAACGCGGTCTACGGCCGGCTCGGGCGGGTAATTAAAATTGAGTAGCTCTGACAAGGGTGCAATCTATACGTGATCTATACAAATGTCGGGAAAAAGCACGACATGTAGCAAGGTGCAGATTAAGATTAAAGATGTGAAGAAGAACCTGTTTATAGTTTGCAGCCAGAACTATAGACCAGGGAACTTGCTTTCCTGTTGCCAGCCCTGTAGTTGTTTGAGCGCTTCGGCAGGAGTGTGCACCGGTAGCTGGCAGGTTTTGTTATAGCACACATAAATGGTGGTTTTGCCATTGACAGGAATTTTGTCGGAGAGGAGCGGGAGCTTGCTTTTATGATCGCTACCCATCAGGATCATGTTGGGCAGGTAAAAAACACTCAGTTCTTCGCGCATTTGTGGCACCTGCTTGCCAACTATAGCTACCTCGGCGGTTGGGGTAAGTTTACTATAGTATAGAATGGCCCAGTTGCTCAGGTGGGATGGCTCTTTGATAATCAGCGGAATGACGGTATTCAGCATTTTGTTAGCTGTTTGCTGATAGGCTTCATTATCGAAATACAGGCCCAGCAAGTGCAGGTTTATAGCCATTACAGAGTTAGACGAAGGAATAACATTGTCGAAGATCTCCTTTTTACGGGCAATCAGCTTTTCAGCGGTTTGGTCTGTAAAGTAAAACATGCCATCTTCCTTATCCAGGAAGTTAGACAATGTGTAATCTGTAAAGCGTTTTGCCTGTGTAAGCCATTCTTCGTTAAAAGTTACTTCATAAAGCCGGATCAGGGCAGCTATCAGCAAAGCATAATCTTCCAGGAAGCCATCTATAGTTGTTTTGCCATTTTTATAGTTGTGGCACAGTTTATTTCCTTCTCTGATCTTCTCGAATATGAAATCGACGTTCTTAAGTGCCAGGTCCAGGAAGCGTTTTTCCCCGAAAACACTGTAAGCATCTGCCAGTGCTTTCAGCATCAGGGCATTCCAGGAGCAAAGTATCTTGTCATCCAACGCGGGGCTTATGCGTTTGGCGCGCACTTTCATCAGCTTTGCCTTCCATTCCATAACCATTTCCTGCAGCACTTCCAGTTCCAGTTCGTTCTCTCTGGCAAATGCTTCGTCGCTTTCGAGGCGGTGCAGTATGTTGCGGCCATGCTCAAAATTGCCGGCGGCCGTAACGTTATAGTATTTCGAGAAAAGCGGTTCCTCGTCTTTCAGGATCTTTTGCAGTTCATCCCGGGTAAATGTATAAAACCTGCCTTCTTCGCCTTCACTGTCGGCATCCAGCGACGAGTAGAAACCATATTCCTCACTCATCAGCTCACGCTCCACAAACTTTATAGTTTCGTACACCACCTGTTTGTAAAGCGGGTCTTTGGTAACCTGGTAAGCTTCGGCATAGAGTGTAACTAGCTGGGCATTATCGTAAAGCATCTTCTCGAAATGTGGTACCAGCCAGTCTGCATCCACAGCGTAACGTGCAAAACCACCTCCTACCTGGTCGTAAATTCCACCATAAGCCATTTGGCTAAGTGTCAGGTTTACATGTGCCAGGGCTGTTTCGCTTTGGGTATGATGGCTGTAACGCAACAAGAATAGGAAGTTAGAAGGCATCGGGAATTTAGGAGCCGGAGACAAGCCGCCTTTCTTCTTGTCAAAGCGCTTGCTGAGATTGCGGTATAGTTGCTGCAGATCCTCTTCTGATACCTGACTATCACTTTGTTTCAGGCCGTATTTATCCAGGTCGCTCGCATTCAGGTGCTCTGCAAATTGCTCGGCAGTCTCGTTCAGTTCCTGGCGGTTTTGCTTATAGGCGTTGGCAATGTTCTGCAGCAGTTGTACCCATTGCTGCGGGGCAAAGTATGTTCCGCCATAAAAAGGCTTGGCTTCGGAAGTCAGGAACACATTTAATGGCCAACCGCCCTGCATTCCCATGGCGTGCACAGCATCTATATAAACAGCATCTACATCAGGGCGCTCTTCGCGGTCTGCTTTTATGCAAACAAAGTGCTCATTCATCACATCTGCCACCTTCTGGTTCTCAAAAGACTGATGCTCCATAACATGGCACCAATGGCAGGCGGCATATCCAATACTTACCAATATAGGCTTGTCTTCCTGTTTGGCACGTTGCAAGGCTTCTTCGCCCCATGCATACCAGTCTACAGGGTTGTAAGCATGCTGTAACAGGTAAGGACTGCTTTCTTTAATAAGCCGGTTTGGTTTCTTGTCTGCCGGGTTAGTATGTGCTGGTGGATTCATACTTTATTTTACGCACCTCAGGTACTTAGTTGTTAAGGCAGGCGAAAATTAAGTCGTTAGTTGCCTGCGCAGTTCACGTTCTTCCGACTCAGTGGAGATATTATAGTTGTCTGAAAGCTGTTGCAGTTGCGCAATCGTTTTAGTTATAAAAGTCTGGTGCGCTTCTGTGTGGGGGTGGAATGGTCGGTGAGTAATGGCTCTTCTTATCTTTTCCCAGGCTGGTATAAATTCCTGAAAACGCGGTTCTAAGTAAGCCGTTGCGAACTTTTGCCAGATATAATCTTCAGCAACAGGAGTGGGGTGCAACATGTCAGGCCCGTAAAAACGGTAATCCCGCAGGTCGTCCAGCATGATCTCGTATGCCGGGAAGTATAGTACATCTTGGTGGCGCTCTGTCATATCATGTGCAGCCAACCGTAGTATTGATTTACTGACACTGTTTGTGGGCAGTGTTTCCTTTACATGGCGCACCGGGCTAACGGTAACTATAGTTTGCAGCTCAGGGTTAAACGTCTTAAGTGCCTGGTAACATGCTTCCAGACTATAGTTTATCTCCTCTATAGTTAATAATGTCCTGCTGAATTGCTTTGCGGGTAGTTTGTGGCAGTTGGCAACTATAGTTCCGGTATCAGTTAGCTTATAAGATACGGCTGTTCCAAAGGTAATAATAAGTAGTTTAGCTTCTTTAAGCTGTTCGCGGGTCTGTACTAGCCGTTGGGTTATCAGTTGCAGCAGTTCGTCTTTGCTGGGAGACGAGAGCGACGAATGCAGGTCGTAACTATACCAGATGCCATCGCGCTGCACCAGGCTTTGCTCCAGGTCTAAAGGTTCGCCGGTTACAGCCTGCAGTAAGCGGCATACCGATATCGGGTTGAATATCGTTCCGAAAGGGTTTACCAGCACATTACCTTTATATGCCTTAAGTTTTGTCCCGATCACTTCTGCAAAGCATGAACCTATAGTTACCACCTTGTCGTGCAGGCTTAGGTTAAGGTCAGATGCTGGTATTGTTACTTCGGTGCGAAACATAGTTATAGTGTTATACTGCTAAAACTACAAACTATAGTTGTAAGTTATAGTTTAGCCTGAGATATGCGCATAAAAAAAGCGCCCCGAATTACTTCAGGGCGCTTTTATATAACCTATAGTTCTGATTACTCAGCAGAAACTACGTTAAATTTAACTGTGTGCTTCACCTCTTTGTGCAGGTTGATAGATGCAGTGTATTCACCTGCAGTTTTCACATCCTGGTCAAACGAGATACGCTTACGGTCTACATCAATTCCTTTAGCCTTAAGAGCTTCAGAAAGTTGGTTTGTAGTTACTGAACCGAAGATCTTACCAGTCTCACCAACTTTAGCCGGAATCTCAAGCGTGATATCACCGATGCTGTTAGCAATCTCCTGTGCATCATTCTTAATCTTATCAGCTTTGTGAGCAGCCTGACGGATGTTCTCAGCTACCATTTTCTTGTTTGCTTTGTCAGCGATAACTGCAAGACCCTGAGGGATCAGGTAGTTACGGCCATAACCTGGCTTTACATCAACTGTATCGTTTTTGTAACCTAAGCCTTTAACGTCATCTTTAAGTATTACTTCCATCTCTAGTCCCTCCTTATTTTAAAGAATCTGTTACATAAGGTAAAATAGCCAGGTGACGAGCTCTTGCAACCGCCTGAGCTACTTTACGCTGGAACTTAAGGCTGGTACCTGTCAATCTTCTTGGAAGAATCTTGCCCTGCTCATTTACAAATTTCAGGAGGAAGTTGCCATCTTTGTAATCGATGTACTTGATACCGCTCTTTTTGAAACGGCAGTATTTCTGACGATTCTCCTGCTTGTGTACTCTTTCGTTAACTAAGCTCATTATCCTTTAACCTCCTCTTTTTTAGCTTGTTTGAACTCGCCATTTCTTCTGCGCTCGTTATAAGCAACTGCGTGCTTATCCAGTACAGTGGTCAGGAAGCGAACAACTTTCTCATCACGGCGGTAAGTCAGCTCAAGCTGATCTACTACTGATCCGGGAGCCTTAAACTCGATTAGATGATAGAAACCAGTTGATTTCTTCTGGATTGGGTAAGCAAGCTTACGTAGACCCCAGTTCTCCTCGTGGATAATGTCGGCGCTATTTTCCTTAAGCACCTGTCTGAACTTCTCGACCGTTTCCTGCATCTGCGTCTCGTTTAATAGAGGCGTCAGGATGAAGACCGTTTCGTAATTTTTTAATTCCATTCTTTTAGTAGAATTTTTTTGATTTAGCTTGCAAAATTACAGCTTAGTATTTTTAAAACCAAAAGTTTATACAATAAATATAGATGAGCCAGAGAATAGCTGAGCTATTATTGTATGCAAGGAAATGTATATTATATAAATAAGGTGTAATAGTGGTTTTTAAAGAAGAGGTTTAAATCGATATAAACTTGCATTAAAAACCAATAACACAGTATGCAAGTATACCCACAGGTAATTGTACTGGAACCAAGCTGAAATTAGATAAATCAAACCTGGATATGTTGGAGTGAAAGGCCGAGTAATTTAAAATGATTCTAAATAAAAAGCCTTAAAAACGGAAATAAACGATATTTTGATCGTTCAACGTCTGGAAACCAACCAGCTATGCATAAGGTTCCAAAAATAAAAAGTATCTGTTTGAATAATGGAAATCGCATAGTAAGTTTGTGCCCGAAAAGTAAGTTCACCATTATACTAAAACGCAAGTGATGATGGCTACGATTAGCTGTATACTTAAAACTACACACAAGATTTTTCTTGCCTTCTTGTTAACTCTGGCTGTAACCTTCGGGGCACAGGCGCAGGGCGAAAGCGAGCAGGCAGAAATAGCTACTAAAGGAGTAGAGCCAGGTTCTACTGAAGGTGCTGAAACAGGTTCTGCAGATCCTGCGATTATTGACGCTGGGGCTGCTTTATTCAAAAATAACTGTGCCGTTTGCCACTCTGCAGGTAGCGATGTGATTGTTGGTCCTGGTTTAAAGGGCGTAACAAAGGCGAGAAGTGAGAGCTGGCTGATTAGCTGGATTAAAAACTCTCAGGCTCTTATTCAGTCAGGCGATGAGCATGCTGTTGCTATTTACAACGAGTACAACAAGCAGGCAATGCCTTCTTTTGCTTTCTCTGACGATGAGATCAAGTCTATTTTAGCATATGTTGATGCGCAGGCAAATGTAGCAGCTGCCGCACCTACCACGGTAGCCGGTCCGGAAGGAGCGACGCCTGGCGAGAATGTGGGGACTGATGCAATTGGCGCTGTTGGCAGTTATTTAGACATCATCCTGGTAGTGCTTATAGTTGTGCTGATCGTGTTAGTGGTAACACTTTTACTGATCTCTTCACTGCTTAAAAACTACCTTAACAAGAACCGTGATCTTGCTGAAGACGATAGAGAAATCGTAAATCAGCGTTTCGACTTCTCTAAGATCTATAAGTCTAAAGCTGTTCGCACGTTGGTAATGCTGATTTTTGTAGTTGTGTTGCTGGATCTGAGCCTTGATAAAGTGATGGGTATTGGTATACAGCAGGGCTATGCGCCGAAGCAGCCGATTGCTTTCTCGCACAAACTACACGCAGGCGAGCATCAGATCGATTGTAACTACTGCCACTCAACTGTTTACGAAAGCAAGAGCGCCAGTATTCCATCCGCTAACATCTGTATGAACTGCCATAGCCAGATCAAAAAAGAATCTCCTGAGATTCAGAAGATATACAAGGCTATCGAGCGCAATAAGCCAATCGAGTGGGTGCGTATCCACAACCTGCCTGATCTTTCATACTTTAACCACTCGCAGCATACACAAGTGGGTGGTGTAGAATGCCAGACCTGCCACGGACCTATCGAAGAAATGGATGTTGTATATCAATATTCTCCACTTACGATGGGCTGGTGTATCGACTGCCACCGCGAAACACCTCTGAACACTCAAGGAAACGCATACTATGATAACCTTGTGAAACTGCACGAATCTTCTTCAAAAGGAGCTTTCACAGTAGCTTCAAACGGGGGTACAGAGTGTTCTAAGTGTCACTACTAAGCAGTCAATTTTAATCTGAATATTCGAGTTTTCTAAACATATTATGCAAGACAGAATAAAATACTGGAAAGGAATTGAGGAGTTAGAAAATACTCCGGAGTTCGCAAAGCATGCTCATAATGAGTTTCCAGAATTCCTGCCAGTTGGTGAAGGCAGTGGCCAAGAAACTTCAGGGAGTGGTAAAACACACCGCAGAGATTTTCTGAAGCTATTAGGTTTCAGTGTTGCTGCTGTATCGCTTGCTTCGTGCGAGGCACCGGTAAGAAAAGCTATACCTTACCTGAACAAGCCAGTGGATGTAGAACCAGGAACAGCTAACTGGTATGCTACTACTTACTACCTTAACGGAGATTACAACAGTATTCTTGTAAAAACCCGTGAGGCACGCCCGATCAAGATTGAGCCAAACCCTACGTCTGCACTTACGCCAATTGGTACTAGTGCAAGAGCTCAGGCCGCGGTACTAAGCGTGTATGATAACAACAGACTTCGTACACCATTATTGAAAGGCAAAGAGGCTACCTGGGAGCAGGTTGACAAAGAGATCGCTTCCCGTTTAGGCTCTGTAAGTGGCAAGGTTGCTATAGTTTCATCTACAGTAATTTCTCCATCTACTAAGCAGCTGATCAATGAGTTCGGTTCACGTTTCGGTAACTTCGAACACGTGGTTTATGATGCCAGCTCTTCTTCAGCATTACTAAGCGCTAACAATGGTGTGGTTCCTGGCTATGATTTCAGCAAGGCAAACATTATCGTTAGTATCAATGCGGATTTCCTGGGTACCTGGTTAGCGCCGGTTATCTTCTCGAAACAATATATCACGAACAGAAAGTTATCTTCTGACAAAAAGGACATGTCGCGTCACTATCAGTTTGAGACAATTATGTCACTTACTGGTGCTAACGCTGATATTCGTGTACCGATCAAGCCATCACAGGAGCATGCTGTAGTTTCAGCGCTTTACAATGCCATCACGGGTGGCGGTGCAGCCGGATCTGTAGAAGGTATCGATTCTAAAGCATTGGCAAATGCTGTAAAAGATCTTAAAGCTAATTCAGGCAAGGCACTTGTTGTTTCCGGCTCTAATGATCCTTCAGTTCAGGCAATGGTTGCCGCTATTAACAACTCTTTAGGAGCTAACGGCGCAACTATAGATGCTGCTACACCTTACTTTGTAAAGCAGGGTAACGATGCGCAGATGATCCGCCTGATCAATGAAATGAACAATGGCTCAGTTGGGGCTGTGTTCTTCTATAATGCAAACCCTGCCTACGATCATCCGCTTGCTGACAAAATAGCTGGTGGCCTGAAGAAAGTTGGCTTAAAAGTGTCGTTTGCTGAGCGTGTGGATGAAACTGCAGCGTTGGCAGATATCGTGGCCCCGGATCATAACTTCCTGGAGTCATGGAATGATTACGAACCAAAGAAAGGCTATATAAGCTTAGCTCAACCTGTTCTTTCCCCAATCTTTACTACCCGCCAGATGCAGGATTCCCTGTTAACCTGGAGTGGTAATTCAACCAGCTACTACGAATACATCCGCAACAACTGGAGAAAAGTATTAACTGGTGATTTCAATAAAGCATGGGAAAAAGCAGTACATGATGGCGTATTGCAGAATGGTACCAGCATGCTTGCTGTCAGCAATACCTTCACTCCGGCAACTATAGGTGCGGCTCCAGCTAAACCAAGTTCGGGAGCTATAGAGGCTGTTCTTTACGAAAAAGTAGCCATTGGTTCAGGTGTTGAAGCTAACAACCCTTGGTTACAGGAAATGGCTGACCCTATTTCTAAAGCAACATGGGGTAACTATGTAGCAATGCCGCGTAAGATGGCTGAAGAAATGAAGCTTGAGCAGGGTACTGTAGTTAAAGTTACGTTAGCGAACAATTCAGTTATCGAACTTCCGGTACTTGTACAGCCAGGTCAGGCGCAGGGTACTGTGGGTATAGCAATGGGTTACGGCCGTGCTATAGATTCAATGCCGGTTGCTAAAGGACTGGGTGCAAATGCATTCCCGATTGCTACTGTAGCAAATAACAGCATTTATTATACAAGCCCTGTTAAAATAGAGAAAACCAACGCTACATCTGAAATTGCTCAGATGCAGACACACCACACGATCATGGATCGTCTGGTAGTGCAGGAAAACACGTTGGCTAAGTACAAAGAAAATCCAAAAGATGTAACGGAATATATTCGCATTGCAACACATGAAGGCCCTGCGAAGCCGTCTGCTATTTCACTTTGGGATGATTATGAATACAAGAACCACCACTGGGGTATGGTTATCGACCTTAACTCTTGTATTGGTTGCGGAGCTTGTACTATAAGCTGCCAGGCTGAGAACAACATTCCGGTAGTAGGTAAGGCTGAAGTTCTGATGCGTCGCGAAATGCACTGGATGCGTATCGACAGATACTATAGCGCAGTAGAGCATGAGCCGAAGGATTATGAGACGATGGAAGATCCGGCAGAAAACCCTTCTGTTATTTTCCAGCCGATGCTTTGCCAGCACTGTAACCACGCTCCGTGTGAGACTGTTTGCCCGGTTGCTGCAACGATGCACAGCTCTGAAGGTCTTAACCAGATGGCTTACAACCGTTGCGTAGGTACACGTTACTGTGCAAACAACTGCCCTTACAAAGTTCGTCGCTTCAACTGGTTCGCTTATTCTAACAACGATAAGTTTGACTATACCATGAATAACGACCTGGCTAAGTTTGTACTTAACCCGGATGTTACAGTTCGTGGACGTGGTGTAATGGAGAAATGCTCTTTCTGCGTACAGCGTGTTCAGCTTGGTAAGTTAGAAGCAAAACGTGAGAACAGAAGACCTAAAGATGGTGAGATCGTAACTGCATGTGCACAGTCATGCCCTACAGAAGCGATCGTATTCGGTGATATGCTGGATAAAGAAAGCCGTATCTCTAAGGTTCTGGCCAGCGAAAAGGGTGAGCGTGCCTTCCACGTACTGGAAGAACTTAACGTTCAGCCAAACGTGACTTACCTGACTAAAATTAGAAACTTAGCTTAAAAATAAAATTCGAGAGAATTATGCAGCATGTATCTCCGATAAGAGAGCCTCTGGTAACAGGGGGGAAAACATACCACGACATCACACAAGATGTCTGCAGACAAGTAGAAGCGAAGCCTAACATCCGTTGGGCTGCCGCTCTAGCTGTAGCCCTGGTAGGCCTCGCTATATTTTTATACTCTGTTTACCGCACACTATGGTATGGTATCGGTGAATGGGGATTGAACAAAACAGTAGGTTGGGCATGGGATATCACCAACTTCGTATGGTGGGTAGGTATTGGTCACGCCGGTACACTTATCTCTGCTATCCTTTTACTGTTCCGTCAGAAGTGGAGAACTTCTATTAACCGTGCAGCTGAAGCGATGACTATCTTCGCCGTAATCTGCGCCGCGATGTTCCCGGTATTACACATGGGCCGTCCTTGGTTAGCTTACTGGGTTTTACCATTGCCAAACACCTTCGGTTCGCTTTGGGTAAACTTTAACTCTCCACTGCTTTGGGACGTGTTCGCAATTTCAACGTATTTCTCTGTATCGTTAGTATTCTGGTACATTGGTCTTATTCCTGACTTTGCAACCATCCGCGACAGAGCAACCGGTCCTATAGCAAGAAGAGCCTATGCCGCTTTATCAATGGGCTGGACTGGTTCTGCCAAAGCATGGTCACGTTACGAAACTGTTTCCCTGATCCTTGCCGGTCTTGCAACACCACTGGTACTTTCTGTACACACAATCGTATCCATGGACTTTGCAACGTCTGTGATCCCAGGTTGGCACACCACTATATTCCCTCCATACTTCGTGGCAGGTGCGATCTTCTCGGGATTCGCGATGGTGTTAACCCTGATGATCATCACCCGCAAAGTGTTCTTCCTGGAAGACTATATCACACTTGAGCACGTGGAGTCGATGAACAAAGTAATCATCCTGACAGGTTCTATAGTTGGTATAGCTTATACTACTGAGTTCTTCATTGCCTGGTATTCAGGGGTGGAGTATGAGCAGTATGCCTTTATCAACCGTGCCTTCGGTCCTTACTGGTGGGCTTACTGGTCTATGATGACCTGTAACGTTATTACTCCTCAGTTATTCTGGTTCAGAAAGATAAGAAGAAGCTTAACAGCTACATTCATTATATCTATCTTCGTAAACATCGGTATGTGGTTCGAACGTTTCGTAATTATCGTTACTTCGCTTCACAGAGATTACCTGCCTTCTTCATGGGCTATGTTCTCTCCAACAATCATCGATATCGGAGTTTATGTAGGTACAATTGGCTTGTTCTTCACACTGTTCCTGTTGTTTGCTAAATTCTTCCCGGTAGTTAACATGGCAGAGGTAAAAGCAATCCTGAAGTCTTCTTCAGAAGTGAAGCATGCGCATACTTCACATGGAAAGTCAATGCATGGAACTGCACCAGAGTCTAACACTAATACACCTCACACCAATGAATAAGAAGTTTGTTTTAGGTATCTACGATGATGAGGATGTGCTTTTAGAAGCCATCGAAAACGTACGGGCTGCCGGTACTAAGATATATGACGTATTCTCGCCATACCCGGTACACGGTATTGATGATGTATTAGGTATTAAGCGTTCAAGACTTCCGATCGTAGCTTTCTTTTGCGGACTGTTCGGAACATCTTTTGCACTTTGGATGCAGATCTGGATGCTGGGCTTTGACTGGCCAATGATTATTGGTGGTAAGCCGCACATTGCAATTCCGGCATTTATCCCGGTAACATTTGAGTTAACGGTTCTGTGTTCTGCTTTCGGTATGGTGATCACATTCTTTATCGTATCACGACTGAAGCCATCTTTCAAAGTGAATGTTTTCGACAAGCGCTCTACAGATGATAAGTTTGTAATGGCGATCGAAGTTAAGGAAGGAGTAACTGACATGTCAGCACTGAATAACCTGCTTCGTTCAAACGGTGCAATCGAAGTAAACGAGAAGGAGGTAATCAAGTAATGAAAAATTTCATGAATATAGGCGTAAAAGCCTCTGCTGTTTTCTTCTCTGCTGCAATGCTGGTAGCCTGCAGTAACGAGCAAGACCCAGGTCTGGAATATGCACCGGATATGTATCATTCTGTTGCACTCGATCCATATTCACAGATTAAAGAAAATAAGTTTAACCCGGGCGGCATGAATATGCGTCAGCCAGCAGTCGGAACAGTAGCGCGAGGCAAACAGGGTTATAATATGTATCTTTCAGCTGATAATGCTGAGGCTGCAGGTAATGAATTGGTAAATCCATTGGAAAGAACCAGTGCAAACCTGGCAGAAGGTAAGATCCTTTATACACGCTTCTGCTCACCTTGCCATGGTGAACAAGGTGACGGCCAGGGCTTGGTTGGACAGAAATTCAAAGGTGTACCTTCCTATACTGCAGGCAGAGTAGCTGAGTTACCAGGCGGACATATCTACCATGTTATCACAAACGGGCGTGGCAGAATGATGCCTCACGCTTCACAGGTAGACCCGAACGAACGCTGGAAAATTGTAATGTATGTTCAGCAATTGCAGAAAGGCGAAACAGGCACAACTGTTGAAGCGACGGAAGCGGCAGGAGATACAACTTCAGCACAAACACAAACAGCAACACCTAATAATTAAGACTGAAGCATTAATTTTTGAGAATAATGACAGAAGAAAGACTCATTATACCACGAAAAACAAATAACAAGTTTTTCTTAATGATAGCCATAGGTGTTGTCCTGTTAATAGCAGGGATACTATTAATGGCTGCCGGTGGTGGAGCGGAACATGGTGAAGGACATGGTGAAGCTGCAGCAGCAGGTCACGAAGCAGCTTCCTGGACGAAGCGCTTGTTCATAAACCTTTGGTTAAATAACGTATACTTTACAGGCATTGCGATTGTAGGTGTATTCTTTGTAGCTGTTCAGTATGTTGCATATGCAGGCTGGTCAGTTCTTATCAAGCGTATTCCGGAAGCTTTAGGTTACTTTTTACCTATAGGCGGTCTTATCATGATCGTTATCTTCCTATTTGGTGGTCACGATATCTTCCATTGGACACATGACTATCTTTATGATGTGAATGATCCGCGCTATGACCCAATCATTTCCGGAAAATCAGGTTACCTGAACTTTTGGTTCTTCCTGATCAGAATGATTCTTTTCTTCGCGCTTTGGATATTGTTCTTTAACTGGTTGAGAAGATTATCCATTAATGAAGACCTGCATGGAGGAACATCTTTCTATCATAAGAGCATAACTGTTTCAGCTATGTTCCTGGTAGTGTTCGGAGTATCTTCTTCTATGGCTGCCTGGGACTGGGTACTGTCTATTGATACACACTGGTATTCTACAATGTTTGGCTGGTATGTGTTTGCAAGCTGGTTCGTATCTGGTTTAGCAGCTATCACGCTAACCGTAGTTTTCCTGAAGCAGAATGGTTACCTTAAAATGGTTAATGCGAATCACCTGCATGATCTGGGTAAGTTTGTATTTGCGTTCTCTATCTTCTGGACATATATCTGGTTCTCTCAGTTCATGCTGATCTGGTATGCAAACATTCCGGAAGAATCAATCTACTTCCTAGAGCGCTTAGGACCGAACTTTAAGTGGGTATTCTTTGTGAACCTTCTTGTCAACTTTGTATTCCCGTTCCTGGTGTTAATGACGAGAGATGCAAAACGTCAGATGATCATGCTGAAAATTGTAATGATTGCAATTCTAGTTGGTCACTGGTTGGACTTTTACCTGATGATGATGCCGGGGACTATGCGCGGCGACGCGGGTATCGGTTTCATTGAGATTGGAACAACGCTTATCTTCCTGGGAATATTCTTACTGGTATTTACGAAAGGACTTACAAAAGCCTCTCTGGTACCTGCTAATCACCCGTTCCTGGAAGAAAGTATACACCATCACGTTTAGAGATAATACTAAAAACACAATACAATGATTACGATCGCTATTGGTTTATCCATACTTCTGCTTTTCGTCGTTCTTTTCCTTCTTTTCAGGATCGGGACGCTGGCATCTATATTCAGAGGTTCCTCTCAGAGAGCAGTAGGTACAACTAAAACAAGCAATAAAGTGAACAGTATGCTTCTGCTACTATTCATGATAATAGGTGGTATAGCCTTTGCCTGGTCTTTCTCTGCATCATGGGATGATATGAACCAGCCGTTGGCATCAGTACACGGTGAATGGACAGATGAGCTATTCTGGACAACGATGATCATCATCGGTATCGTGTTTGTTATCACACAAGTGCTTCTGTTCTGGTATTCTTATAAATACCAGCATCAGGATGAAAAGCGTGCCTATTATTACCCGCACAATAACAAACTGGAGCTGATCTGGACAATGATCCCGGCCGTTGTAATGGCAATTCTGGTATTTGCCGGCTGGAAAACCTGGACCAACATTACCAGTGCTGCCCCTGCTGATGCAGTTGTAGTAGAAGTTATGGGTAAGCAGTTTAACTGGATGGTAAGATATCCTGGTGCTGATGGGAAACTAGGTATTACAAAGACGTCTCTGATAGATGCAACCAATGAATTTGGTATTGATTTTTCTGATCCGAATGCACAGGATGATATAGTTAACCCATTGGAGTTACATATTCCAAAAGGTAAACCTGTGTTATTTAAGATTCGTTCTAGAGATGTGATCCACAGTGTATTCCTACCTCACTTCCGTCAGAAGATGGATGCTGTACCGGGAATGCCTACAAAGTTATGGTTTGTTCCAACCAAGACTACTAGTGAAATGCAAAATGAGACTGGCAATCCTGAATTTAAGTATGAGCTAGCTTGTACTGAAATCTGCGGCCGTGGTCACTTTGCAATGCGTTATGTAGTTGTAGTTGATGAGCCAGAAGATTATGAAGCTTGGTTAGCAGGGCAGAAGGCCTTTGCGTCACAGAACCCGGATGTAGTAGCAAAATTCCAGACTACTAAGGCTGATCAGCCTGCAACAAGATTGGATGCTGCGGCAGAGGAAGAGAAAACAGAATTATAGCATTTAAATACTTAGAAAATGTCTAGTACAGATATCGCTATTAACCAGACTGATATGCATCATGGCCATGAAGAGCATGATCATCATCACGATTTGAATTTTTTTGAAAAGTACATTTTTAGCCTTGATCATAAGATTATTGCCAAGCAATATCTTTTCATGGGTATTTTATGGGCTTTCATCGGTGGTTTCCTTTCAGTTCTGTTCCGCTTACAGTTAGGATGGCCTGAAGCTACCTTTACTTTCCTGGAGCCGATTCTGGGTGGATGGGTGCAAAACGGAAAAATTGACCCGGAATTTTACCTGGCAATGGTTACTATGCACGGTACAATCATGGTGTTCTTCGTTCTTACTGCTGGCTTAAGTGGTACTTTCAGTAACTTCCTTATTCCGCTTCAGATCGGTGCGCGCGACATGGCATCAGGGTTTATGAACATGCTGTCTTTCTGGATTTTCTTCCTGGCAAGTATCATCATGTTTACCTCATTGTTCCTTGATTCAGGTCCTGCAGGTGGTGGATGGACCATTTATCCTCCATTAAGTGCTTTACCGCAGGCTATCCAGGGTTCAGGTACTGGTATGACCTTATGGTTGATAAGCATGGCGCTATTTATTATTTCTCAGCTGCTGGGAGGTGTTAACTATATAACAACAGTTATTAACCTTAGAACAAAGGGGATGTCTATGACAAAACTTCCTCTTACAATCTGGGCTTTTACGTTAACAGCAATCCTGGGTTTGTTATCTTTCCCAGTACTTTTATCAGCTGCACTGCTTCTTATATTCGACCGTAGCTTCGGAACCAGCTTCTTCTTATCTGATATTTATATTGCCGGACAGGCTTTATCAAACACAGGAGGTAGCCCGATTCTGTTCCAGCACTTGTTCTGGTTCTTAGGTCACCCTGAAGTTTACATTGTAATCCTTCCAACCTTCGGTATCGTTTCTGAAGTTATCGCTACTAATTCACGCAAACCTATATTTGGTTACAGAGCCATGATCGGCTCAATGCTGGGTATTGCGGTACTTTCTTTCGTAGTCTGGGCACACCACATGTTCGTAACAGGTATGAATCCTTTCTTAGGATCGGTCTTCATGTTCCTGACACTGATCATTGCTGTACCTTCGGCCGTGAAAGTATTTAACTGGATAGCCACACTGTGGAGGGGTAACATCCGCTTTACATCAGCCATGATGTTCGCCATCGGTTTCGTATCCCTGTTTATTTCAGGTGGTTTAACAGGTATTATTCTTGGTAACTCAGCACTTGATATTCAGCTACACGATACATACTTTGTAGTAGCTCACTTCCACCTTGTAATGGGAGCAGCAGCATTCTTCGGTATGTTCTGCGGTATTTATCACTGGTTCCCTAAGATGTTCGGCAGAATGATGGATGAGAAAATGGGATTTGTTCATTTCTGGTTAACATTCATTGCTGTTTACCTGGTGTTTATGCCTATGCACTATGTAGGTATTGCAGGCTTCCCAAGAAGATACTACAACTGGACAGGTTTCGAAACATTTAACATGTTCACTGATCTTAATACTTTCATTAGTATTGCTGCAATAATTGGTTTTACAGCGCAGTTCTTGTTCCTGTTCAACTTCATTTACAGCATGTTTAAAGGAAGAAGAGCATCACTTAACCCATGGCATTCTAACACGCTTGAGTGGACAACACCAGTAAATCCGGGACACGGTAACTGGCCAGGTGAGATCCCAGCTGTTTACAGATGGCCTTACGATTATAGCAAGCCGGGTGCAGCTGAAGACTTTATTCCGCAGAACGTACCTTTCTCAGAGACGCAGTCATCTAACCTGCCACAGGAGAGAGTTCTAGAGTAATTTCATAAATGGTTAATAAATCTTCTAAGGAACAAAAATTTAGAAGAATAGGGGTACTTACAGTAATTGCTGTTTACTTTCTAATCTTAGTTGGAGGAATCGTCAGAAGCACGGGATCGGGGATGGGTTGTCCAGACTGGCCAAAGTGCTTTGGAAGTTGGGTTCCTCCAACTAATGTTAACCAATTGCCAGAAGATTACCTTGAGGTATACAAAAAGCAGAGGATAGAGAAGAATCAGAAACTGGCAGGATACCTGGATAAGGCGGGATTTGAAAAGGTAGCAGCGTATATCTTTACACATCCGAGTCAGTACATCGAAACTGAGTTTAACGTAACCAAAACCTGGATAGAGTATCTTAACAGACTGGTTGGTGTTGGCATAGGTATTCTGATATTTCTGACCTTACTCTACGCCATACCTTTTCTAAAATCTGACCCTTCTGTTTTCTATTTATCTCTGGCTAGTTTTATACTCGTTGGCATAGAAGGGTGGTTGGGGTCTATTGTTGTATCGACCAATCTGTTACCGATAACGATTACGATACATATGGCGCTTGCGCTGGTTCTTGTAGCTTTGTTGCAGTATGCTGTAGTAAGAGTAAGAGAACGTGATAAAAAAACAACCTTACCATTCAGCAGCAGGCTGAATGTAATGATCTGGGCAGTACTGTTAACTACGTTCGGACAGATACTGCTCGGAACTCAGATCAGAGAAGAAATAGATATAGTTGCTTTTACCATGGGGGATGCGCTCCGCGCTGAGTGGATTGACAACCTCGGTTTAAGTTTTTATATACACCGGTCTTTTTCTATAGTTGTTGTGGGTATGCATGTATATCTTGCTTACCTGATCTATCAACTAAAAGACCAAAGATTAACCCGTTGGACCAATGTGATGCTTTTTATAGTTCTTGCAGAGGTTATCTTCGGTGTTATTCTGACCTACTTTGCAATGCCATCGGTAATGCAACCACTTCATTTAACGTTTGCAGCGTTATTGTTCGGAGCGGAGTTCATGATTCTGATAATTTATTATTACGCATCTAAAAGGGTGCATAAAAAGTCGGTAGCTATAGTATAGTGATGTTGATTGAAGAAAAGAAAGCGCTACTGCCTCAAATTGGAATGGGAACTAAAGCCTCAGCATATTTCAAGTTACTGAAGTTCAGGCTAAGCTTTACGGTCTCTTTTTCCAGTGCTATCGGGTTTATACTTGGCAGGCCAGTAGCTACTTACTGGGAGATAGCTCTTGTAATGATTGGTGGATTACTGGTAACAGGATCTGCTAACATTATAAACCAGATCATTGAAAGAGAGTACGACAAACTTATGAAACGTACAGCGAAGCGACCATTGCCAACCGGGCAGGTTAGTGTAGCTGAAGCAATTGGTGTCTGTATAATTACAGGTGTAGCAGGATTACTGATTCTTGGATATACTTTTAATGTACTGACAGCTGCTTTATCGTTACTTTCGCTTGTACTATACGGATTTGTTTATACGCCACTTAAGCGTATCAGCCCGATCTGTGTATTTGTTGGAGCAATTCCAGGAGCAATGCCTCCGCTAATTGGTTGGGTGGCTGCAACAGGAGTGTTGGGAGTAGAAGCCTGGATATTATTCGGAATTCAGTTTATGTGGCAGTTCCCGCATTTTTGGGCTATTGCCTGGGTGTTGGATGATGATTATAAGAAAGCAGGGTTTAAAATGCTGCCAATGGCTGGCGGGAAAAACCTTAAAACAGCTATCCAGATCATGATCTATACCTTAGTACTGATTCCGTTTAGCCTGTTACCATTGCAGTTTGGTATGACAGGAACAACCTCAGCGCTTATAGCTGTAGTTTGTGGCGTACTGTTCCTGGCCCAAACATTTTATCTCATGCGTACCTGCACTAAAAAAGCAGCGATGAATATCATGTTCGGATCATTTTTATATTTACCGATCGTACAGATCGCATTTGTTTTAGATAAAGTTAACCTATAACCATGGTTACGAATATAGAAAATCAAAATACCGGAAGCGTTCACCCGCTTAAATTTTCGCTCTGGTTAATCATTATCAGTATCCTGATGATGTTCGGAGCTTTTACAAGTGCTTATATAGTAAGGCGCGAAGAAGGCAACTGGCTGGAATTTGACCTGCCGCAGATGTTCATCATCAATACTATAGTTATTATAGCAAGTAGTATTACAATGCAATGGGCTTACTTTGCTGCCAAAAAGAATAACCTGGGCTTGGTTAAGCTTATGTTGTTCCTTACAATGGCATTAGGAATTGTCTTTTTATATGGACAGTTAAGTGCCTGGGGAGACCTGGTACAGAATAACGTGTATTTTGGAGGAACAGAAAGCAACCCGGCCGGCTCGTTTCTGTATGTACTAACAGGAGTTCACGGTTTTCACTTAATAACAGGATTAATATTTTTAGCTATCCTGCTGATAGCGAGCTTTAAATATAAAGTACACTCCAAAAAAATGCTCCGTATGCAGTTATGTACTACGTATTGGCACTTTTTAGGCGGACTTTGGCTATATTTGTACTTCTTTTTACTGGTAAATCACTAAACACGTTTTATACATAAACTATGTCTACATCAACTACGCTGGAAGCACCTAATACAGGTACATGGGATGGTGGCAATGAACCATTGAAAGCGAGCTATGGAAAACTCATGATGTGGTTTTTCCTGCTGTCCGATGCATTTACATTTGGCGCTTTTCTGATCGTTTATGGTTTGTCGCGTCATAGCAACCTGGCCTATACCGGAAAAGCTGAGGATTTCACTTTCTCTACAGAATGGTGGCCAATACCTGAAAAAGTATTTAATGCATTCCCTGGCCTGCATGGCATGGATCTTCCGCTTGCATTCGTTGCGTTAATGACCATGATTCTGATTTTGAGTTCTGTAACAATGGTACTAGCCGTTGAAGCCGGACACAGAATGGATAAGAATGATGTGCAGAAGTGGTTACTTTGGACAATCCTGTTTGGTGCAACTTTCCTTGGTTGCCAGGCATGGGAATGGTCTCACTTTATTGCAGGTGATGGCGTAGGATTACAGTTAGCCGATGGCACAACTATAATGGGCGCTAACCTGACCATGAATCAATATGGCCCGCCGTTGTTTGCCGACCTGTTTTTCTTTATCACAGGTTTCCACGGTACGCACGTATTTACTGGCTGGATCATGCTGGTAATGATATTCATTAATACTGTTAACGGAGTGTACCACAAACGCGGACATTACGAGATGGTTGAGAAAGTTGGTCTGTACTGGCACTTTGTTGACCTTGTGTGGGTATTCGTTTTCACATTCTTCTACCTGATCTAACAGAACAAAGTATAAACTAATTACCTGCCTAGCGCTTAACACAGTAAAACAGGTATAAACGTTATAACATATGGCAACGCATCACGAACAAGATTTTAATACAACTACAGAAGTTCCGAAGCCGCAAACAAAAGCGATCTGGAGAACTTTCATCATACTGGTAGCATTAACGGCGGTAGAATTCATATTTGCCTTTACAATGGAAGCCAGCACAGTTCGTAACTCAATCTTTATTATACTTACCATTTTCAAAGCATTTTACATTGTAGGTGAGTTTATGCACTTAAAGCACGAGTCAAAAGTGCTTATATGGTCTATACTTTTACCAATGGCACTGGTAACCTGGCTTATGGTAGCGTTAATTGCAGAAGGAAGTTACTACTTCGAGTCGATCACGAATTATTTCAAATAAACAAGACTACATGCGTAAGATAAAGGCACTAATGTTAGGACTCCTGATATTAGTGCCTATTTTCGTTTTTATATTTATCTATACTTTCGGGGAGCACCATTTCAAAGTAAAAGGCTACTACCCGGAAACAAATGATAAAGGAGAAGTGCTGTTTAACGAGAAAGGCGATACGCTTTTCCAGACGGTGCAGGATTTTAAACTTACCGACCAGAGCAATACTACTTTTTCGCAGGCCGATCTGCAAGTCAAGATTTATGTTGTAAACTTTTTTTACACGGATTGCCCGGACCTATGCCGCAAAATGAGTTCTCAGTTAGTACGGGTGCAGGATGCTTACCAGAACAATCCAACTATAGCGCTTGTTTCTATTACAACCAAACCTGAAGAAGATTCTGTTAGTGTATTAAAAAAGTATGCTTCAGAATATAGTGCCGATACTACAAAATGGCATTTCCTGACAGGCGACAAGAAGGAAATCTATAGGCTGGCACAAAATGGTTTTAAACTGCCTTTGCAAAAGACCGGTGGACCTGAAGACTTTTTACATAGCGATAAGTTTATACTGGTGGATAAAGAGCACAAGGTAAGAGGAGTTTATAAAGGCACCAGTGTAACCGATGTAGACCGGCTTATACTAGAGATTAACGTTCTATTAGATGAGTACAGTAAAAGTAAATAATCCCAATGCTGCCCGCGAAAGGCGCATGATGTTCCTGATTGCTACGCTGTCAATTTTAATTCCTGTGGCTGTAGCGGCTTTATTCTTTCTCGACAAGGCAGTGGCAGATGCTTCCGTTGATGTTTCTTTTCAGCCACCTTTACATGCTGTACTAAATTCGTTAACGGCTATTGCACTTATAGTTGGTTACTATAACATCAAACGTAATAACATTAAAGTGCACCGTGCCTCGATGCTTACAGCGTTCGGGTTATCGGCAATCTTCCTGGTGTCGTATGTAACTTACCATTTTTTAGGTGAGCGCACCATATATGGCGGCGAAGGTGCCTTAAAGTATATTTACTATTTTGTACTGCTTACACATATAGTGCTGGCGGTAGTTATAGTTCCGTTGGTACTGCTCTCTGTTTATTTTGGTATTACAAATCAGCTTGCGCGCCATCGCCGCATATCACGCTGGACATTCCCGATCTGGTTATATGTGGCAATTTCGGGTGTGTTGGTTTACCTGCTTATTTCGCCATATTATAATTAAATTACGTAAAGTAAATTACTTGTTGGGCATATGAAAAAGTTAACGATCAAAGGTTTGGCAACTATAGTTTTTGTGTTGGGGCTAGTACTTGCCACAGCTACAAACAGCTATAGCCAGTGCGCCATGTGCCGAGCCACAGTTGAGTCTAATGTGGGAACAGGCAAAGCAGAGTCTGATACTGCAGTCGGTTCCGGGTTGAACACAGGTATCCTGTACCTGATGGCGATACCATACATCCTGATCGGAACTGTAGGCTTTTTATGGTACAAGAGCAACAAGAAAAACAAGAATGGCGGCACCAACTAAAGTAGGAGCTATTGTAAACTGTCGTTGTCCGCGTTGCCGTAAAGGTAAAATATTCACGCATCCTGCTTACAACCTCCGCAAATTCGATAGCATGTATGATGACTGCCCCGTGTGTGGGTTGCACTATGAGGTGGAAGTAGGGCTATTTTACGGCGCCATGTACATCAGCTATGGTTTTTCGGTAGCGATCGTTTTTATAGTTGGCGTTCTTCTCTATAACCTCGCCGGAGATCCGCCTACTTGGGTATACATTAGTACAGTTGCCGGCATTGTCATTGTAGCAGCTCCCGTATTATTCCGTTACTCCCGCGTGCTGATGCTGTACTTTTTTTCAGGCATTAACTATAACCCATCCTATAACAAAGTATAAATCTGTACTGAATCAATAGGCCTTATCCTGCGTTTTAGTTAAATTCGTGGGATAAACTGTTAGATCTTGAATCGGAAGGTAACCCCCTTTATACTTCTTTTACTGTCGTTGCTGTGTTTTATAGCTACGGCGGCTATTCATTTCTATGTAATTCCTGCGCCTTCCATATTTTCAGGGAATCAGAAAAAGCTGGGAACTATACAGGAGCGCACACTTTATTGTATTGCCAAAGCCAGAAAGCAGGCAGAAACTATAGGCCGGCAACTAAGCCCGGAAACCGTTTCCTTTTCTTCCATACTTGATAAAACGGAATATCCGACACTGGTCTACAAAAATAACCACATCGTATTCTGGTCGGCGCATGTGGCTATTACGGACCTGGATGTTGCACCGGAGGCAAAAAAGGTAGGCTTTGCAAGCAGTGAGTATGGTTCTTTTATAGTTGTACCGTACCAGGTAAAAGGCTATAAAATATTCGTCTATATTCCCCTGGAAACAGATTACCGCATTAAGAACGAATACCTGAACAAATCGCTTTCAGAAGAAATATTTGATCAGCCTATAGCCGGTATTGTTCCCGATCCGAGGATTCGGTTGCCGCAGGTAAGATCACCCCAGGGCGATTACCTGTTCTCAGTAGATCTCAACGAAAATGAAGCAGACCAAAGCAGGCAAACAACACAGCTAACCCTGTTACTGCTTGGCGTGATACTTTATGTAGCTGCAGCTGTCATTTATTGCCGGCAACAGGTACAGCATGGAAAACACGGCAAAGGCGTAATTACGCTGTTGGTCATGTTAATTCTGCTGCGCATTGTGCTCCTGGTGTTTAACCTGCCTTTTGCTATTGCTGATACAGAGTTATTCGATCCCAGACTTTATGCAGCCTCGCGCTGGTCTCCATCCATTGGCGATCTGGCACTTAATATTCTGCTGTTACTTATAGTTGCAGCGGCCGGTTTGTACCTGTTCTATAAGAACAACATACTGGCACAGCTTAAAACTATAGATATCAGTTACAGACGTCCTATCATTATAAGCTGCATCCTGGGCTTCTACCTGTTGCTTATCGTTCTGTTTCTGTTCTACTATGGCATCTACCACAATTCCCCGCTTATACTGGATATAAACCAATCGCTGGAGTTCTCGAAATACAAAATAATACTTTACAGCATAATGCTGCTGCATACTATGGCGCTGTGCGGTTTTGCTTACATGCTTACCACTACAACCATTGTTTTACTCTACAAAGAAAAGAAAGCCTGGCCTTACCGTTTATTGTTCCTGATCAGTCTGGTGTTGCTGCTGATCACTGTGCTGGCCAAAGTACAGTTCTGGGGAGTTGTTTTGATCGGTACGTTTTTCTGGATCATCATTATTTTATCGGCACAGCATAAAAATGTAGTAAGTGCGGCTTACCGTACTTACCTGTTCATTTTACTGGTTATAATGATGAGCGCCATGACAGGAGCATTTGCGCTTTTCAGGCATTACCAGAACGAGGTTAAACTATACAAACAGACATTCGCATCCAGTATTATACAGGGTAATGATGTTGTGGGCGAGTTTTTCCTGGATGAGGTAGCGGATAAAATAGCGAAAGATGGGCTGATACGACTCAAAATGCTGGGGCCTTATGTAGATGCATCTTTTATAAAACGCAAGATCTCCAAGCAGTACCTCCGCGATTATTTTGATAAGTATGAAACCAATGTGCTTCTGTTCGATAGCAAGGGTAACTCCCTGGAAAGTGCCGATACCACGGCCGCTACCTTACAGGAGCTACTTCGCAAATACGATACTCCCGAGAACCGGACCGAGCGGAAGAACCTTTTTTTAGTGCAGAACCCGGCCAGGTATAATTCGCGCTTATATCTCAAACTCATAGAAGTTCCGCTGGCTTATGGGCAGAAAGGAACTATCGTATTGCAGCTAAGCCTGCAGAAATTACTGCCTCATAGTCTGGTGCCGGAGCTGCTTTCAGGCCAGCAGCATAACCAGCCTTTCCGGATGGATTTGCTGAGCTATGCTATTTACGAGAACAGGAAGTTAAGCTACAGCGAAGGCGAATACGACTACGCCACCAACCTTAATCCCGACCACATTGGCCATTCAGAATTTTACAGAGACGGCCATAACCAGGGAGATTACCATCATTTTGGGGTGGTGGCCGGCAAGGATAAGGTGCTTGTAGTAACGAATGCGAAATACAGTGCCACCGAGGTGCTTTCCAACTTCTCTTTCCTGTTCCTTATTTTTATGGCGGGATTTATCTTGCTCGGGCTTCTCATCTTGTTATACAATCGCAACTATATCCGGGAGTTCAGGCCTAATTTCAGTACCAAGATACAGGTGTTCCTCAATTTCGGTATTCTGTTGCCTTTGCTGCTGGTTAGTATTGCTATTGCCAGTTTGGTTACGGCATCATACAAAAAGGACCTGAAAACGGCGTACGAACAGCGCGGCAAAGCCATACAGGAAAACCTGAACGCCCTTATTGGTACAGGCGTGCTGGAAAACAAGAGTGAATTACAGAAGCGGATCTCTGAAATTGCGTCTATCTCAGAAACCGATATAAACCTGTACGACCGCAACGGCCGCCTGATAACAACAAGCCAGCCGTTGATCTTCGAAGCCGGTCTGCTATCCAAGCTGCTTAATCCGGAGGCTTTTGCGGCCATTTCGGAGCGGCAGGCACTTCGTGTGTTTTTAGAGGAGAAAGCCGGTAACCTTACTTTTAATGCGGTGTATCTGCCGCTTCGGGTAAATAACGATCCGTTCACATTGTCCGGGTTCGTTGGTATACCGTTCTTTGATTCCGAAAAAGAGCTTGACCTGAAGCTGATTGATCTGATCACGACTACCATGAACATTTTTACGGTAATGTTTATCGTGTTTATGCTGCTGTCTTTCTTTGCTTCGCGGGCCTTAACGGTGCCGTTGCGCCTGCTGGCCGATAAACTGAAACGAACCTCCCTGACCGGTAAAAACGAAATGCTTGCTTATGAAGGTGCCGATGAAATAGGTATGCTGGTAAATGAGTATAACCGCATGTTGTTAACGCTGGAGCAGAACAAGCAGGACCTGGCCATACAGGAAAAAGAAGCTGCCTGGCGCGAAATGGCCCGTCAGGTTGCCCACGAGATCAAGAACCCGCTTACCCCGATGAAGCTGTCGCTGCAATACCTGCAGAAAGCCATTGCGGAGAAAAAGCCGAACACAGAACAGCTCATTGATAAGATATCGCACACACTGATTACGCAGATCAATATCCTGAGCGACATTGCTACCTCATTCTCCAGTTTTACCTCCATGCCGGAGCCTAAAGCTGAGCTGGTAGATGTAGCGGCGGCGCTACGTAAAGCGGCTGACCTGCACAACGACCCGGCTTCAGCCAAAATTACAGCCACTATACCTGCTGAAGAAGTGATGGTAATGGCTGACGAAAGTTTGCTGGTACGTACGTTTAATAACCTGCTGCTGAACGCGATACAGGCAGTGCCTGCCACGCGTAAGCCAACTATAAAAGTAGAACTGAACTATACACCGGAGCAGGTGCATATTGATATTAAAGACAACGGCACCGGCATACCGGAAGACATACGCCAGAAAGTGTTTGTACCTAATTTCAGCACCAAGTATACAGGGTCGGGCATAGGCCTGGCAGTGGCGAAACGCGGTATAGAAAATGCGGGCGGTAAGATCTGGTTTGAGACTGAAAATGGCAAAGGCACTACATTTAAGATCACGTTGCCGCTAGCACAGCATGTGTCCTAAGAGGCTTCTTGTAAGCATATTGCTGTTCTTGTTGTGCCTTCCGTTGCTGGCCCAGAAACCCCTGAGCAACAAACGCTGCCAATGGCTACGGGTAACTACGGAGCCCATGGTACTCGACTCCATGACGTTGCTGCCATCCACGGTAAAATTCTTCGGCCCTAAAAAAGACCAGTATAGTTTCGATTACAACTATAGCCGCAACGAGTTCACGTTTACCCGCTTTCCTGCCCCTGATTCTGTAGCTATAGATACGCTTGGCACCTTGCAGGCCATACCCGATTCGGTACTTATCTGTTACCGTGTGTTGCCGCTTAACCTTACCAAACCTGCTTTCCGGAGAGATGTATCACAGCTCGACATGAGCTCTTTTAACAAAGGCTTTTACCAGGAAGACATCAGTACACGCGAAGAGATTTTTAAAACACCCGGCCTGAACAAGACCGGAAGTATAAGCCGGGGCATCTCGTTTGGTAATACACAGAACGTGTTTGTAAACTCTGCCCTGAACTTACAGCTGGATGGAAAGCTGACCGATGAGATAAGTATCACCGCTGCTATTACCGACCAGAACATCCCGTTTCAGCCGGAAGGAAATACACAGCAGTTGCAGGAATTTGATAAAGTATACATTACCCTCAAACACAAACTATGGCAGCTTACCGCAGGCGATGTGGTGTTGCGAAACAAGCCGTCTTACTTTCTGCAGTTCTATAAAAATGTACAGGGCGCCGCTTTTGAAACAACTATAGGGCAGTCGCCGGAAAAGCAGGGAATTACAACTATAGCCGCATCGGCCTCAAAAGGGAAATTTGCATCACAGGAAATTCAGCCGCTGGAAGGTATGCTGGGGCCATACCGGTTGCGTGGCCCTAATAACGAGCGTTTTATTATAGTGCTGGCTAACTCAGAGCGGGTGTTTTTAGATGGCAGGTTGCTGTTACGCGGTTACGATTACGATTATGTCATAGACTATAACCAGTCAGAAATTACGTTTACAACGCGCCATGTCATCACCAAAAATTCACGGATTAAAGTTGATTTTGAGTACTCTGACCAGAACTATAGCCGCAGTATTTACCACGCCAGCCATTACCAGCAACTTAACAAACTAAGCGTTTACGGCAACTACTACAGCGAACAGGATAACCCCAACAACCTGCTTAACCTGGACCTGCGCGATGAAGACAAGGAGCTGCTGGCAAGTATTGGCGATGACCTGAACCGAGCCGTTATTCCGGGAGTGGACAGTGTAGCGTTTGACCCCAACCAGGTGCTGTATGCCCGGAAGGATACGGTAGTGAATGGCTTGCTGAGCGAGATCTATGTGTATTCGACAAACCCGGACTCGGCGTACTATAATGTGCGGTTTTCGGAAGTAGGACAGGGGCAGGGTGATTATGTAATTGCAAATACCACGGTTAATGGCAGGGTTTACCGCTGGCTGGCTCCAGTAAATGGCGTGCGCCAGGGAAACTATCTGCCGGTGCGCATTGTGCCTACACCGCGCAAGAAGCAACTGATAACCATGGGAGCCGGTTACGAACTACAGAAAGGCGTGAATGTTTTCCTGGAAGGTGCCGCCTCGCAGAATGATCTCAACCGCTTCTCTACGGTAGATGCTGCTGATGATAACGGGAAAGCCATGCGCGTAGGTTACCAGGTAGAAAATAAAGAACTAACCCTGCTCGGCAACTATAAACTGAACAGCACCCTGAATTATGAGTATACAGATGAAAACTTTGAACCCATCGACCGTTACCGCCCGATAGAATTTGACCGCGACTGGAGCCTGCAGACACCTGATCAGAAAGCAGAAGATCACATTTTTAACTTCTCGGTTGGCGCTGTTAAAGACCCGAAGAACCTGTATAGTTACCGCATCAGCAGGCGTTACCGCGAGAACCAGCTGGACGGTGTGCAGCATTACCTGGATCTGGTAAAGGAGATTGGGAGGCTTGAGCTGCGGAATAATTTCTTTTTACTGAACAGCGAACAAAGCGCTTCTCAGTCTGATTGGTACCGTGGTGATGTAGGTGCAAAGTATAAATTCAAAGGTTTTTCGCCCGGGTATGTCTATCGCTTCGATAAAAATAAGATCACAACTATAGGTTCTGACTCTTTAATAGGCTCTGCCCAGTATTTTGATGAGCACCTGTTTTACCTCGAAAGCAGTGACACAGCCCGCACCCGTTTCAGGGTAGATTATAGCCACCGAACAGACCAGCGACCGACAACTATAGGTAAGTTTGGCGCTCCGGAAGTAGGGCAAACCTATAATGCAGCGCTCAGTACTCCTATTGGTGCAGAAAGCGACCTGGCGCTGCAGGCCACGTACCGTAAGCTTAAGTTAGCAGATGGCAGGCTGGAGGAAACGATACAGAACCGTGCAGACTGGAATGCCAGTTTTTTAGATGGCAGTTTCAGGTCGGAGCTGACATATGCAGTAGGCACAGGCCGGGAGCTGAAGCGGATTTTTGTTTTCCGGGAAACGCTTCCGGGCCAGGGCACACATTACCTCCGCGAGGGAGGCAATCCCAACGACCTGAACGATTACCTGGAAGCCCAGACTGTAGACCAGCAGCGCTACATTAAAATATTTCTGCCTACCGATGAATATATTAACGCTTATACCAACCAGTTTACCTACCGCCTTAATACCAATGCACCACGCAACTGGCGGGCTGAGTCCGGAGCCAGGGGCTTTGCATCGCGGTTTACTGTACTTACGTTCATCAGTATCGATAAGAAAACAACTGACGATAACCTTCAGAACCGTTTTAACCCGTTTAGCCAGGATATAGAAGATGAGTTTCTGATCTCGATGGCAAGAACCCTGCGCAATTCGGTGTATTTTAACCGCAGCAACCCGCAGTATGGCCTGGAGTATACGTTTCAGCAGAACCAGCAGAAGTCTTTACTTGCCAACGGCTCTGAAACCCGAAATGTGGGCAGCCACAGTGTTATTGGCAGATTGAACCTGAATGAAGTGTTAAGCACAAAAGTAACGGCAGGGAAGAATGTGCGTGAAAACCAGTCGAATTTCCTGGAGTCCAAAAACTTCCGGATACGCTCAACGGAACTATCGCCGGAGCTTGCTTACCAACCTAACACTCGCCTCCGCTTTACCGGCACCTACCAGTTCTCGCACCGTGAAGACGAATTAAACCTGGAAGGAAACGACCAACAAGCAGATTTCCATGAACTGGGAATTGAAACGAAACTGAGCCAGGTAAACAAACGTGCTGCAACCGCCAACCTGCGTTACGTTAAGATCGGCTTTACCGGAGTAGAGAATTCTTTTGTGGGCTACGAAATCCTGAATGCCCTGCGCCCCGGCAACAACATTACCTGGAGCCTGAACGTGCAGCAACGCCTGAGCAACGGCCTTAACATTTCGCTAAACTACGATGGCCGTAAAGCAAATGGAATTAATGCAGTGCATACAGGTAGGACACAGGTGTCGGTGTTGTTCTAGACCAGTGATTAAGGGGATTTAACTGATTTTTCTGATTTCTGTCTAAGTAATTTAAATCTTTTAGTCGGATATTTTATGTGTTACTGAATTTAATGGTTGGTTTTATAGTTAGGCGAACAATGAATAGCTTAACTATGGATAAGTTGCAATCGGCCATAACTATAAATTCTTCATCTAACTATAAATATTCAGATCTAACTTCTCAGATTATAGGTGCTGCAATGGAGGTACATGCTACATTGAAAAATGGATTTCATGAGATAATTTACCAAAGGGCGCTTGAGAAGGAGATGGGTTTAAGAAACCTACAGGTAATCAGGGAGTACGATGCACCTGTGTATTATAAAGGCGAGAAGATTGGCAGCAGAAGAGTAGATTTCCTGGTTGAAAATAAAATACCTGTTGAACTAAAGGCAGTTACTAAATTAGAAGATGCTCACTCTGCACAAGCCATCAACTACCTGGAAGCCTACAAACTGGAAGTAGGGTTGTTGATAAATTTTGGAGCAAAGAGTCTCGAGTTTAGAAGACTTTATAATGCTAAGTATAAATCCTAACTATCATAAATAGAGTTCAGCAAAGTTGGACTAAACTGTAGCCTGATTTTATAGTTCAGACAAAAATCATAAAAATCAGCCAAATCCCCTTAATCACTGGTCAGGGATTCTGCTTTTCTATAACCTTATGCGTATCCAGGTACATCGGTAAGGCAGCTGAACCGTACCACGGATATAGTTCGATGTCAAATATCCTAGCTTTAACAGCCGGGTCAGTTTCCACTAATTTTTCCGCTTCTTCCACAGTTTTTACGTTCAGAATAAAAATGCCGCGGTAGTTCCTGTCATTTTTGCCAAGTGGACCAGCTACTACTAATTTTCCTTCTTTTGCCAGTCTGCCAATATTTTCCATGTGGCCCCGGAAGTAGCCGTTAAGTTTCTCTTTGTCGGTGGTGGTGTTGGAGCCGGTTTTAAGTATAGCCAGCACATACTGTTTCATGCCATAATCGTCAGCGCCAAGTGAGTCAGCAAGTGCTTTGTTATAGTTAGGGTTCTGCGACTGGGCATTAGCTGTAAAACCGATGCAGCAAAATATGGCTAGTGTGAAAAGGTATTTCATGGTTATGAATTTAAATGCAGCTATCAAGTTAGTTATTTAAATTAATTGTCTGAATCAGGATTTTCAGGATGAAAAGATTAACGGGATTTTAACCTAGCAGTGTGCGCAGCTACTGCAAGCGTTTGAGACATAGTTCTATAGTTTTGGTGGTCCAACCACCCCGGCCCCTACTTGTCTAAGGAGGGGGCTTTTCTGGCTGTACAATAGTTGGGGCTATAGTTTTATGTTGAACCATAATCCTGCCAATCCCAAAAACCTCCATTAATCCCGATTCAGACAATTACTAATAATACTTCCCCTGCATCAAATAACCCTGCACATAATCCTTCACGCCTTCTTCCAAACTATAGAATGGTTTATCGTAGCCGATGGAACGGAGTTTGTTCATGTTGGCTTCGGTGAAATACTGGTAGTTGTCGCGCAGGTTTTCGGGGGTGTCCATGAAGTCGATGTTTGGGGTTACGCCCATCGCTTCGAAAGTATTTAGCGCCAGTGCCATAAACGTGCGGGCCTGACCGGAGCCTAAGTTATAGATGCCGGAGTTTTTGCGGTGATGCATCAGGAACATGCAAACTTCCACCACATCTTTTACATACACAAAGTCGCGCATCTGCTCGCCGTCCTTAAAATCGGGGTGGTGCGAGCGGAACAGTTTCATGCTGCCATGGGCCTTTATTTGGTTGTAGGCATGGAAAATAACCGATGCCATTTTGCCTTTGTGATACTCGTTCGGACCATACACGTTAAAGAATTTCAGGCCAGCCCAGAAGAAAGGTTTTGCCGTTTGCTGCAAAGCCCAGATATCGAAATCGTTCTTAGAATCGCCGTAGGGGTTTAGCGGTTTCAGTAACGGAATAGTTGCTTCGTCATCGTCATAACCCAGCGTGCCGGAGCCATAAGTAGCTGCCGAAGAAGCATAAACCAACGGAATCTGATACTCGCAGCAGGCATTCCAGATGGCTTTGGAGTAGTTCAGGTTCAGCAGGTCGAATACGTCTTTGTTAAACTCGGTGGTATCGGTGCGGGCGCCTAGGTGGAAGATGAATTCTACGTCTTCGTAGTGCTTGTCCAACCACGCTATAAAGTGATCGCGGTCAACAAACTCCTTTATCTTTTTACCTTTCAGGTTATCTTCTTTTTTAGCGACAGAGAAATTATCCACCACCACGATATCATTAAAGTTCGCTGCATTCAATCGGCTTACCAGGCAACTGGCAATAAACCCGGCAGCACCGGTTACTACGATCATAGAATTAGGGCTATGTTAGATTTTGCGTAAATTTACGAAAATATCAAGAGCAGGTCCTGCCCCGATGAAGAACAAAACTATAGTTTATACTTTACACTTGCTGTGTTTTATAGTTGCAGGGCTAACTATAGTTGGTTGTCAGCAAAAACAGGAGCAGGCAGGGCAGGAGCAGGGCATAACAATAACCGATGACCTGGGCCGCGAACTACACCTGGCTAAACAACCAGAGCGTGTTTTCGGCTTCACATCGGCGATGACCGAAATGCTGTTTGCTATAGTTGATACCGCCAACATCATAGCCAGAACACCAGATTGCGATTACCCTGCCGCCGTTTACACCAAACCTGTCGTCAGCAATTACCCCGTAGATCTGGAACAGGTGCTCGCCCTGAAACCCGACCTGATCTTTACCAGCGAAGGGATGACACCATTGGATGATGCTGCCCGACTGGAAGAACTGGGCATTCCGGTATATTACCAGAAGTACAGAACCGTAGAAGATGTACTGAAGGGTATAGAAGACATTGGCCGTATCATGGGACGTGAGCAGGTAGCTAATCACTTGGCAGATTCCCTGAGAAAAGAAGTAAAGCAACTCGAAGCCAACTATAAAAACCATCAGAATAAGCTTCAGGTGCTGACGATAACCTGGACGGACCCGATCTATGTGTATGGGAAAAACACGCTGCTGACAGACAAGCTCCGCATTTTAGGAGCTGAGAACGCGGTAAAGGAAACATTCGACCAGCCTTACCCGGCGCTTACCCGCGAGTATATTTTAAAGCTGAACCCCGATGTGTTGATGGGCGGCACGAAAGAGAAACTGGAGCAAACCTTTTTCAGCCAGTACCCGGAACTGCGCAAAATAAAAGCCTACCAGACCAACAGAATTTACGCGCCAACCGGCAACCTGATAGAGCGGCCGGGACCAAGAATTGTGGAATCGATCAGAGAACTGGAAGGATTTCTGTACCCATGATGCGCAGCCTGTACTTTATACTTGCGCTGCTGCTCATTGCTATAGTTATAGTTTTGGGCCTGCAGGTGGGTTCTTTTGAGTCGGATCTTTCAACTATAGCCGAAGCCTTCCTGAACTATAACCCCGACAATACTACCCATTACGCTATAGTTCATCTGCGTTTGCCGCGCTTGCTGCTGGCTTTGGTGGTGGGTGCTTCGCTGGCTTTTTGCGGTTATCTGATGCAGGCCATGGTGAACAACGGGCTGGCAGATCCTTATTTGTTGGGAACGGCTTCGGGGGCTTCGTTAGGTGCGGTGCTGGTTTTCTTTGGGTTTGTGGAGATAACGGTTGGTAGTTTTTACATGCCGCCGGTGCTGGCCATGGCGGGTGCTTTTATAGTTACGCTGGTGGTGGTGGTACTCGGTTACCGCAAACGCCAGTTGATTCCTGCGCAGTTGCTGCTGGCTGGTATTGCTATCAGCTCGCTTTGTACGGCTATGGTGGGTTTGCTTACTTTTCTCTCTGATTCGGAAGGCAAACTGAAGTCGGTTATTTTCTGGAGTATGGGGAGTTTTGAGCGGGCCAGCTGGACCTTGCTGCCATACCCGGCTGTGGCGCTTATAGTTGCGCTGTTTCTTTTCGCCTTCCTGCAAAAACAGCTGAATATACTCATGCTGGGCTCCGAAAGGGCGCAGGCGCTGGGCGTGCAGGTGTCGCATACGCGCTGGGCTATACTTGTTACCGTTTCTATAGTTACGGGCTTTGCCGTGGCTACTTCCGGGCCTATCGGGTTTGTGGGGCTTATTGTTCCACATGTAACGCGCGGGCTGCTGGGCACTACTGGCAGGAGCAACCTGCTTTTCTGCGCTTTTGTGGGCGGTTTGTTCATGCTGCTCTGCGATTTACTCTCCAGAATAATATATCCGCCCACCGGACTGCCAATTGGAATCATCACATCGTTCTTTGGTGTTCCTTTCTTTGTATATTTGCTGTCCAGAAAAAATTACAAGTTTAGCAGTTAAATGATTTACGTTAGCAGATTAGAGCATTTTAATGCAGCCCACAAGCTGCACAACCCGAATTGGTCGATGGAGAAGAACAAGGAGGTATTCGGGCCGTGTGCAAATACCAACTGGCATGGGCATAATTATGAGCTCATAGTTACCGTAAAAGGCAAGCCGGAACCCGATACCGGTTTCGTGATCGACCTTAAAAAGCTAAGCACTTTAATTCGTACGCACATCATAGACAAGGTTGACCACAAAAACCTGAACCTGGACGTGCCTTTTATGGAAGGCAAACTGGCCAGCACCGAGAACCTGATCGTTGAGTTCTGGAACATCCTGGCGCCACAGATAGAGCAGATATCCAACGCAAAACTGCACAGCCTTAAACTTTACGAAACCCCGCGCAACTACGTGGAGTACTTCGGAGAATAATTTCCTTTTAATTTTAGTGCGCTTATACCTGTTCAGGTAGCCCATTACGTTTCTGCATTACATGAAATACTACATTATAGCTGGCGAGCGATCAGGTGATTTGCATGGTTCCAATCTTATTAAAGAACTCCGGAAGAAAGACCCGGGGGCTGAAATACGTGGCTGGGGCGGCGATATGATGCAGGAAGCCGGCATGGAGCTGGTGCGCCATTACCAGGACATGGCTTTTATGGGCTTTGCCGAAGTGGCGAAAAACCTGCGCAAGATTTTTGGCTACATGAAAGAAGCCAAAGCCGACATCGCCAACTATAAACCCGATGTGGTGATACTGGTAGATTATGCCGGTTTTAACCTGCGCATCGCCAAATTTGCCAAAAGTAAAGGGCTTAAGGTTTTCTATTACATCTCCCCGAAGGTCTGGGCCTGGAACCAGGGACGTGCCCACAATATTAAAAAAGTAGTGGACCGCATGTTCGTGATCATGCCGTTTGAGAAGGAGTTCTACAAGCGCTTTGATTACGAGGTAGACTACATCGGCAACCCGGTTTCGGATTCGGTAACCGACCACGTGGCCAATCCGGATTTCAGGCTTAAGAACAGGCTGCTCAACAACAAACCTATAGTTGCCATATTGCCCGGCAGCCGCGCCCAGGAAATTGAGAACATGCTGGATGTGATGCTGAGCGTGCTCCCGTCGTTTCGCGATTACCAGTTTGTAGTGGCCGGCGTGTCTACGTTTGGCAAGGAGTATTACGAGCAGTACAACAAAGACAAGAATATTAAAATAGTATACGACCAGACCTACGACCTACTCTCGCACTCGGTAGCAGCTTTGGTTACGTCGGGCACAGCCACTCTCGAAACAGCCCTGTTTAATGTGCCGCAGGTGGTATGCTACAAAACCAGTAAAATATCTTACACCATTGGGAAGCTGGTCATAAAAGTACCTTACATTTCGCTGGTAAACCTGATTGCCGGCAAACAGGTAGTCACCGAACTGATTCAGGACGATTTTACCGGAAAACAGGTAACAGCCGAGCTAAAAAGCATCCTCTTCGACAGGGTCTTCATCAAAAAACAAAAGGAAGGCTACGCCCTTGTGCGTGAGAAAATAGGAGAGTACCGCACCGCCGAACGCGCCGCTGAATTGATGGTGGGTTATTTGAGGGGGTAGAGTAGTACTTCCTTAGAAAAAGTAAGGCCCACATTCTACTTATCATAGAGGAATGTGGGCCTAATTATTTATCGTTAATTAAATCTACGTTGTTGCCTTTTTAGAATCATACCCTGTTGCCGTTGCAATTAACTGCTCTGTATATAAATAGATATCATCTAAGGAAGTTAATTCGTGCCTGGTTTCCTTTCTGTTTTCATCGAACACGACAATACTTTTCTTAATACCTTCCAGGAATAATCTGCAAACAGGTTTTCTGTTATTATCATCTACTAATACACTGAAGTAACTCTGTGCATCCCGGTAAACGATTCTGTTTATATCGAACTGAGTTCTCAGAATAGAGCGAACAATATAAAATGCTTCTTTCTCAAGCTCTGTAGTCACTACCTTACTTTCAGCAGATTCTTCAGGTAGAACAGCATCCTTTTCAGGCGTTAGGGATACTGTATCCGCAAAGTCTCGCTTAGCTTCATTCTGAAGTGCTGATTTCAATCTGTCAGAAATTAAGTCGCTCACATACTGATTTAGAGCTTTTTTAACTATACCTGTAAACTGCTCCATTACTTTGGCTGTCAATACACCTGAATGTATCTGCTTGGCAAAGTGTCTGACAAAAGCATCTGTTGGATTATTCATTTCTTCCAACATAATCTTTTTGATTTCCCGATTATATTTTAGCTCGGTGGCAGCATTCAAGATCTTGTCAATATCAAATGTGCTTTTATGATATTTTTTTAATTCTGCTACGGCAACATCAGTAATCTCAGTGATATTAAACTCCCAGAAGGGCTTGTCATCCATCTTATTCGGTTCTATCAAGTCAGTATAGAACTTATAAATTATACCATTAGTAAGTATGCCAAACTTAGAGGTGGTAACATGGAAATATCGGTGCAACTGACTGTTATGTACATTCAGATCTTCTTTCCAGTGCTTACATTCAATAATAATGATGGCTTTATCATCTTTGAAAATACAGTAATCAACCTTTTCTCCTTTCTTTATGCCCAAGTCAGCAATGAATTCCGGAACTACCTCATGTGGATTGAAAACATCATAGCCTAAAGCCGCTATAAAAGGCATAATAAATGCATTCTTCGTTGCTTCTTCAGTATGGATACTGTTTTGCAGCCTTGTTACCTTTTCAGATAGTGCTTTGATTGAGTCTATAAAGTCCATTTTCTGTAGTTTTGGTTGATGTCAATTAAATATATTAATTTCTTAATTATTATACAACTATAACCTAATATAATAATGGAATATTATAAATTCATCATGCCGCAAGTTTAGCGCCAGCGCAACTTGTGGCTTGCTGTGGTGCCAGTTTGTAACTGGCGCGTAACCCAAACTATAGTTTCGCCAGTTACAAACTGGCTGCCATGCTCCACCACCAGTTACCGCTGCGCTCAAACAAGCGGTATGGTTAGTGGTACATAGCTTAAAATTATAGTTCTATTCCGCCATTGTTGGTGTTTTCACCAACAATTTCCACTTCAGCTGCTATTTAACTTGCTGGTGAGAACACACAGCAAGGGCGAAGGCTAAAGTGCTTTTGTATATTAAGGCCAACTATAGCCCCTTAACGTACAACCTTCCATGCAAACCGAAAAAGAGAAAATGCTGGCAGGGGAGCTGTACGACCCACTCGATCCGCAATTATCGGAAGAACGGCTACAGGCAAGGCTGCTGCTGAAACAACTCAACGACTCCCGCGAAGATTATCCCATCGAAAGAAGTCGCATCTTAAAAGAACTTATAACTAATGCTGGCGAAGGCCTGTGGCTGCAACCACCCTTTTACTGCGACTATGGCTATAACATTATAGTTGGCGAGAAGGTGTTCTTCAACTTTAACTGCGTGGTGCTGGATGTAATGCCGGTAACAATTGGCAACCGCACACTTTTCGGCCCGAATGTGCAGATCTATACCGCCACGCATCCGCTAAACTATAAGGAGCGCGCCAGCGGAGTGGAATATGCCAAACCTGTAACTATAGGCGAAGATGTCTGGATTGGCGGCAGCGTGGTTATTTGCCCCGGCGTAACAATTGGTAACAGGTGTGTGATCGGGGCGGGAAGTGTTGTAACCAAAGACATTCCGGCCGGAGTATTTGCAGCTGGAAACCCCTGCAGAGTAATCCGGGAGCTGGATTAAACCGGAATTATAGTTACCTTAACTATAGCAAACAACTATAGCACGATGCAGCACCTGAGTGTACGCGAACTACAAACGGAAGACATTCCCCTGATTGCCGACTACTGGCTAACCTCAGAACCTGATTTCTTAGTTGGCATGGGCGTAGATCTGGCCAAAGTGCCTTCCCGCGAAGAGCTGACAGCTATGCTTACGTACCAGTTAAGTTTACCAGTAAACCAACGAATGAGCTATGCACTGATATGGCTGGAGGATGATAAACCGGTAGGGCACAGCAACGTGAATAAGATCGAGTTTGGAGAGTCGGCTTACATGCACCTGCATTTGTGGCAGCCAGCGCTCAGGCAGAAAGGAGCAGGTACAGAACTGGTGAAGCAATCTCTTCCATATTATTTCGATAAGCTGCAACTCAAAACGCTTTACTGCGAACCTTATGCGCTGAATCCTGCTCCCAACAAAACGCTGGCTAAAGCAGGCTTCGAATTTGTAAAGCAGCACACCACTATACCCGGAACTATAAACTTTGAGCAGGAAGTTAACCTTTGGCAGCTCACCCGCGAGAAATATGAGCAGATAAGGGCAGGGCTATAGTTCGTTCTGTACTTTCTCGGTACGCTTTATCTGCACAGACTCTTTTCCTTTATAGATCTTTCCGGCAACTATATCGGTTTTATAGCTATAGTATCTGTGGCCTTCATAGTCAATGTAAAAGCCGGTTTCGGGGTCGTACACTTTCTGCAGGTTGGGGTAATGCCACAGGCCGGTTGTAGGGTCGGGTATGCGGGTTCTGCTGGCGTCCAGGGCATTAGGCATGGGTACAGGCATGGTGTTGGCAGAATCTTTGGCAGACCAGCTCAGTTTGGCCGTGTTGGTTTTCAGGAAGTAATCAAATCGCTTTATAAAGCTTCCAACATCATCTGTTTGTGCCTCTACAGTAAATGAAAGGCACAAAAGCAGTATGCCAACTATAGTTGCAGGTAGTTTCATAGATTGGTTTATATGGTTTTATACTTGCCTGGTATGTAGGTAGTTGCCAGTTTAAAGATACAAAAAAAGCGCCTTCTGCTGTAGCAAAAGGCGCATCTATGAGTAAGAATGAAGGTTAGCTGTTAAAGTTTTGCCTGGACAGGGGCTGGTGTAAAGCGCTCTACTTTATTCTTTTTAGGTTCTACTGTGCGCAGGTACTGGTAAATGGCGCGCAGGTCTTCTTCTGTCATGCCGGCATACATTCTCCAGGGCATAATCGTGTTAAAGTCGTTCGGGCCAATTTTCTGGTTTGCCATTTCAGGCTCCAGGTGCTGCTTAAAGCGGCTTACAAAAGCATTTTCGGTCCAGGACCCAATGCCGGTTTCTTTATCGGGTGTAATATTAGCAGAGCGCAGTGTGCCGTTCGGTAGCTTAAACTCGAAGCCGCCAGCAAGTTGTTTGCCTTCTATTGGAGTACCTTTTTCGGCAGGCGTGTGGCAATCATTGCAGGAGGCAATAGTCACCAGGTATTTCCCTTTTGATAGTTGGTCATCAAGCACAGGGTTCATCGTGTTTTTTGGGGTAGATGGCATGGTGCGCAGGATCAGGTTCATAGGGAAATCCGCATCAGATGCAGGGATTTCGTTTTTGATCGGGTGGAGGGTGCGCAGGTAAGCAATAATGGCGTAAACATCCTGCTCCGCCATCTGGCTGAAAGACTTGTAAGGCATTACCGGGAAGAGTGGAGCACCATCTTTGTTAACACCTGCTGTAATGGCGCGGTACACTTCCCCGTCTGTCCAGGCTCCTATTCCTGTTTCTTTATCAGGAGTAATGTTACGGGCATAAAACACGCCCGGGAACCCCATGGAGTGGTCAAAGCGGTCACCACCTCTGCCTTCTGTGCCCGGTATTATTGGCCCGGAAAAGCGCGAAAAGTCGCGGTTAGAGTGGCAGTCGATGCACACAGCAACGTGATTGGCAAGATATTCCCCCCGTTCTATCAGCGCTGGGGTTTTATTAATAGTAATGGCCGGCGCCGCATCTACGTTCGGGAAGGCGTATTGCATGTAAATAACGCCGGCTGCGGCAACAGCTAAAATGCCCACCAGCACGTAGCCGATAACTTTAAAAACTTTTTTCATAGGAGATGAGGCTGATAGCAAGTGCTATAATGTTTACATATTACGTTTGTGTAATTTTATTAAAAAATATGATTTATACAACTGTAGTATACCGTAAACACTATGTTTTTTAGTGAATCCGGTTACAGAACTGGTAGACATAAATAAAAAAACCGCAGGTATTGGCCCGCGGTTTCCTTGTTGTGAGTAAGACTGTTACTTAAACGTGTCCTTGCTGTCTACAATCTTCACGTCTTTTACATTCAGTTTATAGTTGGCGATGATATCGTCTTCAGCCAGTACTTCTTTCGGCAAGCCTTCTTTAACTAAATTAGAATAGCTCATAGGTGATGGCGTATTGTTAAGCAGTGCCTGCTTCAGTGGTTCAGCTTCACTGTCGTCGGTAACTATAGTTACGAACATGTTCTGTACGTCCCAGTACTTTTTAACAGCATTATTTACCTGGTCCACGGTCAGGTTTGCCAGTAGCTGGTCCATTTCCTGCAGGTAATCTTCGCGGCCATAAAAGCGCGAGTCCATTAAAAAGCCTAGCTGCTTCTCTTCGGTCTGGGCGTACAGTTTCATGTACGAGCGCAGGAACTTGCGAGTCAGTTCAAACTCCTGCTGCGTCATGCCATTCTTGATCAGGTTATCTACTTCACGCATGGCCAGGCGCAGCGCAAAATGGGCATGACCTACGTTAATGTCTTTCAGTTCGGTATACTGCTGCTTCAAACCTTCGGCAATCTGTACCGGTCTGATCCAAAGCGCAAAATAGTTGGAGGTACGCGGCACACCCGGGTTAGGCAACTGGAAACTTCCGCCGTTATCATACCACTCAATGTAAGAGTAGTCGCCATAGTTCATGGAGCGGGTGGTACGGATCTTGTCGTATAATGTGCCGTAGCTTTTGCGGTGCTCGCCCAAAAACGAGTTGGCTACCATCAGCGCTGCAAAGTCATCGGCAGAGCGCGTAACCGGCATCGGGGTACCCGTAAAGATAGCGGAGCCAAGGGCATCGTTTTTCTGGATGATCTCTACCTGCACGCCATTTGGCTTGTTTGGCTGTCCTGCCACCGGTATAGTTGGCTTAACTTCGGATAACTGAGCTACATCGGCTTTCAGTTTATTCAGGAACTCGTTGCTATAGTTACCAGCAACGCCCACCATCACATTGTTACGGGTAAACATATTGCGCCAGTGGTTTTTCACATCCTCCAGGGTAATGTTTTTTACGCTGGCCGAGGTTCCCTCTACCACATGCTGGTAATTGGTGCCCCGGAATAACAAATCTTCCAGCGCCTTCTTGCTATACTCTTCATCCGACGAGGCGCGGATCACCTGGTCCACATAGTTTTGCTGGTTTGAAAGCACCCGTTTAAAATCATCTTCGGCAAAAGCGGGCTGCAGCATCAGGCCACGCACGATCGGGTAAAAATCGTTCAGGAAATCGCGGTGCACGGCAAAGGTAAAGGTGGTCACTTCCTTATCGGTGCTGGCGCCATAACCAGCGGCCCAAGGGTATATCTTTTCACGGATCTGGGTAACGGTCATGTCCTGCGTGCCGGAGTTGGCAATCATCTGGGCAGTAGTATAGGTCAATCCTTCCTTGCCTTTCGGGTCAGCCATAGAACCGTTTTTGAACATCAGCTTGATAATGACCTTGTTCGACTGTGGGTTCTGTAGCTCTACTACTTTGCCGGGGCCAAATGCCGAGTTGGCATCGAACGCTACGGGAGCTGTTTCGGTCGTTGTAGCATTATCGGTGGTTTGCTGGGATGCCTGGGGCTGTTTGGTGCAGGAGGCAGTCAACAGGGCAATAGGCAGTATATATGCAGCTATTCTTTTCATCTTTTCTTTCTCTAAGTCTGGTTAACTATAAAATTACTTTACAGGCGATTTCTCTGACGGGGAAATAGTGCCCACCGTGAGTGTGGCTGGTGTAAAGTACTTTTTGGCTACATCCATCAGGTCTTTTGCCGTAACGGTATCGAACACTGCATACATGTTATTAAGGGCTTCCGGATTGCCTGTCAGCCAGATGTACTGCGACAGTGAGTTGGCAATGGCATCGGGACTGTCCATGCTCATGGCAAAACTATACTTGATGCGCGACTTGGTATCTGCGATCTTTTTTGCATCTATCGGCTTGGTTTTGGCCTCGTTCAGCACACGCATTATTTCGTCTTTTACATACTGCAGGTCGTTGGCGTTCACTACCGATGCTGAGTAAGAAACCAGGTTCGGGTCGCGGGAATACTGCGGGCCACCACCAATAAAGCGGGCCTTTTGCTCCTGCACTACCAGTTTGCGGTACAGATCAGAGTTCTGCGAGAAAAGAATGTTGGAAAGGATGCTTAGTGCAGGCAGGTCTTTGTCCTTATCAGAGAAAGAAGGTCCTTTAAAAGCCAGTGTTAAGTATGGCGGAAAACCCTGCTGATGCACATGCGCATAGCGGGTTTGGGTTTGCTTTGGTTCTGTGGCTATAGTTGGTTTATAGTTACCACGCTTCCAGTCGCCGAAGTACTGCTGCGCCAGGTTGTTTACTTTTTCAGGAGTAACGTCGCCTACTACCAGTATCGTGGTGTATTCCGGGCGGTAAAAACGGTCGAAGAAGGTGAGCGAGTAATCGTATTGGTTCGGCATATCTACCACGTCATCAAAAAAGCCCATGGTGGTGTGCGCGTAAGTATGCTTTGTAAAAGCGGTACTTACCAGTTTCTCGTATAGTTGCTGGTAGGGGCTGGCCGAGTTTTTGGTGTATTCACCTTTCACAGCGCCGGCTTCGGTCTTAAAGTCGTGCACGCTGTATTTCAGGTTCTGGAAACGGTCCGTTTCAATCTCGAACATTTTGTCCAGCATATCGGCATTGCCGGTCATGTGGTACAAGGTGCGGTCGATGCTGGTGTTGGCGTTAGCGGCGGCACCCATTTCCTTCATGATATCACCATAAGCCTCTTTGCTGTACTTGTCGGTGCCCCGGAACATCATGTGCTCAAAAAAGTGTGCAAAGCCTGTTTTGCCTTTTTCCACTTCCTCGCGTGAGCCGGCTCTTACTACAATATAAAAAGCGGCAATGCCCGGGCTGTTGTAGGGTACTGTTACCACATTCAGGCCATTGTCGAGCTTTTTCTGGTGGATGGGGTAGGGTAGAATCTTGCTGCTTTGCTGGTTTTGTGCTATCACAGCCGAAATGGTGCATAGCATGAGCAGCAGCATAGCTACTATCTTGTTTTTCATGATTTATAGTTTTAGCTGGTTAAAGTTTACCTGTGTACGGTGCTACCGTTGTTTAAATATAGCTGATTTACATTTTTTGCCCAAGATACTGGCTACATAGCGCTTTTAAATCTGTTAACGATAGTGCTTTAGCGCTGACCGGCTGCACAAAAAAGCCCCGCCTGTTGTGGGCGGGGCCTTCTGTAACGTTATGAACTATAGTTATACCAGTTCCTTTGGTGATTCTTCCGTAGCAGGCAGTTCGCTGGCCAGCTCAGGGTTGGTAGTTGCAATTATACCGGTTTCCGGCTGAATGTCCAGCTCACCTTCCCAGCGGGCAACTACGGCAGTAGCAAGGCAGTTACCGGTTACGTTAATCGAGGTGCGGGCCATATCCATCAGCTCGTCTATACCCAAAATGGCAAACACAGGCCAAACCGGAAGATCAAACGAAGCCACAGTGCCTAACAGGATCACAAGCGATGCTCTTGGCACGCCGGCAACACCTTTACTCGTCAGCATCAGGGTAAATACCATCACTAACTGTTGCTCCCAGCTTAGCGGAATGCCAGCGGCCTGCGCCACAAACACAGCAGCCAGTGATAAGTATAGCGTTGTTCCATCCAGGTTAAAACTGTAGCCGGTCGGCATTACGAAGGCTACGATCTTACGTGGCACGCCCAATTTCTCCATTTCTTCCATGGCGCGTGGCAGGGCGGCTTCAGAGCTTGTGGTAGCAAACGCGATAGACACCGGGCCGGAAATCGCTTTCAGGAAACGAACTATAGGAACGCGGGCAATCAGCGCTATCGGTAATAATACCAGTAATACAAAGGCAAGCAGCGCCACATACAACGTTGCCAGCAAGTGGAACAGGTTTACCAGGATGCCAAGCCCCATATGGCCAACCGTATAAGCAATAGCCGAACCTACCCCAACCGGTGCAAAATACATGATGATGTTCGTGAACTTGAACATGGTTTCGGATAAGCTCTCGCAGAAGTCGAGCATTGGCTTACGCTTTTTCTCGGTTACCATGGCCAGGCCTATGGCAAACAGCACACTGAACACAACGATCTGCAACACCTGCCCTTCGGCAACCGATTTTGCAATGTTCTCCGGGAAAACGTGAAGGATAATATCTGCCGCGGATTGTTTTGCGGGGGCAGTAATTTCTTCGTTTACTTCAGCCAGGTTCATATCCACGCCTTCGCCGGCTTTGCTGATGTTGATAGCTGCCAGACCGATAAACAGGGCAATTGTTGTAACAACTTCAAAGTACACTAGCGCTTTCCAGCCCATGCTGCCTACCTGTTTCAGGTTAGAGTGGCCGGCAATACCAACCACCAGCGTGGCAAAAATGAGGGGCGCAATAATTGTTTTGATCAGCTTAAGGAATACTTTGCTCAGAACATTCAGGTTCGTTGCAAATTCCGGGAAATCGTAGCCGATCTCAATGCCCAGGATCATACTGATCAGGATCCAGGTCGTCAGCGATTTTTTCTGAAGACCGTAAGCTACCACAACGCCGATACAAGCCCAGCGTACAGCCATCAACACCTCTCCCGGTAGGTTAATAATGTTATAGTACTGCAACACGGTGAGTATAGCTGCAATTGTAATACTTAACAGCGCAGCTACAGGAATAAAAGATAATTTCTTCATAAGATGAGTGAAGTATAGCATCTGCCAGAAGCAGGTTGCCGGATGTTAAGTAAGTAATAAGCAGCCAATAACGTAATAAACGCTCATAAACCCACCAGTTAAAACTAAGCAAATATAACCAGATCGAGCGCAAAGCCAAAGACAGTTATAGTATAAACTTAATTTTATAGTGTCATTAACCCCTAAGGCGGTGTATCTTATGTTGTACCTTATCAGTATATTTAGCCTCAGCTAACTCAAACTTATTATTTTGCTATATGCTAACCTGGCGCATTGAGGCTCTGCACCTGAAACTAAAATATACCTGGCGCATAGCCCGCAATGCCAGCGACGAGAAACTGAATTTCCTGGTACAGGTATCGGACGGTAGGTATAGTGGTTTTGGCGAAGCGGCCCCTAATATCCGATACGGCGAAACACCAGATCTGCTGCTACAGCAATACCAGGTCCTGATCATGGCAGGCCTGGCCGGCGTTAAGTCGATGGAAGACCTGTTGCAACTACTGACCGAACATTCGCCTGTAAACTCGCTGCGCTTTGCTATTGAGGCTGCTTACTTGCATTATTATTGCCAGTTAAAACAGCTTGCAGTACACCAGTTGCTGGGGCAGCCAATGCCGCAACAGCAGGGCACCTGTTTCTCGTTGCCGATAATGGAGCCGGGGCAGGTAAAAGAGTTTATCCTGAAGCATAACCTGCAGCGATTCCCCTGCCTTAAGATAAAAGTAAACAGCGAGCAGGGCGCTGACCTGTTGCAGCAGGTGCTGGATGTGGTGGATAAACCGGTAGTGCTGGACGGTAACGAAAGCTGGCAAAATCCCGACGACCTGTTGCGCTTCCTGGAAACTATAGATAAGCAGCGTGTACTGTTTATAGAGCAACCTATGCCTGCTTCCGAAGCCGCTGCTTATGCCCATTTAAAACCGCTTAGCCCGCTGCCGTTGGTTGCTGACGAATCAGTGACCGACAATGCGGATTTTACGATGCTGAAGCAGGAATTTCATGGCGTGAATATAAAACTGATGAAAGCCGGTGGCTACTTAAATGCGGTACGCTTGTTGCATGAAGTGCGCAAACAAGGCCTGATGGCGATGATCGGGTGTATGGTGGAGACAAGTCTGGGCATATGGTGCGCTATGCAACTTAGCGCCGCCTTCGATTTTGCCGACCTGGATGGTTTCCTGATTATGGAAGACGAGCCGTTTAAGCTGGTACGCGAAGAGCAGGGGATTTTATATCTGAAGTAGGGCTGGTTGCTGAAGGTTGGGAAGTTTAATGGTTGATTGCTGGTTTTTAACTGGCAACTGTTTATTGCCTGCTGAAAAAGCGTGAGGGATGGAGCGGTTGTTTGAGCTCCTGTAGTTTGGCACAAACTATAGAGCGAGCCGCGAGAGCCCGACGGCCCCGCCGACACGCCCAAACTGTGCCTATAGTTCTGACAAATAATTATAACTCAACTATAGTTTAAGGTTACCTGTAAAATTCCTCATCAACGCAGAACAACTATAGCCTGAAATCTTAAGCTGACATCAACCTAGGATCAACTATAGAATCATTTGCTGACCAGGCACAACTATAACTATAGCGCAGGCAGCTCATAAATTATAGTTCGTCGACTAAAGCTCAGAAACTATAGTTTACTGCCGGCCAGGTCTGCAATAACCAAGGTAAGGCTGAGAGCTATTGGGGTTTCACTATGGCGTGCCCGCCTGGCAGCGCTTAAATGCCCGGTTTCTATGGCTACTACAGCTGTCTTTTTCTGAAAATTTATTTTTATTGAAACTAATCTGAAAAAAAACGTGTATTGTGTTTGTACATTAAATGTATGTACATATATTTGCATCATCATTCATACCAACTATGAGGATAGAAGACGAAATAAAGCAGACCGCATTTAAGAACGAGTACCATAAGGCATACATTAATTTGCTTTATACTTCTAACTTCCTGCAGCAGGAACACGGCAGTCTGTTAAAACCATTTGGCATTACTTCGCCCCAGTTTAATGTGCTCCGGATTTTGCGCGGGCAATACCCCAAGCCGGCTACCGTTAGCCTGCTGATAGAGCGCATGCTGGATAAAACCTCTAATGCATCGCGGATTGTGGATAAGCTGGAAGCAAAGGAACTGGTGACCCGCAAACAATGTCCTAACGACCGCCGCACCGTAGATGTGCTGATAACCGAAAATGGCCTTGCCTTGCTGAAACAGCTGGATGCCCTGGATGAAGACAATAAAAGCGGGGGCATTTATAACCTGACAGAAGACGACACCCGGGAACTTAACCGGATACTGGATAAAATCAGAGATTAATTTAATTAGTAACCAATACATAACCATAAATTAAAATGAAAAAAGTAGCAATTCTTGCCTCTCTTGCCGGCGCCCTGATTATGACGGCTTATGCTGGTAATACAACTAAAACTGAAAATGCTGTAGCAACTACAGAAGTAACTGCTCCTGCTAAAGGCCGTGTTTACAACGCTGTTATCGAAAAAAGCGAAGTGAAATGGCATGGTAAAAAAGTTACTGGCGAGCACTTTGGTACTATCGGTGTAAAAAGCGGTAACCTGGTAATCAACAAAAACAAAGTAACTGGCGGTAAATTTGTGATCGACATGAACTCTATCACTGTTACTGATATTACTGATCCGGAATATAACGGCAAACTGGTAGGCCACCTGAAGTCTGATGATTTCTTTGGTGTAGAGAAGCACCCGACTGCTACGTTCGAAATTAAGGCGCTTGCTCCTATTGCAAAAGCTGCTGCCGGTAAGCCAAACTATAAAGTAAATGGTTTATTAACTATAAAAGGCATCACTAAGCCAGTACAGTTCCCGGCTACAATTACTGTTAAAGACGGTGTAGCTACTGCTAAAGCTGATGTAACTGTAAACCGTGCGCAGTACGACGTGAAATATGGTTCTGAGTCTTTCTTCGGTAGCCTTGGCGACAAAGCGATCATGGATGACTTTACAGTATCTTTCAATGTAACTGCAAAGCAGTAATCCGAGTAAAAGATTAAGGTTTTGATTCCGCCCCGGTGCTCTTTGTAGTGCCGGGGCGGTTTTCTTTTAGCCTAAACTATAGTTTGCTATCTTTGAAATAAACTACACATTACTACTGATGCGCCTACTTTACACTTCCATAACTATAGTTTTTGCCCTCTTCCTATTAGCCTCATGTGAGCCAAAAGCGCCATCTGCCCAGGAAATTGTAGATAAAGCCATTGACACACATGGCGGCAAAAAATTTGATAAGTCTATAGTTACCTTTAAGTTCCGGGATTATTTGTACAGGGCCCTGCGCGATAATGGGGCTTATGTGTATAGCCGCACCTTTACCGACTCTACAGGCCAGCGTGTGTACGATGTGCTGCAGAACAGCGGCTTTACCCGAACTATAAACGACCAGAAAGTTGAGCTGCCTGCCGATAAAGTGAAAGCTTACAGCAATTCTGTAAACGGTGTGATTTACTTTGCCCTGTTGCCTTACTTTTTAAACGATGATGCCGTGCAGAAGGAATACCTGGGAGAAGTAACTATAAAAGGCGAGCCCTACTATAAAATTAAAGTTACGTTTGCCCAGCAAGGCGGCGGCGAAGACCACGAAGATGAATATGTGTACTGGTTTCATCAGAAGAACTATACGATGGATTACCTGGCCTATTCGTTTTTAGTAGATGGCGGCGGCACCCGCTTCCGCGAAGCTGTGAATCCCCGCAAAGTAGGCGGCATCCTTTTCCAGGATTATGTGAATTATACCTCTGAAGAGAAAGGTTTCCAGATCGAAAACTATGACAGAGCCTTTGAAGCCGGCAAACTGAAAAAGATATCGGACATTAATCTGGAAGAGATACAGGTTAAAACTATAGAGTAATTGTCTGAATCAGGATTTCCAGGATTAAAAGATTAACAGGATTATTAATCCGGACCGCATATTAATGGGGTCCAGGTTGATTTTCGAATTAAGACTTTTACGTCAGACTCACACCGGATCTGTCATCCCGACGATAGGAGCGATCTATTCAGAACACGCTTGATTATATCTTAAATAGATTTCTCACGCTGTTCGAAATGACAGCATTAGGCAGCGACTTGTGGGTACAAAATTCTGCAAATCTTTTAATCCTGGAAATCCTGATTCAGACAAAAAAGAAGCAACGTATTAAGCGTCTAAATAATCCTGCCAAATCAGATTAATCCCCTTCATTACTGGTCTTATTCTATCTCAAACTCCTGCGGCAATTCTATCGGCAGCGGCTTGTTGCGGTTCCGGATCTGCAGCAAATAATCGTCAATGTCAGATTTATACTCCAGGTGGTAATCTTCATGCAGGTTTTTGCGGATAAGCTGAATCGTTTTGAGCAGTAGCTTGGCTGTTGAAGTATAGAAAACTTTGTAGTAGCTGTCGAACTGGCCTGTATAGTTCCGGAAGATGATTTCCAGGACATACAGATGCAGCTCTACTTCGGCTTTTTTGTCTTTGGTTACACGTTTAAAACGGGCAATTTCTTTCAGGGCTTTACGCAGGGCCTTGGCCAGTGCTTTGGTTAAACTGCGGCCTGTGGCATTCAGCAAAAGCTCATGTATCACATCCTGGCTTCGTTCCTGCAGTTCCTCCAATGTAACTTCGCCAAGCTCGAAAGCAAACATATCGTATAGTTCGGCATCGCGGCGCACCGCTTTCAGCAGCAAGGTTTCTTTCTCCTTATCACCGAGTTGTTTAATGGCTTTTTTGAAAGATGCGGAAGGTGCAGGCATCGGGACAATGTATAAATGTTAACAGTTGTGCAAAAGTACGTAATTAAGGGTTTCAGGTAAATCTATAGTTTACCAAGTAACTATAGCGCCATATCATGCCGCAAGTTTAGCAGTAGCGTAACTTGTGGCTGTGCTTGGCAGCCAGTTTGTAACTGGCTTTGCTTTGGAAAAGCAATAGTTGCGATGGCCGTAACTATAGAACTATAGATTCTACTTGAAGATTTACTGTAAATTGCTCAAACTATAGCTTCCTGAAACCTGTGTTTTTCTGCTATCGCAGAAAGCCAGTTACAAACTGGCGCCAAGCTTAACCACAAGTTACGCTGCCGCTAAACTTGCGACATGAATCATATCCAATCAGAAAAATCCCTTTAATAACCGGTCCAGCCTAATCCTGCTAATCCTAAAATCCTGTGAATCCTGATTCAGATAATAAAAAAGGCGCTGAGATCATCAGCGCCTTTTCTATAGTTGTTATTGTTGCGGAGTAGCTTTCAGGTTATCATCCAGGTACTGCGTTACTTTGCGCATCAGGTGCACGCGGTCTTTGCCGATCACGTTATGCGGATGGCCCGGGTACACGAAGTAATCCAGCAACACGCCTTCATCCACCGCTTTTTTATAAACGCCAGGCTGTGCTGCCATACCACTACATCGTCCACTGTGCCATGTATCATCAGCAGTTTGCCTTTCAGGTTTTTAACATGGTTCAGCAGGTTCGCATTTTTGTAGCCTTCCGGGTTTTGCTCCGGAGAGTCCATGTAGCGCTCGGTGTACATAATTTCGTAGTAGTTCCAGTCGATAACCGGGCCGCCGGCCACCCCAACTTTAAAGGTGTCCGGCGATTTCAGCATCATGGAAGTGGTCATAAAACCACCGAAGCTCCAGCCGTGTATGCCCATGCGGTTTGCATCAACATAAGGCAGCGATTTCAGGTAATCTACGCCACGCAGCTGGTCTGCCATCTCAACAGTGCCCAGTTGGCGGAACGTTGCCTGCTCAAACTCCAGGCCACGACCTGAAGTGCCGCGCGGGTCTAAGGTAAATACGATGTAGCCTTTCTGCGCCATTAACTGCATCCAAAGGTTAGCACCGCCCATCCAGCTGTTTGTTACCAGTTGCAGGTGCGGACCACCATACACGTAAACCACCACCGGGTATTTCTTATTCTTATCAAAATTTGGGGGCGTGATCATGCGGGTATACAGATCAGTACCATCATCCGCTTTAATCGGGAAAATAGTAACTTCACCAAGTGCATAATCAGCAACAGGGTTTTTAGAAGTAAGCAGTGTTTGCGCTACCTTGCCATCTTTGTTGTTGATCACCCAGATCTTACGTGGTGTTACCTGGCTGCTATAGCTATCGATGATATAGTTGCCATTCGGGCTAAGTCTGGCGCTGTGCGTGCCGCTGCCCTGAGAAAGTCGTGTGCTCTTTCCATTGCTCAGGTCTACACTATAAAAATGACGCTCCAATGGGTTCTCGGCAGTTGCGCTATAGTATAATTTCTTGCCATCCTTGCTAAAACCAAGAATCTCTGTCACCATCCAGTCGCCTTTCGTCAGGGTTCTGATCTCTTTTCCGTTTGTGTCATACAGGTACAAATGGTCGAAACCGGTGCGCTCGCTCACTCTTACAAATTGATTTGATTTGCCAGGCACAAAGTATAAATCTTTCTCAGGCTCTACATACTTGGCGTGTTTTTCTTCCAGCAGCGTCTTCACAAAATCCCCGGTAGCAGCATCGTACTGGTTTAGTTTCATGTGGTTCTGGTCGCGGTTAACTACAGCAATGTAGATGTGTTTTTCGTCCGGGCTCCAGGTAATGTTGGTCAGGTATTGCTCGGCAGGCTCGCCGGTTTTCAGGAAAGTGGTCTGTTTGGTAGCGGTATTGTAAACGCCCACCGTAACGTGGTGGCTCTTGCCGCCGGCCATCGGGTATTTAATGTTATTCAGTTTTGCCGGAAGCGGGGCAACATCAACCAGTGGGTAATCAGTAACCATGGTTTGGTCCATGCGGTAAAATGCTAGGTTCTTACCTGTTGGCGACCAGAACGTGCCTTTGCTTATACCGAACTCGGAGCGGTGCGCCGCCTGTCCGTTAACGATAGCTTCGTTCTGTTCGTTGGTAACTGCTACATCGGCAGCACCCGGCGCAGAAACATACAGGTTGTTCCCTTTTGTATAGGCTATGCGCTGTTTGGTTGGGTCCAGTTCAGTATTCTCGGCATCAGTAGCATACGTGGTAACTATAGTTGCCTTCCCGTTTTTCAGGTTATAGGTATAGATCCTGCCCTGCAGATTTAGCACCATTGTGTTCGCGTCCTGCCACTGCACCGCCGGGAAGCTTTTTACTTCTTTGCCGCCTGCCGCCTGGATTGCGGTACTCAGTTTATCAACGGTAAGAATTGTGTTGCGCTTGGTTGATTTCGCGTTGCCACGGATAAGCGCATTGTCTTTTACATAGGTAAAGTCGTCGGAGCCCGCTACCCAGTTAAGCTGGCGCAGGTTTTCTGGTTGGAGTGCCGGGTTAATGATGGCATCTTCCATGGTCAGCATTTTGTCCTGTGCCTGTAGTTGCAACGCGGCAACAGCAAGCAAAAACGTAAATGCCAGCCCTTTCAATCGGTTCGAAAAGATCATTATAGATTAAATTGGTGGTTGTTGAAAGTGTAATTAACTGCAAGAAAACAGTATTCCGGGTAAAGAGCAAAAATAGCGCCTTTTATGCATGGCACGCTACAAAAACTATAGTTCAGTATGTTTTGTGTGCAGGAATTATAAGCCGCTCTGGATTGTTAAAAACTATACTTCGGGCAGCAGCAAAGCTGTGTTATAGTTAAATAGCTGCTTCCTAAAGTGCTGTAAAATACATAAATTTGTACCATGAATACTGAGAGAGAAATTTTACATCAGGAAGATGTTGCGGTGCTGGAAGAGAATACCGACCTGCGCCAGCTTATCGTTTTTAATGATGACGTAAATACTTTTGACCACGTGATAGAAACGCTGATAAAAGTTTGCGGCCACACTGCCGAGCAGGCAGAGCAGTGCACCCTGCTTATTCATTACAAAGGCAAGTGTACCGTTAAAATGGGCTCTTACGAGGAGTTGTCAGGTATGTGTACCTCGCTGCACCAAAAGTCGCTTTCTGCGGATATTCAGTAAGGAGGGTACATGGAGTTTCCGTCGAAGCTAATAGAAAATGCTGTGGAAGAGCTGGCCAAGCTGCCCGGTGTAGGAAAAAAAACGGCCCTTCGCTTAGCATTGCACCTGCTCAAAAACGAATCGGAAGATACTTTCTCGTTGGCCGAAGCACTGGTGAAAATGCGAACCGAAGTAAAACACTGTACTACCTGCCATAACATTTCGGATACTGAAGTGTGTGGTATTTGCGCTAACCCGCTCCGTGACCGTAGTTTGCTGTGTGTGGTAAGTGATATTCGTGATGTGATCGCGATTGAAAATACGGCGCAGTACAAAGGGTTGTATCATGTGCTAGGAGGCGTGATTTCTCCACTGGAAGGTGTTGGTCCGTCAGACCTGCACATAGATAGTTTGCTGGAGCGCCTGATGCCTACTACTGAAATAAGAGAAGTACTGATGGCAATAAGCCCGACTATGGAAGGCGACACTACTGCTTTTTACCTCACCCGTAAACTGCGCGACCACCAAAACCTGAAGATCACGTCCATAGCGCGTGGTATACCGGTTGGTGGCGAACTGGAGTATACCGATGAGATTACCTTAGGTCGTAGTATTGTGGAGAGAACGGCATACGGTAGGGTTTAAGCTAGATTAAAAGATTTTTAAAAAGGGTTGCAGCTATAGTTGTAATCCTTTTTGTTTTCCCTTTCGTCATTTCGAGCGTAGTGAGAAATTTGAATCCTGAAATCCCAGTATGTTATTTCGAACAACGTGAGAAATCTGGGTTCTATAGTAAGCTATAGTTGCAACCTGAGCCAAGCCTTCTCTTTCATAGCCTTCTTTAATCCTGGGAGCTCTACTTACCTATAGTTCTATAGTTAACTTTGGTGCCCTCATGGCCGGGAGGCCCCGTCTTCGGGCATCGCGCTGCTGCTTTCTTGCTACCCTCGTTCCTCGGGTTGCCTGGCGGCACCGCAACAAAGCAAAGGCGCTCAACCCAAAGACTGTGATCCGTTCGATAGTTAACCTTATAGTTGATTGATAAGCTATAGTTTCATCGCCTTATCGTGGCTATAGTTCCGTAGGGACAGGTCGCGACCTGTCCTGCTCGTGGTCTGTAATTATAGAACTATAACACCAACTATAGCAGTGGCAGAAACTGTCTCCTTGAGGGCAGGGCCGTTTCATTCCCTAATTCGCCCTCGCTCGCGTCCCGCGAGTGTGAGCTACTTAGTGGCGTCCCGCCACTTGTGCCTCAGGCACAGGTTAAAGCGGCCAGAGTCCGCAGGTAACTCACACTCGCGGGACGCGAGCGAGGGCATTAAATAGGTTGAATTTTATAGGATAGGCCCTGCAATTGATGAGACTACTTGATGAGACTATAGGCGTGTCAAAACGGTAACTATAAAACGATAGCCTCAACTATAGCGACAGTTGGAAAGCTCCTTCCCCTGTTGTTAGGGGAAGGCTGGGAAGGGGTAAAACATCAACTATAAAACGATAGCCTGAACTATAGCAAAGGCCAAAAGCTCCTTCCCCTGTTGTTAGGGGAAGGCTGGGAAGGGGTAAAACAGCCACTATAAAACGATAACCTCACCTATAGCAGCAGCCTTCTTAAAACCTCCCGCCTTAGACTACCGGGAATCGATTTCAAAAGTAGCGAGCGTAGCGCTGAGGGGCAGGAGTGGTTAGACAACGGAAACTATAAAACGATAGCCAAAACCATAACTATAGCCAAAGTCCCCGCCTGGAAGGCCAGGTTGGGCTGACGCATCTATAAATTTTACAGTCAAGTTTATAATAATACAAGAGCAATATCCTGTTTTCTTATTACCTTATAGTTCAATCATTAAATAAACTAACCTCTCTATGAAATACATCCTTCCAAGTGCTACCTTAATACTGGCTCTCATCTCTGGAAATGCGGCTGCGCAGGGCAATCCTGAAGAACAGAAGATAATGAGCAAGATGAATACAGGCGCTTATACCGGTCCTTTTCTCTACAAGGATGTAAAACCGCTTTATGTTATTCAGGATGATTTGGATTTTTATGCAATTGAGGATAATGGTTTTAAAGACATTGATCCTGACTGGATTGAAAGAGTAGATGTATTAAAAGGGAAAAGTGCAGAAGAAATCTTCGGTGAGCGTGGCGGGAATGGTGTCGTGTTGATTATTCTGAAAGAAGATGATAAAGCTGCCCGGAAGTACTTCAGGAAGATTAAAAAGACCGCTACAAAATACTGATCAGCAACTGACCAATTATATCCTATAGATTCAACAATCCTGAAAATCCTAACCTAAACTATAAATCAAAAGCGCCGCTCCTTTTCAGAAGCGGCGCTTTCTTTATCAATAAGTACTTTTATAGTTAAGCTTTGGCTGCGTTTATGTTGTCAAGCGCTTCCATTACTTCTTTCACGTGACCGCGAGATGTTTCAAGCAGTTGCTTCTCATCTTCGTTCAGTTGCAGTTCGATGATCTTCTCGATACCGTTCTTGCCCAGGATAACAGGTACACCTAAGTAAACGCCATCAATACCGTACTCACCTTCCAGCTTCACGCAAACAGGGAACACACGACGCTGGTCACGCACGATAGCTTCCACCATCTGAGCAGCTGCTGAACCAGGCGCATACCAGGCAGAAGTACCCATCAGTTTCACCAGCTCACCGCCGCCGTTCTTGGTGCGCTCAACTATAGCATTTAGTTCTTCTTCGCCAATCAGCTCTGTTACCGGGATACCGCCAACAGTTGTGTAACGCGGAAGCGGAACCATAGTATCACCGTGGCCACCCATTAATACCGCCTGTATGTCTTTTGGAGATACGTTCAGGGCCTCAGCAAGGAACGCTCTGTAACGGGCAGTGTCCAGGATACCGGCCATGCCCATTACTCTTGTGCGTGGAAGCTTAGAAGTAATGTGTGCTGCATAGGTCATCACGTCAAGTGGGTTAGAAACCACAATGATGATCGCATCCGGAGAGTGTTTTACAATATTTTCAGTTACCGACTGCACGATGCCTGCGTTTGTAGAGATCAGGTCATCGCGCGTCATGCCTGGCTTACGTGGCAAACCAGATGTAATAACTACAACATCAGAACCAGCAGTTTTGCTGTAATCGTTTGTTACGCCAACAGTGCGTGTGTCGTAAAGGTTGATAGGGGCTTTCTGCCAGATATCAAGCGCTTTGCCCTCAGCAAAACCTTCTTTAATATCCACTAAAACTACTTCGTTCGCGATTTCGCGGTAAGCCAACACATCGGCGCATGTTGCACCAACGTTACCAGCTCCAACTACAGTTACTTTCATTATCGGATATACTTTATGTTAGTTTGAGAATTCGGTTACTTCCGGTAAAATTAGAAAAATCTATTATTAAAACCTTTGGTTTTCGGACAAAAGACTGGGTGACATAAGACAAAAGATTTTATCCCGACAATTAGTCCACTGTCCTTTGTCAAAGTATCCTTCGTCAGGAATTCGCAGGCTTTGCCTGCAGGCTGATCTCTACCACTTTTTCGGTTTTGTCAGTTACCTTAAAACGGTTATCCAGGCGCTGGTTCACGATCCAGGCTATAGACTGGTCGGATACTAATACTAGGGTTTGGGATTTAAGGTTGGCCGGTACTTTTTTGTCTATCAGGAAATCGCTGATCTTTTTCTTGCCGTTCATGCCCAGGGGCACAAACCAGTCGCCTTCCTGCCAGCCACGCAGCTTTAGCGGAAATCTGAGTTGCTCCGCATCCAGTGCCGCTACAAAGGGTTTGGTGTTCAGTTTATAGTTGGCAGCATCTACATACTTAATGTTAAAGGTAAAATTACCGGCATCTATAGTGGTGTCGCCTTCATTTATAAGTATACTTCCGAAACTGCTCAGGTTGCGGGGTGTTATTACCAGCTGGTCGCGGTCCTTTACCAGCGTATGCGTCGGCGAATCGAATTGCTTCCCTGAAATACCTTCTAAAGCCTCCACTAACTCCAGCACAACACCATAACTATAGTTGAACGGGCGGAGTAGTTCGTGCAGCACAACCGGCAGACCAGTGGCGTTCTGTAGCGGAACCAGTGAAATATACCAGGCATTCTCGGCCTCTTTTACACTTTGCTCGCGCAGGTTGTCGATATAGGCAGCAACTATAGTTTCGGCATGGCTTACACGCTCAGCGGTGTGCTGCATGGTTTCTTCCAGGCTCGGGTTTATCTCCTTCAGGATAGGAATAACCTCGTGGCGGATCTTGTTGCGCTGGTACTTGGTCGTTTCATTCGAGACATCCTCGCGCCAGATAAGTTTGCGTTCCGTTACCAGCTCAAAAATATCGTCTTTCGTAACCGAGAGCATCGGGCGGATGATGTGGCCGTTTTTAGGCGGAATGCCGTGCAGGCCAGCAATGCCGGTTCCTTTGGTCAGGTGCAGCAATATGGTTTCGGTTGTATCGTTGCTATGGTGGGCGGTGGCAATATAATCGTAACCTTCCTGCTGACGCACCTGCTCAAACCACTGGTAACGCAGCGTGCGGGCGGCCATCTGTATCGAAAGCTTTTCCTGTTCTGCAAAAGCTTTCGTGTTAAAGTTTTCGGTAAAGAAAGGCACGTCGTATTTCTTGGCCAGCTTTTTAACGAATACCTGGTCTGCTTCTGCGTCTTCGGCACGTAACCCGAAATTACAGTGGGCTATGGCAAAGTCGTATTTTAATTTGTGCAACACTTCGCAGAGTACCACAGAGTCTATTCCGCCGCTTACGGCTGCTAATATTCTACTCTCTGGCTGGCAAAGCGTATGAGATTGTATAAAACCTGAAACTTTCTGTAGCATAAGCAGCGGCTGGTAAATTTTTCCTAATTTTGAAGTATAAAATAGACAAAAGACTGTTAGACTATGGACAAAAGAAAAGGTCCTTTGTCAAAACGTCCTTAATCCTTTGTCAAGGAATTAAATGAAGTACACAAAATTACTGTTTTCTATTGTCTTTACCTTCCTGGCGCTGACAGTTTTCGGGCAACAGCCGCTGAAGCGTGCACCGGGGACACCAAAACAACCGCCGGTAAAGCAGCAACCGGTAAGGCAACAGCAAACTCCCGCACGCCAGCAGCCTGCAAATCAGCAGCAGAATGGCAAGGTGGAGCTGATAGGAGCTGATAACCTTGTCGGAACCTTAATAAACGGGCGCCGGGTAGACAAACTGATCGGGAATGTACGCTTTAAGCAACGCGATACTTACTTGTCTGCCGACTCAGTATACCAGTACGGTGGAAACACACAGGTGCTGGAAGCTTTTAGCAATGTGCGTATTACGCAGGGCGATACCCTGACCATAACCGGTGACCATGCCACCTATGATGGCACAAAACGCACTGCCCAAATGACGGGTAACGTTGTGATGCAGGACCCACGCATGAACCTTACCACGCCAAGCCTGGACTATAACCTGAATACCAAAACGGCTGTCTATACCGAAGGCGGTATTATTATAGACCCGGAGAACCGACTGGAAAGCCGCCGTGGCTCTTATAACACCAACACCAAAGAATTTACCTTTCAGCAGAACGTTAAAGTTACTACCGCAGACTATAAGATTACTGCCGAGAACATGCGCTACAACACCCATAGTAAGATCGTGTACTTTCTCGGGCCGACGGTAATTAAAGGGCAACGCGGAGATTTGTATGCCGAAGAAGGTAACTATAACACGCTTACCAAGGTCTCTAACTTCGGTAAAAACGCTTACATTCTTACCCCTGAGTACAGGTTAGGCGGCGACGAACTATACTATGACCAGAACACAGGATATGGAATAGCCCGGAAAAATGTCTCGCTGAGGTCGCTGAAAGATGATGTTACGATACGGGGCCAGGTAGGGCGCTACTGGCGCGACCGTGGTGTGGCAAAAGTTTCGGGTAGCCCGGTGATGGAGAGCATCATGAAAAACGATACCTTATACCTTTCTGCTGATTCGCTGATATCTAAGGAAGCGCAGGGGCCGGGTACAAAAAGTATGCTGTTCGCCTATAATAATGTAAAGATATTTAAGAATGACCTGCAGGGTAAATGCGACTCGCTGAGCTTTAACCGTACCGACTCAGTGATGCATATGAACGTGAAGCCGGTGCTCTGGAGCGAAAACAACCAGTTGGTTTCGGACACCATTCATATTTACCTCCGCAACAAGACCATCGATCGCATGTACATGTACAGCAATGCGTTTATGGCCTCCGAAGACACGCTGAAGAACTATAACCAGGTGAAAGGGCGCAATATGGTAGCGTATTTTACAGACGGCGACCTGAAACGTGTTAATGTGAACGGAAACGGAGAAAGTATTTATTTTGCGCTGGAAGGTGATACGACACTTACCGGTATGAATAAAACCATCTGCAGTGACATGGTATTAAAGTTTGCAGAAAATAAACTGGAAAGAATCTCGTTTCTGGTAAATCCGGATGCCAGTTTTATACCACCGCATGAGCTGAACGATGCAGAAAAACAACTGGAAGGCTTTACCTGGTACCAGGAATTGCGGCCAACCAAGCCGCAGGTATTTGCCCCAAGAGCAGCTGTAGCTCCAAAGCCGGCAGCAAAAAGTAAATCTAAAACCAAAAAGCAGACAAAACAGCAAAAGAAACGCGAAAGGCCTGCTAAAAAATAAGCTGAACCAAAACTAAGCAGAGGTTTGAAAAAACTATATCCAACCTGATGCAGGTTTATTTAAGTTGGCCCGATTCATAGTTGTAAATCATATGGATATTGTATAATTTTGCCCGTTCATGAAGAAAAGACTTTCCCATATCGTTGTGCTTTTGGCCCTGTTGCTTACGGCTGCCAGCTGTAGTAATTATCAGAAGCTACTGAAAAGCAACGATGTACAGCAAAAGTATGCCGCCGCTGTAAAATATTACGAAAAAGGCGATTACTACCGTGCAAGTGAGTTGCTGGATGCTGTTGCCCCTTTACTGACAGGTACCGAACAGGCCGAAGATGCCTTGTTTTACCAGGCAAGCTCCAACTTTGAGTTAGGCAACTACCTGCTTAGCGAAACATATTTCCGTAACTTCTATACAACTTACCCGCGTAGCCCGAAAGCTGAAAAGGCCATGTTCATGCAGGTAAAGTCATCGTATAACCAGTCGCCGGACTACGAGCAGGACCAGGCAAGCACATTAATTGCTATGGAGTCAGTGCAGGAATTTATGATCCGCTACCCGGAGAGTGAATACACCGAAGAGGCAAACCAGATACTGGAAAATCTGAGCATTAAATTAGACAGGAAAGCATTCGACAGCGCGAAACTATATTATAAGATCCGCTACTATAAAGCAGCAGTAGTGGCGCTTGATAACTTCATTAAAGAATATCCGTCTTCGCCTTATGCTGAAGAAGCGGCGTATATGAAGATAGAGTCGCAGTACGAGTACGCAAAGGAGAGTGTGCCGTCAAAGCAGGAAGAGCGTTACTACGAAGTAGTAGATTTTTACCAGAGCTTTGCAGACCAGTATCCTGAAAGTGAGTTTATGCGTAGTGCCAATCAGTTTTATGATAACACACTGGCAGAGCTCGAAAGAATCAAGTCAGAAAAATCAACCCAAGCAAATTCTTAAGTATATACATATGGCATCAGTTCCATCATCAATCGTAACACGCAACATGGCCGACTTTGCAGAGCAGACCGGTAACGTATACATGTCTGTGTCAGTTATCTCTAAAAGAGCTAACCAGATATCTGTGAAGCTGAAAGAGGAGTTGAACTCTAAGCTTGCCGAGTTTGCTACAACTGTAGATAACCTGGAAGAAGTGTTCGAGAACCGTGAGCAGATAGAGATCTCTAAATATTATGAGCGTATGCCAAAGCCAACCAGCCTTGCTATTGAGGAGTTTCTGGAAGGTAAAGTATACCTGCGTAACCCGGAAGAAGACGAAGCTACAGAAGAAACGCTGTAATAGCGGCCCATGCTCCGGCATAAGAAAATAATACTGGGAGTTTGCGGAAGTATTGCTGCGTATAAAGCAGCTTTGCTGGTTCGCCAACTCGTAAAAGCAGAAGCAGAAGTACAGGTTATCCTGACCACTTCTGCTTCTGAGTTTATAACCCCGCTCACACTGGCCACACTTTCTAAACGGCCCGTGCTCACCCATTTTGTAAAAGACGAAGGTGGCCTCTGGAACAACCACGTGGAACTTGGCCTATGGGCCGATGCTATAGTTGTAGCCCCGGCCAGTGCCAACACGGTAGCCAAATTTGCCAATGGCTTTTGCGATAACCTGCTTTCAGCCACCTACTTATCGGCACGCTGTCCGGTGTTTGTGGCTCCTGCTATGGACCTGGATATGTATCAGCACCCGGCTGTGCAAAGTAACTTTACGAAGCTGCGCGGCTATGGCAACTATATTATAGAAGCTGGCTACGGCGAACTGGCAAGCGGACTGATAGGACAGGGGAGATTAGCGGAACCTGAGGAAATAATAGAAGTACTTCAGAACTTTTTTGCCCGTGAAGGAAAGATCGTTTAAAGGCAAGACCGTACTGCTTACCGCAGGCCCTACCTACGAAGCCATAGACCCGGTGCGCTTTATCGGGAATCACTCAACTGGCAAAATGGGTTTTGCGATTGCCGAGGAATTTGCCGCTAAAGGTGCTGATGTGATCCTGGTATCGGGCCCGACCAACCAGAAAACCAATACCCCAACTATAACTGTATTACCCGTTACTACTGCTGATGAAATGTATGCCGCCGTGCTGGCCCATGCTGATGCAGCAGATATTATAATTTATGCTGCAGCCGTGGCAGACTACAAGCCGAAAGTAGTTGCCGATAAAAAAATAAAGAAAGCAGGCAACGAACTCACGATAGAGCTTGTTAAGAACGTTGATATAGCAGCAACCGTAGGCAAACAGAAAAAGCCGGGGCAATTCTCTGTAGGGTTTGCCCTGGAAACCGATAACGAAAGTGCCAACGCTGCCGAAAAGCTAAAGAAAAAGAACCTGGATATGATCGTGCTGAACTCGCTGCGCGATGAAGGCGCCGGGTTTAAACACGATACGAATAAAATTACCATTATAGAACCTGGCAAAACCACCGCTTTTGAATTAAAGCACAAAACTGAAGTGGCACAGGATCTTGTAAACCTTGTTTGGGAAAGACTACATGGCTAAGAAACTACTTTTGCTGGTGCTGCTAACGATAGCTACGCTTGGCGCGAAAGCCCAGGAATTGCTGTGCGATGTAGTCGTAAACAGCGACCAGATACAGTCTACGGACAAGCAGCTGTTTACCGAAATGCAGACACGCATTGAAGAGCTGATGAATACGCAGCGCTGGGGAAACCAATCCTACGGAGCTGAAGAACGCATTAAGTGTCGCCTGCTTATCAACCTGACAGAAATGCCGCAGATAGGTATGTTCAGGGCCAATGTGCAGGTAGTGTCGGTAAGGCCGGCGTATGGGACTGGCTACGAATCCACGCTGTTTACTTTTATAGATAAGGACTGGATGTTTGAGTATAACAATGCCCAGTTGCTGCAATACGCCGATAACAACTATAGTTCTAACCTGACATCGATGCTCGCTTTTTATGCCTACCTGATCATCGGTATGGACAATGACAGCTTTGGTAAAATGGGGGGCGGTCAGGCATTCGATAAAGCAAGAAGCGTCGTGAACCTGGCTGCGTCGCAGGGTGCCAACTACCCGGGCTGGAAAGCATTCGACAGCAATCGTAACCGCTACTGGATCATCGATAACCTGCAGGATCCGCAGTTTACAGGTTTTAGAGAAGGCATTTACAAAATGCACCGACAAGGGCTGGATATGATGGCTGAAAACCCGGAAAAAGCGCGCAAAACAGTGCTTGAAGTGCTGCAGGAAGTAAACAAGCTGAATAAGCAGAAACCGGGTGCAGCTATAGTTCGTTCGTTCTTCGAGGCCAAGTCAGACGAATTGCTGAATATGTTTAAGAATGCCGCCCCAGCCGATAAGCAGGCAGCCTACACCTTGCTCACCGAAACTGACCCGACCAACCGCTCCAAATACGACCAATTACTCAAGCGCTAACTTTATCACAAACATATTTGTATTCGTTTTTTGCAGCGCAAAAGATGAGTTTAAACATGTTCTAATTCTCGGATAAACCGCGTATCTTCACGGAGGCGATAAACTATAGTTTCGCCAACTATACTACATGGGCAAACGCCAGATTCGTATTTCCGGAACCAAGCTGCAACAACATACTTCAGAACTGTTGGAACGACCGGCAGTGCAGGTAGTGTTGCGAAGCAGGGTAGTACTGGCCGGTAAGCTTTTGCAGATTTCTCCTGAAAACATTACCGTACTGGATATGCGCAGAAGTAAACATGTGTTGCCCACAGAGCAGATTCAAGAAATTATTTACGACTTAGAAGCGGCCTTTTAGTGTATGCTGATAGACCTTAGAATAAAAAATTACGCCTTAATTGAGCAGTTGGAAATGCATCCGTCGCCGGTGCTGAACATTATTACCGGCGAGACCGGCGCAGGTAAATCCATTATGCTGGGAGCTATTGGCCTGTTGCTGGGTAATCGCGCCGATACCAAACTGCTCTTTAACCAGGAACAGAAATGTGTAATCGAAGGTGTTTTCGACATCTCGCAGTACAACCTGCAGGAAGTTTTTTCTGCCGAAGACCTCGATTTTGACAACACCTGCATCCTGCGCCGCGAGATAAGCCCTAGTGGTAAGAGCCGTGCTTTTGTAAACGACACACCTGTTACCTTGGATGTGATCCGCAAAATTGGGGAGAATCTGATGGACGTGCACTCGCAGCACGATACGTTGCAGTTAGGTGATACCAGCTATCAGTTGAACATACTGGATATTTATGCCGGCAATACCTCGCTGGATATTTACGCCGGCAACCTATCGTACCTAAAAGCTTACAGCGAAACATACCGAGGCTATAAAAAGCTGGAATCGGAGTACAAAAAGCTGGAAGACCAATTGGCACAGTCTCAGAAAGAGCTCGATTACAATACATTTTTGCTGAATGAATTTGATGAAGCAAAACTGGAAGCAGACGAGCAGGAAACCCTGGAAGAAGAACTGAAGCAACTGGAAAATGCCGAGGATATTAAACTGAAACTGACGCAGGCTGTGCAAAGCCTCACAGAATCTGACTTTAATATTACCTCTGCTTTAAAAGATACAGCTTATTTAATTGGTCAGCTTTCGCAGTTCTCGTCAAAGTATGATGAGCTGCGTACCCGCGCCGAAAGTGCCCTGATTGAGCTGAACGATATTGCTGGTGAACTGGAAGATGCCGAGCGCAGAACCGAAGCCGACCCGCAACGCACCCTGGAAGTACAGGAGCGCCTGAACATGATCTATACCTTGCAGCGCAAGCACCAGGTACAAACTATAGCTGAGTTGTTAGCTATTCAGGATGAGCTGGCAACCAAAGTTGGGAATGTACTGAACCTGGATAACGCCATCGCCAAAACCAAAAAGGAAATGGACGCTGCGTACCAGGATGTTCTGAAAAAAGCGAAAGAGTTATCTGACAGAAGACAGTCATCCTTTGCCAAGTTTGAGCAGGAACTACATAACCTGGTAGCTGATCTGGGCATGCCGAATGCGCGCATTGTTATTCAGCACAAAGAAGCGCAGCCAACTGCCACCGGTACCGATGAGATCAGTATTCTGTTCAGTGCCAACAAAGGAGCGCAGCCACAAACGCTGGTTAAAGCTGCCTCAGGTGGTGAATTCTCCAGGTTAATGCTGAGCGTGAAGTATATGCTGGCCGATAAAACTGCCTTGCCAACTATAGTTTTCGATGAAATTGATACAGGTATATCAGGTGAAGTGGCTGTAAAAGTTGGGCGCATGATGCAGCAAATGGCTCAGAAACACCAGATCATCGCCATTTCGCACTTGCCGCAAATTGCCGCGCAAGGCGATTACCACTACTTTGTTTACAAAGAAGACCGCGAAGACAGAACGATAAGCCGCATTAAGCAGCTGAACGAAGAGGAGCGTGTGAACGAGATCGCCCACATGATAGCCGGTGCAAACCCGAGCGCCAATGCATATCAAAGTGCAAAGGAGTTGCTTTCACTGTAATAAGATATTACTATATTGCCACGTAATTCCTGCTACTGCTTATTTTAGCGGGGATTCTGGAAAAGGAACAATATTAACTTGATAAAGAAATGTCATATAATCTTTTAAAAGGAAAAAGAGGAATCATATTCGGTGCACTGGATGAAAAATCTATCGCATGGAAAGTAGCAATGCGTGCGCATGAAGAAGGAGCGGAGTTTGTATTAACGAACGCACCCATTGCAATGCGCATGGGCGAGATCAATAAACTGGCGGAACACTGCAACGCGCAGATCATTCCGGCTGATGCTACTTCGGTAGAAGACCTGGAGAACCTGTTTACGCAGGCACAGGAAATTCTGGGTGGCAAGATCGACTTTGTATTGCACTCTATTGGTATGAGCCCGAACATCCGTAAAGGCAAGTCTTATGGCGACCTGAACTACGAGTGGTTCCTGAAAACGCTGGACATTTCGGCTATCTCTTTCCACAAAGTGATGCACGTAGCTGAAAAGCAGGATGCCATGAGCGAGTGGGGTTCTATAGTTGCCCTGTCATACATTGCAGCGCAGCGTGTATTCCCTGATTATACTGACATGTCGCATGCCAAAGCGGTGCTGGAATCTATTGCCCGTAACTATGGCTACCGTTTAGGCCGTGCCAAAAAAGTACGTGTAAACACGGTGTCGCAGTCGCCGACTAAAACTACAGCCGGTACTGGTGTAGGTGGTTTCGATGCGTTCTTCGAGTATGCCGATAAAATGTCGCCGCTTGGTAACGCTCCGGCTGATGCCTGCGCTGACTACTGTGTTACGTTGTTCTCTGACCTGACCCGTTACGTTACCATGCAGAACCTGATGCACGACGGTGGCTTCTCTACGATGGGTATCTCAGAAGATATCGTGGAGATGATCTCTAAGTAATTTTAAAATCTGGAGGTGTGAAGGTTCGTAAATGATCTTCGCGCCCTGAAATATAAAAATGCCCGGCTATAGTTTAGCCGGGCATTTTTGTTTTATAGTTGTTCTTAAATACCGCAAGTTTAGCGTTAGCGTAACTTGTGGTATCGCTTGGAGCCAGTTTGTAACTGGCGTTCTGCGTGACCAGAAAAGTATAGAGGAGTAGATTTATTGTTACAGTAATAGCTGAGATGATAGTTCCATAATAGCAGTTTGTCATCCCCAACTCCTCTCAAAATAGTACTCTCATTTATAGTTGGAATCTGGATCTATAGTTCTATAGTTGGGGTTATAGTTGTCCTTGCTTTTCCAAAGCAAAACCAGTTACAAACTAGCTGCCATATCTGACCACCAGTTACCGCTGCGCTCAAACTGGCGGCAGGATAATATCGAAAAAAGCCGCCGCTAAACTATAGCAGCGGCTTTTTTGTATTCTATAGTTGTCTGGAGCAACTTCACATTCCCAAATCTCTAACTCTTCAAATCAGGCATCCTCGCGGTGCACAGCACTGATATCGAAGGCTGGAATGCAGACAGACCAGTATTCGGTTTCTTCGTCGTAAGGGTTGGCGTAACGGATGCGGGTACCTGCTTTTATAAGGATCGTTTCTCCGGCTTTTACTTCTACTTCCTCACCATCTATCTCAATAAGTTTCCGGCCACGGGTAACTATAGTTATCTCATCAAAATCCGGAGTTTGGTGTGGCTCGCTCCAGTGCGGTGGTGCTACCATGTGGGCAACGCTAAAGGCATCGGTGCGGGTAGAGGCATGTCCGAAATGCTCTTCTATAAGTTTGCCATCGGTGGTAGGCACCCGGAACGGTTTGGTCTGCTTGATGTATTTTTTCTCGCTCATCTTTCAGCTGCTATAGTTTGACCTAGTTCTGGGTTGGGCATTCGCCTTTTGTGTAAGATATAACGCCGGCGTTATTGGCAACGCAGGCATTACCGTACGTTTTGTTGTCGCAGCCGCAAACAGGGTCATACTGCATGGTGCAGATGCCATCGGGGTTAATTTTTGTGGGGTCGATACAGGCGGTTTGCTCTTCGGTGGTTTTGCATGCGAAAAAGCCGCCCAGGCAGAATATAGCGAGTGTTGCTACAGATTTTTTCATAGTACTAAGGTTTAAGAGTAAGTATTTATCGGCTTCAGTAACGCTGGTGTTTATACTTAAGCTAACTAACAAGTAAGGTTGCCGTATGTAAACTGAAGCGCGAAATTACAACTAATTGTAGGAGTATACGCCATTAAATTCAAGTAGGAGTTGGCTGGCTTGTCCGGCACCTTCACATATACTTAAAACCTCACAAAAATAAAAAATGGATAAGAACGGAAAGATCCTTTTAGCGACACTATCAGGTATTGGTGCGGGCATTGTTGCAGGTATTCTGCTAGCCCCGGACAACGGACAAACAACACGCGACAGCGTTAAGCGCAGCCTTACAAAAGCTGGCGAAGACATGGAAAGAACCATGAAAAACTGGATGAGCAAACTAGAGAAATCCGGCACAACTGGTGCAGGCAGCAGTCTGGTAATGCACGGCTCCTGGGACGATGTAAAAGGACAGTTAAAGCAGAATTATGCTGAGCTAACTGAAGAGGATCTGACCTATGCAGAGGGCAAAGAAGATGAATTGTTCGGCCGCCTTCAGATCAAGTTAGGTAAGACGAAAGAAGACATCGTTAGCATGATTGATAACATTCGTAACAGTTTAAAATAGTCGTTTAAGCATAACTGCGTAAGATTTTTGTGCCTTTATTAGAATTATAAGTATATTCTATACTAAAGATATAACTAAATACTATATTTAGACGTTATCAAGGCACGAACAATTAATAGTTAAAAACTATATTAATCTTAAATAAAAATACGACTATGAAGGACAATAGCGGTAAAATAATATTAGCTCTTCTGGCTGGTGCCAGCGCTGGTGTTATTGCTGGTTTAATGATGGCCCCAGACACTGGTGAAGTTACAAGAACAAGTGTTAAGAAATGGGCTTCTAAAATGAGCAAAGACCTGGAGAAAAATCTTCAGACTGGCTTAGATGAGATCAAGAACATGAGCGCCGGTGCTATGGATAAATTTGGTGAAATGAAGTCTGGTATGTCAGGATCTGGCTCTACCACTTCAGGTTCTCAGAAATCCGGCACAACTGGTGGCAACAGCTCAACCGGTGGTTCAGCTACTGGCGGAAACGCTTAATACGTCTAACTCTGTGCATCGGTAAAAATTGTTGCTGGAGCTTATTAGCTCGCTGAGGCAACTACATTTATTGTTGCACAACTATAAAGCGCCTGCTCTATCCGGAGCGGGCGCTTTGTTTTTATGTGTTTCTAACTTTAGGGTAAAAGGCTACGTTTATACTAATTAAGCAGCACAATGCGTTTACTCATTTTAATACAACTTTAAACCCCATAACTATGAAAACAACCTTGGAATGCAGAAGCCTTGGAGAAAATAAAACCAACTATACAAATGCCAATGTGCGGCAGATGAGACAATCGGATGTCACATCAACTGCAAATACCGGAAGTCATACATCTCGTACTCCTTATAATGATGATTGGGGACATGAAGGCCAAGGACTTGGCGGAAGGTTAACTGAAACCAGCAGAACCGGTAAATCTGTTTCTCATACCTCGAAGCGTAAAGGAGTATCCGGTGGTCAGGTAGTGGCAGGTGTACTTGCCGGTGCAAGTGTTGGCGTTTTAGCAGGCATCCTGCTTGCTCCCGAAAAAGGAAAAGACCTCCGTAAGCAGGTTCGGAATTCAGCTACTACATTAAGTAATAAAGTAAGCAAGAGCTTTAGCAGTACAAAAGGAAAAGTTACATCCTGGACTAGTAAGAGTAAGAGCCACACAAGTAGCGATTATAATAATTTAACCAGCCAGAGCAGCTCAGAAGTTAATACCATGTACAATGATCCTGCTTTAGGACCAACAGGTGGTACAAACATGCAACGCTGCTTATAAGTAAAACTTAACTTCATAAAAAAGCCCCTGCTATAGTTTAGCAGGGGCTTTTGTTTTATAGTTAAACTATAGTTACTCGTCTTTTTTCTCCGGCTTCATCTGCGGGAAGAACAGCACGTCCTGGATAGAGTTAGAGTTGGTCATGATCATGGAAAGGCGATCTATACCTACTCCTAAACCGGCAGTTGGTGGCATGCCGTACTCCAGTGCACGCAGGAAGTCTTCGTCAAGGGCCATCGCCTCTACATCACCACGTTTTGCCAGTTCCAGCTGCTCCTCAAAGCGGGCACGCTGGTCAACCGGGTCGTTCAGTTCTGAGAAGGCGTTGCAAATTTCTTTACCGTTACAGATCGCCTCGAAACGCTCTACTAAACCTGGCTTGCTGCGGTGCTTCTTGGCCAGCGGGCTCATCTCAACAGGGTAATCTGTGATAAATGTTGGCTGTATTAAGTAAGGCTCTGCTGTTTCACCGAATATCTCATCAATGATCTTGGCTTTACCCATCGTTGGATCTACATGGATGCCCAGTTGCTGAGCAGCCTGGCGCAGTTCCGGCTCTTCCATGTTAGAGATATCGATCTTGGTGAAGTGCTCGATGGCTTCGTTCATGGTGTAGCGCTTCCATGGGCGGGCAAAGTTGATCAGGTTCTCACCAACCTGAACTTCAGTTTTACCGTGCAGGGCAAGGGCAACTTTCTCTACCATTTCCTCTACCAACTCCATCATCCAGTTGTAGTCTTTGTAGGTAACGTAAAGCTCCATTACCGTAAACTCCGGGTTATGGAAACGGCTCATACCTTCGTTACGGAAGTCTTTTGCAAACTCGAATACACCATCAAAGCCACCAACTATAAGGCGCTTCAGGTATAGTTCGTTGGCAATACGCAGGTACAGGGTCATGTCCAAGGTATTGTGGTGCGTTTTAAACGGACGTGCCGCCGCGCCACCATGTATAGGCTGCAGAATTGGTGTTTCTACTTCCAGGTAACCTTTCTCTGACAGGAAGTTACGCATAGTGCTTACCAGTTGCGTACGCTTCTTAAATGTCTCACGCACATGCGGGTTTACAATTAAGTCCACATAGCGCTGACGATAGCGTAGCTCAGGATCGCTGAAAGCATCGTACACGTGCTCCACACCGTTCTCATCAACCTCGCGCTTAACTATAGGCAACGGACGCAGCGATTTGGTAAGCACAGTAAGCTCAGTTACATGCACCGAAATTTCACCCACCTGCGTTATAAAAGCATAGCCTTTCACGCCGATAAAGTCACCAATGTCCAGCATTTTCTTGAACACGGTGTTATACATTTCTTTGTCTTCGCCCGGTGCAATGTCATCTCTCGATACATAGATCTGGATGCGACCTGTGCTGTCCATTAGCTCAGCAAAAGAAGCCTTACCCATAATGCGTCGGCTCATCAGTCGGCCGGCCAGCGTTACTTCCTGGTAATTGTTCTTTTCCTTATCGAAGTTCTCCTTTATCTCTTTGGCTGTTGCCGTAATATCAAATGTCTCAGATGGATAAGGGTTAATGCCCATTTTCTCCAGCTCTTCGCGCTCATGGCGGCGGCGCAGTTCCTGTTCGCTTAGTTGCATGCGATTTTATACTAAAAGTGATGTCTCAAAATCAAGCTGCAAAATTGCTAAATAATCGGCAGCTTTAAAAAGTTAATTGCTGATTGTTAATTGTTAAATAACTGGATGGCTAACTATAAAACTATAGTTGTCAACTATAGCATTATAGCAAAGTCCCCCTCTCAAGGGGACAGGGGGATGACAATCGCTACCTATAAAACTATTTCGTCAACTATAGCTGTGACCGAAAAGCTCCCCGCCTTAGACTACCGAGAAGCGATTTCGAAGGTAGCGAGCGTAGCTCTGAGGGGTTGGGGGTGGTTAGACTAACAGCAACTATAGAACGATAGTTAACGCTACAGCAATCCTTGTCACTATCGGGCCAGTTGAGTCGGGAGACTCAACATCATCTTAAGTCACGAGTCTGGAGACTCGCGCCAGCTTAACAAACTATAGAACAATAAGCCTAACTATAGCTAGGGCAGAAGAATCCCCTCCCGTGAGGGGTAGGGGTGGGTTACACCAGCCAACCCGACTTAATCCGTTCAAACAAAAAAAACTCCTGCAGGCATAAACCTGCAGGAGTTTAGGGAATATAAGTAAAATGGAAAAGCTTAAGCTGCTGCTCCCAGTTGGTAATCTTCTTCGCCGGGCAGGAGCAGGGGTTTGATCTGTTCGTTTAAGCGGGCAGCAACAAAAGAGTTTTGCAGGTGTTTTGGTAGTTCCTGTACAAAGTTCTCGTACTGCTGCAATCCCATGGCCTGTGCTACGTAGCATTCGTGTATACCATTCAGATAGCTCACAATCTCCAGCAACGACTCATGGAACAGCTTAAAGTCTATTTCAGCCTGCACAAAGCGCTCAATCTCACGGTGCGAGCTGGAGATACGCAACCTCGCCATCAGATCGAATAAGGTAGTATAACCAATGCGCCAGGTAAGTTGCTGCCAATGCTGCGGACCAAATTTCTGCAATATTTCGCCTGTTTTGCCACTTCGGATAGCGGTATTCGAATTACCTTGTACAAACTGGCGTACGGCTTTGGCTTTCATGCGGCGTGTCGTTCTCAGGAACTGACCAATCTGTGCCTGTGCTTCCAGTTCTTTGCCTGCTATCTGCAGGCCTGGCTTGTAGTGCGCCAGCGGCAGGCGATGCACATTAAAATCGTCGTAATGGCCGGATGCATAAAAGCTGATGGCATGCGGATATGCGTTTTTAACTACCAGTCGGCCCGCCTCGCGCAATATCAGTGCATCGCTGTTGGTATTAACGCCACGCGTGCGCATAAAGGCCTGCAGTCCGGCAAATACGGTATAATACGCCTGCGGGAATGTCCAGTGCAGGGCATTGCGCATATAGGCTTCATCGCCAAGCTCGGCAGTGGCGCGCAAGGCATACTCTGTGCTCCAGCTGTTAAGCAAAAGCCGTTTTATAGCTTCGGTATCTTTTTCAGTAAGCTCCGGTTTAGCTTCTTTAAAAAAAGAAAGCTGATCCAGGCCGTTACCTGCTGTGTTTTTTATGTGGTAATTTATCGCAAAAAAGTAATTCAGAAACACTTGCGCCGGGATGGACTTTTGCCACTCCTGAACGTCGGGTTGCTGCTCTCCGGCATATAAGGCTACCACGTTTTCTTCTTCTTTCTCTTTCATGTATACTCAACATTTCAGAGCCTGTATCAGTTGCAAAAAATACAGCTTTTTGGTATAAAATATTGAATTTAACATACTGTAAATCAGTGTGTTATGCTAAAGTTTGAATTATTTTTTAATGAATGTGTAAATGCCTGAATTTGAGCTTGTAAGCAACTATAAAAACTGCATGATAGTATTAGGGAAGGAGCAAGACGAACTATAAATTATGGAGCTTTCCTATATCCTGAACGAACTTGGCGAAGACCGCGAACTATACTTTAATGCTGTAGCGCCGCCCATTATTCAAACCAGCAATTTTGCCTGCAGAACGGTGGCTGAAATGCGCGAAATGCTGAAGAATGAATCGGATGTTTACTTCTATACGCGGGGCAATAACCCAACTATAACTATACTCGAAAAAAAGATGGCAGCGCTGGAAGGAGCAGAACATGCCATCGCTTTTGGCAGTGGCATTGCGGCAGTCTCGGCGGCAGTACTCTCGCAGGTTAAGGCCGGGGACCATGTGGTTTGTGTTAAAAAGCCTTACTCCTGGACCAATACCCTGATGAAGTCTTTTCTGCCGCGCTTTGGAGTTGAAGTAACTATGGTAGACGGAACGGATGCCAGCAACTATAAAAATGCGCTGAAGCCAAATACAACACTGCTATACCTCGAAAGCCCCAACTCTTTTACCTTTGAGCTACAGGATATTGAAGCTATAGTTGCTATTGCCCGCGCTCATAACTGCACCACTATTATTGATAACAGTTTTGCTACGCCACTTTACCAGAATCCGTTAGCGATGGGGGTAGATTTGGTGGTGCATTCCTGTACAAAATACATAGGCGGGCATTCTGATGTAATGGGCGGCATAATTTGCGGGAAGTATGAAACTATAAATAAAATATTTGTGCAGGAATACATGACGCTGGGGGCGATACTCGATCCGCATGCGGCCTGGCTGCTGATACGTGGCCTGCGTACCCTGCCGGTACGAATGGAGCGAATAGCTGCCTCTACCCGTAAAGTAGTAGATTTCCTGAGCCAACATCCTAAGGTGGAGAAGATACTTTCGCCATTCGTGGAGAATAACCCGCAATACGAGCTTGCTCAAAAGCAGATGCGCAGCAACACAGGGCAATTTACTATAACGCTCAAAACTGACGACATTGCCAAAATAGATATGTTCTGCGACGGTCTGAAACACTTTTTAATGGCAGCTTCCTGGGGTGGTCACGAGTCATTAATTTACCCGGTTGCTGCATCTTATAACACTGGCAACTATAAGTCGAGCCTGCCTTTTAACATGATCCGTTTTTTTATTGGCCTAGAAGACCCGGATTACCTCATCAAAGACCTGGATCAGGCGCTTCAGAAAGTATAAGTAAAGGTGAAACTATAGGAGTTTACGCACAACCTGATATTGTAATTTTTTAATTATTCGTGTACTTTATTAATGAATTTGAATATTCATATAATAATGTTACATATCCATAACATATAGTAACTGCTTAATTATTAGATTTGTGTTATGCGGCAGCTCCACACAGATCTAAGCTCTTGTAAAGGCTCTTTAAATGGGTGTCGGCTGCGTGTTCCTCAACAAGTAATCAATCAACCTATACAACCTTTATTATGAGTAAACATTTACAAAAGCTATTCGCTCTTGTGCTGGTTTGCTGTGCCTTATTAGGCAGCAGTACGGCGTGGGGGCAGGTAACTATCTCAGATGGGAGTAAGTACGCCCAAGACTTTAATAGTTTAGCAGCTTCAGGTACATCAAATACCTGGAGCAACAACACAACTTTACCTGGTTGGTATTCTACACGTACTGTATACCAAGCTAATAATGGAGGTTCAAATGCCGGTGCACTTTATAGTTTCGGTACTGCTGCTGATGACAGAGCGCTAGGGGCTGTGCAGTCTAACACTACAGGTGCAATTGCTTATGGCATACAGTTTCAAAACACTTCAGGTAAAAAGATTGCTTCCTTAAAAGTTAGATATACAGGCGAGCAGTGGAGAAATGGTGGAAATGCTTCTGCTCAAAGCATTGAGTTCAGTTATGAAGTTACTGCAACAGCAGCAACCGAGGTTACGAACTTAATAGGTTCGTTTATACGTGTTTCCGAACTTGACTTTACGAGTCCGATTACAGGAACAACAGCTATTGCTCTAAACGGTAATGCTGCTGAGAACAGAAAGGTAATTGAACATACTTTTGATGTAGTAGTTGAGGAAGGGGAGTTCATCTCGATAAAATGGATCGATGCCAACGATGCAGGAAATGATCATGGACTCTCTATTGATGATTTTGAACTAACTCCAGTATTTGCAGCACCAGATGTAACTGCCCCAGCAGTTGCTTCCTTTAATCCTGCAAACGGAGCAACAGACGTACCTACTACTTCTAATCTTGTTATCACCTTTGATGAGAACGTGAAAAAAGGAACAGGTTCTATTGAACTGCGCGAAGCTGGTAGCAGTACTTTGCGTGCATCTATTGATGTAACTTCCGAAAACGTTATAGTAGATGGTAAAACAGTAACTGTTATCACAAGTTTAGCAGCTGGTAAAAACTACTATGTTGAGATCCCAGCCACTGCCTTTGCTGATGCGTCTGGTAACGCTTTTGAAGGTATATCAAATGCAACTACATGGGCATTTACAACTTCAGCAGTAGTTACACCAGTACTTAGTGCATCTCTACAGAATTTGTATTTTGGTTATGTACAGCCTAACCAAAATAAGACCTTGTCATTTATAGTTGGGGGTTCGGATGTGACAGAAGATATAACTGTTTCAGTTACAGATGGCTATACACTATCAATTGAGGAAAACGGTACGTATGAAGCAAGCATTACTCTTGCTGCCGCAGAAGCCTCTGCCGGCAAAACTGTATTTGTAAAGTATAGCCCAACTACAACTGCTCAGTCAGCGGGTGTTATTACCATTTCCTCTGTTGGAGCTACTGATGTACAGGTTAAAGTTTTAGGTACTGCCCTTAACGGCTATGCTCAAAATTTCGATGATTGCAGCTTCGGGAATAGCTTAGTTGGCGGTTGGAAGAGTTACAGCACAATCGGTGACCAGGTTTGGGAATGCTCTTCTTTCGGTAACAACGGTACCAACGGTGTACAAATCAATGGCTTTAGCTCTGGAGCTAAAGAGAATCAGGATTACCTTATCTCCCCAAGTCTGGATTTATCAAACTTGGTAGTGCCAATTGCGAGCTTCTGGACAAAATCAGATTTTTCCGGCCCTGCGCTGAGCGTAATGATTTCAACAAACTACGATGGCGTTAGTGACCCTACAACTGCTACTTGGACGATTCTGAATGCAGACCTACCTGCCGTTAATTCAGGAATTTGGAAGCAGTCAACAGTGGATCTTAGTGCTTATAAACAATCAAATGTACACATTGCATTTGTTTACACTTCATCTACTGCAGCAGGTGCATCTCGCTGGTCAATCGATGATTTCTCATTAAACACTGAAAGCTACTATTTAACTACAAGCAATTTAGCTCATAACTTTGGTATTGTCGCTCCACAAGGGCCTCTGTATCTCAGAGCTTTACCTTCAGTATACTTGGGCTGCAGCAAGACTTAACATTATCAGTACCATCTGATTTCAAAATATCTAGAGATGGAAACGATTTTGCTCAAAGCATAACATATACCAAAGAGGAAGCGGCTGGCAACAATACGTTCTATGTACAGTTTACTCCGGGTAGTGATGCATTCAATCTGTCTGGTGGCGTACAATTCACAAGTGGTTCACAACTGGATGTAACCAAAGGTTCATTTACAGGATCCTCGAAAACCAAAGAGCACTCTCTTGACATAGTAACCTGGAACATGGAATGGTTTGGTGCTGACAAAGATGAGAAAGGCGCTGAACTTGGTCCTGCTGATGAGGCACTGCAGTATGCCAATGCTAAAAAAGTTTTCACAGACCTGAACGCTGATATCCTTGCTCTGCAGGAAGTATCTAATGACACTGAGATTCAGCGTCTGGCAGGTGAGTTAGGTTATAACTATGTTGTGTCGGATGCTTACTCTTACTCATGGGATGCAACCAGAAACCTGGTACCACAAAAACTATATTTCCTGTACAAGCCTGAAGTTGCTAAGGTTAAAAACCAGAAAGTGCTGCTTAAGAAGTTTTACGAGGATGTAAGAAACGGACAATATGCTGATGCATTTGTGAGCTATCCGGAGGGTGGCGCTAAATTCTGGGCAAGTGGCCGTCTGCCGTTCATGGTTGAGTTCGAGACAACTATAAATAACGTAAAGCAGAGCATCAGCCTGGTTAACCTGCATACAAGAGCAAACAGCGGAACAGACGTAAGCAAGCATACACAGCGTAAGTTTGATGTAGAGATGCTGAAGGACTCACTGGATGCACATTATGCTGGTAAAAACATCATGATCCTGGGTGACTATAATGATGATGTGGATGTATCTGTAGTTAATAACCTGCCATCTACATTCGAAGCTTATGTAAAAGATGCCAACTATAAAGCCCTGACACTGGAGCTAAGCAAAACAGGCGCCTACACGTATGAGTCAGGTTCTTTCAAGAGCTTCCTGGATCATATCACTGTATCGTCTACACTAGCAGATGATTATATCGACGGTTCCATCACAATCGAGAACCAGTTCCTGAGCAGCATCACTGGTTTCAGAAGCACAACTTCTGACCACATGCCGGTTTCAGCACGTTTCGATATGTCGGCTACGCCAATGGTTACGTTTGCAGAAGCTACTGCTACAAAAGCCGAGGGTTCTGAGAAATACAATGTGAACTTAACGCTTTCAGCTGCACAGGCTACAGAGCAAACAGTAACTATAAGTGTTGCAAATGGTGCAACTGCCTCTTCAGCAGACTATACTATAACTGGTGCTACAAATGGTGTAGTTACAGTAACTGTTCCTGCCAATGCTACTACAGCAGCCTTTGAGTTAGAGATCACGGATGATAACCTGGTTGAAACAACTGAGCAGGTAACTTTCCAGATTACTGACAAGAGCGCAAACCTAACTATAGGTGGAGCAAATACTTACGCAGTAACCATTACTGACAACGATAAATCTGTAGTTACTTTCGCTGCCACTACCAAAGAGGTGAGTGAGAACGCTGGTGTAACAGAGGTTACCCTGAACGTTGATCAGGCACCTATTGCTGATCAGCAAATTACAGTTGCAGTAACAAACGGAACAGGTGTTACTTACGGTGCCACAGCTGACTATACGACTGCCCCTGCAATAACAGATGGCAACCTTGTTGTAACACTTCCAGCTGGCGCTACCTCTGTTAAGTTTGATGTTACAGTAAATGATGATTCTGAAGTAGAAGCAAATGAGCAGGTTACCTTTAAGATAACTGATGCGAATGCGAATGTACTTGTTGGTGAAGCTAATGCTTATACGTTAACTATCACTGACAACGACAAATCTACCGTTACTTTTGCCGTTGCGACTAAAGAAGTAAAAGAGGATGCCGGTACTACAGAAGTGACCCTGTCGCTTGATAAAGCGCCGGTAGCAGCACAGCAGGTTACAATTGCAGTTACCAATGGAACTGGTGTAACGTATGGCGCAACAGGTGATTATACTACAGCTCCGGAAGTTACGAACGGTAACCTGGTAGTAACTGTACCAGCTGGTGCTACTTCTGTTAAGTTTAATGTTACAGTGAACGATGATACTGACACGGAAGGTGCTGAGCAGGTTTCTTTCAATATTGCTTCTGTAAGCGATGGCCTGGCGATCGGAACTGCAAATACCTACACATTGACTATCGAAGCTAACGACACGCCAACTGGTATTGCCGATGGTACAAAAGGTCAGTTTAGTGTATATCCAACTATAGTTAACGGTGGTAATGTAAGACTGATGCTGCCAGAGCGTGTAGCCTCAACTGCTAAAGTTACGATGGTTGTTTACTCAACTGAAGGAAGAAAAGTAATGAATGTTACTGGTACTCAGTCTGAAATTCAGACAAAACTGAATAACCAGGTTTCTAACTTGTCTTCTGGCATCTACATGATTCTTATCGAAACTGGAAAAGAATTCTTCCAGACGAAGATGGTGAAAAAATAAGGTTTAAGTACCTTTACTAAAGCGGCCTGTCGGTATTTCCGGCAGGCCGCTTTGTTTTAGAGCATTATTCAGTTTTGACTCAGAGGTTGTAATGCAGTACATCGTTTGGGGTGTTAAGTGTGGCTTTGGCTATAGTTCTATGGTTGCTGTTTTACCCCTTCCAAGCCTTCCCCTTTAAAAGAGGCCCCCTACCCCAGAACAGGGGAAGGAGCTTTCTAGCTGTCGCTATAGTTTTGGATATTGTTTTATAGTTTCGGTTTTAACCCACCCCTACCCCTCCCGAGAGGGGAATTTCTGTTGTAGTTATAGTTAACGTGTAGGTTTTATAGTTGCAGCTTGTTGATCGGACAGGTCCGACCTGTCCCTACGGAAATATAGCCACGATAAAGCGATGCAACTATAGCTGTTCACTTAACTATAGTTTAGCTATCGAAAGATCGCAGTCTTTGGGTTGAGCGCCTTGTGAATGTCTGGTGGCGTAGCCATTGCGACGAAGGAGCAAAAGAGATTCACGCAGCGCGATGCCCGAAGACGGGGCCTCCCGGCCGTGAGGGCACCAAAGCCAACTATAGAACTATAGGTTAATAGAGCTCCCAGGATTAAAGAAGGCTATATAAGAAAAGGCTTGGTTCGGATTCTAGAGTAGCAAACTATAGCACTCAGATTTCTCCTAACGTCGAAATGACAAAAGAGAACTGTAGACACTTAAGATCCCTCTCCTGACGCTCGGGATGATAAAAGAAGGATGATAGAACTATAGTACCTGGATTTCTTCTAAAATGAAAATGGCAGTGCAGTAACTATGGAAAGAATTGGATGCTCCGGATTAAACTCTAAATGCCAGGAGAGAAACTATAGATTATAAATTTTTCAACTTCGTTCGGAATGACAAATAAGATATGAAAACAAAAAGAGCCGGTTAATGCTAACCGGCTCTTTAGATTATAAATTCAGCTTTATATTACTTCAGATCTTTCGTGATGATCTCTACAGCTTCTTCCAGGTAAATATCCTGCTTCAGGCTCTTTAAAAACTCCTTGTTACGGGCAACTTTGGCAGTATCGGTGCCAAGTGCTTTCAGGTCTTCAGGCAGCCTGTTCACTGTAAGCACAGGTACCTGCTTCTGGGCTTCCTCATAGCGTTTAGCTTCGGCTTCAGCACGTTTTTCTTCTTCCATGTATTTGGTAAGTGCCAACGAGCGAACCGTATTGTCTGACTGCTTCTTAAGGCGTGTTGCACTTTCTTCGATCAGTTTAAAGCTCTCATTATGGCTTATGCGCTCCTGGCTGTTACCTTTTACTGTACTCAGGCTTATTTTAGAGTTAGTCCATGGCTTATAGTTTGCCGGCTTAATTTCATCGAACGGAAGCGGATAATCCTGTTCTTTTTCTCCGAACTCCAGGTAAGCATACAAATCTGGCAGAATAACGTCAGGGGTAACACCGCGCAGCTGCGTAGTGCCGCCATTTACACGGTAGAACTTCTGGGTTGTAAGCTTAAGGGCACCAAACGGTTTATAAGCATCAAACTGGGCTGGTAATGCCTGGTCCAGTTCAAAAAACTGCTGCACAGTACCTTTGCCATAGGTTGGACTGCCTACAATTACGGCACGCTTATAGTCCTGCATGGCAGCTGCCAGAATCTCGGATGCAGATGCGCTGTTGGCATTCACCAATATAACCAGCGGCCCGGCATACTGCACCTGCGGGTCACGGTCATCCAGAACTATAGATTTGCCACGCGCATCTTTAACCTGAACAATTGGCCCCTGCGGAATAAACAGACCTGCCATTTCTACAGCATCGCTAAGCGAACCACCACCGTTGTTACGCAAGTCGAGCACAAGGCCCTGCATACCGGCAGCTTTCAGTTTTTCAACCTCACGTTTAACATCTTCGCCGCTGTTTGGGCCGCCTTTATTCTCAAAGTCAGCATAAAAGCCAGGTAGCTTAATATAGCCTATCTTGTCTTTGCCATCAATCATTGCTGACTGGGCATATGTTTCTTCAAACACGATCACATCGCGTATGATCGGGATGACTTTGGTAGAGCCATTTGGTTTTTTTACGGTAAGGCGCACCTCCGTACCTTTTTTACCGCGAATCAGCTGGATAGCATCGTCAAGGCGCATGCCTTCTACAATTACCGGTTCTTTATCGCCTTGCGCTACTTTTTGTATAGCATCGCCAGGCTTCAGATCACCCTGTATATAAGATGGGCTTCCAGGTACAATTTCATGCACTTTTATCTGACCGTCTTTCTCCTGCAGCGAAGCACCAATACCCTCTAATCGGCCGGTAAATTCGATATCGAAATCAGATTTGGCTTTAGGAGGGAAGTAACCGGTATGTGGGTCATAAACATTGGCGATAGCGTTGATGTACGTTGCGCGGCGATCATCCAGGGTTACGCGGTTAAGGCGCGTGTACAGGTCATTATACAGATCCAGGATCTTTTTGCGGGCTTCTGCTTCCATCTGCTCCACCGTTCTGGCTTCTTTTTTCTCGCCTTTCTCCGTAGCTTTTTCCTGTTCTTTCTGCATGTCGGCAAGGCGTACCAGTGTCTGGTATTTCAGTTGCTTGCGCCATGCTTCTTTCAGTTCGTTCTTGTCTTTCGCAAAAGCCAGCTTCTCACCGTCAAGTTCTATCGTTTCGTCTTTCGTGAAATCAAAAGGTTTGGCAAGTATCTCTTTATAGTAGGCCTGCGATTCTTTTACGCGCTGATCAATAAGGCTGGCAGACAGGTCGAAAAATTCGTAACTGCCCTGGCGTAATTGGTCGTCGATAGCGGTTTCGTATTTGCGCAGCTTGGCTACATCAGAGCTCAGCAAGAATTTCTTGTTATAGTCAAGGCGCTCCAGGTATAGTTTAAATGCTTTTTTAGAAAAGTTATCATCTACCTTTTCGGGTTGGAAGTGGCCGGTGTTCAGGCCCTGCATCAGTACTTTCAGCAATATCTCATCTTTACCCTCTGGTGTTGCGTTAGAGCGGTAAAAAATAAATGATGCCGTCAGCAGTATAACTGCAAATACCGATAACATTATTTTTAGTCTGGTTGTCAAGGATAGCATTTAGTTTAGTTAGTTGTACTTCAAAATCTATACAAAAGTAGTGCCGCAACTTATCGTGTCAGGTTGGAGCCTACGGAATGTAATGTACTATAAAAAGTTATCTTTTCACAAATGAGTTCCTGCCTGTACGTAAACTTGGTGTAGTTTATCAGGTAACATACGTAGCTCGCAGATGTTTCTTATAACTGTATCATCTTTTTTTTCGTTTTGAAGGAAATAATCAATATGAAAGCTATGAAAAACATGAATGAAAGAACCTCGGAAGTTATAAATGAGCTTGCTCAGTTTGTAAACGATAGAATTGAAGGATACAAAACTGCAGCAAAAGAGACCCGGGACCCAGCGCACAAGGCGTATTATAATGAGCTTGTTGGCCAGAGTCAGCAGTTCTCGAACGAGCTTAACAGCACACTCAGTCGTGTAGGCGGCGATACCCAGCACGATACAACTATAAAAGGTAAGCTTTACAGAGGCTGGATGGACGTGAAATCGGGTATTACAGGTAAAGACGAAAAAGCGATAATCGAGTCGAATCTATATGGTGAAGAATGGGCACAAAAGGCCTATAACGACGCGCTTGAACATAAAGCGGAATTGCCGCAGGAAGTGGTGCAGATGGTAGAAAAACAAAAGCAGGCAAGCTTAACTACCTGCGAACACCTGAAGCAGATGAAAACCAAAGTAGACTAATTTAAAAGCTACACTTTAAACAACAAAGGGTTGCCGGTTTGGTAACCCTTTGTTGTTTATAAAGCAAGACACTATAACTATAGCAAAGATGACGCATGAAGAATATTCTGTTTTTTGGAGATAGTTTAACTGCCGGTTATGGCTTGCCGGCCTTGCAGGCCTATCCAACCCTGATAAAAGAGAAACTGAAAGAAGCGAACTATACTGATTACAACGTTATTAATGCCGGGCTGAGTGGCGATACAACAGCCAGCGGCGTGCACCGGCTGGACAGATGGCTGAACCAGGATGTTGCAATTTTTGTACTGGCACTAGGGGCAAACGACGGGTTGCGTGGCATACCTACCCGCGAGACAACTATAAACCTGCAGGAAATGCTGGATAAAGCCAGGCGCACCTGGCCCGATGTAAAGATCATACTATCAGGAATGGAGATACCGGACATTGTGCCGGGGCGTTACGCGGCTGAGTTCAGGGCTTTATTCCGGGAGCTGGCTATTAAAAATAATGTGTTTTTCGTACCTTTTTTACTGGAAGGAGTGGCCGGTATGCGGCATTTAAACCTGCCGGACGGCGTACACCCTAATGCGGAAGGGCAGAAGCTGCTGGCAAAACATACCTGGGCCGTTCTGAAAGATCTCCTTTAAAAATGCCTGAAACTATAGTTCTAGGTTCGGTTCTTTAATGCCAGTTGTAGCTTAAGTGCTTCCTCGTACTGTGCTCTGAGTTCTTTTTCAGAAGTACGGGCCCACACCCCGAAAGCGGTAGCATCGGCTGGTGTAACGTCCTTCAGCACATCTTCATATTCCTTTATGGTTTCTTTCTGTGCATCGGTTACTTTTTCCCAGTAGGCTTTGTCAAAATCAACTTTCTGTTTCTCGTTTAAGTCAGTGAGGTACTTTTGCTGATCATCCTGCAGGGTAGTATCCAGGGTTACATTGTAAGTTTGCGCCAGTTCCTGTAATTCTGTCTGCTTGGTGGCAGTTAGTTGCTGCATTTGCCGGGCATATTGTTTTACAACATCAGTCGTTGCTTTCTGGGCAGCGAGTTTACTTATTTCCTGTTGCAGTTTGGTATGCCTGGCTATAGTTTGCAGCAGCTCCTTTTTATTATCGGTTAAGGTAGAGTCTGAAGTTGTAGTTTCTGTTTTGTCATCAGAGGCTGTTTCTGCAATTTCTGTTTCTTCTGTTTTTTTGTCAGGAGTGCAGGATACTAGAGTAGTAACGGCCATTAAAAAGGCGGCTGTAAAAATGCGTTTCATAGTTTATGCGTTTGGGTAAAATACAGTACTTACCTAAGTGCATACGAAACTATAGCAAATTGTTTACCAGGGTATTATATCTGCTGCGCCAGTATGTTCTGAAGCGATGCCATGGAAAGTGGTTTCTCGATAAAACCAATCACAGAGCTGAAATGCTTTACACGTTCTTTATGCGACGGGTCGTTTGAGGTGCTGAACATGGAAATGGCTGTGTTGTACTGGTTGTTGTAACCCAGCATGTGGTAACGCTCCAGAAAATCGAACCCATCTAGCTCAGGCATGTTAATATCCAGCAGTATCAGATCCGGGAAAGTAGCGTCCGGGTTACCGTTCATGCTACGTAATAACTCCAGCGCCTCTATTGTGCTTTGGCATACCGAAACCATGTTGCAAACATTAGCATCTTCCAGAATGATCTGTGAGAACAGGTTATTGATCTGATCGTCATCTATTATAAGAATATGCTCAAGTTTATACATAAGTATCAGGGCTGAAAGGAAAAGTTGTAATAAACGGGTATTGCAATATAAAGCAGAAATCTATAACAGCCAAGTTAAGTTTTGTGGTAATCTGATAAAAAGTTTAAGAATTTGAGCCGGTAGTCCTTTTAAAAATAAGGGATAACCAACTTATGTTCTAACTATAAAACTTTGGTTTTAGTATAAAACAAAAACGCCCGACACAGGCCGGGCGTTTTCTATTATTAGTTATATAACTAACTGTTAGTAATATATGTGCTCTCCACGATGCTTCTGGAAATGCTCCTCAAAATAACGGGCATCTTCTGAGCTGTGGGGTTTAAAGCCAAGCACAATATTACCTTCCTTTATACCAGTTTCGTAAACTTTAGCACGTTCTTCAGGTATACCTGCACCAACTAAAGCACCTAAAAGGCCACCGGTTAAACCACCGGCACCGGCACCAGCCAGACCAGCTGCTAACGGACCAGCTACTACCAAACCTAAGCCCGGGATAGCTATTGATGTACCGATGGCAGCAATTGCGCCAACTATAGCACCAAGCGTGCCACCTATGGCAGAACCTGCACCGGCACCTTCCAGAGATTTGTTACCTAATTCTGTGGTATCGTCAGCATCTTCGCCTCTGAAGTGTCTCTTTCTGGCGTCATCAGACATGACCACATTGATATCATCTTTATCATAACCACGTGCGCGTAATTCGTTAAATGCACGCTCTGCACTGTCTCTGTCACGGAACATGGCTGTCATCATGCCCGCGTTGTCTGTTTTGTTCATCATAGCTTTATTAGTTTTTTTATTCAGTTTTATATTGCAGCATCAGGTAAAAGTTCCTTTTTGCTGTGGATTATAATAACGGGCTAAGTCTTTTTTAGTTACGGATTCGACAATGCAGTGGTGTTTTAGAAGTACACGATTGACAAAACATAAAATAAGTTTTTAAGTGAAATAAGCACCTTGCTACAAACAGCTTATGCCACTAAAGAGCTCTGTGTCAGGGGTGTTGTTCCGGCTGCCAACTATGGTTTTTTATGAATTGGAAGGCAGAGTTATAAACTGAGGAGTTATAAACTATAGTAGCCCAAATTGTTAAAACAACAAAAAGCTCTTCGCTTAACCGAAGAGCTTTTTGTTGTTTTATAGCTATAGTGTAGCGTTAGTTGCCATTCATAGAATCATTGGCTGGCATGATCACATTATCCACTACATGAATTACACCGTTTGATGCCTCAACATCCGGAACGATGATGTGAGCGCCCCCAATAGTGACCTGGTTTCCGGTTTGTGTGCTTATTGGTATATACCTGTTATTGTCGAGTGTAATACGCTGTGTTTCTTTAAAGGAAGTGGATACTACCTCGTTTGGAAGTATGTGTACCATCAGTATTTCAGACAGTTTATTTTTGTTCTGTGGCAGCAGCAAGTTCTCCAACTCCTCCTTCGATAGTTTAGAGAATGCCTCGTTTGTAGGAGCAAATAAGGTATAAGATCCATCTGCCTGAAGATCATCGGCCAGACCGGCTGTTTCCATTAACTGCGCAAAGGTTGACAGGTTAGGACTTTGTTTTGCCAGATCCATTAAATTCTGCGATTCAGTATCTGCTATATTTTTGAACATGTCGCCAATCTCTTCGGTATTTTCGAGAGAAAGTGCTGCAATTGGAATAGTAGCGATTGGCGTTACAGCTACTACCTCTTCAGTAACCACAACCGCATCCGCATCCTCTGTATCTCCTGCCATCGTTTGCGTCTCGCTCATGGTTACGTCACTGGCAGTTGTGTCATTCATTTTGTCATTAGAGCTGGCACAGCCATAAAATACTGTAGATGCGAGCATTACGGCTGCAAAAGATGTTGCTTTTGTCATTTTCATAGTTTGTCATTAATTCAATTAAACATTCATTTTCTACCGGGCTTTATAGCCGGTGGGTTACTAATCATCTGCCTGAATAGCAAATAAGTTATTAGTACGTTCAAGGGTGGTCGTAGCCGTCAGGCTTAGGTGCAGTGCTGCTGTAGAAAAAGGAGATCAGCTTGTATTGATAATTAAACCGGTGCTTATTGTATAGTTTACGCCCCGGTATTCACGGGTTTAGCCGCCGATTTCGCGGGCTGTAATTACATCATCAACAATATGTACTACTCCATTCGAAACTTCAACATTAGGTTTTACAATTTTGGCGCCGCCTATAGTTACAGTTTTGTCAGGGCTTACCTGCACGTTAATTACCTTGTTGTCGGCTGTTTTTATACGCTGAGCGTCTCTGAACTCCGTAACGTAAACTTTATTCGGGAGAATATGGGCCTGTAATACTTTTATCAGCTTAACCTTATTCTCAGGTGCAAGAAGCTCGTCCAGTTCATTTTTGCTCAGGTGTTGGAAGGCGGCATTTGTAGGAATAAAAACTGTGAACGGTCCTTTTGATTTCAGAACATCGGTTATCTCAGCCTTTTCGGTCAGGGTTACAAAAGTGGTCAGGTTCTGGTTTGAGTTTGCAAGCGCCATTATGTCAAACTGCCTGGTGTTGCCCAGCTCTTCAAACATTTCGTTATAGTTGATTTCGGCGCTACGCCCGGCTTCTGCAGCATCGCCTTCCATGGTCTGGGTTTTGCTTATAGTTGTACCCGTGGTCTCATCTACCTTATCAGAACTGGCACAGCCCAACAGCAGCACCGATGTAACTATAACAGCCGAAACCTGACTTAACATCTTGTTTTTCATAGCCTCACATATTTTGAATCCCGATTCCTGATGTTTACAGTACTTCTTTAACTGTAGTTTGAGTAAAATGTTAGGAATTGAAAAGTGAAGAGCCCATACAAAATGCATTGTATGGGCTCTTCACTAAGTAATATTGCTGGTTCGCCTGTTAATTATACACCTTAACCACGAATACAAAATCTTTTAACTTTTTGAGTTGCTGCGGGCGGGTGTTGCCGGTCAGCGTATTTGCCTTTGGCAACGAAACCGGAGAAAGGGTGGTCGCTAAAGGCAGTTCACTTATCAGTTGTAACAGGTACGCCGACTTAATGGCAAATGCTGCACCTTCCTGGCCTGCCTGCTTGCCGCTGATTACCCCGATCAGGTTGCCTTTATCATCTAAAAGCGGGCCGCCGCTGTTGCCCGGGTTAAGTGGAATAGATATCTGGTAAGCGGTAGTATCGCCCTGGAAACCCGAAGTAGAGCTTAACGACCCCTCGCCGAAAACGATATCCTCGCGTGGGTAACCCAAGGTGTAAACCATCTCACCAAGGTCTGATTCTGTTGTTTTAAAGGTATAAGGTAGTTTGCTGAAGCCTGCAAATCCGGCATCTTCTACTTTAAGTATAGAAAGGTCATGCACCTGATCGCGGTAGACTTCGCTTACTTTGTATTTTGCCCCGGATGTATTCTCGATCATGATAGAATCGGCGCCTTCCACAACGTGAGAGCTGGTTACTAAGTAGCCGTTAGCGCTGAGGGCAAAACCGGTACCGCTAACACTTGCCGGGCGGGGAGCAGGTTTGGTGGTATTGTTGATGTCTTTTATGATAGCTGTCTGCGCTTTTTTCAGTTTATCTACCTCCCGGCGAAGCTCAACATAATGGGCTGTTTGCTGTTTTACCGGTTCTTTCATTTGCTGCACACTCCACAACGTTCCAAAAACGGACAATAACGATACACTGGCAGCTACAGCCATCGTTTGCGCGTGGCGTTTCCAGAACAGCTGCCACATTGGCGTTGCAACCCCAGGCGTATTTTCTATTTCCATCTTGTTATGGATGGCGTTTAATTTGCTGCGGAGTTCCTGGCGCTGGCCGTACTGCTGCATGGTATTGAGCAGGGTGCGATGCTCTTTCAATCGCTCAGCTAACCTTAAGTCAGTTTGCAGTAACGCCTCAAAGGCTGCTTTTTCATCAGCAACCATTTTACCGGCCAGGTACCGCTCCATTTGTTCGTACATCAGGTATTCCATCTCTGCGCTATACTTATGCCTTCACAGGCGTATTAATTTCAATCTTAAGCCAGAACTATACTTCGGCCTGGTAAGCGGTAAAGAATAGTTTCTTCAGGCGCTGCAGGCATTTATATTTCTGGTTTTTGGCGGTGTCTGTGTTGGTATATCCAAATCGGTCGGTTATGTCCTGCATGTTCTGCATCCGGATGTAGTAATCTTCCAGCAGTGTTTTGCAGGGCTCGCCCAGTTGGTTCATGGCATCTTCCATCACCCCGAATCTTCGTTCATTTTCTTCCTGCTGTGGTACATCGTCCTCCAGCATCAGGTAATTCTCAGCATCATCCATCCTGGAAGCGAACCGGCCTTTTTCTGCAAGCTTTTTTAACCAGAGCCTGCGGCATACCGAGTAGAGGTACGTCTTTATCTGGCAGGTAAGCTCGAGGCTATCAGACTTCACCTTTTCATAGAAAACAATTACGCCTTCCTGGTAAATATCTTTGGCTTCGTCGTCGGTTCCGCTGTTGCTAAGTATAAAATGAGATATCATCGGGAAGTGGAGTTTGTACAGGTGGGCCAGTGCCCGATCGTCTCCGAACCGGATCCCTTCTATGATCGCCTCATCCGTTTCATACAAACCTTTCTTCATTCCGCTCTGATTTTAATACTGTTTTGTTGTTAATGTAACCCAGTAAAAAATATTTTTAATTTTTTTCTCTGTAGTGGGTTACCTCTGTGCTTTTCTGGTATGAACTTCAAAATCGAAACCAAAACACTTAATTACAAACACAAAATGAAAAATTTATTCAAATTCGCCGTTGTAGCTTTCGCTCTTGTATCTTTCACAGCTTGCAACACTGAGCCAGCTACTACTGAAACTGAAGACACTACAATCGAAGAAACTACTGTTGAAGAAACTACTGTAGATACAACTGGTACTACTGTAGATACTACTACAACAACAACTACTACTGACTCTACTGTAGTTCAGTAATTTAATTCAGAACTTTAGGATAACACTTATAGTTCTAAAAACACATAAGAAGTCCTCTGTACATTGGTGCAGAGGACTTCTTATTTTTAAAGCAACTATAAAAAGTGCCCGTTAACTGTAGCAGGCATTTTTTATAGTTTTTTTATTTAGTGGCTTTACGACGATGCATTTCTTTACTGATGAGTGTAAACTCGCGGCTGCTCTGTCCGGCAATAGCGGTGTTTTCGTTGGCGCGGCGCAGCAGGTAAGGCATTACTTCTCTTACAGGGCCATACGGCACATACTTGGCTACATTGTAACCGGCATTGGCCAGGTTATACGACAGGTTATCGCTCATACCAAATAGCTGGGCAAAGTATACACGCTCGTCGTTGCGGGCAATGTTGTGTTTGTCCATCAGCTCCATCAACAGGTAACAGCTTGCCTCGTTATGCGTGCCGTTACAGAAAGCAATACGATCGATGTTCTCCACACAAAACTGCAGCGCTTTGTTAAACAGATCATCGGTAGCCTGCTTACTTGGGTTTATCGGATTTGCGTAGCCTATTTCGGCGGCACGTTTGGCCTCTTTTTCCATGTAGGCACCACGCACCAGTTTGCAGCCCAGGTAATAGTTTTTAGCCACGGCATTCTCATAATCGCGTTTCAGCACAGCAAGGCGGTCGTGGCGGTATAGTTGATAGGTGTTGTAAACAATGGCTTTCTCTTTGTTATAGAGCTCCATCATTTCATAGGTCAGGTTATCGATAGGTTCCTGAATCCAGCTTTCTTCAGCATCTACAAAAACGCGTACATCGGCTTCGTAGCATCTTTTGCAGATGGTATTTACACGCTCACGGCCACGTTCAAAAGCAGTTTTTTCAGCTGCTGTTAAGGTAATTCCGGCCTGCACTTTCTCCAGCAGCTTTATATTGATCAGGCCAGTGATTTTAAACACCGAAAAAGGGATTGCCTTGTTGCCACGGGCTTTCTCTACGGTTCGTAAAAGCTCATTCATCGTAGCATCAAAGCTCTTTTCGTTGCCTTCGCCTTCTACCGAGTAGTCCAGTATTGTTCCGATATTATAAGTGCTCAGTTCCTTGATGGCTCGCTCTGATTCTTCAATGGTTTCGCCGCCGCAAAAATGGCTGAACACCGTTGGCTTAATAATGAATTTAACCGGCAGGTGCAGGTTAATGGCCGTATTTAAAAGTTTACCGCCAAACTTTACCAGCGTATTATTGTTCATTGTCTTGAAAAGCAGGTACATTTTGTACAGCTCGGTATCAGACTTAGATGAAAATGCAACGGCAGTATTATCGAATGATACGTTTGAAACAGGATTCATAAATTGTATTGTATAGAAGCGCAAAGATAGTGCATCATCTACAGTTATCCATTTGTTTTGTGTAAGATTTATAGTTACAACCTGCACAGCATGGGGCTTTTAAACCTGGGACTAGCTATAGTTTACTTTTCAATTTGCACTACCTTTGCAGCAAGCATATTTCATAAATGGAATTTAAGGGAGAAGATAATTTTTTCAGGCAGATAACTGGTGGCCAAACAAGACCGATCATTATTGCCGGACCATGCAGCGCCGAGAGCGAAGAACAGGTGATGCAGACGGCACTGGCTTTGCGCGAGCAGCAGGTTGATCTGTTCCGGGCCGGCATCTGGAAACCACGTTCGCGGCCAAACTCTTTTGAAGGGATTGGCTTGCAGGGGTTACAGTGGCTGGGTAGGGTAAAGCGGGAACTAGGCATGCGCGTAAGTACCGAAGTGGCCACCGCCCGCCACGTAGAAGAAGCCCTGAAGCAGGAGATTGATGTGCTGTGGATTGGTGCCCGCACAACCGTAAATCCATTTGCCGTGCAGGAAATTGCCGATGCCCTAAAAGGCGCCAACGTACCTGTGATGGTAAAGAACCCTGTTAACCCGGACCTGGCTTTGTGGATCGGAGCATTGGAACGTGTGTATAATGCGGGTATTACCGATGTGGCTGCCATACACCGTGGTTTCTCCAGTTATGAAAGATCAAAATATAGAAATGTGCCGTTCTGGCAGATACCGATTGAGCTTAAGTCGAAGTTCAGAAGTTTGCCACTTATAGTTGACCCTAGCCACATTGCCGGCAACCGGGAGTTACTGTTACCTGTTGCACAAAAAGCGCTGGATTTGGGCTACGATGGCATTATGCTGGAGTCGCACCCGGACCCGGCCAATGCGCTCAGCGACCCGGAACAACAGGTAACGCCTGCCGGTTTGAAGGAGATTTTATCAAAACTACAGGTTCGCAAAACCACTTACGATGACCAGGAACTTATAAACCGTGCCGAGAAACTACGCCTGCAGATTGACGAAGCCGACCAGCAGATTTTAAGAGCACTTACCAGGCGGATGGAATTAGTAGAGCAGATAGGATACTATAAAAAACAAAATAACGTACAGATACTACAGATAAGCCGCTGGAAAGATATATTCAGAAGCCGGCCTGAATGGGCAAAAGAACTGGGCATGAATCCCGACTTCGTAGCCGAACTATACCGCCTGATCCACACGGAATCTATCCGGATACAAACCCGGATTTTAAATAAAGAGGATTAATAGTTCGCGAGTTAAAGAGTTTGGGAGTTTAGGAGTTAGAGCGTTAGTAAAGGATAAGTTACAAAGTTGTTCTATTGCACCTTTATACTCTCTTTTTGTGCGATCGTGTGGTTATTATCCTAACTATAAAAATTCCTAAACTCTTTAACTCTTAAACTCTATAACCCCTAAACTAAATTTGACTGAAACGATAACTATAGGCTCCGATGCACTGCAGCTGTTGAAAGAGCTGTTGTTGAACCGTGCATTCAGTAGAGTTGCGGTGCTGGTAGATGAAAATACACTGGCGCACTGCTACCCGTTGGTTAAACCATATTTGCCGGAGCATCATCTTATTCAGATACAAAGCGGCGAAATACACAAAACCCTGCAAACCTGCGAGTACATCTGGCAACGCATGACGGAACTGAACCTGGACCGCTGGTCGGTGCTGGTAAATTTGGGCGGCGGCGTGATAGGGGACATGGGTGGTTTTTGCGCAGCTTTATTTAAGCGCGGGCTGTATTTTGTGCAGGTGCCAACTACCTTACTGGCGCAGGTTGATGCCAGCGTTGGTGGCAAAACCGGTGTCGATTTCCATGGACTTAAAAATCATATCGGGGTTTATAAAGAACCAGTTGCCGTATTTATTAACCCTGGGTTTCTGCAAACTCTGCCGCAGCGCGAAATCAAATCAGGGTACGCTGAGATTATTAAACACTGGCTTATTGCTGATGGGGAAATGTTTGAAGCACAGCGCCACATCGGGCTTTTTACAGAGAACTGGGAAGACCTTATTAGGCATTCGGTAGCTATAAAATCCGCTGTTGTTGAAGCTGATCCGTTAGAGGCCGGTTACCGAAAAGTGCTGAACTTCGGCCACACGGTAGGGCACGCTGTAGAAAGCTTCCTGATGGAGAAACCGGGTCGCGAGTTACTGCACGGTGAAGCCATTGCTATCGGAATGCTCTGCGAAGCATTCCTGTCCGTAAAAAAGGAGCTGCTTCCGAAAGAGTCCCTCGACAAGATCGAAACTTTCCTGATTTCGGTGTACGAAAAGGTGCCGTTTAGCGAAGACGAGATTCAGACTATAAGCCGTTTCGCGTTGCAGGATAAAAAGAATACCGGCGCAACTATAAACTGTACCCTGCTGCACCGTATAGGGAGTGCAGTATACGACCAACCCGTTACCTTACCCGAAATACAGGAAGCACTGCGCTATTACTCCTTACTATGATACAAACTGTTACGCTCTCTCACCCGACAGGTGTACTTTCCGGAACTATAAACCTGCCCGCTTCCAAAAGCGAAGCTAACCGTGCGTTGATTATAGCAGCGCTGGCCGGCGGCAACTCTGATATTCAAAACTTATCTGAAGCCAACGATACCCAACTGCTGCAGCGTCTGCTCAAAAGTGATGCTGCAACTATAGATGCGGAAGATGCCGGAACTGTAATGCGTTTTCTGACGGCTTATTATGCAGTAACAGGCCAGCAAAAAACGCTGACAGGAACTGAACGCATGTGCCAGCGGCCCATAAAAATTCTGGTAGAGGCCCTGCGCGAGTTAGGAGCAACTATAGATTACTTACAGGAGGAAGGTTATCCGCCACTCAGGATCAAAGGGTTTAAAGGGACTGGCAGTAATCAACTTAAAGTGCGCAGCGATATCAGTAGCCAGTATATTTCTGCCTTGCTGATGATTGCACCATTACTGCCGGATGGGTTGATACTGGAACTGGAAGGCAAAATCGGAAGCCGGCCTTATATTGAGATGACACTTTCGCTGATGCAGCATTTTGGCGTATCGGCCACTTTTGAGGGGAATACTATAGCTGTACCTAACCAGAACTATAAACCTGCCACCTTTGCTGTTGAACCCGATTGGTCAGCGGCCAGTTATTGGTATAGTATGGTGGGGCTTGCCAAAGAAGCAGATATTACGCTGCCTGGACTTAAAGAAGATTCCTTTCAAGGCGACAGGGCTATAGTTGATATGATGAGCCGGCTGGGTGTTTACACCGAATTTACAGTTGAAGGTATCAGGCTTACAAAGAAACACTGCGAGAAAAAAGTGGCTTTCGACTTTACCAACTGCCCGGATCTTGCCCAGACTATAGTTGCGTTATGTGCAGCCTTAGGTGTAACGCTGGAAATGACTGGCCTAGAAAGTCTGCGGATAAAAGAAACTGACCGCATTCAAGCGCTTCAGATCGAGGTGCTGAGTATGGGTGCATCGCTGGATGAAATGACACCCGGCGTTTTCCGGATGGAGCCGGCTATTCTCACTAAGCGTGAGCTCACTTTCAGGACGTATCAGGACCACCGTATGGCCATGGCTTTTGCGCCAATTGCCCTGCTGGAACCCGTTCAGATTCAGGAGCCCAGCGTAGTTCGTAAATCCTATCCGCGTTTTTGGGAAGACCTGGCGAAGGTGGGGTTTGAGGTAATCACTAAAGAGGGAGGAAAGATTAATTCTGCTGATTAATTAGATTTACAATTACTTTTACCATAGTATCTTTTTCCAGCGGGTTACTTTCTGCAATAAGTAATGTTAACGCGACAAGTGCATTATCAGCTATACGCTTATGCCTATAAGCATCATATAGCTGGCCGTTCTCTTCCATAAACCAGACAAAAAGAAAAGCGGCTATACGCTTGTTTCCATCTGAAAAAGAGTGGTTTTTAACAACGAAATATAACAGGTTAGCAGCCTTTTCTTCCAGAGAAGGGTATAGTTCCTGGCCTCCGAATGTCTGGTAAATTGTACTAAGAGAGCTCTGAAAGCTTTCATCTTTTTCACGACCAAAAAGCTCAGAACTACCGAACTTTTCTTTAAGTGTTTGAATGGCAGCTATTGCACTTCCATACGTAATTCTGAAAAGTTCTTTCTTGTGTGTTCCTTTAATGGTAAGTCGCTGGTGGTCATAGTCATCTAAGATATCCAGCGCATAGGTGTAGTCACTTATAACCTGGAGTAAACCAGTGCTCTCATCACTGTTAAGTTCTTTCCGCTGTATTACATTCTGCAGTAGCTTTACTGTCTGTTTAAGGTCTGTATACTTTTGGGCCTGCTCTTTCAGGCGTTTCTCGTTGAGGGTATAGCCTTCAACTAAGTGCTTACGGAGCACATTGGTTGCCCAGATTCTGAATTGTGTACCCTGTTTGGAATTTACTCTATAACCTACAGATATAATAACGTCCAGATTATAAAAAGCTACAGGTTTATCTGAATTTGGAATGTGCATTTTTTGCACATTGCTATTTTCATCTAATTCTCCGGAGACAAAGATATTTTTTAAATGCTTTGATATAACTGATCTTTCCCTTTGAAAAAGATCGGAAAGCTGCTGCTGTGTCAGCCACAAAGTTTCCTGTTGTAGCTTAACATCTATAGTTGTTTGTCCTGATTCTGTTTCATAAATAAATATTTCGCCAATGCTACTTCCTTCCTGCATATTTTGTAAATCTTATAACCTAAGTTAATAATTCCTCACTTCCTCAATTACTCCCTGCAAATACTCCGGAGCTTGCACTAACCTGCTGCCATACCAACTGAACATCTCGCCATCTACCACTTTTATAGTTGCCTTCGGGCATAATTCCTGAAACTCGGAGATGTGTTTTTGCTTGAATGGATAAGGCTCGGAAGAAAGAAGTATAAGCTGCGGATTGGCTTGTTGTAATTGTTCTGCTGAGATCTCAGGGTAACGTTCCAGTTCAGCAAAGGCATTTATAAAACCGCAATGTTGTAAAATGTTATCTATAAAATTGTTACCACCCACCGCCATATAAGGGTTTCGCCAAATGAAGTAGGCCGTTTCTATAGTTTGTTTCGCTGGCGGATACAGTTGTTCAAATCCCGATCTTATAGTTTGGGTCAGCTGATGTGCTATAGTTTCTGCTCCTGTTATTTCACCAATCAGCTGCATCATTTCCAGCGAATCTTCCAGCGTATAAATGTCGCTCATCCAAACCGGGTACTTCTGCTGTAACTGCTCTATCCCTTCTTTATAGTTTTCCTCCTTATTCCCGATGATCAAATCCGGCTGGAGCTGCTCAATCACATCGAATTTAAAATTCTTGGTGCCGCCAACTATAGTTTTATCTTTTACCTGCTCCTTCGGGTGGATACAGAATTTAGTAACGCCAACTATACGGTCGGCCAGGCCTAAATCAAATAGCAGTTCGGTTTGAGATGGCACCAATGAAACTATACGCTGCGGAAATTGCGGCAGCGTAAGCTGGTGGCCCATCTGGTCGGTAAAAGTCAAGGATTAATGAATAGTGAGTAGTGATGAATGAATAATAAGGAACTCCCCATTTGCCTCGCAGAGCTGTGAGCAATTACGGCTTAGCAAAATATAAGCGTTTCCATTCGTGGTAGCCAAATCCAGGAACCATGGCTTTTATAGTTGACGGAAGACTTAATCCCACTTGTTTGCGACGCATGTTTATAGCTATCAGGTTAAGTACTATCGTGTTAATTGCAAATACCCACGGAAAAGGAGCATCTTTACGAACGATGACAGTAACCATAAGAGCCAGCCAGGGAAGCCAGAACAGGAGCCAGAATTGATAGCGTTTCATAGGGTGCGATGTTTATACTATTAAGTTACACTATTCTGCCTGAAAACAAAAAAGTCTCTTAAACACTTCTGCTTAAGAGACTTTCTGAGATGTAACTATAGCTGCTATTTCAGGTAACGGAAATCCTGCTTGTCTTCTATTTTCAGAATTGTTTCGTAGATCAGTTTGATCACGTTTTCTACGTCATCCTTGTGCACGGTTTCAACAGTTGTGTGCATGTACTTCAGAGCAAGCGAAATCAGAGCAGAGGCTACCCCGGAATTAGAATAAGCAAATGCATCGGTATCGGTGCCGGTTGCCCGTGAAACAGCTGAACGCTGGAACGGAATCTCTTTCTCCTGCGCCGTATTGATGATCAGGTCGCGCAGGTTGTTCTGCACGGCCGGGCCATACGCTATCACCGGGCCTTTACCGCAATGAATATCGCCGCTGGTTTTTTTCTCGTACATCGGCGACTGCGTGTCGTGGGTTACATCGGTAATGATCGCAACATCCGGGTTTATGCGGTGGGCGATCATCTCAGCGCCACGTAAGCCAATCTCTTCCTGCACGGCATTAACAATGTATAAGCCAAAAGGCAGCTTGTGCTTGCGCTCATGTATCAGGCGGGCCACTTCAGCGATCATAAAACCACCTACACGGTTATCCAGTGCACGCCCAACGTAGAATTTCTCGTTCATTACCGTGAACTCGTCCTCGAAAGTAGCTACGCAGCCTACGTGTATGCCCATCTTCTCAACCTCCTCGCGATTGCTTGCGCCACAGTCTAAAAACACGGTTTCTATAGTTGGGGCTTTGTCCTGCTCTACTTTACGAACGTGTATGGCCGGCCACCCGAATACTGCTTTAACGATACCTTTGGCCGTATAAATATTTACTCTTTTTGAAGGTGCGATCAGGGCATCAGAACCACCGTTGCGTTTCAGGTAAATGTAGCCTTCCGGCGTTATATAGTTCACAAACCAGCTGATCTCATCGGCATGTGCTTCTATTACTACTTTATACTCTGCTTCAGGATTGATAACACCCACTACGGTGCCGTAAGTATCTACAAAGTAATCGTCGATGTATGGTTTAATGTATTCCAGCCATAGTTTCTGCCCTTCCGACTCAAAACCAGTAGGAGAGGAGTTGTTCAGGTATTTCTGCAGGAAGTCGAAAGATTCTTGTCTCATGCTTGGAGTAATTATGAAATCTAAATTATGAGTTATGAATTACCAGTTTTAGAAAGTGTAAAATATACATACGTATCATTCATAATTCCTAATTCTTAATTCATAATTATTAAAGTGGAATATTACCGTGCTTTTTGCGTGGCAATGTTACAGCCTTGTTTTCCAGCATCTTAAATGCTTTTATAAGCTTGGCTCTGGTCTCTGAAGGAAGTATAACTTCGTCTATAAAACCACGGTGCGCAGCACGGTATGGCGTTGCAAATTTCTCTTTGTATTCCTGTACTTTTTCAGCAAGTTTAGCAGCAGGGTCTTCGGCTTCCGCAATTTCGCGTTTGAAGATGATCTCAGCAGCACCCTGGGCACCCATTACAGCAATTTCAGCTGTTGGCCATGCGTAGTTCATGTCGGCGCCAATGTGCTTGGAGTTCATTACATCGTAAGCGCCACCGTAGGCTTTGCGGGTAATAACCGTAATGCGCGGAACAGTAGCTTCGCAGAAAGCATAAAGCAACTTGGCACCATTGGTAATAATTCCGCGCCACTCCTGATCAGTGCCCGGCAGGAAGCCCGGAACATCTTCCAGCACTAAGAGCGGAACGTTAAAGCAATCGCAGAAACGAACGAAACGGGCAGCTTTGGTGCTGGCGTTAATATCCAGTACACCGGCAAGTACAGCAGGCTGGTTACCAACTATACCAATGCTGCGGCCACCCAATCGGGCGAATCCAACAACTATGTTATCGCCAAAATTCTTGTGTACTTCAAAGAACGAATCTGCGTCGATGATGCCTTCAATTACC